>CAVRXF010000015.1:0-31718 GCA_963724925.1 uncultured Actinomycetota bacterium | reverse complement strand
TTATGCCGAGGTTCTTGTTAAGCCGAGGTTCCGGGAACTGGCCTGTGCCTGAGGGGTACTGGTGTGATTCCTCGGCTTAACGATTCGTGCTATCGGAGGTCGTAGAGCGCGTTGACGGTCTCCTGGGTGAGCCGTTCGGCGGGTTCGGCGGTGATGGCGGGCGTGGCTGCGTTGACGGCGTCTCGCATCATGTCGAGGGTGGCGAAGGCGTAGAACGCTGCGGTGGTGGAGGTGTTCTCGTGGCCGAGCAGGCGCATGATGATCGGCAGCGGGATGCCGTGCTGGTAGAGGTCCATGGCCTTGGTCTTGCGCAGCATGTGGCAGTGGATGTCTGCCGGGACGCTGGGGCAGACGGTGCGGGCGGCGGCCGCGGCGGTCTTGAGCACGGCGGAGACGGTGTCGGTGGAGAGCCTGCTGGGCTGGCCGTGGTGCTGGCTGTAGAACACCGGCCGGGTCGCGGGCAGTTGGGTGTGGTTGGGGTGGAACTCGCCCAGGTACACGCGCAGGTGCTCGATCGTGGTGCTGGTGATCGGCACGGTGCGGGTCTTGTTCCGTTTGCCGGTCAGGGTGACGTGCCCGGGTGGGGTCAGGGCCAGGTCGTGCAGGGTCAGGTCGGTGATCTCGCTGACGCGGGCAGCGGTGTCGTACAGCATGATCAGCAGCATCCGGTTGCGGCGTGACTTGGCGGTGGCGCCGGCGTGCGCGGCCAGCACGGCCCGGGTTTCGGGTTCGGTCAGGTACTCGATCGGTGTTCGGGGGCTGGCCGGGGCCCGCAGCGGCTTGGCGGTCTGGCTGAGCGCGATCAGGGTGATGTCCTCGTGGGAGCAGTAGGCCAGGAACGTCTTGATCGCGGTCAGCCGCAGCGCGATGGTTTTGGGTGCGTAGTGGCGCTGCTCGCGCATCCAGGTCAGCCAGGCCTTCAGGTGGGCTCGGTCGAACAGTTCGAAGCTGATCTGGGTCCGGTCGAGGTGCTCGGCCTCGGTCAGGTAGCCCAGGAAGCACTCCAGGCTGATCCGGTAGGCCTGGATCGTCTTCGGGGACAGCCCGCGCACCTTGGGCAGGTAGCCGTGCAGGTAGTTTCTGGCGAAGCCGAACAGGTTCGGGGCGTCGGTGGCCGGGGCGCGTTTCATTCGAACCCCACCTCCGGCAGCAGCGACGCGCCGGCGTCGGCGGTGAGGTCGGCGTAACCACGCATGAAGTCGGGCGAGGTGTGCACGTAGTAGTAGGTGGACTCAAAGCCCGCGTGCCCCATGTAACGCGACAGATAGGGCAGCAGCGCGGCGGCGTCCGCACCGGCGGCCATCCACCGTTCGAGGTTGGCATAGGCGAAGTGGTGACGAAGATCGTAGGGACGGGGCTGGGAGCCGTCTGTGGGGCGTGGCAGTCCGGCCTGGTCCCAGATCCGGTTGAACGCCACCCCGACCGTCGCGGCGGTGACCGGGTTGCCCCTGCCGGAGACGAAGAACGTTCCCCGCCAGGGGAACCGGTCACGTGAGGCCCGGTCGCAGGCGGCCAGCACGTCGGTGACCTGATCCGTGATGGGCAGGCGCCGGCTGCGGTTTCCCTTGCCCCAGAGGATGTCGAGATGGCCGCTGCGCAGGTCGACCTGATCGGTGCGCAGGTTGCGGGCCTCGCCAGTGCGGATCCCGCACGAGTGCATCAGGGTGAAGAACGCGACCGCTTGCCACCGCCACGGGGACTGCGCGTGAAGTCGGGCGGCGGCGGTGAAGAACCGGTCGATCTCCTCGCGGGTGAGCAGGTACGGGTGCGCCGGCACGAACGGTGCTTTCCACTGGTCGCCCAGCACGTAGGTGTCGGTGTGTCCGTGGGCCTGCAGCCACCGGCCGAAGCCGCGGATGTAGGACATCCAGGACCGGTACCGGCCGGACCGGTCCAGTTGCTCGAGCACCCATCCTTCGACGGTGTCGCGGTCGAACACGCTGCGGCCGTAGCGGGCGCAGTAGCTGTCGAACCGGCGCAGATACCAGACCCGGGAGGTGCCGTAGCAGCCCATCGCCTGTTTGAACGCCAGATACTGCTCCAGCTGCGGCGCGAACACGCTGACGAACCCATGCGAGGTATCCATGGCCGTGTTCATGGCTGGGCTCCTGCCGGGACCGGCAGCACACACTCGAGCAGACGCGCCTCGTCGACGCTCAGGTACACGTTGGTCGACTCTTCGCTGGCATGCCCGAGGACCGCCGCGATCGTCGGCAGCGACACCGACGCGCGCAGCAGCCGGGAGGCGGCGCGGTGCCGCAGCAGCCTGGTGCCGGCCCTCACGTCGCTCACCCCGGCGATCCGGAACGTCGTTGCGGTCACCCGGTAGATCGACGCGTGGTCGGCCAGGCGGGTATGCGGGGCCTTGCAGCGAAGGAACACGTGACCCTCGCCCGAGTGAGGCCGCTCGTGCAAGACATACTCGGCCAGCCTAGCCTACCGGCGCAGTCCGGCGCGCCGGGATCATCCATTTCCCCACATCTTCGGTGCCTGAGGGCGAGCCTGGGCCGCTGCGGTTGGAACAGGCCTGGCAGGTGGCGCGCGACCTCGGCGACCCGTACCTGGCTTGGGGCCCGGTGAACACCACAACCCTGTTCGTCACCGAGTTTCGGCTCGACCCGGCTACCGGGCGGGCCTGGTGTCGCCGCGCACTAGGGCAGCCGCGATTCGACTCCTTGCGCCAGCCTCACACCGCGGTCGTCGACCAATCCCCCGGCAGACCGCCGGCGAGGTCAGCTGCCCGCGCCGCAGGTCACCAGGCGACGGGCATCGACTGACGAAGGCCGAGGAGGTTCCCGTTGGCGAGCCGGACGACGGCCAGCCTGGCCCCGGGGACCTCGACGATCCCCGTCTCGGCGCTTCCGTTGGTGATGGGAGCGCTGCCGAGCTCGGCGAGCGAACCGTCGGCGACCTCACCGAGCCCCGTGGCGCCGGAGCCGACCAGCTCTTGTCGGGTCTGCTCGATGTCGCCGGTGTCGAGGAAGAGGAGCGGCTCGTCCACCCAGGGCAGGGACGTCAGCGCGATCTCGATGTCCGGCGTTTTGAACACCGCGAAGTCGGCTTCACCGGGCGCGGTCTGCTGACCGCTGCTGGAGAAGGCGGGGCCGGTGCCGAACACCGACGTCCACGCGTTCACGCCGGCCTCGAACTCGCGGGCCGGGAAGACGACGGTGGCGATGGTTGGGGTACCCATGACGAGTTTTCCTTTCGTGGATCGGTCGCCAGCGCCACTGATTCCATCATCTATTGCAGCAGGTTCACTTCCGCATTGTCTCGCAGCCTTCCCCCGTGCTGACGACCTCTACCCGGCTGCTTCGCCTCCTCGCCCAGCTGCAGGTGCCTGGCGGCCACACCGGACCCTCCCTGGCAGCCGAGCTCGGGGTATCGGTGCGCACGCTTCGCAACGACGTCGCCAGGCTCCGCCAGCTGGGCTTCCCGGTACCACCACTGCACCTCGGCGAGCTTCTCAGCGTGCCCGTCCGGGTCGTGCTCGGGGTCGCCGAGGTCGAGATTAGTCAGGATGACTGAGTACCCGTACACGGCATCGAGGCGGCCCTGCAACGCCAACGCGAGTTGGTCCTTCGCGATGGTGCGGCGCTTGCGGGCCCGCCCGGTCGGGATGTTCTCCACCGGGATCCGGGTGCGTCGGGCGACACAGACGATGCCCGCATCCTTCGGCCAGGTCCCGGGCAGGTAGCCCACCACGGCCAGCTCGGAGTGCTCCATCCCGACCGCGGGCACCCACCCGTGCTCGGCAACACCGCCCGCAGCCGCCATCACGGGCGCGGTGCGTTTGGCGCCGATCGCGAACTGGACACCCCGGCCCAGGCACGCCGTGGCCAGCTCCGCGGCGAAGTAGCCGGCGTCCCACCGGCAGCGGACCCGTTCGACCCCGGCCGGCAGCGCGGCGATGGCCCGGTCCAGCAGGCCACGCAGCTGGCCCGCGGGTCCTCCGTGCCGCCCATCAGCTCCCCGGCCAGGGGCACCCCGGCCTCGGCCCAGAAACCCAGGTGCGGGCGCAGGTTCAATGCGCCGGTGTAGGCGTGCGCCGCGTCCTGCTTGCCGCGGCCGTAGACCTCCACGTCGGTGGTGTCCCCATCGATCGTGGCGCTGTGCAGCAGCACCCCGCGCCGGACCGCCGGCAGCCGGGCGACCCACTCGGTGTTGATCACCCCGACCGCCGCCTCCACCGCGCGAAGCTGCTCACCGGTGAACCGCTTGGCGATCCCGGCCGGGTTGGTCGAGGCCGGGGTCGGCACCGGCTCCAACTTCTGGCCCGCCGCATCCGCGCGGCGCCGGTCCAACCCGACCAGATGGTCCTGCCCGGCCAGCTGAGCCGGCCCCATCGACAGCAACAACTGGCCCCCGCTCAGGCCCCGCCGCCGCGCCTTCAGCTCACCGACCTGGGCATCGATGCTGTCGGCGAAGCCAGCACCCGGCCCAGCTCACGCACCACCTCCACCCCGCCCGCCCCGGTCAACCCAGGGTCGGGCCGCGCCCACCCAGACCCGACGCGCCCGGGACCGCCGCTTCCCTGCCCTCTTGAAACCACGTATCGGGTTACGGGTTCGAGTGTGATGACGCTCGGGACGTGGTCGCCGAGGTCGAGTTCTTCACGACCTCAGCCCGCAGGGTCCACGAGGTGACGGGGGTTCAGCGGCAGCGATGAGTCCGCCGGCACCCGCAGGCCTACCTCTTGACGAGGCAACCAACGCATCGAGAGTCCTTGCATGGGCATCATCAGCACGGAGCTGTTCGCAACCCTCGACTTCGTCGGGCAGGCGCCCGGCGGGCCCGACGAGGACCCGGTTTCGCGGCGGGCTCGCCGACCACCGCTCGCCGACCACCACCGCGACTGGGCGCCTGCGGGCTCGGGACCAGCCCGGCGCGCCGACGACCGCGGACGACACGTCCTCCACATGCGAGGCGTCCTACCCCGCGGCCGAGGCCAGCTGGTCGTATCGGTGCGCTCCGCCGCAACGCAGTGCACACAGCGTCCCGCGGAGGCGCCGGCGCCGCTCTCTGGCCTACCCTCAAATGGGCGGGGCATCGCATCCGCTCTGCCGCGCTGAGGACGGCTACGCTCGTCCGACATACCGCGTGGAGGGCGTTCCGGCCTTGTGGCTGGTCGCCGCAACACCGCCGCACGATCGCCAGCTGGGGCGGCAGGAGCTCAGCCTAGATCGGGGGTTTCCCAGCCAGTCGGGCTAGGCCTCGTCCTCGTCCGCGCCGTCCTCGGCGAGGAGGCCGAGGTCTCGAGGCTCCTGCTCGGACTTGCCCTTCGGCTTGGGCCCGAGCAGGGGCTGGCCGTCGTCGGGCCGGTCCACATCCGGGATTTTCTTGGCCAACGGCTCTTCCCAGCCCCGGTATATCGCCAGCACCCGCACGGTGTAGGCAACCAGAAACGCGACGCCAGCACAGATCCAGACGTTCAGACCGGTGGCGTCGCAGATGACCCAGACGAGGCTGGCGAGCAGTGCGGTCCCCACGTACCACTCGCCTTGTACGAACAGTTTCGGTGGCACGCCGCTGGTGAGGTCGATGAAGTACCGGCTGGCGGTGGCCGCGACGACCGCCAGCAGGAGCACACCGATGACGGGCAGCCCCACCTGAACGCCCTTCTGCGCCGCGACAATGGCGAACCAGGACAACGAGGCTGACGTCACCAGCTCGAACAGGCCCTCGCGGAAGAGCTGGCCGGGCTTGAATGCCATTCGGTATCCGGCGATGCCGGCGGCGAGGCTCAGGGTGATGTAGGCCGGGTTCGTGAGGGCGGCGGGGACCTCGTTGACGAGGATGTCGCGGGTGACGCTGCCAGATATTCCACCGAGCACGGCCATGAGCAGCACGCCGACGATCGTGTAGTTGCGGTAATGGGATGGTCGGCGGGCCAGAAGTGAGCCGTTGAGCGCGCCGGTCGTCGCCGCGATCAGGTCGATGGTGGTGAAGCTCCCGGTCAGACTCCAGAGGGGAGAGGTGTCGCCTAGCCAGTCGATGGACGGGTAAGCCTGTTGGATCATCTGACGCTCCAGTCTTGAGCGGCGCTGTCGAGGCAGCCCTGCGGTGGTAGGTGCGAGCAGGTCAGCCGCGACCTGGGATTCAAGAGCCAGAGCGCACGCCCGTCCACGCCTCGACACGGTGACGGCGCACCCCCGGCTGGTCGCCTGGGCATCCGGACGCCTGAGGCGGGAAGCACGTGGCCGGTGCTTTCACGGTACGCGCCAATGCACGGGTCGAGCCCCGCAGTGGGGCCTATCCGCACGCCCCACACGGGCTCCGCGGCTCGATGCCCGCCCGGGCGCGACGACGACCCAGTGGTGTGTTAGATCGCTTGTTTCAGTTTTCGTTGGGGCGCCCTCAGAGGATGTTCACGGCTCTGGCGACAACCAGAGAGAATAGCGACAACGAGATGACCGACTCGGTGATCATCATCAGCTTGGCCCACGGCTTGATCGCACACACGTCCGGGGGACTGAACGCAGTGGCGGTGTTGAACGACAACGTCAGGTAGTCCACGAACCGCGGGTACCACCGGGGCGGGGCGAACTCGGGCAAGGTCATCTCAGGGAAGACCAGCGCGGGGGTGGTCGTGGTCGACCCCGCCGCCCGGGCCGCCGCGCCGCCGTTGTCGAGATCCCAGTACCAGAGCGCGAAGGCGACCACGTTGGTGAGCCAGATGACAACACCGATCGCCAGAAGTTGCCCCGCCGTGACGAACGCCGTACTCCCCAAGATGCCCACGACCAGGCGGGTTGCGGCGAACGCGTTCACGCAGGTGATCAGCGCGCTCATCAAACCCTGTCGTCACCCCGTAGCCAGCGTCACTGGCGGTCGATCCGACCAGGGTCTCCAACGATCAGCACTACCAGGAACGCGACCAGGAACATCGGGTAGATCCAGCGGGGGGATACCCGAAAGTCCGCTGGGAGCAGCTGGTGCAGCACCCCCGCCGCGAGGACCGCGCCCGCCATCGGCCAACGCTGCTCGCCACGCTGCCCGACGGGTCCCACAGCTTCGGGTGACGATCCATTGTTGAGCACATCGCATTATGGCCGCCCGCCTTGAGATGCCCGGTGAGGGCGGCCTGCCGGGCCAGCCGAGTCTGCATGGCGGTGGGCCTGTGAAGAACCCGAAGTTCCCATCCACTCCACCCGACCGGCTGCAGCTGCTCAACCCTCGTCGAGTGGCTCTTCCCGATCATCACCCCCCACGGTCTTCTGCCGCGTCAGCTTCACCTCCGGGCCGACCTAACCGCAGCGACCGAGAACTGGATCGACCGCTGGAACGAAGGCGCCGCCGTTCATCTTGGGCCATACCCGCCGACGAACTCCTCGCCAAGATTGCATCAACCAGAACTAAACAAGCGGTCTACCCCGTCGAGCACCTCGGCGTAGCGGGCCCGTGATTCTTACAGGCCTGTACGGTCCTGGCCGCTGGCTTGACCCTCATTGGCGAATTGGACGTTAGCCGACCCTGGTGCGGTTCAGTGGGTATCACACTTCCGCTTGGTCCAGCCGCACCGTGGCGAGTGCCCAAATCACTAGCACGTCGAGTGCGATGACGATGATTCCCCACAGGGGGTAGGACGGCAGCCAGATGAAATTCGCTACCGCCTGCAAAGCGGCGAGCATGATGCCGACCGTTCGGGCCACGACGTTGCCGGTGAGGATGAAGAAACCTCCGGCCAACACGAGGATCCCGAGGACGAGGTGGATCCATCCCCACGTCGTGGTGTTGAGGGTGAGGAAGTACTTCGGGGTGGAGACGAAGAAGGTTGGTCCGTTGATGAGCGCAGCTAGCCCCTGGACTATCTGGAACACGCCGACGATCATCATTAAGATCGCGGCCACGACGCTCGTCCATGCGGCCAACGGCTTGCTCGACCTAGCTGTGCTCACGTTCCCTCCAAGTGTTCATCTAGGACGTCCCGAGTCTTGTGGATTCTCCGTGACGGTCCGGTGAGCGTCGGGCGGGCGCTCACCGGGTCATTGTTGCGGTCCCGTACGGATAGTGATGGCCTCGACATGCCGAATGGGCCGGACGGTAGTGCGCACAGGTGTGCGTGGCCATGAACGCGGCTGGACCCTTTTGGCAGCCGCGGCCATCCCGGCCGCGATGGGCGCAGCGGGGGCGGCCACCCCTTACCCGGAGGGACCGGGCAACTCGCCAGCGGCTTTGCCACGTGATTGTGAGCCGCTGTTGAGTCCGGTCTTGCTGAGGGTCAGGGGCGGTATCCCCACACCCTTGCTTCTGGATGAGGGGAGCGAACGTTGTGCCAATGAAGGGTTTCATGTCGGCTTCGCCCGATGTCGGCCGCTCAGTGCGCGACGACGTCAGCGCGCGGCCGCAAGCCGCTGCTTGTCTCGACAAGGGGAGACTCCGTGTCCCGCCGGCTCCAAGATCGAGATGCGGGCTTGTTTCGCGGCCGGGGGCGTGCGACCTTCGACAATGAGCGCAGCCCAGACGGCCTTCGATGTGGTTCATCGAGGTGGCCGCTCTGTACCCCAACCTTCCAAGCATGCGGCAGGCGGGAGGGGAAACCTCGCCGGCGGTCAGACGCAAACTAGGTGAACTCGCCAACTAACCTTGGGGTCGCGTCGGAGGCGGCCCAGGCTGGCCCCTCAGGTGAGATTGCGCTGCTGTGCAGGCTTCAAGACGAAAGGGACTTTGATGACCAACGCCGCTTCGCGACCGACTTTCGAACTCGACGCGCGCCTGCTTCGCGGCGGCGTCGCGCTGCTATGTATCGGTGGGAGCCTGTGGCTGATCGGAGCCGCGCTGTCGGCGACCGCCCTTGGTCAGGCAGCCAGGAAGTGGGTCGCGCAAATGGATGAGTCTCCGGCCGAGATGGCCCACAGACGAATGCATCAGTTCAAGGTCGCCGCTGAGGCGGGCTCGAAGGTGTGGCGCGAGGAGCAGTCTCACTGACTGTCGCCACGGACGGGACGTAACCGCCGCCCGCGCCTGGTGTTGGCTGCCAGCGCCCGCTGATGGGCCCTTCACCGATCGGGGGCGCTCGACTGCGCGTTCGAGTCGATCTGTGCGGGCCTTTGGCGATAGCCGACCGAGTGCCGATGTACGGCCCCGTGTGACGTCCTGTAGTGGCCGACTGGTAGCGGACTTTCCTGTCCGAACCAGCACGCGTGCGTGACCATTCCGTGACTTACCAGGACCGGTCTCGGCCACGACCGCCTGGGCGACCCGTTCGCCAACCCCGGGGATGGTCTGCCGGAGTTTGATCGGGCCTGCCCACGGCTGGCGGGCCACGTTGGTGCTGTGGTCGACCTCTCTGCGAGGGCCTGCTCGACCAGGTTCAGCCGGTGCAGGATCGAGTGGGCGAGCTGGGCGTCGTGGGCGTCGAAGTGGCCCTCCAGCGCCTCTGTTGCGACGGCCTGCGGCCGCCCTTGACCCCGGAGCCTCTACGGCGCCGGCAGGGCAGGAAGCCCGGGCAGGGCCAAGAGGCGGGCCCTGCCCGGGGGTCGACGCGGCACAACCCCAGCCAGCTCTGCCGGTGGTCGGTTTGTTGGCTGGGAGCCCCGCGCCGGAGTCACCGTGGGTTGCCGGCCAGATGGACTCACCGGCCGAGCCATCATCCCGCGCGAAAGGCCTGTTGACCGCCACTGACTCTGCAGACGATGACGTCAGGACCGTGAGGAAGAAGTGTGGATAAGGTGCTCTGCACCAACGACCTGAGCCTGCACCCGATCGGCCGCACCAGCGAGGGGCCGCTGGCCACGCTGAGGCGGGACACGCGCCCCATAACGCCGGAGAGGACGATCTTGTCGAGGGCACCCCGACCCGCCCGGCAGACGCGAAGCCTCGAGGAGCGGAGGCGGCGCGGCAGCTGCTTGTGGGTCGCAGCAACCTTCGACATGGACGGCTCTCTCGACCCGACGCCATCCCGCTGATCATGTCGCCAGCACGGGCATCACATGATGCGCCACATCCGCATCGACGACGACGCCATCGTGTGCAAATTGCGTGGCGGTCAACAGAGGCCCCGTGTTGACCGCCACCGATAGTGCGGACGATGACGTCAGGTCCGCGAGGAAGAAGTGTGGATAAGGTCCTCTGCACCAACGACCTGAGCCTGCACACGATCGGCCGCACCAGCGAGGGGCCGCTGGCCACGCCGAGGTGGGATACGCGCCCCATGACGCAGGAGAGGACGATCTTGTCGTGGGCAAGCCGACCCGCACGGCAGACGCGAAGCGACGAGGAACGGAAGCGGCGCGGCAGCTGCTTGTGGGTTGCGGCTACTTCGAGAAGGACGGCTCTCTCGACCCGACGCCGTCCCGCTGATCATGTCGCCAGCACGCTCATAACATGATGCGCCACATCCGCATCGACGACGAGGCCGTCGTGTGCAAATTGGCTGGCGGTCAACAGCGCCTCGCCGGGGCCTTCGGCGATCTAGACTTCCCTTCTTGTCATTCCGGATATGGTCATGCCACGCCCGGTTCGGGGGCCTTCCGCTGGTCCTGGGCCCGGCTTTGTGCTCTGCCGCGGTGGAAGGCGGTGCCCCGATGTGCGTTCATCTGGAAGCCTGTCGGGGGTGGAGGCGATATGCACGAGGCGGGGGCTCTTCGATGTGCCAGGTAGCTGACCGAGACGGTCCACTCTGGTGCTGGCGGCCGTCGCATGGTGGGAGTTCGGCTCCGCTGAGGTCCGCGTCGTGAGCATCTCATCCGGGCCGGCCGCGACGCCGCCGGTCACCCAGAAGCGGGAGTTCTGGGTCCTGATGGGTTACGCGGTGGCCCTGGGGGTGTTCGGCGCGGTCGCCGGCCTGGTGTTCATCGGAGTGATCCAGCTCGGGGGCAAGTGGTACAGCGATTCCGATCCGGGCTGGTTCGGCGGGCATTGGTGGTGGGTGGCGGTCGCCGCGGCGGCAGGTGCCGTGGTCGCGCTGCTGCGCCGTCTGACCCGCCTGCCCCAGCAGGTTCCTGGCCTGTTCGCCGACCTGCACGACGAGCACGTCGACCCGGGACTGGTGCCGGGGATCGTGGCCGTCTCGACGGTGTCGCTGATCGGTGGCGCCAGCCTCGGCCCGGAAAAGGCGCTGGGCGCCATGGGCGGCGGGGCGGGCAGTTGGCTCGCCCAGCGAAGGGCGCTGGCAAAGAGGACTCCCAGGTGAACACCCTGGGTGGCTTCGCCGGCGCCTACGGCGGGCTGTTCTCCAGCACGGTGATCGTGGTGCTGCTTATCCTGGAGCTCGCCCGCCCGGGCGGGCAGCGGCTCACCAAGGCCCTCGCCGCGGAGATCGTGGCATCGAGCGTCTCGTTCGGCATTTACTTCGCCGTCGCCGGCGCCGTGTTCCTTGACGATTACCAGGTGCCGCCCTACACGTTCGAGGGGTGGCAGCTACTCGCCGGGTGCCCCTGGGCCTGTTCGCGGCTCTGGTGGTGACGGTTCTGGCCGGGTTCATGATGGCGGCGGCGCGGCTGTTTGGCCGACTGAAGGCCCCGGCCATCGCGAAATCGACGCTGGGCGGCGTGGTATTCGGTATCGTCGGAGTGGCACTGCCGCTGACGATGTTCTCTGGCAGTGATCAGCTCACGACGGTACTGGAAGACGCCGGGACTCTGGGCTTGGGCCTGCTGGTGGCCACCTTGCTGGGCAAGATGCTCAGTTTCGCCGTCAGCCAGGGCAGCGGCTTTGTCGGCGGGCCCATCTTCCCCGCGCTGTTCATCGGCGGAACCGCCGGGGCGCTCGTCCACCAGGTCATCCCCGGCGTGCCACTGGGACTGGCGTTCACCTGCCTGCTCGCCGCCGTGCCCGGGGCCCTGGCGCCCGCGCCGTTCTCCATGGTGCTGATGGCCGCGTTCCTGACCCAGGTCGGAGCGCTGCAAACCGCACCCATCCTGATCGCCGTCGTCACCGCCTACCTCACCATGGAGGCCGTCAAATACCTGCTGGCCAGCCGCAAACAAGCCCGCTCAGCCGCCGCGAACCCAGCAGCCCCGGCCTGAGAGTGATAGACATCCGGCGCCACAATGCTGACTCGATGTCCAACCCAGGCGGCCGGGCCCGCCGCCGCGCTGGCAGGGCCGGACTAGCAAGCGAGCCCGCCGAGTGGCCCTGCCGAAACAAGCCATCCGGGCCGTTGACCGGCGACGGAGCGGACAGACGCCGGCTCGGGCGCGGCCGAGCGCTGCCCCCCGCCGATGGCCGGTGGGAAGGCTCCCTCGTCCGCCTGTGACTTCATCATGGTGGCGTCGGGCACGCGCATCCCTCCTCGCGCACCCCGCACGCCGGTGCCGGTAGCCGTTACGGGTTGGTCCGCTCACCGCTGCGCACGCGTACTCGGCGCCGCACACGCTGTCATTCTGCGCCGATGACAACCATTGATGAACGAGCCCAACAGCTCACGCATCCAGTTCCGGACTGGCCTGCGCCAGGTGCTCGTGCAAGAACTGCTCGGGGTCGATACTGGGTTCGGCGGTCATCGTGGTTGTCCATTCGAGTCGTTGTGAGAGATCACTCGACGGATCACCCGGTGACCGCCCCACTGTCGGGTCGGGACACGCTCACCGGCTCCCGTCGTACACCACTTTGCTGGACTCAACTTCCCTGGGGAGCACCAGCTGCCACTGTGCGCTATTCCGCTGGTGTTCCATTCGATTGCCAAGCTCGCCGCGGTTTGGCCCCGCGGCCTTGACCGTCCGGCGGCCTCGGATCCTGTCGGGAGTGAGCGCTCGGCCGCCGCCTTCCCACCGGCTGGTGTTGGTTGCGCACCTCATCCTCTGCGGAGGATGCTGGACGCCGTTCCACACCATGACGCTCCTGGTGTCACCGCGCCGCTGGCGCGCTGACCCATCGTGTGACGGGCAAGAGGAGGCGTGGCCTACCGTGATCTCGGTGTTGAGCGGCCTGGCGGGGGTTGCTTCTGTGGACCCCGTGCCGTGGGCCCGGGCCCAGATGGCGTTCACGCTTGGCTTCCACATCATTCTGGTGCCGCTGGGCGTGTCTTGGGCGTTCATGACGCTGATCGCGAACTATCGAGCGCTGCGCCATGACGACCGGGACGCGCTGGTGCTGGCTCAGCGGTGGTCGAAGTACATGGCTGTCACGTTCGCCGTGGGGGCGGTGACCGGGACGGTGCTCAGCTTCGAGTTCGGTCTGCTGTGGCCGCGGTTCATGGGCCGGTAGGGTGAGGCGTTCGGTGTCCCGTTCGCGTTCGAGGGGCTGTTCTTCTTCACCGAGGCGATCTTCATCACGATCTACATCTTCGGGTGGCGCCGGCTGGGGCCGTGGACCCACTTCTGGACTGGCGTTCCGATCACGCTCGCGGGGATTTTCGGCAGCATCTCCGTCGTCGCCGCAAACGCGTGGATGAACTCCCCGTCGGGCTTCACCCTCGACTCGAACGGGAACGTGGTCCAGGTGGACCCGATCGAGGTGATCTTCACGACTCGATGCCGCTGCAGGCCGCGCACATGATCATTGCCGCGTACCTGGTCGGCGGGTTCCTGGTGGCCTCGGTGTACGCGACCGCCATGCTGCGTGGTCAGCGCGACCGGTACCACCACCTGGGCTTCGTGATCGCCTTCACCGTGGCCGCAATCGCCTCACCGATCCAGATGGGGGTCGGGGACTCGTTGGCGCGCTGGGTCTACAACAACCAGCCGGTGAAGTTCGCGGCCATCGAGCTGGTGCCGACGACCAGCAGCGACGTCCCCGAGACCCTGCTCGGGCACCTCAACGAGGACGGCACCGTCAGCGGGGGCATCCCGATCCGCGGGCTGGCCTCGTGGTTGTCCGACCCGAGCACCGGGAAGGCGACGGTCGTGCAGGGCCTGGACACCGTGCCGCCCGGCGACGCGCCGACCATCCGCCAGACCAACAGCGTGCACCTGGCCTGGGACGTCATGGTCGGCCTGGGCACGCTGCTGTTCCTGCTGTCGCTGTGGTACGGCGCCAGCTGGGTGTTCCGCCGCCGGATGCCCAAATCCAGGTGGTTCTTGCGGCTTGCGGCTTCCTGCGGTGTGCTGGCCGTGATCACCATGGAGGCGGGGTGGGTCGTCACCGAGGTCGGCCGACACCGTGGATCGTGTACAACCACATGAAGGTTGCCGACGCCGCCACCGGCAACACCGGCGTCTGGATCACGTTCTGCGCGATCGTCGTTCTCTACCTCGCCCTCGGCATCACAACGATTCTCGTCCTGCGCGCCATGAGCAGGAGGTTCCGCCGGGCTGGCGGATTCATCGAACACGAAGGACCGTACGGACCGAGTCCGCCGACTATGCCTGCAGCGGAGGTCGAAAAGGAGGCCTTGCGATGAGCACCGCCGTGGCGGTGGTGCTCATCGCCGGGGTGGCTGCGTATGCCGTGTTCGGTGGCGCCGACTTCGGCGCCGGGTTCTGGGACCTCAGTGCTGGTGGGGCGCAGCGAGGGGCGGGTCCGCGGGCGGTCATCGAGCACTCGATCGGGCCGGTCTGGGAGGCCAACCACGTCTGGTTGATCTTCATCTTCGTCGTGCTGTGGACGTCGTTCTCAGAGGCCTACGCCTCGATCACGCTGACGCTGTTCGTCCCACTGACCATTGCCGCGCTGGGTATCGTCCTGCGCGGCTCCAGCTTCGCGTGGTCGCGAACGTCATCTCGATGGGCCTGCTCGTCGTTACGCCGGCCTTTCCTTCGGGCATATGACGCGAGGGTGTTCGACATGGCCGCTGCTTGGGGCGGCTGACGCGGGCGCGGCAGTGGCGGGCAACGCGCGGGACCGCCACGGTTATCGCCGAACAGCTGGCCCGGCTTCCGAGGCAGCCGCGGTTGGCAGTCCCACAGCTGGTATGCCGGTCCGTTCCGCGCCATCCGCCGAAGCGGCCGGCGTGGTGACGGTCGGAGCGTTGTGGTCGAGGACGGGCTGACTGGGGAATCCGCGGGACGGCGCACGCATAGGGCGCCAAGCACGACCACGGCCAATGCCCCAACCCCGACGGGAGCCGCAGCGACCCACCGCCGCAGCCGGCGAGACGGAATCGTCCGGAGACGCCTTGCCCTTAACCATCCGGTGTCGGACGATGCTGGTCCAGGCGAATCTGACGAGGTAGGCGCCGCTGCCGCGGTCGCCGAACACCCACCGGTCCCGCCGGGACTTGTTGAACGCGCCGAAGTACTGGTTGATGATCCAGCGTCTCGACTTGTTCGCGTGACCATGCTTGGCCCACTTGTAAGTGAGCTGCCACAGGTAGGCATCCAGCGCCTGGAACGCTTGGCTGGACACCACCGTCCGGTAGTAGGCGGCCCACCCCCTGATGATGGGGTTGAGCCGGACGAGCACCATCGCCGCGTTGGCCCCTCGCAGGGCACGCATTTCGGTGCGCAACCGTTCCCGGATTCGTCTCAGCGCCGCCTTGCTTGGTTTGATCAGCAGCTTGCCCGATTGTCGACGGACGGTGAACCCCAAGAAGTCGAAACCGTCGTTGAGGGTGACGATGCGCGTCTTGTCCTCGTTGAAGGTCAGCCCCTTGGGCGTCAGCCATGCGGCAAGCCGCTCCTTGACCTGCTCGGCCTCGTCCCTGGTGTGGCACAGGGCGACCAGGTCATCGGCGTACCTGATCAACACCGGAGAGCCCGGTACCGTCGCTCCGGCATGAGCACCGGCTGTCTGATAACGGACCCCGGCGGCTTGTTCCATCCCATGCAAGGCAACGTTCAAAAGCAACGGGCTGATCACCCCTCCTTGCGGAGTTCCCTCCTCGGTGGGGGCGAACCGACCCTCCTCGATGACGCCTGCCTTGAGCCATCCGGCGATCAATTCCGTGGCTGGGAACGTGCCGAGCTGGCTGACCAAGTGAGCATGATCGATTCGGTCGAACGAGGCCGCGACACACTACCCGTCTCGAGGCGTTGCCGGCCTCGGCGCGGGTGACCCGCGGCCGACACCCGTTTGAGGGACGAACGCTGGCCGTGCTCGGTGGAATGCACCGGCACGGCGTGCTGGAGTTGCTGGTCGTGCTGCCCGATGGCAGTAAGACGTTGATGCCGGCCGGGTGGACCGACGCATGCACGGTGGAGCGGGTGGCCGGCTCAGGCACGTTGGGTTCGCTGCAGGACCTGTTGCATGCGGTGAGGGTGGTTGCCGCGTTGCTTCCCGAGGTGGCATCCCGGCGGGTTGACGCTGGTGAGCAGTCCAGCAAGGAGGCCGCCGATGTTCGTCCCCGATCAGCTCGCTCTGGACCTGCCCGGCGTGACAGCGCCGCGGCCGACCGTGCTGGAAGCGCTCAGCGATCACGATCAGGCCGTCGTGGTCGGGGTGTTGACGCGGTTGATGGTCAAGGCGATCGCCCCCGAGCTGGCCGGGCAGGAGGCCGACGATGAGTGAGTACCCGAAGATCACGCCCACGCATGTGCGCCGCGCCGCGGTCGTCTACGTGCGTCAGTCCAGTGCCAGCCAAGTCGAACGCAACCAGGAGTCCACCGACCGTCAGTACGCGTTGGTCGAGCGGGCGGTGCGCTTGGGTTGGTCACGCCAAGCGGTGCGGGTGATCGACGCCGATCTGGGTGTCTCTGGCGCGCAGGGCAGCTCGCGGTCAGGGTTCACCGAGTTGACCAGTCTGGTCGCGCTTGGGCAGGTGGGGATCGTGCTCGCGTTGGAGGTGTCTCGGCTGGCCCGCTCCAACAGCGACTGGTACCGGTTGCTGGACCTGGCCGGACTTACCGACACGCTGCTGGCCGACACCGACGGCGTCTACCACCCAGCGTTGTTCAACGACAGGCTCACCCTCGGGCTCAAGGGCACGATGGCCGAAGCCGAGTTGCATGTGCTGCGTGCCCGTCTGGACGGCGGGATCCGCAACAAGGCGCACCGCGGCGAGTTGCGCCGCCCGCTGCCGGTCGGACTGGTCTGGGGCGAGGAACCCGGCCAGGTGCGGCTGCATCCGGACGAGGCAGTCGTCGGGGTGATCCGCGCGATCTTCGACAGGTTCGCCGGGTGCGGCTCGGTGCGCGCCACGTGGCTGTGGCTGCGCGGCGAGGGCTTGTCGTTCCCGCTGCAACGCAGCGGAATAGCCGAGCTGGACTGGGTGACCCCGACATACACGGCGGTCCATCATGTGCTGACCAATCCGGCCTACGCTGGCGCTTACGCCTACGGCAAGACCCGTCAGGAGCGGCGCGTGGACCAGGACGGCACCGTGCACCAGCGCCGCCGCCGGCTGGCGGTCAACGACTGGGAGGTGCTCATTCCCGAGCACCACGAGGGATTCATCGACTGGGCCGCCTACCAGGGCAACCAAGCCCGCATCAACGCCAACACCCGCCCGGTCGCCCACGCCGCCGGTGATGGCGCGATCCGGGAAGGGACCGCGCTGCTGCAAGGCCTGGCGGTATGCGGCACTTGCGGGCGCAAGCTCGCGGTCTTCTACCAGGGCCGTGGTAAGTCCACCCCCGGCTACTACTGCACCGGCACCGGGCAGCTGGTCGAGGGCCGCGGCGTGCGGCACCTGCGCGTCGGCGGGGTCGGCATCGACGCCGCGGTCACCTCGGCGTTCCTGGCCGCGCTGGCCCCAGCCGGGCTGCACGCCTGCCTGGCCGCTGCAGCCCAGTTGGAACACGGCGTGGACGCCGCCCTGGAGCAGTGGCGCCGTGAGGTCGAACGGGCCCGGTATCAGGCCGCCAAGGCCGAGCGGCGTTACCTGGCCGTCGACCCGGACAACCGGCTGGTCGCCCGCGGCCTGGAAGCCGACTGGGAACAGGCGCTGCGCAGCCTCGCCGACGCCGAAGCCGAACTCGGCCGGCGCGAGGCTCAACGGCCGAAAACCCTTACCCCGCAAGAGGAAACCGCGATCCTAGCGTTGGGCACCGACGTCGCGACGGTGTGGGAGGCGGCCACCACGACAGACCGTGACCGCAAAGAGCTGCTGCGCACCCTGCTCGACGAGGTGATCATCGGCGTCGACCAGCAGGCCAAGCGGGCCGAGCTGACGCTGCGCTGGCGTGGTGGGGCGCTGGCCGAGCTCACCGTCGCCCTGCCCCGACAAGCGCCACCGACGATCCGCACCGACGAGGACACCCTCGCCCTGGTCCGCCGCCTTGCCGCGCACCACCCCGACGCGACCATCGCCGGCATCCTCAACCGGCAAGGTCGCCGAAGCGCCCGCGGCCAAACCTTCACGGCCTCAATCGTGTCCAACCTGCGCACGCACTGGAAGATCCCCTGCTACCAACCCGACAGTGCCCCAGCAGACCCCGAGCCCGTCAGCATCATCCAGGCCGCACGGGAACTGGGCGTCGTTGCCTCCACCGTGCACCGATGGGTCAACGACGGGTTCATCCCGGCCGAGCAGACCACCCCCGGCGCCCCCTGGCGGATCCGGCTGACCGACGAACTGCGCGCCCGCTTCGTCGAGCACGCACCAGAGGGCTACCTGCCCATGCTCGAAGCCACCCACGCCCTCGGCGTGTCACGACAGACCGTGTTGCAGCGTGTCAAGCGCGGCGAACTCGACGCCGTCCACCTACGCACCGGACGCCGAAAAGGCCTGCGAATAAAGGTTCCTGCCCCCGCAGACGGCTTGTTCTAACCCACCACATCAGACGAAGGAGCAGTGTGATGCCACATCCAACGCCGCCGCCAGGTCCGCGTCCAGCGCCCAACATCGCTGGGGGTTGGCTCCCCTGGCAACGTGGAAGATGGCGTCGATCGCGTCGTGGCAGCCACGACCCGGCCGAAACCCGTAGGACCTCGGTTCGAACCGTGCCTCCCACTCGGGTTCCAGCGCGTTGACGACACGGGCTTGAAGCACCCGGTCGATGATCACGGGAACGCCGAGCGGGCGCTTTCCGCCTGCCTTCGGGATGTACACCCGCTTGACCGGTCGGGCCAGCCACGGCTCAGATCGGCGCTGAACCCACTCGGCCAGTTCAGCCTTGACCGATGAGAGCAGCACCACCTGCCCGTCGATGCCCGCCGTCTTGCGGCCAGCGTTGAGTTCCGTGACCCGTCGCACGCTGACCAGCGTGTTGGCGCGGGACCGGAGCATCAACTTCTGCAGGTTGCGGACCCGTTTGAGGTCCCCCGCCTGCGACGCCGTGAAGATCCGCTGCCGTAAACGCCGTACGTCCTCCTCAACGGTCTGCCAGTCGATCGCAGACCAGTCCAGGGGTTCGTCCTCCGGTCCGTTCACCACGGCGACGGCGCCGAGGGATGATGCTGTCGATCCCGTCGTCATGGTGTCCAACTTGCCCTTCGGTTCCGGTGTCGTTGTCGTTGTCTCCGCACAGGCTCACCTGACCCGCGTCAGCACCCTTTCGGGTCCGGGCACTCGTCCCGTATCCGGCCAGTTATCCGGCACGGCCAGCGGAGGGGCTGACCATTGCTGTCCCGGTTTCCTGCCGCCTTTCGGCCGCCGGCGTTTGCTTCTCGGGTCATCCTTGTCCCGCCGAGGAGTTGAGCCTTCCTCACGGTCGGCTTACCGAGCACGTCGCCGCGCCCGGACCCGGACGGGGTTTCCACGTTCCACACGCACGAGCCACGGCCGGGGTGGGTGCCTCCTGTATCCCGGGGGCGGCGGTGCTCACCCGGCCGACCACAAATCCTCGACCGGCGCCTGCCGCTTCCCAACGGCCAGCCCCTAAACCCCGCGCGAGCAACCCATCAGCGAGGCCGCAGTTAACGAGACATCAACGGAGGTTCACGCGATTCACCCGTCCGGCCTTGCCCTCACCTGTAGCCCCCGGATGGAACGAGGACCCTCGGGCTTGAACCCTGAGCTTCGCACCCCACCGTTACCGGCAGCGCACGTCAGAGCGGGCACGGACCATCGAGCACGGGCCCGGAACTACGCCACCGACATCAGTCGGCCCTCCTGTCTGCGAGTCCACTCGCAACGTGCGACCTCGTGTCGCAACTTGAAGTACTGCTTGAGCCGTGTGGCTTTGTAATAGCAGCGCAGCTGTGGGTCCACCCCGTGGGTGACCACCTTGGTCCGGAAGACCCCGGCGGTCTTGACGGTGACCCGCCGGTCGAAGATCAGCGCCACCGAGGACGGGCGACCCACGTCGAGGTGGTCACGGATGACCTGCTCGAAGAACGCCCGGCCAGCGGCCGGCCGGTCAAACACCCGGGTGTCGGACACCTCGAACTGGCGAAACGCCCGTACACATACCCCGCGCGCCGGTCCGCGGCGGTGAACGGGGACGGCAGCCGATGCACCCAGCGCCAGAAGAAGCTCTTCACCGCCCCCGAGCCGAGCCGGTCACAGATCCGTTGCAGCCCAGCCGGGTCGGTGGCCGACCCGAAGCCGTTGTCCAACGCCGTGTAACCGATGCCGGCCTTGGTGGCCTGCTGCTTGGCCCACTCATGCCCGTTGAGCCAGATCCAGATCGGGTGCGGGGCGTAGGCGTTGGTCTTCCAGAACGCCCCGCCCCACTCCGGGTCCCACAGAAGTAGAAGTGGTTGACGAAGGCCATCTGCCGCCCGCACTGCATGTGCGGATGAGCGGCCTGTTCCTGGCCCTTGGCCTTTCACGACCGCCACACCGGCGCCTTCTCCTGCGCGACGCCGATCAACACCACCCGCCCGTCCCCGCCAGCCGCCGCGGCGGCCTTGATCAACGGTGCGGCGATGGCTTCCTTGTTCTCCCCCTTCTCGAACCGGATCGCCGGCACCTGCTTCTGCTTGGCCCAGCGGTGCACCTGCGCGACGTAGGGACTCGCCGATCTTCCCGAACGCCGCCGACGACGGGATCACATACCCGCGCTGCCAGCGCAGGAACTGGCACACCCACCCCAACCGTCTGCGACTTCGGCACGTACGCCTGCAGGAAGATCCGATCAATCGAACGGCAGGTGAGTGTGACGTGATCCCGCAGTAGGGTCGCGTAGTCGGCCATGACGCCTCCCGGTCTCAGACTCAGCAACCCCGAGGCTATGACCGACAACAACGACGGGGACTCCCCACGGAGACCCCGTCGTCCCGTCCGACCGCCCACGGCGAGGCCGAGGACTCGGCGGTATGAGGTCGCTCGCTACTTCTCGACCTCGGCGCGATCGGCCAGATCGACGTGGACCCTGATCGCCTCGGGGTTCTGGCCGGTTCCGGCATACGGCGTGACGTGACGGGTCATCTCGCTTCCTTCACGGAAATGGCAGGCGTACCCGCGAGCTCAGCCCAGGTCCTCGACGTACCTGTTGATGGTTGCGTCCGCGGCGCGACTCCCAGTTGGTCGCCTCACCGGGATCCTGGGGTTAGCGTCGTGGGGTGCATCCGTGGGCTGTGGCTCGGTTCGAGTCCGCTCGGGTGGCACGGCTGGCCACGGTCACCGCGGCGGGGCGGCCTCATGTTGTCTCTCGTCGTCTTCGTCGTCTTCGTCGTGATGGAGGACCTGCTGTGGACGGCGGTGGACGCCAAGCCCAAGTCGACAGGGCGGCTGGCGAGGCTGACCAACATCAAGGCCAACCCGGCAGTGAGTGTCCTTGTGGATCACTACGACGAGAACTGGTCGGCCCCGTGGTGGGTTCGCGCCGAGGGGACCGCGCAAGTGTTGGAGGCCGTTAGGGGCGAGACGTCCGAGGCCGTCACGGCGCTTGCTGGCAAGTACCCGCAGTACGCGACGGATCCTCCGCTGGGGCCGTTCATCCGCGTCCGGCTGCAGCGATGGAGTTCATGGGCTGCCCGATGAACTGGTCCCGACCGCGGTCCTGCAGCCCGCCTGCAGTACCTGGCGGCATACAACTCAGTGGGTCATGGGAGACACGCGAGTGAGCCCCTGGCGGGTCAACGTCGAGTCGGGCGCCGTGTCCGTGTCCAGCGAGAATGTCTTGGGGCGCTTGAGGCCAGGCTGGCCGCCGGACCGCATCCGGGCCAGACGGCGTCATTAGCCGCCGGTCGCGAACGCCTCAGGGGCCGGCTGTTGACGCCGCCCCCGGGGCGCGCCGCTACATGCTCGCCCATGGGTTCGGCGACCTCCTTATCGGCCCGGGCCACCGCACCCGTGTCCGCCGGGTGTCTGAGTTCGTCTCGCGCATCAGCCGCGCGCAGGTAAGCGAAACGCACCGGCCTGTCTGTAAATCCGTCGCATGCACCTACGGCGTTGCGGTGTCGGGTTTAGACGCGGTCATCATCAAAGCCTTTCGGTGAGGTGGATGGTAATGCTGTCGCCTTCGTTCTTGTTGGTCAGGTCGCGTAGCTCGGCCTTGATGGGCAGCTTGTGGCTGCCGTCGCCCAGGGCCATGAAGGAACTGCGGAAGGGGTGCCCGTCGATGGTTCCGGCGACCTTGACCAGGCCGTGGGTGCCGAAGTACTCGCCGGTCCAGTCGGTGACGACGAAGGTCCAGCCGCCTTTGGCGCGGCTCTTGCGCAGGGTCGCGGTGAACGTCTTGTCGAGCGATCCGCGGCCGGTGGTGGCGTGAGTGGCCGTGCGGGTTGTCATCGGGATGCTTCCACGACGTAGAAGCGGTTGGCGTCGGGGTCGGCGAAGCTGTACATCGGCGGAACCCCGTCGAAGCGCAGGAGGTCGCCGACGTTCACGCCGCGTGCCCGCATTGCCGCGTGCTCGGCTTGGGCGTCGGGCACGGTGAAACGTATGCCGGTGTCTGCCGCGACGCCCGTGGCGGCTTCGATCGCGTTGAGGGCGATCGAGGTGGTCGCCCCTGCGGGCGCGACTTCGACCCATCGGATGGTGGGGCTGATCGGGGCATCGAGGCGTTTCTGGAAGCCGAGGGCATCGACGTAGAACGCGATCGCGTCGTCTTGGTTGGTCACCTTGACCCCGATCGTGCGCACGTCGGTGATGGTGGTGGGTTGCATGATGTGCCTCCTGCGTCGCTCAGGGCTGGCCGTACATCAGTGAGCCGGGGGTGGTGAGGGTCTGACCGGTTTCCAGCCAGGTCTTCAACCCGGACAGGATCATCGGCCACCCGCCGTACAGCTCCGGTGGCGCGCTGTCGCTGAGCTGGTCGTGGGTCACGATCAGCCGACACGAGTCCCCGACGGGTTCGATCTGCCAGCTCACTCGTGACGTGCCTTCCCGTTCGGCGGCTTCGCTCCACAGGATGTGCATGCTCTGCACGAGCCGTCGCGGAGGGTCCACGAGCAGGTTCTCCCCTTCGGCGAGTAGGCCCTCCGAACTGGGATGTTTCAACGCGTAGCGGGATCCGGGTGTCCAGTCCGATTCGATGCCGGCCCCGAACTGGTACTTGGCCCGGATCGCGGGGTCGGTGATCGCCTCCCACAGCCGTTCGGGGGTAGTGCGGATGTAGATCTCGAAGACCTTCTCCATCGGATGCTCCAACTCAGTCTTCAGGCCGGCCAGACCGGCGGCCCACGGCTCGGTGTACTTGCTCACCCACCGGTCGTGGATCAGCCGGATCGGGACCGTGTTCAGGTAGTGAAACTTCTCCCGACCCCGGCGCCGGCTCACCACCAGGCCGGCTTCCTCGAGCAGCCGCAGATGCTTGGCCACCGCGATCCTGGTCATGTCGCGGCGGGCCGTCAGGGCCACCAAAGTTTGCCCGTCCCGCTCGAACAGCGCATCCAGCAGCGCCCGTCGAGTCGGATCGGCCAAGGCCCGGAACACCAACTCCACACCCGACCACGATAGGAAACTAAACGGTTTCCTGTCAAGTCCGTTGCCGCGACCCACCGCGGCCAGCGCCTCGCCTCGCGGCGCTTCCGAACCGAGCGGGGACCCCCCTCGTCCGCATTCACGCCCGAGAGACGGTTCAGGGCGAGCAGCCTCCCGATGGGAGCAGTCGTAGGGGTTGGCCTCGCCGGCGGTGGTGTGGAGGAAGTCGTGGACCTTGACCGGTTCGGGCTGCCCGGCCGGGCGCCACCCGGTCCCGCCGTCCTGTACCCCCACCGGCTCCGTCTTGTTGGCATTCAGGTCGTGCCGGTGCGTGATGGCGGTGAGACCGGTGCCTAGCGGATCGTCAGAGTCTGGGCGTCCGACAGCCGAAGCTCACCGCACCAGATGTAGGAGCCGTCTTCAAGGGGTCGCGCTCGTTCTGCATCGATGATCAGGCGCTCGCCGCGCTGGGTGACATCAAACGCATGGGTGTCGATGGGCGTTTGGTCGTCCCCATAACTTCGCCATGAGGCCCACGTGCGGTGTGACGCAGGTGCGCCGCCCACGGTTGTCTGGGGTCTGGGGTCTGGTGGGTGGAGGGGGAGGGCGGTGCGTGCTCCGGTCAGGTCCGTCGACGCGGGTTGCGCCGCCGGGCCAGGATGATCAGCAGGACGCCGGCGCCGAGCAGGCTCGTCGCGGTCAGGGCGGCCATGGCGACGTCGGCGCCGGTGGCTGCCAGGCCGCCGGCGGTCTCCTGCGCGGTGGTTTCCGGGGTTGTCTCCTCGGCGCCTGTCCCACCCCCGGCTGCCGGCGCGGCAGGGCTGACCGTGACCGACACTGCCGTGGGAGTGCTGGCGGCGCCGTCCTTGTCGACGGCGATGACCGACAGGGCGATGGTCCCGGCGCTCGGATAGGTGTGCGTCACTGGCGGATCAGCCGGACCGGTCACGACCTCGTCGACCAGTCCGTCGCCGTCCCAGTCGATGCGGTACTCGAACTGGGCCGCGGCGTCAGTCGGCGATGGATCCTCGGCGCCCACCTTCACGGTTGTCGCGATGCCGGCCACAGCGGGGCCGGAGACGTGCACGGTGGCCACCGGAGCGAGGTTGCGGATCGCGTAGGTCGTCGTCGCCGTGCCGGCCGTAGGCCCGTCGGTCACCCGCAGCGTGATCGGCAGCGGCCCGGCCGGCCCGTCTGCCAGGCCGAGGGCGGCCAGCTCGTCGGGGGACAGCTGGGGGGTGGGTCCGGTGGCGTCGTCGAACTGCCCATCGCCGTCGAGGTCCCAGGCGTACGTCGCGGTTGGGCCGGCGACCGACCCGGTGGCATCCAGGGTCAGGGTCTGGCCCTCGGCGATGGTGTGGGGGCCGCCGGCGTCGGCGGTGACGGCCGGGTCGACGGTGATGGCCGAGGTGGCGGAGCTGGTGGCGCCGTCCTTGTCGGTCGCGGTGACGCTGATGGTGAAGGTGCCGGCCGTGGCGTAGGTGTGGCCGAGGGCGGTGCTGGTGCCAGCGGTCACCGACTGGGCGGGGGTGCCGTCGCCCCAGTCGATCAGGTAGGTGAAGCCGGCGGCGGTGTCGGCGGCTGAGGGGTCGGTGGCGCCGAACGTCATGCTCGCGTTGCTGCCGGCGAGCACGCCGGTCGGGACATTCGTGACGGTGGCGACCGGGGCGACGTTGGTCACGGTGACCGTGGTGCTGGCCGTGCGCACCGTGGGGGCGGCGGTGACCTGCACGGTGATGGTCCTCGGGCCGGCGGGACCGTCGCTCAACCCGAGGATGGCCAGGTCGGCAGCCGAGACGGTCGGGGAGGCGCCGGTGGCGTCGTCGAACTGCCCGTCGCCGTCGAGGTCCCAGGCGTACGGGCAGCACCGACCGGGGCGACGCTGCCGGTGGCGTCGAGGGTCAGGGTCTGGCCCTCGGCGATGGTGTAGGGGCCGCCGGCCGAGGGCACCACGGCGGGCAGCAGGTTCAGCGACCAACCGGCCGCGATCGACCCGATGTCGCCGCTGGCGTCGTCGACGACGTACAGGCTCCAGACCCCGTTGGGGTTGATGCCCTGGAAGGCCGACAGGTTCGTTGCGTTCGACGGGGCCGGCGCCGGCGCCGGGAAGGGATCCGTTCCGCCGGCGTCGTCGTCGCTCACGGCATACCGGCCACTAGCCATCGGACCCGCCGCGGGAATGGTGGCGGTGGCCGCGTCGGTGAAGGTGAGGTTGATCCCGCTCACCGCCGTCTGGCCGCCGACGTCGGACATGAGCATGACGTTCTGCCCGCCCGGACCCACGAGCAGAATGTCGACGTCGACCGGCACCTGGTGGGCGAACCCGGTGACCGTGACCTCTACCCCAGCGATCTGGGTCGGCGCGCCGGTGATGTGAATGCGCGACGGGTACGCCGCCGCGGGCATGCCGGACACGCCGCCGGTGCCGGTGCCGGGGATGGTGATCGGGGTGGTGTCGAAGGTCGCGTCGTTGTCGTCGATGGTCACGACGGCCGTGTTCGGGCTGCCGAGCGTGGCCCCGCCGCCGGGGCTGGACAACGAGACGGTGAGGGTCTCATCGACGCCCTCCACGGCGGTGTCGTTGAGGATGGTGAACGGGACGGTCGCCGTGGTCTGCCCGTCGGCGAAGCTGACCGTTTGGCTCAGCGCGGTGAAGTCGACTCCGGGTGTGGCTGTCGCCGGGGTGCCGGTGGACACGGTGACCGAGACCGCGCCGTCGGTGCCGCCGACCCGTTCCAGGGTCAGAGGAACCGTGCCCTGGCCCTCGGCGCCACGGAAGGCGCCGGTCGTGAACTGCAGGGCCCCGGGCTGGGCGACCGCGGCGGTGGTGACCGTGATCGACCAGCCGCCACCGATCGAGCCGATGTCCCCGCTGGTGTCGTCGACGGTGAACAGCCGCCAGAGGCCGTTGGGGTTGGTGCCGTTGAACACCGAGAGCGCGGTGGCCGTGGACGGCGCGGGCGCCGGCGCCGTGAACGTGTCGGCGCCGTCGTTGGCGTTCGTGGGCCGGTACGTGCCGGTGCCGACCGTGCCGCTGGCCGGGATGGTGCCGGTGGCGCCGTCGTCGAACGTGAGGGTGCCGTTGACGCCGAAGCCGCCCCCGTTCGCAACGTCGGACATCAACACGAGATTCTGCCCGGCGGGGCCGACCAGCAGCACGTCGATGTCTTGGGCGATCGGGTGGCTCACCGCGTTGAGGGTGACGTTGACGTCCGAGATGGTCCCACTCAGGCCGCTGACCGTGATCGGCGACGGGTACGGCGATCCCGGACCCTGCTGGTCGGCAGATCCGCTGGCAGGCACAGCGATGGGCGTGGTGTTGCTGACGGTTAGCGTGTCGGCGGCTGCCGCCGGCGCGCCCGACCACAGAATTTATACGAACGCCAGCACGACGCCGGCGAGCACCGCCACGACCCGTGCCCGGCCGCGGTCGCCTGCGGTGCCTGCCGGCCAAGGTCCATCAGATGGCCTGGTGTTCGTCTGCCCGCTCATCGAACCCCCATAGTGTCGGGAACCCTACCGCGTGCAACCAAACCCGTCGAACCGTACTATCTGGCGCACCGCGCCGATTCCGGCCGGTGACAACGCCACGAAGGAGGCGGCACATGGAGCCGTTCATCGGCCAGATTCAGCTGTTCGGGTTCGGGTGGGCACCAGTGGGGTGGGCGGTGTGCGCCGGGCAGCTGCTCTCAATCTCGCAGAACACGGCGCTGTTCTCGCTGCTGGGCACCACCTACGGCGGCGACGGCAGAACGACCTTCGGCCTGCCCGACCTGCGTGGGCGGGTGCCGCTCGGGTTCGGGCAGGGACCAGGGCTTAGCGACTACCAGCTTGGCCAAGCCGCCGGCGAAGAGGCCGTCACCCTCAGCACGGGGCAACTGCCGGCCCACAACCACGGCATGCAGGGCTCGGGCTCGGCCACCTCCAAGAGCCCGGCGAACCTCGTGCCGGCCTTCACCTCCGCCGGCTCCTCCTACGGCGCCTCCGACGGAACCCAGATGGCCGGCAACTTCTGCGCGAACCAGGGCGGCGGCCAGGCGCACGACAACATGCAGCCCTACCTGACCGCCTGCTACTGCATCGCCGTCGAGGGCATCTACCCCGCGCGCCCCTAGAGAGGCCGAAGCAGGATCGACAATTTGTTGTCAGGCTGCCGGGTCGATGGCCAGGTCGTGGGACAGGGTTCGCATCCCAGCGCGGAGTCGCCCTAATCGCGGTCGATGCGAGTGTGTCCTGTGCGGTCGTGTCTTGGGCGGTCGCGGCGGCGGGTCGGCGGACGCCGGCGAAGATCGGTGCGACGACGTGATCGCGCGGGCGAGCAGGGGCGGCGATGGTTGGTGCGGCCTGGCCGGGAACGTGGTAGCGGCGGGTGCGCTCGAGCTTGGCGAGGCGCGTGCCACGCAGTGTGTGTAGGTCGTCGGCGGCTTGATGCGTCGTGTCGTCCGCTTCGGCGCTGCGCGGACCGCGCTGCGGAGCGTCCGATCTCACGCCAGAGGTGGCCGCGGCTGGCCTGGCCTAGCCTGCGGGAGTGGACGGCCTCGGATACGTCATCCTTTACGTCTCCGACCTCACGGTGTCTATCGCGTTCTACCGGGACGTCGTCGGCGTCCCGTTCAAGTTCGAGGATGCCGGTTATGCGGAGTTCGCCACCGGGGAGACGCGGTTGGCGCTCTACGAAGCGCGCCGCGCGGCGTGGCTGTCCGGCCGAGCCGTGACGCCGGGGCCAGCCGCCGAGATCGTGTTCATGGTGTCCGACGTGGACGCGCAGGTACGCCGGGTGGCGGACATGGGCGTGCAAATCCTCAGCGCGCCGGCCGATCGGCCGTGGGGTCACCGCACTGCGCATTTCGGCGACCCGGATGGGTTCATCGTGGAGTTCGCGCAACAGATTCCGCGCCGCCGCCCCCGACGGGTTGGGGATGTGAGTGGACGCGGGTCGGGAGATGATGGCCAGACCGTACTCGGTGACGGATCCCCTAGGTGACATTAGGGACATTAGGGCTATTCATCTGACTGGACCATCACGTGTGGAACCGCTACACCCCAGCGCCCACGCCCGACAGTGTGAGCGTTCACCTCAGGATGAGGAGCCCGGCCAAGCCGCCCTCGTCGGCCACCGGACCGCCTGCGTCCGTGGCGTATTCCGACGTACGCCAGTTGACGCCGTGAAGGTCCTCGCCGCTCCGTCCGTACACGAGCGCCAGGGCAGTTCGGTCAGATGAATAGCCCTAAGGGACATTAGGGCTGTGACTTGGCCGACTGTCTAGGGTCTGTCCTGTGAATCCTGGCGGAGCCCCAGGATGATCGCGGCGATGGTCAGCTTCGGCTGCGTGGTCGGCGGCTCGTTTGGCGTATCCGGTGGCCAGGTCGCGGAACTGCTTGAGACGGGTGAAGCAGCGTTCGACGACGTTCGGCCCTTGTAGCTGTCGGCGTCGAAGGAGGGCGGCCTGCCACCGGCGGAGCCTTTCGCGGCACGGTGGGCGATCTGGTCAAGGCGTCGGGGCAGGGCAGCAGCTGCGGGTTGTCACCACGTTGGCCCTCGGTCAGCAGGGTGCGCATCGGCAGGCGACGCCCGTCGACCGCCGGGTCGATCTTGCTGCTCAGCCCGCCCTGGCAGCGGCCGATCGCCTCACCCTCGACGGTGATCGCTTCGACCGCGGGTGAGCAGCCGCTCTTACGGACTCCGGCAGCGTTGCACACGCCGGTCCCCGAGCTCGGACTGTCGCGGGCTACTTCCTGCTGTCGGGTGCGGGGTTGGGGTGCAGCGGGGGCCCGGTGACCGCGCAGTGCACGCGGCACGGGCTGCGCCATAAGGGCGTCTGTGCCACCCCCTGGCTGGCGGCGACCTGTGCGCTGATGACCGCGAAGCTGGAGGGAATGGTGGCGAAGGCCAGCGCGCCGCCGGCGAGCAGCAGGGCGGCGCAGATGAACATCGATGTGCGGTAGGCCGGGCCCAACGCCACCGGATCGGTGAAGCTGGACCCTAGCCCGCAGGCCAACGGCAAGGTCGCGATCGCCAACAGCCCGGCCGTTCGGGCCACCGCGTTGTTGACCCCGCTGGCCACCCCGGCGTGGCGGTCCTGCGCGGATGCCAACGCGGTCGCGGTGAGCGGGGCGACGGACAGCGACAGCCCCAGGCCGAGCACGATGACGGCGGGCAGCACGTCGGTGGTGTAGGTCGCCTGCGCGCCGATGCTGGACAGCAGCAGCACTCCGGCCGCACAGATCAGCGGGCCCAGGGTCATCGGGATTCGTGGCCCGATACGACCGGCCAGCGCCCCGGCGCGCGCCGAGAGCACCAGCATGATGACGGTCACCGGCAGCAGCGCCATTCCCGCGGCCAGCGGCGAGAAGCCGGCGACCACCTGCAGGTTGATCACCACGAAGAAGAAGACCCCGGCCAACGCCGCGTACACAGCGAAGGTCACCATGTTGGTGGCGGTGAACGTCCTGGATCGGAACATCTCCAGCGGCAGCATCGGGTGCGTTGAGCGGGCCTCGTTTGCGACGAACCCGGCCAGACCCAGCACGCCGACCAGCAGTGCCCCAAGGACCCACCCATCCCCCAGGCCCTGCTCGGGCCAGGCCGTGAACCCGTACGTCAATCCAGTCAGTCCCGCCGCGCACAGCACGGCGCCCAGCAGGTCCAGCCGGCGGACCGCGTCGGGGTCGGCGGACTCGGGTACGTGCCTGAGTGCGACGAGCAGCACCACCGCCGCAAGCGGAAGGCAGCACCACCGCCGCAAGCGGAAGGTTGATCAGAAAGATCAGACGCCAGCTGGACACCTCGACCAGCCACCCGCCCAGAAACGGCCCAGCCGCGCCGGCCACACCGCCCAGACCCGACCATGCGCCGATCGCCTTGCTCCGGTCCGCGGGCTCGAACGAGGCCTGCAGAATCGCCAGCGCTCCGGGGGTCAGCAGGGCGCCGCCGACGCCTTGGATCGCGCGTGCCCCGAGCAGGGTCTGGATGTTCGGCGCCACCCCGCATAGCAGCGACCCGAGCGCAAACCAGGTGACCCCGACCAGGAAGACCCGCCGTCGGCCGAACCGGTCGCCCAACGAGCCGGCCAGCAGGATAAACGCCGCCGGGTCAGCGTGTACGCATTCACGGTCCATTGCAGCCCGGCCGCATCGGCATCCAGGGCCGCACCGATCCGCGGCAAGGCAATGTTGACCACGGTGCCGTCGATGAACGCCAACGCCGATCCCAGCACGCATGCTAGGAGCACCCAGCGACCGGCCGGCTCGCCGAACCGCACCAGAGCCGCCCGCACCGGATCCCGGACGTCGGTGCCACGCAGATCATCCTGCCCCACCGTGTCAGCTGCACCAGGCCGCAGTTCGCCGGCGGAGCAACACCGCACGATCGCCCCTGAGCGAACCGTGAGGTCCGGGCAGTGGGTCAGACCCATCGCAGACCCCACCGACGCCGATTTGGTCGCGACGTCGGCCAGCAGCTCCCTACAGTCCCTTCCCGTCATCGCTCTAGGCGTGGAGACCGACGAACTGATGCCGTCGTCGGTCTCCAGGTGTTCTGTGTCGATCAGCCACCGCGAGAGCGCCTCGACTAGGGTCTCAACGCTGGGGGCCGCTGTGCGGCCGTTCCCGGGGCCTGTTGGGAGGGTGTCGCTCGTGGGTGTAGCCGGCGCGGGCCTGGGCGTGGTGGTGATACTGGCGACGTGGGGCAGTGTCCTGTCGGTCCTGGTGGTGCCCCGGCGCTCACGCGATCGGTTGAGCCGGCTGGTCAACGCGATCACCGACGGGGTGTTCCGGTTGGCGACCTCGCGGGTGCGGGGGTATGCGAGCCGGGACCGTCTGCTGGCTGGTCAGCCGGCTGCGCTGATCTTGCTGCAGCTGGCGACATGGTTGGCGCTGTTCTACCTGGGTTTCGCGCTGGTTCTTCAGCTCTTCGACGCCCACGGGACCGCCCACGCGTTCGCCCAGGCAGGGTCGTCGTTATTCACGCTGGGCTACACCGGCCCGGACACCGCCGAGCTGAGCATCATCGACTACCTGGCGGCGGCGACCGGGCTGGTCGTGGTAGCGCTGCAGATCGGATACCTGCCCACCCTGTACAGCGCCTTCAACCGTCGCGAGACCGAGGTCACCCTGCTGTCCAGCCGCGCCGGGACGCCTGCCTGGGGACCGGAGATCCTGGCCCGAACCCGATACGGCTTCACCTCGGCCGACGACGGCTGGAGCG
>CAVRXF010000014.1:0-322403 GCA_963724925.1 uncultured Actinomycetota bacterium | reverse complement strand
GACAGGGACGGCAACGATGCTGCGGGAGGCCGTCACTGATCAAGATGCACGAAACGGTGAAGGCGAAGGTGCGAAAGTTGTTTAGGGGCCAATGAATCAAGCACGCGAAAGCTACACTCCGGGCTACACGCCAAACGCCCTCGACTTCATGTCCCGGCGCACGGCGGAATCGCACGCCGCCTTCTTCTTCTTGCCGCATTTGAAGGCCGCATGCGGATGCTCGATTGCGGCTGCGGGCCGGGCGAAATCACGATTGGGTTGGCTCAACGCGTCAGCCCTGGCGAGGTGACCGGCATTGACATCGGCGGTGCACAATTGGAACGGGCCCGTTGCGCCAAGCACAGATTGATCGGGTCCAGGCCAGCGCCGGGTATGAGATCTATCCGAACCCAGCGCTCATCGCCGATTATCTGGCGCAACAGCTCAATTGACGGGCATGATGAATCGGCTGCCGTTGTCCGAAACCGGGCCAAAGAGCCGGACGCGATGTTTGCCCAAGCCTGGTTTCTCTAAACAATTGGCTACAAAGATTGACTCATGGAATCCATGAAAATCACCCGCATCCTCGCCTATCGCGTCGAACTCCCGCTGCACGAGACCACCTACAAATGGACCGGCGGCAAGTCAGTCACCGTCTTCGACAGCACCATCGTGCGCGTGGAGACAGACACCGGACATCATCGGACACGGCGAGGTTTGTCCGCTCGGGCCGTTTTATCTGCCGGCCTATGCCGATGGCGTGCGCGCCGGGATGCGCGAGCTCGGGCCGCACCTGCTCGGCGAAGACCCGCGCCAACTCGCGAAGCTCAACCGCACGATGGACGCCGCGCTCAAAGGGCATCCGTATGTGAAGAGCGGCATCGACATCGCTTGCTGGGACATTCTCGGCCAAGCCACCGGTTTGCCTGTTTGCGAACTGCTCGGCGGACGCTACGGCGAGGACTTCCCTCTCTACCGCGCCATCTCGCAGGAATCACCCGAACAAATGGCGGCCAAGGTCGCTGGCTATCGCGCGGAAGGTTATCGCCGTTTCCAACTCAAAGTAGGCGGCGATCCCGATATCGACATCGCGCGCATCCGCGCCGTCGCCGCGAAACTTCAGCCCGGCGACCGCCTCGTCGCCGACGCGAACACCGGCTGGGTGCAGCACGAAGCCGTGCGCGTCGCCAAGGCCGTGCGCGACGTGGATGTTTACATCGAGCAGCCTTGCCTGACCTACGAGGAATGCCTCGCCGTGCGCCGCCAGTGCGAGCATCCGTTCGTGCTGGATGAAAGCATCGATGACTTGACATCCTGCTTCGCGCCAAGGCCGACCTCGCGATGGACGTGGTGAATCTGAAAATCAGCAAGCTTGGCGGCCTGACCAAAACCCGCCAGGCCCGCGACCTCTGCGTGAGCATGGGCATCGCGATGACGCTGGAAGATTCCTGGGGCGGCGACATCGCCACCGCCGCCATCGCGCACCTCGCGCACAGCACGCCGACGGAGTTCCTTTTCACCACGACCGACTTCAACAGCTACGTCACCGTGAGCACCGCCGACGGCGCACCGCAGCGCGTGAACGGACGCATGGCCGCATCGACAGCGCCGGGCCTCGGCATCCAGCCGAAGATGAGCGTGCTTGGGAAGCCTGTGGTCGAGATTTCTTAGGGCGAACGAAGGCTTCAAACGCCGGTGGCCAACGCCCATGAGGATCGGTTCCTGGAGGCGCATCGCTTGTGACGCGCGCACGATCAAACGATCATCTTGCCGAGTTGGCGGCGCGATGAAATACTCGCCAGGAAAACACGAGTTGTGAATGATTGTCGAGGTGCAGGAAGAACCGTTCGCATTGGAGCGCGACAGCATCTTCGCCGTGGACGAGCGGGGCTACAATGACTCGCCGCGCGGGCAGATGTCCAACTTCCGTTTCTATCAGGAGCAAACTCCAACCCCAGGCGCACGACGATTCCCGGAACCGTCAAACTTCGCTAGCGCCCCAACAGAGCCGGGGTTTCCCAATTTGATTATGACGTTGTTGCCCTCGAGCCGCACCGGAATTCCGAGCTTTGGTTTTCTTTGCGCGCTGGCGCTGGTGGTCGTGGGTTGTGCTCCGGATCGTCTTGCCGAAACGACACCCGCCCAGCTCCGCCTCGCTACCTTCGACGCCGATGTCACCGTGCCGCCCGGGCATGGGATGATGGGCGGCTCGTGGCTGTCCAAGAGCGTGACTGATCCGCTGGAGGCGATTGGCTTCGTGCTGCTGGGTGGCGACGCGCCGGTGGTGTTCGTCTCGGTGGACTGGTGCGAGATTCGCAACGACGCCTACGAACGCTGGCAGACGGTGCTGGCCGAAGCAGCGGCCACGACGCCCGATCACGTCCTTGTCACCACCGTGCATCAACACGACGCGCCCGTGGCCGATCTTGAGGCCGAGCGCCTGCTTCGCTCGCGCAAACTCGCCGGGACCATCTGCGACCCCGGCTTCCATGAACTCGCCGTGCAATCCGTCGCGAAGGCTCTGCGCGAATCGTTGCCGTCGGCGCGGCCATTGACGCACATCGGCACCGGCCAGGCCAGGGTCGAGAAGGTCGCCTCGAACCGCCGTTACGTGACGCCCGATGGCTCGGTGCATTTCGACCGCACCAGTGCCACGCGCAAGGCGGCTGCCATTGCCGCCGATGAAGGACTCATCGACCCGTGGCTGAAGACCCTGAGTTTTTGGGACGGTGATACGCCGCTGGCCGCCGTGAGTTTCTACGCGGTCCATCCCATGAGTTACTACGGCGCAGGCGAGGTTTCGGCTGATTTTCCCGGGCGTGCGCGGCGGCAACGTCAGGCCGAGACACCCGGCGTCAAACAGATTTATTGCTCCGGTTGCAGCGGCAACGTCACCGCCGGCAAATACAACGATGGCGCCCACGAAAACCGTGCCGTGCTCGCCGAGCGACTGCAAACGGCGATGGCCGCCGCGTGGAACGGCACCAGAAGGCACGCTGTCCATCACTTCGATTTCCGCATCACACCCCTCAGACTCGAGCCGCGCGCCAGCCCCGGCTTTTCCGTTGCCGAACTCGAAGCGAAGCTCACGCCCGCCACCGCACCCTTTCAACAATGCCTCGCGGCGATGGGCTTGAGCTGGCGCAAGCGCGCGGACGCGGGCCATCGCATCCAAATCTGCGCGCTGGACTTCGGGCCCGCCCAACTGCTGCTTCTGCCCGGCGAATCCTACGTGGAGTTCCAACTCGCCGCCCAGCAGGCGCGCCCGGACTCTTTCGTATCGCGGGTCTGCCCCAGGTACGGGGTCATCAGGTCGTCGAAGAAGCCTCGCTCGTATGCCGCGGCCAGGCGCTGGTGGCTCTCCACGGTCAGCTGGTCCTGCGCTTCACGGGTGATGCCCCAGTCCCTCGCCGTAGCAGCCATGTGCTGGCCCATGGACAGCCCCGTGCGAGGCTCGACGGTGCGGACCGCGAGCGACGCGTCGCTGGCCGAGTCGGTGCCGGCCGCGATGGCGCTGTCGATCTGGCCGAGGGCAATCTTGTTGGCCACCAACACCGTTGCCTGCAAGCTAGTGGCGCAGGCCTGCTGCACGTCGAACGCCGGCGTCGTCGGGGCGAGCGTGGTGCCGAGAACCGCCTCGCGAGTGAGGTTGTGGTCGCTGCTGTGCTTGAGGACGGCGCCCCCCACGACCTCGCCAATCCGCTGCCCCGCCAGCCCGAAGCGCTGCACCAGGCCCTCGAGAGCGGTGGTTAGCATGTCCTGGTTGCTTGCCCGGGCATAGGGGCCGTTCGCCCCGGCGAAGGGTATCCGGTTGCCTCCGAGGATGGCCACGCGGCGGCCGTGCTGCCTGGTCACTGCCCTGCTCCTGCGCGCGGACCCTCACCCACGCGCCCAGGGTATGCCGTGCGGCCGGCATAGCGCATGGCGGTGGGCGCGCTGCGAGGCTGCCAGTCAGTGCCCGGGCGGGCTCAGGCCACGACGACCGCTCGGACTCCGGGCTCGTTGTGCTGCCACGCGTCGGCGACGCGGGAGAGCGGGAAGGTGCGCACCGGCACGCTGACCTGTCCGCTGGCGATCCGGTCGAGGTACGTGGGCAGTTCCGCGACGATCTCGGCGATCGGGCTGGAGCCCGCTCCCGATCCGCGAATGGTGATGGCGCTGCTGCGGAGCAGCGAGCCTGGGACGGACGCGCTCGCGCCCGCGCTCTGGCCGAGCTCCAGGTATGCCGTGCGGGTGGTGTCCTCGTCGAGACCGCTGCGGCCCAGGCCGGCGAACGCCGCCTCCGCGGTCGCGCCCCAGAGGAAGTCCAGCACGACGGTGGGTCGCGCCTGGCGTGCCTCGGCGGCGAAGTCGTCCTGCGCTGGCACCTGCAGCTGGGGTCGCTCCCGCTGCCAAAGTCCGGGACACCCGACCGACAACGCCAGAACCGGGACGTGTTCGGGTTCGAGCTCGGCGCCGACGAGGTGAGCGCGATCAGCGCCCTTGCCCGACCCGACGGGCGGGTCTTCGGCGCCGACCCGGACACGCACGAGGAGATGTGAGGCGCCTGCTGGACGCTCCGGTCAGGGACGCAGCTGCTCGTCCAGCCAGCCGAAGGACCGGGCGTGGTACAGCGTGCGGGCACTGGCCTCGCAGTGGTCCCCGGCGCCCTCCGCGGCGGTGAAGTGCACGAAGGCGCTTGTCCACAGTGAGCGCGTTCACCAACTGGGGAGCGGAAGCTCCGATGTCGTCGCCTTCGGCGTTGCAGACCCAGGTCGGGCACGTGATCCGCTCCGCGTGGCCGGCCATGGAGAAGTCGCGCAGGGCGTCGAGGTAGGCCAAGTGTGTGCCGACGCCGTGGACGTGCTGACCCCGACGCAGCGCCCAGCCGGCAGTCGGCCTGCGGGCCAGCACGTTGAGCGCTGCCCGAGGACCGCGCGGGCTCGGGGAGAGCCTTCGACGTAGCCCGTGGCGAGCGGTTTGGGTAGCCGGGCCAGGAAGGCTGCGTACAAGTCGAAGGACCCGCAGTCGGCGACCAAGGCGGCAATGCGGTGCTCGCCGCTCGCGGCCCGGGGAGCAAGGAACCCGCCGAGGCTCAGCCCGACCAAGGCGATGCGCTCGGAGTCGACATCCGCTCGCGCGCAGGCGTAGTCGAGCACGGGGCCAACGACGTTCTCCTAGTCCGCCCGGATGACCAAAACCTTGCTGCAGGAGCGCTTCGCCTTGGCCCGGCCCGTCGAAGGCCAGCACGTGGTAGCCGCGGCGCAGCGCTGCTGCCGCGTTGAAGAAGTACAGCTCTTCGCAGCTGCCGTCGTAGCCGCCGGTGAGCAGCACTGGGGCCCGTGGCGTGTCGTCAGCGCTGGCCCGGACGAAGTAGCCCGGCAAGGTGGTGCCCTCGTAGGGGATGCGCAGCACCTCGGCGGGGAGTGTCATCAGGGCCGCGGCGCGCTGGAACATCTCGGTCTGGCGACGGTTGGCCGACACGAGGCGAGGGTCCACCGGCAGCCCTAGAGCATGACGCCGGCGCTATCGGTAGTAGGTAGACGCGCGAAGGTAGGCACGTCGGGCGCTTTCCGTATGGCCCGCCGCGTCCTCGGTCTCGGCCAGCCCTTGGACCCGTTCGGCCAGCGTCGTCCACGCGTCTGCCAGCTGTCGAGGCTGCTGCCCTGGACAGCTCTGGCGGCCTGCAGGCACTCGCCGAGGTCGGCGCCGCCGTAGGGCGCGGCACCCACGGCGCGCAGCAGCTGGGCGTCCAGCAGCTCGTCGCGCAGGACAAGTCTGGTGGTCATGGTGCTGCGATTCCGTTCTAGCAGTGTTCGAGGAGCCGACCAGCACGTCGCTCATCGCGCATGGCTGCGCCGAGGCTACTCGCTCGGAGGCGAGCCGGAGCTGGGAAGCGCCTCGTGCCGGTCATCGCCGCTGCCGACGCTCGGGTCCGCGTCCCGCACGTCGAGGTCTCCCTGCTCGGCCCACACGTGCGAGGGCAGCACGAGGTGGCACCGGTCGTTCCACCGCAGGACGACGTGTTGCTCTCGCTCGTAGCCGGACGACCTCACCGGCGGTCGCCCGGATCCGGGCGAGCACAAAGTCGGCCCGGGCGCTGAGATCGGCCAGTGTCTCGCCCTGCGGTACCCCGTCGCGCCAGAGGCTCCAGCCAGGCTGCTCTTCACGGATCTCTGCGGTTCGGCGCCCCTCGTACGCACCGTAGTCCCACTCCATGAGCTCGTCGGTGATCTCGGCCTGCCCCTCGAGGCCGGCCAGCTGGCAGGTCTCAAGGGCCCGTGACAACGGACTGGACAACACCCCGATGAGCCGCCGGCCGCGCAGCCGGGCACCGAGCACCCCGGCCTGGCGCCGGCCGAGCTCAGTCAGCGGGATGCCGGTGCGTCCGGTATGCCGTCCCTCGCGAGCCCATTCGGTCTCTCCGTGCCTCACCAGGACGACGCGCTGCCCCGCTTGCTCCACCGGCTGCCTCCCACCGCGCTGGGCCGGCATACCGACCTGGCCGTTGTCGTGATGCCAGCCGCACCCCGACGGGACTCCACTCGGCATACCTCAGTCAGTCCACGACGGCAAACTAGCGGACACGAGGATTGGACATGGCCCGGGAACTTGATGCCCGGCCCTGCCGCCCATCAGGTCGAACTGGTGGACGTGAAGGGACTCGAACCCATGACCTCTCGCGTGTGAAGCGAACGCTCTAACCAACTGAGCTACACGTCCGGACGGCGTATGCCGCGAGAGGCAACACTACCGGGCAGCCCGACGATCGCGCCGTCGAGGCGGGGTGGCCGACCCGCAGCGGACTGGGTGTGGCGGAACGTGCGCTATTTCGCACGTTCGACCACACAGAAGCAGCTCCGCCACAGGCCAGCGACAGACAGGCGGGCAGACCGGCGCGTCACGGGTCGAAGTCGGCAGCAGCGTGCGTCCGGAAGACCTCAGCCGCCGCCGCCGTCACCGGCCCCGGAACGAGCAAACGCTCGTCGACGGCATCGACGGCGAACACATCCTTGGTCGAGCTGGTGAGAAACACTTCCTCCGCGGTCTGCAGCACGTCGAGGGGAAGGCGCTTCTCGCGCATCCGCATTCCCGCTCCCAAGCACCACTCGATGAGCAGCCCGCGGGTGACACCCAGCAGCGGACCGGCCTGCGCCGGGGGCGTGATGATGGTCCCGTCAACGACGACGAACACATTCGTGCCGGTGCCCTCGCACAGTTCCCCTTTGGTGTTGCCGAACACCGCCTCGAAGGCACCCACCCGCCGGGCGGCCGCCAGGGCGATGACGTTCTCGGCATACGAGGTCGTCTTAAGCCCGGCGGTGGCGCCCCGCTCGTTGCGGGTCCAGGGCACCACGTTGATCTTCCCGGATGCCGGTGGCGGTGAGATCGGTTCGGCCGCAACGAGGTACGCGCCAGATGTCCGCGTCCGTTCGGTGCCGAGCGAGCCGACGCCACCAGTGACCCACCAACGCAACTTACCGAGCGCTATGGGCGGCCCCGCGCCCAGCACCGCCTCGATCCCCGCGCGGAACAGATCGACGTCCACCGGCGACAAACCCACCCCCGCGACCGACCTCGCCATCCGCTGGAAGTGGCGGGTCAGGGCAAACGCGCGCCCACCAACGATCTTGGTCGCCTCGAACACCGCGTCACCGACCACCAGCCCATGGTCAAGAGCGGACACCCCGGCACCTGCAGGGTCGACCAGAGCACCGTCGACCCAGAGGCGGGTCAGCTCGGACATGGCGCCCGCGCTGGCCACGCCTCAGGTCAGCGCGACGAGCTCGGCGAGGGCGTCGTACAGGTAGCCCTCCAGCTTGCGGTAGTCGGGCAGGACGTCCTTGCAGCAGGTAACCGACAGGGCGATGTGGGTTCCCAGGCTCTGCCCCCCGAACAGTGCTCCCACCCCTGGGGACAAGAACCCGAAGACGATGAAGCGCTCCATGAGCGCCCCGTCGAAGTGCGGCCGCTGCGCGGGCCCCTTCACGTTCGAGATGTTGATGTTCATCATGTTCGGCGTGAGCTTGTTTGGGATCCGCGTCATGACCTTGACGCCGGGCCCCAGTGTCAGCTCCGCGGGCAACAGGGTGCTCGCCTCGCGCATCAGGTGCGCGGGCATGTTCTGCCAGTTCCGCTTGGCGATCGTCATCTGCTCCTTGGCGTACTTGAGCCGCTCGATCGGGTCGTCCAGGTGGGTCGGGACGGGCGCGAAGATCATCCAGACCTGGTTGGCCCACCGATGCTCCTCGTCACCGGTACGCCAGGAGATCGGCACGGCGGCGACGAGCGGTCGGCTCGGTATGCCGCCCTGCTCGGCTCATGTAGCGACGGCAGGCCCCCGCGACCACCGCGACCACAGCGTCGTTGATCGTCCCGCCGGCCAGCTTGCCGACCTTGCGCAGCGTGGCCAGCTCCATGTCGGCTGCCACCATGCCCATCCGGTTGGTGACGTTGCCGTTGAACGGGCTGTCGGGCGGGCTCAACGTCGGCATCAACGACGCCACGTCGGCGCGACCTTCGTCCTTCTCCAGCTTGTTGGCCAGCGCAGCGAACGGCTTGGACAGCTCTCCCGGCATCAGCTGTGCGATGGTCGCGGGAACTGCGGCAACCTTGTCCTCCTTCACCCGGCCGGCGGCCCAGTTGGTCAGCCCGACCTGCAGCCGGGCCACCTTCACCGGGCGGGCCGCAGCGCCGGCCACGCCGCGGGCGAACATCACCACCCTGTTCGCGCGGGTCGCGTGGGCTGCCGGGCTGTGCTCGGGGTGCATCTGTGGGTCGTCGGAGAGGTGGTCGAGCATCGTCCAGACGGCACTGCCGTCGGCCAGGCCATGAGAGACCTTGAGCACGTAGGCGAAGTGGTCGCCCTCCAGCCCGTCGACGAGGTAGAACTCCCACATCGGCTTGTCGCGGTCCAGGTTGCGGGCCATGATCTCGCTCAGCACGTCGTCCAGCTGCTCGTAGCTGCCAGGCGACGCCAGGGTGATCGAGTGGAGGTGGTTGTCCAGGTCGAGGTGCTCGTCCTCGACCCAGTACCGCCCGTCGATGCGCATCGGCACGCTCTGCAGCTTCCAGCGCAGCGGCGGCAAGGTGTCCAGGCGCTCGGCAATCCGGTTGCGCACGAACTCAATCGTGTGGGCCTGGGACCCCTCGGTCTTCTTCAGGATGCCGATGCCCGCGATGTGGCCGATGGTGCGACTGCTGTCGAGACTGAGGAACATCTCGTCGATTCCGGACAGTTGCTGCATCGCGGTGCCTACTTCCTGGTATGCCGGGTAGCCGGCTAGCGGGTCGACGGGTCCAGCATCATCTTGTACCGCTTCCCCGTCGACTGTCACCAGCTGTGTTCGGCTGCACGCTCCACGTGGCCGACCCCGCCGCCGAACCTACCTGCGGTTGACCGCTACCAGCCCAAGGCACACCGTCGCCAACGCGACGAGCAGCCGAGGCGTTACCGGCTCGCTCAGCAGCCACGCCCCGGCGAACAGCCCGACGACCGGCGTGAGGAGGGTGAACGCGGACAGGCGCGCGGCGGCATACCGGGTGATGAGCCAGAACCACAGCAGGTAGCTCGTCGAGCTGATGACGAGAATCTGGAAGAGCAGGAACAGCGCGACCTCGGGATGCAGCGGCCACGGCGCGCGCGGCTCGACGAGCAGCCCCGCCGCCGTGAGCACGACGCCGGACACCGCGAGCTGGTAGAGCAGGGTCTTGGCCGCGGGCGCCGGCCCCAGCGGGGTGGCCCGCACCACGAGCGTCGTGGCGCCCCAGAGGACCGCAGCGAGTATGCCGAGCAGGTCGCCGAGCCATTGCAGCGGCGCCGCCGACGCTGGTGAACCCTTCGGAGAAGGCCAGCGCCACCCCGCCGAACGCGGTGACCAGCCCGATCATGCCAAGCCGGCCCAGCCGTTCGGTGCGGGTGACGAACGTCATGCCGGCCGCGACGACGAAGGGAGCCAGGTAGAGGAACACGGTCATCCGGCCGGCGGTGGTGAACCGCAGCCCGGAGTACACCGCGGCGAACTCGCCAGCGAACAGCGCTCCGGCGAGCAGGCCGGGCCACAGGGTGCGGTCCCGCCGCCACATCGGCATCCGCCGCCAGGCCGCCCACGCGAAAACGAGCAATGTGGCGCCGAGCGAGCGGATGCCCGCCTGGGTCAGCGGTGGGATCTGGGTGAGCGCGACCTTCGAGGCAACCTGGCCCATTCCCCAGACGAAGCAGCAGCTCGACGATGAGCACGACACCTTCGGTGTCCAGATGCAGGCGTCGCTCGGCTGGGGCTTCGGCTGGGCTGGCCACCGTCGGAGCCTACCGAGCGAGTTCTCGCCCGAACTGAGCCGAATCGCGCCTAGACTCCACACGGCCCGGCAGCAGGGGAGGTGTGATGAGCCGCGTCAGTGACTACTGCGTCGTGGGGGCCGGCATCGTCGGCCTGGCGACCGCGCTGACCTTGCTGAGGCAGCGTCCCGGTGCTGACGTCGTCGTGCTGGAGAAGGAACCCGACGTCGCCCGCCACCAGACCGGCCACAACAGCGGCGTCATCCACGCGGGCATCTACTACGCCCCCGGCAGCCTCAAGGCCCGCCTGTGCAAGGAGGGCGCGCAGTGGACCCGCGACTTCTGCGACGAGCACGCCATCCCTTACCGCAACACCGGCAAGCTCATCGTCGCGACCGACGAGCTCGAGCTGGCCCGGATGACGGACCTCCACGAGCGGGCTCTGCTCAACGGGCTTGACGTTGAGGTCGTCGACGCCGCGGAGCTGCGCCGGCGTGAGCCGAACATCATCGGCGAGTCGGGGCGATCTTCCTGCGCTCGACCGGGATCGTCGACTACACGCAGGTATGCCGGGCGATGGCCGACGCGGTCCGCGCCCAGGGCGGGCGCATCGAGTTCGAGGCCGAGGTCACCGGCATACACGAGTCGCTCAGCGAGGTCTCGGTCGACGTCCGGGACCGGGAGCGGGTCTACGCCAAGCGCTCGTGGTGTGCGGGGGGCTGCAGGCCGACCGGCTGGCCCGGCTGGCGGGGCTGGACGTCGACTTCCAGATCGTGCCGTTCCGCGGGGAGTACTACCGGCTGCCGGCGACCCGCAACGCATCGTCTCGACGCTCATCTACCCGGTGCCGGACCCCGACCTGCCCTTCCTCGGCGTGCACCTGACGCTCATGATGGACGGCGGCGTCACGGTCGGGCCGAACGCGGTCTTGGGTTTCGCGCGGGAGGGCTACCGCAAGCTGTCCGTCGACCGGCACGACGTCGGGGCGTTGGCCCGGTTTCCTGGCTTCTGGAAGGTCGCCCGGGCTCAGCTGCGCACCGGAGTTGGCGGAGCAGTGGAACTCGCTGTACAAACCCGGGTACCTCAAGCTGGTGCGCAAGTACTGTCCCAGCCTGACGGTCGAGGACCTGCTGCCGGAACCGGCCGGCATACGGGCCCAGGCGGTGCTCACTGACGGGACCCTGGTGCACGACTTCCTGATGAAGCGCACCGACCGGATGCTGCACGTGTGCAACGCGCCCTCCCCCGCGGCGACCTCGGCCATGCCCATCGCCGCCCTGATCGCCGAGCAAGTGCTCGCCCCGCGCTAACCCCCGCCCGCTCTCGTCCGGTCCCCGCTCCTTCCGCCGAGAGGTCCCTAGGTGCTGTTATTCGGCCCGGAAACAGCACTTGTTGACCTCTCGGCGAGGCCAGCGCGTCAAGGAGGCCGGATGACGACGAGCACAGCACGCAACCCCCAGCTGCGGTTCGGCGACGTGATGCGCGAGCCGGACGCCGACGCTCGGCGAGACCAGCCAGGCCGGCCGGTTCATGACCTGGCTGGGCGAGCACCGCGGACCTCGAGCTGCGGGACTGGGATGCGTTGTGGCGCTGGTCGGTCGAGGATCTCGAGGGCTTCTGGGGGGCGGTGTGGGAGTACTTCGGGGTCCAGGCGCACACGCCGTACGAGCGGGTCCTGGCCGAGCGCACCATGCCCGGGGCCCGGTGGTTTCCCGGCGCCACGCTCAACTACGCCGAGCACACCCTCGGACATGCCCGAAGACGCGCGACCAGGTCGCCATCGTCGCGTACTCGCAGACCCGGGCGACCCGCGAGCTCACCTTCGCCGCCCTGCGCGAACAGGTCGGCCGAGCGCGAGCAGGGTTGCGGCGTCTCGGGGTTCGCCGCGGTGACGTCGTCGCGGCATACCTGCCGAACATCCCCGAGACCGTCGTCGCCTTCCTCGCCACGGCCAGCCTGGGCGGCGGTGTGGGCGAGCTGCGCGCCGGAGTTCGGCACGGGCGCGGTGCTCGACCGGTTCGGGCAGGTCCAGCCGAAGGTGCTGCTCGCCGTCGACGGCTACGTCTTCGGGACCAAGCCGGTCGACCGGCGCGAGGCAGTGGCGGCGATCCGCTCCGGTCTGCCGAGTCTCGAGCACGTCGTCCATGTGCCGTATGCCGGTGGGTCGCTTCCCGACTCGACCACCTGGGACGAGCTGCTCGCCGACCCGGCCGAGGACCTGGCGTTCGAGCCGGTGCCGTTCGAGCACCCGCTCTACGTGCTCTTCTCGTCCGGCACGACCGGCATACCGAAGGCGATCGTGCACGGGCACGGCGGAATCCTGCTGGAGCACCTCAAGAACCACGGCTTCCACTGGGACCTGCAGCCCGGCGATCGGCTGCTGTGGTTCACGACGACCGCGTGGATGATGTGGAACGCCATGGTGTCGGCGCTGTTGCACCGCGCCTCGATGGTCATGATCGACGGCGACCCGACCTACCCGGACCTGCACCACCAGTGGCGCCTGGCCGAGCAGACCGGCACTACCCTCATGGGGCTCAGCTCGGCATACCTGCACGCCTGCCGACGCGCCGGCCTGACCCCGGCGCGCGAGCACGACCTGTCGCGGATCCGCCAGTACGGCGTCACCGGAAGCCCGCTGCCGCTGGAGGGGTACGAGTGGGTGCGCGACGCCCTGGGCACCCAGGCGCTGCTCAACGTCGGCAGCGGCGGGACGGACGTGTGCACCGGGATTGTCCACGGCAGCCCGATGCAGCCGGTGTGGGCCGGACAGATGTCCGGGCCCGGACTGGGCATCGACGCCAAGGCGTTCTCCGCCGACGGCAGGCCAGATCGTCGGCGAGCTGGGCGAGCTCGTCATCACGGCGCCGATGCCCTCCATGCCAGTCGGCTTCTGGGGCGACCCCGACGGCAGGCGGATGCGCGCGGCATACTTCGAGCACTTCCCCGGCGTGTGGCGGCACGGGGACTGGGCACGGTTCGACCCGCGCGGCTCATGCGTCATCACCGGCCGCTCGGACGCCACCTTGAACCGCGGCGGCGTGCGCCTGGGGACGGCCGACTTCTACCGGGCGATGGAAACGGTTCCCGAAGTCGGTGACAGCCTCGTCGTGCACCTGGAGGACCCCGAGGGCGGCGCGGGGCGGCTGCTGCTGTTCGTCACCGTGCCCGACGGCATACTCGACGACGCACTGGTGGCGCGGATCCGCGCGGTGCTGCGCGGCGGGCTCTCGCCTCGGCATGTGCCCGACGGGGTCCTGCAGGTGCCGGCCATCCCGTACAACCGCACCGGCAAGAAGCTCGAGGTTCCGGTCAAGCGGATCCTGCAGGGTCACTCGATCGACGAGTCCGCCAGCCGCGAGAGCCTGGCCGACCCGACGTCTCTCGACGCCTTCGCGGCCATCGCGCAGGACCGCATCGCCTGGTTGGTCGAGGTGGTAGTAGGCGCGGCTATCTCGCGGCATCGATGTGACAGCAGTCGACCTCCGACGCGGTATCGCGTCGACCGGCGCAAGCGAGTCAGGTGAGGTGCTTGCGCAGGAACTCCACGACGGCCGCGTGCATCTCGGCCTGCTTCGGTACGGCGCCGGACATCCAGTAGACGATGTGCACCAGCCCGTCGAACCGCCTGGCCGTGACCTCGACCCCTTCTTCGGCGAGCCGGCGGGCGAACGCCTCGCCCTCGTCGCGCGTCATGTCGTACTCGTTGGTGAGCAGGAGGGTGGGCGGCAGGCCCGGCCAGCGACGGGACCCGGTCCAAGGTCAAGGCGCGGGTCGAGCTCGTCCTCGCGGCGTCGCGGCATACTGCGCGCGGTAGTACTCGACTGCCTCGCGCGTCGATGATGTACCCCTCCGCGTAGTCGCGGCGCGACGGGGTGTCGGCGTCGGGGGTCACCATGGGGTAGAGCAGCGCCATGGCCCTGAGGGCCGGCCCACCCTCGTCCCGCGCCCGAATGGCGGCCGACGCCGCCAGGTTCGCCCCCGCGCTGTCGCCCATGACGGCAAGGCGCGACGGGTCGCCCCCGTGCTCGCCGACATGCTCGGCCACCCACCTCAGGGCGGTCATGGCGTCGTCGTGCGCGGCGGGGAACTTCGACTCGGGCGCCCTGCGGTAGGTCATCGCCACGACGATCGCGCCGACGTCGTTGGCGAGTGCCCGGCTTGGCTCGTCGAGGAGGTTGAGGCTCCCCGTCACGAACCCGCCCCCGTGGTAATGCACGATGACGGGTAGGGCGCCGAACCAGTGGCGGGCACGTAGACCCGCAGCGCTTGCTCGGGCTCGGGTCCGTATGCCGCGTCGATGACGGCGGCTACCTCCTGAGGCGGCTTCTGCAGGGCCCGCGACATCTCGGCTCCCGCGCGGAGCTGCTCGACGGTGATGTCCGCGTATCCCGGTAGGTTCCGTTGCGCCCGCAGAGCGAGGACTCCGGCGACGGCTGGGTCCACTGGCATGACGTGCTCCTTCGGTCGGCTCCAAGGGGGTCTGCGCGACCCCGCTCATCACGCACCCGACGCTACCCGCCGCACTCCCGCGGGTTCCGGCTCCGCCAGGTGAGTCCGCCCATAGCACGAATACGCCGCGCTCACCAAGGGCGGGCGTCCGGTCACCTGGGCGGTCCCCCCTATGTGGGCAGCGGGACGCTGGACAAATCCACCGGCCTGAGCTACCCCGACAAGTCCGAGCGGGCCCGTCACAACCCGAACGTGGCCCTGCTGTTCTCCGAACCGTCTGGAAGCGGGCTCAGCTCGCCACCAGTCTTCCTCGTGCGGGGTGCGGGCGTCGGTGCGAGACGCGGACCTGCCGGGCAACACGGATCGGTTCGCGAGTCGCTGCCCCGTAACGCACCGCTTTCCGGTATGCCGGGTGCATGCTGCCGGGCTCGGCTGGTACTTCGCCCGCATCTGGGTCGAGGTGCCCCCCAGCGCATCACGCGGTGGCCTGGGGGCGACCTGAGCCAGCCGCCCACGGTGTGGGAGAACGCCGCAGCGGTGGCTCCTCCCAGACCCAGCGCGCGGTCCACCCTCGCCTCGCGCAACCTCCCCCCCGCAGGCTTGGGCGGCCCATGGCGAGCGGGCCGAGCGGCTCGGCACGCCGGTGCTGACCTGGGTCGAGGAGGGCCGCCCCTGGTCATGCGGTGCCGCGCGAGCGCGCGGACGGCATACGGCTTCCGGGTCACCCCGCCTGTCGGAGTCGCCGCGGTGCCGGGGCCAGGGTGCCTCACTGGTTCCATCAAGTCGGGCCGGGCCTCCGCCGGCAGGAGAACGTGTGCTCGTCGGGGAAGCGACCGTTTCGCCGAAGGCACGTCGACCTACGGGTGCAGCGTGCCCTGGCCACCACTTGAGTATCCACGGCAACACGGCGCACCTGGCTTTGGGCCTTGCTCGTCACAGCTTGGAGGTGCGCCGGCACGGCCGTGCAAGCCGCCGAGCGCCGCGGTCAGCCGGTCCCGGCCGTCCACGTCCCGCCGTCGTCCTGAGCCGAAGGCTCTCCCCCGGGATCTCGCCCTGCCACGTGCTGGGTTGTCGCGTGTCGGCGATCATGCCGGCGCTGATACCTAGGTATGTGAAGTATTTGGCCTCCCCTGCCTCTGCTGTCACGTCCGCTTTCTGCCACACTGGCGCGTGGAAACGACCGATTGCGTCCGGCGTGCCGGTTTGCTCCAGCTCGGAGGTACGATATGCAGTCGCGCCAGCGCAGTCAAGCTTGGGGTCAGGCGAGGGCAATTGTCCTTCTGGTGCTTACCCTCGGGCTGGTCGTCGGCACGTTGCCCGGCGCTGCATTGGCGTTGCCCGCCGAGGACCCATCGCCGTCGTCGACGAGCACGGCGTCCACGACCGCGCCTTCAGCCAGCGCGGGCGCTGACGAAACGCCAGCCACAACGACTGCCACGACGCAGGCCACCGAGAGCCCGTCGACCGGGTAGCCCGTCCACCAGCACGGCCACTGCCACCCCGTCGACGAGTTCCTCCGCGTCCCGGGAGTCGGCTGACGCGCCTGCCGCGGTGGACCCACCGGTCGTCCAGGTCGTCCCGCCGGCCACCGGCAACAACGCCGTGATCACGGTCAAGGTCGGCGGCAACCGCACGTCGCTGACGGCGGTCGGCGGCCTCGCCGGGGTGACGCTGGGCTTCTACGACGCGGCAACGGGCGGCACCGCCAGCGTTCACGTGCGTCTCGGACGTCGACGGCGACTGCTCGATCACCGTGCCGAACACCCAGCGCACGGCGGAACCAACCGGGACCGGCGGTTCTGGGTTCGGCAGATCAGCACAGCCGCCGACCTACTACACCAACCCAAGCCTCGGGCACCGGGACCACGGTCGCCGCCGACACCTACCAGTTCCAGACCGGCACCGAGCTGCGCAGCTGGGCGACCTACAGCTCGACCGTCGACTTCATGATCAGCACCGGCACGACAACAACGAGGCATCCGGCGGCATCTGGCAGAACTCGCTCAACAACCCGGTCTTCCCAGCCACAGTGCGGCATCAACGTCGGCGCTCGTGCTCGACCTGTCCAACTCGCTGACCGCCGCCGACCTGACTGCCGCTGAAAGCGGCGAGCAACACCTTCGTCGACGCGCTCACCGGCACCCCCTCGCAGGTCGGGACGTTCACCTTCGCCGACCGCCGCCCCGGCTGCCGGCGCAACGAATACCACCCTGCCCTTGACGTCCGTGTCCACGGCAGGCCAGTGCCGACGACGGTCAAGAACAAGATCAACGGCTAGCCCTGCCCGGCGGCAACGACGGCGGCACCAACTGGGACCGCGGCATCTACCAGGTGGCGCAGTCGACGGTGCGAACTTCGACGTCGCGGTCGTCATCACCGACGGCAACCCGACCTTCTACGCAGACGGCGAAGGGCCCGGCAGCCGCACCCGGTTTCGCGAGGTCGAGAACGGCATCTTCTCGGCCAACGCCGTTAAGGCCGGAGGACACCAGGGTCATCGCCTTCGGCGTCGGCGCCGGTGTCGGCAACGCCGGGAGCGGGCTGAACCTGCGGTCGATCTCCGGGTCCGACGCTCAACACGGACTACTACCAGACGACCGACTACGCGGCCGCGGAGCGCCCTGCGGGCCTTGCGTTGGGCAGCTGCCAAGGATCGGTCACCGTCGTCAAGCAGGTCGTCCCTCCCGGCGCGCCCGGGCGACAACCGGCGCCGTTCCGCAGGGCGGCTGGACGTTCGGGCACTGGCTCACGGGCATCACGGTTCGACCCGCGTCACGAGGACCGCGAACGGCACCGGCGGCTGCGAACTTCCCCCTCACCTTCGCCGGCGGCACCACCTGCGGCCCGGTGACGCTCAACGAGACCCAGCAGGCCGGGTACACCCTGCAGCAGGTCGGCGGCGCCAACGCGGTCTGCACCCGACCTCGACACCGGCGCCGCGTTCCCGTCACCAACAGCGGAGCCACCGGCTTCACCGTCACCGCCGCCGCGACATACCCGTCAGCTGCACTGTCTACAACCAGCGCCCCGCAGCCCTTGGCCTCGGTCGTCCTGCACAAGCAGTGGGTCGTCAACGGGCACGCCGATCCCGACGGCGCACCAACCGCCGGAGCTGATCGCCACCGGGACCCTCAACGGCAGCACCGTGCCGTGGGAGCAGGAGCGGGCGGCTTCCGGCAGGGCGACTCGGTGCAGCATCAGCGAGTCCATCGAGCGTTGCGAGCTGCCGCTGTGCACCGCTGACAGCTCGAGGCTGACCAACCCGAACGGCACGACCGTCGACCTGACCCTCCCGAGCAACCAGACTCTGGCCGGCGGGAGCGAACAACTACACGATCACGAACACGGTCACCTGCGAGACCCAGCTCAAGCTCACCAAGACCGTCGCTGGGCGGGCCGGCCGCACCGACCGACTGGACGCTCTTGTCCAGCGACCGCTGGCGCCGGCCCAGCCGGGCCCAGCGGGCACGACCGGCGTCGACCGGCACCGTCACGCCGGCACGACGTACGCCGCTGGCGGAGACCAACCCGCATCCGGAGTACGTCCAGTTCGTCGACCCGAACGCGGTGCTCATCCCGGGTTCGATCGGGCAGCTGGTTCTGCGTCGAGGTCCAGGCCGACGGCACCACCGTGATCCCCGGCTTCGGCGACGGCCTCAACGGCGGCGTCACCGTTCCGTTCGGTCGGTACGTGCGCTGTGATGCCATCAACGAGACGTCGACCGCTCGTCCCGGGCGAAGGTCGTCCAGAACACCCACGGCGGCACCGCGATCCCCGGCGAACTGGCAGCTCACCGCTACCCCGACCGGCACCTTCCCGGCCGGCTTGCCCACCCAGACCGTGACGGGTTCGACATCCGGCGCCTCGTTCAATGTCCGTCCCGGGCGTGACCTATGCGATCACCGAGTCCGGTGGACCGCCCGGCTACAGCCTCGACTCGGTCGTCTGTGACGTCCTGCCGGGCGACACCGCGGGTCGACGGCGATCACGCTCAACCCGCTGGACACCGGTGTCTGCACCTTCACGAACGTCGACACGCCGGCGCATCTGACCCTGGTCAAGACAGGTGACCAACGACAACGGCGGCACCGCAACGCCGACGCAGTGGACCCTCACGGCGACCGGCCCGACCAGCATCTCCGGTAGCCACTGGCTCTGACGCAGTGACCAACGCCGAGGTCAGCGCCGGCAGCTACACACTCGGCGAGACGTGGCCCGGGCGGCTACGCGCCAGGCTCGTGGGCCTGCACCGGCGCGCACGTGACCGGCGCGACCGTGACCGTCGCCAACGGCGCCAACGTCACGTGCACCATCAACAACAACGACCAGCCGGCGACCTTGACCCTGGTCAAGACAGGTCACCAACGACAACGGCGGCACGGCCACGCCGGCCCAGTGGACCCTCTCGGCCACCGGACCCACACCGGGCGTCATCGGCCCCAGCGGGTCCCCCGCGGTCACCGATGTCACCGTGAACGCCGGCGCGTACGTGTTGGCCGAGTCGGTGCCGAGCGGGTATGCCGCAGGGTCCTGGTCCTGCGTCGGCGGCACCCTGTCGGGGACGACAGTCGACGGTCGGCAACGGTGCCGCAGTCACGTGCACCATCAACAACAACGACCAGCCGGCCACGCTGACGCTGGTCAAGAACGTCGTCAACGACAACGGCGGCACGGCCATCGCCAGCCGACTGGACCCTCGACCGCGGCCGGCCCGACTCCCGATCTCCGGGCCGGGCAACTCGGCCTCGGTCACCAACCAGACGGTCAACGCGGGGAACTACGCGTTGAGCGAGTCCGGCGGCCCGGCCGGATACACCGCCGGGTCCTGGACCTGTACCGGCGGCACGTTGGCCGGCTGCCACGGTCACGGTGGCCAACGGCGCCAATGTCACGTGCACGATCACCAATGACGACCAGCCGGCGCACCTGACGCTGGTCAAGACGGTCACCAACGACAACGGCGGCACCGCCGTGCCCACAGCCTGGACGCTGGCTGCGGCCGGCCCGACGCCGATCTCCGGAACTACTGGCTCCGGGGCCGTGACCAACGCGACGGTCAACGCCGGCACGTACGCGCTCTCCGAGTCCGGTGGTCCGGCTGGCTACGCGGCCGGGTCCTGGTCGTGCACCGCCGGCACGTTGACCGGGGCCAGCCTGGTGCTGCCGCTCGGTGTGTCCGCGACCTGCACGATCAACAACAACGACCAGGCCGCGACGCTGACGCTGGTCAAGACGGTGACCAACGACAACGGCGGCACGGCGGTGCCGACCGACTGGACGCTGACCGCGGCCGGGCCGACGCACGATCTCCGGGACGACCGGCTCGGCTGCGGTGACCAACGCGCCGGTCAACGCCGGCACGTACACCCTGTCCGAGTCCGGTGGCCCAGCTGGGCTACGCGGCCGGCACCTGGTCGTGTACCGCCGGCACGCTCACCGGCGCCAGCCTGGTGCTGCCGCTCGGCGTGTCGCGCGACCTGCACGATCAACAACAACGACCAGGCCGCGACGCTGACCCTGGTCAAGACGGTCACCAACGACAACGGCGGCACGGCGCGTGCCGACCGACTGGACGCTGACCGCGACCGGGCCGACCACGATCACCGGGGCCGACCGGCTCGACCGCGGTGACCAACGCGCCGGTCAGCGCCGGCACGTACACGCTGTCCGAGACCGGTCCCGGCCGGGTATGCGGCTGGCACCGGTCGTGCACCGCGGGCACCCTCACCGGCACCAGCCTGGTGCTGCCGCTCGGCGTGTCCGCGACCTGCACGATCAACAACAACGACCAGGCCGCGCACGCTGACCCTGGTCAAGACGGTCACCAACGACAACGGCGGCACCGCGCGTGCCGACCGACTGGACGCTGACCGCGACCGGGCCGACCACGATCACCGGGGCGACCGGCTCGACCGCCGGTGACCAACGCGCCGGTCAACGCCGGCACGTACACGCTGTCCGAGACCGGCCCGGCGGGCTACGCGGCGGGCGCCTGGTCGTGCACCGCGGGCACCCTCACCGGCGCCAGCCTGGTCGCTGCCGCTCGGCGTGTCCGCGACCTGCACGATCAACAACAACGACCAGGCGGCGACGCTGACGCTGGTCAAGACGGTCACCAACGACAACGGCGGCACCGCGGTGCCGACCGACTGGACGCTGACCGCGACCGGGCCGACCACCGATCACCGGGACCACCGGGTCGGCGCCGGTGACCAACGCGCAGGTGAGCGCGGGCACGTACACGCTGTCCGAGTCCGGGCCCGGCGGGCTACACCGCGGGCGCTGGTCGTGCACCGCGGGCACCCTCACCGGCGCCAGCCTGGTGCTGCCGCTCGGCGTGTCGGCGACCTGCACGATCAACAACGACGACCAGGCCGGCGCACCTGACGCTGGTCAAGACGGTCACCAACGACAACGGCGGCACCGGCGCGGCCGACCGACTGGACGCTGACCGCGACCGGTCCGACCACGATCACCGGCACCACCGGCGTCGGCAGCGGTGACCAACGCGCCGGTCAGCGCCGGCACGTACACCCTGTCCGAGACCGGGCCGGCCGGCTACACCGCCGGCCCTGGTCCGTGCACGGCGGGCACGCTCACCGGGGCCAGCCTGGTGCTGCCGCTCGGCGTGTCGGCGACCTGCACGATCAACAACAACGACCAGGCCGCGCACCTGACGCTGGTCAAGACGGTCACCAACGACAACGGCGGCACCGGCGCGTGCCGACCGACTGGACGCTGACCGCGACCGGGCCGACCACGATCACCGGCACCACCGGGTCGGCCGCGGTGACCAACGCGCCGGTGAGCGCGGGCACGTACACCCTGTCCGAGACCGGGCCGGCCGGGTACACGGCCGGCACCTGGTCGTGCACGGCGGGTACCCTCACCGGGGCCAGCCTGGTGCTGCCGCTGGCGTGTCGGCGACCTGCACGATCAACAACAACGACCAGGCCGCGACCTGACGCTGGTCAAGACGGTCACCAACGACAACGGCGGCACCGCGGTGCCGACCGACTGGACGCTGACCGCGACCGGTCCGACCACGATCACCGGGGCCACCGGCTCGACCGCGGTGACCAACGCGCCGGTCAGCGCCGGCACGTACACGCCTGTCCGAGACCGGGCCGGCCGGGTACGCCGCTGGCGCCTGGTCGTGCACGGCGGGCACCCTCACCGGCGCCAGCCTGGTGCTGCCGCTTGGCGTGTCGGCGACCTGCACGATCAACAACAACGACCAGGCCGCGACGCTGACCCTGGTCAAGACGGTCACCAACGACAACGGCGGCACCGCGGTGCCGACCGACTGGACGCTGACCGCGACCGGTCCGACCACGATCACCGGGGCCACCGGCTCGGCCGCGGTGACCAACGCGCCGGTCAGCGCCGGCACGTACACCCTGTCCGAGACCGGTCCGGCCGGGTACACCGCCGGCACCTGGTCGTGCACGGCGGGCACCCTCACCGGCACCAGCCTGGTGCTGCCGCTCGGCGTGTCGGCGACCTGCACGATCAACAACGACGACCAGGCCGCGCACGCTGACCTTGGTCAAGACGGTCACCAACGACAACGGCGGCACCGCGGTGCCGACCGACTGGACGCTGACCGCGACCGGGCCGACCACGATCACCGGGACCACCGGGTCGGCCGCGGTGACCAACGCCCCGGTCAGCGCCGGCACGTACACCCTGTCCGAGACCGGCCCGGCCGGGTACGCCGCCGGGCGCGTGGTCGTGCACCGCGGGCACCCTCACCGGCACCAGCCTGGTGCTGCCGCTCGGCGTGTCGGCGACGTGCACGATCAACAACAACGACCAGGCCGCGCACCTGACGCTGGTCAAGACGGTCACCAACGACAACGGCGGCACCGCGGTGCCGACCGACTGGACGCTGACCGCGACCGGCCGACCACGATCACCGGGACCACCGGGTCGGCACCGGTGACCAACGCGCCGGTGAGCGCCGGCACGTACACGCTGTCCGAGACCGGCCTGACCGGGTACGCCGCGGAGGCGTGGTCGTGCACCGCGCGGCACCCTCACCGGCACCAGCCTGGTGCTGCCGCTCGGCGTGTCGGCGACGTGCACGATCAACAACGACGACCAGGCCGCGACGCTGACCTTGGTCAAGACGGTCACCAACGACAACGGCGGCACCGCGGCGCCGACCGACTGGACGCTGACCGCGACCGGGCCGACCACGATCACCGGCGCCACCGGGTCGCCGCCGGTGACCAACGCGCCGGTGAGCGCCGGTACGTACACGCTGTCCGAGACCACGCCTGACCGGGTACGCCGCCGGCGGCGTGGTCGTGCACCGCGCGGCACCCTCACCGGCACCAGCCTGGTGCTGCCGCTCGGCGTGTCGGCGACCTGCACCATCAACAACAACGACCAGGCCGCGCACCTGACCTTGGTCAAGACGGTCACCAACGACAACGGCGGCACCGCGGTGCCACCGACTGGACGCTCACCGCGACCGGTCCGACCACGATCACCGGGACCACCGGCGTCGGCACCGGTGACCAACGCGCAAGTGAGCGCGGGCACGTACACGTTGTCCGAGACCGGCCCTGGCCGGGTACGCCGCGGGGGCGTGGTCGTGCACCGCGGGCACCCTCACCGGCGCCAGCCTGGTGCTGCCGCTCGGTGTGTCGGCGACCTGCACCATCAACAACAACGACCAGGCCGCGACGCTGACGCTGGTCAAGACGGTGACCAACGACAACGGCGGCACCGCGGTGCCGACCGACTGGACCCTCGCCGCGGACGGGCCGACTCCCGGATACAAGGCCCAACCGGGACCCCCGAGGTCACCAACGTCGTCGTCGACGCCGGGAGCTACGACCTCAGCGAGACCGGCGGCCCGGTCGGCTACACCGCCAGCGACTGGACCTGCACCGGCGGCACGTTCACCGGCGCCAGTGTGGCGGTCGTCAACGGCGCTGACCGTACCTGCACGATCACCAACGACGACCAGGTCGGGACCTTCGCCGTCACCAAGGGCAGCAACCCGGCATCCGGCTCCACCGTCCAGCCCGGCGACGTGATCACCTACACCGTGACGGCGACCAAGACCGGTGGCGTCGACCCCAGCGTGGTCGTCGTGGACGACCTGTCCGGCGTGTTCAACAACGCCACCCTCGTGGCGGGCAGCATCACGGCGACCGCCGGAACGGCGGACATCGCAGGCGACCGGCTGACCTGGACCATCCCCGTGTTGAGCGACGAGGAGACGGTCAGCTACCAGGTGCGCGTCAACGACGGCGCCTACGGCGTGCGGCTCACCAACGTCGTCACCAGCGAGGGCAGCGAAACGTGCGCTCCGCCAGCGGGGCTCGCCGCGCCCATCGTCGGCCGGCTTGCAGCTGGCCTTGCAGGAGCCTGCAGAGGACTGCTCGACCACCCACGTCACGCCCCGCTGGACCCTCGACAAGTCGAGCGACCCAGCCTCGGGCAGCACGGTCGACCCGGGCAGCACCATCGACTACACGCTCACGGTCACCAACGTTTCCGAGGCGGTCGTCACCAACGCGACGGTCACCGACGACTTGTCCCAGGTGCTCGCGCACGGCTCGCTTGTCAGTGTGCCTGCCGGGGCGACGCTGCAAGGCACCACGCTCACCTGGGCCGTGCCGACCCTCGAGCCGGGCCAGACCGCCGCCCTCACCTACAGCGTCCGGCTGAACGCGGATGCCGTGAATGTCACCGTCGGTAACGTGGCAACACCGGGCGCCGGCGGGGAATGCGACCCCGGTTGCTCGACGACCCACCAGACACCGCCCAACGGGACCACGCCCAGCCGGAGCTGCCGAACACCGGAACCACGGTCGGCTGGCTGCTGCGAATCGGGTTCGTGCTCATCCTGATCGGGGCAGGCGCGGTGCTCGTTGCGCGCCGGACTGGTCGCGCGCGCCAGTAAGCCAGCCGACCGCATAGCCGGTATACTGCGTGCCTTCTGGCCCGGCATACCGGCTGTGGGTGCGGCCGAGGGCGGTCGGCTCAGGCCCCCATCGCCCTCGCGAGCCGGATCGCTTCGTCCCGCCGATCGACGAGCAGCCTGGCCTGCCTGTGGAGCTCGGCCGCGACCGCGTCGGCGCCCTCGGCGGTCCGTGGAGTCACTTCGATCAGCGAGTCCCATCCGTGTGAACCGACGGTCGAGAATCTCAGCCTCGATCACCCACTCGCCTCGGTCCCAGGAGAGCTGCAGGCCAAAGCACAGTCCCGTCCGGAGGCCAGCCGCCCCTCGGCATACCACTGGATGCCCAGGCCATCTCCTCGGCCAACCTCGATGTGGGACTTGTCGACTCGCTCCTGTCGGTTCATCCAACAGGACGTGTTGGCCCGTTCCACGTAGTCGAGAGAACGCAGCCACGAAGCGAGACCGGAGACGGTCTCGAAGGCACCCACGATGGCGCGGACGACGACAACCTCGTCCTCGAGCTCCACGTGTCGAGACCTCCCGAAGCGGCGGCCACGGTTTCAATCAACCTAACCCAACATTCCGCTCGGGGCTCGACCCAGATGCCCGGGCGAGTGCCGGCTCGCGGATCCATTTCGTGGGGGGGCTGGTGCTCGCACCGTAAGCGTCATGGTTAGCCTGCATCGGTGGTAGGGCTGCTTGTTGTGGGTTGGCTGGCCGGTGCCGGCCATGGGTGCCGGATTGGAGTGCTGAGCCGGCCAGCCGTCGCTACGGCGGACCAATGGTCCGGGTACCGCTCGCGGACGACCAAGCCATGGTGCGCGAGGGCCTGCGGCTCATCCTCGATGCCCAACCCGACATCGCCGTGGTCGCAGGAGCATCCACCGGAGAGGAAGCCCTCACCGCCGCCGGCAGGTTGCGTCCCGACATCGTCGTTATGGAGGCCGAGAGGTTGGTCGGGTCGATGGCCGCCGGCACAGCACAGCAGGACCGACGCAGACCGAAGCAGATGCGATCGTTGGCTCATAGCGCTGCCGCGGTGAATGTCTCGCAGGTGGCTGTCGTTGGTCGCAAATATGGTCGGGTCATGATCGAGATCGAAACGCAGCGACGCGTCGCGTTGGCGGACGCCCGCTGGCTGGTGAGTCGGGCGGCAGCACCAACGTGGGTTCGATCCTGGATGTATGTCGCTGCTGCGGTGGATGTCTCGCAGGTGGCTTGTCGGTGGTCGCGGGTATGGTCGGGGTCATGATCGACACGCATCCCGCGGTTGGGCTGGCCGACACCGACACCGACACCGGCACCCGCAGTGACGTCGGTGGGGGCGCAGCGCAGCATCGGGTGGGGTTGGCGCAGCTGCGTGCGGCGGTCACGGAGACGGCTGAGCGGTTGCGGGCGTTACCGGGAATCATCTGGCAGGCCAGCGGGTCGGACCTGGGGGTGGTGCTGGGTGAGCTGGACCAGTTGGTCGCTGTGGCCGCCGCGGGCCGGGTTGCGGTGACCGCCGAGGCGGTGGAGCGGGGTGAGGTCGCTTCCTCGCAGTGTGCCGGGACCGCGGGGTGGGTGGCCCAGCATGCGCCGGCGCTGGCCGCCGTGGGCGGGCCTGGGCAGCTGGGCAAGCTGGTCGAGCAGATCGGCAAGCCGCGCCTGCGCCAGCGGGATGCGGTGCTGGCCGGTGAGCTGGCGGTGCCGGTCGCGCTGGTGGTCGTCTCGGAGTTTGACAAGCTGCGTGGGCGGGTCATCCCCGAAGCGCGAGTCGCTGGTGTTGGAGGGGCTGGTGCGCATCGGGGTCGAGGACGGGGCGCGGGAGGTGCGCCGGCTGCGGCCGCGTCTGCTGGCCGAGCATGGCGCGACGGGGGAGCTGCAGGACGAGCAGGACAAGGTTGCGGGGCAGGTCGCGTTGTCGCATCCGAGGTGTGTCGATGACGGCGTGTGGGACTACCTGTTCCGGGTCGACGCAGAAGGCAAGGCCATCCTGGAGGCGGCGATCGGGCCGCTGTCCGCGCCGGTGCACCTCGCCGGGGCCGGGACCCGCGCTCGGCGCAGCACCGTCGTGCGCAGGCACTGTTGGAGGTATGCCGGCGGGTCACCGCCGCCGCCAAGGTCGCCGGGCGGTTCGGCGGCTACCCGGACCCGACCGGCGACATCGGCGGCGCAACCCGTCCCGCCAGCAGCCGCAGCGCGGGTGACGCCGCGGCCCACCCGGGCGCGTCTGAGGCAGCCGGTTCCGACTGCCAGGCGGGTGGGTGCAGGACGGCCCAGCCGCCGGACGGCGACGAGGGTGGGTGCGGGACGGCCCAGCCGCCGGACGGCGACGAGGCGGACGGATGCGGGACGAGTGGGCCGGAGGCCCAGCGGGAGCAGTGCGCGACCACCCGGGCTGAGCGCGCAGGACCGGACGGGGACGGGGTGGACCCGCATACCCTCGCCGCGGCGCTGGCCGGCCTCGGCGCGGGCGGCGCCAAGGCCACCCTCATGGTGATCTTGAGCCTGACCGACCTGCAACGCGCACCGGCGCGGCCACGACCCTAGGCAGCCTCGACCACGGCAGCCTGCTGGCGCCGGAGACCGCCCGGCGGATCGCCTGCGACGCCCGGGTCATCACGATCCTCCTGGGCGGCGCCAGGGAGGTGCTCGACGTCGGCCGAGCCGAGCGGCTATTCACCCCGGCCCAGGCCCGGGTGGTGCTGCTGCGCGATCGAGACTGCTCGTTCCCCGGCTGTGACACCCCGGGATTCTGGTGTCATCTGCATCACGTGGCGCACTGGCTTGACGGTGGGATGACCGACATCGGCAATGCCGCCATGTTGTGTGGCAGGCACCACACCATCGTGCACCGCGACCGGCTCACCGCCACCGTCACCCCCACCGGCGTCGAGTGGGACACCACCCCCGGCTCCTACGACCGCGCCCTCGCCCGCGACCGTCCCGATCATCCCGCCGCCTGAAATCCGGACTCGATCGGCGGAAGTTTGGGGCTCGGGTGCCGGTCTCCGAAGGGGCGCGCGGGAGGGGACAACATGGGCCGCGCCGAGGGGGCAGAGTCCGGCCGAACGCAAAGGGGCGGGTGTGGGCGACATGCGGAAGGCGCATGACCCAACCGCGCCCTGTCGTCATCGCCATGCCGGCCCGTTCTGCTCAGTCGTCGATGCGCTAGTGCAGCCGGCTCTCAGTCGTCGATGCGCGGATAGCTGCCGGCTCCCCTCCTTACACTTGCCGCGGCTGGTGAGTCACCGGCATACCGGCGGGTATGCCGGGCGCACACGTGGCAGCCAGACCGACGACGCTGCCGGACCGATCGCTACGGGCAGCCGGACGTTGCCGGCCCGAACGTGAGCAGGAAGGAGTGCATGGTCATGACGAGGCCACAGACGCTGGGTGCTCCCGACCGACGCCTCGCATCGGGTCACGACCCTCGAGCTGTTCTTCGACCTCGTCTTCGTCTTCGCGTTCACGCAGGTGACTGCGCTCATGGCCGACCAACCCACAGCCGTCGGCGCCGTGCGGGGGCTGGTCGTCCTCGCGCTGCTGTGGTGGGCCTGGTGCTCGTACGCGTGGCTCGGCAACCAGGCCCGCGCGGACGAGGGGCTGGTGCGAGCCACCTTCATCGTGGCCATGATGGCGATGTTCGTCGTCGCGCTCAGCATTCCGGAGTCGTTCGACGACCTTCCCGGCGGCCTGTTCGCTCCGTTCGTCCTCGCCGCGTGCTACGCCGTCGTGCGGCTGATGCACCTGGCCTGCTACCTGGTGGCCGCAGGTGACGACCGAGAGCTACGACGCCAGTTGCTCGTTACCGCCATCCCGGTGACCGCGGCCGCTGGCCTGCTCGTTGCGGGCGGCGCAGTGGGGCCGCCGTACCAGACCGTTCTCTGGGCGCTTGCCCTGGTCGTCGACTACGGGGGCATCTGGTTGACCGGCGCGTCCGGCTGGCGGCTACCGAGCCCAGGGCACTTCGCCGAACGACACGGCCTGATCGTCATCGTCGCCCTCGGCGAGTCACTTGTCGCCATCGGCGTCGGGGTTGCGGCACAACCGGTGTCGACGGCCGTGATCCTCGCCTCTGTCCTGGGCGTCCTCGTTGCGGTGAACCTGTGGTGGCTGCACTTCGACGTCGTTGCCCATGTGGCCGAGGGCGTGCTTTCCCGCACCGAGGGCGCCGAGCGCACCCGGCTGGCGAGGGACTCCTACACCTATCTGCACTTCCCCATCGTCATCTCGATCCTCTTCATCGCCCTGGGGATGAAGAAGGTCCTCGAGTACGTGTCCGACGGCACCCACCACACACTGGCCGAACCGCTGACCGGCGCGCCGCTCCTCGCGCTCTATGGCGGTGTCGCGATCCACTTGCTCGGCCACGTCGGCTTCCGCTTGCGCAATGTCGGGACGTGGAACCCGCACCGCACCGTCGTCGCCGTGGCGCTTCTGTTGCTTCTTCCCGTCGCATGGCGAGTTCCCGCGCTGGGCGGCCCTGGCGATCGTCGCAGCACTGCTGTCGGCCTTGGTCGCCTACGAGCTGTTCCGGTTCCGCCAAGCGCGCGACCGGGTGCGCCACCACCCGGCGCCGCCAGCCTGACAAGCCTGACAGTCCATCTGCCGCCTGCGTCAGCAAGTCATGCGGAAAGGCCGGTCGAGGCCTGCCTGAGTTCCGCAGCTGGTAGGCACATTCGAGGGGCTGGAGGGGAGTCTGTGCAGGTGGTGGGCTTGGGGGGTGGCGATAGCGGCGGTTGTCTGTAGGCACACGTTTCTGGGCGTGTCGCGCCCGTTTTAGCGGTCGTTTGATGGTTGACTGTAGGCATGTACCTGCGGGAGACCCGGCGGCGGAACAAGGACGGGTCGACGGTGTCGTACCTGCAGCTGGCGCACAACGAGCGCCATCCGCTCACCGGGGCGCCGACCGCGAAGGTGATCCACAGTTTCGGCCGGGCCGACACCGTGGACCGGGGGGCGCTGGCCCGGCTGGTGTCCTCGATCTCACGGTTTCTGGACCCAGAGCAGGCGGTGGCGGCCGCGGCCGGCGCGGACGTGCAGGTGCTGGACTGCCGGCGGCTGGGCGGGGCGTGGGTGCTGGATCAGCTGTGGACCCGGCTGGGCATCGGCGCGGCGATCCGGCGGGTCGCCGCGGCGCGTAAGGTCGATGGCGAGTTGGCCGAGCGGGTGATCTTCGCGCTGGTGGCCCAGCGGGCGTTGGAGCCGGGCAGCAAGCTGGCCGCGACAAAGTGGGTCACCGAGCGGGTGTTCATCGAACACCTGCCGACGTTCAGTGACGATGCGGCGTACCGGGCGATGGACTTCCTGCTGGAGGCCCTCGACGAGATCGCCGCGGAGGTGTTCGCGTCGGTGGCCACCTTGCTGAACCTGCAGGTGGATTTGGTCTTCGTGGACACCACCAGCACGTATTGGCACCTGGACGCGCCCGAGGAACTGGCCGACCTGCTGCGCGAGGACGACGACGGCGGCAGCCACGAGCCGGCGTCCTCGGTTCCGGCCGAGGCCGGCGCCCGGGCGTTTGGGCATTCCAAGGATCACCGCGAGGATCTGCCGCAGGTGGTCATCGCGATGGCGGTCACCCGCGACGGGGTGCCGATCCGGTGCTGGACCTTCCCGGGCAACACCGCCGACACCGGCATCATCCGCCGGGTCAAGGACGATCTGGCCGGGTGGAACCTGCACCGGATGGTGTGGGTGGCCGACCGCGGGTTCGCCTCGGCCGCGAACCGGGCCTATTTGACCCGCGGCGGCGGGCACTACATCCACGCCGAGAAGCTGCGCCACAGCAACACCGAGGCCACCGCCGCGTTGGCCCGAGCGGGTCGTTACCACACCGTGGCCGGCAACCTGCGGGTCAAGGAGGTCCAGGTTGCTCCCGGCGGGCACGGCGACGGCGAGCAGGGGGCTCGGGCGGTGCGGTTCGTCATCTGCCACAACCCCGACCAGGCCCAGCGGGACGCGGCGGTGCGGGCCAACCTGATCGCCCACCTGCGTGAGCTGATCGACGGCTCGGACACGTGGACGCCTCGCCGCCGCGACGAGCTGGTCGGCTCGCTCAAGGCCAAGCCGGGGCTGCGCCGCTACCTGCGCCGCACCCGCACCGGACTGCTGCGCATCGACGCCGCCGCCGCTACCCGAGAGGCCCACCTGGACGGCAAATGGTTGCTGCGCACCTCCGACGCCACCCTCGCCGCGCCGGACCTGGCCGACGCGTACAAGCAGCTGATCGCCGTCGAGGCCGGTTGGCGGGACCTGAAATCCGGGCTCGGGCTACGCCCGGTGCACCACCGGCGCGAGGACCGCATCCGCGGGCACGTCCAACTGTGCTGGCTCGCGCTGCTGTTGACCCGGGTCATCGAGAACCACACCGGCCACCCCTGGCGCACCACCCGCCATGAACTGGACCGGATGCACCTGGTCACCCTGGCCACCGGCGACGGTGCCGTCGCCCAACGCAGCCAGGCCACCCCCGCCCAGCGCACCCTCCTGAGCGCCCTGCAGCTGGGCGAGCCGCCCCGTTTCTACGACTTCACCCCCGTCGCCGACCCCACCGCCAGCGACCAGGACTGATCAGCCGACTCGGCCCCACCCCGGCCGCAGGACGGCCTGTAGTAACACGACCTCTTCCGCCGATTTCGGCATCATCGCAGGTCAACCCACCATTTCACGGAAACGTGTGCCCACCATCTGCGGAACTCCGGCCTGGCCGTCCCACGTGAGGTGGGGACGGTCAGGAACAAACCGAGGTCAGCGCACGACGCCCAAGGCGTTGGCGATGCCCTCCCCGTAGAAACCGTTGAGCGCACCAGAACCGACACACGTCGCGGTGAACTCGGCGGACGTCCTTCCTGCTCGTAGGACTGCACCCCGCCGGCTGGGCACCGGTGGTCGGTTGCGGTTCGCAGCAGCAACGCCTTGACCGCGTCCGGGTCCATGGAGAAACCGGCGTCGCCCCGGACCTTGCCGTGGGCGCTCACCGCCAATGCGGCTACGCCGGCGGCATGGGGCGAGGCCATCGAGGTGCCCTGCAGCCACTGGTAGTAGCCGCAGCTCGTGGCGCCGGGCGAAGGCTGGTCGGTGCACGCCTTCATCACGCCGAGTGCCTCGCCGGCTGGAGTGATGTTGCCGTGGGATCGACCGAACCCTCCGCCTGGAGCGCGCCAAGCGGCGCGGTCGACAGAATGAGGTTGCCGTTCGTGCGGTAGGTGGGCGTGCCGAATCCGTCCCGGAAGTACCCGCCCGGTGCGGACAGCTCGATCTCACCAGACCTGCGTTCGGTCGTGTAGTTCGAGTAGTCCGCCTTCGTGCCGGACGGCCCCAGCGCCGAAACGCCGATGACGTGTGGGCCTTCAACGGGCAGATCCACGCACGTGGCGTTGTCGATCGTCCGAGGGTACGTGGTCAGTGGTGGGTAGTCCGGGCTGGTCGTGTCGGTCCGTGGCTTGGCAAGGTCCTCATGGTTGTTGCCCAGTGCGGAGACCAGGGTGACGTCCTTGCGGTGCGCGTAGTTCAGGGCCAGGTTCATCACGGTGATGATGAGGTCCTGGTCAGCGTCCGCTTCGGGGCCGTCCTCCGGAGCGCCGCCCGAGCAGTTGTACAGCCACGGGTCGACGTAGAAGGACATGTTGACGACGTCGATTCCCACGTCACCGGCATACGTCAGCGCGTTGGCCACCGGCCCCAGGAAGAAGTAGCCGCCGTCCTGCCCGCCCCTGATGAAAACGCCACCGCCGGCCCCTTCAAATGGAAGTTCACCACCGCCGACCTGGCCGAACTCCTCACCCGCCTCGACCAGCACGACCCCCATCCCGCCAGCCCCGCACAAGCCGCCTGACCCCCGACGAACTTACGAGCGAGACCACTTATCTAGGGCTACGGCTCGCGCAAGCTGGCGAAAAGGGGCTCTCCTGACTGATGTGTGGGTCATTTCCGGCCGGGGAGGGTGGGTCGGTGGCCGCCGAGGGAGAGCATCGCCAGGGCGATCAGAGCGTGGGCGGATTGGAAGCCGAACGCGATCCTGGTGATCAGCCGGATCTTGGTGTTGACCGATTCGATGCGTCCGTTCGATAGGCCGTGTTCGATCGCGGCCAGGATCGCCGCCCGGTGTACCACGATGCTCTTCTGCAGCTTCACGAAGGCCGGGATACGGCAACGACGGGCCCAGCCGACCCACCGGTCGAGAGCCTGGCCAGCCTGCTCAGGGGGCATCTGAAAGATCAGCCGAAGTCCCTCCTTGAGCAGGTAAGCCCGGTGCAGGGCGGGGTCAGTCGCGGCGACCCAGGCGAGTTTGGTCTGCTGTCCGTCGGTGAGGTCCTGCGGGTTCTTCCACAGCGCGAACCTGGCGCCCTTGAGCGCCTTGGCTCGCTCGCTGGCCGCACGCGGTGGTGCATCCGCCGGTGGCCTGCCGCGGCCGCGCCGCGGCTCGGTCTTGCGGGCCAGTCTGCGGGCCTCGTTCCAGCACTGGCGGCGGACCTGGTCCAGGGCCTGGGTAGCCCACTTCACGACGTGGAACGGATCGGCGCATTGCACCGCCTGCGGACAGTTGCGGGTGACCGTCTTGGCGATGAAGTTCGCGCTATCGGCGCTCACATGAGTGATGTCCGCGCACCGCTGCGGGCCCAACGCGTCGAAGAACTTCTGCAACGTGGCCGAGTCCCGTCCCGGCGCCGCCCACACCAGCCGGCCGCTGCCGTGATCGACCACCACCAGCAGGTACAGGTGGCCGCGCTTGTAGGAGATCTCATCGATGCCGATCCGGGTCAGGTCCGCAAACCGGTCAGTCAACGCCTCGGTGCCGGCCCACACCCGGGTGATGATCGACCCCACGGTCCGCCAGGCGATACGCATCAGCTCAGTCACCGCGCTCTTGGAGGTCTGGGTGGCCAGCCAGGCCACCTGCTCATCGAAGGCGTAGGTGTGCCCGGCGTCGTGGCGAGCCCACGGCACCGACGCGACCACCACCCCATGCTGGCGGCAGCTCACCCGCGGCGCGTCCGCCTCCACCACCATGCAGATCGGGCCCACGTCCAGCGAACGCCACCGACGCCGACCGGCTCCCTGGTCATAGCCACGCCCCCGACGACCGCACAGCCCACACCGGCCCCGAGCCCGCGCCGTCGGGCGCACCGAGACCACCACGACGCCCTGCTCCTGGTCGAAGTCCACATCCTCGATGACCGTCTTGTCGACCCCCACAACTGCACGCCATAAAGTGGCAGCACGCACGCCGTTCTCCTGACCCCTCGTCTCTGGACCTTGAAGCTCAGAAACCTAGGCCAGAGAACGGCGTGCCCCACAACAGGGCGCCCAACCCACCCACAGATACGTCAGGGGAGCCCGAAAAGGGCACAATCTGACGATGAGGACAGCACTCGCGTTTCTGCTGGTCGCGGCGCTCGCTGCAGGCTGCGGCAGTAGTGCCAACTCCGGCGGAACCAATCAGCCGGTCGCCACCCCGTCGGCGCCAGCGACCGCCACTGCGCCCGCTGTGCCCACTTCGCCCACCTTGCCCGCGTCCACGGCACAGTCGTCCGGCACCACGATCAAGACCGGCAACAGTGACCTCGGCGAGGTGCTCTTCGATGCCAGCGGACAGGCGATCTACATCTGGGAGGTCGAGAAGTCCGAACAGCCGCAGTGCTACGGGGACTGCGAGCAGGCCTGGCCGCCGGTGCTGACGGGTGGCGCACCGGTGGCCGCGGGGCTGGTCAACGCCACCCTGCTCGGCACGACAAGCCGCACTGATGGGTCACGGCAAGTGACGTATGCCGGGCATCCGCTCTACTTCTACGCCCACGAGGGCAAGAACGAGGTGAAGTGCCACAAGGTGCGGACACACGGAGGCTTGTGGTGGGCGGTGGCACCTGGCGGTAGCGCAGCCCCGTAGCCGCGGAGGCCGCTGACGCATGAGCCGCTTACCCCAGGCCGGTCTCGTCAAGCAGCTCGGCCATGGTTTGCACCGCCGCACGGCGGTCGTCCAGGGTCGCCGCGAACACGCTGATGCTCAGGGTGGTCACCCCCGCCTCCGAGTATGCCGGTAGCCGGTCGGGATCCGCTCGCGTGGCCCGAGCAGGCTAGTGGCGTCGAGGAACTCGCGCGGGACGGCCGCCGCCGCGTCGCGCGCGCGTCCGGCCAGGTAAAGGTCCTGGATGGTGCCGGCCGCCTCCTCGAAGCCCATGCGCACGGCGAGCTGGTTGTAGAAGTTCTCCTCCCGCGAACCCATCCCGCCGATGTAGAGGGCGGCGTATGCACTGACCATCACGTAGGCCAGGTCGAGATTTTCGGTGACGACGACCGGAACGGTCGGCACGATGTCGAAGCCGGCCAGCGGCGCTTCAGGGGTGCCCTTCCCCCCACGACGTGCGCCCGCTGCCAACCCGGCCAGAAAATCCGCGGAATGCTCGGGGGCGAAGAAGATGGCCAGCCAGCCGTCAGCGATCTCGCCGGCCAGCTCGAGGTTCTTCGGCCCCACGGCAGCCAAATAGACTGGTATCTCTTCGCGTTCGGGACGCACCGTGAGGCGTAGCGCCTTTCCGGGGCCGTCGGGCAGAGGCAAGGTGAAGTAGCGCCCCTGGTAGCTGACCTCGTCGCGACGCAGCGCCATCCGGACGATATCGACGTACTCTCGGGTGCGGCCAAGAGGCGACTCGAACCGCACCGCCATGCCAACCCTCACTCACCTGCGGCCCGCTCACCCCCAGCCCGAGACGGAACCGGCCCCCGGAGAGGGTGTCGATCGTGGCCGCAGTCATCGCCGTCATGGCGGGGGTGCGTCCTGGGATCTGCATGACCGCTGCGCCCAGGTCAACTTTCTCGGTGAGCGCCCCGACCCAGGACAACACCGAGGGGGCGTCGGAGCCGTACGCCTCGGCAGCCCACACCACGGCATACCCCAACCGGTCGGCATCCTGGGCCATGATGAGGTTCTCGCGGTCGTTGCCTCTTCCCCAGTAGCCCAGGTTCAGTCCGAGTCGCATTGTGGCAGGCTACTCGTCGTCCTCAGGCTACTCGTCGCCCTCAGACTCCTCGTCGTCGAAGTCGATGTCCTCGTCGTCCAGGCCGGCATACATCCCACCGCCCTGGTCCTCAGGGTCCCGAGGGTCAGCCGGCTCGTCGGCTTCGTCCTCGTCCTCTTCGTCCTCGTCCTCGTCCTCTTCGTCCTCGTCGTCTTCTTCGTCCGTCATCTTCCTCTTCGTCGTCCTCGTCCTCTTCGTCGTCGTCTCTTCGTCCTCGTCCTCTTCGTCCTCGTCCTCTTCGTCCTCGTCCTCTTCGTCGTCGTCGCTGTAGACACCAAGTGGGGTCGCGACGCCGGTCGTGTCGAAGAGCGCCTCGTCGTAGTCGTCAAACGCCTCGATGACCGCTTCGGCTGCCGCCCCGACCGCCGGGTCGTCGGCGTCCCGACGCGAGGCGGCCAGCTCGAGGTGACGTTCGAGGGCGGCAACGAGGGTCGCCAGAGCGGCGCGCGGGTCTGCGGTCATGTCTTGACCGTATCGGTTCGCCGGTGACAATGGGCACCCGATGGACTACGAGTACCGAGTGTTGAGCTTCGGGCGGATGGTGCCTCGTGCGGCGATCCGCCAGGTGCTTGTCGAGCACGCCGAGTACGGTCACTGGGAGCTGGCCCGTAGCGCGGTCTACCTCGGCGGCCGCCGCCGAGTGTGGTTGCGTCGCAGAATTATTCGCGTGCAGCGCACTGCGTGAAGCCCGCTGCGCTCAGTCCGGCATATCCGGCAGGGTTGGCTGCACCGGACCAGCGGGGCCCGTCATGGTCCGGTCGGTCGAGAAGCTGGCGTTGCGCGTGCAACCGGTTGGCACGCCCGATGAGCGCCAGGAAGCCGAGGAAGAAGAATGCCAGCACGCCGCCTGTGACAAGAAACACCGTCAACGACATGACCGTCATGGTGACATGCCGGCGCGCCTCACGGGAGACCTCACGCCAGGTCGAGGAACCGGCGCATCACCCGCGTCCCGAACCGCAGCGACTCCAGTGGCACTCGCTCGTCGACTCCGTGGAACATCGGGGCGAACTCCAGGTCGGCGGGCAGGCGCAGCGGCACGAAGCCGTAGCCGGTGATGCCCAGCTGGTATAGCTGCTTGTTGTCCGTGCCCCCGGACAGGCAGTACGGCAGCAGCGCCGCCTCGGGGTCCTCAGCAAGCAACGCCGCACCCATGGCGTCGACGAGCGAGCCCGACTCGGGCGCCTCCAGCGCGATAGCGCGATGGACCACCTCGATGTCGACGAACTCGCCGGCCAGCTCGTGCGATGGTCGACATCATGCTCTCCTCGTGCCCCGGCAGGAACCGGCAGTCCAGAGCCGCGGTGGCGCTCTGCGGCACGACGTTGTGCTTGTACCCCGCCGACAGCATGGTCGGGTTGGCCGTGTCGGACAGCGTGCCCAGGACGAACCCGCGCGCCCCACCGAGGTGGGCCGAGCAGTTCGCGCGGGTCGTCGTCGGCATACGAGGTACCGGTGAGGTCCGACAGCCCGTCGAGGAACAGGCGCACGGAGGCGAGGTACTCGCGCGGCCACTCGTGCTCGGCGATCCGGGTGAGCGCCTGGGCCAACCGGAGCACGGCGTTGGCGTCGGTCGGCACCGAGCCGTGGCCAGCCCGGCCCCGTGCGTGCAGGCGCAGCCAGAGCATGCCCTTCTCCGCGGTCTGCAACAGGTACGCGCGCGTCGGGGAGCCGGTATGCCGGTGAGGGCACCGTGACGCTGAAGCCGCCGACCTCGCTGATCGCCTCGGTGGCGCCCGTCGAACCAGTCGGGGTGGTGGTCCACGACCCACTGGCTGCCGTAGTACCCCCGGCCTCCTCGTCGGCGAAGAACGCGAACGTCGTCGTGCGGGCCGGCTTGGCCCCCGTGCGCGCCAGGTCGCGAACGCAGGCCAGGACCATCGCGTCCATGTCCTTCATGTCGACGGCCCCGCGTCCCCAGAGACACCCGTCACGCTCCTCGGCGGCGAACGGGTCCACCTGCCAATCGGCGGCGTTGGCCGGAACGACGTCGGTGTGGCCGTGCACGACCAGGCCGGGACGGGACGGGTCGGCGCCGTCGATCCGGACCATGACCGAGGCGCGCCTGGGAGCACTTTCGACGAGCACCGGGTCGAGGCCGACCTCGTGCAGCAAGGCCATGATGTACTCCGCTGCGGCGCGCTCGCCAGGCCCCTCGTTGTCCCCGGCATTGACCGAGGGGATCCTGATGAGGTCCGAGCAGATCCGCACAACCTCGTCCTCGGGACCGATTGGGTCGACCGCCATGCGCGCCTCCTTGACCGAACCGGCTGCCGCCTCAAGCCTAGCCAGCCACCCGCTCGAACACGGCCGCCAGCCCTTGCCCACCGCCGATGCACATCGTCTCCAGACCGTAGCGGGCCTCGCGCCGGTCCATCTCTCGCGCGAGGGTGGCCAGGATGCGCCCACCAGTGGCACCGACCGGGTGGCCCAGCGAGATTCCGGACCCGTGGACGTTGGTGCGCTCCTTGTCGGCCGGCCCGAATTTCCACTCCCGCAGGACCGCGAGCACCTGCGCCGCGAACGCCTCGTTGAGCTCGATGAGGTCGACCTGCGCCAAAGTGAGCCTGGCCCGCTCGAGAGCGGCGGCGCTGGCCGGCACCGGTCCGATGCCCATCCGCTCCGGCTCCACCCCAGAGACAGCCCACGACACCAGCCGCACCAACGGGCGCAGACCGTGCTGCTCGGCATACTCGCGCGTTGTGACGAGGCACATGGCGGCGCCGTCGTTCTGCCCGCTGGCGTTGCCGGCCGTGACCGTAGCGTCGGGGTCCAGCCGCAGCCGGATCGGCTTGAGCGCCGCAAGAGAGTGCTCGCTCACCTCGGGTCGGGGATGCTCGTCGGTGTCGACAACTGCGTACGCCGGCCGGTCCGCACCCGCACCGGGACGATCTCCTCAGCGAACGTCCCGTCCTGCTGGGCCTGGACCGCGCGCCGGTGCGACTGCACGGCCAGCTCGTCCTGCTCTTCGCGGGGAATGGCGTACTCCCGGCGCAGGTTCTCGGCCGTCTCGAGCATGCCCCCCCTCGAGGTAGTGACTGCGCCCCCCGGCGGTGGACCGCGCGCGGGCAAGTACGTCGTGCATCGTAAAGCTCGCCCGACGACCCGCGCCGGATGTCGGTCGTGTAGAACGCGGCGTTGCTCATGCTCTCGGTGCCCCCCGCGACCACAACCCTGCTCGCGCCGGTCTGCACATGCAGCGCGGCGTCGATGACCGCCTGCAGCCCGGACCCGCAGCGCCGGTCGACCTGGATGCCCGGGACCGCGCACCGGCAGGCCGGCATCCAGCGCAACGACCCTCCCGATGGCCGGGGCCTCGCCGTTGGGGCTGCTGTGGCCCAGGATGACGTCGTCGATGTCCTCGGGATCGACGCCGGTGCGCTCAAGCAGCGCCTGTAGCACGGTCACGCCCAGCTCGGCCGCGGGCACCGGGGCGAGCGACCCTCCGTAGCGGCCGACCGGGGTCCGCAGCGGCTCGCAGATCACGACATCGGGCATCAGCGGCGGCCTTTCTACACGGGTCTTCGCCTGTTCGTACCACACTGGCAGCGGTATGCCGGCGCGTAGACGGCACGGCATCCCGAGCCGGCGCCCTCACCGTGGACCCGAAGGTAGTGGGTCGCCGCCTTGTGCCCGAACCGCACCCGCTGGCGCACCAGCTCGTAGGGACCCATCTCCCAGGGACGCCTCGATGCACACGTGGTACTCCCCCACGGCGACCCGGCGACCGGAGTCGTCGGTCAGGTCCCACTCCACGTTGTTGGACCCGGCCGGCTTGGTGCTGCTCGACGTGGTCTCCGTGTGCCCCAGCGCCTCGTACCACCGCGCCATGGTGTTGGGCCCGTCCAAGTCCTTCACCGACACGGTCCGGACCAGCTCACCTTCCGCGTCCTCGATCCAGACCGCGATGTGTGGGTTGCGCACCAGCCCCCACCCGGACAGCAGCGTGTAGGTGAATGAGATGGCGGCCCGGGCGCACTCCGGAACCGCTGGACCCGCCGGACCCGTTGGGGTCCCGGCAGCAACCCCAGGCTGCCGCGTCCTTTCCGCTCGCCCGCGAACAGTGGCGTAGCGCGTCTCGGACATGCGGTGAGGATAGCCCCACGCCGAGCGCTGGCTGCGGCTCGCCGCCCCGGGCCCACGGCTTACAGACTCGTTGAGTTGTCGCCTCTTCGACGATGCATCATGGAGCATCCGACAATTCGTTGAGTTCGTCGGCCGGCGCCGGTATGCCGGGCGCCGCCTCATGGCCCACCGGATGGGCGAGCAGCCACTCCCACACCTCGATCGGGCTCTGGGCGAGCTGCTGGGCACCGCAGTGGCACACCCCGAGAAGGGTGTCCGAGCCAGGTACCCAGCGAACCGTCAGGACCTTGCTCGCCCGGCAGGTGCCGCTCGCTCCGGCATACCGCGCCCGCCGCCCCTCGGAGTCGGCCCGCTCATCCGGCCGCGACCGCGGCCGCCGGCGCTGCCGGTCGGCACGGCGCTGCCCGCACGCGACCTGCTTGGCGATCATCCGGCGCGCGGCGAGGCCTCCGGTGTCGATGTTGATGCTCAGCTCCTGGTAACCCTCCTTCTCGGTCCTCAGCGCCTGCTCCAGCACGTTGAGCGCGACGACGTCCTGCAGCACGACGGTGCGGTTGTTCTCCGCCAGCCCGCGTGAGACGTCCTCGTCGTCGAGGGCGAAGTCGCGTGCGACCGCCCAGAAGTCGTGCGTCGTCGACTCGGTCTCCGGCGTGATCGCGTAGACGACCTCCACGTGGTAACCGTCGGGGTCGGTGCCGTCCGTCCCGCGGCAGTACCCCGACCGGCGCGACCCGGCTGTGCAGCAGGTACAGGCACGGCGGATGGAACTCGATGTCCTGCCAGCGCACGATCCGCCCCGTCATGCCGGTCGCCTGGGTGTAGAACATCGGACACTCGGCGTCGGCCATCCGCCGGCTGACGTAGACGATCTCGGCGTCCTCGTCGACCTCCGTGGTGATCGGGGTCTCGGCCACCTCAGGCGTGCCGATGTACCCACCGTGCAGGTAGGTCTCGTGCGACAGGTCCAGCAGGTTGTCGACGAGCAGCAGGTACCGCGCCGCCGACGGCTCCATCCCGCAGACCGTCGTGTACCCGGGCGCGTCGAGCCACGGCGCCCGCGGGATGCGCGCAGCGTCGGCGAGCTCCCTGTCGCCGATCCACACCCAGACGAAGGAGTCCTGCTCCACGACCTGGTATGCCGTAGGCGCGCGGTTCGGGGAACGCGCGCCTGCCCCGGCACCTTGACGCACAACCCGTCGGCACCGTAGGTGAAGCCGTGGTAGCCGCAGACAACGGTGTCGCCGTCCAGTGGCTCGGCGCCTGGGCAGCGGAAACCGCCGTGGACGCACCGGTCTGACATCGCCGCGACGTCGCCCGTTCTCGGTGCGCCAGAACAGGATCGGCTCACCGCAGATGGTCCGCCCGAACAGCTCCCGACCGATCTCGCGCCCGTATGCCGCGACGTACCACTGTTCCTCGCGAAGCTGCTCATTGCGACAACTCTCCTTCGCTCGACGGTCCGCGCTGGTGCCGACCTCTCACATCGTCGCTGAAGTCTGCGGCGGACCGGAACCACGCTTCCGCTGGACGGAAACCTGGTGTTGGATGAGGGCACGCGGTCAGATGGGGTGGCCGGATGGCCAGGACGGGGAGCGACGTGACGCAGTCCCGCACGGCGCTCGGCAAGGGCCTCGCGGTCCTTGGCGTCTTCACCCACCGGCATCCGCGGCTCACGCTCTCGGCCATCGCGCGGGAGACCGGTCTGCCCCTTGCCACCGCCCACCGCGTCGTCGCCGAGCTCGCTGCTGGGGGCGCCTTGGAGCGCGACGAGGACGGGCGCTGGCACATCGGCCTTCGGCTGTGGGAGGTCGCCGCGGTGAGCCCGCGGGGCCTCGGGCTTCGCGAGGCTGCCCTGCCGTTCCTGCAGGACCTCTACGAGATCACCCACGAGAACGTCCAGCTCGCCGTTCGCGAGGACGACCAGGTCGTCTTCATCGAGCGCTTTGCCTCGCATGCGTCGGTCCCGGTCCTGACCGAGGTGGGTGGCCGTTTCGCCTTGACGCCAACCGGCGTTGGCCTCGTGCTGCTGGCCCATGCCCCACCCGAGGTCCAGGCGCGGGTGCTCGCCGAGCCGGTCACCCGGCATACCGCCATGACCGTGACCTCGCCAACCCAGCTGCGCCGCTTGCTCGCCGAGGTCCGCCGCTCCGGCTACGGCATCAGCGACCGTCAGGTCACCATGGACGCCGTCTCGGTCGCCGCCCCAGTCCGCGGCCGCTCCAACACGGTCGTCGCCGCGCTGTCGATCGTCGTGCGCGGGCATGGCCCGTCGGCGGTGCGGCCGTACATTCCGGCCGTGCAGGCAGCCGCGCGGGGCATCTCCCGCCAGCTGGCCACCCCCCGGCATCCTGCGCCCTAACCGCGGAAGAGGCCTGACCCATGCATCGGAGTACGCACGACGAGGTGGAGCTCGACCTGGTCGTGGCCGAGCGGTCCGACGTCGCCGAGCGCGTCATCGCCCTGGACCTGCGCGACGCCGAGCGGGCGGCCGCTGCCGGCCTGGACACCCGGGGCGCACATCGACGTGCTGCTCGGCGACGGGGTCGAACGGCAGTACTCGCTCTGCGGCGACGACACCGACCGTACGGTCTGGCGCATCGCTGTGCTGCGCGAGCTCGACGGACGGGGCGGCTCCGAGCGCGTCCACGAAGCGGTGAGCTGGGCGCCACCCTCGGGTCCGCGGGCCGCGCAACCACTTTCCCGCTCGAGCCTGCGCAGCGCTACCGTTCGTCGCCGGCGGCATCGGCATCACCCCCATCCTGGCGATGGTCGCGCACGTGGACCGCGAGGGTATGCCGTGGACGCTCGCCTACGGCGGTCGCACCCGCTCGTCGATGGCCTTCCTCGCCGAGCTCCTCGAGCGCTATGGGGACCGCGTTGGCATCACGACCGAGGACGAGACCGGCCTGCTGGACCTGGGCGCCATCCTGGGTGCCCATGAGCCGGGCACCCTCGTCTACGCCTGCGGTCCGGGGCCGCTCCTGAAGGCGGTCGAGGAGCGCTGCGCCGCCTGGCCGGAACACAGCTTGCACCTGGAACGCTTCTCTCCCAAGGAGATCGGCGAGCCGGTCCTGCACGAGTCCTTCGAGGTCGAGCTGGCTTTGAGCGGTAAGACAATCACGGTCGACCCCGACACGTCGATCCTGCGAGCGGTCGAGGTTGCGGGGGTGCCGGTCCTGTTCTCCTGCACCGAGGGCACCTGCGGCACCTGCGAGACCACCGTCCTGCGCGGCGAGGTCGAGCATCGCGACTCGATCCTCACGCCGCAGGAGCAGGCCGCGAACGACACCATGATGATCTGCGTCTCCCGGGCGGCCTGCCCGCGGCTCGTCCTGGAGCTGTGAGGCCGTGCTCACGCCTGACCTGCTGACCGGGCCCACGCGGCATACCCGCCGATGACGTCGGTAGCCCGGTAGATGCCGAGCTCGTGCAGCGACGCGGCGGCCAGGCTCGATGCGTAACCCTCCTGGCACAGCACGACGACCTGCAGGTCGTACGCCGCGCAAGAGAGCGCTGCCGGGCTGGCCGGTGCGGTCGGGCCTGCCGACCTGTTCGGTGAGCTGGCCTTGCAGGACGACGAACGACCCGGCGCTGTCCCGATGGTCGTGCCACTCGGTGCCCTGCCCGGGCAGCCAGGTCAGCAGCCACGCCTCGTAGTCGGCGCTCGATGCGACGCGTGCGTAGTAGCGGCTGACGGGGTCGAAGTCGACGAGCCGGCGCCCCAGTTCGCGAGGTCGCGCCAGGCGACGTGCTGTCTCAGAAAGGTTGACGGGCGTACGGGTTCGCTTGGTCATGAGAAGGAGCTCCTGGAGGTGTGCCGGGTGGGTTTCGTTGGTCGCAGAAGGGGATCGAGACACTGGCGCAACCGGACGCGGGCAGCCGCTTGTCGCTGGGCGTCGGGCGGCAGCGCGAGGCGCGTGGTCCTCAGCCCGAGGCGCGGGGAATGGCGAAGCGCCTGCAGCTGGCTAGGTCAGCAGCAACACAAGGCGCTGGCAACGCGCTGCAGGTCCACATGTCGGCGGAAGAACGCAGCCAAGGACCAGCTGGCGGTCGGTCGCTGCTCCCTGACCATGACTGTCTCCCATGCCTTCCTCGTGCGCATAGCGCGCACGGGTGCCAGACCATAACATGGCATTAGGTCAGGCCAAACACTAACTACTTCGCCCCGAAAAATGGCCTTGAGTAGGGGTGGGACACAGATCGGCAGGATCGGGTACGACCCTGTTTCCCGATCTCCCGGCCTGTCCGGCCTCTGTCCAGGCGCCCTCCCGTCTTGGGAGGGGCCTGGCCAGAGCGTGCCGGGTCGGCCGGGAGCTCGGGAGGAAGGTTATGCAGCGGGGCTGGACCAGGGCAGTGGGTCAGGCGGGGGTCCGGTCGCGGCGGCGCTGGGGGCTTGTGGTTGGGCAGATCGATGACGGCTGGGCCGCTTCTGGGTTGCTGGCGGGTGGCTCTGCCGGGTCTGGATCAGGTGGGCGATCTTGACGGTGTTGTGTGCGAGGACGCCCAGGCCGCACCAGGTCTGGGCGCCGGCCAGGTCATCGAGGCGGGTGCGGTCGAAGCCGTAGCGACGCTTGAGGTAGGAGATGCGTCCCTCGCTGCCGGTGCGCCACTTGACCAGGCGGCGGAAGCGGCGGCCGTGCTCGTGCTCGCGGCGGGCCTTGGCGGGCTTGCCCTTGCGGGGAATCACCACGGTGCTCACGCCGAGGTCGGTCAGTTCCTGGTCCACCTTGGCCTCGCCGTAGCCCCGATCGGCGGTGACCGCGCGCGGTGCTCGACCGGCCAGGGTTTTGATCCGCCGGATGGCCGGGGCTAGCAGCGGGGCATCCGCCGGGTTGCCCCGGTGCACGCCGTGGTCCAGCACGATGCCATCACTGTTGTCCACCACCTGGGCCTTGTAGCCGAACTCGACCGGTTTGCCGAGCCGGCCCTTGGCGATCGGGCGGGCGTCCACGTCGTGCAGGGACACCAGCCGGGTCGCCGAGGCCGGGATCGCCCCGGAAAGCCGGGTGCGGGTCTGGGCCACCACTTGAGTGGCCCGGCCCAACATCACCTCCAGGTCATCGATCGCCCAGGCCAGCCGCCCCGGGGTGCCCGCACCGCGGCGGGCAACATGGCGGCGGGCATTGGCCAGCACCCGGGTGGCCTCGGTGACGCTGGCCTCGGCAAGGTCGGCCAGCTCGCCGGTGATCGCCAGCACGCTGGCTTTGGCCTGCTCGTTGCGCAGCTTCAGGTGCGCCGAGATCGACCGCGCCCGCCGCCCAGCCGCCCGGCGCCGGTCCCGCACCTTGGTCCGGGACGCCGCGCCGCCGGCGTGAACCCGCGCCACCAGCGTCATGATCGCCACGATCGCGCGGACCAGCAGCCCGGAGTCAGTCGGGTAGGCCACGTTCGCTGGGACCACGGTGGTGTCCGCGCGGACCTTGTCGGTCTTGACCACCTTGGCCGCGACCGCCTTGGCCAACAGCGCCGCGTTCAGCTGCTCGATCACGCTCGCGCCGCAGCGGGCGGTCAGCTTGCCCAGCGTCGACGGGTGCGGCACCCGTGTCCCCAGCGGGATCCGGCAAAACCGCGACCAGCAGATCGAGTCGGCCACCTCCCGGCACAGGCTCTCGTAACCCAGCCCATAGCGGTGCTTGAGGAACATCATCCGCAGGTAGGTCTCGATCGGTATCGACGGGCGGCCCATCACCGCAGAGAAGTGCGCCCGGTACGGCTCGAAGAACACTGGGTCCTCAAGCACCGCGTCGACGGCCGCCAGCTCCACCGGAAGATTCTCGTAGCCCGGCGGCAGGATCGTCTCCCACAACGTCTGCTGCCCATTGGTGGTAACCAGCATCAGGCCTCACTTCCCTTGTGACATAAGGGTCCTGGACCAGGATCTCGTCATTCGACCCCACCGCCGGGCAGACGCGCCGACGTTTGCCCAGGTCAGCGCGCAAATGGCCCCCTACTTTTTCGGGGCGAAGTAACTAATTGTCTTTGGCGAACCAAGCAGTTGAGCGAGCTCGCGTGCGGCCGCGTCAGACGCCGGTCTCAGCGGCAAGGACGCCGCGGCGAACCGCGTCGACCAGCTCGGCGTGGTCCAGCTCGGTCTGGTCGGCGTAGGCACGGGCGAAGCGGCACAACGCCTCCTGGGCATTAGGCCCTTGGCCCAGGTAGCCCGCGATCATCGACGCGCCACTGGTACGGGCGTGCCCCTTGGCGAGCAGGTAGCCGCAGATCCCCGCGTAGTCCCGCAGTGCGAGCGGGGTGATCCCGTCGATGGTTATGGCGCCCTTCATGTCGCGGAACTGCCTCACGTAGTACTGGTGCGCTCCTGCGTCGGTCCAGCCCAGGAGCGGGTCGCTGACCGTCTGCAACGCCAGCTGGTACTCGACCACCCGTTGCCCTTGGTGGGCGTGCCAGGCCGCGTCCCCGTGCACAAACCGCGCGACGACGGAGCGGCGGGCCTGCTTTAGCTGCAGGAACAGCACGTCGTCGGCGCTGCTGCCCTCGCACAACGCGACCCAGGCACGCAGTCCGACGGATTCCGACGCCGACGACCTTGTGTGCGATGTCGACGACTCGGTACCCCCCGACGATGCGGGCCCAGTGAGATGGCAGCGTGCCCAGGTAGCGATCCAACGCCTCGGCAAGGTCGTCATAGTCCTGCGGCGCCGGCCTGGTGATCAGCGGTGGCTCCTCCACGAGCGCGCGGCGCCCGCCTTGCTCGGCGGTGAAACGCGGCAGCGCGCGGTCGCTGGTACGGCGGCGCGCCTGCCGCGCCGAGCGTCTGATCTCCTCGATCAGGGTCCGCTGAGACGCACTGCGTCGCATCCCTTCGACGTCCAGACGTTCGAAGGAACGGCCGAGCAGAGGCTGGTCGGCCAGCCAGCGGATGTGACGACGGTAGGCCTCGACACACTCCGCCACGGCTTCGCTGCAGGCGCCCTCTGAGGCGCCGTTCTGTCGTCCGGCGACCCACACGCTCGTGCTCAGGCGTCGTAGGTCCCACTCCCAGGCGCCGGGATGTGCCTCGTCAAAGTCGTTGAGGTCGAAGACCAGCTCGCGCTCCGGTGAGGCATAGAAGCCGAAGTTCCCCAGATGGGCGTCCCCGCAGATCACGGGGGTGATCCCGGTCGAAGGCAGATGCGCGAAGTCCTCCGCGTGCACCGCGGCCGCCCCCCTGAGAAAGGCGTACGGCGAGGAGATCATCCGGCCGATCCGAATCGGTACGAGCCACTCCAGTCGACCTTTGTTCGCCTCGATCACCTGCGCGGTGACGTCCGGGCGGCCGTCAGGGACCGTCCAGTCCCCAAGTCCCGAGCGGGGCACCCGTCGGCGAAGGTCACGACCGATGGCGTAGCGCTCCTTTCGTGGAGTCGCGCTGTGGCGCAGCGAGATGAACGCGCTGCGATCGGTCGACGTTAGGACGGTGTGCGTCCGGGGGAGACTGGGTCCGGAGCCCATCGTCCGAGCCTGTCACGGATCGCAGCCGCAGGCACCCTTCAGAGCGCGCCGAGAGGCGATGTGCACAGCGACGACCATTGGTCCCTGTTTCCGCACCAGGAGCCGGCGTGTCGCCCACCAATGGTCGTCGGTGTGTGGGCAGAGGCAGCCGCAACGGCCTCGTCGTCGAGCACCAGTGGTGGCAGCTGGCGCCGCCGCCGCGGGACTGAGCTCAAGGAGCGCTGTCACCGGTGGCTGGCACTATCGAGGCATGGCATTCGACTGGACCACCGAGCTCATCGAACAAGTCGACGTCCACTGGCGCCACCAGCTGCGCCCGCGGATCGGCTCGCTTACCGACGAGGAGTACTTCTGGGAGCCGGCACCGGACTCGTGGAGCGTGCGGCGGCGCGACACGTCCAGAGCGCCGATGACGATGGGCTCTGGCGAGTACACCATCGACTTCGCCAGGCCCGAGCCGGTCCCGGCGCCCGTGACGACGATCGCCTGGCGGCTGGGTCACATCGTCGTCGGCGTGCTGGGCATGCGCAACGCCGCCCACTTCGGCGGCCCACCCCGCGACTACGCGTCGTTCCACTACTCGGGCACCGCGGCTGGCGCCCTCGCCCAGCTCGACGCCGCGTATGCCGGGTGGCTGGCCGGCATACGCGCCCTCGACGAGCAGGGGCTGCAGCGCCCGTGCGGCCCCGCCGAAGGGCCATACGCCGATCGGTCCATGGCCACTCTCGCGCTGCACATCAACCGCGAGGTCATCCACCACGGGGCCGAGATCGCCTTGCTGCGTGACCTCTACCTGCGCCGCTGATACCGACGCCGCTGAGCCGACCGGACCAACCCAAGGAGCACCGATGCTGCCACCAGCTGTCCTGAACGAGCCCGACGCGATTGCCGCGTTTGTCGAAGCCCAGCTCAAGGCCATCCGCACTTCGGCCTACGGGCTGAGCGAGCAGCAGGCGCGCGCGAGGCCCTGTCGCAGCAGCCTGTCGGTCGGTGGCTTGGTCAAGCACGCCACGTACGGGCTCAAGGGGTACCTGCGCCGCATGCAGGACCCCGCGACCGTCGCGTCAGAAGGGTTCACGCCCGGGGTGTATGCCGAGTACTTCGGCAGCTTCGCGCTCACCGACGACGAGACACTCGAGCACATCTTGGCGGAGCTCGACACGGCGGCCGCTGACTACCTCGCCGCGGTTCGGGCGGCCGACCCCGACCGGCAGACCATCCAGCCGGCGGCGCCATGGGACGGCCGGGACGAGCCGTCGGAGACGGTCGAACGCGTCCACCTGCTCCACACCATCGAGGAGATGGCCCGCCACGCCGGCCACGCCGACATCCTGCGCGAGCAGATCGACGGTGCGACCTCGGCCGAGCTGGAAGCCGCCGTCGAAGGTCGCCCGGCGAACGCGTTCGTCACGCCGTGGCAGCCGCCCCAGTAGCCGTGCTCCAGCCGTTGCAGATACGACTCATCAGCAGACGTGTGTTGACCCTGTCTCCCAATGGCTTTAGCGTCCAACGGTAGTCAAAGAATCTCCCGGTCACCACCGTCGAAGCGGAGTCGCTGTGCACGCGCCTGAGCCGGACGACCTCCCCGAGTCGCCGCCTCCCGATCTAGCCCTCGACACCCTGCGCAGCTGGCTCACCGGACGACTGCCTGGTCTAGCCGGCGACCTCACCGCCCAGCGGCTCACCGGCGGCCAGTCCAACCCCTCCTGGCTGCTGCGGAGCGCCGACCGCGCGTGGGTGCTGCGAGCCAAGCCCGGCCCGGCCAGCTCCCTGCTGCCCTCGGCGCACGCCATCGAGCGCGAGTATGCCGTCCAGTCGGCGCTGCGCGACACCGACGTTCCGGTGCCCGAGGTAGAGTTGCTGTGCGAGGACGAGTCGGTCATTGGCGCGGCCTTCTACATCATGAGTTTCGCCGACGGCCGGATCTTCCGCGAGGCATGGGTCCCTGACGTCTCTGTGCCAGAGCGCTCGGCGATCTTCGACGAGGCCAACCGGGTGATCGCCAGCCTGCACACGGTGGACTGGGCGGCACACGGCCTGTCGGACTACGGCCGCCATGACGGGTTCTTCGAACGGCTCATCTCCCGATGGACCCGCCAGTACCGGGCCTCGGAGACCCAGTACATCGAGGCCATGGAGCGGCTCGTCGAATGGCTGCCGCAGCACATCCCGCCGGCGGGCGCGCACGAGATCACCCTCGTCCACGGCGACTACCGGCTTGAGAACCTCGTCTACCACCCCACTGAGCCGCGGGTCATCGCCATCCTGGACTGGGAGCTGTCCACCCTGGGCAGCCCGCTCAGCGACTTCGCCTACCACTGCGCCGCCTGGCACACGCCAGCCGGCGTGGTCCGTGGCTTCGCGGGTCAGGACCTGGCCGCGCTGGGCATCCCGGACGAGCCGGCATACCTGCGCCGCTACTGCGAGCGCACCGGTCGCGACGACCTGGGGCAGGTGCAGGCGGACTGGCCGTTCTACCTGGCCTGCAACTTCTTCCGGCTCGCGGCCATCCTGCAGGGCATCGCCAAACGGGTCCTGGACGGGATCGCCGCCAGCCCGATTGCCGTGGAGACCGGGCGGATGGCCGCCCCGGTCGCCGAGATTGGCTGGCAGCTGGCGAGCACCCCCCGGAGCTGACTCACTCCTGACCCGACTATCCGAAGGACACGCCATGAACCCGTTCGAGTCTGCCGCCGCGTACCGCCGAGCTGCGCGAGCAGCTGCTCGCCTTCATGGACGAGCACGTCTACCCGAACGAGGAGCAGGTGGCCGCCGAAGCGGCTGCGCAGTCGTTCGAGAGCGAGCAGGGCTGGACGCACTGCGAGACGATCGAGCGGCTCAAGGGGCTGGCCCGGGAGCAGGGCCTGTGGAACCTGTTCCTGCCCGCGTCCGAGCGGGCCCCTGAAGGGCTGTCGAACTACGAGTACGCGCCGCTGGCCGAGATCATGGGGCGTACCCAGTGGGCCAGTGAGGTCTTCAACTGCTCCGCGCCCGACACCGGCAACATGGAGACCATCGAGCGGTACGGCACCGAGGAGCACAAGGAGCAATGGCTGGAACCGTTGCTGCGTGGCGAAATCCGCTCGGCGTTCCTGATGACCGAGCCCGGGGTCGCGTCGTCGGACGCCACCAACATCGAGTGCGACATCCGCCGCGATGGCGACGAGTACGTCATCAACGGGCGCAAGTGGTGGTCCAGCGGCGCCGGCACGAAGCGCTGCAAGGTCTTCGTCGTCATGGGCAAGACCGACGCGACGGCCGACCGCCATCACCAGCAGTCCATGGTCCTCGTGCCCGCCGACGCGCCGGGTGCCACCTTGGTGCGGTACCTGCCCGTCTTCGGGTTCATCCACCCGCCGGGCGGGCACATGGAGGTGGACCTCAAGGACGTCCGCGTCCCGGTCACCAACATCCTGCTCGGTGAGGGGCGTGGCTTCGAGATCGCCCAGGGCCGCCTCGGCCCCGGCCGGATCCACCACAGCATGCGCTCCATCGGCGCCGCCGAACGCGCCCTTGAGCTGATGTGCACCCGGCTAGCCGCCCGCCAGGCCTTCGGCCACCGCATCGTCGAGGAGGGCGTCTGGCACGAGCGGATCGCCGAGTCACGCATGCTCATCGACCAGGCCCGGCTGCTCACCCTCAAGGCCGCGTGGATGATGGACACGGTCGGCAACAAGGCGGCCCAGGCCGAGATCGCGATGATCAAGGTCGTCGCGCCCAACGTCGCCTGCAAGGTGATCGACTGGGCCATCCAGGCGCACGGCGGCGGCGGGGTCACGCCCGACTACCCGCTCGCCTTCTCGTATGCCGACCAGCGCTCGCTGCGCATCGCCGACGGGCCTGACGAGATCCACCGGCGGCACATCGCCAAGCTCGAGCTGCGCAAGCACGGGATCTCCACCCGCCCGGCCGCCGTGCAGGCCTAGGAGATCCCCTCATGGGCGTCTTCCCCGCGGCAACGCCGCCGCCTGGTCCGCACGACCGGTTCTACCCACTCGACGTACCCCGCGACGTCGACGTCCCGGACCGCTCGGTGTGGCAGGCCCTCGACGACAACGCGACGGCATACCCGGACGAAGCAGCGATGCACTTCCTCGGGCGCACCTGGACGTGGGCCCAGCTGCGAGCCGACGCCGAGGCGATGGCCGGGGCGCTACAGTCCCTCGGCGTCGCGCGCGGCGACCGGGTGCTGCTCTACCTACAGAACTGCCCACAGTTCGTCATCGCCTACCACGCCATCGCCCGGGCCGACGCGATCGTCGTGCCGGCGAACCCGATGTACCACGCCACCGAGGTCGCCCACTACATCCAGGACGCTGGGTGCCGAGTCGCCATTGCGTCCGCGGACATCGCGGCCAACCTCACCGAAGGCGCCGACCTCACCACCGACGGGCTGGCGCACGTCGTCGTCTTCGACCTGCTCGAGGGTATGCCGCACGACGTCGCCGCCGCGGCCACGGCCTGGCCCGACGCGTGGCGCGACTGGCTGCTGGTGCGTCGCGAGCGACCTGCTCTGACCCGGGGCGAGCTGCACGAGTGGCGGGAGCTCGCCGCCGTGCAGGCGGCTCCGGCCGGCCCGGTGGTCAGCCGCGGCGAGGACACCGTGGCGATCGGGTACACCAGTGGCACAACGGGCGTCGCCAAGGGCTGCATGATCAAGCACCGGTCGGTCGTCCATCAGGCGATCTGCGCCGAGTACTGGACGGACATGCACCGCGGCGACGCGGCGTTGCTCGTGGTGCCGATGTTCCACACCACTGGCATGGTGATGGGCATGCTCGCCTGCGTCCAGGCGGCCGCCAAGATCGTGCTGCTGCCGCGGTGGGACCGGCGGGTCGCGGCGCAGGTCATCCAAGGCCAGCAGGTGACGCATTGGCCGAACATCCCGACCATGGTCATCGACCTGTTGTCCGCTCCGGACCTTGCCGAGTACGACCTGTCCAGCCTGCGCTACATCGGCGGCGGCGGGGTGGCAATGCCCGCCGCCATCGCGACCCGGCTCAGAGAGCAGTTCGACCTCGAGTACCTCGAGGGCTACGGCCTGACCGAGTCGGCGGCAGCCGCGATCCAGAACCCGCGCGGCGGTGCCCGCCGGGGCCAGCTGGGCATCCCGTTCATGGGCATCGACGCGAGGGTTGTCAACCCCGACTCCCTGACCGAGGCGGCGGTCGGCGAGATCGGCGAGTTCGTCCTGAACGGCCCACAGGTGTTCAGCCAGTACTGGAACCGGTCAGCCGCCACCGCCGAGGCGTTCGTCGAGCTGGATGGCAAGGCGTTCTTCCGCACCGGCGACCTCGGCTCGGTCGACGCCGACGGCTACTTCACGATGACCGACCGGCTCAAGCGGATGATCAACGCCAGCGGGTTCAAGGTGTGGCCGGCCGAGGTCGAGGCGCTCATGTACGGCCATCCGGCCGTCCAGGAGGTCTGCGTCATCGCCGCCCACGACCCGTACCGGGGCGAGACGGTCAAGGCCGTGATCGTGCCGAAGGCAGCACACCGGCATACCGTGACCGAAGCGGACCTCATCGCCTGGGCCAAGGCGAACATGGCCGCGTTCAAGTACCCCCGCCAGGTGGAGTTCGTCGATGAGCTGCCGTACAGCGCGTCCGGAAAACTGATGTGGCGCCTGGTCCAGGACGCGCAGGACGCCAAGGGGCCTACCGCTTCCTGACGCCGGCCGGGCCAGCCGATGCCGCAGCCCTGCAGGAGTTCAGCAGGCGTGGCGCGCTACGTATTCATCGAGGGCATCGCGACTGACGTCGGCAAGGCGCCTCCCCTGGTCGGCTGCGATGCCCTCCAGTGCGGCACGAGTGCGGGTTGTCACTCGCACCCTGATCTGCATCGAGGGACCTTCACCGCTGTCGCCGCCGATGCGGGGCCGACCGCCGATGCGTCGCCGCATCTCGGCCGGGTCGGCGATGACCTTCGACCGTCCCGCTTCCACGTCGGCAACCAGTCTCTCGGCGTATTCGTCAGTGGCGGCCCTGGCTTCGTTGCGCCAGGTCCATGCAGGCTCAGCGGCAATCTCCTCTGGCGTCGCGCCCATGAGCTCGGCGACCTCCTGGTCGGTCATGGTGTCGATCTCGGCGATGGTCATTGGGGCCAAGCGTTTCGGCCAGCGTCGGAGTCGGCTTACCAGCTGCGTCATGGGTCTTGGTCTGGCAGGTACCTCTTTGGCGTTGGCGCGTCGGAGCGGCATAGCGTGAAGCACGACGAGGTCACCGGCTTCGGTGGGTCGGGCGACAAGTTCGGGTAGCTTCCCGGAGCTGTCACGCCAAGTTTTGTACCACACTACCAGTGGAGAGCGCCGCGTCGGACCGCCCGCAAGCGAGGGTTATCCACAGGGCCGGACAAGCCCACCCGGACCAGATGCTGTCGAGACACGATGGTCGGCGTGGAAGAGTTGCGGCTGCTTGGCGATGCCGGCGCGCTGTTCAGTAGGGCTCAGGCCAAACGGGTGGGTTATCGGCCCGCTGATCTCGCCCGGCTGGTCCGTTGCGGGTCCATCACGCACGTCCACCAGGGCTGGTATGCCGTCGGATCGCCAGGACACAAGAGGAGCGACATGGCTCTGCAGGGCAGCGGCTGAAATACGCCACCGAGGGCGGGCGGTTGCCAGCCACCACAGTGAGTTGGTTCGCCTGGGGTTGCCGGGATTTCGGGCAGACCTGCAGACCGTGCACCTGAGTCTTGTAGAGGCTGGATCCCAAAGGCGGCGCCCGGACTGGCGGTTCACCCGCCTGTCTCCATGCCGCTGACTTCAGCGCGCCGGATCCGGGAGCTGGGGTACGAGGTCGTCCGAGTGACTTGGAGGGACTTGGATGACCTGGTGTGGCTGGCCCGACGAATCGGCGTGGCAATCCCGTCGAGCCAGGGCACGCCACCGCTGAAGGTTCCGGAGATAGGGGCCCCGTTTCGGCAATCCGCGCGGGCTCAGGAGGTCACATCGGACGCCTATAGCCAGAGGCCTTCGCTTATAGCACCGAATTCGGTGCTATAAGCACCCCGAAGGGTCGAAGAGCGACCGAAATGCCGGCAACGAAACCATCACAGCTCATGGGCGGCCGACAAACGTAGGCCGGCGCTTCTGCAGGAACGCGGCGATGCCTTCCTGCGCGTCCTGGGTGAGAGCCGCGGCCGCCATCACTTCGACGGCGAGGTCGTAGGCCTGGCGCTGCTCCAGGTCGACCTGGGCGTAGAAGGTCGCCTTGCCGACCCCCCGGCCAGACGCGCTTCCGCGGGTCACGCGAGCGACGAGGTCTGCGACCGCCTCGTCGAGGTGCTCGTCGGGGACGACCTGGTTGACCAGCCCCCAGTCGGCGGCGGTCGTGGCGTCGATGGTGTCCCCCGCCAGGGCCAGCTCGAGCGCGCGCTTGCGCCCGACGTTGCGGGCCACCGCGACGAGCGGGGTGTGGCAGAACAGCCCGCCCTTGCCGCCTGGGATGGCGAACGCGGCGGACGCGGCAGCAACGGCGAGGTCGCAGCTCGCGACGAGCTGGCAGCCCCCCGCGGTTGCCAGCGCATGCACTCGGGCGATGACAGGCTGCGGGATCTTCTGGATGGTGTCCATCAGGTGGGTGCACTGGCGAAAGAGCGCCCTGGCGGCCGGCAGGTCGGCACCGGCCAGATCTGCGAAGTTGTGGCCGGCGCTGAAGACCGGTCCCTCGGCGGCCAGCACTACAGCGAGCGTGTCAGTGCGCCCGGCGTCAATGAGCGCCGCGGTGAGCTCGCTCATCGTGTCGCTCGACAAGGTGTTGCGTCGGTCCGGGCGGGCCAGCGTGATCGTCGTCGTGGGGCCGGCCCGCTGGACGCGGATGTTCTCGAAGGTCATACCGGCATACTGCGGGGCCCAGCCGTCCTTCGCAATCGCTCAGCCGAGCACCGACGCTCCGCCGTCCACCACGAGGTTGGCCCCCGAGATCCACGCCGCCTCGTCCGAGGCGAGGAAGATCGCGGCGTTGACGACGTCCTCGGGCTCCCCGGGCCGGCCCAACGGGATGCGGTCCAGGACGACCGACTGGAACCGCTGCGGCGGGTCGTCGAACAGCGGCCCGGTATTAGGCGTCTGGATGATCCCCGGACAGATGACGTTGGCCCGGATGTGATGCGGCCCGCCCTCGACGACCAGCTGCAGGGTCAGCGAGACCACGCCGCCCTTGGCCGCGCCGTGTGCGTTCTGCGGCATGAACTCCACGCCGCGCAGCGCCGAGATGGACCCGGTGTTGATGATGCAGCCACCGCCAGTCGCCTTCAGGTGCGGCCACGCGGCGCGCGTCGTGTAGTAGACCAGGTTGAGCTCGTTGCGGATCGTGAAGTCCCACTGCTGTGGCGTCAGCTCCTCGATGGATCCGAAGTGCTGCGTCGACGCGTTGTTGTAGAGGATGTCGATGCCCCCGAACACCCCGACGGCCTCGTCGACCCACTGTCTGGCGGCATCCGCGTCCCCCAGATCCACCGGGGCCATCGCGGTGATCGTGCCTCCTTGGGCGCGGATCGCCTCGACCGTCTCGGCGACCCGGTCGTCCTCCCGACCGCACCCGACCACCTTGGCTCCGGCCGCGGCGAACAGGTGCGCAGCCTTGACCCCGATGCCACCCCCGATCCCCGTGATGAGCGCGATCTTGCCGTCGAGCCGTCCGGACATGGGTCGAACCTATGAGCGCCCGTCCCCGTGCGGAAATCATCACCTGCAATGCCTGGCATTGTTCGGCGGCGCCGATGCCTGGCATCAGGCTTCGTTGCTTCTGCCGACACCGGCCAGTCGCTAGCGTCCGAACATGCGCACCGCGGCTGGGGGCCGGGTTTGCGTGGACGTCCACGCCCATCTCGCCATGCGCCGCAACGACTCCAATGATGCCGGGATCGACCCCCGCCGCCACCTCGCAGACCGCGACGAGATGAGCATCGACATCAGGGCTGGGCACCATCGCGATGCACCATCCTGACCTCGCCGTGCGCCAGCTCGAGTATGCCGTGCAGGAGCTCGGGCTGCGCGGGTTCAGCCTGGGCACGTCGGTGCAGGGTCGACCTCTAGCCGACCCGGCCCACGACCCGGTGTGGCGATGTGCCGAGGCACTCGGAGCGGTCGTGTTCGTCCATCCGGCTGAGTGCCCCGTCGATGGGCACCTGGCTCACGAAGCCCTCGGCGACACGGTTGCCCACCCTGTCGAGACCGCTGTGGCCCTCAGCAACCTCATCTTCACCGGGGTGCTCGACCGCTTCCCTCGACTCAAGGTCCTCGCCCCCTACTGCGGAGGCCTGCTAGCCACCGCGATGGGCCGGTCCGACCACGCCTGGCTCGGGCGGCCCGCGGCCCGCGGCTGCGTCCTGCCGCCGAGCGAGTACCTGCGCCGACTGTGGTTCGACTCGCTGGTGTACACCCCGCAGAACCTGGAGTCCCTCGTGGAGGCGGTGGGGCCGGGGCAGGTCGTCCTCGGCACCGGTTACCCGCTCGACATGGGCGTCACCGACCCGATCGACCGCCTGGACGCCAGCCTGCTCAGCGACTCGACGCGCGAGCGCATCCGGTCGGGCAACGCGCGCCGGCTGCTCACCACCAGATACGCCAAGGGGCTCCCGAGCTAGGGCCACGCGGGCGAAGGAGTCGACACGGATGTCCACTGCAGTCAGGTTCGAGCACCTGGCCGAGCCCATCGACCTCGGCTCGGTCCGGCTGAAGAACCGGATGATGAAGAACGCCACCGGGTTCTTCTGGGACGACCCCGCCACCGGCGGGCTCATGAACGACAAGTACATCGCCTACTACGAGCAGCTCGCCAAGGGCGGCCTGGCCCTTGCAACGACCGCCCTGCAGCCGATGCAGCACCCGTGGCCCGGACCGGGCTTCCGCGTCTTCGGCGACGAGTACCTGCAGGGGTGGCGCCGCTGGGCCGACGCGGTACACCGCCACGACTGCCTGGCCTTCTTCCAGCTGTTCCACCTGGGTGGGATGAGCCCGCTCTTCGGCAAGGCCCCGGCAGGGGTCGCGGCCAGCTCGATCCCCAAGGAAGACTCCCCGCGTCCGCACTTTGAGGTCGCCCGAACCATGACGGTCCCCGAGATCCACGACGTGGTCGACCTGTTCGCGCAGGCCGCCGAGCGGATGCGGCGAGCCGGCCTGGACGGCACCGAGCTCAACGGCGCCTGCAACCACCTGCTCAACAGCTTCCTGTCCCGCGCGTGGAACACGCGCGAGGACGAGTACGGGCCGCAGAGCATCGACAACCGCACGCGACTCTTCGTCCAGATCATCCGGGAGATCAAACGGCGCAACGGGCCCGACTGGCCGATCATCGCCCTCTTCAACGGGATGGAGCCCGACCTCGAGGACGGGATAACGGTCGGCGAGAGCACCCGGTTCGCCCGCGCATTCGAGGCGGCGGGTGCGGACGCCATGGAGGTGCGCGCGGAGTTCTACACCTGGACCAACAACCCGGCGCGCCGCGACAGCACGCACTTCCCCGACGTCTACTTCTACCCGGACCCTCCGCCGCGGGTCGACGAGATGGTCCAAGCGCACGGCTGGGGCAAGGCCGCCAACGTGCTCATGGCGGGGGCGGTCAAGAAGGCTGTCTCCGTCCCGGTGATCGTCACGGGGAAGATGGACTGGTTCAGTGGCGAGCAGTGGATCCGCGACGGGTTCATCGACATCATCAGCATGAACCGGCGCCTGCTCGCCGACCCGCTCGCTCCTGGCAAGGTCCTGGCGAACCGGCTGGAGGACATCCGCCCGTGCATCTCCTGCATGACCTGCTTCGACCGGGGCGAGCACTTCCAGCCGGTGGTATGCCGGGTGAACGCCTCTCTGGGTCGTGAGCGCGAGTACGCCATCAGGCCGGCGCCCGCCCGCAAGACCGTGCTGGTCGTCGGGGGCGGACCAGCCGGCCTGGAAGCGGCCCAGGTTGCGGCCCAGCAGGGGCACCGGGTCGTGCTGTACGAGAAGGAGCACAAGCTCGGCGGGTCGCTGCCGGTCGCCTCGCTCGTCAAGGGCGACCACCGCGAGGACCTGATGGCCCTTTCGAACTACCTTGCCACCCAGGTGCGCAAGGCCGGAGTCGAGGTGCACACCGGCATACCCGCGACGGCGGCAATCGCGCGGGAGCTGAAACCCGACGTCATCCTGCTGGCCGCCGGCGGCCGGCACGAGGTGCCCGACATCCCAGGGATCCGCAGCCGCAAGGTGCTGACCGGCGAGCGGCTGCATCGCCTGGTCAAGCTCGCGCTCAAGGCCACCAGCCCCAGGATGCTGCGCCGCCTAGCGGGGGTGTGGCTGCCCCTTGTCGGCAAGGACGTCGTCGTCATCGGAGGCCGGCTGCACGGTTGCCAGACCGCCGAGCTCCTGGTCCACTGCGGACGGCGAGTCACCATCGTCGACACCGGCTCGCCGGAGCAGATCGGTGCCGGGATGGTCGACGTGTTCCTCAAGCCCTACCTGCTCTACTGGCTGGCGGACCACGGCGTCGAGATCCTCTCCGAGGTGCGCTGCGACGAGGTGAGCGACCGTGGCCTGGTCGTCACCACGGCTGACGGGACGACCCGGACACTGAAGGCCGACACCATCATCACCGCGTTGCCGCTGGTTCCCAACGCGGCGGTGCACGGCGAGTTCGCCGGCTGTGCGCCAGATGTGCGGGACATCGGCGACGCCCACGAGCCGGGGCTGATCTTCCACGCCATCGCGGCGGGCGCGAAGGTGGGCCGGGAGATCTAGGCTACGGACGCCTCAGACCGCCAAGGCGTGGGCGACCTCGTCCAGACGGGCGAAGAACCACCGGTATGCCGCGTCGGCCCCCCGGTGCGCGGCATACCAATAGCCCTCGGAGAGGACCGCCTCGCCGAAGGGCGGCTCCACGACAACCAGTCCGCCCCAGCCGTCGTGGCGGCGCGCGAGCCGTTCGGGCAACACCGCCACCATGTCGGTGCCCTCGATGACGTGCGGCAACGGCAGGTAGCCGCTCACCACGATGTCGACCTTGCGATCCACCCCCAGCTCCCCGAGCACCCGGTCCGCGGGCGTGAGGTTGTAGCGGCCGAACGAAGCCACCGCATGCGGCAGCGCCGTGAGGTCGGCCATGGTCAGCCGGTGGTCGACCAGCCGGCTGTTGTGCTCGTCGACCAAACAGACCATCCGGTCGCGGAAGAAGGGTCTGGACACCCCGGGGAAGCCGTAGCCCAGTGGACCGACGAGCACGTCGAAGTCGACGAGGACCCGATCGGACTCGCGCACGTCCGGTCCGAGCGGCTCCACCTCGAGGCGCACGCCGGGCGCCCGTTCGCGCACCCGCTGCAGCAGCTGGGCATGCACGACCGAGAGGGCATAGTCGCTCATCGTCAGTCGGAAGGTGCGGTCACTGGTCTGCGGGTCGAACGCAACGTCGATCTGCAGTGCGGCACGCATCAGCCGCAGCGCCTCCTGGACCTCCGGCAGCAGCTCCCGCGCGAACGGCGTGAGCTCGAACTCCCGCCCGTGCCGGACGAGCAGCTCGTCGCGGAAGTGGCGACGCAGGCGGGTCAGGGCACCACTCATGGCGGGCTGGCTCATCTCGAGCCGCTTTCCCGCTCGCGTGACGTTGCCCTCCTCGAGCAGCACCCGCAGGGCCACCAGCAGGTTGAGGTCCGAACCGCCGAGCGACACCGAGCCGTCTCCCTCCCGTCCTACGGCCCAGTCTGCCGCGGCCACACGCACACGTCGAGCGCCTACGATGGCACGCACGGGTCCAAGGAGGGGCGGTGTCTGAGCGGATACGCAGCGTGGACGCCAACCTGCTGTTGGCGCTGCACGCTCTGCTCGAGGAGCGCAACCTCACCCACGCCGGCACCCGGATGACCATGAGCCAGCCCGCCATGAGCGGTGCGCTGACCCGGCTTGCGGCGCCACTTCGGAGACGAGCTGCTCGTCCGGCACGGCCGGGAGTTCGAGCTCACGCCGCTCGCTGAACGCCTGCGGCCTCTGGTCGCCGATGCTGTGGCCGCCTCGGAGCGCCTGCTCGGTTCGGCCCGCGAGTTTCGCCCGACGACCGTCTCGCGGGTCTTCTCGGTCAGCCTCACCGACTACGCCATGACGGTCCTGGCCGAGCCGCTCAGCCGCGCGATCGCCGCCCAGGCCCCGCACATCGAGCATCGCGTTCGACATGATCCCGACCAACCGCGACATGCTCGAGCGGCACCTGTTGCGGCGCGACCTCGTGGTCGGCCCGCTGGGTTTTGACCTGCCGGGCCGCTCGCAGCCGCTGTTCAGCGACCGGATCGTGTGCATCGTCGCCGCCGATAACCCGCGGGTGCGGGACGGGTGGCTGACCCTCGACGACCTCAACGCCATGCCCCATGCCCTGGCGAACATCCTGGCGGGCGGGTCGTCCCGCCGACCGCTGGAGTCGGCGCTCGACGAGGCGGGGGTCGTCCCACGCTCGCCGGTGCTCGTCTCGAACCTGCTCGCCCTCCCGTATGCCGTGAGCGGCACCGACCTGTGCGCGTTCGTGCCAGCCCGGCTGGCCCGCCGCTGTCAGGCACCCTTGGGCCTGCTCGTCGTGGACACTCCGCTCGCACCGGTCAACATCGTCGAAGCCGCGCATTGGCACCCTAGTCGGTCACACGAGCCGGCCGGGGTATGGCTGCGTGAACTGCTCTACGACGTGGCGGTGCGCCTCGAGGACGACCGTGAGCGCGGTGAGCTGGCGCCCACCGCCTCGTCTAGTCTGCCCCGTGACCCCCTGCACGCTGGAGCTTGCAAGGAGACCCATGACGCAGCGCCCGGACCTGACCGGCAAGGTAGCAATGGTGACCGGCGGGGCGGGCGGCTTCGGGAGAGCCGGCGCGGCCATCCTGGTGGAGCACGGCGCACGGGTTGCCCTGTGTGACGTCGACGCGGACGCCGTGACGGCCGCGGCGGCCGAGCTGGGTGCCGAGTCCGTTCGTCTTGGACGTCAGCGACTACGAGGCAAACGTGCGGACGGTCGCCGAGATCGAGCAGCGCTTCGGTGGCCTGGACATCGCGTTCCTCAACGCCGGAATCGGCTTGCACCGCCCGCTGGCGCAGTTCGAGCTCGGGCTGTACCGCAAGATCATGGGAGTCAACATCGACGGGGTTGCTTTCGGCACCCAGGCCGCCGTCCCCGCCATGCGCCGGCGCGGCGGCGGGCACATCGTGGTCACCGCCTCGCTCGGTGGGCTCGTCGCGATGACCGGTGACCCCTACTACGCGTTGACCAAGGCCGGCGTCATCGGCTACGTCCGCTCGGCTGCGCTGGAGCTGGCGAAGGAGAACATCACCATGCAGGCCCTGTGCCCCGGGTTTCGCCGACACGGGCATCATCGACCAGCTGCGCGAGTCGTTCGCCCGCGTCGACTACCCGATCATCGACACGCGGGTCATCGCCGAGACCCTGCTGCGGGCGGTGACCTCCGACGAGCGTGGCCTGGTCTGGCTGATCCAGGCCGGGTGGGACCCCGAGCCGTACACCTTCCGGGGTGTTCCAGCCGCCCGCAGGCCCGACGGCACGCCCTTTCGGGTGCCCAAGGCCGAGTCGCGCCGAAACCGGGCAGTAACCCGGCATACCGGCATCAGCGAGCGGCGCCACGCTTGCGTCCGAGGTAGGTGGACAAGCCGACCGCGGCCAACAGGGCAGCGCCGTTGAACACCGGGCTGACCCACGCCTGCGCCCCGGCAAGGGTGAGACCGCTGACACTGACCGCGACGAAGAGCAGACCGATCATCGTGCCGACGACGTTGAAGAACCCCGGCCGCACCGACGTCGCTCCGAGGAAGGCGGCAGCCAAGGCGGGGAAGAGCAGGCTGTTCCCCGTGTCAGCCGTCGCGCTGCCGAACCTGGCCAGCTGAAGAATCCCCGTGATGGCACTGATCAGCCCGGCCAGCATGAACGAGATCAGGACGTACTTGTTGACCCGGATGCCGACCAGCTGGGCCGACCGCGGGTTGGCGCCGATGGCGTAGAGGGAGCGGCCGTAGGGGGTGTGGGTGAACATGAACCACAGCAGGATCGCGACGAGGATGACGACGTAGACGACCTTGGGCAGCCCGAGCCAGGTCTCGGAGCCGAACGCGATGAGCGCGGTGTGAGATGCCGGTCAGGATGGTCTGGCCGCCGGTGTACCACTGGATGAGGCCACCGAGCAGGGTGGCCATACCCAGCGTGGTGACGAACGAGTTGAGCCCGTAGCGGGTTACCAAGCAGCCCGTTGATGCTGCCGATCACCACCCCGATCACCAGGCACACGAGGATGGCCAGCCACAGCGGAGCTCGCGTTGCGTGACATCAGACCGGCCGAGACCACCGTGGACGTGGCCGCGATCGCTCCGACGGAGAAGTCGAAGTACCCGCTGACGAGGGGGAGGATGACGGCCAGCGAGAGCAGGGCCACGGTGGACTGGTTGCCGAGCAGGACGGACAGGTTCGCCGGCGAGAGGAAGGTGGCGCGGCTGGCCGGCAGGATCGCGAAGAATACGATGACCGCGACCAGCAACATGAGCAGCGCGTTCTGCTCCAAGCGCATCCGCAGCTTGCTCGGCCCGCTGAGCTGGGGGCGGCCGGGGCCGCGCGCCCCTCTTCGGGCGGCGGAGTGAGGGTGCCCGACCGTTCGTCCTGCACGGCTGATGGCTCGGTCATTGCGCGGCTCCCGTAGTGGTCGAAGAGGACTGGGTGGCGGCGACGAGGTTGTCGGGCTCGAGCTGGTCTCCGCTCAGCTCGGCCGCCACCTTGCCCTGGCGAAGGACGAGCACTCGGTCGCACAGAGCACACAGCTCGATGAAGTCGGAGGAGCTCACCAGCACCGCGCACCCTCGGGCCGCGGTCTCGCGGACGGTGTCGTAGATGTCCTTGCGCGACATGACGTCGACGCCTTGGGTCGGCTCGTCCAGCAGCAGCAGCCGCGGCTCGCGCTGCAGCCACCGGGCGATGATCGCCTTCTGCTGGTTGCCTCCCGACAGCTCGGTCATCACCGCTTCGGCAGACTGCGTCTTGATCGAGTACTGCTGGATGAGTCCGGTCGGCGGCCGCACGTTCCTCGCTGCGGGACATTCCGGTCGGCCCCCAGTATCGGCGAAGGACCGAGGAGGACAGGTTCTCGCGCAGCGTCAGGTCCATGAACACGGACTCGCCGACCCGGTCCTCCGGGATATAGGCGACCCCGAGCGCCATCCGCTCCTTGACGTCCTCGCGCCCGGTCTGCGGCTGACCGTCGATGACGATCTCCCCAGATCGCGGCGAATGCTCCCCGAAGAGTGTCTTCAGCAGCGAGGTCCGCCCGCTGCCGCCCAGGCCCGTGACGCCGACGATCTCACCGGCGTTGACGCTGAGTGTCGCGCCGTGCAGTGGTCCCGAGGCCAGCTCGCGCACGGTCAGGACCGGCTTCTCGTCGCTCGGCCCATTCGCCGGCTGGCGTCGGGGGTGTGCGCCTCCAGCGTGCTGGCCAGTGCCTTGCCGGTCATCAGCGCGATGACCTCGTCCTCGGTCGGTGACGCGTCGACCAGCGTCTTGACGCTGCGCCCGTCACGAAAGACCGTCACGTCATGCGCGACCGAGAGGATCTCCTGCATCCGGTGGCTCGACCATGAGGACGGTCTGCCCGAGGTCGGCCCGCCGCCGGACCGCCTGCATGAGGATCTCCGACTCGTGCTGCGGCAGCGTGGCCGTCGGCTCGTCGAGGACGAGGATCCCCTGGTCCTCGGTACCGCCCTCGGGCATGTCCTGCAGGGCCCGGGCGATGGCGACCATCGCCCGCTGCGCTGGGCCGCAGCTGCCCGGTCGGGTGTCTTGGGATCCGCCGGGATCTCGAAGCGCTCGAGCAGCCCGGCGACCCGGCGGTACAGGTCTCGCCACCTGATCCGGCCGGCCGGGCCCTGCGGCCAGCCGGCGTCGAGGGCGAAGTTCTCGGCCACCGACAGGTCGTCGAACAAGCCGAGGTCCTGGTGCACGAACCGCAGTCCGGCGGCCCGCCCCACGCGTGCGGTGTATTCCGCAACGTCCCACTCGCGCACGCCGATCCGGATCTGACCCGCATCGCCGTCATATACGCCGGCGAGGATCTTGATCGCGGTCGACTTGCCTGAGCCGTTCCCACCGAGCAGCGCGTGGACGGTGCCGCGCCGAAGTCCTAGCTCGGCACCGTCCAGCGCCTTCGTCGCACCGAACGCCTTCGACAGGCCGCTCACGTGGAGCACTTCGTTTGGTGCGGCGCTGCTCATCCGGGTCTCCTTTGGCCCGTCACCACGAGGGTGAGTCTGGGTGTCGCGGGCGAGGTCAGCTGATGCCCCAGATCTTCTTGTAGGCGCTCTTGAAGTCGACGTTGCCGGTGTAGTCGCCCGTCGCCGGCATGTTGTTGTCCTTGTCGACCATCTGCATCCCGTCGCCCTGGACCACCGCCTTCTCGCCGTTGACGACGCGGATTGCCGTGTCGACCGAGCCGTAAGCGCCCCACTGGGTGGCGTAGCCGACCGCAGCACCCTGGCCCTGGCCGCCTCGGATCAGGTCCATGTTGGCGGCGTCACCGAAACCGCTGGTCACGCTCAGCTGGGCGAACCTGCCCCGACGCCATGACCGCCTGGCTGAATCCCTGCAGCATCCACCCGCCGATCGGCACCGCGACCGCGTTGGCCGTCGGCGCCTGCAGCAGCGCGGTGGAGAACTTGGACGTCGCCGTGTTGCTCGACGAAGTCGTTGTTGGCCAGCTCCAGCGTCGAGGCGACCGAGCAGCCCGAGCAGGTGGCCAGCTCCTTGGTGAAGCCGTCGGCGATCCACGGACCCCAGATCGGGTCGGTGAACTTGACCAGCAGAACCTTGGCCTGACCGTTGGTCTTGCCGATGATCCACTGGGCCTGCAGCTTGCCGTTGAGGTTCCAGTACTGCTCGATGCTGTAACCCTCCAGCTGCAGCCGTTCGCTGTCCATCACCTTCTGGCCACCCGGCACGACGTTGCAGTCCGTACCCCCGCCGCCGATGAACTTCACCCCCGCGGCCTTGGCTTCCTGCATCGGCGCTTGCACCGACGGGCAGTCGATCCCCACTGGCACGATGACGTTCGCTCCGGCGCTGGTGGCCTGCCGGATACACGTTCCCCATCCGCCGGGGTTGAGCTGTCCGTCGCACTTGTTCACGGTCCAGCCGACGAGCTTGGCGGCCTCCTCCACGGCGGCGACCGGGGTGGCGCAGGACGGCACCTGCTCACCGCACGACACCACCCAGAGGTTGACGCCGGCCTTCGGCTTGGTGGCGACCGTCGGGGGCGTTCCCGTGACGCCCTTGTATGCCGCTTCCAAGGACTGGGCGGGGGTCTTCCCGGTGCCCGTACCGCCTGCTGCGGTCGTGCTCGACCCTGAGGAACCGCCAGACGAGCTGCACGCTGCGACGGTTGCGAGGGCGAGCACCGCAATACAGATGACGGCCAATCGCGTGGCCTTGCGGATCATGTTGGTCCTCCTTGACCTCGGCACACACGCAGCCTGTGCCACCTGTGTGGACGTACGACGAGAGTCAAGCAGCGCCGCGGTCAGAAGGCAATCGCCGAACGGCATGGGAGCGATCGCCGCTGCCGATAGTGCTCTTTGCCCACCCCGGACAGGTGGGCCTCGAGCCGCCCGGTCAGCGCGTCGGCAGGTTGAACAGGGCGCGGGCCTGCTGTGGGCTGGCCACTTCGCGTCCGGCTAGCGTCGCGACCTGCGCCGCCCACTGGACCTGCTCCCAGCTGCCCTTGGCCAGCTCGCCGCCGGGCATCCTCGTGTTGTCCTCCAGGCCCACCCGGATGTGACCCTCGTTTACCGCCGCCGTCATGCCGGCCTGGGTCTGCATCCCCCCGACCCCGCACACGGACCAGCTGGCGCCAGCCGGCATCAGCTCGCGCAGCCGGGCGAAGTTGTGCGCGTCGTAGGGCACACCGCCAACCAGCCCGAACACCATCTGGAAGTGCAGCGGTTCGGGGCTGAACTGCTGCTTCTGCAGAATGTGGACGTTGTACATTCCGCCGAAGTCATAGACCTCCAGTTCGGGCTTGACCGAATGCTCTTTCATGACCGCTGCATAGCGCGCGATCTGGGCGAAGGTGTTGGTGAACACGTATTCGGCGAGGATCTGCCCGGTCTTACGGTTGGCAAGGGCGGCATTCATGCTGTTGGTGTTGAGCGAGGCCATGTCCGGGGCGTACGTCGCCACGGGAGCGATCCGCTGCTCGGGCGTCGCCTCCGGCGAGATCGCCGTGCTGAGGTTGAGCAGCAGCCCTGGGCAACGCTCCCGGATGGCGGCCACGGTGGCCCCGATCTTTGTCAGGTCCGCGGTCGGGAGCCCAGTGTCGGGATCGCGCACATGGATGTGCACGACGGAGGCGCCCTCGTTCAGGCACTTGTAGCTTTCCTCGGCGAACTCCTCAGGCGTATACGGTGTCGCCGGGTTTTGCTCTTTCATCGTCGCTGCGCCGGCCAATGCGGCCGAAATCACCAGACGTCCGCTCATCAGGGTTAGCCTTCCACGAGGACCGGCCACAGTATGGCAGCCAGGACCGGCTCCGGTGGGGCTAGGCCGGGGCTGGCCAACCCCGGCCGATTTGGCGGATCACGAGCGCTTCCGTAGGCTCGTTGGCCATTGTGGCTGACTCCCGGCGGGAATCGGGATGCAGACGAGCGACGACCTACGTGAGGGGAACCGATGGCGCCCGGACGACACCGCCGCCGCTACCGGGCGGGCGCTGTCGGGCGCTGTGCCACCGTCGCCGTCGGCGCCGCGGCCATCGCTGCCGGCTTCAGCTCCGTTGCAGCCGCGCCCGCCCCGCCCGATGACCCGACCCTCATCGCGCGCAGCGCGCGAGCCGCCTTCGCGGTCCCCGCCGAGGATCATGCCGTCGACGATGCAGGGGACGATGCAGGGGTGGACGCCTCGGCCCTGGCCGAGCGGCGGGCCTCCAGAGACCTGATACGTCCCCCCGTCACCCCACCGCTACTGCCGGCTGCGCCCCCTACCGACACTCTGCCACCGCCAACCGCGCCGGGTGCGGCCCCGCAGACCGACCCGACCCCGCGGTTCACGACGAGTACCGCCCGCACCGGCGCGGCGGTGGAAGGCGGCCTCACCGCGAACGCGATGAAGGTCCTCAACGCCGTCCGTGCGGCATACCCTCAGCTGACCAGCTTCGGCGGCGCCCGTTCCCAGCGCGGGTCCGACCACTCGACCGGACAAGCCATCGACATCATGATCCCGAGCCAGGCCCTCGGAGACGCGATGCGCGGCGTTTGTACAAGGCCACGCCGCAGAGCTGGGCGTCGACTACGTCATCTGGCGCCAGCGGATCTGGAGCCCGGGGCGGGGCGGCTGGCGGGGCATGTCCGACCGCGGCGACGCGACGGCGAACCACTTCGATCACGTGCACGTTTCGGTACGCTGAACCCAGCCATTAGCAGTAGTCGTGTGCTGCTGCGTGCAGCAGCGCGTCGCGCAACCCTTCGTCTGTGACCTGGTAGCTTCGTTACTTATCGTATGCGTTCGATGAGGCCATGCACCCGCAGGCTGCGCAGATCTTAAGTCATCTTCCCAGCACTCATACCCTCTATCGTGGTGCCTAGGAGTGGCGACGACCGCGCGTAAGTCACTGTTAGTGAACCCGTTAAGTAGCAGCCAGTACATGAGCAGAACCTGCAGCAAAGCATACACTCAAAATTCCCTAACCGTAGTGCCAGATACCGTGCCAACGCTATTGATAATCTAGCTAATCAATCCGTGAACACCTAAGCGCCGCATCTAGTCGTAACTGATGCGTTACACACCGAGCAACACCATTAGCGTGAAACCTATCTGCCGCAGAGCTCAAATTAATCAGCCGTTTAACAATCCAAGTCACGCATCTTTCATAACCTTTAGTTCAAGCACCCTACCCTCCTTGTGATACTGCTTCACGTCATGTGCTTGTAGTCCATGTGCAAACTCTATCACACCGCGTGATAACCCGTGCAAGCACCCTCAAACTCTTACCCTTGCATCATACACCATCTAAACCAACTGATCCATCCACTGCTCTCTGTCGGGTCGTCGTGCAGCACCTGCTCTAAATATCTGCCCGAACCACTTGTCTAGCATCTGTCAGCAGACTCGTTTGCAACCATCGTAGCTAACCACCTCTCATCAACTCGTGAACAGTAACAACATCCACAGCCACTTACGCAGCAGCACCTCTATCTGCTCAAACCCAACTGTCTCAATCTCTTACAACCATCCACTCATCACACACAACCCTTATCCAACACCTCTAACTCTATTCCACCTTAACATCTTATCATCAAACCTACTCTTTTCCGTTATACACATCTCTCTACGGGAAGTAGGTGCTGACTTGATGAAGAACGGGCCGAAGTCGGCGTCCACGCAATAGAAGTAGAAGAAGTTGATGAACGCCGTGGAACGCACCAGCCACGCGTAGCTGCCGCCGGTGACCGGTTGTACCGGCGTTGGGTACGCCACACCCCTGACTTCTCCTGCGCCCGCCCCACGTAGAGCACCCCTCGGGCTCGGTGAACTCGGCCAGGACCTGTTGGGTGACCTCGTCCTTGCGCTGGCCCTTGGCGAAGTGCACCAGTTCCAGGCCGCGGGAGGAGATGAAGCCGTGGATGTCAGTCACGAACGCCTTAGCCATCGAATCCATCAACGCGGTCGAGGCGTACGCGTGGCCGCGGTGACCGACGAAGAACCCGGCAACTCCGCCGCCGTAGGCCAGCCGCGGCACCCAGACGTTCAAATACATCCGGTCCACGCACTCCACCTCGAACCGGACGTGATCGGTGAGGACATCGGCCACGCTGCGCGCTACGGTCATAACAGGCTCCGGTCGGACGGGCGGCCAGCCTCCCATTCGGTCAACCCCGGGTCAAACCCGGTTCAAACCCCTGGCGCCGCGACGGCACCGAACCAGATCGGCACATGGTTGAGCAGGTCCTGCTGGTCGTCGCCGGTAAAGGCCACGTGGCCGTCCGGTCGCAGCAGCACGGCGGGCACGTCCAGCTCGTCGCTGACGTCGACGACGTGGTCGACCCGGTCCGCCCATCCCGCGACGGAGAGCTCACCGGTTTGGTCGAGCAGCAGCCCGCGTCCTCGGTGCATCAGCTCGTAGAGCCGACCTCGCGACAGGCGGATGTCGCGCAGCCGCTTGCCGATCAGCTCGTGGCCTGCACCGAAGTCGTAGCGGACCCCGATCCCGGTGACCCTCTCGATCAGGAACCGGCTCACGTCTTCGAAGTCCATCAGCTCGGTCAGCAGCCGGCGCACCGCCTGAGGGCCGGGTTCGGGGGAGATCAGTTCCGACTGGGCGCGGGTGGTGTTCAGCACGTCGGCGGCGACCGGGTGACGCTCGGTGTGGTAGCTGTCCAGCAGCCCTTCCGGTGCCCAGCCGTTCACCTCGGCGGCGAGCTTCCAGCCCAGGTTGAACGCGTCCTGGATGCCGAGGTTGAGCCCTTGTCCCCCCAAGGGCGGGTGGACGTGCGCCGCGTCGCCGGCTAGGAACACCCGGCCGGTGCGGTATCGCTCGGCCAGCCGGGTCGCGTCAGTGAACCGCGACAGCCAGCGCGGTGAGTGGACGCCGAAGTCCGTGCCCGCGTAGGCCCGCAGCTGCGTCCGGAACTCCTCCAGCGTCGGCGCAGTGGTGCGGTCCTCGGCCACGGTCGCGGCGGGCACGACGGCACGGTGCAACCCGTTCCCGGCAGGGCCGATACCGAAGCCCTTGTGAGTCTTGCGTACCTGGTCCGCCACCGTAGCCAACTCGTCGGGCGGCGTCGTCACCTCCAGCTCTCCGAGAAGCCATTCCGTCTGAGCGGGCTCGCCGGGAAACCCGACGCCCAGCAGCCTGCGTACCAGGCTCCGGCCGCCGTCGCAGCCGACCAGCCAGCGCGAGCGCACCCGTGCGCCGTCGGCCAACTCGACCGTGACTCCCTCGTCGTCCTGCTCGACGCCGGTCACCTCGTGGCCGCGGCGGATGGCAGCGCCGAGCTCGACGGCACGCTCGGCCAACAGGCGGTCGGTAACCGGCTGCGGGATGCCGAGGACGTAACCGTGCCCGGTGTCCAGGGTTGCCGGCGACGGCTTGTCGATCCCGGCGAAGTGACGGGCGCCACCCAGATACTGCTGGCCGTGTGCCAGGAACCGGTCCAGCAGGCCGCGCTGATCCATGATCTCGATGCTGCGCGCATGCAAGCCCAGCGAGCGCACCAGCGTGCTCGGCTCCGCATCCCTCTCCAGCACCAGCACGTCCACGTCGTGCAGCCGCAGCTCGCTCGCCAGCATCATCCCGGTGGGACCGCCCCCGCTGATGATCACCTCAGACGCCCTGGCGTCATTCATCCTGCGGGGCAGGAGGGAGTGCAGCTGCTCCGCCGGAGCAGATGAGCTCGCCGTGGACGAGGGAGAACCACGCGTCCGGCGCGGTAGACCAGCGCCGCCACCCCTGGGCGATCCGTGCGAGATCGGCAGCGCTGGCCAGCCCGCGCGCCTTGGCCTGCTCGGCCATCTGCGAGCCGGCGACCCGCTCGGCCCACAGCTCGCCCCACCAGGTGACGTCAGCCGACGACGAGAAGCACCAGACGCCAGCGGTTGACGCGTGCACGTTCAGGCCCGCGGCCAACGCCCAGCTCTTGAGGCGGCGGCCGGCGTCCGGCTCCGCCCTGTTGTCCCGGGCCAGCCGACGGTACAGGTCCAGCCACTCGTCCAGCTCGGAGACCGGCGGCCACCAAGCAAGCGACGCATAGTCCACGTCACGAACCCCCACAACACCGTCTGCCTTGCACACCCGGGCCAGCTCGCGAAGGGCCAGCACCGGATCGGTGAGGTGCTGCAGCAGCTGGTGGGCATGGACCACGTCGAACGTGCCGTCGGCGTAGTCCAGCGAGTAGACGTCGCCGACAGCGAACTGCACGTTGCTGATACCGGCCTGGCCCGCTGCCGCGGTAGCCTCGGAAAGGACCGCCTGGGCGCGGTCCACCCCGACAACGCCGCCAGCGTTGGCGAGTCGGGCGAAGTCCAGGGTGATCGTTCCTGGGCCGCAGCCCACGTCCAGGACCATCGACCGCTGCCCGATGTAGGGCAGCAGGTAGGCCGCGGAGTTCTCTGCCGTACGCCACCGGTGAGACCGAAGGACGCTGTCGGCGTGACCGAGAAGGTAGACCTCGTCATCGCTCATGGGGCCATCCTCCCCCGGCTGCCAGCTACGCTGACCGCCGTGGAGGGGCATCAGGACCGCGCGTCGACAGTGCTCGACGTCGTCCGCGGCAGGGCCGAGTCGGGCAGCCGACCCGATGCCCGTGCCGACGCCCACCGCGTGGCACTGGTCATCGAAGGAGGTGCGAACCGCGGCGCCGTGAGCGGCGGCATGGCCCTAGCCCTGCACGAGCTCGGGCTGACCAACGCCTTCGACGACATCTACGGGTCCTCCGCGGGTGCTATCAACGGCGCCTGGCTGACCAGCTCGAGTCCGGAACGGCTCGTGGGGTGGACCGACCCGGCATACACCCGCATGCTTGTGCGCCCCCACGGTCCACTGCGCCGACGGCCCATCGTCGACGTTCGGGCGCTGGCGGAGATCGTCTACACGCGCCTGGCCCCGATGGACTTCGCGTCCATCGTGGCGAGCCCGGTCCGGTGGCATCCCCTCGCGACCGACGCCGAGACCGGTATGGCCGTGGACTTGCACCCAGAGGTGCGCGAGCCGTCGGATGTGCAGCTGGCGATCCGGGCCAGCGCGGCGATCCCGCTGCTTGCCGGTAAGCCGGTGCAGATGGGCGGCCGGGTGCTGTTCGACGGCGGGGTCGCCGAGCCCCTGCCCTTCCCGACCGCGATCGCGCAGGGCGCCACCCATGTGCTCGTGCTGCGCTCGCGGCGGGTGCACGACTCGCCACGTGCCTCGCGGGCCCGGGCCGCGTTGGCACGAACAGTGTTCCGGCGGTATGGAACCGGCTTCCGACGAGCACTGGCCACCTCGTCGCAGCGTTATCTCGCCGCGGACCGGCTGCTGAACGGACATGGGTCTCTCCCCGAGCACTTCCCCCCGGTCGCCGTCGTGCGTCCCCGGCCCACCGCCTTGTCGGTGGGGCGCTTCTCGGCCGACCCGCGAGCGCTGGAGGCGGCGTTCGAGGCCGGGCGCACAGCGCTGCGTGAGACGCTGGGTGCACGCGCCGAACCGGTGCACCGAGAGGGGGTATGCCGGTGAGCGACCCGCGTCGGCCGGCCCGCGTCTACGGGGTGGGCAGCGAGCCGGATCCGCGGTTCAGCCTGGCCAACGAACGCACCGCGCTCGCGTGGATGCGCACCGCTCTCGCACTGGTGGCGGGGGGCGTCGCCCTGATCTCGCTCGCCACGCTGCCCGACCTGCCCGGTTGGACTGCCCTCATCGGTGCCGGTGCCTGCGTAGCAGGTGCGGCGCTGTCGATCCGGGCGGTCAGGGGCTGGGCCAAGGTCGAGCGGGCGCTGCGGCTCAAACAGCCTCTGCCGGCCCCTCGAACCCTCCCCCTGCTCTCCGTCGGCATCCTCGTCCTGGCGGTGGCGACCTTGGCTCTGGCGCTCGCCGAGGGCCTGCCGATGTGACCGAGATACCCGAACGCAGTGGGCTACAGCCCGAGCGCACCGCCCTGGCCTGGCAGCGCACTGCCCTGGTGTCGACGCTGGTCGCGGTGCCGGTCATGGCGCTTGGGGTGCGTCTGGCCGACTGGCTGGCCGCCGGGATCGGGGGGTGCGCCGCGATCGCTGGGGTGCTCCTCACCGACGTCGGACGCACGCGCACCCGCGAGCTGCTCGACGAGGAGGTGACCGGCTCGCGCTGGCCGCTGCTCGTCGCTGTGGCGCTCGTCGTCACGCTGACCGCAGCAGCCGCAACGCTGCTGGCCGTTCGGATAGAGATCCGCGGCTAGGAGCTCCCCGCCCTGGCGGTGCCCGTGACGGCCCAGGCCCTTGCGGTCAACGAGATCGACCCGTCCGGGCTGCTCGGCAGCCGCGCCCGGAGCGCCTCACGTAGGGCGTCCCGGCGTGCTGGTGTAAGTGCTGCGACATACCCGGGTCCTGGCCCCTGCCCGCCGAGGAACGGGCTCCAGTAGTCGTCGAAGTCGCGGAACACGGTGGGCACCTCGAGTGCCTCGACGTTGACGCCGGTGAGACCCGCGCCGGACCACAGCGCAGATAGCGGCCCAGGGCGGCACATCTGGAAACGGCGACCTTCGTCGGGGTCCAGCGCGGCTTCGTCCAGCGCGGTTGCCGCGTCCCAGAACTGGCGCATCATCCCCATGCCCTCGGCGTAGTCCCAGACGTATGCCGCGACCACCCCGCCCTCCGTGACGACCCGGACGAACTCGGCCAGAGCCCGACCCGCATCCGGCACGAAGTTCAGCGCCAGTCCGCTCACGACGAGATCCACCGTGTTGTCGTGCAGGGGCAGCGCCTGCGCGTCGCCGACCCGCAAGCTGACTCTCGGGTCGGCGACGCCCGCCCTGGCCTCGGCGAGGAACCCCTGGGAGGGATCCACGCCGACGACCAGGGCGGGGCTTGCCTGCGCTAGGACAGCCGAGGTCAGCGCCCCTGTGCCACAGCCGACGTCGAGCCAGCGGGCTCCCGCAGTCGGGCTCAGCCACGGCACAAAGGTCTCGGCCACCCGGCGGCTCCACCGCCCGACATAGGCCTCGTATGCCGGGCCGAGAGTCCAGCGCTCACCAGTCACGGCATACCAGGATAGAGCGTCCTACGGCCGTTCTCCGATGCTGAGCCGAAGGTTCACGGTGCTGCCTCGGTCGACCGAAGAGCCGCCCAGTGGCGACTGGCTCTGCACCCAGGACCTGCTCGTGTTCGGCCCGATGGTCCGCGGAACGAGGCCAGCAGCGACGACGGCCGCGACGGCTGCGCTGGCCGACGCCTCGACCACGTCGGGCACGAGCACGGTCGGCGGCGGCGGACCGACGTGGGCGACCGTCACGGTGACGGTGTAGTCACCGTCCTCGTCGTTCAGCCGCCGGGAGACGTCGAAGGAGGAGCCGACCTTGCCGGCCTGGTCCAGGATCGTCTGGCGGGTGAACACGATGGTCTGGTCGCCGATGTGGTCGTCGTCGAGGAAGCCGACCAGCCACTTGACGACGGCGCCGACCCCGGCGACGATCGCCCCGACCCACGCCGCTGCGCCGCTCGCCGTCAGCACGGCCGCGGCCACTGCGAACGCCGCAGCGACCTCCGCCTGGACCTTGGCGGGGTCACCGGCGTCGTGCTCCCAGGCTTGGATGAGCACGCCGATCTCCCCTTCGGGCAACGGCTGAGGCGTCCCGTTATGCCCCCACATCCACCCCTCGTTCACGCCGAAGGTGCCATTGTCGCCGGAGTCGATGTCCTCGAAGATGTGCGAGCGGCTGCTCACCGAGATACCGGCGGCCGTCGAGCCGAAGACGAAGTACACCTCGTCACTTCCCAGCCAGTCGATGCCGGTCTCGTCGGTGCAGTGGAACGAGGTGGCCTTGATCCGGAACGGGTCGCTCGCCGCATCGCGAGACCGCGGGTCGTCCTTCGCCACAGCACGCAGGAACTCCGCGCCGTGCTGCGCGGTCACGCTTCGGCGCGGCCGGGGCGTGTCCGCGAGGTGGACTCGCCCTTCGTGGACCCCCACGACGTCGATGTCCGTCGCGTTCGGCATCGAGCGGACGGCCTCATCGAGGGCGGGCAGGTCGCGGGTCAGGTCAGCGAGGGTGTAGTCGGCGTGCTCCGGCAGGGTCCCGAAGCTGCCCGGGAACAGCTCCTGGCGCAGCTGGGACGACATCCCGGCATACAGCCGGCCGTGTTCCTTGACCTCTCCGCCCAGACCCTCGGCCTCGTAGGCAGCGAGAATGATCGCGTCCAGGTCGTTGGGTGGCACGCCGTGGGCAGCCTTGGCGAAGGTGTTCAGGGTCACCGCCAGCAACCAGTTGCGCTCCCGGTTCACGCGCAGCTTGCGGCCGAGCTTGGCCTGCTTGCCCCGCTGGTTGGTGACCTCGTCGAGGATCGCGCTCATGGGTCGGTTCTTCACTAGGTACTCCTTGGTCGAGTGCCGGACGCAGGGCGTCCGGTGGCCACGTGGTTGCGGCCCACTCAACAAGGCGTGACATCGCCGTTCCGTGCCGTTCCATCCGCTTGTCACGACCTCAGACCAAGGGCTGAACCGGATCGGCGACGAGCGGGTGCCCGTCGCCGATCCGACTGCATGGTTGCCGGTGTCAGCAGTGGTAGGAGCCGGTAAACACGCTGGTGTCGAACGTGCGGGTTGCGCCGGAGCGGTGGTCAGTCAGGAAGACGCGGCCGTAGACCTCGTCGCCCCCGTCCCAGTCCTCGTCGAGAACACAGCCGTCGACAACCCCGTCAAACTCGGCGCTCAGACCGCCGTCCCAGGCCCAGCTATTGGTGAGCGGCACGTACTTGAGGAAGTTGTCGAACCAGGTGTCGTCGCCGTACAGCTTGGCCAAGAACTCGTCGCCGGGCGGCGCGAGGATCGCCTCGGCGTCCTGGCGACTCATGTTGACGTCAATGCCGATGTGGACGGCATAGTCGTTGTTGCCGATGGGCTCGACCGAGATGCAGATAGCGTGGCTGCCCGAAACCCCCCTGCAGGATTGCGCTGCGGAGGCGGATGTCGCTCCGACTACCAGGGCGCCGACGGCGATCACCGCCGCCAATGTGACGCGCACCAGGCGGCCGGGCAGCCATGTGCGCTTCCTGGGTTTGGTCTGGATCATGAGTTCTCCCCTGTGTTGGAGCCACCGAATGTGGCTCTCTGCCCGACCAGGCGTGACATGGCCGTTCCGTGCCGTTCCATCCGGGCCCGGGATCTGTTACTAGGGGGTGAAGCAGCAGTACTTTCCGGTCTGCACCCGCCGGGACAGCTCAGCGCCGATAACGGGGTCAGCGGCGGCCACCCGGTCAAGGCTGCGTCGGATCGCCTTGGTGACCGCGACCCGCGCCCGCTCCCCGTCGTCGGCGAACAGGCGAACCTGCCCGCCCTGACCCGTGGCGGCCACCAGCTCCGTGAGTAGCCAGTCGCGTTCCGCGCGAACGTGTTCCGCTCGCCCGAGGTCACCGGCCTGGTCATGCTCGTCCAGCTCTTGGGTTAGTTCTCGCACGCGAGCCCGGTACTCGCGCGTGGCGCGTGCGTCGAGCACCAGTTGACGACTAACGCTTGCGATACCCGTCGCCCGCCCCGGCGCGCGTCCTGCCGTCGCCAGGGCCAGCTCGTTGGCGGCGACGGCCACCCCCGGCCGCTCCAGCAGGATGGCCAGGTAGCGCACCCCCAACGCGTCCGCCAGCCTGACCGTGCGGTCGCCAAGACCCAGGTGCCACATCGTTCCGTCACCTCGCGTCATGACGAGCTGCGGGCGGCTGGCCGCTGGCGCCAAGGCTGCCGGGTCGCTATAGCGACTGGGCAGCAGCATGCCCAGCTCGCCCGCCGCTCCGAGGGCCCGGTCTCGCTCGGCGCCCGCACGCTCGGCGTCGGCTCGGGCGCCTCGATAGTCCAGTGCCTCGGCGAGGCGGTAGGCCGATGTCACCGCCGCCGGCCGGTGGCCCAGCGCCTCGTTGCCGCGTACGGCGGCATCGAAGTGCCCGACCGCTGCCCCGGCAGTCACCCAGGGTCAGGGCGGCCATGCCAAGCGCGTGGTGGGTCGAGCCGAAGCAAGCGACCGCCAGGCTGGTCATCATCGGAAGCCGGGCGAACGGACGCAGCACAGCGTAGGCCTCGGCCGCCACCTGCGAGTCGCCGAGTAGGTAGGCGGCCTCGACGACGCCGTACATGGCTACCAGCCAGCCGCTGGTGCGGACCAGGTCGGCAAAGCCGTCGCCACGGACCCTGGCGACCGCGCTCCGGGCCCCTGCCGTGTCACCGGCAACCGCGAGCGCAACGGCCAACGCCGCGAAGGAGGCGCGGTCGACAGCTCCGGTAGTGGTCGAGACCGCGAGCTCGCCCATCGCGGGCAGCATCTCGGCAATGCGGCCCTGGAACCAGCGGATCGCCAGCAGCTGCGCAGCCTGCCACGTCTCGGCATCGGCATCCCCGGCCGCAGTGCCCAGATCGGCGGACTCGGCCACCAGCGTCTCCGCCTCGGCCCAGCGCCCCGCGCGAAGGGCGAGCATCACCTCGAGGGCGCGGACGACGAAGCCCACAGCCAGGTGACCGTCCCACGCGGTTCGCAGCTCGGCCAGCGAGCGTTCCGCCGTGGGGTCACCGATGAGGAACAAGTCCACGGTTCGCCACAACAGCCCCATCAGCACGTCCACACTGCGGCCGCTCGACTCGGCGACTTGCAGCAGCTCGTTGGCCAGCTCTAGCCGCTTCCCCGCGTGGTCGGGTCCGAGGAGGCAGTGATGAGCCAGGCTCAGGCCTTCAGCCAAACCGACCGGGTCGCCGCTGCTGCCGAGGTCACCGACAACGTCGAGCACGCTCGACGGGTCGCCGCTGCGGTAGCTGTGCTCCGCCGCCAGGCGCGCGGTGAGCCGCAGCCCGAGGATCGAGTCCGCACCAATGCGCGCCAAGGCCCGCCGCTGGCGAGCCTCGACGGCGGCGGCTTCGGCGGCCAGCCGGCGTTCCTGGACCCACAGCCCGCCCATCCCCAAGGCGGCCCGCGCCATCGTGCGGGGGCAGCCGGTCTGCTCTGCCTCACGGTAGGCCTGGTCGAACCAGGGCCGGCTGGCCCTCAGGGAGCCCTGGACGAGCAGCGCCTGTTCCCCCTTCTCCACGGCCGACTGCCGCGGCACGGCATACAGCCGGGTGGGTCGGCTAGCTGCGGCGTCACCTTGCCTGGTGGGCACACCCATCCCCTCCTGCTGAGGTCCACACCGGTGTAGGAGGGTGGCGAGCGGCGGGCAGATACGCGCACACGCGTTGCCGCGGGCCGCGGCTACGGTGTGGGGATGGTGAGCAGCATCAGCCCGCAGCAGGTGCTGGCCTTCCGGGTTCACGCTCAGCAGCTGGATCGCGATAACGGCACCGCCGCTGACACGGCGCTCCTCGACATGGGGGCGCAGGACACCGGGCCCGACGGTGGGTTGTGGGCGCTGGCCCTGCGCGGGCTTGACACCTCGGCTGGCGGACCGGAGGGGCTGGCCACCGTGTGGTCGCTGCGGGGAGCGCCGCATGTGTATCGTCGAGCCGACCTGCCCTCGGTGGCCACCGCGATCTCGCCCTTCTCAGAGGCCGATGCCGCCAAACGGATCTTCGACGCCGCCAGGGCCCTCAAGGCCGCTGGGATCAGCGCGCTGACGGCCTTAGATACGGTCGGCGCGCAGATGCGCGCCATCGTCACCGAGCCCATGGTCAAGGGCGATGTGTCCGCCGCCCTGACCCCTCGCCTCGACGAGCCCTATCTGCGCTTCTGCCGCCCCTGCGGTGCCACCCACTGCTATGAGATGCCGTTCCGGCTGGGTGCGCTACGCGGTGGACTGCAGCTGCAGGCGGCGACCTCACCTCCGGTGCTGGAGCGCATCCCGCGACATCGGGCCCGAGCGGCGGCCCGGCCCGAGCACGACGTCGTCCGGGCCTACCTGCGGCTGCTTGGGCCGGCGACACCGCGCCAGGTCGCGGGTTACCTCGACGCCCCGATCAATGAGGTGCAGGCCCGCTGGCCCGTGGACGCCGTGCCGGTGGACGTCGGCGGCGAGCACCGCTGGGTCCTCGCCGACGACCTGGACGACCTCAGGGAAGCCGACGCCGCGGCGACCCGCTTGCTGGGTCCTTATGACCTGTTCCTCCAGGCCCGCGACCGTGACCTGCTGGTCGACGACGCAGTCCGGGCCAAGGCGCTCTGGCCGGTCCTCGGCCGCCCAGGCGCCATCCTCATGGGCCGCGACATCGCCGGGCTGTGGCGGCCTCGGCAGGCCGGCAGGAAGCTGAACGTAGCCGTCACGGCGTGGCGGCGGCTTACCAAGTCCGAGCAGACGGCGATCGTTGCTCAGGCCGAGCGCCTCGCGGCGTTCCGTGGCGTGCGGCTGGGGGCGGTCAGCTATGCCGACTGAGGGCACATTCGCAATCCCCCAGCGAACCAGCCGCCACCCCGCGACAGTCTCGCCGTCCGGCAGCGAAATGCCCTATCCGCACAGGGGAGCCCTGCCGGCTGTGTGTGCCCGGCGTCTCCGGCCCCCCAGGACTGCGGGCTGGTCTACCTTGTGATGGACGACCCTGAGATGCGCGAACGCTGGAACGCGCACTGGGCCCGCGAGACCTACTGACTCACTCAGGCCGAGCACGCAGGTGCTGCTGCGAGGGCGGCATCGGCCGCGGCATGCGCGTTGAGGTGCGTCGGCGCGTTGCGGAACGCGGCCAGCCAGTTGTCCAGGGCGTGGTTGCTGTCGACTTCGCCCGCAGAATGCTGGGCCATCTGCATGAGGTGGTTGCGCCAGTCGTCGATGACCACCTTGGCCGATCCCAGGTAGGCGTCGAGCTGCTTCTGCCGCTCGGCGCAAGCGTTGAGCTTGGCCTTGAGATCACCCTTCGCGACGGCCGCCTCCAGGCCTGTGCAGCCCGCGACGCCGTTGTATGTGGCGACGGCCGCGTCGTACCCGGCCACGTCGCCGGGTCCGGCCGCTCGCGTCGGCGCCCAAGTGTTGACCTTGACCTCGACGTAGCTTCGGGTGCCAGCATCGATGTCGGACTGGCCCTGCACGTGGTCGCGCCAGTGCCCGGCCCCGGTCTTGGCGGCGGCGACCACCCCCTGGGCAGCGGCCTGCCGAGCCACACACGCCGTCAGCAGCGCCTCAGCCGCGGCATCCTGGGCCGTCTGCGGATTTGCGGCCGGGTTCGCGGCGGGGTTTGCAGCTGCGGCTGGGGGGTTCACTACCGCAGCGGCGGGCACGGCGCCCCCGCTGGCCTCCACTGCCCCGGATGTCGCAGCTCGCGTCACCGTGAACACCCCGAGCGCGACCAGCAGCACGGCCGCGCCGGCTAGGAAAGCCCTTCGACGGGACTCGTGTTGCTTGCTGTGCTTACCCAACTGGCCACTCACTCCTCATCAGGTCCAACCGCCCCAGCGACCCCCTGCCTCAGGCGGCCGCCGCGTGTCCCCCCGTCCGATCGTCACAGTTTGCCCGGCATGCGTGCGCCACGTGGCAGATCCCGGAAACTGGCTGAAGTTGCTCATCACCATGGGCGGCCAGATGATGAGGTGGATGAGCGCCCCTACTGGACTGGACATCAGCCGCCGCGTCATCGTCACCACGATGGCGCGCCGTGGCATGTTCAACCCTGGTCTCCCGCAACGCAACATCGGGCAGGTCGCGGCACTTCGCATGGGGCTACGGGTTGCACGCACAGCTACGCAGTGCGGCGGCGCGCAGCCCCCGCACCATTGCGGTGGTCGACGAAACCCAGGGTGAGATCACGTATGCCGAGCTGCTGGCTCGATCCGTCGGCGTCGCCCGCGCGCTGCGGGACAGAGGCCTGGGCCCGGGCGACGCGGTGGGCCTGCTGGCTCGCAACCACGTCGGTGCCATCGCGGCCATCGCGGGCGCGGGGATGCAGGGTGTCGACCTGGCGCTGCTGAACACCGGCATATCCGGCCCGGTCGTCGCGCAGCTGGCCGACGGGGAGAAGCTGCGCCTACTCATCCACGACGAGGACCTGGCCCACGCCGTGGCCGACCTGGCTTCGAGGGTCGACACCGTCAGCGAGTCCGAGCTGGCCGCAGAGGCCCGGCGCGCCCGGCCGGGTGAGCCGGTGCAGCCGCCGCAGCGGCAAGGACGCACCATCATGCTCACCTCGGGCACCCGAGGAGCCCCTCGCGGGGCTGCCCGCCCGGAGCCGAAGGGTCCGGCTGCCCTGGTGTCGGTCATCGAGCGCATCCCGATGCGCGTCAGAAGCCGGACGCTGTTGAGCGCCCCGGTCTTTCACACCTGGGGGTATTCGGCTCTGCTCATCTGCTTGGGGCTGCGCCACACGGTGGTCCTGCAGCGTCGCTTCGATGCCGCCAAGGCCATTGGCGCGCTCGCAGCCCACCACTGCGACACCATGATTGGCGTCCCGGTGATGCTGCAACGGATGATGGAGCTGCAGGGCTCGCCGAGTGCGGGAAGCCTACGGAAGCTGCGTGTTGTCGCCACCAGCGGGTCCGCGTTTCCGAGCGGGTTCTCCACCAAGTTCATGGATCGTCACGGAGAGGTGCTCTACAGCCTTTACGGCTCGACCGAGGCGTCGTGGATCTGCATCGCCACCCCTGAAGAGCTGCGCCGGAACCCCGACACGGCGGGCAGGCCTCCGCTTGGGACCATCGTGAAGGTCCTCGACGAAGCTGGCCGAGAGGCACCCCAGGGCAGCACCGGGCGGAGTCTTCTGCGCCAACTCCATGGTCTTCACCGGCTACACGTCCGGAGAACCCCGCGAGAGCGTGGACGGGCTGGTTTCAACCGGTGACGTCGGCCACGTCAGCGACGGACTCTACTTCGTCGACGGACGGGTCGACGACATGATCGTCAGCGGCGGCGAGAACGTGTACCCCCTAGCGGTCGAGAGGGTGCTTGGCGCCCATCCAGCCGTGCGCGAGGTGGCCGTGACCGGCATACCGGACCGGGATTTTGGGCAGCGGCTGGCGGCCTTTGTTGCCCTGCTCCCGGGCGAGCGACTCACCGCAGCCGACGTGCAGGACTATGTCCGCCGACACTTGGCCAGGCACGCGGTGCCCCGCGAGGTGGTGTTCGTCAGGATCTCCCGCGCACTGCCATGGGCAAGGTGCCGGCGGCGCAGCTGAACGCGCTCGTGCCACCCGGGCGACTCGGGGCGGGTCAGCGCAGCTGGTAGGTCGCCATGATGACGCCCGTGCTGGATGCGTTCGAGCCAACCAGGTCGAACGGGGTGTTCGGGGCGTCCTGGAACAGCCGGATCCCGGTGCCGAGCACGAGCGGGTGGATGAGCACCACGAAACGCTCGACCAGTCGGGCCGACATCAACGTCCGCGTCAGCTCGCCGGAGCCGAGAATAACCAGCTCGGGCCCGTCCTGCGCCTTCAGGTCGGCCACCGCCGCGGCCACATCCCCTTGCAGCAGTAGCGAGTTGGTCCAGCCGAGCGGCCCGGACAGGGTGCGTGAGGCGACGTACTTGCGTGAGCTGTTCATGATCGCCGTAAACGGGTTGTCCTCGGGACCGTGCTCCCAACCGGCCTGCATCTTCTCGAACGTGCGCCGCCCTAACAGCAGGTCGCCCGGCTCGCCGCTCGCGGGCTGCATGGTCATCGCGTCGGCATACGGGGTTGCCCAGCCGCCGTACGGGAAGCCGCCCCTGGTGTCCTCCTCGGGGTGACCCGGTGACTGCATGACGCCGTCCATCGTGACGCTGGTGTAAGCCATGACCGTGCGCATCCGCGTGTCTCCCTACTAGTCTCTATACAGGAGCATATACTCCTATCGTAGGAGTAGTCGAGAGGCAGTCGATGGATTCCGAACCTGTGGGACGCAGCTACAGCGACCCCTGTGGCGTCGCTCGTGCGCTCGATGCGGTTGGGGAACGCTGGGCGCTACTGGTCGTCCGCGAGCTACTGCTGGGGCCCAAGCGGTTCACCGAGTTGCACGCTGGGCTCGCCGGAATCAGCCAAAATGTCCTGTCTCAGCGCCTTCGCGAGCTGGAGCGGGCGGGCATCGTGGTCCGTCGGCGGCTTGGGCCCCCCGCGCGGGTCTGGACCTACGAGCTGACCGCGCGTGGAGCCGCGCTGGAGCCCGTGTTGATCGCCTTGGGCAGGTGGGGACGCGACCGGCCCATGCCGGCCAAGAGTGAACTGAGCCCGGACGCGCTGCTGCTTGCCCTACGAACCACTTTCTCACCCGTGGCGGCCGGCCGGCTTCGCCTTTCGGCCGAGCTGCGGATGGACGACGACCTCGTCTCCCTCGCGGTCTCCGGCGGCCAGCTGACGATGGCGCGAGGCCCGGCCAACGCTGCGGATATCCGCATAGAGGCGGACTCACTCACCGTGCGGGCGCTCGCCTTCGGACGCTTGACCCTTCGTGAGGCCACCGCTTCGGGCGCGCTTCGGCTGCAAGGAAGGCCGCATCAGGTCGAGCGACTGTTCGGTTTGTTCGGACCGTCTCCGCCTTAGCGTGGCGGGGTTGAGACGTCCTTGGGTGATGGCGATGCCGAGGATGACGACGAGGGCGCCGAGGGGCTCGTGCCAGCTGAACCGCTCGGCCAACACGAGCGCGCCGAGTGCGACGCCGACAACGGGGGTGAGGTAGGTGACGGTCGATGCGTTGGTAGCGCCCCAGCCGATCACCACGTTGGTGTTCCACACGTAAGCCAGCCCGGTGCCGAGGGCCCCAAGGGCAAGAATGCTCCCGACGATGCGTGGGCTGAGCGTGACCGGCGTGGCGGCGACCCACGGGGCTGCCGCAGCCATCAGCACTGCACCCAGCCCGACCTGGCTGGTCGCCACGGGGATTGCGTGCAGTCCCCTCGGAGTGACGAAGCGGCGGAGGTAGACGAAGGCGATGCCGTAGCAGCTGGTGGCGCCGAGACAGCCAAGCTGACCAAGCAGGTCGCTGTCGCCTAGTCTACAGCCGCATTTATGGTGGGACTCCTCGGGCTGTGTAGTGACAGCGTCGGGCGCGGGCTTGGTGGCGACGTCGCCAATGTGACCAGTGCAGCACCGACGTGGCGTCGGGTGGCTGGTTCCAGATGAGGTGGGCGAGTAGGCCTCGGACCTCGGGCAGGGTCAGTGGGATGAGGCTTCGACGCTGCCGGGCGCCCCCTTTTTGGGTCGGCTGCTTGGCTGGCGTGGGCGGTGGTGACGGTGAGGAAGGCGTGCGCGAACATGGCCAGGGTGATGTGTCGGTACCAGCTGTCGTAGCGGCGGACCTGGTACTGGTCGAGCCCGACTTGGCCTTTAGCGGTTTGGAAGGTCTCCTCGATGGCCCAGCGGGCGCCGGCCACCCGGACCAGTTCTCGCAGTGGGGTGTGTTCCGGGCCGTAGCACAGGTAGTAGGCCCGGTCGGTGGGATCGGTCAGGCTGCGCCGCACCAGCAGCCAGTAGCTGGCGCTGTCCTCCAGCGGGCGGATCGCTGCCCTGGCCCAGTGGTAGACCCGCGGGCCCTTGGCGCCGTCCCCGGCGGAGATCTTCTTCCAGGCCTGCCCGGGCAGCATCGCCGCCAGCTCATCGGCACGCAGCTGAGCGATCCTGCCGTCCACGGTGGCGATCACGCGCTGGTTGACCGCAACCGCGAGCACATAAGGCATTTGGCGTTCTTCGAGCATCATCCGCAGCTTGGCATGTTGTCCGTAGACCTCGTCGCCGGTGACCCAGCCGGCCGGCACCCCGGCCTCCAGCGCCGGGCGATCATCCGCATCGCCAGCTCGGGCTTGGTCGCGAACTCGACATCCTCGCCCACCCCGGCCTCTCGGCACCGCTCGCGGTCCTCGGTCCAGGCCTGGGGCAGGTACAGCTCGCGGTCCAGGAACGTCCTGCCGGCGCCGGTGGCGTAGCCCAGGAACACCCCGATCTGACAGTTCTCGATCCGCCCAGCCGTCCCCGAATACTGCCGAGCAACCCCCGCGGACTTGGTGCCCTTCTTCACGAACCCGGTCTCATCGACCACCAGCACACCCGCGCGGTCCCCCAGATGCTCCACCACATAGCCGCGCACATCATCACGCACCGCATCGGCATCCCAGTCCGCGCTCATCAACAACCGCTGCATCCCGTCCGGGCTGGCCTCCCCGGCCCGCTCCGCCAACGTCCAGGAGTTCTTGCGCTCCAGCGGCGCCAGCAGCCCGCGCACATAGGCCAGCACCCGCTCGCGTGGTTCCAAACGCGCGAACCGTGGTGCGATCCGTGCGTGGACCTCCTCCAGCCCCGCCGCCCACGCCTGGACCTCAGCCACATCCACCTCACCAGTCACACAAGCACCATGCCGGTGAATCCCAGTCTCACACAGGCGACACGCCCACATACGCGTAGATAGGTGCGGCTGTAGTACTAGGCCGGCCCACGGCGCAAGGACGATCAGCACGCCTAAGAACCCGGTCGCCAAGCCAGTTAGTCGCGCCGGCGTGGGGCGCTCCTCGGGGGCCGCTAACGCCGATTCTCGCGCAGCGGATTCGACCCCAGTTCTTCACTGGTACTCGTAGCGCAGTCGGCGTCCGTGCCACCAGGGGACTTTGGTGTGGGTAGGTCGGCTTGGCGTAGTCGGGTGAGTAGGTGCGGCGGTCGACCTGACGACGATCTCGTTGTTGTGGTTGTGGATTTCGCCAGCTGTGCTGAGGAAGCGTCGTTTCGGGTCTCGGGGGTGGCGGTGGCGTGCCGCGTAGTCGCCGGCGGAGGCGGCGCAGACGGTGTGGCAGCACGGACAGCACGACGTCGAGGTCGACGTTGAGGGGGACCGCGCCGGCGAGTGCGTCCAGGCCGAAGGATCGGATCGCTTCGGCGAGGCGCTGTTCGATGTTCATCCGCCGGGCGTAGCTCTCGATGATCTTCTTGGCTGGGCTGGTCAGATCGTTGGTGATCAGCAGGTGGGTTCGTCGTGGCCCAGGCCGGCGACGGCCAGTTGCCGCAGGTGCCGGGGTAGCTGCTCGGGTGGCGGCGGGGTGGTCGATCAGTTTGACTCGGCGGGTCTTGCCGCCGGCGCGGGCGATGGTCAGCGCGTCCAGGCGCGGGTGGGCAGGGCGTGGAGCGCGGCGGTGAGTTTGGGGGTGCGGGCCCGCAGCGTGATGAACCCGATGCCACGCTCGGTGAGCTCGGCGAGTTGGTGTTGGGTGGTGACCTTGCTGTCGAAGATCAGCAGCTTCGGGTCGTGGCCGGTCACGGTGTGCCAGTGGTCGGCGAAGGAGAGCACTTCGTTGTTCTGGGTGGCCTTGGCCAGGTCCGCGTTGGCGTAGAGCAGGGTGTGGCTGTCGGCGTCCTCGGCGAAGAACGTCAGAACGCTTCGGGTGCGTTGGGATCTGCTTGGTACGTAATGCTTTTCCAGCGCCGGGTCGTGCCCCCAGTGCATGACGGCGTGGAAGTCCAGGTTGACCGCATCGCCGGTGCCGAGCCCGGCCTTGACACTGGCCTGGTCCAGGGCGGCCAGGAACGCGGCCTGTTTGGCGTGGTCGAGCCGATAGGAGTAGGTGCTCAGCGCGGTGGCCTTGGGCAGCGAGGTAAGGCCGGCGAACAGCGCCGCACCGGGGTCGGTGGCCAGTTCCTCGACATGGGAGACCCGGCGGGTGCCGGTGAGCTTGAGGGCCAGCAGCGACAGCACCGAACTCACCGCCGGGATGACCGCGGTGCCCGGATAGCCCGCGGCGGCCACCAGAGCGGGCAGGTCCAAGGCGACCAGGTCCGGGATGGTCAGCAGCAGCCCGGCCAGGTGGGTGTCGATCTGTTCGGGCCACGCGGCGAAGTCCACCACGCCGGTGCGCGGCTGGGGCTCGCGCCGCGGCAGGCCCCGCTCGGCGTGCGGGCGCGGCCACAGCCGCGGGAAGCCTTCCTCGGCGAGCACCTCGGCCACCCCGGTCCGGTTCAGCGTGGTGCCCTCGGCGGCCAGAATCTGGGCGATCTCATAGGCCGAGCGGCCAGCCCGGCGCAGCTCGATGATCCGGGCCCGGGCGGCGTCCTTGGCCGGTGCGCTCTTCGGGCCGGGTTTGGTGTCGGTGAAGAAGTCCCGTCGCCCGGCCCGAAAGTCGCGGGCCATCGACTGCACGCTGGCGGCGGTGTAGCCGAACCGGCTGGCCGCCTGCGCCGCGGTCGCACCCTCCAGCAGGTAGGCGCGCAGGGCCTCGTAGCGGCGCTGGTCGGCGGTGGCGGGTTGCGCGAAGAACTCAGCACCCGGCCGCGCCGAAGATGGGAGTGATCTTGCTGTCTGTTCGATGCGTTGACTACAGCAGTCCGTGCGCCAGCCGTCAACGTGACCCGCCGCGACAGCACGACGGTCGAACAACATCGCTGTAATTCAACGCCTTTGACGGCAGCAGTCATCCGCGGGCCGTGGGTCCCGTTCCCGCATGCGAACAGAATCACAGCACCTACAAACAGCGCGATCGACCCCAACACCCTGCGATCGCGACCGGCTCTGAACCCGGAAAGCCTTACAGCGCAACCGAAACCATGACCCCGTCCGTCACCGCCCAAGGCCCCCGCCCACCAACCCGTCGGGCGCGAGAATCGGCCGCTAAGGCGACGAGCATGGTCATCAACGGGGTGGTGGCGTTGTAGATACTGGCCAGCCCGGACGAGACGTGCTGCTCCGCCCAGGCGAACAGGACGAACGGGACGACGCACATGAGGACCGCAAGGACGAGCAAATGCGCCCAGACGACAAGGTCCCGAGCCAGTGGCTGCCGGGTCACCGCGCTGGCGAAGGCGAGGGTGAGCGCGCCGATCACCAGGCGCCCGAGCACGACCTGGGACGGCGACAGGCCCTCCAGGCCGATCTTGATGAACCGGAAGCTGGCGCCCCAGGTCAACGCGGCCAGGATGAACTGGACCAGCACTGAGGCGGTGGCCTTGTGCGAGGACATTGCAGGGCTCCAGGGGCATCGAGTCTGACGTTCCGCACTTCTCGGGCGGGTTATCGGGTCGATTAACTGTGAGGGGTGTAGGCGCTCGGGGGGAGTCCGAGTAGGTCGAGGACGTGTTGCTGCTGTGGGGTGAGTTCTGGCTGGAACGTCTTGACGAGGGCGCCGTCGTGGTAGAGGTGGTGGCGGGCGGTGGTGGCGAAGATCTCCAGGATCCGCTCGGTCGAGGGTGCGCTGCAGCTGCGGAGTTCGGGGTAGAGCTCGATGGTGTCCAGGGCTGCCCGGGTCATGCCTTTTCGGAGTTCGCGTTCGATAAGTGCGGCCAGGAGCAGGGCCAGGAACTGGCAGCAAAACAGGGCTTCGATCCGGGCCGGGCTGTGCAGCAGGACCGGCGCGGCGTCTTGAACGCTCTTGAGCAGGTGGTGTCGTCGTTCGAGGTTGGGCTGGTAACGGTAGGCCGCGAGGACTGCGGCGTCGTCGAGCTGTTGGTCGCAGGTGATCAGGGGGAAGCAGCCGTCGCTGGCGGCGTCGTAGGCGATGCGGTCCAGGTTGATGTCGGCGGTGAGGGTGTAGCGGGTGGTGAGGATCTCCCGGTAGTTCGTCGTGGCGCCTGGGCGGCCGGGTCCTGCTTGCTTGTAGGTCTTGGTCGTGGTCTCGCCGATGGTGAAGGTCACCCAGCGGTCAGCGCGGGCCTGGGCCAGTGCCACGGTCGCAGCCTGCGTGACGGCGAGGCGGGTCTTGAGCCGGTTGCGCGGCCCGGCGAGCTTGGCGTCCAGCGCGTCGATGGCCGCGATGCCGGCTTCGGTGCGGGCCATCCGGCTGGCCGCGTCGCGGCCCGCTTTGGCCGTGGAGTGGACCCAGAGGATGCGGTAGCCCTCCGCTGAGGGCGCCAGCGCCGGTGTCGTGGCGTAGATCTCCTCGGGCTCGCCGAGCCGCGGGCCGGGCCGCCGCGCGGCTTGGGTCCAAACCGGGGTGTGGGTCTGTATCCAGTCCCGGAACGCCTTGTCTTCGGTGCGGGAGCGGGGCATCACGGTGACGAACCGGCCACCACGGCCGGCGATGTGCCCCATGGCTTGGCGTGAGCACAGCTTGCTGTCGGCCACGTAGAGGAAGTCGACCCGGCCCAGCACAGCGACCAGGCCGTCCCAGGTCGGGATGTGCGTCGGGTCGTCGACAGTGTTGCCGTCAGCCAGGCGGTAGGCGATCGGGACGGCACCATCGGCGCTGACGGTGAGGATCCAGACCAGCTGCTTCAGGTCCGGGCGGTGGTCCTTGGAGTGGCCGTGGGTGATCACTGGGGTCGCCTTCCCGGCCCGCGCGGTGCCGTCGGCGTGGTGGTAGGCGCCGTGCACGCTGATCGACGTCGAGTCGTTGTGCAGCTGGCAGGTGTCCACCGAGAACTCCTCGATCGCGCGGAGCATGACCGCGGTCAGCAGGCTGGCCCGGTCCGCGTCGAACAGCGCGTCAAGCGCGCGCCCGACCCGGTCATCGTTGATCGCCCCGACCTCGGCGTCGGATAGGCCCAGCAGCGCTGGGTCGTACCGGGCGGCCCACTCGCCCAACGCGTAGAGCGGCTCCCGGCCCAGGACCAGGTTGCTGATCACCAGACGGATCGCCGCGGCCGGTGCCAGCTTGGCCCGTCCGTCGACCTCACCCAAGGCCTGGCCCAGCAGAGCCGCCAGGCCCAGGCGGTCCCGGATGTGGTTCACCATCGGCAGGCCGCCCAGCGTGCGTGACACCAACTGGTAGTCGCCCACGTCGCCGGCCTGCTGGGCAGTCTGGTTGTTGCCTTCGTCCATCACGACACCCGATCCCGTTGGCATGCTCGCAGCACACCCATGCTATCCTTCGATGTACAGTCGAAGGGCAAGACATGCGGACGGGGACCACGCAATTGGCCAAGAAGCCACCACCCGGTCCCCGGATCGGCGCCGAACTGGCCGACCTGGACTACGCGCTACCTGGCACCCTCTCGCGCAGGTTCATGCGCTGCGGCAAGGACAACTGCCGATGCAAGGCCGACCCACCCGCCCTACACGGCCCGTATCTGCACTGGACGCGCACCATCGCCGGCAAGACCCTGACCCGCACCCTCACCGAAGAGCAGGCAGCCCGCTACCAGGCCTGGTTCGACAACGCCCGACGGCTACGCGAACTCATCGCCGACGTCGAAGCACGATCCCTGACCGCCTTCAACGCAGCCGAAGACCCGCCCGCCAAATCGTCGAGATAACCCCGCCGAGAAGTGCGGAACGTCAGTCGAGTCGGCGTCCGGGGATCTCAATCTCAACCCATACAACGGCCGAAGCGGGTTCCGTGTGAGTCGAGCGGCTCAGTTGCCTTCAGGCGGGGTCTGCCGTTAGGCGGCGTCGTCGTGGAGGTTGTGGGGGTGGGTGGTGTGGCTGCGGCCGTTGGGGGCGGTCCAGGTGCAGATGCCCTCGGGGGTCATGGTCACTCGCCAGCCGCCGTGGTGTTTGAACCCGTGGTGGCTCCTACAGAGCGTCTGCAGGTTCGCGGCCGTCGTGGGACCGGCCGGGTAGGGGGTGACGTGGTCCAGGTCGCAGCGTGCGGCGGGGGTGGCGCAGCCGGGGTAGCGGCAGGTGCCGTCTCGGGCGCGGACCAGCCGGGCCAGGGCGGCGCCGGGGCGGTAGGTGTGCTCGTCGAGGTGGTCGACGGCGCCGGTGACCGGGTGGGCGGCGCCGAGGCGGAGGTGGGTGTCCGGGTTGGCGAGGATGGCGTTGACCTGCGCGGGGAGCAGCATCCCCACTGGTGGGATCAGCACTGGTTTGGGCACGAACCAGACCCTGCCGTGCCAGTCGCGGGCCAGGTTCGGGTTGGCGTCCACCTCCCGGGCCTGGCGCACCACGGTCTGGAATCGTTCTTGCAGCGGCGGGTCGGGCCGGTCGTCGGCCCAGGACCCGCCCAGCACCACCCCGGGGCGTTCGAACGCGTCCAGCAGGTCCAGCCACGGCCGGGACCGCTGCCCGGCGCAGTCACACGGCGGCGGCGGGGTCAGCTTCGTGCGAGCACGCACCGGCCGACCACCAGCCGGCCCGGTGTTTGGGTCGGGTCCGGGTCGGTGTCCGGGCTGGTCGGCGGGTCATCCTCAAGCGGTTCCTTGGCCGGCGTGCCCGTCGACGCGGCCCGCGCGTTCGGTGCGCTGGTGCTCGCCTCGCTGCTGGACCCGCCGGGTTCGGACCGAGCGGGCCTCCCCTCGGCGGCTGAGCCGTCGCCCGCCGTCGCGGTCGGTGCAGGCGCCGGCTGGCCACCGCGGGTCGCCGTCGGCGAACCCGCGTGCCCGGCGGGGACCTGACCCGGGTCGGGGTCGGACTCCGCCGCTGCGCCGGTGGGGGCTGAGGTGGTGGGGATGATCAGGGTGGCGGTCGTGGACACCTGCACGTCGGAGAGGACCAGGTCGACCAGCGCGTCGGCGCGGGACTGGGCCACCGTCAGGTCCGGGTTGCCGGCCCGGTACCGGGCGGCCAGGTCTCGACGGCGGCCCACATGGCCACCGACGCCTCGGCGGGTAGCTGCGCATCCCAGTGGGTAAGCCCGGCCTGCTCGCCGGGGCTGACCCGCACCTGCCGCAGCGCCCCGCTGCCCTCATCAGGGTCCTCGGGGTCGGTGGGGTCGGGTTCGGGGGCGAGGCGGGCCGCGATCAGCTCGGCGCGGGTCTTCACCCGCGAGCCGGGCAGCTCCCGGATGTCCCCGTGATGCAACCGCACCTCGAACTCGCCCAGCCGCTCCGGTTCGACCTCACGGGCGGCCCGGGTGATCACGCTGACCCGGTAGGGTTCCAGGTCCCCGGCCCACGCCATCGCCGCGGTACCCGGCAGCAGGCTGAGGGTGTGCGCGGTGTCGATGCGGGTGACCATGGTCCGCGGGGCGATCCGCAGGATCGGCGCCAACGCGGCGGCGGCCTGCTGCACCGGGGTGGGCGCCCCGACCGGCATACCGCCACCGGCGCCGTACCGGGCGGCCCGCTGCGCATCCCGCTGCTCGAGCACATGCTCGGTGTAGCGGGTGACCGCCACCGCCTGGCGAGCCGACACGGCGTTGACGATCCGTTGGGTGGCCGCGACCACACATTCGGCCTCGTCCGCGCTCATCGCAGACAGCTGATCCTCGGTGACTCGGGCGAGGGCGGCGGCCAGCCGGAACGGGTCCGCGGCTTGCACCGCGGCCACCGTCGGCCCACACACGCTCTCGAACATGTGAACTACTCTACTCGTATTCTGCTTGAATGCAAGTAGTTCTCGGCGTGTCCTGAGGGCTGGGTTGGGTGGCTAGCGTCCGGACAGTCAGTCCCTCACCCACGTTCGTCACGAGTGGCGGTGCGTGGCCACTGCCGCCCGCACAGCGTGGGCGACCTCCGTTGCGAAGACCTCCACCTGTCGCACCGGGTCTTTAGCGGGCCCGAAGATGAACGTGTCCATCCCGGACTCCACGACCAGCGCGGTGAGCTGCTCCACCCACTGGTCGACGGGGCCGCGTAGGAACCCTTCCGAGGATCGCTCAGTGATCGTGCCCCAGACGTTGTACACCCGCTTGATCACAGACGGGTCGCGTCCCGCGGCACGCGCACCGTCGTCGATGCGCGCGTGGAACTCGGTCAGGCGCTCCGGCGGGACGAACCCGGTCGACGGCACCCACCCATCTGCGTTTCGACCCAGGAAGTCCAGCAGCCTGGGTCCGCCCACTCCTAGCCAGATGCCGACCCGATGCGCCGGTTGCGGGCCAGGTTTGGTCCCGTGCAGCCGGTAGTGCCGCCCGTCGTAGCGCACCGAGCTCTCCGTCGACCACATCAAGCGGATGACCTCCACTGCCTCCATCAACGCCAGCGCAGCGTCCGGAGCTGCTCTGTTCGGCCCGCCCATCGCCTCGATCGCGTCCCAGAACGCGCCTGTCCCCAGACCCAGCTCGAACCGCCCACCCGAAAGCAGGTCAAGAGTGGCCGCCGTCTGGGCCAGGACCGCGGGGGACGCAACGGGATGTTCGCGACGTCAGGAAAGACCCGGATCCGCCTGGTGCGCTCCAGGATTGCGCCCATCAGCACGAAGGTGTCGACGAAGCGACGCTGGTACGGGTGGTCCTGCACACCGACGAGCTCGAGGCCGCCGCGGTCAGCTACGGCCGCCATCTCGAAGACCAGCCCGAGCTTGGCGGCCTCCGGAGCTGGGAACACCCCGAACTCGACGTCGCGTCCGTAGTCCGGCATCGCTCGTCCTTCCCTCGCCTCACAAGGTCCGTGCAGTCGGCAGGACTCGCTCCACCCACCAGCCGAGCTCGTCCTGCTCGTTGACCTTCTCCCACCCGAGCTGGACGAACGCCCCGAGCAGCGCCAGCTCCAGCTGTCGCTCAAACCAGCCGGACGTCGAGACCCCTCGCTGCTCGAGCTCCTCGCGGTAGGCCTCGGTCACCGCGTCCTTGGGTTCGGTGAACCGGCCGCTGTTGATCGCCAGATAGTACGCGAGGTCGCAGCAGAACGGCGCTACCCCCGGCACGGCCCAGTCGAGCACGATGCTGCGCCCGTCCGGGTGCGAGCCGAGGTTGCCGTACTTCCAGTCGCCGTGCGACAAGGTTGCCGGGGTTCCCTCGAAGGCCGCGAGCAGCGGCCATGGATCGTCGGCGAGCGCCGTGGCCACCGCGCCGGCCTCGGGGGCGACGGCCCGAAGTGCTGGCCACGCCGTCGCGAGTATGCCGGGCACCCCGCCTTCACGGCCCAGGTCGGCCTCGACTCGAGCGGTCAGCTCGGACAGCATGGTGTACTTCGCCGACAGCGGCGTCAGGTGGTATGCCGTCGCGCGGTCACCGGCGAAGTGCGCCTGCATCGCGGCCATGTGCGCGATGAACCCGCGATGTTGCTGGTGCGGGACCAGGTCGTCGCCGGGCGGGACGAGCAGGTCGCCGACGTCACGCATGACCAGCTCAGCGCCACGCCCGACGCGCCGAGCGCCGACCACGGCCGGGTCGATCTCCGGCGGCAGCACGGCATACAGCCCGCGCTCCCACGCGAGGCACGCGTTGCAGCCGACGTCGCCGACCGCCCTGGCGAGCCAGTCCAGCTCGTGCGACAGCTGCTTTACGACGTACCACTGCCCCCCGACCAGGATGCGCACCAAAGGAGCTGCGGTCTTGCCGTCTGCGCCGGCCAGCGCCTCCTGCCGCTCCGCGCGGCGCAAGAGGTCCTCGACATCGAGGGGCTCGGGCGTCACGCAAGCAAGGCTAGCCTCGGGCGCAAGGGCAGTTCGCGCGCGGCTCAGAGCAGCTGGCGCGCCACTGCGCGTCCGGCCGAGCGCCCGGAGAAGATGCAGCCTCCGAGGAAAGTCCCCTCAAGGGCGTTGTAGCCATGGACGCCGCCGCCCCCGAACCCAGCGACCTCACCCGCTGCGAAGAGCCCGTCGAAGAGCGAGCCGTCGGGACGGCATACCTGCGAGTCGAGGTTCGTCTCGAGGCCGCCGAGAGTCTTGCGCGAGAGGATGTTGAGCCGAACCGCGATCATGGGCCCAGCCTTTGGGTCCTGCAGCTTGTGCGGCTTGGCGACCCGGGTTACCCGGTCGCTGAACACCCGGCGGGCGTTGCGAATCGCCATGAGCTGCAGGTCCTTTGAGAAGGTGTTGTCCAGCTCCCGGTCTCGAGCGAGCACCTCTTGCTCGACCCGGGCGAAGTCCAGCCGCGGCCCTCGAGCGATCCGGTTCATCCCGTCGACGAGCTCGCGCAGGGAGGTCGCCGACACGAAGTCCTCGCCGTAGTCCAGGAACTTCTGGACCGGGCCCGGGCCCCCTTGGCCACCCGGCTGCGCACGGCGAATCTCAGGTCCTTGCCGGTCATGTCCGGGTTCTGCTCGGAGCCCGAGAGCGCGAACTCCTTCTCGATGATGGCGCGGGTCAGGATGAACCACGTGTAGTCGTAGCCGGTCCGCCCGATGTAGCCGAGCGTCCCGAGCGAGTCGAAGCCGGGGAAGTACGGCGCCGGCAGCCGCCGCCCGGTCGCGTCAAGCCACAGGGACGACGGACCGGGCAGGATCCGGATGCCATGGTTGGCCCAGACGGGGTCCCAGTTCTTCAGGCCCTCGGTGTAGTGCCACATCCGGTCCCGGTTGACCAGGTTGGCCCCGGCCTGTTCGGTGATCGCGAGCATCCGCCCGTCCACGTATGCCGGTACGCCGGCGACCATGTGCTCAGGCGGCTTGCCGAGCCGCTCGACGGGCCAGCTCTGCCGGATCAGGTCGACGTTGTGACCGATGCCGCCAGAGGTGACGACCACTGCCTGGGCACGAAGCTCGAACTCCCCCAATGGGTCCCGAGTCGAGCCAACACCGCGGGCCGCGCCGGAAGGCGCCAGCCGGGTGCCCCGCACGCCCACCGCGGCGCCGTCTTCGACGATGATCTCGTCCACCCGGTGGCGGTGCTTGAAGACGACCTGCCCGCGGCGCTCGCCAGCCTCGACCGGCTCCAGGAACACGCGGACGACCTCTGGCCCGGTGCCCCAGGTGATGTGGAAGCGGGGCACCGAGTTCCCGTGGCCTCGCGCGGTTCCGTCGCCCCGCTCGGCCCACCCAACGACAGGCATCAGCCGCAGACCGAGGTCGCGCAGGTAGGCGTACTTCTCCCCCGCGGCGAAGTCGACGTATGCCGTGGCCCATTGGCGCGGCCAGTGGTCCTCGCGTTCGCGGTCGAACTGCGCCGACCCCAGCCAGTCCTGCAGGGCCAGCTCCCGCGAGTCCTTGATGCGCAGCCGCCGCTGCTGGGGGCTGTCGACGAGGAACAGCCCACCTAAGGACCAGAACGCCTGGCCGCCACGGTTGGCGTCGTTCTCCTGCTCCACGACGAGCACACTCTTGCCGGCCTTGGCCAGTTCGTGCGTCGCCACGAGCCCAGCCAGCCCGGCCCCGACCACAATGACGTCGGCCTCCTGCGCCATGACGAAAGCCTAGCGGGAGTTTCCCCGCTGGCTCGGTGTTGATCGGCGTTTGTGCTGGTCAGCAAGGGTTTCCGGGTCGATGGGGTGTATTACCTAGGTGACCTGTGTGGGTCAGCGGGTGGGCGCGTACTGGTCGATGCGGAATAGGTCGGCCAGTTGCTTCTGGGTGGGGGTCTGATCGGTGAGCATGCGACGGGCGCGGGGGCGGCCTTTACCGCCGTCGTGGTACAGCAGCACGGTCTCCTCGATCCCGCCCAAGGCGGACAGCAGCTCCCGCACAGACAGGTGGTGTCCCGCGCGGTCGGCCTCACGGCGCATTAGGTGGGCGATGGTCAACGCGAGCACGCAGTAGAAGACGTGCACGCGGATCTTGGAGTCGGTCCAGTGGTGCATCGGCCCGAAGGAGACCACGTGCGGGTCCTTCATCTGCCGGAAGCCGGACTCGACCTCGTTCTGGGAGCGGTAGGCGGCCACGACCTCGGCGGCGGTCCAGGTGTCACGGTTGGTGAACAGGACCCGTTTGCCGAAGAGCCGGTGCTCGAGCCGGGTCCGGGCGCGCGGGTCGGTGCGGAAGGTCAGCCGCAGGTCCGCGGGCTGCTCGCCGGTCAGGGTGACGGTCAGGACGTCGCGGACCCAGCGGGGCCGGGTGATCGTGTCGACCTCGGCTTGGACGGTGGCCTTGTCGCGGCGGGTGCGCCCGCGGGCCAGGCGCGCCTGCAGCTGGGTCAGGCGGGCGCGGGCCTTGGCCAGGGTCTGGTCCAACCCGCGTGATTGGGCAGCGTGCAGGGTCGGTGAGTGGGTCAGCACCGCGCGGCGGGTCACCCCCAGCGCGGTCACCTGGGTGTCCACGCAGGTCACTGCCGGGTACCGCTGGGCATCCACCTGCTGGTAGCGGGTGGTGGGGATCGCGAGCAGGTCGGGGTGCTCCGAGGGTGGGAGCGATCCGACGAACCCGATCCCGGTCTGCTCGACCAGCTCGTGGTTGCTGGTCGAGTTCTGCCCGGCGTCGTAGACGATGGTGAGCGACTCCACGGTGCCGGTCAGGTCCCGGTAGCGGGCCACGAGTTCGTCGATCACCACCGAGAACTGGGTCACGTCGGGCCGGTCGCCGGGGTAGGCGTGCGAGAGCAGCGGAATCCCGCCCTCGCGGGTGACCACCAAAGCGAGGGCGACCAGGCGCAGGTCCACTCGTTTCTGCTTGGCCTTGCCGCGTTGCGCGATCGGCGCCCGGGTGTTGGTCGTGTCGATGTAGGTGGCGAAGTTGGTCATGTCCAGCACCAGCCCGCACAGGTCCACGTCGAACTCGGCCACGATCCGTCGGCCGAGCTCGGCCTCGATCGCGGCCAGCGACTCCTGATCGAGGCGGTCCATCGCCTTCCAGAACCGGCGGTGGTCCAACGCGGCGGCGCGGACCTTGACGAACCGTGGCCCGGCGGTGGTCTCCCACCATTCCGCGAACGCCAGTTTCGAGCAGGGTGCGACAACCCGGTTCAGGGTGGCCAACGCGATGTAGGTCCCAACCGAGGCGTCCGCGTCGCCGCGCCGCGGGGCGAGCGCGTCGATCACTCCCGCCACGTCGAGGCGTTCGATCATCGCCCACACCGCGGCGAGGTCCCCGAACTTCTTGTGCTGGGTGCGCACCGGCTCCCCCGCGCCCGTCCCGGCCAGCTTCGCCGTCACCTCCGCCGCGCTGCCGAGGTACTGCTGGGACACGATCCGCGGTTTGCCGTTCACCCGGGCGGACTCGACCAGGTAGTAGTAGGTCTGTCCGCCCTGCTTCTTACCCACAATCGATGCCATATCTAGGTAATACATGGTTGACCGCCAAAAGCCAAGCACCGCAAGGGAAGACACGCTGATCAATCAGCCAGCGGGGAAACTCCCGCGAGGCCGGGGAGTAAAGACGCGCTGCTTGGGCGTTCTTCCGGCATGGACGCATCCAAGACCTATGCCGTGCAGCTCTCCGACCAGCAGTGGCGGGAGCGACTCAGCGGCGCGGAGTACGACGTGCTACGGCAGGCCGGAACCGAACGCCCGTTTGTCGGGGAGTACACCGACACCAAGACCGAAGGCGTCTACTCGTGCCGCGCCTGCGGGGCCGAGCTGTTCCGCAGCGACACCAAGTTCGACTCGCACTGCGGCTGGCCTTCGTTCTACGCGCCCCTTGCCGAGGACCGGGTCGAGTACCTCGAGGACCGCTCGATGTTCGGCCGAACCCGGGTGGAGGTGCGGTGTGCGAACTGCGGCTCGCACCTGGGTCACGTCTTCGAGGGCGAGGGGTACGGCACGCCGACCGACCAGCGCTACTGCATCAACTCGGTCAGCCTCCGGCTGGAGCCGACTGAGTAACACCGGCGCTCAGCGCAGCCGCTCGACGAGGTCTGCGACCGCGACGCGCGGGCCGGTGTAGAACGGCACCTCCTCGCGCACGTGCAGCCGCGCCCGTGACGCGCGCAGTTCTCGCATGAGGTCGACGATGCGGTGCAGCTCGTCCGCCTCGAACGCCAGGACCCACTCGTAGTCACCGAGCGCGAACGCCGAGATCGTGTTGGCCCGCACGTCGGGGTACTCCCGCGCCATCTCGCCGTGCTCGCGCAGCATGTCGCGCCGGTCCTTGTCATCCATCACGTACCAGTCGTAGGACCGCACGAACGGGTAGACGCAGACGTAGGCCCGAGGCTCCTCGTCTGCGAGGAACGCCGGGATGTGGCTCTTGTTGAACTCCGCCGGGCGGTGCAATGCCGCGACTGGACCACACCGGCGAGAGGTGCTCACCGAGCTGGGTCTGCAGTAGCCGGTGGTAGGCGCCCTGGAGCGCCTCGATGGTCGGTGCGTGCCACCAGACCATGAAGTCGGCGTCCGCGCGCAGCCCGGCCACGTCGTAGACCCCGCGCGTGACCACACCCTCGTCGCCGAGCTGCTTGAGCAGCTGCTCGGGACTCCACGGCTTGCTCAAGCCGCTGCGGACCCAGGGGTGCGGAAACCGCGAACACGGACCACATGGCATACCGGATGGTGTCGTTGATCTCGCGGATCCTGGCCAGGTCTGGGCGCGACGTCATACACCCAGTGTCGCAAGGGGCGCAGCGCAGCGGCGCCGCGGCTACTGGGCAGCGTGAATGCCGTTAGGCACAGTGCGCGCTCTTGGACGGATCGCGCGCTCTTGGCGTGAAGCTGGTGCTCTTAGCCCTGTAGATGAGGCTACGAGCGGACCGAAGGTGCCAAGAGCGGTAGCGGCCAGCAAAGGGTGGGGTCCGGAGCCAACCCGGCAGGCCCGAGACCGGATCGAAACCTCGGCGCCCGGAACCGAGACGTCCGCCGCATCCTCCAAGATGGCAGAAGCGGCCCACCCACAGGAGGTCCGATGTCTTGCTCCGGCTTTCGGCGGCTCTTTGCCAGCCTCGTTACTGCCGCTGTGCTCGGCACCACCCTCGCCCTGGCCGGGTGCTCGTCCGCAGGCAGCGAGACCGCGCCCGGTAGCCCAGCGCAACCGCTCGCACCCGACGGCAGCACATCCGACTCCAGAGCGGCTCAGCCCGGCGAGGACCAGGCCGGGCCGCAGGCCACCGAAACGCAGAAGGTCGTGCGCACTGCCAGCCTGCTGCTTGCGGTCTCCGCTCTTGAGCCCACCGCCGCCGCGGTCCGCAACGTCGCAGCTAGCCTCGGCGGCCAGGTGACGAACGAGAACCTCAACGCGTCCACGTCGTCCGCAAGGACACCCAGCTCCTCAGTGCCGGCGCCGGCGGGCAGCTCGGGCACCCTGACGATCGACGTCCCGGCCGATCGGCTCGACCCCGCGCTCGAGCAGCTGTCGGCGCTGGGCCGGGTCGTGCAGCGCACGTCCAACGCGAGGGACGTAACGGCAACCTACGTCGACACCGAGTCACGGATTGCGACGAAGAAGGCCAGCATCGAGCGGGTCCGCGCTCTGATGTCCCAGGCCACGGGCCTTTCGCAGGTCGTTGAGCTGGAGAGCCAGCTGGCCCAGCGCGAGGCCGAGCTCGAGTCGCTGCAGGCCACTCTGGCCACCCTCCAGAAGAAGGTGGCCATGTCAACCGTCACCGTGACGCTGAGCACCGACCCCAGCGCCGGCGAGGATGCCTCAGGCTTCCTGGGCGGCCTGCGGGCCGGCTGGCAGGCCTTCCTTCGCTCACTGGCCTCCTGCCTCACCGCGCTCGGAGCTGTGCTGCCGTTCGTCGGTGCGCTGGCGATTCTCGTGCTGCCGCTGCTCGTCTGGTGGCGCCGTCGTGAGCACTCTGCCTCCACCTCCGCACCGCCGGCCCGCACCCCGGTGGCGGCATCCCCATCCGCCACGGCCCAGCCCGATGAGCAACCCGAGCAACCTGAGCCCGAAGGCCAAATCCCGTGATCGAGAGAGGTCAGTAGGTGCTGCTAAACACCCCGCATAGCTGCATCGTCAGACCTCTCGCCGCGAGCTCGCGCGCAAACCAGCCGCGAGCCCAAGCCGCGAGCCCAAGCCGCCAGCGCACCTACGATGCGGGCGCGGTCAGCGGGCCGACGCTTCGTGGACCACCTCGACAACTCGCGTCAGCACATCTGGGTCGGTCTCGGGCAGCACCCCGTGGCCCAGGTTGAAGATGTGGCCGGGTGTCCCTCGGCCCTCGTCGACGATCTCGCGGACCCGCCGCTCGACCACCTTCCGCGGGGCGAACAGCAGCGCGGGGTCGAGGTTGCCCTGCACGGCATACCCCTCGCCGAGCCGGGCCGTGGCGTCGGTGAGCGAGAGCCGGAAGTCGACCCCGACCACCTCCGCACCGGCCGCACCCATCGAGACCAGCAGCTCCCCCGTGCCCACCCCGAAGTGGATCCGCGGCACCCCGAGCCCGGCGACGCCCGCGAGCGCGGCGGCCGAGTGCGGCTGCACGAACGCCTCGTAGTCCCTGCGCGACAGCGCCCCCACCCACGAGTCAAACAGCTGGACCGCGCTGGCCCCGGCCTCGACCTGGACGCGTAGGAATGCACCCGACACCTGCGCCAGCCGCGCGCACAGCTCGTGCCATAGCTGCGGGTCGCCGTGCATGAGCGCCTTGGTGTGCTGGTGGGTGCGGCTCGGCCCGCCCTCCACGAGGTAGGAGGCCAGGGTGAACGGCGCGCCGGCAAAGCCGATCAGCGGGGTCGGCCCGAGCTGCGCGACGAGCTGGCGCACCGCCGCGGCGACATAGGGCACGTGCTCGGGGAGCAGCTCCGGTATGCCGTCCAGGTCGGCTCGCGTGCGCACCGGGCGGGCCACCACGGGCCCCACGCCGGCGACGATGTCCAGGTCGACGCCGACCGCCCGAAGCGGCAGGACGATGTCGCTGAACAGGATCGCGGCGTCGACGCCATGCCGGCGCACAGGTTGGAGGGTGATCTCGGTGACCAGGTCCGGGCGCTGACACGCCTCGAGCATGGGCATACCCTCGCGGATCGCGCGGTACTCAGGCAGAGAGCGTCCGGCCTGGCGCATGAACCACACCGGCGTACGGCTGACCGGCTGGCGCCGGGCCGCCCGCACCAAGTCGCTGTCGACGCGCGGGTCCGCCGTCGCCACGTCCGGGACAGGGCGCGCGGCGGGCGCGGCGGTGTTGGGCGCGGCGCTGGACACGGTCGCCATCGTCGCACGCGTCAGAGCCGCCCCCGGCCGGACCCGGTCAGAGCCACTCACGAGCCGGCACCGCCCGCGGCGATGAGCCCCGTCCCGAGCATGGCCAGCACGACCCCGGCATACTGCACGACCCGCAGCCGCTCCTTGAGCACGACGCGCGCGAGCAGGACTGTCGCAACCGGATAGAGCGACCCGAGCACCGATGCGACGCTGACCAGCCCCATCGACGAAGCGGCGGCGAACAGCGCGTTGGCCGTCAGGTCGCCCAGCCCGATGACGGCCAGCACCGGCAGATCCCGCTGCCGCACCGGGCCGGCTGAGCGCAGCACTGCCGCGAGCGCGGCATACCCGACAAGGCTGGTGAGGCGCATTCCCCACAATGTGTGCAGCAGCGAGATCCGGGCGCCGCGGTCCAGGGCTAACAGCACGACGCCGAGCAGCAACGCGGCCACGCACGCCAACAGGATCGGCCGCACCCGCAGGCCTTCGGAGATCTCCGGGCCGCTCGCTAGGACCACTCCGGCTAGCGCGACGCCGATGCCCGCCCAGGCACCAGCGCTGGGCTGGTCGCCGGTCAGCACCCCCAGCAGGACGGTCACGCCCGCGCCCAGCGAGGCGATCGGTGCGACGACGCCCATGGTGCCGCCAGCGAGGGCGGCATAGAAGCTCAGCAGCCCACCCGTACCGGTGACTCCGGCCAAGACCGCCCACCCCGCGACGCTGAGGTCGTCGGGCAACGAGCGCCCCCACATCAGCGCGACCAGGCTGATCCCGACGAACGACAGAGACTGAGACCACCCCGCCACCGCAACGGCCGGCAGCCGTCGCGCCGTCACGCCCGCGAGGAAGTCGCACGTCCCCCACAACGCCGAGGAGAGCAGCGCTAGGAGGGCGGACACAACGGGCACGCTACCGAGCCTGGCGTCGCTGTCGGTTGCCCAGGCTGTCGGCGCGGCGCGTCAGCCTGGGCAACTGACGGTCCGCCGCCTACGCTCAACCTGTGCCTGGACGATCCCTACCCGGTGAGCAGGCCGCGGAGTTTGCGCGCGCGATCAGCGGACTGCACGCGGTGCGCCTGCGGCCGGAGGTGCGCGTCACCGAGGTGCCCGCACCTCAGCGGATCGCCCCGTATGCCGTCGCCCTCTCCGCTGAGGTGGTCGCCCCCGGCGGGGAGGACAGCCTGGCCACCGGCCGGTTCGTCCTGTTACATGACCCCACCTGCCCCGAGCCGTGGGAAGGGGACTGGCGGGCGGTGACCTTCGCGAGCGCCGAGCTCGAGCAAGAGGTCGCCACCGACCCCGCGCTCGGCGAGGTGGGCTGGGCCTGGCTCGTCGAGGCCCTGACGCATCGTGGGCTGGCCTACACCGCGGAGGCCGGCACGGTGACTCGGGTCGTCTCCGAGAGCTTCGGCGGCCTGGCCGACCGCGATACGCGCGTCGAGCTGGAGGTCCGGGCCTCCTGGACCCCCACCGACGGGGCCTTGGGCGAACACCTGCAGGCCTGGTCGGACCTGTTGTCCACCCTGGCGGGGCTACCACCGCTGCCGGAGGGAGTTGTCGCCCTCCCTGGCCCGCGACGGTGACCGACCAGGTCAGTGCCAGTCCTCCCCGGCTGGTGCTCACCGACGGGGTTCCCGAAGTCGTCGCCGACGAGCGCCGGCTCCGTGAGGCTGGTGCGGCGATCGCCGCCGGTAGTGGCCCGGTGGCTGTTGACGCCGAACGCGCGTCCGGTCACCGGTACGGCAACCGGGCCTACCTGGTCCAGCTGCGCCGGGAAGGCTCCGGGACCTGGCTGCTGGACCCCGTGGCCTGCCCGGACCTCACCCCGGTCGCCGAAGGCATCGGCGACGCAGAGTGGGTCCTCCACGCAGCGACGCAGGACCTGCCCTGCCTGGCCGAAGTCGGGCTGCGCCCTGCCAGCCTGTTCGACACCGAGCTCGGCGCCCGGCTGTCCGGACTGGCGCGGGTGGGCCTCGGAGCTGCCGTCGAGCATTACCTTGGGTTCAGCCTGGCCAAGGAGCACTCGGCGGTGGACTGGTCCCGTCGGCCGCTGCCGGAACCGTGGCTGCGGTATGCCGCCCTCGACGTCGAGGTCCTGGTGCAGCTTCGGGACGCGATCGACGCCGACCTGCACCGGCAAGGCAAGGTCGAGTGGGCGCGCGAGGAGTTCGATGCGCTCCTGTCGTTCACCGGCCCGGCCCCCCGGGTCGACCCGTGGCGGCGGACGTCAGGGCTGCACAAGGTGCGCAAACGCCGGAGTATGGCCGTCTTGCGCGAGCTGTGGTACGCCCGGGACAGGATCGCCCAGCGTCGGGATACCAGCCCTGGACGGGTCCTGTCGGACGCGGCACTCATCGAGATGGCCACCAACCCGCCCGGCTCGGTCGCGGCCCTCAGCGGCCGCCGCGAGCTGCGCGCGGCCGCCCGCAACCATCGCGAGTGGTTCGCCGCGATTGACCGCGCCATGGCCCTCCCCGAGCCGCGGTTGCCGCCAATTGCGTTGCCAGCCAATGGCCCTCCGCCGCCACGGCTGTGGGCCGACCGCGACCCGCGGGCCTCCGAAAGGCTGACCCGGGCGCGGACGCCCTGGCCACCTTCGGTCAGGACCACGGCGTCCCCTTGGAGAACCTGCTGGTCCCCGACGTGCTGCGCCGGCTCGTCTGGGCGCCTCCTTCGCCGCCGACGCAGCACGCCATCGAGGCCCAGCTGAGCGCGCTCGGTGCTCGGCACTGGCAGGTGGCCATTGCCACGCCTATCATCGTCAAGGCGTTGGCCGACGAGGCGTGATGCGCTTCATACTCGGTCGAACGAACGGATTTGTTACTCGTCAGTAGCATTACGGAGTGTGGGCGCCCGGCCCGCACCCCCCTGTCTTTGAGGAGGCGCAAGCATGCCCCGCACCCTGCGCGAGGTCGTCTTTGTCGACGGCGTACGCACCCCCTTCGGCAAAGCCGGAGACAAGGGAATCTACGCCCAGACCAGAGCCGACGACCTGGTCATCAAATGCATCAGGGAGCTGCTGCGCCGCCATCCCGAGCTTCCCAAGGAGCGCGTTGCCGAGGTCGCCGTGGCCGCCACGACCCAGATCGGCGACCAGGGGCTGACCATCGGCCGGGTCGCTGCCCTGCTGTCCGGCCTGCCCAACACCACGCCCGGGCTTCGCCCTCGACCGGATGTGCGCGGGCGCCCTGACCGCCGTCACCACGACGGCCTCCTCCATCGCCTTCGGCGCGTACGACGTGGCCATTGCCGGCGGCGTCGAGCACATGGGACACCACCCCATGGGTGAGGGCGTCGACCCGAACCCCCGCATCGTGGCCGAAAGACTGGTGGACCCTTCGGCTTTGGTCATGGGCTCCACGGCCGAGAACCTGCACGACCGCTACCCCGGGCTCACCAAGGAACGGTGCGACGCGTATGCCGTCGCCTCGCAGAACAAGCTCGAGGCGGCATACGCCGCGGGCAAGATCCAGCCCGACCTGGTGACCGTCGCGACCCGCCACGCCGAGCTGGGCTACGGGCTGGCTACCGCCGACGAGCCGCCTCGACCCGGCACGACGTTGGAGAGCGTGGCCAACCTCAAGACTCCGTTCCGCGTCCGGGGCCGGGTCACCGCGGGCAACAGCGCTGGGCTCAACGACGGGGCAACCGCGTGCATCATCGCCTCCGAGGAGGCGGCGACCGAGCTCGGCCTGCCGATGCGGATGCGGCTGGTCAACTACGCTTTTGTCGGTGTAGAGCCCGAGGTCATGGGCATCGGCCCGGTGCCGGCCACCGAGAAGGCGCTGGCCAACGCCGGCATGAAGATCGAGGACATCGGCCTGTTCGAGCTCAACGAGGCCTTCGCGGTGCAGGTCGTGGCGTTCCTCGAGCACTTCGGCCTCGCCGACGACGACCCCCGGGTGAACAAGTACGGCGGCGCCATCGCCGTCGGCCACCCGCTCGCCTCCTCCGGCGTGCGGCTGATGATCCAGCTGGCCCGCCAGTTCGAGGAGAACCCGGACGTGCGCTACGGCCTGACCGCGATGTGCGTCGGCATCGGCATGGGCGCTTCGGTCATCTGGGAGAACCCACACCACGCGGACTACGTCCCGTCCGTCTCCCCCGACTCGAACAAGGTGGCATGAGCCAATGATGACTCAAGAAGCAACCCCAGCGTCGACCTCACGCAGTTCTACCCGAAGGAGGTCGTCACCCAGACCCTGGTTCGTGACGTCGCCATGCCCGGCGGCGCCGGCACCATGGCCCTGGTCACCATCGACAACGGGATGGACCACACCCGGCCGACCACGTTCGGACCAGCTGGAGTCGCCGCCATGCGCGCGGTATTCGAGCAGCTGCGCCAGCGGGCCGAGGCCGGCGAGATCCAGGCGGTCGCCGTCACCGGCAAGCCCTTCATCTTCGCGGTCGGGTTCGACCTGTCAGGCGCGCCCAACATGAAGGAGCGCGAACAGGGGACGGCCATGACGCGACTCGGGCACGACGCGTACAAGGTGCTCATGGACCTTCCCGTCCCGACCTTCGCGTTCGTCAACGGCGCGGTCATGGGCGGCGGCCTGGAGCTGGCGCTCGCCTGCGACTACCGCACCATCTCCGCCGGCGTGCCCGCCGCTGGCCTTCCCCGAATGCTTCCTGGGCCTGGCCCCGGTCTGGGGCGGGTGCTGGATGACGCCCAACCTGGTCGGCGTCCGCAACGCGCTGACCCTCATCGTCGACAACGCGCTCAACAACAACAAGATGCTCAAGGGCGCGGCGGCGTTCGAGCTGGGTCTCGCTGACGTGCTGTTCGAGCCGGCCGACTTCCTCGAGGACAGATCGCGTGGGCGGCCAAGGTGGTCACCGGCGAGACCAAGGTGACCCGGCCCGAGGTCGACCGCGACGAAGCCGCCTGGGAAGGCGCGATTGCCGCGGCTCGCAGACAGGTCGACGCCAAGACCGGCGGCCAGGCGCCCGCACCGTACCGGGCGCTCGAGCTGATCCGGCAGGCGCGCACCTCCACGCGTGACGAGGGGTTCGCTGCCGAGGACCAGGTGGGGGCCGAGCTGCTCATGCTCGACGAGACCCGCGCCGGCCTCTACTCCTTCGACCTGGTGCAGAAGCGGGCCAAGCGCCCAGCGGGAGCTCCGGACCGGAAGCTGGCCCGACCCATTACCAAGATCGGCATCGTCGGGGCCGGGCTCATGGCCGGACAGCTCGCGCTGCTGTTCGCGCAGCGGCTGCAGGTTCCAGTCATCCTCACCGACCTCGACCAGGAGCGGGTCGACAAGGGCGTGGGCTATGTGCACGGCCAGCTCGACGGGATGGCCAAGAAGGGCCGGCTGAACGGCGACAAGCTCAACCGGTACAAGGCCCTCGTCACCGGCTCGACGAGCAAGGACGGCTTCGCCGACGCCGACTTCGTCATCGAGGCGGTGTTCGAGCAGATGTCGGTGAAGAAGCAGGTCTTCGCCGAGGTCGAGGCCATCGTCGGCCCCGAGTGCGTGCTGGCATCGAACACGTCGAGCCTGTCGATCACCGACATGGCTGCCGACCTGCAGCACCCGGAGCGGGTCGTCGGGTTCCACTTCTTCAACCCGGTGTCGGTCATGCCCCTTCTGGAGGTCATCCCCGGCCAGAAGACCGACGAGGCCACCCTGGCCACGGCCTTCGCCACCGGGCCGGTCGCTCGGCAAGACGTGCATCCTCGCCGGAGACGCCCCCTCGTTCGTCGCCAACCGGCTGCTCGGCCGGCTCATGTCCGACGCCTTCCGGATCCTCGACGAGGGCACCCCGGTCGGGTCGTCGACGAGGCGTTCGCCGGGATCGCTCCGATGCCGCTGTACGTCCTGCTCAGCCTCGTCGGGTCCGGCGATCGCCTTGCACAACTCCGAGACCCTCAAGGGCGCGTTCCCCGACCGCTTCTACGTCTCCGAGAACCTGCGCAAGGTCGTCGAGGCCGGCAAGAGCGGCTACTACATCTACCCCGAGGGCAAGCCGCAGATGGACCCGGAGGTCGTGGCGCTGATGTCCACCCCGGACAACCCGGTCGTCCTGGACGCCGAGGCAGTCCGCGACCAGGTTCTCGGGCGGACTTGCTGACGAGGTCCGGCGCATGCTCAACGACAAGGTCGCGCAAGCGCCCGATGGACGTCGACCTGGCGATGATCACCGGGGCTGGCTTCCCGTTCTGGAACGGTGGGCTCACCCCGCTGCTGGATCGCTCCGGCGCTGCAGAGGCCAGCGCGGGCGGACGCTTCCTGCCGCCTGGGGCGGCGAGCGTTCCCAGCCTGACGAATCCGTCTGGAGGTATGCCGGGTGCTCAGGCGCCCGGCATACCGGTAGGAGGCCCCACGATCAGGTGCGCCATGTCGACCAGAGGCCGGTAGCCGAGCCGCTGGTAGACAGCGTTGGAGGTCGGGTTGGCCTGGTCCGTGAACAAGCACACCCGGGCTCCGCAGTCGAGGATCAGCCGGGAGAGCGCGGCGACGGCCGCGCTCGCGTAGCCGTGGCCGCGTTCGCAGCGGCGGGGTGTACACCGGCCCGATCCGCACGCAGCCGAAGCTCGGCGGGCCGGCGGCGGTCAGATGCACCGGCCGCCCGCAGCGTCGACCCACAGCCAGATCCTCTCGCCTCGATCCGGCGCATCATCCTGCCTGGTCCGGAGTCTCGCGCGCTGGACCCACGGGGCCGCCCGGCCTTCTCGTCCGCGTCGGCCATGAACGCCTCGAACCAGCCCAAGGCCACGTCGATGTCGTCGGGGTGGCCAGGCGCAGCGAGCCCTCGCACTGGCGCCGGCTCGATCACCCGTGCCAGCTCGAACAGCCGGGATGCTCTGCTACCGCCACCGCTCGCCCCGAAGGCGCGCGGTCTCCTCGGCGCACATCCTGCACCGCGGGAAGAGCACCGTTGACGCCGCCGCAGGCCTCACCGCGGTCATGCAGCACGTGAGCCAAGGCTCTGGCCGCCTCGTCCGGCATCGGCAGCAGATATGCCGGACGAGGCCCGAAATGCGCGGTACGCATGCCCGCGCCGGCGATGGCCGGACCCACCTCGGACGACCAGCCACCAGTCCCCGTCGCAGGCTGGTTCCGCTCCGGCTGCGGTCCGGTGGGCCACTGTCGCGACGACGGTGTTGAGCACCGGCCTCGCGACCAGAAAGGCGCCCGCGACCTGCAGGAACGCGCTCGCGTCCGTGACGAAGTCCAGCTCGACGGCCACCGGGTGAGGGTAGGGACGCAGGCGTTGCCCCAGCCACCGGATTTTGGCCGGCCTGACCATCGAGTTCCTCCGGAGTGCCGGCATGCGGGCGACACGCCGTCTCGACACGCGGCCGTGGGCCCGAGCCGATATCACATGCGAGATAAGATGGCGTGGTGAGCGAGGACTACCGCCAGCGCATCGGCGTGCTCATCCGGGAGGCTCGGCGGCACAAGGGGCTGACCCAGTCCGAGCTGGCCCGCAGCCTTGCGACAAGCCAGAGCGCGGTCGCCCGCATCGAGCAGGGCCAGCAGAACCTCAGCCTCGAGATGCTCGCCCGCATCGGCGAGGCGCTCGACAGCGAGTTCGTGAGCCTGGGCCACTCCGGGCCCACCCACCTGCGCATCGTCGGCGGCACCAAGCTACAGGGCCAGATCGAGGTCAAGACCTCCAAGAACGCCGGGGTCGCACTGCTGTGCGCCTCGTTGCTCAACAGGGGACGCACGACACTGCGCCACCTGGCGCGCATCGAGGAGGTCAACCGGATCATCGAGGTGCTCACCTCGATCGGCGTCAAGGTCCGGTGGCTGCCGGATTCCAACGACGTGGAGATCCTGCCGCCGGCCCGCCTGGACCTGGACCGCATCGACGTCGAAGCGGCCCGGCGGACGCGAACCGTCCTCATGTTCCTCGGCCCGCTGATGCACGACCATGCCACCTTCCGGCTCCCGTATGCCGGTGGGTGCGACCTGGGCACCCGCACCGTCGAGCCGCACATGGCGGCGCTGCGGCTGTTCGGGCTCGACGTGGTCACCACGCACGGGTTCTACTCGGCCACCGCGTCGGTGCATGTGCCAGGGAAGGCAGTCGTGCTCACCGAGCGGGGCGACACGGTCACCGAGAACGCGCTCCTGGCGGCCGCGCGGGTGCCGGGCACGACGGTGATCCGCAACGCCAGCGCCAACTACATGGTCCAGGACCTGTGCTACTTCATGCGGGCGCTCGGGGTGCGCATCGAGGGCATCGGCACGACCACGCTGCGGGTGACCGGAAAAGCCGACATCGACGTCGACGTCGAGTACTCACCGAGCGAGGACCCGATCGAGGCGATGAGCCTGCTGGCCGCCGCCGTGGTCACCGAGTCCGAGATCACCATCTGCCGGGTGCCCATCGAGTTCATGGAGATCGAGCTGGCCACTCTTGAGGGCATGGGGATGCGCTACGAGACCAGCCCGGAGTACCCCTCTGCGAACGGCTACACCCGCCTGGTCGACCTGACGACCGTGCCCGGGCGGCTGCACGCGCCCATCGACAAGATCCACCCGATGCCGTTCCCCGGCCTCAACATCGACAACCTGCCCTTCTTCGCGCTCATCGCCGCGGTCGCCGAGGGCACGACGATGCTGCACGACTGGGTCTACGACAACCGCGCCATCTACCTCACCGACCTGACGAGGGTGGGGGCCAAGGTCCAGCTGCTCGACCCCCACCGGGTGCTCATCGAGGGGCCGACCCGCTGGCGGGCGGCCGAGGTCATGTGCCCGCCCGCCCTGCGCCCGGGGGTGGTCATCCTGCTGGCCATGCTCGCCGCGCCTGGCACGTCGGTGCTGCGCAACGTCTACGTCATCAACCGCGGCTACGAAGACCTGTCCGAGCGGCTCAACAAGCTCGGTGCGACCATCGAGGTCTTCCGGGACATCTGACCAGCGTTCCTTCCGCCGCTCCGCGTGCCTCCTCCCCGTCGAGAGGTCAGACGTGGCTGCTAAACCGCCCCGATAACAGCACCTACTGACCTCTCGGTGGGGCTCTTGCGGCGAGCAGCCGCACGAGCGCGTCAACCAGAACGCCCAGGCCCGGCTGCGCCAACACGACCGACAGGTGGTTGGCGTCTTCGACGCAGGTCGTCGTCAGACCAGGCGGTGCCAGCATGGCCAAAGTCTCCTCGTCGTAGAACCCCCTGGGCTCGTCGAACAGGCCCATGCGAGCCCACACCAGCTCGAGCGGCATACCGTGTGCGAGCGCTCGACCCAGTGCCGAAGCCGCCGTTGGGTCGGTTGCAACATCGCGCCCGTCCTCGACCACGGCTTCCTTGACCAGGGACGAGCGAAGCGCCTGGCCATCCTGCATCGGCGCCGCGTCGTGCAACGCGACCTCGCGCAGAATGCCGAGGTGGTCACTCGTCACCAGCGCCCGCAGCGCTGGGTGGCGCCCCCAGTCGGCGACATAGGCGTCCGCGTCGGCGAACCGCGTGTCCAGCCGTCGCAGGAACGGACGGAGCACCCGCCGGGCCGCGGCGTCCCGGTCAATGCCGACCGGCGTTGGCACTGCCAGCCCCCCGTCGACGAGCAGCGCCCCGGCGAAGGTCCTCGTGGAGCCGACCAGCGCCAACGCGGCCACGAAGGCGCCCATGGAGTGCCCGAGCAGCAGCGGCCGGATGCCCAGCAACGTGCTCACCTCGAACAGGTCCCGGGCGTGCTGGTTGAGCCCATAAGGCCCCTCAACGCCGCGCGAGTCCGCGCGCCCCCTCAGGCAGACCGCGAGCAGCCGAACCGGCACACCTCGGCGGGTCAGCTCGCGCGCGAGCGGCAGCCACCAGTATCCGTTGGCAGTGATGCCGTGCGCCGCCAGAATGACCGGAGCGCCCGCAGGCAGGCCAGCCGCGGAAAGGTCGTGCACGGCATACCGGCCCGCCCCGATGGGCAGGTCGATGCGCGAGGTCAGCAGGCGTTCCTACCCAGCGCCGCGGTGAGCGAGTCGGCGATCGAGTCGGAGGTCAACCCGATGTCCTCGAGCACCTCGGCGCGCGAGCCGTGTTCGAGGAACCGCTTGGGTATGCCGTGCAGGTGCACCGACACGTCGACCCTCGCGTCAGTGAGCGCCATGGCGATCTGCGAACCCACCCCGCCGACGACGAGGTTGTCCTCGATCACGGCGACCGCGCCCGCCGACCGGGCCAGGTCCACCAGGTCCGCTGGCACCGGAAGGCACCAGCGCGGGTCAGCGACCTGAACGTGCAAGCCGCTGCTCCCGAGCTTCTCGGCGACCCCCATGCCAATGGTCGCCATCTCGCCCAAGCCGACCACCAACAGGTCTGGCCGCTGCCCCGGGTCGACGTCGCGAAGGATGTCGACGGTCCCGTGCATGGCCACCGCGGGTAGCGGGGGGGGCGGGTTCTGCTTGGAGAAGCGGACCACAGTCGGCCCGTCGCCGACGTCGAGCGCCTCGCGCAGGGCCTGGTCGAGTGCGGCCGCGTCGCGGGGCGCGCAGAGCCGCAGGCCGGGAACCAGGCCCATCAGCGTCATGTCCCACATGCCGTTGTGCGACGGGCCGTCCGAGCCGGTGATCCCCGCGCGGTCGAGCACGAAGGTCACCCCGGCCCGGTGCAGCGCACAGTCCATCAGGACCTGGTCGAAGGCCCGGTTGAGGAACGTCGCATAGATGCAGACGACGGGGTGCAGGCCGCCGAAGGCCAGACCGGCCGCCATGGCCGCGGCGTGCTGCTCGGCGATGCCGACGTCGAAAACCCGCTCGGGGTACCGCTCGGCGAACTCCGCCAGGCCCACCGGGATGAGCATGGCGGCCGTGATGGCGACCACGTCCGGACGCTCGGCACCGATCGCCACGATCGAGTCGCTGAACTCGTCGGTCCAGATCCGGCCCTTGACCTGCAGCGGAAGGCCGGTCTCCGGGTTGATCCGGTCGACCGCGTGGAACCGGTCCGCCTCGTGGTTGCGGGCGTGCGCGTAACCTCGTCCCTTCTTGGTCAGCACGTGGACCAAGACCGGTGCCCGGAACGAGCGGGCCTTGCGCAGCGCGGATTCGAGCGCTTGTTCGTCGTGCCCGTCGATGGGCCCGATGTACTTCAGGCCGAGGTCCTCGAACATCCCTTGCGGCGCAACGATGTCCTTGATGCCCTTCTTCATCCCGTGCATGGCGCCGTACATAGCACCGCCGATGACCGGCGTGTGCGCCAAGGCCTGCTTGCCCCAGCCGAGCACGTGCTCGTACCCCTGCAGAGTGCGCAGGGTCGCCAGGTGGTCGGCGAGACCCCCCTGGGTCTTGGCGTAGGAGCGGCCGTTGTCGTTGACGATGATGACGAGCGGCAGGGTCTTGTTGGCGGCGATGTTGTTCAGGGCCTCCCACGCCATGCCGCCGGTCAGCGCCCCATCGCCGATGACCGCGACGGTATGCCGGTCGGCCCGGCCGGTGAGCTGGCGCGCCCTCGCGATGCCTTCCGCCCAGGACAGCCCCGTCGAGGCGTGCGAGTTCTCGACGACGTCGTGGTCGGACTCGGCCCGGTTGGGGTAGCCGGATACGCCGCCGCGGGCGCGCAGCCGGGAGAAGTCACGCCGACCGGTAAGCAGCTTGTGCACGTAGGCCTGGTGGCCGGTGTCGAAAACGATGGTGTCTTCCGGGGAGTCAAACACCCGGTGCAGCGCGATGGTGAGCTCGACGACGCCAAGGTTAGGTCCCAGGTGGCCGCCCGAGCGCGACACCGAGTCGATGAGGAAGTCCCGGAGCTCCTCGGCCAGCAGCGGCAGCTCGATTGGGCTCAGCGCGCGGACGTCGTTGGGTCCATGGATCGAGTCGAGCAGTGCCACGTGGTTTGCCGCTTTCTTCCAGGTGGTGGAGGTGCAAAGTTCGAGGGAGGTGACATCGTGCTAAAGAGCGCTCGGTTTCACCTCCACCGTGCAGTCCTACCTCCACTCGACGACGAGGCCAGTCTAGTTCACCGTCGTCTACGCACCGGTCGGACGGGCGCAAAAGGGACGGCCAGGGTGGCGAACGGCATACACCATGCGGGCCTCGCGTGCGTCAACGCAGCGGTGCGCCTCGCGTCTCTGGCATCCGCCACACCACGACCGAGGTGATGAGGCACAGCAGCATGAGGTAGGCCACGAAGACCAGGTGTCGGCCTTGGCTGGACAACCAGGTATTGAGGTAGGGCGCGGTGCCTCCGAAGATGGCAGCGGATGTTGCGTAGCCGATGCCGATGAGGGTGGCGCGCAGACGGGTGGGGACGAGCTCGGCGAATATCGCACCGATCGGCCCGCAGTTCGCCGAGATCATCGCGGTGCCGATCGCCATGGTGAGGAACAGCGAGATCGGCGAGCGGCCCAGGGCCATTTCCAGAGGGATGGCGGGAGGAGGAAGCCAACCGAGAAGATCAGCTGTACCGGTCGCCGGCCGATTCGGTCACTGAGCCGGCCCATCAGGGGTGCGCCGACCAGGAACACCGACTGGGCGCACAGGCCGGCGATGAGCGCGTCGCGCGGGTTCATCCCGTACACGGTCGCCGCACAGCTTGGCGCGAAGATGAACCATGTGTAGAAGACGACGACACCGCTGATGGTGAGTCCGACTCCGCAGCAGGGCAGTGCGCTCCGCCCAGATGCTTCGCATGATCTGCGACGCCGGGGGCGTGTGGCGAGGCCCTTTCTCCTTGCTTCTCGCTGCCTCGTAGACGTGCGACTCGGCCATCGTCCGGCGGATGTACAGCGCGTAGAGGCCAAGCAGGGCACCGATCGCGAACGGGATGCGCCAGCCGAACTGGACCATTTGGGCGTTGCTGAGCACGGAGGTGAGGAATGCGCCCAATGCCGTAGCCATCATGGAGCCAAGCCCGACTCCGAGCCACGGGGTGCTGGCCCAGAGCCCTCGACGGTGTTGCGGGGCGACCTCAGGCAGGTACGTGAGGGCCGAACCGGTCTCCCCGCCGTGGGCGAGTCCCTGGCCGGAGTTCCGCAGGTGGTAGGCATTCGGGGGCGTCCGGTGGGGAGTCTTTGCAGGTGACGGGCTGGGTGGGTGGCGTTTGCAGGGTTTGGCTGTAGGCACACGTTTCTGGGCGTGTCGCGCCTGATTTAGGGTTGTTTGATGGTTGACTGTAGGCATGTACCTGCGGGAGACGCGGCGGCGGAACAAGGACGGGTCGACGGTGTCGTACCTGCAGCTGGCGCACAACGAGCGGCATCCGCTCACCGGGGCACCAACCGCGAAGGTGATCCACAGCTTCGGCCGGGCCGACAGCGTGGACCGGGGGGCGCTGGCCCGGTTGGTGTCCTCGATCTCGCGGTTTCTGGACCCGCAGGCGGCGGTGGCGGCCGCGGCCGGCGCGGACGTGCAGGTGCTGGACTGCCGCCGGTTGGGCGGAGCGTGGGTGTTGGAGCAGCTGTGGGCTCGGCTGGGGATCGGTGCGGCGATCCGCCGGGTCGCCCAGGCGCGTAAGGTCGACGGCGAGTTGGCCGAGCGGGTGATCTTCGCGCTGGTGGCGCAACGTGCGTTGGAGCCGGGCTCGAAGCTGGCGTGCACCAAATGGGTGGCCGAGCGGGTGTTCATCGAACACCTGCCTGGCTTCAGTGACGATCAGGCGTACCGGGCGATGGACTTCCTGCTGGACGCGTTGGAGGCGATCGCGGCTGAGGTGTTCGCCTCGGTGGCCACCCTGCTCAACCTGGATGTCGACTTGGTCTTCGTGGACACCACCACCACGTACTGGGAGCTGGACGTGCCCGACGAGCTGGCCGACACGGTGCGCCAGTCGCCGACCGACGACGAGGCGTCGGTCCCGACCGAGGCCGGGGCACGCACCTTCGGGCATTCCAAGGATCACCGTGAGGACCTGCCGCAGGTGGTCATCGCGATGGCGGTCACCCGCGACGGGGTGCCGATCCGGTGCTGGACCTTCCCAGGTAACACCGCCGACACCGGCATCATCCGCCGGGTCCGAGAGGACCTGGCCGGGTGGAACCTGCACCGGATGGTGTGGGTGGCCGACCGCGGGTTCGCCTCCGCCGCCAACCGGGCCTACCTGACCCGCGGCGGCGGGCACTACATCCACGCCGAGAAGCTGCGCCACACCAACACCGAGGCCGCCGCCGCGCTGGCCCGTCCCGGCCGGTACCACACGGTGGCCGGCAACCTGCGGGTCAAAGAAGTGTCCGTCGCTCCCGGCGGGGACGGCGACGGCGACGGCGGGGCCCGCGCGGTGCGGTTCGTGGTCTGCCACAACCCCGAACAAGCCGACCGCGACACCGCGGTACGGGCCAACCTGATCACCCACCTGAGCGCGCTGATCGACGGCTCCGACAGCTGGCCCACTCGCCGTCGCGACGAGCTGGTCGGCAGCCTCAAGACCAAGCCCGGACTGCGCCGCTACCTGCGCCGCACCGCCGGCGGGCTGCTGCGCATCGACCGCGCCGCCGCCACACGCGAGGCGCACCTGGACGGCAAATGGCTGCTGCGCACCTCCGACGCCACCCTGAGCGCCGAAGACCTGGCCGCCGCCTACAAGCAGCTGATCGCCGTCGAGGCCGGCTGGCGGGACATGAAGAGCTCCCTCGGGCTGCGCCCGGTGCACCACCGCCGCGAGGACCGCATCCGCGGGCACGTCCAACTGTGCTGGTTGGCCCTGCTGTTGACCCGGGTCATCGAAAACCACACCGGCGACCCCTGGCGCGCCATCCGCCACGAGCTGGACCGGATGCACCTGGTCACCCTGGCCACCGCAGACGGAGCCGTCGCCCAACGCAGCCAGGCCACCCCCGCCCAGCGCACCCTCCTGGACGCGTTGCAGCTGCCCGAGCCGCCCCGCTTCTACGACTTCACCCCCGTCACCGACACCACCGCCAGCGGCCAAGACTGACCGGCGGCCGCGGTCCCCACCACCTCAGGTCCGCCTGTAGTAACACGACCTCTTCCGCCGATTTCGGCATCAGCCCAGGTCAGCCCCCTATTTCACCGAATCATGTGCCCACCATCTGCGGAACTCCGGCCTGGATCATCCGGGCCAGGACCAGGATGACGGCGGCGCCTACCCCGATCTGGGAGGCAGTTGGGGACACCGCGATGAGCAGGCTGCCGAAGGCAGCCAACAGAATGGCCAGCACCAGGCTGTACCGGCGCCCGCGCACGTCCGCGATGTGGCCGAATATCCAGCCGCCGATCGGACGCATGAGGAAGCCACCGCGAAGACGGCGAGGGCCGAAAGCACGGCCGTGAGCTGGTTGGGGTTATTGAAGAACTAGACGGCCAAGAACGGGGTGAAGATCGCGTAGATGTTCCAGTCAAACCACTCGAGTGCGTTGCCCGCGTTGACCGCGACCAGGTCTCGGCGGCGACCGGGAGCTCCCGCATCACCGCCGACGGTTGTGAATACTGCGTCTGCGGGCTCGAAGGGTGTCGCCACAGTTCCCATGGTTCGCTCGTGTGGTTGCGCGGTCAACGCGCCGCGCCATGAATGCACCGCGCCGAGGAGCGGCGCTGTTACGGTCCGGGCATGAGTGTGACCGTCAGCGCACCGGCCTTGCGGTTCTTCGCGACGCTGCTGGTCGAGGTGAGCGAGCCCATCGACGTCGGCAGGACTCCGCTCGGCCAGCGCCGGATCGTGCCGATCACCGGCGGCACCGTGACCGGCGACGGATGGTCGGGGCGCGTGCTGCCCGGAGGGGCGGACTTCCAGCTGCATCCCGACGAGCGAACGTCGCATCTGCAGGCGAGGTACGCGGTCGAGACCGAGGACGGCGTCCGTCTGTACGTCGACAACACCGCATTGCGCGCCGGCTCGGCGGAGGATGTGGCTGCCCTGTCGAGGGGCGAACGGGTCGATCCGGCCCGCATCTACTTCCGGTGCTGGCCGCGGATTCACGCGCCCATTGGATCGCGCTTCGAATGGCTCAACGAACGGCTGTGCGTCGGCACTGGTGAGCGGGAGCCCGACCGCGTGCGAATCGACGTCTTCGCTCTCGACTGACCTCCTCGGTTTCGGCTTGGCACCAGATCCGCGTGCACACGGACGACCATTGGTCGGCGACACGCCGGGTGTTGGCGCGCTGACCCCGACCAATGGTCGTCGCTCTACGAGGAATCGAGCCTGCCGCTGACGGACGGCGGATGAGGCCCGGCTACCGCTGCACGAGCACCGCGCGGGCCTGCTTGACCTGCACCTGCGTCGCCGGGCCGGGCACGCTCACCGAATCGGGCGCACCTGTGACCACACAGAGCCAACGCCAAACCGCGCAAAGCCGGCCAGTCCCACGGCCTACGCTGAGCCGGTGCCCGACCCGAACGAGACCCTGCATGTCACGCTCACCGGCGCCGACCGACCAGGTGTTACCAGCGCGCTCTTCGCCGCCCTAGCCGACGAGAGCGCCGCGGACGTGGTGGACCTCGAGCAGATCGTCGTCCGCGACCACCTCACCCTCTCCGTGCTACTGCAGCCGCACGGCAGCCCCCAGGCACTGGCCGACCTCGCGACAGACGTGGGCTCCAAACTGGGCCTGCACACAAACGTCAGCCGAGGCGTCGGCGACAGCCACAACCGGCGCAGCGGGCGCGCCCAGGTTGTCATGCTCGGCCAGCCGCTGACGGCAGCGGCGATGTCCCAGGTGGCCTCCAGCGTCGCCGCGCAGGGCGCCAACATCGACCGCATCCGCCGCCTCTCGCGCTACCCCGTGACGACCATCGAGCTGAGCATCTCCGGCGCCGACCTCCGCCAGCTGCGTGCCGCCCTGGCCCTGGTCGCCACCCAACAGCAGATCGACATCGCCGTCGCCCCGGCCGGACTGGAGCGCCTTGGCACCCGCCTGGTCGTCATGGATGTCGACTCCACATTCGTCGAGCAGGAGGTCATCGACCTGCTGGCCCAACGCGCCGGTCGGCACGAGCAGGTCGCCCAGCTCACCGAGCAGGCGATGCGCGGCGAGCTGGATTTCGCCGCCGCGCTGCGGCAGCGGGTAGCGCTGCTGGCCGGGCTGGATGTCGCGGTCCTCGACGAGGTGCGACGCAGCATCGTCCTCACTCCCGGAGCGCGCACGCTCGTGCGCACCCTACGGCGCCTGGGCCACACGGTTGCCCTGGTCTCCGGCGGGTTCATCGAGATCGTCGGGCCGATCGCCGAGGAGCTGGGCATCGCCCGCGTCGTCGCCAACCACCTCGAGGTCGTCGACGGGCGGCTCACCGGGAACCTCGACAGCGAGATCATCGACCGGGCCGCCAAGGCCCGCGCTCTGCGCATGTTCGCGGTGCAGGCCGACGTGCCCATGTCGCGGACGGTCGCCGTCGGTGACGGGGCCAACGACCTGGACATGCTCGAGGCCGCCGGCCTCGGAATTGCCTTCAACGCCAAGCCGATCGTGCGCGAACAGGCCGACACCTCGGTCAACGTCCCCTACCTCGACGCGGTCCTGTACCTGCTCGGCATCTCCCGCGACGACGTGGAGGAGGCCGACGCCCTCGACGGTATGCCGGTCCGCGGACGCGACATCATGGTGCCCCCCGCGGAGGGCTGACCCGCACGGCATACCTGAGCGCACGGCATACCTGAGCAAGCTCACCTCACAGCATGGACCCCGCCGTCGACGTGGATGATCTCCCCCGTTGTCGCCGGAAACCAGTCCGAGAGCAGTGCGACGCACGCCCTAGCCGTCGGCACCGGGTCGCGCACGTCCCAGCCGAGTGGGGCATGTTCCTCCCAGCCCTTCTCGAAGACCTCGAAGCCGGGGATGGACTTGGCCGCGGTCGTGCGGATGGGTCCCGCGGCGACGAGGTTGCACCGCACCCCCTTGGGGCCGAGGTCGCGCGCGCAGTACCGGTTGGTCGACTCGAAGGCAGCCTTGGCCACGCCCATCCAGTCGTACATGGGCCAGGCGTACCGGGCGTCGAAAGTGAGCCCGACCAGGCTGCCCCCGTTGGACATCAGCGGCAAGGCGGCTACCGCCAGCGCCTTCAGACTGTATGCCGACACCTGTACCGCCGGGCCGACGTCTTCCCACGAGGCCTCAAGGAACGTGAACGCACCGGGCGGCGCGAACCCGATCGAGTGCAGCAAGCCGTCCAGCCGGTCGGTGTGCTCTGCGACGCGCGCTGCCAGGGTCTCGAAGTGCTCCGGTTCGGTGACGTCCAGCTCGACCACCGGCGGCGTCGTCGGCAGCCGCTTGGCGATGGTCTGGGTGATCCGCATGGTCCGCCCGAAGGACGTGAGAACGACGGAGGCCCCTTCCTCCTGCGCGAGCTTGGCCACGTGGAAGGCGATCGAGGTATCCATGAGGATCCCGGTGACCAGCACTGTCTTGCCGTCGAGCAGGCCCATGCGCGCGTCCTTCCAGTGACGGGGGTGCAGGTCAGTGGCCCATGCCGAGGCCGCCGTCGACGGGGATGACAGCGCCGGTCAGGTATGCCGCGTCATCCGAGGCGAGGAAGCGCACGGCACGCGCGACCTCCAGCGGCTCAGCGAACCGCCCGGCGGGGATGCTCGCGAGATAGGCAGCCTTGCGGTCCTGCGGCAACGCCTCGGTCATGTCCGTCTCGACGAAGCCCGGTGCAACCACGTTGGCCGTGATGGACCGCCCGCCCAGCTCACGGCTGATCGAACGGGCCAGACCCACGAGACCAGCCTTGCTCGCCGCATAGTTGGCCTGGCCCGGCGAGCCGTAAAGACCGACAACGCTGGAGACGAAGATCATCCGCCCCCGCTTGAGCCGGATCATGCCCCGGCTCGCTCGCCGCGCGCACCGGAAGGCGCCAGCGAGGTTCGTGTTGATCACCTGGTCGAACTCTTCGTCGCGCATCCGCATCAGCAGCTGGTCCCGGGTCACGCCTGCGTTGGCGACCAGGACCTCGACCGGACCGCCCAGCATGGACTCCGCCTCCGTGAAGGCCGCGTCGACGGACGCGGTGTCGGTCACCTCGCAGATCACCGCTGGCAGACCCTCGGGAGCCTGACCCGAGCGTGTCGTGACGACGACGCGGTGCCCGGCTTCAAGCAGGTCCCGGGCGATGGCCAGGCCAATCCCGCGGTTGCCTCCCGTCACCAGCACGCTTTTCGAGCTCGCTTCGCCCATGCCTGCGTGGTCCTCTCGTCGCCGCTCGTGCCGTCCGCGTAGCCGTCCTGGGCAGACGCTAGTGGACTACCCATCGGTAGCCGCAGCCGACGCTTGCGGCTGGTCCCGCGCCACGGCATACCGACGTATGGTTAGGGAGTGAGGCGCAGGCACTCCGGCCAGCCCCCGGTAGTCCACACGGTGACCACCGCGCCGGTGTCCGTCGCCATGGACCAGGACATGCGAATGAAGCGCTACCTGGTCACCATGAGCATCCGCACGGCCTGCTTCATTGGCGCCTTCCTGGCTGAAGGTGTGTTGCGCTGGGTCTTCATGGCCATGGCGGTCGGCCTGCCTTACGTCGCGGTCGTTCTAGCCAATGCGGTCGGCCCGCGGTGGGGCACCCGGATCACGGGTTTCGACCGGTATGAAGAAGACTCCGCCCACACGCTGGAGGGTTCACCACAGCCTGGCGCTCCTGCCGTCGACGAGGCCGCGCCCTCCGAGTAGCCGCGGCTCGCGCCCTCAGCCGCCGATCGACGACATCGGCCGGGCTGGCTGGTGGAAGTCAGGCCGGCCGATGCCGTGCCCGGCGGCCTTGCGCCACATCTCGCCGCGGATAAGGTCGGCGAGCTCGGAGTCGCTCGCCCCTCGCCGAAGCGGCTCGCGCAGGTCGGTCTCGCGCTGCGCGAACAGGCAGTTGCGGACCTGACCGTCGGCAGTAAGCCGGGTGCGATCGCAGGCTCGGCAGAACGGCGCGGTGACGCTGGCGACGATGCCGACGGTCGCCGGCCCCCCGTCGACCAGGAACCGTTCGGCTGGCGCACTCCCCCGGGTGGCCCCGGGCAGCGGACTCAGGGTGAACCGCTCGCTGAGGCGGGCCTGGATCTCCTCGCCGGTGACCATGAGCGAGCGGTCCCATCCGTGCTGCGCGTCGAGTGGCATCTGCTCGATGAACCGCAGCTCGTAGCCACGGTCGAGGCACCAGGCCAACAGGTCGGCGACCTGCTCGTCGTTGTACCCCCGCATCGCGACGGCGTTGACCTTGACCGGACGAAGGCCGGCCTCGGCGGCCGCCGCCAACCCTCGGGTTACGTCGTCCAGCCGGTCGCGCCGGGTAAGGGCAAGGAACGCCTCCCGTGACACGGTGTCCAGGGAGACGTTGACCCGGTCCAGGCCGGCTTCGGCCAGCGCACCAGCCAGGCGCTCCAACCCGACGCCGTTGGAGGTCATGGCGATCACCGGCCTGGGCCGCAGTGCTGCGATGCCCCGAACCAGCTCCAAGAGGCTGCGGCGCAAGAGCGGCTCCCCGCCGGTAAGGCGCACCTGCGACACCCCCAGCCCCACGAACACGCCGACGACGCGCAGCAGCTCGGCGTCGGTGAGCGCCTCGGGCCCGGGCAGCCAGGGCAGGCCCTCGGCCGGCATGCAGTAGAAGCAGCGCAGGTTGCAGCGGTCAGTGACCGACACGCGCAGGTCGCGGGCGACCCGCCCGAACGGGTCGACCAACCCGGAGCCCGGGGGCTGGCCGCCAGTCGGCTCACGGAGCCCAGACATGTCGCACACTCTAAGCCGGTAACGTGAGGTGGTGCCCAGGGCGTTGCTCAGCAGACGGGGCCTGGCTGCGGTCGGCTTGGTCCTCGTCTTCGGTTTCGCCTGTTTCCTGTTGGGCCGGTGGCAGTGGTCTCGTTACGACGACAAGCAGGTTCGCGCCACCGCCATCGCGGAGAACTACACCGCCGACCCGGTCGCGCTCGGCTCGGTGCTCCCTCGGCCCGACACCGTCCTAAGCGAGGACCAGGTGTGGAGCCACGTCAGGGTGACCGGACGGTATGCCGTGACGCGCCAGTTGTTCGTGCGCGGTCGCAGCCTGGCGTCCCAGCCCGGCCTTGAGGTGCTCGTCCCCCTCGAGGTCGGCGGTCGGCTACTGCTGGTCGACCGGGGCTGGGTGGCCAATGCCGAGAATGCGCAGACCTTGCCCGACGTTCCTGCCGCTCCGTCGGGCGACGTCACGGTCACGGGATGGCTCATGCCGTCCGAGCAATCCAGAGGTCGAGACCTGCCCGCTGGGCAGCTCGCCTCGGTGAACACTGACGACGCCCGGGCCCAGCTGGGCAGCCCGGTGTACCCGGCATACCTGGTGCTCGGTGAGGAGCGGACCCCTTCCGGAGCGACTCCCGCGCGACCCACGCCTTTAGAGGCGCCCACCGGCGACCTCGGCCCACACCAGGCCTACGCGCTGCAGTGGTGGGCGACCGCGCTGCTGGGTGTGGCGTTCCTCGTGCTGCTCGTGCGCAGTAACCCGCAACGCCTTGGTGAGCCCGACCACCCGCAAAGCCCGCCAGCGCCAGCCAAGCCGAAGAAGGTGCGGATCTGGGACGAGGAGGACGGCTAGCTTCACGACCTAGCTGTTGAGAATCTTGGCCTTCTGCACCTCGAACTCCGCCGCGGTCAGGATGCCCTGGTCCTTGAGCTCGGCAATCTGCTTGAGCTGGGCGAACTTGTCGTCCATCGACATGGCCTCTGGCTCTGCCGGCGCAGGGGCGGGTGCGGGTGCGGGTGCGGGCTGCACGTACTGCTGCTGCTGGGCGGGCTCGGCTTGCTCCGCCTGGTTCGACCAGCGGGACGCCTGCCGGCGGGACACCCGGTTGGACACCGCGGTCGCGGTCCCCGCGATGGCGGCGGTGCGGGCCACCCCGCGAATGAGACCTGGCATGGTGACTTCCTTTCTCGTCGCACGCGTCAGCCGGCTCCCGAAGACACCGAGACCGGCGCGTGATGTGTTAGGACCCTGAGGCTTCCTGTGCTTCGAGCGCGTCCAGCGATGCGAGGATCGCTTGGATCGGAATCCGGCCGCTGGCCACCAGCTGACCGCCTGAGCGACGGACCGCCACGGCGAAAGGTGCTGCCCAGACGTTCTCGTAGACCAGCAGCCCGGCGGACGAACCTGGTTCGATGGCTTCCGCTGCCTCGGCGATATCGTCGTCGCCGAGAAGTCCGGAGGAAGCCCCTTCGAAAACCTGGACGTCGAAGTCAGCGTCCTGGCCGAGGTCCTGGATCGAGACGGCGGCGGTGGCGCCGTCGAGCTCCTTGCGGATGAACAGCATGTCGAGAATGCGGATGAGCCCCCTGTCGACGAGCTCGATCAGCGCTGGGAAAGCCTCTCCGGTGAACTTGTTGCCAGGGAACTCGATAACGACATAATCGATCGGGCCCATCTCTTCGACATCATTGGTCATGTCAGGTCCTTCGTCCGGGCACGGTGGGTCGCCGCGCATGAGTCGGCAGCGAGCCTACCCGTCGACCATCGAAAGGTACCTCATCCGGTTGGGACGAGGCGTTGGGTGAAGCGGCGGGCCCGGGCGAGCACCACTTGACGTCGCAGGGCGAGCACGAGACTCTCCGGTAAACCGGCAATCCCGACGACCGGTGCTTGTGGAACGGAAAGGTCGCCATGGCGGTTTGGGGTCGCAAACGGGCAACTCGCTCACCGGCGGTACTCGCGAGGGTAGGAGCCGCCGCACTGTTGGCGGTGGCCACTGGCGTCGTCGCTCCCACGGCATTGCCGGCCGCGTCCCTGGAAATCGGGGGGCAGGACGTTCACGTTGCGGCCGGGTGCGAGCCGACTGGCGATGCATCTGCACGCGTGCGCCCCGGCCACCAGGGAGCCGACCCCAATTCGCTCACCGCACAGCAGTCCGCGGCATATGACGCGGACCTGCAATCCCGAGTGGCCCAACGCGGCCTCGCGGACCGGGCGGCGGGCGAGCGCTTCTCGACCATCACCGTCGACGTGCGGATCCACGTCATCACTCGCACCAACGGCACGGGCGGCGTCACCCCGAAAATGGTCGCGGACCAGATCGACGTACTCAACCAGGCATACGCCGGCCGAACCGCGGGGCAGTCAGCCTGGACGCCATTCCGGTTTCGGACTGCATCGTACGACGTCACGCTGAACACCGACTGGTACAACTGGACGGTCGCCGACGACGATCGACCAGCGAAGCGGGCGCTTCATCAGGGCGGCGAGGACGACCTCAATATCTACATCACAAACCTGCAGGACTATCTCGGCTACGCCTACCTTCCGCAGCAGCAGGTCGGGTACCGCGACGGCGTGGTGCTGCTTGGTGAGAGCCTGCCGGGAGGGTCCGCGGTGCCGTACAACGAAGGCGACACCGCACCGCACGAAGTTGGGCACTGGCTGGGCCTGTTCCACACCTTCCAGAACGGCTGTACAGCGCCCGGCGACCGGGTTGACGACACGCCCTACCAAGCCGACGGGTCGAACATCTTCTACTGTCGCGAGTCCGACGACACCTGCCGCCAGCCCGGTCGCGATCCGGTGCACAACTTCATGAGTTACGGCGACGACCCCTGCCTGGACCGGTTCTCGGAAGGGCAGGGCTACCGGATGCTGCTCAGCTGGCTCGCCTACCGCGACCCAATCGCCTAGCCCTGGGCGGCGGCTGGTCTTGTCCCACCTGGACAAGCGGCTTGTCCTCGTTACCGCCACCGCCGGTCATGGCTGCCAGTACAGTGACGCCGGACGAGCACCGGGACGAGCCGGGGCGTGTGAAGACGGAGGGGGGACCGTGGACCTTTGGGGTCGCATACCGACCGGTCGCCGAACAGCTGTACTAGCCAGCCTGGGAACCGCCGCGCTGTTGGCCGGAGCAAGTAGCCTCGGCGGTCCCGGCGGAGTGACGACGGCAGCAGCAGCGACGGGCGGCGGGGAGACTGCCGCTGCGGTGTGTGACCCGGGCGCCGACGCCCACGCCCGCGTGGTTCCCGGCTCCGAGGGAGCTGACCCGAACTCGCTCACCGCGCAGCAGTCCGCGGCATACGACGCTGACCTGCAGGCACAGGTGACGCAACGCCGCCTCGCCGACCGAGCTGAGGCCGAGCGGGCCTCGACGATCACCGTCGACGTCCGGGTCCACGCCATTGCCCGGGACGACGGCACCGGTGCGGTGACCCGGACCATGGTGACCAAGCAGATCAGCGTGCTCAACCAGGCCTACGCAGGCCACACCTCGGGGCAGTCGGCCTCGACTCCGTTCCGGTTCCGGCTCGCCACGTTTGAGCTAACCAGGAACACCGACTGGTACAACTGGACCCAAGGAGACGACGATCAACCAGCCAAGCAGGCCCTTCACCAGGGCGGCATGGATGACCTCAACCTCTACATCCCGCAGCTGAGCGGCGGTCTGCTCGGCTATGCGACCTTCCCGCAAGACAAGGCGGGAGTCCGCGACGGCGTGGTCGTGACAGGTGACAGCCTGCCGGGAGGGTCCGCGGCGCCGTACAATAAGGGCGACACCGCCACGCACGAGGTCGGTCACTGGTTGGGCCTGTTCCACACCTTCCAGAACGGCTGCTCGGCGCCCGGTGACTTCGTCAACGACACGCCCTTCCAGAACAACGGGCAGAACGTCTTCATGTGCAATGAGTCGGCCGACACCTGCCACCAGCCAGGTCGCGATCCGGTGCACAACTTCATGAGCTACGGCAACGACGTGTGCCTGGACCGGTTCTCGGTGGGGCAGAGCTCCCGGATGCTGACCAGCTGGCTCGCCTACCGTGACTAGCGGTTACCCAGCGCGGCGCGGACTGCCTCATCCTGTTAGGACGATGCGGCTTGTCGGAGCTGCGTGAGGGAATGCCGATATGACCGAAGCGACACAGACCGAGCCGCTGCCGGCTGCTCCGGCCACCTCGAGCCGAGCGCGGACCATCTCCGCCTTGATCTGTTTCATTCTCGCGGCGGTCCTGACGACCCCAGCGGCGCTCGCCTTCTGGGGGCAGCGGACACTGACAAACACCCAGAGGTACATCGAGACGGTCGGACCGCTGGTGCAGTCACCGCAGGTCCAGGAGGCCATCGGGAGCGCGGCCATCCAGACCTTCGAGCAGCAGGTCGACATCGAGGCGATCCTCAACAACGTGTTCGCGCAGGTGTTGACCGACCGCCCGCGATTGCAGCTGCTCGTGGGACCGCTCGCGTCCGGGGTGAACAGCCTGATCGAGCGCGAGGTCCGCGAATTCGTCGCCTCGGACACGTTCGCCGACCTGTGGGTCGCTGCCCAGACCAGGGCGCAGCAGGCCCTGGTGCGGGTGATGGAGGGAGACACCTCAGGGGCGGTCTCGCTGCAAGGAGACAAGCTGGTCCTGGACATCGGCGAGGTGCTCGATCAGGTCAAGCAACGCCTGATCGCACGCGGTCTGACCGTGCTGCAGAACGTGCCAATCCCGGATGTCAACAAGCAGATCGTGCTGATGGATGCGCCGCAGCTTGCCCAAGCCCGCACCATCTATGCCTTTACCAAGCCCGTGGCGAGCTGGTTGCTCCCGACGGTTGTGCTGCTGTACCTCATCGCCTTCGCGGTGGCCAGACGCCGACCGCTGATCACCGCGGCGATCGGTGTCTCGCTGGCCGTGAACGCTCTGTCGATCGCGTTCATGCTGACCGTGGGTGAACGGCTGTTCGTGAACGCCTTCTCCGGCACCCTGCTAGCGCCCGCCACCACCGTCATCTACGTCCAGCTGCTGGCCTTTCTCACCCGAGGCTGGCAGGTGATCCTGTGGCTCGGCATCATCCTCCTGGCCGCGGGCTGGTTCGCCGGTATCACCAAGTCGGGCACCACGTCGCGTCGTTGGGTGTCCTCCGGGCTGCGCACCGGTGGCGCCGGTGTGGGCACCGAGGCACTCGCGCCGACCGGCCGCTGGGTCGGCGCAAACGTGGGCTGGCTGCGGGTGGTCGCGGTGGCCGTCGGCTTCGTCGTGCTGCTGTGGGGCCTGGACACCTCGGTATCCCGACTGGTCTGGTCCGCCGTACTGGTCGTAGCTCTGCTGGCCCTCATCGAGCTGCTCGCCGGTACTGAGGCGGGACGCAGGCGCCCGCGACCCCGTCCGCAGGAAGTGGATCCGCTCTCGGCGAGTGTTCCGTAGTTTCCGCTTCCCGCAGGCGGTTAGCTCTCGCCACGGTCTTGCTCCAGCTCGGTGCGGTCGTCGGCTGCCAGGGACCCGGTGCGTCGCAGTCCGTAAGCGAGTCCCAGATACCTCGAGCTGCTCGAGCTGGCCCTCGCCCACGGCGCCATCGTGGACGACAAGGACTCCTGGAACGGGACCGGCCTGATCCGATCGGCCGAGCGTGGTCACGCCGCCGTCGTCGGTCGGCTGCTGCGAGCCGGAGTAGACCGCGACCATGTCAACCGGATCGGGTACCAGGCGATCCACGAGGCGGTGTGGCTGGGAAAGCAGACCCCGGCATACCTCGACACCGTACGGGCTTTGGCGGCGGCCGCGGCATCCGGGGACGCCGACTCCGTCGCGCTCGCCCTGCGCATTGGTGCTCCCGTGCACTCGCGCGACGCCAGCGGGCGCACGGCCCTCGAGCTGGCCATCGCAAGCGGACACGAAGAAGCCGCCCGCCTGCTCCGGATCATGGGTGCGGCCTAGCCCATCCCGGTGGCTGCCTCAGAGCGCCGCGGCCCCTTCGAGGAACTGGGTCCGGTAGAGGTCGGCATAGAGCCCACCAAGGGCGAGCAGCTCGGTATGCCGGCCGCGCTCGACGACGCGTCCCCGATCGACGACGAGGATCTCGTCGGCGCCGCGCACCGTGGACAGCCGGTGCGCGATGACCAGGGCCGTGCGTCCCTCGAGGGCCGCGTCGAGTGCGCGCTGGACGGCCACCTCCGACTCGCTGTCGAGGTGAGCTGTCGCTTCGTCCAGAACGACGACCTGGGGCGCCTTGAGCAGCAGCCGGGCGATGGCCAGCCGCTGTTTCTCGCCCCCCGACAGCCGGTGGCCCCGATCCCCCACGACGGTGTCGAGCCCCGCGGGCAGCGAGTCCACGAGGTCCAGCACCTGCGCCGCCCGCGAGGACCTCGCGCATGTCGGCCTCGGTGGCCTCAGGTTGCGCGTAGGCGAGGTTGGCGCGGATCGTGTCGTGGAAGAGGTGTGCTTCCTGAGTCACCATCCCGACGGCCCGGTGCACCGACGCTAAGGTAGGCTTCGCGCAGGTCCACGCCGCCCACCCGCACGGCTCCCGACGTCGGGTCGTACAACCGCGCCACTAGCGCGGTGATGGTGGTCTTGCCGGCGCCGCTGGGCCCCACGAGCGCGACCAGCTTGCCGGGCGCAGCAGCGAAGGTCACCCCCGAAGGACCTGACCGCCGGACAGGCGGTCGCCCGAACTGAGCGACTCCAGCGAGCGCAACGACACCTCGTCGGCCGACGGGTAGCGGAACTCGACCCCGTCCAGCTGTACGGAGACCGGGCCGGTGGGCAGCTCTCGTGGGCGCGCGGCTTCGGCGACAAGCGGACGCAGGTCGAGGATCTCGAAGACCCTGGCGAACGACACGAGCGCGGTCATGACGTCGACCCGGACGTTCGACAGCGAGGTGAGCGGCCCATACAGCCGCGCGAGCAGGGCCGCCAGGGCCAGCAAGGTGCCGACGGTCAGCGTCCCGTTCACCGCCATCACGCCGCCGAAGCCGTAGACCATCGCCGTGGCGAGCGCCGCCACCAACGACAGCGCGACCATGAACACGGTGCGGTTCATGGCGATTCGCACGCCGGTGTCGCGTACCTTCGCCGCCCGCTCGGCATACTCGCCGTCCTCGCGCGCCGGCGAACCGAACAGCTTGACGAGCAAGGCGCCCGCGACGTTGAACCGCTCGGTCATCCGGCTGCCCAGGTCGGCGTTGTAGGTCATCGCTGTGGAGGCCAGCGTCGACAGCCGCCGGCCCATAAAACGGGCGGGGATGAGGAAGAACGGCACGAGCACGAGCGCCCCAAGCGTCAGCTGCCACGACAGCGTCGCCATCGCGATGACGATGAGCACGAGCGACACGACGTTGCTGACGACCGAGGAGAGCACCGACGTGAATGCCTGCTGGGCGCCGATGACGTCGTTGTTGAGCCGGCTGACCAACGAGCCCGTCTGGGCGCGGGTGAAGAACGCGATCGGCTGGCGCAGCACATGGCGCGAACACCTCGGTGCGCAGGTCGAAGATGAGCCCCTCCCCGATGCGCGAGCTGTACCAGCGCTGCACGACGTCCAGCCCCGCGCCCACGAAAGCGAGTGCCGCGACCACTAGCGACAGCCGGATGACCACGCTCGAATCCTGAGGGGTCACGCCGAGGTCGACGATGTCTTTGAGCAGCAACGGAACCACGACGACGACGGCCGAGTCGAGCACCACCAGCACGAGGAACACGATGATCCAGCGGGAGTAGGGCCGGGCGTAGGTGAGCATCCGGCGCGTCGTGCCTGGCGTGAGCTTGACGTGCACGACCGACTGGTCACGCGCCAGGCCGCGCATCATCATGAACGGCGAGCTCATGGCGCCCTTCTCCCCTTACTCATCGCCAAAGCAACATCCGCGCGGCGACGCTCATTCCCCGGTATGCCGGGCCGGCCCGCCCGCACCGATGCTCACCATCGCGCTCAGCAACCGTGCCTGAGCCTCCCGCTCACGCCGCAGCTGGTCGGCCGGATGGTGCCGGAGCGCATCCCGCAGTAGGGGTTTGAGCTCGCGAAGGGCCGCGTCCGGCGCAGCCAGTAGTGCGGCGACCAGGTCACGGACCGTCTGGTTGAGCAGGTCACGGGGCACCGATAGGGACGCCAGGCCCACCCGCGCCGCCTCGTCGGCCCCGACGAAGCGCCCCGTTGCGCAGATCTCCAGGGCCCGCGAGTAGCCGACCGCTGAGACAAGCGCTGCGGTGCCGCCCAGATCCGGGACCATGCCGAGGCTGGTCTCGCGCATGGAGAACCGCGCGTCGTCTGCCACTACCCGCAGGTCGGCCGCGAGCGCCAGCTGGAAGCCGGCTCCGATCGCGTTGCCCTGCACTGCCGCGACGACCACCGCTGGCACGGCGCCCCATCCGGTGAACCCCTCCTGGTAGCGGGCGATCTCGTCCGCCATTGCCGCAGCGCCCTGGTCGGCCATGGCGAGCAGGTTGGGCTCGCCCGGCATACCGTCTGGGGTGAGCAAGGCGCGGTGCAGTCCCGCTGAGAAGTCCGGGCCCTCGGCCACCAGCACCACGACGCGCACGTCCGGGTCGAGGCTTCGGGCCAGCCCGGCGAGGGCGAGCCACAGGGAGGGCATCTGGGCGTTGCGCTGCCGCGCGTTGGACAAGGTCACGGTGAGCACGGCGTCGTCGCGCGCTACTCGCAGCCCAGGGTGGGAGGTCTGGTCGGTCACCCTCGGCAGGCTAACGGCCAGCGGCGACACCTCGGTGCGGGTTTGCCGGCCACCAACGAGGACAAATCACCCGAAGGCTCCAAGGGCGGATGCTTTGTCCGCTTAGGGGTCTCCATCTTAACGAGTAGACTCGTGGCTCATGCTGCGGGCTCCGGATACCACATTCTGTTTGCGTTCCTAATCTGGCGCCAGCGCGACATCTTGTCTCCTGTCCGGTCACATGGAGACCCCTGTGTCCGCTTATTAACCCGACCGGAGACCCCCAAGGTCCCCCAAACTACCGCGCAGCCTGACAACCTCGCCGACAACGACCACCGCAGGCGAGCGGACCTGCTCGTGGGCCGCAGTCCAGGCCGCCTTCTCGAGGGTCGTGACTGTAGTGCGCTGCTGGGGCGTCCAGCCGGACTCGACGAACGCGACCGGGGTGTCGGGTGACCGGCCGGCCGCCATCAGCCCCTGCGCCGTCTCCGCGACGGCGCTGACGCCCATGAGCAGCACGAGCGTCGCGTCGCGTGGCGCGTCTCGAGCCGCGTCGAGTGCGGCGTCGCTTCCGGCGTGCGCAGAGGCGACGACGAAGGAGGCGGTGATCCCGCGGTGCGTCACCGGGATGCCCGCCGCGGCAGGGACCGAGACGGCCGAGGTGACCCCGGGCACCACCTCGACCGGTATGCCGTGCTCCAGGCAGTGCAGCGCCTCCTCGCCGCCGCGCCCCAGGACGAACGGGTCGCCGCCCTTGAGCCGCACGACCACCCGGCCGGCGAGGGCATGCTCGACCAGCAGAGCGTTGATCTGCTCCTGGGGTACCGGGTGGTGGCCGGGCCCCTTGCCGACGTCCACGATCTCGACCTGCGGGCTCAGCGTGTCGAGCAGGTCGCGCGGCCCCAGCCGGTCCGCGACAACGACATCGGCGACGGCGAGCAGGGCGCGGCCCCGCACCGTGACGAGGTCGGGGTCGCCGGGACCGCCGCCGACCAGGTAGACCCGCCCGATCCCAGGCGCGTCGGCAGTGCGGCGCGTCCGCCGGACCGGCAGGGCGCCACTGTCCAGGGCCGCCTGGACAGCGTCTCGGACCGCTGCCGCGCGGCGCGGGTCGCGGTCTCCCGTCACCGCGACGGCGACCCCTTCCGCGGCCGTGCCGGGCGCGCCGTTGGCGACCGCCGGGGTCCACGCAGCGGACTGGCTGGCGTCGTCTGCGCGGACGCACCAGATGTGCGCATGCTCGGCGTCCGCAGCCACGATCTCGTCGACCGGTGGATTGCCGGTTGCGGTCTGGACGAGCCAGGCCCGTTCGGGAGAGGTGAGGTCGCCCGAGCGGTAGGGCCTGCACGTCCACCGTAGCTGCCCCTCGCGCGCCAGGCGCGCGATCTCGTCCGACACGTCGGGCGCCACGACGGTGATCTGCGCGCCGTCAGCGAACAGGCGGTGTACCCGTCGGGTCGCAACGGCGCCGGCCCCGACGACGACGACCCGTTTGCCGGCCAGGTCGAGCGAGATCGGGTGCATCAGGTGTGCAGCCCGCACTCGGTCTTGGCTCGCCCGGCCCAACGCCCAGCGCGGGCGTCCTCACCCGGTGCGACAGCGCGGGTGCACGGCGCGCAGCCAATCGAGGCGTAGCCCAGCTGGCGGAGCGGGTTCTCCAGAACGTTCTCCTCGGCCGTGAACCGCTCGACGTCCTCGTCGGTCCAGGACGCCAACGGGTTGACCTTGACCATCCCCCGCCGTTCGTCCCACCCGACGACCGGGACGTCGCTGCGGGTGATGGCGTCCGCGCGCCGCAGCCCGCTGACCCAGGCCGGCCGGTCGGCCAGCGCGCGTTCGAGCGGCTCGACCTTGCGCATCGCGCAGCAGCGGTCCGGGTCACGGTCGTGCAGCCGCGGGCCGAAGCGCGCGTCCTGTTCGGCGACGGTGAGCAGGGGCAGCACCGTACGCACCCGAACCCCGCCGCCCGCCGCGTAGGCGTCGCGGGTGCCGATCGTCTCCGCGAAGTGGTACCCCGTGTCGAGGAAGAACACGTCGGCGCCGGGAATCGTGGCGGCCGAAAGGTGAACGAGCACGACGTCGCCCATGGACGAGGCGATGGTCAGGCCCTCGCCGAACACCGCGTCTGCCCACTTCAGCGCACGCCGGGCGGTCTGGACCCGGGCGGAGTATGCCGTCGGGCCGAGGCCGGCGCCCTCGTCGCCGATCTCTGCCGCACCCTCGGCGACCAGGTCACGCAGGTCGTGCGGAGCCCACAGCTGCATGGTCATGACCGCTCACCTCCCGAGGCCGCGACGTGCCCAGGCACGAGGCCCCGGTCGACGCGCACCAAGGTGACGGTGAACACGCGGGCGCACGACCGGCATACCCATGCGGTGGCGTCGTCCTCGACTGGCCGCAGGTCCTGCTCCCCGCAGAACGGGCAGTGGTAGGGCGTCGTCGGCCGGGCGGTCATCGCAGCGCTTCCTCGTCGACTCGGTGTGCCCAGTGCGCGAACGGTTCCGCCGCGGACTCACGCCCGTCCAGGTAGCGGCGCGCCACGCGCTCGATGTAGTCGCTGAGGTCCTCGGCCTCGACCTTCAACGCGCGGGTCTTGCGCGCGAGCTGGGCGTTGCCCCCGAGCGACCCGCCCAGGTGAACCTGGAAGGCCTCGACACTGCGTCCGTCGGCGCCGGTGACGACCATGCCCTTGAGGCCGACGTCGGCGACCTGGAAGCGCGCGCACGAGTTCGGGCAGCCGTTGACGTGGATGCTGATCGGCGCGTCGAACTGCGCCAGCCGCTCCTCCAGCTCCTCGACGACCAGGCGCGCGCGGGCCTTGGTCTCCACCAGCGCGAGCTTGCAGTACTCGATGCCGGTGCAGGCCATCACGCCGCGGCGGAACTCCGTTGGCGCGCACGACAGGTCGAGCGCCTCGAGGGCAGCGGTCAGCGCCGAGGTCTCGGACTCTGGCACGTCGAGGACGAGAAGCTTCTGGTGCGCGGTGAGCCGGACCCGACCCGACCCGTGCCGCTGCGCCAGGTCGGCGACCGCCGTCAGGCTCGACCCGCTGACCCGACCGGCGATCGGCGCGACGCCGACCCAGAACCGCCCGTCCTGCTGCGGATGCACCCCGACGTGGTCGCGACGGTGCTCGGGTTGCTCCACCGGGGCCGGCCCGTTGACGAGCGTCCGCCCGAGGTACTCGGTCTCGAGCACCTCCCGGAAGCGCTCCGGCCCCCAGTCGGCCACGAGGAACTTCAGCCGCGCCCGGTTGCGCAGCCGACGGTAGCCGTAGTCGCGGAAGACCGACACGACCCCGGCCCAGACCTCGGGCACCTCCTGCAGCGGCACCCAGGCCCCGAGCCGCTGGGCGAACATTGGGTTCGTCGACAGCCCGCCGCCGACCCAGAGGTCGAAGCCCGGCCCGTGCAGTGGGTGGACCACCCCGATGAAGGACACGTCGTTGGCCTCGTGGGCCACGTCGAGGCTTGGCGACCCTGAGACGGCGGTCTTGAACTTGCGGGGTAGGTTGGAGAACTCGGGCGAGCCGATGTAGCGCGAGCGGATCGCCTCGATGGCCGGCGTGCCGTCGATGATCTCGTTCGCTGCGATGCCGGCGACCGGAGAGCCGAGGATGACGCGCGGGGTGTCGCCGCACGCCTCGGTCGTCGACAGGCCGACCGCCTCCAGCCGCCGCCAGATCTCCGGCACGTCCTCCACGCGGATCCAGTGCAGCTGGATGTTCTGGCGGTCGCTGATGTCCGCGGTGTCGCGGCCGAACTGCGTGCTGATCGTGCCGATCACCCGCAGCTGCTCGTTGGACAGGGCGCCTCCGTCGGAGCGGATGCGCATCATGAAGTAGGAGTCGTCGAGCTCCTCGGGGGCCAGGGTCGCCGTCTTGCCCCCGTCGATGCCGGGGCGGCGCTGGGTGTACAGGCCCCACCAGCGCATCCGGCCACGGAGGTCCTCGGCCGGGATCGACGCAAACCCGTTGACGGAGTAGTCGTTCTCGATCCGCGCGCGGACATTGAGCCCGTCGTCGCGCTGCTTGAAGTCCTCGTTCGCGTTCAGCGGGGTGCGGTCGCCGTCCGCCCACGCACCGCTGCCGCGGTCGGTCTGGCGGCTCGGGCGCGCGGGGCGGCTCACGTTGGTCGTGGGCAGGGTGGTTGACACGGTGCGTCCCGTCGTCGGCTGGTGGGTGTGTCCTGTTGGGCGGCTTGCGGGGAGCGCCCGGCCGCCTCGCGCGGGCTCAGCCCAGCGCCGACACCACGTGCATTCGCCCGCCACGGCACGCGCAACAGCGAGCGCTCGCGACCCGAAGCAGGTCGACGTGGCGCCGCGTGGTGAGCAACGTGCCGGTCATGCCTCCAAGTGTGCGCCCATTTCGGGCACGCCGACATAACTGTCCATTATGTGAAACCACAGGTCGGCTTATGCGGGGGCCCGCCAGAGCCGGTCGCGGCCCGAGCCGTCCGTGGCCACGGCATACATCGAGCGGCCGACGACGGCGAGCGCGCGCACCGGACCGGGCGGCCCCGGCGTCGAGCTCCACGTCCCACCCTGCTCGCGAAGCACGGTGCTCCCCGACGAGGTGGATATGGCGAGCACGGCGCCTTCGCCGGCGAGCACGGGCGACGACGCCGGGTGTTCGTCGGTCGCGGGCGCGTCAGGCAGGCCGTGCAGGCGCTCCACCGATCCGCCCAGCCGCCACACGGCCAGTCGGTCGTCGACGCTGCCCACCACGGTGCAGGTCCCTTGTTGGCACACCACACCGGTTGCCTCGCCGGACGAGCCGGCCTCAGGCAGGTCCACGCGAGACCACTGCGAGGCGTGGCCCGCCGACCGCCACACCGCGGGCACCCTGCGCACCGAGCCGGTCGTCAGGCGCACCAGCGAGCCGGTGACGAGGATGCTGGTCCCGTCCGGGGCCGCAGCCACGGGTCCGACCAGCGCATCTGGCGTGCTCTCCAGCGCGGTGCCCGCTGAGTCCTGACGGACCCACTTGGTGCCCAGCGGCAGCCAGACGGCCGCGTCCAGGCCAACCTGCGCGCTCCCCCACGAACCGACCACGGCTGGCCCGGCGGGCGCGGCCACGGCGCCGACCAGGTCGCCCGCGCCCCACCCGCCGAACGTCTCGAAGGTCTGCTCTTCCTCGTGCAGCCCGGACTCTGTCGACCCGCGCCACACCGTCCAGCGCACGTTCGCGTGGGCTCCGCCGCGAGCTCCCCCGACTGCCACCAGGCCGCCGCCGTCGTCGACCGCGATCGACAACCACCGTGCCTCGCGCCCGTACCCGCTTGCTGCGCTCACCGGGAGCTCGGTGGTTGCCGCGGTGGTGGTGGCGTCGTGCACGCGAACCAGCCCGGGGGCCGGGTTCTCGCCGGTCGAGAGGGTGCCCACGAGCAGCTGGTCACGGTATGCCGTGAGGGTCACCGCCTGCGCGTCGCCGGGCAGCGTCACCGGCGCCCAGCTCGGGCTGACCGGTCCGGCGGCACATCCGGCGACCACGACGACCACGGCGCTCGCCGAAGCGGCGACCACCCACCGGAGCGCCCTGGCACGCACCCGCCAAGTATGCGACCGGCGCCTGGCCTTCCCTGCCGACGACGACCTCAGGGCCGGCGGTATGTCGATCCCGCGCCCCGCCTCCTCACCCGTGGCGGTCGCCGAGCGAGGCAGGCAGCCCAGCCCAGGGACCTCGTCGCGGCCCACACGGCCATAGCGCGAGCAAGCGTTGGCTCGCGCAAGGACGCCCACCACGTGCCGGCTGCTGAGTGCGGCCCGGCATGCGGAGGCCGCTTCGTCTCGCGACGAGCTCAACGGCGGCGACGGTTTCGACTACCACTACAACCGGGACCCAGCGACACCGTGATGTACCTCGAGTACTGACCGCTGGATGACCCTGGAATACTGAGCGCACCCGGAGGTGAGGAGGGTGCGGTGGGCAAGGTCATGCGGCACAAGGTCGTCCTGGACGAGAACGATATGCCGACCCGCTGGTACAACATTCTGCCCGACCTGCCCACTGCACCGCCGCCCTACCTGCACCCCGGCACCGGACAGCCGGTCGGCCCCGACGACCTGGCGGCGCTGTTCCCGCTGGACCTCATCGAGCAGGAGGCGAGCACCGCCCAGTACGTCGAGATCCCGCCGGAGGTCCTCGACGTCTACCGGCTGTGGCGCCCGACGCCGTTATACCGGGCGCATCGCTTCGAGGCGGCGCTGAAAACGCCGGCGAGGGTCTACTACAAGTACGAGGGCGTCTCACCGTCCGGGTCGCACAAGCCGAATACCGCGGTGCCACAGGCCTTCTATAACGCCAAGGCAGGGATCACCAGACTCACCACTGAGACCGGAGCCGGCCAGTGGGGCACCTCGCTGGCCTTTGCCTGTGCCCAGTTCGGGCTGGAGTGCGAGGTTTGGCAGGTGCGCACGTCCTACGACAGCAAGCCCTACCGCCGGCTCATGATGGAGACGCTCGGCGCAGTCGTGCACCCGTCGCCGTCCGAGCTGACCGCGGCCGGGCGGGCGATCCTGGATAAGGCCCCCAACTCGCCTGGCTCGCTCGGCATCGCCATCAGCGAGGCCGTCGAGGTGGCCGCCCAGTCGCCGACGACCAACTACGCCCTGGGCTCCGTCCTGGGCCATGTGCTGCTGCATCAGACCGTCATCGGTGAGGAGGCGCTGAGCCAGTTCGCCAGAGTGGGGGTGTCCCCCGACCTCATCGTCGGCTGCACAGGGGGTGGCTCCAACTTCGCCGGGCTGGCCTTCCCGTTCCTGCGCGAGCGCCTGGCCGGGCGGATGTCGCCGGTGCTGCGCGGGGTCGAGCCCGCGTCATGCCCGTCCCTGACCCAAGGCAGCTACGCGTACGACTTCGGGGACACCGCCGGCCTGACCCCGCTCATGAAGATGTACACGCTGGGGCACGACTTCATCCCCGACCCCATCCACGCCGGCGGACTGCGCTACCACGGGATGAGCCCGCTGCTTTCGCACATCTACCACGAAGGCCTCATGGAGGCAGTGGCGCTCAAACAGCGGGAGTGCTTCGCGGCTGGTGTGCTCTTCGCCCGAACCGAAGGGATCGTGCCGGCACCGGAGGCCACCCATGCGATCGCGGAGGTGGTGGCCGAGGCCCGCCGCTGCGCCGAGACCGGTGAGGAGAAGGCCATCCTGCTCGCGCTGTCCGGGCACGGGCTGCTGGACCTGCCGGCATACGGGGCCTACCTCACCGACGAGATGACCGACCACTCGTACGAGGACTTCGAGATCAGCGAGGCGGTTGCCGAGGCCCTCACCCGGCTGCCCGCCATCCCGGGCTGAAGCCGAGCCGGCTTCGTCACGGTTGCGTGACGCGGAACACCGGGTACTGGTCGGCGATCCGCTCGAAGTCCACGAGCGGAGCGTCGGGGCGGACCGGGATGTGCGGGCGGCCCCCGGGGGCCAGCTGCAGATAGCGCTTCAAGATCGGCGCACGTTCGCTGGGGGCCACGTCGACGAGCACCACGTCGGTGCGCCCGCCTTGGCGTAGCACGGCGTGGCCACCGGCCGCGCGGACGTTGTGGACCCAGTTGACGTCCGCACCCAGCATCGAGACGAGGTGCCGCTCGCCCTCGTGCTTCACGAGCACCAGCGGGAAGGCCACCAGTTTGCCGCTCTTGCGGCCGCGCACCTCAAGGGTGACCCCGCGGCCCAAGGTGAGCCAGCCCGCCGAGAACTGCAGCGCCGACAGGCGGTTCATCAGCCGAGCCGGCCAGTTGGGCCGACCACCGCGGTACAGCCAGCGGGAGAGCTGCGGCATGAGGCGAGACAGTCCCCCTCGCGCCGACTTATCTGCCATGACAGCTCACGCTAGGGCCACCAGGTCGCGGTAGTCCCCGTTCCACAGGTCCTCGACGCCGTCGGGCAGCAGCAGCACCCGCTCGGGCTCGAGGGCCTCGACCGCGCCCTCGTCGTGGGTCACGAGCACGACCGCCCCCCGGTAGCTGCGCAAGGCGCCCAGAATCTCCTCGCGCGAGGCCGGGTCGAGGTTGTTGGTCGGCTCGTCCAGCAGCAGCACGTTCGCCGACGAGACGACAAGGGTCGCCAGTGCCAGTCGGGTCTTCTCCCCGCCGGACAGGACCCGAGCGGGCTTGTCGACGTCGTCGCCCGAGAAGAGGAACGACCCGAGCACCTTGCGCACCTCGGTCTCCCCGAGATCCGGGGCGGCGGTGCGCATGTTCGCCAGGACGGTGCGGTCGATGTCCAGGCCCTCGTGCTCTTGCGCGTAGTAGCCGAACTTGAGGCCGTGCCCGGGCCGGACCTCGCCGGTATCCGGCTCGTCGATCCCGGCGAGCAGGCGCAGCAACGTCGTCTTGCCTGCGCCGTTGAGACCGAGCACGACGACGCGTGAGCCGCGGTCGATGGCCAAGTCGACGTCGGTGAACACCTCCAGCGACCCGTAGGAGCGCGACAGGCCCGTCGCGGTGAGGGGGGTGCGCCCGCACGGCGCCGGGTCCGGGAAGCGCAGCTTGGCAACCTTGTCGTGGGCCCGAGCCGGCTCCACGGCGGCCAGCAGCCGGTCGGCGCGCCGAGCCATGTTCTGCGCGGCCGTCGCCTTGGTGGCCTTCGCCCGCATCTTGTCGGCCTGCGCATGCAGCGCCGCCGCCTTCTTCTGCGCGTTCGCCCGCTCGCGATGCCGCCGCCGTTCGTCGGTCTCTCGTTGCTGCAGGTAGACCTTCCACCCGACGTTGTAGGCGTCCAGGGCGGCCCGGTTGGCGTCCAGGTGCAGCACCCGGTTGACCACCGTGTCGAGCATCGCCACGTCGTGGCTGATGACGACCAGGCCGCCCGCGAAGCCACGCAGGTACTCCCGCAACCAGCCGATCGAATCCGCGTCCAGGTGGTTGGTCGGCTCGTCGAGCAGCAGGGTCTGCGCGCCGGAGAAAAGGATGCGGGCCAGCTCGACCCGCCGCCGCTGGCCTCCAGAGAGGGTGCGCAGAGCCTGGCCCAGGACCCGCTCCCCCAGCCCGAGCGATCCCGCGATCCGCGCGGCCTCGGATTCGGCGCCATACCCTCCCGCAGCGGTGAACTCGGCCTCCAGGCGGGCGTACTGCCGCATCGCGCGCTCACGCAACCGCTCGTCCTCGCTGGCCATCCGCTTCTCCGCAGCGCGCAGGTCACGCAGGGTGGCGTCCAGACCACGCGCGGACAGGATTCGGTCCCGGGCCATCGTGTCGAGGTCGCCGGTGCGCGGGTCCTGGGGCAGGTAGCCCACCGTCCCGGTGCGCGTCACCGTGCCGCCCGCCGGTTGTGCCTCGCCAGCGAGCACCCGAGTCAACGTCGTCTTTCCCGCGCCGTTGCGCCCGACCAGCCCGACCCGATCGCCGGGGCCGACCCGCAGGGTGGCCTCCTCGAGCAGCAGCCGGGCGCCCGCCCGCAGCTGTACCCCCGTGGCGACGATCACGGCATACCTTAACCGTTCGGTAGCGTGACCCAGCGTGAGCCCCCCGATCGCCGTCCGCACCATCACCGCGGACGAGCATCTGGCCTTCGTGGGGTCGCAGCGTTCGGTGAGCTTCCTGCAGACACCGGCGTGGGGACGGGTCAAGACCGACTGGGAGCACGAGTCGCTCGGCTGGTATGCCGTCGACGCGCCCCACACACTCGTGGGCGCCGGGCTCGTGCTCTACCGCCCGCTGCCCCGCCTCAGGCGCTACCTGGCCTACCTGCCGGAGGGGCCGTCGTGCGACTGGTCCGACCAGGCGCTCGCCACCGATGCGCTACTGGCCCTGCGCGACCATGTCACGGCCAAGGGCGCGTTCGCCCTGCGCGTCGGGCCCCCCGTGGTGGTGAACCGGTGGTCGGCGGCGACCGTCAAGGACGCCATCGCTGACCCGGCCGTGCGCTCGCTGACGCAGGTGCGGCCGGACGCCGTCGAACCCGCGGGCACCGCCCTGCTCACCACCCTGGGCCGGCTCGGCTTCCGCCATCTTGCTGCCGAGGGCGGGTTTGCCTCGGGTCAGCCGCAGTTCGTCTTCCAGCTGCCGCTCGCGGGCTGCAGCGAGGCCGACCTGCTCGGCGGGCTGAACCAGCTGTGGCGCCGCAACATCAAGAAAGGCGCCAAGGCCGGTGTCGAGGTGAGCCGCGGCGGCGTCGCCGACCTGCCCGACTTCCACCGCGTCTACGTCGAGACCGCCAACCGCGACCACTTCGTCCCCCGCCCGCTGGAGTACTTCGAGCGCATGTTCACCGAGATGCTCGCCGAGGATGCCGACCGGATCCGGCTCTACCTGGCTCACCACCGCGACGGCGACGCGCCGCGCGAACTGGTCGCCGCGACGACCTGGGTGCGGGTCGGAGGGCATACCTGGTACTCCTACGGCGCGTCCACGAGCGCCCGGCGCGAGGTCCAGGGCTCGACCGCGGTGCAGTGGCAGATGATGCGCGACGCGCTCGCCGCCGGGGCCGACGTCTACGACCTGCGCGGCATCACCGACACCATCGCCGAGGACGACCCGCATCTTGGCCTGATCCGGTTCAAGGTCGGCACCGGCGGGGAGGCGCTCGAGTACGTCGGCGAGTGGGACCTGCCGCTGAACCGGGCCCTGTATGCCGCGTTCGATTTCTACCTCAGGCGGCGCGGATGAGCCTGGTCCTGCACGTCGACGCCGCCCGCTGGCGGGCTCACCTGGCGAGCACGATCGAGCGGATGCCCGGGCTGGTCCCGGTGGCGAAGGGCAACGGCTACGGCTTCGGCACCGACCGGTTGCTCGCCGAGTGCGCCCGGCTGAGCGAGGCGGGCGGGGTCGGGATGGTCGCCGTCGGCACCTACCTGGAGGCGCCGGCGTTTCTTGCGCACTTCCCGGGTGACGTCCTGGTGCTCGAGCCGTACCGGCCGGCGATCCACGCCGGACTGTCGTATCTGGACGCCCTCTCCCTTGTCCACACCGTCACGTCTGCTGCCGATTGGCGCGACCTGGTGTCCCGCAGCTCTGTCGCCCGGGTCGTTCTCGAGGGGCTCAGCTCGATGAACCGACACGGTATGCCGGTCGCCTCCTTGCGGGCGCTGCTCGCGGACCCGGTGGGCGCCGATGTCGTAGGCGCCACCCTGCACCTGCCGCTGGGGTCGGGTCACGTGGCGGAGGTCGAGCGCTGGGTCGCAGACGTGCCCGGCGTCACGACCTGGTTCCTTTCCCACGTCACGGCGGACGAGCTCCGCACGCTGCGGGAAACCCACTCGGACAAGCAGTTCCGGCCTCGAGTCGGAACCGCCCTATGGCTCGGCGACGAGGGTGCGCTCACGGTTCGGGCGCACGTGCTGGACGTTCGGGCGGTCGCCGACGGGGACCGTGCCGGCTACCGCCAGCGACGGCTGCGGGAGGGGCATCTGCTCGTGGTCAGCGGCGGCACGGCGCATGGGGTGGCCATGGAGGCGCCGACGGCGGCGGCGACCGGACGCCAGCGGGCCATTGCCGTCGCGGAAGGGCTGCTGGAGGCAGCGGGCCGGGTGCGCTCGCCGTTCACCATCGGCGGGCGCCGGGCCTGGTTCGTGGAGCCGCCGCACATGCAGGTGAGCCTGCTGCATCTGCCCGAGGGGGTGACCCCCCCGAAGGTGGGCGAGACCGTGCCGGTGCGCGTCCGGCATACCACCTTGCACGCCGATGCCGTGGTCATGGCCTGAGTCGTGCTGGCTCGCTTGGCGACTCGACCCGGATCCAGGCGGCCGCTCCAAGGTCACCGTGCACACCGACGACCATTGGTCAGCGACACGCCGGGTGTTAGCGCGCAGACCCCGACCAATGGTCGTCGCTGTACGGGCAACCGCTAGACAGCAGCGTCGATGCGAAAAGTCCGCACCCCAGGACACAGCGACGTGGACGGGGTAGGTGCCGGCATAAGCTCCAGCCCTTGGGCGGGGCGCCGGGGTTAGGGTGAACCGATGACCTTCAACGACAACGTCAAGCTCGACACCTCGCAGGTGGAAAGCGGTGGTCGCTCCGGCCGTGGCGGCTTCCCGGGCGGGCTGCCGGTGGGCGGCGGCGTTGGCGGGCTCATCCTGCTCATCCTCGTAGTCGTCTTTGGGGGCAACGTCTTCAGCGGCGGCAACCCCCAGTCCTCCGACCAGTCCGTCTCCGGCCAGAGCAGCCCGCTGGACCCTGGTCAGGTCGAGCCGGGCGGCCAGCAGCCCAACGCCGGCTTCACCCAGTGCAAGACCGGCGCCGACGCCAACAAGAACGACGAGTGCCTCATCATCGCCACGGTGAACAGTGCACAGGCCTACTGGGCGCAGCTGCTGCCGCAGTACGGCAAGCGCTACACGCCGGCGAAGACAGTCATCTACTCAGGCGCGACGCAGTCGCAGTGCGGGACCGCCTCCAACCAGGTCGGCCCGTTCTACTGCCCGCTCGACGGCAAGGTCTACATCGACGCATCGTTCTTCCAGGAGCTACGCAATCGGTTCGGCGCCGACCGGGGCAACCTCGCCAAGGAGTACGTCATCGCACACGAGTACGGCCATCACATCCAGGACCAGCTCGGCCTGCTCGGCCGCGCGCAGCAGGACCCCCAGGGCTCGCAGTCAGGCTCGGTGCGCCTGGAGCTGATGGCCGACTGCCTCGCTGGCACGTGGGTGAAGCACGCCTCAGAGACCAGAGACGCGAACGGGACCACGTTCCTCAAGCCGGTCACGACGCAGGACATCCAGTCCGCGCTCTCTGCGGCCTCGGCCGTCGGTGACGACCGGATCCAGCAGGCCACCCAGGGCCGGGTCACGCCGGAGACGTGGACGCACGGGTCGAGCGAGGCCCGCCAGCGGTGGTTCACGACCGGCTACCAGACCGGTGACATCAACCAGTGCAACACCTTTGGGGTATCGAGCATCTAGTGGCCACCGTCGAGACAGCGGCTCAATAGGAGGCTTTGCGCTGCTGCAGCAGCGCAACCGCTCCTTTCGGAGGATCGCAGGCGCTACACGGCTGAGCCGCGGAAGAACCTGCGCCCGGAGATGCTCTCCACGCTAATCTCGACGTAGATCGGCTTTTCGGTGGGCAGCCAGCTCTCCAGATGCTTCTCGTCCATGGCGTAGATCTCGGTGAACGAGCTCACCATTCTCGCGCGGCCCTTGGCGATCACCGACCAGGCCACGTCACCGTCGATGCCGTCACTCTCCACAGCCACCGCCGAGTTGACGACGATGTCGGCCAGCTTGGTTCCAGCGCCGGTGCGCATGAGCAAAGTCGAGCCAGCGACCAGGAAGTTGATCGGGAAGATGTCCGGGTCGCCCATGGGCGCCATGGCCAGCCGCCCGAAGCGCACCCGGTCGAGCATCGCCCAGCAGTCCTGCTCGGGCAGCTGCTCGATCCGCACGTTGTCGCTCATGCCTTCATGCTAGTTAGTCCGGCCCGGACGGGCTTGCCTGAGATGCGTGATTCCCGTCGCGCACCGTGCGGACCGACCACCTACAGGTTGAACCCAAGCGCCCGCAGCTGCTCGCGGCCGTCCTCGGTGATCTTGTCGGGACCCCATGGCGGCATCCACACCCAGTTGATCCGGTGCGATGCCACGAGCCCGCCGAGCGCGGCCTCGGTCTGGTCCTCGATCACGTCGGTGAGCGGGCAGGCCGCCGAGGTCAATGTCATGTCGATGACGGCATGGGCGTTGGCGTCGACGGTAATGCCGTACACCAGGCCCAGATCCACGACGTTGATGCCCAGCTCGGGGTCGACGACATCGCGCAGGGCCTCCTCGAGGTCCGCCACGTTGGCGGGGGGGGTGGTGGTCTCGGTCATGTCCGGCTCCTGTCCGGGGTGAAGGCGCTGGCGTCCACGCCAGCGCGGATGAGGGCGTCGTTGAAGGCAGCCCAGCCGAGCAGGGCGCACTTGACCCGGGCGGGGTATCTCGCGACCCCGGCGAACGCGACCCCGTCGCCGAGGCGCTCCTCGTCGCCGGGGTCCTTGCCCCTCGAGGTGAGCATCGCTTTCATCGCGGCATAGGTGTCCAGCGCCTGGTCCACCGTGCTGCCGGTGACCTCCTCGGCGAGCACAGACGTGGAGGCCACAGAGATCGAACAGCCCTGTGCGGCATACGAGATGTCCTTGACGACCGCGTCGCCGCCAGTCCCTTCGACCGCCACCCGCAGGGTCACCTCGTCACCGCAGGTGGGGTTGACGTGGTAGGCCTGGGCGTCGAACGGCTCGCGCAGGCCCGCACCGTGCGGGTCCTTGTAGTGGTCCAGGATGATCTGCTGGTAGAGGTCCATCAAGCGGGAACCTCCATGCCGAACACGGCGGGCACCAGGTCGAGCGCGCCGAGCATGGTGTCGATCTCCTGCGGGGTGTTGTATGCCGCAAGGCTGGCCCGCGTCGTGGCCACCGGGCCCAGCGACCGGTGCAGCGGCCAGGCACAGTGGTGGCCGACGCGGACCGCGACCCCCTGGTCGTCGAGGATCTGTCCGACGTCGTGCGCGTGGACCCCTTCGACGGTGAACGAGACGACCGATCCCCGGGAGGTAGCGTCCGGAGGTCCGACCACGCGCACCCAGGGCCGCTCGGCCAGACCGTCGAGCAGCCGCGCCACGAGCGCCTGCTCGTGGGCGTGCACACGCGGCATACCCAGCGCAGTCAGGTAGTCGCAGGCCGCAGCGAGCCCGACGGCCTGGGCCGCCACGGGCACCCCCGCTTCGAACTTCTGCGGCACCGGAGCGTACGTCGACCCCTGCATGGTCACCGTCTCGATCATCGAGCCCCCGGTGAGGAACACCGGCATCTCGTCGAGGATCTCCGGGCGTCCCCACAGCACGCCCACGCCGAGCGGCCCGAACATCTTGTGGCCGGAAAAGGCGAGCAGATCGACGCCGAGCTCGGCGACGTCGAGCGGCAGGTGCGGCACCGACTGGCACGCGTCCAGGACGACGATGGCCCCGACGGCATGGGCCCGGTCGGCCAGCGCGCGCACCGGGTTGATCGTGCCGACCACGTTGGAGACGTGCGTGAACGAGAAGACCTTGGTGCGTTCGGTGAGCAGGCGGTCCAGACCGGTGAGATCCAGCTCGCCGCCTGCCGTCACCGGCACCCAGCGCAGCGTGGCACCCGTGCGGCGGGAAAGCTCCTGCCAGGGAACGAGGTTGGCGTGGTGCTCCATCTCGGTGATGAGGATCTCGTCGCCGGGGCCGATGGTGAACCGGCTACCCGGCGTACCTCCGCCTCCTCCGGCGGCCCCGTTGGAGAAGGCGTAAGCCACCAGGTTGAGCGCCTCAGTGGCGTTGCGGGTGAAGACGATCTGGTCGTGCTGGGTGCCGATGAACGCGGCGATCCTCGCTCGCGCGGACTCGTAGGCGTCGGTGCCTTCCTCGGAGAGCTCGTGTGCCCCCCGGTGCACCGCTGCGTTGACCCTCTCGTAGAAGCCCCGCTCGGCGTCGAGCACCTGGCGCGGCTTGTGCGACGTCGCCCCGGAGTCGAGATAGACCAGCTTGCGGCCATTGCGGACGGTGCGGGCGAGGATCGGGAAGTCGGCGCGGATGCGCGCCAACTCCTCAACAGTGAACGGTCGTGCAGTCATGTCAGTCCGCCCCGGCTGTGGTCAGGTAACGGTCGTAGCCCTCGGCCTCGAGCCGGTCGGCCAGCTCATGGCCGCCCTCTTCGACGAAGCGCCCGTCGACGAAGACGTGCACGAAGTCGGGGCTGATGTAGCGCAGGATGCGGGTGTAGTGGGTGATGAGCACGACGCCGAGGTTGGTGGCGGCCTGCACCCGGTTGACCCCTTCGCTGACGACGCGCAGCGCGTCGATGTCCAGCCCCGAGTCGGTCTCGTCGAGCAACGCGATCTTGGGCCGCAGCAACTCAAGCTGGAGCACCTCGTGGCGCTTCTTCTCGCCGCCGGAGAAGCCTTCGTTGAGGTTGCGCTCGGCGAACGCCGGGTCGATCTTCAGGGCGTCCATCGCCGTCTTGACGTCCTTGACCCAGGTGCGCAGCTTGGGCGCCTGCCCATCGACCGCGGTCTTGGCGGTGCGCAGGAAGTTGGAGACGGTCACCCCGGGGACCTCGACGGGGTACTGCATGGCCAGGAACAGCCCGGCTCTCGCCCGCGCATCCACGCTCATCGCCAGCACGTCCTGGCCGTCGAGCGTCACGGCGCCTTCGGTGACCCGGTACTTCGGGTGCCCGGCGATCGAGTAGGCCAGAGTCGACTTGCCCGAGCCGTTCGGGCCCATGATCGCGTGCGTCTCGCCGGAACGGACGTTCAGGTCGACGCCGCGAAGGATCTCCTTGGCGCCCTCCTCGGTGTCGACGCTGACGTGCAGGTTACGGATCTCGAGAGTCGTCATTCCTTCTCCTGGGCGATGCTCACCAGAACCTCGCCGTTCTCGATTCTGACTGGGTAGGTGGCAACCGGGACGGTCGCCGGAGGGCCGGTAGGCTCGCCGGTGCGCAGGTCGAAGCGCGAGCCGTGCAGCCAGCACTCGAGCGTGCAGCCGTCGACCTCTCCCTCGGACAGCGACACGTTGGCGTGCGTGCACGTGTCGTTCACGGCATACACGATGTCGCCCTGGTCGGTGACGCTGCGTACCAGCGCCACGATGACACCGTCGACGTCCGCGGCTGCCGGGATGTCCGGGGCCAGGTCCTCCAGCGCGCACACCTTCGTGTATGCCGCGGTGCTCACATCGGTCACGCCGTCGCCTCCAGCGCCTCGACCCCGGAAAGCTCGCGCTCGACCGCGTGCATGAGATGACCCTGCAGCTCGGCGATCGGGATGCGGTTGATGACGTCGGCGAAAAAGCCACGCACGACCAGCCGTCTGGCCTCGGCCTCCGGAATCCCCCGCGCCTGCAGGTAGAACAGCTGTTCGTCGTCGAATCGTCCCGTCGCAGAGGCGTGCCCGGCCCCGACGATCTCGCCGGTCTCGATCTCCAGGTTGGGCACCGAGTCGGCGCGGGCCCCGTCGGTGAGGACGAGGTTGCGGTTGACCTCGTAGGTGTCGGTGCCTTCGGCGCTCGCCCGGATGAGCACGTCGCCGATCCAGACCGTGTGCGCGCTGTCGCCCTGCAGCGCGCCCTTGTACTCGACGTGGCTGTGGCAGTGGGCGGGCTCGTGGTCGACGAAGAGGCGGTTCTCCAGGTGCTGGCCGGCGTCGGCGAAGTAGACCCCGTAGGCGTCGAAGCGGCCACCGGGACCGGCATACCGCACGTTGGTGCACAGCCGCACGATGGCGCCGCCCAGCGTCACCGCGATGTGGCGGACCGACGCGTCGCGCCCGACGACGACGTCGTGCTGGGCCAGATGCAAGGTGTCGTCGGCCCACTCCTGGACCGCGACGAGAGTGAGGTCAGCGCCGTCGCCGACGAGCACCGAGACGACCTCGGCGAACCTTGCCGTGCCCTCGTGCTCGAGCACGACGACCGCTTTGGCGTGCCGGCCGACGGTGACGAGCAGGTGGCCCCAGACCCGCTCGGAGTGGCTGCCGACGAGGCGGATACGCACCGGCTCGGACAGGACCGCGTCGGCTGGGATGTCCAGGCGCATCGCGCCCTCCGAGTGGGTGACGGCGAGGACTGCGGAGCGATCGGCCGGAGCCGGGGCACCCAGAGAGCGGGCCTGCTCGGCCGTGATGCGGCGCAGCGTCACGCCCTGTGGCAGCTCGGCGTCCCACGCCAGACGAGCGCCGGAGGGGGTGTCACGCAGCAGCGGGCCGAGCCGGTCGACCGGGGTGAACCGCCACGCCTCCTCGCGGCCGGTCGGCAGCGGGAAGTCCGCGACGTCGAACGAGGTGATGCGTTCGGCGCGGGACTGCTCGGGCACAACGGGTGCGCCGTCGCTGTGCGCGTGGGCACCCGGCATACCCTCGGTCGGACGGGTTGCCTTCTCCAGCAACGGCATCAGCCGACCGCTCCTTCCATCTGCAGCTCGATCAGCCGGTTGAGCTCGAGGGCGTACTCCATGGGCAGCTCGCGCGCGATCGGCTCGATGAAGCCGCGCACGATCATCGCCATGGCCTCCTCCTCGGCCATGCCTCGCGACATGAGGTAGAACAGCTGGTCCTCGCTGACCTTGGAGACCGTCGCCTCGTGGCCCATCTGGACGTCGTCCTCGCGAACGTCGACATAGGGGTAGGTGTCCGAGCGGCTGATGGTGTCGACGAGCAGCGCGTCGCAGCGCACGGTCGAGCGGCTGCCGCTGGCCCCTTCCAGCACCTGGACCAGGCCGCGGTAGGACGTGCGGCCGCCGCCGCGGGCCACCGACTTGGACACGATCGAGCTCGATGTCTGCGGCGCGGCGTGGACCATCTTGGCGCCGGCGTCCTGGTGCTGGCCCTCGCCGGCAAAGGCGATCGACAGGGTCTCGCCGCGGGCGTGCCGGCCCAGCAGGTAGATGGCCGGGTACTTCATCGTCACCTTCGAGCCGATGTTGCCGTCGACCCACTCCATGGTCGCGCCCTCGGCGGCCGTCGCGCGCTTGGTGACCAGGTTGTACACGTTGTTCGACCAGTTCTGGATGGTGGTGTAGCGCACCCTCGCGTTCTTCTTGACGACGATCTCCACGACCGCGCTGTGTAGCGAGTCGGACTTGTAGATGGGCGCGGTGCAGCCCTCGACGTAGTGCACGTAAGAGCCCTCGTCGGCGATGATGAGGGTCCGCTCGAACTGGCCCATGTTCTCGGTGTTGATCCGGAAGTAGGCCTGCAGCGGGATGTCGACGTGCACGCCCGGCGGCACATAGATGAACGAGCCGCCCGACCAGACCGCCGTATTGAGCGAGGCGAACTTGTTGTCGCCAGCCGGGATCACCGATGTGTAGTACTCCCGGAACAGGTCCTCGTGCTCGCGCAGGCCGGTGTCGGTGTCGAGGAAGATGACGCCCTTCTCCTGCAGGTCCTCGCGGATCTGGTGGTAGACGACCTCGGACTCATACTGGGCCGCGACGCCTGCGACGAGGCGCTGCTTCTCGGCCTCGGGGATGCCCAGGCGGTCGTAGGTGTTCCTGATGTCCTCCGGCAGCTCGTCCCAGCTGGCCGCCTGCTTCTCGGTGGACTTGACGAAGTACTTGATGTTCTGGAAGTCGATGCCGGTCAGGTCACTGCCCCACGTCGGCATCGGCTTGCGCCCGAAGAGGCGTAGCGCCTTCAGGCGCAGGTCCAGCATCCACTGGGGCTCGCCCTTTCGCTGCGAGATGTCGCGAACGATCTCGTCGGAGAGGCCGCGCCGCGCCGACGCGCCGGCGGAGTCGCTGTCGGCCCAGCCGTACTCGTACCGCCCCAACCCCTGCAGTCCGGGGTTGCGCTGCTCGATGTCAGTGCTCATGCGGTGGACCTTTCCGTGTCGTGCCTTGAGGTAGGCGCCGAGTCGTGCGTCGGGGAGAGTGGGACGAAGGTGGTGCACACGTGCTGCCCCCGCGCGAGGGTGGAGAGCCGCTGCACGTGCACGCCGAGCAGCCGTGAGAACGCATCGGTCTCGGCCTGGCACAGCTGCGGGAACTCCTCGGCCACGTGCTTGACCGGGCAGTGCCCCTGGCACAGCTGTATGCCGGCCGGCTCATGGGTGCCGATGGGCCGCGCGGTCGCGGCGAACCCATCCCGGCTCAGGGCCCCGACGAGCGCCTCAGCCCGGGCCTGCCGGTCGGTGCCGACGCTGGCCAGCTCGACGGCATACTTGCGCTCGAGCCCAGCGATGCGCTCGCGCGCGAACGTCGCGACAGCCTCCGGCCCGGCCGTCGCGTCGAGGAAGCGCAGCACCTCGGCGGCCAGCAGCCCGTACCCGGACGTCAGGGCATCGTGTCCAGCGGCGGAAACCACCCAGCGCCGAGCCGGTCGCCCGCGGCCGCGCGGTAGGGTACCGATCGGGTCGTGCTCGCGCACCGCACCCTGCTCGGCCAGGCTGTCCAGATGCCGACGCACGGCCGCAGGGGTAAGGCCGAGTCGAGCCCCCAGCTGGGACGCAGTGACCGGACCGTCCAGGGTGACCGCGGCGAGGACCCGCTCGCGGGTGCGCCGCTCGGCCGGCGAGGAGTGATCCTCGGACTGCTCCCCGAGTGTGGGGCGCTGCTCGATTAACACAACACCATTGTGACGTAATTCAGCGCGGCGGCCAAACCCACGTCCACCCAGTGGGCCATCCGCGTTCTGACGCCACGCGGATGCCCTCGCGGGACGGCGTGCTAGGCACCGCGAAGTGCGGCGCCGCCAACAGCGACGATTTCGAGGACTCTCCGGTTCAGCAGTTCAGCAAGTGACCAGCACCTGACCCGAAGGGGCGGGTTCACCCTTATGTCGACCGGCCCCGAGATCCGACCTCGATGTATCTGGGCCGACCGTGCAGCCTCACCTCTTTCAGTGCTATCTCTCGCCCCGAGGAGTATCTATGACCCACCCGCTGGTCGCCGTCTACGCTCGGACCGTAAATGGGACGTGGCGCCTTGCTGGCCACGCCGACCTCGAGCTGCCCCGCTTGCTCAGCGCCCAGCCCGACCTGCGCGACGCCATCGCGAGCGATCCTGAGGTGAGCCGAGGGGTCGCCCACCTAGCCTGGCTCGAGGACGGCGAACAACGCTCCGAGCTCATCGACATCATCCGGGTCGGACCTATCGCATCGTGGCAGGGCTCCCCGGAGGGGGTGGGGCTCGAGCTGAAGCAAGCGAGCGGTGCCCCGCCCCGCCACCTTCCGCCCGGCCCTGGAGACGACGGGTTCTGGTGCGTGCTCTTCCCGTGGGCCTCCTTCTGCGGCGGCGGCTGACATGCCCGCGCGCACCCGCCTGGGCTTGTGCCTGGCGGGGGCGATTGTGCTGGACCTGCTCGTCTGGGGCGGTGCGACGCGCACGATTACCGGGGCCCATGTCCCACTATGGCTGCCCATCGTCGCCACCATCCTCGCGCACCAGTCGCTGTGGCTGTTGCGCAGCCGGCCCCACCACCTGCTAGCAGTTCAGAGCGCGCTGGCACTGGTGAGCCTGCTCGTGCCCATGTGGCAACCCTTCGCGGGGCTGCTTATCGCGGCGTATGCCGCCCCCGCGCAGCGGGGAGCGCGGGCCACCTACCCGTTGCTTGCCGCCGCGCTGCTCTGCCTCGGGTCGCACAGCTACGCATCCGCCCGGCTGACGGCCAGCCCGTTCTCCTCGACCGCGACGCTGCTGCTGCTCTGGGGCGCTCTCGTCGGAGCCATCTGGGGCTTAGGCGTCCGCAGTCACCAACGTGGCCGGCACGCTTTGCTGGGCACCCACCTGCTGTGGGCCCGGGCCGAACGTCACCTGGTCGCCGAACGGCTGCGCATCGCGCGCGACCTGCACGACGGGGTCAGCGGTGCGGTCACCGCGATCCAGCTGCAGGCCGCCGGGGCTCGCTCCGTCGAAGCCACTCGACCCGATGTGGCGACCCGGTCGCTCGCCGCCATCGAGTCCAGTGCCGAGCGCACCTTGATGGAGCTGCGACGGGTTGTCGGGTCGCTGCGCACCAGCAGTCCCGGGGACACGCCGGACTCGCTGCCCACGCTGGCCGAGCTGCCGCACCTCGTCGACATCGCCCGACAGGCGGGCCTGCGCGTAGCCCTGACCGAGGTCGGCACGTTGCCGCAGGAGAGCCGGCTGGACCCCGTTACCGAGGGCACGGTTGTGCGCACCGTGCAGGAGAGCCTGACCAACGCGCTGAAACACGCCGGGCCCGGGACGGCGTGCCGGGTTCGGCTCGCGTGGGCGGACGGCGCGCTCCATCTCGACATCGAGAGCCGCCCGGTACGCACGATGCGGCCCCCGACCGGTGAGCTGCCACCCGGCTGGAGCGCCCACCAGGGCCTGGCCGGTCTCGTCGAGCGCGCGGGCCCTCGCTGGCGGCCGCCTCGAGGCTGGGCCGGTCGACGACGGCTACGCGGTCCGGCTCACCGTGCCGACGCGCTCAGTGGTCATGAGATGACCATCCGGGTGCTGGTCGTCGACGACGAGGCCCTCGTCCGTTCCGGCATTGCCATGCTGCTGCAGCCGCTGCCGGACATCGAGGTTGTCGGCGAGGCTCCCGACGGAGCCATGCCTTGGTCCAGGCGGCGGCGCTGAACCCGGACGTCGTCGTAACCGACCTGCGCATGCCCGGCCTTAGCGGCATCGACGTCGCTTCGGGGCTCTGCGCTGGCGAGACACCGGCCGCGGTGCTCGTCCTCACGGCGTTCGACGAAGACCCGGACGTCCAGGCGGCCCTGAGGGCTGGAGCCAGCGGCTACCTGCTCAAAGAGGCTGCACCGAGGGACCTCGCCGAGGCTGTCCGTCGGGTGGCCGGGGGCGACTCCTGGCTCGACCAGGGAGTCGCTCGGCACGTGGTCGCCGCCGTGCGTCACGTCCCCCAGGTCGCGACAACGGCGCCTAGTGGGCTGAACCGGCTCACCACACGCGAGCGCGAGGTGCTCGCCCTGATGGCCCACGGGCTGAGCAACGCCGAGCTCGCACAACGACTCTGGGTCGGCGAGGGCACCGTCAAGACCCATGTCTCGCGCATCTTGCACAAGACCTCCTGCCGGGACCGCGGCCAGGCAATCGTCCTGGCCTTCATGTCCGGTCTTGTGTCGCCGCGGTCAGCCCATCCGGTCGCGTAGCCAGTAGCCGCCCGGGCCAACCACAGGCCGTATGCCGTACGGCATACGTGCACGAGTCCTCCCGCGGCCAGATTCGCCGCGAGCCCGCCCACGGGACCGTTGAGGTGTCGGCGGAGCAGCCGCCGGCACGTCAACCAAGGAGCAACCATGAAGCGTCTTGCCCTACGTCCCCGCCGCGTCGCCGCCGTCGCCCTCGTCGCCGCCGCCCTGCCCTTGGCCGCCGCCGCCACGGCGAACGCCTCGACCACGTCGAACGGATGCACCGTGGACCCGCTGCGCCCGGTCTACAGCTACACCAACGGGGCCGGTGTCAAGGTCATCCGCTACAACATGACCGTCACGTGCAACGCCGGGCGAACGATCCGAGTCGACCAGCACGTGCACGAGCAGGACGGCGGCCTCAACGCCGACGACCACATCACCTCGTCCGCCCGCAACCGGTACTTCGCGACCACGGATACCGTGACCATGTGGCTCGAGTCCGGCCTGCCCGACACGGAGCTCGGCGACGAGGAGATGATCCAGCGGGTCCGCTTCAACGTCACGAGCAACGGCGTCACCTCGCCCTGGACGGCGTGGGAGGAATCGCCGATGCAGCAGTTCAGCAAGTGACCCGCGAATGAGCCGGGGGGGCGGGTCACACTGGTCGGGTGCCGGCCGAACCCGCCCCCTGGGTGCTGCACGTCGACCTCGACCAGTTCATCGCGGCGGTCGAGGTGCTCCGGCGTCCGGAGCTGGCCGGGCTGCCGGTCATTGTCGGCGGGCGCGGCGACCCCACTGAGCGCGGCTGTGGTCTCGACCGCGTCCTACGAGGCGCGGGTCTTCGGCGTCGGTCCGGTATGCCGTTGCGCATGGCGGCCCGCAAGGCGCCCGACGCGGTGATCCTGCCCGTCGACGCACCGGCATACGAGGCTGCGTCCGCCCGGTGATGGCCACGCTGCGTGTCTGGACGGCGCGGTCGTGGAGGTGCTCGGCTGGGACGAGGCGTTCGTCGGGGTGCGCAGCGGACGACCCCGAAGCGTGCGCGCGCGGCATCCAGGCCGGCCGTGCTGGCGGCGACCGGGCTGCACTGCTCGGTCGGCATCGGCGACAACAAGGTGCGGGCCAAGATCGCCACCGGGTTCGGCAAGCCGCGGGGCGTCTTCCGGCTCACTGCCGGAAACTGGTTCGAGGTCATGGGCGACGCGCCCGACCGAGCGACCTGTGGGGCGTCGGGCCCAAGGTGTCTCGGACGGCTGGCCAAGCACGGCATCACGACGGTGCGCGAGCTCGCGGACGCCGACGACGCCGTGCTGGTCGGGGAGTTCGGGCCCACGGATGGGCCGTTGGTACGCCGGCCTGGGGCGAGGCCGCGGCACGTCAGTGGTCGACGACACGCCCTGGGTGGCCCGCGGGCACAGCCGCGAGACGACCTTCCAGCGCGACCTCACCGAGCCCGGCGAGGTCGACGAGGCCGTGCGGAGGCTGGCGCCGCGGTGTTCGCCGACGTGGCGCGCGAGGGCCGGCCGGTCGTGCGGCTCACCCTCAAGGTGCGCTACGCGCCGTTCTTCACCAAGACGTTTGGCCGCACCCTGCCCCACCCCACGGACGAGCTGGCCGTCGTCGAGGCGGCCGCCCTGGCACTGGCAGCCAAGCGGGAGCTGGACCGGCCGATCCGGCTGCTCGGCTTACGACTGGAGATGACGATGCCGGGCCCTGATCCGGTGGAGCGCACGCCCTTGCGTGGCCGGCTTTGACCCTCGTCCGGGCCGGCCGATCACATCGCCGAGCGGAGCCTAAGGGTTGCTTCAGGGCTCCGAAGCAACCATTCGGCTCCGTTCGCGTGCGCGCGGCCTGCAACCAGCGCAGCCTCCTCGTGCGACTGCGACATAGACTGGCGCTCCGTGACCGCCGCCGTCGTCCTGGACCAGCTGGGGCGCCGGTTCGGCCCGGTCACCGCGTGCGAGGGCATGAGCTGGTCGGCTCCCACCGGGGCGATCACCGCGATTCTCGGGCCAAACGGCGCGGGCAAGACGACCGCCCTCGAGTGCGCGGTCGGCCTGCAGCATCCCGACAGTGGGACGGTCCGTGTGCTCGGCGTCGACCCGTGGCTGTCCGTCCCCGAGCATCGCGCCCGCGTCGGCGTCATGCTCCAGAACGGGGGGTTGCCCAACGGCAGTAAGCCGATGCGGCTGCTGCACCACCTCGCGCGGTTCTACGCCGAGCCCTCCGACGTCGGCGCGCTCGCGCACCGCCTCGGCATCGACCGGTTCGCGGGAACGACGGTGCGGCGGCTCTCTGGCGGGCAGAAGCAGCGCCTGGCGGCGGCCGCGGCTCTGGTCGGCCGGCCGGAGGTCGTCTTCCTGGACGAGCCCACGGCTGGCCTGGACCCGCACGGGCGGCTCGACGTCTGTGACCTGCTCCGTGAAATCCGGGACGACGGGAGCACTCTCGTCGTCACGACGCACTCGTTCGAGGAGGCCGAAGCCCTCGCGACCCATCTGGTCGTCCTCAGCCATGGGCGCACCGTCGCAGAAGGGACCCTGGACGACGTGATCGGCGGGTCGACGCTCGAGCGGGTCTACTTCGCGCTCACCCGCCAGGGGCGATCGTGAGCGCCCCGGCTCGCCCGTCGGCCCGGATCGGCGCCCAGTCGGGGTTCGAGCTGCGGACCCTGCTCGCCAACGGAGAGCAGCTGCTCGTCTCCTTGGTGCTGCCCGTCCTGGCCCTGGTCGGCCTCGCCTACAGCACCGTGCCCTCCCTCGGCGACGGGCGGCGCATCGACCTGGCCGTCCCGGGAGTGTTGGCGTTGTGCGTCATCTCCGCGGCGTTCACCTCCCAGGCCATCGCCACGGGCTTCGACCGCAGGTATGCCGTGCTGCGCCTGCTCGGCACGACTCCCCTCGGGCGCGGCGGGCTGCTCGCCGGCAAGGCGGTGGCCACGCTAGGCGTCGAGCTGGTCCAGGTGGTGCTCATCGGCGGGGTGGGCCTGGCCCTCGGCTGGCGCCCGGTGCCCGTCGGCCTGCTGTATGCCGTGCCGATTCTGCTCGCGGGCACGTGGGCCTTCGTGGCGCTCGCGCTGTTACTGGCCGGCACGGTGCGGGCCGAAGGGCGTGCTGGCCCTCGCGAACCTGCTGTGGGTGCTCATGCTCGTCGTCGGCGGCGTCGTCGTCCCACGAACCGAGCTGCCGCCCAGCCTAGGCGCCGTCGTGGGCGCCCTCCCGTCCGCAGCCCTCGGCGACGGGTTGCGCGCGGCTCTGGCGGCCGGCCAGCTCGCCTTTGGCGCGCTCGGGGTCCTGCTGCTCTGGGCCGTGGTGGCCACGGTGCTCGCGGCCCGCTTCTTCCGCTGGTCGGACTGACCCAGTGTCCACCGCGAAAGAAGGCCAATGGTTGCTTCACCGGCCTTGAAGCAACCACAACGCTCCGCTCACGAAGGACCGAGGCGGCCTTGGACCGCGCCGCAGATCACAGCCAGGCCGGTCGGGCCCGCCGGAAGGCCCGGCATACCCTGGCGGCGTGCTGCTTCCCGTCGCCCGCACCACCTGGGTGCGGCCCATCTTGCTGGCCAACCTGGTGGGCGAGGTCCTCATCGTCGTGACGGGCGGCGTCGTGCGGCTCACTGGGAGCGGCCTGGGCTGCCCCACGTGGCCGGAGTGCACGGTGGGCTCCATCGTCCCGGTCTCCGAGCAGGTCGAGGGCTTCCACAAGTGGATCGAGTTCGGCAACCGGACCCTGACCGGGGTTGTCGGGATCCTGGCCCTGCTCGCCTTGTGGGCGGTGCGCACCCACCTGCCCAAGCGCAAGCCGTTGCACTGGCTCGGCTGGGCGATGGTCATCGGCGTCGTCGCGCAGGCCGTGGTCGGCGGCATCACGGTCCGCACCGGCCTCAACCCGGCGACGGTCGCGTTCCACTTTCTTGCCTCGATGGCGATGGTCGCCCTGGCCACGGCGATGGTGCGGGGGGCGCAGGACGAGGTTCCCGCGCCGCGTATGCCGGTCGTGCCGGTTGCCGTCCTCCGGCTCGGCTTGGTCACGGCAGCGGTGGCGACCGTGGTGCTCGTCCTCGGCACGTTGGTGACCGGGTCGGGGCCGCACTCCGGGGACGCGGCGACCCCCGCCCGCACCGGCTTCGACCCACGGTTCGTCTCCTGGATGCACGCCGACGCCGTCATGCTCTTCCTGGGCCTGGTGGTCGCCATGCTCGTCGCCGTGCACGTGGCCGGCGACGACCAGCGCGCCCGCACAACCTGGCGGACCGTCCTGATCGTCGCCCTGGCTCAGGGGCTCATCGGGTACGTCCAGTACTTCACCGGGCTGCCCGTCGTCCTCGTCGCTTTGCACATGCTGGGCGCCGCACTGCTCACGGTGGCGGGCACCGCGGGAGTGCTCAACCTCTACCGCAACCCTGTCTAGTGGTAACCAGTGTCAGGTGCGGCGGGTCCGACCAAGAATTGACGTGCCCACGGCAGGCTGGTCGTGCTGGTCCTTCACTTCCTCAGACTCGATGTACCCGTACATCTCCGGGAGGATAAACTTCGCGGACAAGAAGCCGGTGATCGACAGCACCGACACGGCCAGGGTCGCCCACGTCTTCCCCCAGGCGTCGGTCATCACCGGGAAGACGAAGGCGCCGAAGAAGGCCGCCGCCTTGACCCGCATGTAGCCGAACCCGCTCGCGGTCGCCTTGAACCGAGGCGGCGCGACCATCGAGGTGATCGTCATCCCATTGGAGGCGTCCCAGTAGTGCCCCCACATGAGGACGCAGGCGCCGATGACGATGAGCACCTTCAAGTCGAACTGCAAAGCGAAGGCACCGATCCACAGGCCGAGGGCCGCCAGACCGAAGCCCCACATCGCGACGCCCCGATGGCCGATCTTGGGCAGCATGAGCGGGGCGACAAACCCAGAGACCGTGGCCAGGCAGAAGATCGCGGCTGTGACGAGGTTGGTCCCCAGGATGCTGCCGGAGTCGGAGACCCCGACGCCTGCGACGACGAGGATGATCGGCAGGTAGAAGGCCCATGCGGTGAACTCCGCACCTTGGCAAGCGTTGGAGAATCCAGCCGAAGATCGTCGCGCGCTTCTTGATCGGGTCCTTCCACATGACCTGCAGGAAGTCGCCGACCTTGGGCTTCTCGAGGTGGTAGTCGCCCTCGGGCAGCATGTCGAGGGGGTCGTCGAAGAGCTCCCTGGACACCTGCTTGGCCTTGGTGAAGTGGCCTCGATGGATGAGCGACAGCGGGGTCTCGGGCAGGTCGAGCCGCATGAAGAGCAGGATCGCCGCCGGTACTGCCCCGAGCGCCAGGGCGATCCGCCACAGCAGGCTGTGGTCCATGCCGGTCAGGTACATCCCGGTGATGACCAGGATGGAGAAGACCTCCCCGAGGCCGAACATGAACTGCCAGCGGCTGCCCATCTGCTCGCGCTTGCCCTTGGACATCGACTCCATGATGTAGGCGTAGCCGTTGGAGATGTCGCTGCCCAGCGGGATGCCGATGAGGAACCGGATGATGATGAGGTCCCAGATGTTGCGCGAGAAGGCCTGCGCAATTGCGGGACTCCTCGGGTTTCTGTGGGTCTGTTTCCCGGTTCTTACCGCGGTGGTCGGTGTGCGCGGGTGCCTATGACGGCGTCACGTGGTCGGCCGTGGGGATCCAGCCACAAGGTGCCCGTCTTGGCCGTGCTCGTGGCCGGGGTTGCCGCCGCCGCGGCGCGTCCGCCGGGGCAGGCCCTGGCCTGCCCGTGCTGCCGTCTTGCACCCGGCCCGGAGGCTGCCGGTCAAGGGATGGGTCCGATGATGCTTCGCGCGAAGCGTTTGCGAAGGATCGTCGGGGTGCCCTTGACCGGGAGGGGGCCGGGTGTAGGCAGCGGCGCGGCGGCGGCGACCCCCGCCACTGGCGCCGAACCGCTACCGGGACAACTCGATTCGGCTCCCTCGATCGCACCGGCTTCACCCAGCAAGACCCCGGGCGGACCTCGTTTCGGTGGGTAGCTGGACGGTGATCCCGCCGCAGCACAGGTAGATCATCGCGATCAGGGCGGCGGCAGAGTGGTGGCCGTAGCCGCGGTGGTTGATCAGCCGGATCTTGCTGTTGATGCCTTCCAGCTTGGAGTTCGACAGGCCCAGCTCGACGGCTGCCAGGATCCGCTCACGGTTGGCCCGGATGGTCTTGGCCAGGGTCACGAACGCGGGGATGCGACAGCGGCAGGCCCACGCCAGCCACCAGTGCAGGTGGGTTGGGGCGTCGGTCGGATCGGCCAGCCGGTACAGGTCACGCAGGCCTTCCTTGAGCTGCCAGCACCGGTAGAGCACCGAGTTGCTGCGGCGCAGTTCGTGCAGCACCTCGAGCTGGCTGGGCTTGAGCTGGTCGGGGTCCTTGACCAGCGCCCAGCGGGTGTGCTTGACCCAGCGGCTCTGATCACGCGCCGGCGCAGGGGCGTCCTTGCGGGGCCGACCACGGGCGCGCTTGACCGGTGGCGTTTGCCGGGCCTGGTTCCAGGCCACCCGCCGGGTCTTGTCGATCGCCTCGTTGGCCAGCTTGATGACGTGGAACGGATCCGCGCACTGACGCACGTGCGGCACCTTGGTGTTGGTGGCCTTCTGGTAGGCACCCCCAAGGTCGAGCGAGATCGCCTGCAGCCGAGCACACCCGGCCTGCCCGAGCTGGTCGTAGAAGCCCTCCAGCACTTGGGCGTTGCGGCCCTCTCCGGCCCACACCACCCGCCCGCCCTGGTCATGGTCGGCGACCACGGTCAGGAACCGGTGGCCCTTGCGGTAGGACACCTCATCCACCCCGATCCGCACCAGCCCCGCCAGCCGGGTGCTGTCGATCTGCTCACCCACGACCCGCGCGATGATCCCATCGACGGTCTCCCAGCTGCTGCGCAGCAGCGTGCTGATCGTGGTCTTGTCGGTGTGCTGGGCCAGCCAGGCCACCACATCCTCGAAGTCGCGGCTGTGCCGGGCCCTGGGCCGGGCCCACGGCACCTGCTCAGTGCGCACCCGACCACAGGCTCGGCAGTCCAGCCGGCGCACCTGCGCCTGCAGCCACACCTTCGACCTTCCCCAGTCCAGGTGCCGCCACCGGCGCACCGACCGGTCATAGCTGCCCGTGCCGCGCCTGCCACACGGACACACCGGCCGGGCGCGGCGGCGCCGAAGCCCCAGCACCAGCCCGTCCTCAGCGAACTCCACGGTGGCCACCCACGCCCCGGGAAGGTCCAACATCTTGTTGAATGCCGTTGTGACGCGCACGTGACTGACCCCTCGCTCGACCGCCTTCGACAGCCTCGAACGTAGGACCCCCAGTACGTGCGCGCCACGCACCCCCAGCCACAGCCGGAATCCCCCACAGCCCAAGCGAACCGCTCCTCAAACCCGGGTCAACAGACCCACAGAAAGCCGAGGAGAACGGCAATTGCGAGGATGATGAACAGCACCATGGTGAGGATGGAGACCCGCTTGCGACCGATCCGGTCGGCAATCACCCCCCGAGGAGCGCGCCGAGCAAGGCGCCGCCCTGCACGGCCGCGGTGGCGAGGCCGAGCTGGATGGCGTTCGAGCCAAACTCGGCCCTGACGAAGATCAGGATGAAGGCGATCGCGTAGAGGTCCCACGCCTCGATGAGGATCGTCGAGATCATCATCCAGCCGCCCTTGGAGCTGGACACCGTGCCTGGCTTGTTGAGCAGGACGTCGGTGGCCTGGTCGGACATCCGACGGATTGTCGCTTCGTCCATCCGTGCCTGCGTTATCCATCGGTCCTCCCGACTCGTGGTCGCTCGTGACAGCGGTCCTGACCTGCGCAGCCGGCTCCGCCACGGCAAATGGCCACCTACCCACAGGCTGCGTCAAGATCCACGAAGCGCATTACTCACATTGGCTCTCCGGCATGCGTCCCCTCCGGTATGCATCAGCCGACGAGAACGACGAGGACCTCCCGCGGTCCGTGCATGCCGTGCACCATCGCGCTCTCGATGTCTCCCGAGCGGCTCGGACCAGTCACCAGCTGCACCCCGGAGGGCACTTCCTCGTGCCACCGCGCTGGTGCTTCCTGAGCCTCGAGACCGACGAGGGCGTCGTCGGCTGGGGCGAGCCGGTCGTCGAGGGCCGGGCGCACACGGTGGCCGCGGCTGTCGACGAGCTGTCCGAATACCTCGTGGGTCGGACCCCCTGCGTATCGAGGACCACTGGCAGGTCATGACCAAGGGCGGCTTCTACCGCGGCGGCCCGGTCCTCTCCAGTGCGGTTGCCGGGATCGACCAGGCGCTGTGGGACATCGCCGGCAAGGTCCGCGGCGCGCCGGTGCACGAGCTGCTGGGCGGCCCGGTCCGAGACCGTCAGCGGGTCTACACGTGGATCGGCGGCGACGAACCGTCCGGAGCAGCGGCGGGAGCGCTCGAGCGCAAGGAGCAGGGCCTGACCGCGGTGAAGATGAACGGCACTGGCCGCCTCGGTCAGCTGCGCGTCGATCCGCGAGACCGACGAGATGCTGGCCAGGGTCGCCGCCGTGCGTGAGGTCATGGGCGACGACGGCGGGGTCGCGGTCGACTTCCACGGGCGGGTCACACCGGCGTCGGCCCGGGAGCTGTGCCGTCTGCTCGAGCCGCTGCGACCGTTGTTCGTGGAGGAGCCGGTTGTTCCGGAGCTGACCGCGGACCTCGCGAGGGTCTGCGCGTCGACGACGGTCCCCATCGCGACCGGCGAGCGGCTGTACTCGCGCTGGGACTTCCGCCCCGCTTTCGATGCCGGGATCGCCATCGCGCAGCCGGACCTGTCCCACGCGGGCGGCTCTCGGAGTGCCGTCGCATCGCCTCCATGGCCGAGGCGTTCGGGGTGGGCATGGCGCCGCACTGCCCGCTCGGGCCGATCGCACTCGCCGCCTGCCTTCAGGTGGACTTCGCGACCCCCAACACCCTGATCCAGGAGATGAGCTGGGGCATCCACTACAAAGTGGGCGGCGACCTGCTCGACTACCTCGTGGACCCGTCGGTCTTCGCCATCGCCGACGGGCACGTCGCCCGGCCGAGCGGTCCGGGCCTGGGCATCGAGGTCGACGAAGCAGCGGTGCGCCGGGCGGCCGAGGTCGGCCACCGGTGGCGCTCCCGCGCTTGGCGACTCGACGACGGCACCCTCGCCGAGTGGTAGCCAGCCGAGCGACGTCTACCCTGTGGGCGTGCCTTCCGCCGACTCCGCCGCGACCAACCGCACCTTGGCTCGAGTCGCGTCCCTGCTCGACGCCGCCGAATCAGGCCCCGTGTCGGCGGCCGAGCTCGCGCGACGGTCGGAGCTGTCCGTGTCCACCGCGCATCGGCTGGCCATGGCCATGGTGGACTATGGCTTCTTCCGCCGCGACGACTCCGGCCTGTTCAAGCTCGGGCAGCGTTTCGTCCGGACCGCACTGGAGAAGGCGGCCGCTCCAACCATTGCAGCTTTGCGGGACCGTACCGGCGAGACCGTGCAGCTGTGGGTGCGCCGTGGCAAGGAACGCGTGTGTGCCTTGAGCGCTGACGGCGCACGGGAGCTTCGAGTGACGCTGCCGGTGGGCGCGAGACTCGTGCTGCCCGAGGGGTCCAGCGGACGGCTTCTCTCCCGGGACCCGGCCGCTATGGAGGACATCCGACAGCACGGCTGGGTGGAGTCGGTCGGTGTGCGGACCGTGGGGGTCGGCTCGGTCAGCGCACCGGTCTACGACGGTGACGAGATGGCGGCCGCAGTCTGCCTGGTCCTGCCGCTCACCCGCGTGCAGGATTCACCGGGTCGCGACCTCGGCGGAGCGGTCTCCGAGACGGCCCGCCAGATCTCCCTGGACCTGCGGCACTTGCTCGCCTGACGCGCTTCGTTTGCGGCTGCAGTCGGCTGGCGATGCCGCGAGCCGAATGCCACCGCCGGCGTGCATGAGTGAGACCAATCGCGCCGATGCACGCCTGTGACCCTCGTCCGCGTACATGAGTGAGATCAATCGCACCTATGCACGCAGGTAGGCGTTTATGTCAGCAAATGGGATTGACATCCCATTGCATGGGAGTCTAGGTCGGCTTCTATGACGCCTGACGACGTGCTCTTCGAGGGCCGGTTCCTGATCCTGAGCGACAACCCTGGACGGGCCTGCCCCAGCTGCGCGAGCGCGAGCAGCGCTACCTCGATGCCGCGGCCGACCTCCTAACCATGACGCAAACCCTATGGCGGCTGCAGGACGGCGACGCCGATGAACTGGGCTGCCTCCGCCAGCCGCTCGTCGTACGTGACCAGCCCTTCGAGCTCATCTCCCAAGGTGAGGGCCACAGCAAGGTGCACGGCGTCGAGGCTACGCAAGCTCGGCCGGCTCCAGCCTTCCGGCCTCCTCGAACGCCGCGGTGCTGACCTCGACCAGCGTCAAGCCGTCGAGCACCGCGCGGGCCCGAACCACCCGGTCGGGCGCTACCCGGCGGACCGCCCGGATGAGCTCCGTCCGCGCCAAGTCGCTCGAGACCGGCGTCCGGTCGGCCGCCTCGAGCCACGCCGTCAGAGCTGGTGTCTCGGCCTCGGCGACGACGAGCTTCACCAGGGCGGAGGTGTCCAGGTAGTAGGCCACCCGGTCTGCTATCAGTAGCGTTCGGCGACCCGCTGCGCCGCGAGCTCTCCGGACAGGTCGGGGCCTGGCTCAGGCGGTGGCAGGTCGGCGAGATCATGCCTGGCCGGCCGGGCGCGACCGGCCTCGATCAGCTGCTGCAGCCGGGAGGACGGGATCGGCATCAGCTGTGCGACCGCCCGGCCCCGGTCGGTGATGGTCACGTGTTCCCCTGCGGCCACTTGGGCAACGACGGCTGACGCGTTCTGCTTGAGGGCCCGAATGCCGACCTCAGTCATGTGCTTCATTGTAGAACATTGCTGACTTTGGCTCCACGACCCGTCCGTACCCGGCCGCCGCCCACGGCGGCTTCAGCCCAGCACCGGCCAGTACAGCAGCGGGTCGACGGCCACGGCAACGAACAGGATCGTCAGGTAGGTGATCGAGTAGTGGAACAGGCGCATCGGCCGGAGCACCCGCTGCGGTGAGCCGAGCACCGCATGCCGGTGCAGCCGGTGCGCCTCGACGAGGAACAGCCCGCCCGCCAGCAGCGCGCCACCGGCATACACCCAGCCCATCCGGGCCACCGGGATAAGGGCCAGCGACGTCAGCACCATGACCCACGAGTACGCCAGGACCTGCCGCGCCACCGTTACGAACCGGGCGACGACCGGCAGCATCGGCACTCGGGCCGCCTCGTAGTCGTCGCGGAACTTCATCGACAGCGGCCAGTAGTGCGGCGGGGTCCAGAAGAACACGACGAGGAAGAGCACCAGCGCGGCCAATGACACCGTGCCGGTCACCGCCGACCAGCCGATGAGCGTGGGCATGCAGCCCGCCGCGCCGCCCCACACGATGTTCTGCGAGGTGCGCCGTTTGAGCACCACGGTATAGACCACGACGTAGAACGCGAGCGCCGCCAGCGCCAGGCCGGCGCTGAGCCAGTTCACCAGCAAGCCCAGCACGAACGTCGACACCACCGCGAGCACGCCTCCGAAAACCAGGCCGGCGCGGGGGCTGATCGTACCCGTCACCAACGGGCGGGTGCTCGTGCGGTGCATCACCGCGTCGATGTCTCGGTCGATGACACAGTTGAGCGTGTTGGCCGCGCCGGCCGACAGCGTCCCGCCGACAAGCGTGGCCAGCACGAGCCCCAGCGGCGGTATGCCGTGCGAGGCCAGGAACATAACCGGCACCGTCGTGATAAGCAGCAGTTCGATGATCCGCGGCTTGGTCAGCGCGACGTACTGCCCGACCACAAAACCGAAGCCCCGCCCGGCCCGCCCTGGCGCTGCCGCCAACTCGGCGCGAGGATCGACTGCGGTCACGATGTCCTTTTCGGGCGGAGAACGCCGGACCAGGAGCCCGGCTGGACGACCCGTGCCGTCCGGCGCGGGCTCAGTCTAACCGTATGCCGGCCGGGCCGGCCGGGTGGCCGCGCCTGCCCAGGCCCGTGCCGCGCGCAACGACACGAGTCCGGAGAGGCTGTGACGTTGCTCACCCGGACTAGGCTCGACATGCCCCGTGCCATCGGCTAAGGAGAGTCCCCCTTGACACCTTCGACGGCGAAGCGCCCCGCGCTCCTGGCCGGTCGCAGCCCGCAGCTGCAGCGTCCCCGGGCAAGTGCCGCCGGGTGGACCGACCTGGACCTGCGCGCCGTCGACACGATCCGGGTGCTGGCCGCCGACGCGGTGCAGAAGACCGGCAACGGCCACCCTGGCACGGCCATGTCGCTCGCCCCCGCGGCGTACCTGCTCTACCAGAACGTCATGGTCCACGACCCGTCGGAGCCGAACTGGCTGGGGCGCGACCGGTTCGTCCTGTCCGCCGGGCACTCCAGCCTCACCCAGTACATCCAGCTGTTCCTCAGCGGGTACGGGCTGGAGCTGGCCGACCTGCAGGCGCTGCGCACGTGGGGCAGCCTTACGCCTGGCCACCCCGAGGTGCACCACACCCGCGGCGTCGAGATCACGACCGGCCCGCTGGGCTCCGGGCTCGCTTCGGCCGTCGGCATGGCCATGGCCCAGCGCCGCCAGCGCGGACTGCTCGACCCGGACGCCGCACCGGCTGAGAGCCCGTTCGACCACCGCATCTACGTCATCGCGAGCGACGGCGACCTCATGGAGGGCGTGAGCCACGAGTCGTGCTCACTGGCCGGGCACCAGCAGCTGGGCAACCTGCTGGTGATCTACGACGCCAACCAGATCTCCATCGAGGACGACACCCGCGTCGCCTACTCCGAGGACACCGCCAAGCGGTTCGAGGCCTACGGCTGGGACGTGCGCACGGTGGACTGGCGCGGCGACGGCGACGGCACGGCATACGTGGAAGACGTCGACGCCCTGCTCGAGGCGATCCACGCGGGCCAGTCGGTCAATGACCGACCGACCATCGTCATCCTGCGCACGATCATCGCCTGGCCGGCGCCGACCAAGCAGGACCGCGGCTCGGCCCACGGCGCAGCGCTTGGCGCGGGCGAGGTGGCCGCGGTCAAGGAGGTGCTGGGCTTTGACCCACAGCAGTCCTTCCCCGTCGAGCGTGCGGTGCTCGCCCATGCCCGCAAGGTGGCCAGCCGCGGCAAGGCAGCGCATCGGGCGTGGAACCGGCGGTATGCCGGGTGGCGCAAGGTCAACCCGGACCGCGCCGCGCTGCTGGACCGGCTGGTCGTGGGCGCCCTCCCCGAGGGGCTGGAGAAGGCGCTGCCCGAGTGGGACCCCGACCCCAAGGGCATCGCAACCCGCGCCGCCTCCGGCAAGATCCTCACCGCGCTCGGCCCGCCCCTGCCCGAGCTGTGGGGCGGGTCAGCGGACTTGGCCGAGTCCAACAACACCACGATGGGCGAGCAACCGTCGTTCGTCCCCACCATGTGGCAGACCCGGGAATGGCCGGGCGGACCGTACGGGCGCACGCTGCACTTCGGGGTACGCGAGTTCGGGATGGGCTGCATCCTCAACGGCATCGCGTTGGAGGGCCTGACCCGCCCGTACGGCGGCACGTTCCTCATCTTCTCCGACTACATGCGGGGGGCGGTGCGCCTGGCCGCGCTGCAGCAGATCCCGGTGACCTTCGTCTACACCCATGACTCGATCGGCCTCGGCGAGGACGGCCCGACCCACCAGCCGATCGAGCAGCTGGCCGCGTTGCGCGCGATGCCCGGTCTCGACGTCGTGCGCCCGTCTGACGCCAACGAGACCGCGGTCGTCTGGCTGGCCATCCTGCGGGGCGCGCGGCCCACGGCGCTGGCCCTGACCCGTCAGGCGCTTCCGGTGATCGACCGGCGGGTGTACGCCAAGGCGCGCAACGCCGTCAAGGGGGCCTACATCCTCGCCGACGGCGGCCCCGACGGCTCCCAGACCCCGGACGTCATCCTCGTCGCGACCGGCTCGGAGGTGTCACTGGCGCTCGACGCGCGGCACGACCTGGAGCGGTCCGGCATCCGAACCCGCGTGGTGAGTATGCCGTGCCGCGAGTGGTTCGAGGCGCAGCCGCGGTCCTACCGCGAGCGGGTCCTGCCGGCCTCGGTCAAGGCCAGAGTGAGCGTCGAGGCCGGCGCCTCGTTCGGCTGGCGGGAGGTGGTCGGCGACTCCGGGCAGATCGTCGGTATCGACCACTTCGGAGCATCGGCCGACGGCACAACCCTGATGCGAGAGTTCGGCTTCACGACCGCGGCCGTGGTCAAGGCCGCCAAGACAGCACTGCGCACCGCCCGCTCCACAAACCACGAGCCCTCGGTCACGGCAGCACCGGCCCGGTCGGCGACCGAGGCCTCCCGCACCGACACGACAGCGCGGCGCCGCCCGGCCGCGAAAGCCGCTGCACGCAAGGAGAAGTGACATGGGTGAGGACAACCTCAAGGCACTTGCCGACGCCGGAGTGTCGATCTGGCTCGACGACCTGTCCCGCGAGCGCCTCACGAGCGGAAACCTGGCCGAGCTGATCGAGCATCGCCACGTCACCGGCGTGACCAGCAACCCGACGATCTTCCAGGCCGCCATCGCGCAAGGCTCGCACTACGACGAGCAGGTCGCGGCGCTCGCCTCGGCCGGCGCGAGCGTCGAGGACGCGGTGCTGGCCATGACGACCGACGACGTCAGGGCGGCATGCGAGCTGTTCCTGCCGACCTACCGCACCACCCACGGGGTCGACGGCCGGGTGTCCCTCGAGGTCGACCCCCGCCTGGCCCACGACACCGCGGAGACCGTGCGACAGGCGAAGGTGCTGCACGACACGGTCGGGCGAGACAACGTGCTCATCAAGATCCCCGCCACCGTCGAGGGACTCCCGGCGATCACAGCGACATTGGCTGCCGGGGTCAGCGTCAACGTGACGTTGATCTTCTCGCTGCAGCGCTACCGCGCCGTCATGAACGCCTTCCTCGACGGGCTCGAGAAGGCGCACGCGGCCGGGGCGGACGTGCGGGCGATCCACTCAGTCGCCTCGTTCTTCGTCTCGCGGATGGATACCGAGGTCGACAAGCGGCTGAACGCCGTCGGCACCCCGGACGCCGCGGCTCTCTGCGGCCGGGCCGCCGTGGCGAACGCGCGGCTGGCCTACCAGGCCTACGAGGAGGTCTTCTCGACGCCGCGCTGGAAGTGCCTCGCCGACGCGGGAGCTCACCCACAACGGCCGCTATGGGCGTCCACCGGAGTCAAGGACCCGGCATACCCCGACACCATGTACGTCACCGAACTGGTCGCGCCCGGCTGCGTCAACACGATGCCGGAGAAGACCATGCAGGCAACCGCCGACCACGGGGTCGTCACGGCGGACACGGTGACCGATCGCTACGAGCAGGCCCAGCAGACCCTCGACGCCATCGACGCGCTCGGCATCTCCTACGCCGATGTCGTGGCGACGCTGGAACGCGAAGGGGTCGAGAAGTTCATCACGTCCTGGGAGTCCCTGCTCGCCGACGTGGGCACCGAGCTGGCCAAGCAGGCATGAGCCCGGTTCGCATCGCACCGGGTGTCAACCCGCTGCGTGACCCACGCGACAGGCGGCTGCCGAGGATCGCCGGGCCTTGTGGGATGGTCCTGTTCGGGGTCACCGGAGACCTGGCCCGCAAGAAGCTCATGCCGGCGATCTACGACCTGTCCAACCGCGGCCTGCTGCCACCTGGCTTCTCCCTGGTCGGGTTCGCCCGGCGTGACTGGGCCGACGAGGACTTCGGGCGGGTCGTGCACGACTCGGTCCGCCAGTACGCCCGCACCCCCTTCCGCGAGGAGGTGTGGACCGCGCTGGCTGAGGGGTTCCGGTTCGTGCCAGGCACCTTCGACGACGACGCCGCCTTCGACCTGCTCTGCGACACGGTGCTCCGGCTCGAGCACGCCCGCGGCACCAACGACAACCTGGCCTTCTACCTGTCCATCCCACCAGGGTCGTTCGCCAAGGTATGCCGGCAGCTGGACCGCTCGGGGCTGGCCAGCCGCGACCGGAGCGGCGGCTGGCGCCGGGTCGTCATCGAGAAGCCGTTCGGGCACGACCTGAGGTCCGCGCGCGAGCTCAACGCCATCGTCGAGTCGGTGTTCCCGGCCGATGCGGTCTTCCGCATCGACCACTACCTCGGCAAGGAGACCGTGCAGAACCTGTTGGCGATGCGCTTCGCCAACCAGATGTTCGAGCCGATCTGGAACGCCAACTACGTCGACCACGTGCAGATCACCATGAGCGAGGACGTCGGTATCGGCGGGCGGGCCGGCTACTACGACGGCATTGGCGCGGCACGTGATGTGATCCAGAACCACCTGCTGCAGCTGCTGGCCCTGACGGCGATGGAGGAGCCGGTCTCCTTCAACGCCCAGGACCTGCGTGCCGAGAAGGAGAAGGCGCTGTCGGCAGTCAGGGTGCCCAAGGACATCGGCCGGGGCAGCGCGCGCGGCCAGTACGCCGCGGGCTGGCAAGGCGGCGAGCAGGTCCTGGGCTACCTGCAGGAACAAGGGGTCCTCAAGGGGTCGACGACCGAGACGTATGCCGCGCTGCGCCTCGACATCGACACGCGCCGGTGGGCCGGGGTGCCGTTCTACCTTCGCACCGGTAAGCGGCTGGGCAAGCGGGCCACCGAGATCGCGGTGATCTTCAAGAAGGCCCCCCACCAGCCCTTCGAGCAGACCGCTACCGAGGAGCTCGGAAAGAACGCCATCGTCATCCGGGTCCAGCCCGACGAGGGCATCACGCTGCGATTCGGGTCGAAGGTGCCCGGCGCGCAGATGGAGGTGCGCGATGTCACCATGGACTTCGGCTACGGCTCGGCGTTCACCGAGTCCTCCCCGGAGGCCTACGAGCGGCTGATCCTCGACGTCCTGCTCGGCGACCCACCGCTCTTCCCGCGGCACGAGGAGGTCGAGCTGGCCTGGCAGATCCTCGACCCCGTCGAACGCTGGTGGTCCCGGCACGGACGGCCGCAGCAGTACGCCTCGGGTGGCTGGGGTCCGCAGTCGAGCCACGACATGATGGCCCGCGACGGTCTCCAGTGGAGGATTCCATGATCATCGACCTGCCCAAGACCTCCACCGAGGCGATCAGCAAGAAGCTGGTCCAGCTGCGCAACGAGGTCGGCGCGATGACGCTGGGGCGCGTCCTCACCCTCATCATCGTGGTCAGCGACCAGGCAGCCGACGAGGTCATCGAAACCGCTAATGACGCCAGCCGCCAGCATCCCTGCCGCATCGTCGTCGTCGTCGAGGGAAACCGTCGGGGTGCCGGTCGCATGGACGGGCAGATCCGCGTCGGTGGCGACGCCGGGGCGAGCGAGGTCGTCGTGCTGCGCTTGTACGGCCCACTGTCCGGGCAGGGGCAAAGCGTCGTCACCCCGTTGCTGCTACCCGACTCCCCCGTCGTCGCCTGGTGGCCGCGCCATGCGCCGACGGACCTGCGCGCCGACCCGATCGCCGCGATGGCCAGCCGGCGGATCACCGACACCGGCGAGTCGTCCCGGCCACGAGCCATGCTCACTCGGCTGGCGGAGACGTACCAGCCCGGAGACACCGACCTGTCGTGGACGAGAGTCACCTTGTGGCGGGGCTTGCTTGCCGCTGCGCTCGACGGTCCGCCGTACGAGCCGGTGACCGCTGCGGTGGTGGCCGGGGCGCTCGAGTCGCCGTCCACCGAGCTGTTGGCGGGCTGGCTGGCCCACTCCCTCAAGGTCCCGGTGACCCGGGTGCGCACGCCGCACGGCAGCGGCATCCGCAGCGTGCGGCTGGAGCGTCCCGGTGGGGCCGTCGACCTGGTCCGACCCGGGGACCTGGTGGCGACGATGACCCAGCCCGGTCAGCCCGACCGGCGGATCAGCCTGCGCCGGCGCGGCGACGCCGAGTGTCTGGCCGACGAGCTGCGCCGACTCGACCCCGACGAGACCTATGCCGACGTCCTGCGTAAGGGGCTGGCGCTGCTGCGCTCCAACCGTACCTCGGCACGGGAGGCCGAGCGCAGTGGCCGGACACCGACGGTGAGCGAGGCCCGCCGGCGGTCCGAACGGCTGCGCCGCAACCGCGCCGCCCAGCTCGCGGCATCCATGGTGGTGGCTGCGCCGCCGCCGGACACCGATGACGTCGAGGTGGTCAAGCGCGCGACGGCCCGCAAGCTGGCCGCGAAGCCGACCGCGCGGGAGAAGAAGGTGGCAGCCGCCCAGACTCCCGCGGCGCTCAAGCGAGCGATCGACAAGGCCACCACGTCGTGACGCATCGCCCCGCACCGGTTGTGGTGGTTCACGCCGACAAGCAGCAGCTCTCCGACGCCTCCGGTGCCCGGCTGCTGCTTGCCCTGGCCGACGCGCAGGCTGCGCGCGGGGTCGCGCACGCCGTGCTCACCGGCGGCAGCATGGGGTCGGCGGTCCTGGCATCGGCGGGCGCTTCCCCGTTTCTCAATCTGGTCGACTGGAGCCGCGTGCATGTGTGGTGGGGCGACGAGCGGTTCCTGCCGGCTGGCGACGCAGACCGCAACGACACCCAGAATTGGGCCGCCCTGCTCGACGCGCTGCCCCTTGACGGGGACCACGTGCACGGTGTGGCTGGCCCGGATCTCGTTGCGACACCGCAAGACAGCGCCCGGCGGTATGCCGGTGAGCTGGCCCGCGCTGCCTCGCCCGGTCAGGACGTGCCGGACTTCGACGTCCTGCTGCTCGGGGTCGGCCCGGACGGGCACATCTGCTCGCTGTTTCCTGGGCAGCCCGCCCTGGACATCACCGACCGTCCAACGGCTGGCGTCGAGGGGTCGCCCAAGCCGCCACCGCAGCGCGTCACCCTCACGTTCCCCGCGCTGGCGCGCGCCCGGCATACCTGGTTTCTCGTCTCCGGCGCTGACAAAGCCGAGGCGGTCTCCCGCGCGCTGTCCGGGGCACCCACGCGCGAGGCGCCCGCCGGGAGTCCCCGAGGGTGCGAGTCGACACTGTGGCTCGTCGACACCGCCGCGTCGCGCCCATGATCTCGACGAAGCCCCAGACAGCGCGGGCAGACGCGTGACACCCTTGCGAGGCTTCAGCCGCAAGGGCTGAAGCCTGACGAGAGGAAGTACTGATGGCTACTGGAGACGCACCCGTCCTGGAGACGATCATGGAGATGACGGCGGCCTCCCTTAGCCGGGTCGAGCTCGACCCGGCCACGCTGATTCTTGTCCGCTTAGCCGCATTAGTGGCGGTTGATGCCCCACCAGCGTCGTACCTGATGCACGTGGGCCCAGGGGCCGACGTGGGCCTGACCGTCGACCAGGTGCAGGACGTCCTGGTTGCGGTTGCCCCGATCGTGGGCAGCCCGCGGACGATCTCGGCTGCTCGGGCGATCATCGAGGCGCTCGGGTTCGCGATCGCCGTGGCGGCAGAGGCCGAGTCGGACGACGACTTCTAGTCAGACGCAGGCGCGGCGGGAGCTACTGGATCAAGCCGCGGCGACGCAGCGTGAGCAACGCCTCATCGAGGATGGCCTGCCCGTCGGCGTCGCTGCGGCGCTCCTTGACGTAGGCCAGGTGGGTCTTGTACGGCTCGACCTTGGGCGGGGCGGGCGGGTCGTCGGGGTCGGGGCCGGCTGGGAAGCCACAGCGGGGGCAGTCCCACGTGTCAGGGAGGACGAGCCCGGGCTCCTCGGCGAAGCTCGGACGGGTCTCGTGCCCGTTGCAGCACCAGTACGACATGAAGACGCGTGGCGCCGCCTCGCCGCGCTCGGCCTCTCCCATCGGTCCGGCGCCTACCCGGCTGCCGCGAATCGCATTCCCGCTGGCCATATGTGGTGTGGTCTCCTTTTTCAGCTGGCGAAGCGCTCGAGCAGCCCGAGCCCGACGACGGCAGTGAACCAGATGATCGCGACGGCGACCGTGAACCTGTCGAGATTACGCTCCGCCACGGTGGACCCGCCCAACGAGCTGGACATCCCACCGCCGAACATGTCCGACAGGCCACCGCCCTTGCCCTTGTGCATGAGGATGAGCATGGTCAGGAACAGGCTCGACAGGACCAGCAAGACCTGCAGGCCAACCTTCACCACTGTCACTCGCCCAGGATACCCAACGGACCGACATGCACCGAAGCGCACGCTCAGCCGACGACGTGCTCCCTGTACCGGCTGATCTTGGCGAACTCTTCGGCATCCAGGGAGGCTCCGCCCACCAGCGCACCGTCGACGTCGGCCTCGGCCATGATCGCGGCGACGTTCGAGGACTTGACCGAGCCGCCGTAGAGGACCCGGACTCCGTCGGCAAGGTCGCCGGAGTACAGCTCCGCCAGCAGCGTGCGGATCGCCGCGCACACCTGCTGGGCATCAGCCGGGGTGGCTACCTCGCCAGTGCCGATGGCCCAGATCGGCTCGTAGGCGATGACGATGCTGCGGGCCTGCTCGGCCGGTATGCCGTCGAGGTCCTTGGTCAGCTGGCCCACCGAGTGTGCGACCTGGTTGCCCTGCTTGCGCACATCGAGTCCCTCACCGCAGCACAGGATCGGGGTGAGCCCGTGCCGGTACGCGGCCTTGACCTTGGCGTTGAGCAGCTCGTCCGACTCCTCGTGGTACTCGCGTCGCTCGCTGTGCCCGATGACGACGTAGGTGCACCCGAGCTTGGCGAGGAACGCGCCGGAGATCTCACCCGTGTAGGCGCCGTCGTCGTAGACCGACAGGTCCTGGGCGCCGTACTTGACCGAAAGCTTGTCGCCCTCGACGAGCGTCTGGACCGACCGCAGGTCAGTGAACGGCGGCAGCACGGCCACCTCCACCGCGCCGAAGTCGTGCTTGGCGTCGCGCAGCGTCCAGTCCAGCTTCTGCACCAGGTGGGTCGCCTGCAGGTGGTCGAGGTTCATCTTCCAGTTGCCCGCCATGAGCGGGACGCGGCCAGCCATCAGCTCTCCTCCAGCACGGTCAGACCCGGCAGCGACTTGCCTTCCAGGTACTCCAGGCTCGCGCCACCCCCGGTCGAGATGTGCCCGAAGTCGGTGTCGGCGTAGCCGAACTGGCGCACGGCCGCGGCCGAGTCACCGCCGCCGACAACGGTCAGCGCACCCTGGGCGGTCAGCTCGACCAGGGCCTGGGCGACCGTCTTGGTACCGGCCGCGTACGGGGCCATCTCAAACGCACCCATCGGGCCGTTCCAGAACACCGTCTTGGCGTCGGCGAGCTTGCTCGCGTAGAGCTGCGCGGACTTCGGCCCGATGTCCAGGCCCATCATGTCGGCCGGGATCTGGTCGGCGTCGACCGTCTCGATCCGCGCGTCGGCCGAGAATGCCGAGGCGACCACGACGTCGACCGGCAGGACGATCTCCACCCCACCGGACCGGGCGCTGGCGAGATAGCCCTTGACCGTGTCGATCTGTTCGGCGTCCAGCAGGCTGCTGCCGACCTCGTGGCCTTCGGCCGCCAGGAAGGTGAAGGCCATTCCCCCGCCGATGAGCAGCCGGTCGGCGGTCTGCATGAGGTTGTCGATGACCGCGAGCTTGTCGGCGACCTTGGCACCGCCGAGCACCACGGCATACGGGCGGGCTGGGTCCTGGGTGAGCCGCTTGAGGACCTCGACCTCGGCTGAGACTAGGCCCCCGGTCGCGTGCGGCAACCGCTTGGCGACGTCGTAGACCGACGCCTGCGCCCGGTGCACGACCCCGAAGCCGTCTGAGACGAACGCGTCCGCGTAAGAGGCGAGCTTGTCGGCGAACTCGGCGCGGTCGGCCTCGACCTTTGATGTCTCACCAGGGTTGAACCGAAGGTTCTCCAGCACGACGACATCGCCGTCCTTGGCGGCCGCGACCGCGGCGTCGGCGGACGGGCCGACCGTGTCGGCCGCGAAGACGACGTCGCGCCCGAGCAGCTCGCCGAGGCGCTTGGCCACCGGAGCCAGCGAGTACCTAGCCTCCGGTGCACCCTTGGGGCGCCCGAGGTGGGCGCACACGATGACGCGTGCGCCCCCTTCGGACAGGGCCTTGATGGTCGGCACCGACGCCCGGATGCGTCCGTCGTCGGTGATCGTCTCGCCGTCGAGCGGGACGTTCAGGTCCGAGCGGACGAGGACGCGCTTGCCGCGCAGATCGCCCAGGTCGGCAATGGTCTTCACGGTGCCAGCTCCTTCGTCGGCCTTCGGTCGGTCAGAGCTTGGCGCCCATCAGCTCGACCAGGTCGATGAGGCGGCAGCTGTAGCCCCACTCGTTGTCATACCAGCCCACGACCTTGACCTGGTCGCCGAGGACCTTGGTCAGCCCCGAGTCGAAGATGCACGAGTGCGGGTCGGTGACGATGTCGGCCGAGACGATGGGGTCCTCGGTGTACTTGAGGTAGCCCTTGAGGGTGCCCTCGGCCGCCGCCTTGACGATCGCGTTGACCTCGTCGGCTGACGTCTCCCGGCCGGCCTGGAAGGTGAGGTCGGTGGCCGAGCCGGTCGGCGTCGGGACCCGCAAGGCGTAGCCGTCGAGCTTGCCCTTGAGCTCGGGCATGACCAGGCCGATCGCCTTGGCCGCACCGGTGGAGGTGGGGATGATGGACAAGGCGGCGGAGCGAGCCCGGCGCGGGTCCTTGTGCGGGCCGTCGAGCAGGTTCTGGTCCTGGGTGTACGCGTGGATGGTCGTCATAAGGCCCTTGACGATGGTCAGCTCGTCGTGCAGAGCCTTGGCCATGGGGGCCAGGCAGTTGGTCGTGCACGAGGCGTTGGACACGACGTGGTGCTTGGCCGGGTCGTAGCTCTCGTGGTTGACGCCCATGACGAAGGTGGCGTCCTCGTTCTTAGCCGGCGCGGAGATGATGACCTTCTTGGCGCCTCCGTCGATGTGCGCCTTGGCCTTGGTCGCGTCGGTGAAAATACCGGTCGACTCGATGACGATGTCGGCCCCGACATCTCCCCATGCGATCGCGGCGGGGTCCTTCTCTTCGAATACCCTCACCTTTTGGCTGCCGACGCTGATCGAGCCCTCGTCCGCCGAGACGTCGTCCTTGAGGACCCCGAGGACGGAGTCGTACTTGAGCAGGTGGGCGATCTGCTTGTTGTCCATAAGGTCGTTGGCAGCGACGATCTGCACGTCGGCACCCGACGCCTGCACGGCCCGGAAGAAGTTGCGGCCGATACGGCCAAAGCCATTGATGCCTACACGAACGGTCACGGTGCTCCATTACCTTCCACATTGAGGGAACCCCGATGGCGCCGCGGGGGCGCGCTGTCTCGGGGAGTGCCGACAACACCCTAGTGCCCAGGCCAAGGCGGACGTAACGCCTAGGTCACGTTGTCAGGCGGCGTCGTCGTGCAGGTTGTGGGGGTGGGTGGTGTGGCTGCGTCCGTTGGGGGCCCTCCAGGTGCAGATGCCGTCGGGGGTCATGGTGACGGTCCAGCCGCCGTGGTGTTTGAACCCGTGGTGGGTCCGGCAAAGTGTCTGCAGGTTCGCCGCCGCGGTGGGGCCGGCTGGGTAGGGGGTGACGTGGTCGAGGTCGCAGCGGGCGGCGGGGGTGGCGCAGCCGGGGTAGCGGCAGGTGCCATCCCTTGCTCGGACCAGCCGGGCCAGGGCGGCGCCGGGTCGGTAGGTGCGCTTCGTCGAGGTGCTCGACGGCGCCAGTAGCTGGGTTGGCGGCGCCGAGGCGGAGGTGGGTGTCTGGGTTGGCCAGGATGGCGTTGACCTGCGCGGGTAGCAGCATCCCCACCGGGGGGATCAGCACCGGCTTGGGGACGAACCAGGTGCGCCCGTGCCAGTCGCGGGCCAGGTTCGGGTTGGCGTCCACCTCCCGGGCCTGGCGCACCACGGTCTGGAACCGTGCGTGCAGCGGCGGGTCGGGCCGGTCCTGGACCCACGAGCCGCCCACGATCACACTCGGGTGTGCGAACGGGTCCAGCAGGTCCAGCCACGGCCGGGAACGCTGAGCGGCGCAGTCACACGGCGGCGGGGTCAGCTTCGTGAGAGCACCCACTGGCCGACCACGAGCCGGCTCGGATTCCGGGTCGGGGTCCGGGCCGGTGTCCGGGTTGGTCGGCGGGTCATCCGCAACCGGTCCATCGGCGGGCGTGCCCGTCGACGCGGCCCGCGCGCTCGGTGCGCTGGTGCTCGCCTCGCTGCTGGACCCAGCGGATTCGGACCGAACGGGCCTGCCTTGCGCGGCTGAGCCGTCGCTCGCCGTCCCGGTCGCTGCAGGCGCTGGCTGGCCACCAGAGGCCGCAGTCGGCGAACCCGCGTGCCCGGCTGGGACCTCGCCCGGGTCGGGGTCGGACTCCGCCGCTGCGCCTGTGGGGGCTGAGGTGGTGGGGGCTGAGGTGGTGGGGATGATCAATGTTGCGGTGGTGGACACGTGGACGTCGGAGAGGACCAGGTCGGCCAGCGCGTCGGCGCGGGATTGGGCCACCGTCAGGTCTGGGTTGCCGGCCCGGTACCGGGCGGCCAGGGTCTCGACGGCGGCCCACATGGCCACCGACGCCTCGGCGGGCAGCTGCGCATCCCAGTGGGTAAGCCCGGCCTGCTCGCCGGGGCTGACCCGCACCTGCCGCTGCGCCCCGCTGCCCTCATCAGAGTCCTCGGCGTCGGTCGGGTCGGTGGGGTTGGGTTGGGGGGCCAGGCGGGCCGCGATCAGCTCGGCGCGGGTCTTCACCCGCGACCCGGGCAGCTCCCGGATGTCCCCGTGATGCAGCCGGGCCTCGAACTCGCCCAGCCGCGGGTGCTCCACGGTGCGGGCGGCCCGGGTGATCACGCTCACCCGGTAGGGTTCCAGGTCCCCGGCCCAGGCCATCGCGGCGGTACGCGGCAGCTGGCTGAGGGTGTGCGCGGTGTCGATGCGGGTGACCATGGTCCGCGGCGCGATCCGCAGGATCGGCGCCAACGCGGCGGCGGCCTGCTGCTGCGGGGTCGGCGCGCCGACCGGCATACCCTCACCGGCGCCGTACCGGGCCGCCCGCTGCGCGTCCCCATGCTCGAGCACATGCTCGGTATAGCGGGTGACCGCCACCGCCTGGCGAGCGGACAGCGCGTTGATCGCCCGTTGGGTGGCCGCGACCACACATTCGGCCTCGTCCGCGCTCATCGCGGCCAGCTGATCCTGGCTCACCCTTGCGAGGGCGGCGGCGAGCCGGAACGGGTCCGCGGTTTGCACCGCGGCCACCGTCAGCTCACACACGCTCTCGAACATGTATCCATTCTACGCTCATTCCAACTCAACACAAAACTTTTTGAATCGAGATTCCGAAGAATATTCGACGTCCTCGTCGGGCTTCCGTGGTTGACAGGGCTGGGATGAGGGCGATCCCGCTGCGTGCCGGCGGTGAGGGCCGAAGTTGTGAGCGTGGCGGTCAGTTCGCGCGGCCCCGGTGATCTCTCTCGGCGCACACAAGCGATATAACGTACCCGCGATCCGCGGCGGCGCTCTGGTTTCCGTAGCCGCGAGAAGTTGATTCAGCCGGATCCTGCAGTTTAAGTCCTTGTGCTTCGAGGTGCTCAGCCCCGAGTTGGCCGGCGGTGAGAATCGCTGTCCTTCGCGTCGCGAGACCGGGGCTGGGACGGGGTGACAACGGCGGGGGATCCGCCTGCGGCAGGCCCACGCCGGCGGCGCTAGCAGGTGCGCGTCCGGGCATCAACCTCACCGAGCCCGATCACCCTCAACCGCAGGCGTTCCCGACCCCCAGACACTCGATCCGACAAACGGAAGCCCGGGAAGTCGACCATTCGGGCCTCTTTCCAAGCGCGAGAGTGCTGACCAACGGTCCCGCCACGCAGATCGGGCCTGACAGTCAACGGTCCGTCCAGCCCGGTCAAGCCCCGCCTCACTTAGGAACCGGCACTACGCTGGACGTCGGTAGGCGCACCCGCCGGCCGGTGCCCGTCCAACGCGTAGTCAAGTGCGTCCTGACCGGTCATCGTCTCCCCGGCCGACCATTCCTCGTCAAAGGCCGCCTCGCCGAGCGACTCCCGGGCAAGGGCGAGCCAGCGTGCCTGGTGTCGCTGGCCAACTGGCCAAGGGCGAGTCCCGCTTTCGCCTCGAAGGCCCGCCGCCGCTGCGGCCAGCCGCACCGCGCGGGCCGTTCGACCCTCGGCGGCGGCCAGGTCAGCGCAGGCGTCGAGGATGCCGGGGATGCCGAGGTGCTCCCCGACCTGCGTCATCAGGGCCGCGCTCTCGGCGAGCAGCGGGTAGGCCCGGTCTGGGTCGCCCACCACGCGGGCCAGGTCCGCGAGGGCGAGCAGCAGAAGCGCTATGAAGCGCGGCAGGCCAAGGGCGCGGTACTGGGCGAGGCTGTCCTGCAGCAGCGCTCGGGCCGCCGGGTAGTCATGATCGACATCAGCTGCGATGAGCCCCAGATGGTGCGTCGCGGCCGCGGCGATGAATGGGTGCTCACAGGTTCGAGCCAGCGCGAGGGCTTCTGTGAGTCGGCGCTGGCTGGTGTCGTAGTCCTCCTGAAGCCGCAGCACGAACCCGGCAGCCAGCAACGCTTCGGCGGTGCCCCGCGGATCGTCCAGTGCCCGGTACGTCTCGAGACTCTCCTGGACGTGGGCCGTGGCGGCTTCCAAGTCGCCCTGCGTCAGCGCCAGCTGACCGCCGCCGAGCAGCGTCTGCGCTCGATGCAGCGCCACTGCGGGGGTCGTGGACATGGCCAGCACCTTGGCGATATGTGCCCGCGCCTCGGTGGCGAACCCGCGAATGTACCAAAACGACCACAAGGCGGCTGTCAGGCGCAGCGCGGTAGCGGCGTCGCGGTTGGTCAGGCTCCATCGAAGCGCCGCCCGCAGGTTGTCGTGTTCCTTCTCCACCCGACTAAGCCACCACGCCATGTCGGCCGTGTAGAAACCTCGGGCGGCCGCTTCGGCCACGGTCACGAAGTGCTCGGCGTGGCGCCTGCTCAGATCGCCACCGTGGCCGCTCCCCACCAGCGTGAGCTGCGCGTACTCACGGATGGTTTCGAGCATCGAGAACCGTGGGTCCTCTTCGTCGTCGGCCTGCAGCGTCAGCAGGCTGGCACGTTGTAGCGCCTCGACCCGGGTCAGCACGTCGCCCTGATCGTCGCCGACGCCAGGGCACACGGCCTCGATGGCAGCCATGGTGCAGCCGCCGTGAAACACCCCCAGGCGACGGAACATGTCCTGCTCGCCGGGGGTGAGCAGCCCGACGCTCCACGCGACCGTGGATCGCATGGTCCGCTGGCGCGCGGGCAGGTCCGCGGCGGTGCCCGTCAAGAAGGTGAGGCGGGGCCGAAGGCGCGCCAGCATGGCCTTGGGAGGCAGGACCCGGGCGCGCGCGGCGGCGAGTTCCAGGGCCAGCGGCAGGCCCTCGAGCTCACGGCAGATCTGCGCAACCGTGGCCGCATTGTCGCTCGTCAGTGTGAAGTCCGGCTGCACGGCCTGAGCCCGGCGCACGAAGAGGTCGACGGCCGGGTTGGCCGCGAGCGCTGCGACGGCCGGTTTGCCGGCCGACGCTGGCGTCGCTAACGGCGCCAGCCGGATCTCGTGCTCGACCCGCAGGTCCAGGGCAGTCCGGCTCGTGGCCAGCACCGACAGCTGCGGGCAGGACGAAACCAGGTCGGAGACCACGCAGGCTGCCGCTGCGACGTGCTCGAAGTTGTCCAGCAGCAGCAGGACCGAGCGGTTGCGCAGGCTGGCAACCAGGCCCTCCACCAGCGCCATGGCGCCAGTCTGCGTCACGCCCAGTGCCTGAGCGATCGCAGACGGGAGCAGGTCGGGGTCGGCAAGCGTCGCCAGCGGGACCCAGATGACCTCGGCAAAGGTCCCCCGCACGGCGCTGGCAGCCTCCAGAGCGAGACGGGTCTTGCCGACCCCGCCAGGCCCGGTGAGGGTCAGGACCCGCACGTGGCCTAGCCCGATCGTGCTGGTCACGATCGCGAGATCCCGCTCCCGCCCGATCAGCGGGTTCGGTTCCTGCGGCAAGGCGCCAACCGCAAGCCTGGCGCCAGACTGCGGGCCGGCCGCAGAACGGGCGGCCGCCCGCAGGGCCTGACGCTCGTCAGGACCCAGCACCAGCGCGTCCTCAAGCCGCCGCAGTGTCTCTGGGTACGGGCGGCGTATGCCGTGCTCCAAGTACCGCAGGCCCCGCACACTCAACCCAGCCTGTTCGGCCAGCTCCTCCTGGGTGAGCCCCGCGGCAGCCCGATGGCGCCGCAGCATTTCGGCGAACTGGCTTTCGGCAAACTGGGACGCGTCACGCTCAGGCGCTCCTGATGCCATGCCAAGCCTTTGCGCATTTGTGGCCCCACCAGCGGGATCTGGATGCCCTCACGCTAGCAACGCCAACCCTGGCTTGTCCTCGTTGGTCCCGATTCCGAGTGTCACTGTGCCGGTGAGTGTGCCGGTTTCGTTCCTGGCCGCTCCCCCGCCAGGGCGGCACGGTGGGAACGGCGCGAACAGACGGCGCATCGGCCGTCGGCCAGAACAAGAATGGAGGCGAGCGGCCATGGCACTGGCGATGCTTGCAGAGATCCCCGGATTGACCCGCCAGCAGTACGAGGAGGTTGTGACCAAGGTCAACGAGTCTGGCTCCCCCGACGGCGCACTGTTTCACGCCGGGGGCCCGATCGAGGGCGGCTATCGGGTCGTCGAGGTCTGGGAGTCAAGGGAGGCCGCCGACGCCTTCTTCGGCTCCGAAACGTACCAGGCAGCGGTCACGGCGTCCCCGTCCGAACCGAACATCCTCATGACCTGGCCGGTGTACGGCATCGACACTGGCGCAGGCTGGCATCAGACGCCCTGAGCGTCGGGCGAACCGCTCAGCTGTCGAGCATCTCCGGCGTGAGGCTGGCGTCGGTGATCGGGATGCCCAGCTCGAGCGCGCGCTTGTCGGCCATGGCCAGCAGCCGCCGGATCCGGCCGGCGACCGCGTCCTTGGTCATCGGCGGATCGGCCAGCTGACCCAGCTCCTCCAGCGAGGCTTGCTTGTGGGCCAGGCGCAGCGTGCCGGCCTCCCGCAGGTGGTCAGGGACGTCGTCGCCGAGGATCTCCATGGCCCGCTCGACTCGGGCGCCGGCGGCCACCGCGGCACGGGCCGACCGGCGCAGGTTGGCGTCGTCGAAGTTGGCCAGCCGGTTAGCGGTGGCCCGCACCTCGCGCCGCATCCGGCGCTCCTCCCAGGCCAGGACGGCCTCGTGCGCCCCGAGCCGAGTGAGCATCGCCGCGATGGCGTCCCCATCGCGGATGACGACCCGGTCCACGCCACGCACCTCGCGCGCCTTGGCCTGTATGCCGAGCCGGCGCGCCGCCCCGACGAGGGCCAGCGCGGCCTCCGGGCCCGGGCAGGTCACCTCCAGTGCGGACGAGCGCCCGGGCTCGGTCAGCGAGCCATGGGCGAGGAAGGACCCGCGCCAGGCTGCTTCGGCGTCGCACGCGCTCGCGCTCACCACTTTGGGCGGCAGCCCACGCACCGGCCGCCCTCGGGTGTCGACGAGCCCGGTCTGGCGGGCCAGGGTCGCCCCGTCGTCGATGACGCGCAGGACGTACCGGCTGCCCTTGCGCAGCCCACCAGCCGACATGACCAGGACCTCGCAACGATGGCCATAGACCTCCGCGACGTCACGGCGCAGCCGGCGCGCGGCGTTGGCGGTGTCCAGCTCGGCCTCGACGACGATCTGGCCGCCGACGATGTGCAGCCCCCCGGCGAACCGGATGGTCGCGGACACCTCGGCCTTGCGGCAGCACGGCTTGGTGACCGTGAGCCGACTCAGCTCGTCCTTGACCTTCGCGGTCATCGCCATGGCGCAACCTGCCCCTATTTCGCGCCGGGCGGCGCGTATTCGCCCCCCTGTGGGACGTGCCGGGGCGCCAGCCTAACGGATCACATCTCGGTATGCCGCGGCGAGGCGTAGGGAGTCATGCTCCTCGGGTTTGCCCAAGGCTGAGACGGGCGCGACGACGAGCTTCGCGCCGAGCGAGCCGGCCGCCTGGGCTATCTCGCGCTCGTCGTCGAGGCAGGCGGGGTCGGCCAGCACGACGTCCAGACGCAGGTCTGGCGCGTGGTGCAGAAGTGACGTGAGGTGGTCACTGACCCGAAACCCGCGGGTCTCCGCGGTATGCACGTCGAGGTTGAGGTTGAGCACCCGCCGCGCTCGGGTCCGCACCAGGGCGGCCCGCAGTTCCGGCACGAGCACGTGCGGAAGCACAGACGTGAACCACGACCCCGGCCCGAGGAAGACCCAGTCGGCGCTCGCGATGGCCTCGACGGTCTCTGGGCAGGTCGGCGGGTCCTGCGGCAGCACCCGGATGGCCAGGACCCGGCCGGGCGTGGACGCGACCAGATGCTGGCCTCGCACGGTCCGCACCGCGTCTGGGTCGGCCGGGTCGTCGCCGAGCACGTCGGCTTCGATCTGCAACGGCACGGCAGCCATCGGCAGCACCCGGCCGCGCGACTGCAGCAGCCGTCCGACGAGGTCCAGCCCAGCGACGGTGTCTCCGAGGTGCTCCCACAGCGACACGATGAGCAAGTTGCCCAGCGCGTGGTTGGCAAGGGGCCCGTCGCCCTTGAACCGGTGCTGCAGCACGTCGCGCCACGTGTGGCCCCACTCACTGTCCTCGCACAGCGCGGCCAGGGCCATCCGCAGGTCGCCGGGGGGCAGCACGTCCAGCTCGGACCGCAGTCGCCCGGATGAGCCGCCGTCGTCGGCGACGGTGACGACCGCGGTCACCTCGTCGGAGATCAGCTTGAGGGCACCGAGGGACGCCGCGAGCCCGTGCCCCCCGCCGAGCGCCACGACGCGGTTGCTCCTCACCTGCGCCCCACGTCCCCGAATCTCACTCGCGGCCCAAGTCGCGATGGACGATGAAGGTGTCGACGGGTCGCTGCGCAGCCGTCCGCACAGGTGCTCGGCCACGGCCACCGAGCGGTGCTTGCCTCCGGTGCACCCCACCGCGACCGTCGCGTAGCGACGGCCTTCGGACAGGTAGCCGTCGAACACCGGCTCCATCATCGAGACCACCCGGTCGGTGAAGCTCCGGGCCGAGCTCTTGCCCATGCACGTACTCGGCGACCGCAGCATCACGCCCGGTGAGCGAGCGCAGCTCGGGCACCCAGAACGGGTTGGGCAGAAAGCGCATGTCGAACACGAAGTCTGCGTCCAGCGGGACGCCGTACTTGAAGCCGAACGACATCAGGGCCACCCGCACGCGCGACTCGGTCGTCGTGTCGACGAGCGAGGTCACCTTCGCGGTCAGCTGGTGGACATTGAGGCCGGAGGTGTCCACGAGCAGGTCGGCGTTGGAGCGCAGCTCGGCGACGAGCTGGCGTTCGGCGGTGATCCCGTCGAGCAGCCGGCCGCTGGCCTGCAGCGGGTGCGGCCGGCGCACGCTCTCGAACCGGCGGACCAGGTCCTCGTCGGTGGCGTCGAAGAAGATCAGCACCGGACGGTCCGCGCCGGCCCGCATCGCACCGAGCACCGCGGTGAACTCGTCTGACAAGGTTCGGGTCCGGGCGTCGATGACGACAGCAAGGCGCAGCAGCTCGTCGGGGTTGCTCGCCGCGGCTTCGGTACGCAGGTGCAGCAGGTGGTCGAGCATCTGGGGCGGCAGGTTGTCGACGACGTACCAGCCCAGGTCCTCCAGGACCTTCGCCGCCGTCGAGCGGCCGGCCCCGCTCATGCCGGTCAGGATGATGAGCGGCACTCGCTCGGCTGCGAAGTCGGCGATCGCGCCCTCGGCAGCTTCGTGCGCGGGCGACTGCTCGGCCACGCCGACCTCCCTCTTGCCGGGCTTTACACCGGTCAGTCCACCACTTCTCCGGTTGTCACGTTAACGCCGGGCGCCGGCTGAGACGACTCGGTGGCCAGCGCGTCGTGGATGGTTCGGGCCAGCGCCGGCCCGATCCCGCCTACCTGCACCAGCTGCTCCTCGCTCGCGGTGCGCAGCCGCTTCACCGACCCGAACCGGGCCAGCAGGGCCTTGCGCCGCGTGTCGCCCAGGCCCGGTATGCCGTCCAGCGCCGAGGTCGTCATCGCCTTGGACCGGCGCTGGCGGTGAAAGGTGATGGCGAACCGGTGCGCCTCGTCGCGCACCCGCTGCAGCAGGTAGAGACCCTCGCTGGCCCGCGGCAGGATCACCGGGAAGTCGGAGTCGGGCAGCCAGACCTCCTCGAGCCGCTTGGCCAGCCCCACAACGCTGATGTCGCCGATGCCGAGCTCGGTGAGCACCGAGGCGGCCGCCCGGACCTGCGGCAGCCCGCCGTCCACGACGACGAGGTTGGGCGGGTAGGCGAAGTTGCGCGGGCGGCCGGTGTCCGGGTCGGGGGTAGCTGCGGGCGCGTCGAGCAGCCGGCGGAACCGGCGGGTCAGCACCTCGCGCATGGCCGCGGTGTCGTCGACGTATGGGCGTCGTCCGGCATACCATCCGCGCCCGGCAGGGCAGCAGGGCCGCGGATGGCGAAGCGGCGGTACTCCGACTTGCGGGCCAGGCCGTCCTCGAAGACGACCATCGAGGCCACCACCTGGGCGCCCTGCACGTGGCTGACGTCGTAGCACTCGATCCGCAGCGGCGCGTCTGGCAGAGCCAACGCGTCATGTAACTGCGCGAGCGCCTGGCTGCGGGCGGTGAGATCCCCAGCGCGAGTGAGCTTGTGGCGGTTCAGGGACTGCTCGGCGTTGCGTCGCACGGTGTCCATCAAGGCGCGCTTGTCACCCCGCTGCGGCACCCGGACGGCGACGCCGGCCCCGCGGTGGCTGCCCAGCCAAGCGGCCATGCTCTCGGTGTCGGTGGGCAGTATTGGGACGAGCACCTCGCGCGGCACGGCATCGCGCGGCACGGTCGCCGTACACCTGCTGCAGCAGGTGCTCGACGAGGCTGGGCAGGTCCTCGCTCTCCTTCTCGACGACCCAGCCGCGCTGCCCGCGGACCCGCCCCCCGCGCACGTGGAACACCTGGACCGCCGCCTCGAGCTCGTCATCGGCGATGGCGTAGACGTCGGCGTCGGTGGCGTCGGCGAGCACGACCGCGTTCTTCTCCAGCGCCCGGGTCAGCGCCTGTAGGTCGTCGCGCAGCTGCGCAGCCCGCTCGTAGTCGAGCGCGGCGGATGCGTCGCGCATCGACTTCTCCGCGCGTCGTACGAACTTGCTCGTGTTGCCGGCCATGAAGTCGCAGAACTCCTCGGCGATGGCTCGGTGCTCCTGTTCGGTCACCCGCCCGACGCACGGCGCTGAACACTTGTCGATGTAGCCGAGCAGGCAGGGGCGCCCGCTCTGGCCGGCCCGCTTGAAGACACCGGTGCTGCAGGTGCGCATCGGGAAGACCCGCAGGAGCAGGTCGAGGGTCTCGCGGATCGCCCAGGCGTGCGAGTACGGCCCGAAGTAGCGGGTGCCCTTGCGCTTCTCGCCGCGCATCACCTGGGCGCGGGGGAACTCGTCGGCAAGGGTGACCGCGAGGAACGGGTAGGACTTGTCGTCGCGATACCGCACGTTGAACCGCGGGTCGAACTCCTTGATCCAGGAGTACTCGAGCTGGAGCGCCTCGACCTCGGTGGCGACGACGGTCCACTCGACGCTGGCGCGCGGTGCGCACCATGGTCGCCGTGCGCTGGTGCAGCGCGGTGACGTCCTGGAAGTAGGAGGCCAGCCGCGGGCGCAGCTACTTGGCCTTGCCGACGTAGATGACCCGGCCGTCCTTGTCCCGGAACCGGTAGACCCCGGGGTCGGCCGGCACCTCCCCGGCCGCGGACGCTAGGTCGGCCGGGCTGCCCGCCCCGCCGGTCCACGAACGCTTCCGACACGACCCCACTCTACGAGCGGGTGCCGCGGTCAGGCTGACGATGATGCTGTCCCCGCTGTCGGTGACGCTCTTGGCGGCCAGCGCGCGCGTGGCCGGGCCGTTGACGACCGCGCCGGTGCTGGTGTCGAAGCCGCTGCCGTGGCATGGGCACATGATCTTGTCGTTGGCGACCGGGCCCACGGTGCAGCCCTGGTGGGTGCAGATCGACGTGAACGCCTTGAAGTCCCCGGCTGTCGGCTGGGTGAGACGACGAGGCCGTCGACGATCTTGCCGCCGCCGACCGGGATGTCGGCCTTGGCGATTGGTGCCGGACGCCGCCGAGCCGCCCCCGCGTCCGGCGCTGGACACGGCGTCCCCGGTCGTGGTCGCTGCCGACCCGGTGGTCGCGGTGAGCTCGGCGAGGGCTGCCGCACGCGGCCAGGGACGCGGCCGACGCGGCGACCGCTCCCATCGCACCGCTCCCCGCAGCACCGTGCGCCGCGTGATGTTCTCGCCCATGCCCACTCCGTTCCGGTCGTCGTGGTGTACGGTGACCTGTCAAGCATCGTGGGTATGCCGGGTTGCTCGCCACCGCGGTCCATGCGCTGCGGTCAGGGAGCCCGACGGGCTGCGCGGCGCTGGGCCGCACGGCATACCTTGAAATTCCGGTGCAGGTCGACCTTCGGCAGCCGCATGGCCATAACGACCAGGGCACAAACCGCGTGGATTCTTCAGGTATCCGACGCTCTGGCGTCTAGGGTGCCCGGTAGCTTCGCGGACGTCGCGGGGGCCGGAAGACTGCGCCCGGACGTAACCACTCAGGAGGAAATGTGCATCAGCGTTCCATTGTTCCGATTTGGCGTCCCGCTCGTGGTGACCGCGCTCGCCGTGGCCGCGTGCGACAGCCGCAGTGACACCTCGTCGTCGACCGGGACGGCGGCGCCACCAAGACCGTCAAGATCGGCGTCATCGCGCCCCTTTCCGGCGACCTGTCCGCCCTCGGCCTGGGCATCAAGCACTCGGTCGACCTGGCCATCAAGCAGGCCAACGACAGCAACGCCATCCCCGGCTGGACGATCGAGATCGTCGCCCGAGGACGACGAGGCCAAGCCCGACGTCGGCAAGAACGCCGCGACCAAGCTCGCGGCCGACGACCGACTCATCGGGGTCGTCGGCACGCTCAACTCCAGCGTCGCCCAGCAGCGCGCAGCCCGTGCTTCTCGTCCGCCAAGATCACCCAGGTGTCGCCGGCCAACACCAACCCGTCGCTGACCCAGGGCGCCGACTTCGCGCCACCCCAAGCGCGCATACCCGACGTACTTCCGCACCTGCACGACCGACTCGATCCAGGGCCCGTTCGCGGCGCGCTACCTGTTCGGGAAGGCGGCATCAAGGAGGTCGCGACGGTCCACGACAAGAAGGCCTACGGCCAGGGCCTGGTCGACGCGTTCACCGAGGAGTTCACCAAGCTCGGCGGCACAGATCGTCGCGGCCGAGACGATCAACCCCGACGAGACAAGTACGACGCCGTCATTCAGCAAGATCAAGCCGTCGAACCCGAAGGCCGTGTACTACGGCGGCGAGTTCCCGCAGGCCGGTCCGTTCTCGCAGCAGATGAAGGCCGCCGGCCTCAACGTCCCGCTCATGGGTGGCGACGGCATCTTCGACCCGAAGTACATCCAGCTCGCCGGTGCGACCGCGAACGGCGACCTCGCCACCTCGGTCGGCGCGCCGACCGACACCCTCCGAGGTCGGCCAAGGAGTTCATCGCCGACTACCAGGCGGCTGGCTACGCAGAGCCCTACGAGGCCTACGGCGCCTACTCCTACGACGCCGCCAACGCCATCATCAACGCGCTGAAGATCTCGCTCGCCAGCGCGGCTCGAGCCGAAGTCGGCCCGTCACGCCACCATCGACGCGGTCGGCAAGGTCGTCCTTCGACGGCGTCACCGGCAAGGTCGCGTTCGACCAGTGCGGCGACACGACGACCAAGGTCCTCACCATCTACAAGGTCAAGGCCGGCAAGTGGGTCGCCGTCGAAGACCGCACCTTCGAGTTCAAGTACCAGTAGCACCCGTATGACGGCGGGGTGGTCCACGGACCACCGCCGTCGGTGGCGGGCCGCTCGCGCCCGTCCCTGCAGCGGTCCGCGTGGCGGGGACACTCCCACGTCACCCGCACGCTCCCCAGCCTTACCACCGTCAACTAGGAGGTCGTGGTGGACGCCTTTCGCCCAGCAGCTCGTCAACGGGCTGACCCTGGGATCGCTCTACGCCCTGATCGCGGTCGGCTACACGGTCGTCTACGGCATCGTCCAGCTGATCAACTTCGCCCACGGCGAGATCTTCATGATCGGTGCCTTCGGAGCCTTCGCGACCTGGACCGTCTTCTTCCAGGGCAACACCGCCCTGTGGGTGCTGCCCTTCATGATCATCGGCGCGATCATCGCCTCGGTCACCACGGCGGTCCTCATGGAGCGCATTCGCCTACCGCCCGCTGCGGCACGCGCCGCGGCTCGCACCGCTCATCACGGCCATCGGCATCTCGGTGTTCCTCCAGGAGGCCGTCGCTCTTCTACGGCAATCCGTTCTTCACTCCCGGACGCCAAGCAGCGCTGCCGTTCCCGCAGATCGCCGTCGTCACCGGCCCGGCCTTCCAGGTCGGCGGGGTGACCATCCAGCGCTCGGCCATCTTCACCATCGGCGCCTGGTCATGTGCGCCGCCGGCCTCTGGTACTTCGTCAACCGCACCAAGACCGGCCGCGGCATGCAGGCCGTCTCCCAGGACCCCGACACCGCCCGCCTGATGGGCATCAACGTCGACCGGATCATCGTGGTCGCCTTCACCTCGGCGCCGCCCTCGCCGCCGTCGCCGGTGTCGCGCAGGGCCTGCAGATCAGCAACATCAACTTCCGGATGGGCTTCCTCGCCGGCCTCAAGGCGTTCACCGCCGCCGTGCTCGGCGGCATCGGCAACATCTGGGGCGCCGTCGTCGGCGGGCTGATCCTCGGCGTCGTCGAGGCGATGGCCATGCAGTTCATCCCGGGCACGTTCGGTGGCAGCCGCGTGGAAGGACGTCTGGGCCTTCGGCCTCCTCATCCTCGTCCTGGTCTTCCGACCGCAGGGCCTCCTCGGCGCGAGGGTGGTGGACCGGGCATGAGCACGATGCTCCCCTCTCTCGGACGACGCCCGCGCCGAGCCAAGCAGGCGCGCTCGCCGCAGTGCCCTGCCGCTCGCCATCGTCGGCGGTGCCCTGATGATGATCAGCGGCCTTCCTGTCGTGGTCCTTCGACAACCGCATCCTCGGTGACATCTCGGTCCGCTTCTACCCGGCTCGGCATCCAGCTCTACTCCATGATCTTCGTCGCGGTCCTGGCCGTCGTGTTCCTGCTCGTCGCCCGCGGGCCGCTCACGCGGCTGGGCCCCGGGTGGACAGCGCCCGTGCGCTTCAGGCGCTGGGCATCACGGCACGGCATCATGTTCCTCGTCCTGGTGCTCGATCGACCGCGCAAGACCAGCGGCCTGATCAACCTCAACGCGGGCGGCTGGGTGGCGCTCGTGGGTGCGATCGCCCTGCTCGTCGGCAGCCCTGCTGCCACCGACGCCGCCATCGACCCGCTCTTCAAGGTGCTGCCCGGGCTGGGTAGCTGCTCGAGATCGTCATCATCGTCGTGCTCATGGCCGTGCTGCTCTTCGCCGTCGCCTACACGCTGGGCCTGCAGGACGGCATCATCTTCGCGCCTGTTCCTGGTCGCCTCATCGGCATGGTCGCGTTCGCGCTGGCACCGGCTTCGGGGGCTACCTGGTTCGGCTTCATCTCCCAGCGGCACCGGCAGGTCATCCCCTCGGCGGCCTTCGCCGTCGCGTTCCTCTTCCCGTTCACCCAGAACGGCTCGGACGCCAACATGTCGATCGCGACGCAGATCCTGATCTTCGCGGCCACCGCGATGGGCCTGAACATCGTCGTCGGCCTCGCCGGCCTGCTCGACCTGGGTACATCGCCTTCCTCGGCACCGGCGCCTACGTGCGGCGCGATGCTCTCGAACTCGGCGTTCGCCACCGTCGGCTGGCAGCCGCCGTTCGTCGTCGTCATGCTCATCGGCGCGGCCGCCTGTCGGCCACCTTCGGCCTGATCATCGGCACGCCCACCCTGCGCGTCTCCGGCGACTACCTGGCCATCGTGACCCTCGGCTTCGGTGAGATCTTCCGGCTGACGATGTTCAACCTCGACGGCAACAACGGACCCGACCTCACCAACGGGCCCAACGGCATCCCGGCCATCCCCGACCTGCAGTTCGGCGGGTTCGACTTCGGCGCGAGTCCCACCTTCGCCGGCATCCCGCTCGGCCGGTTCAGCAACTACTACTTCCTGCTGCTGCTGCTTCGCAGTGTTCGTCATGCTGGTGTTCGTCCGGCTCAACGACAGCCGGATCGGGCGCGGCTGGGTCGCCATCCGCGAGGACGAGCGGGCCGCCGAGGCGATGGGCGTCAACGTCTTCGGCCTCAAGCTGCTCGCCTTCGCCGTCGGCGCGTTCCTCGCCGGGCTGGCCGGCACGATCAAGGCGCACCAGGACACCTCGGTGAGCCCGGACCAGTTCGTCTTCCTCGAGTCGGCGTTCCTGCTCGCGGCCGTCGTCCTCGGCGGCATGGGCACCGTGGTGGGCGTGCTCGTCGGCGCCACGATCCTCAAGCTGCTTCCCGAGAAGCTGCGCGAGGTCAACGACTACCGGCTGCTGCATCTTCGGCCTGCTCCTCGTCGTCATGATGCGGTTCCGCCCCGAGGGCCTGGTGCCGAGCAAGCGGCGCCAGCTGGAGTTCCACGAAGACGACACCGAGCCTCGTCGAGCTGGTCCAGGCAGAGCACCTCCAGGAGGCGAAATGACCGTCAGACCGAGACCCCGGATGACCGCAACGACCAGCGACCCTCGGCGCCCGCTCGCACCCAGCTAGGTCGTCCTCGAGGCCAGCGGCGTGACGATGCGGTTCGGCGGTCTCACCGCCGTCGACGACGTCAGCATGAAGGTGCACGAGGGCGAGATCGTCGGGCTCATCGGCCCCAACGGGGCCGGCAAGACCACGTTCTTCAACTGCCTCACCGGCATGTACATCCCGACCGAGGGCCAGGTCACGCTCAACGGCGAGACCCTGCCCCCGAAGCCGCTGGCGGTGGTGCGGGCCGGCATGGCCCGCACCTTCCAGAACATCCGGCTGTTCGCGAACATGACGGCGCTCGAGAACGTCATGGTCGGGCGCTACTGCCGCACCTCGTCGATGGCGCTTCACCTCGATCCTGCGCGGGCCGAAGTTCAAGCGCGAGGAGGCCGACGACCCGGGAGCGGGCCCAGGAGCTGCTCGACTACGTCGGGCTGGGCAGGTCGACCGAGCTGCTGGCGCGCAACATGCCCTACGGCGACCAGCGGCGCCTCGAGATCGCCCGCGCGCTGGCCACCGACCCGCAGTCCTCCTGCTCGACGAGCCCACGGCGGGCATGAACCCGCAAGGAGACCGAGGCGACGATGAACCTGATCTTCAAGATCAGGGACAGCGGGCTCGCGGTCGTCGTGATCGAGCACGACATGCGGTTCATCTTCAACCTCTGCGACCGGGTGCTCTGCCTGGTGCGCGGGCCGCTGCTCGTCGAGGGCACGCCCGGCGAGGTGCAGTCCGACCACCGGGTCATCGAGGCCTACATCGGCGGCGACGACGAGGACGAGGAGAGCGCATGAGCGCCATGCTGGAGGTCAAGGACCTCGAGGTGTCCTACGGCAAGATCAAGGCCGTCAAGGGCATCACCTTCGCGTGGCGAGGGCGAGGTCGTCACCCTGATCGGCACCAACGGCGCCGGCAAGACGACGACGCTGCGCACCATCTCGGGCCTGCTCCGCCCGGTGGCCGGGTCGATCACCTTCCAGGGCAAGGACATCACCACGGTCCAGGCCCACGACATCGTCCAGCTGGGCCTGGCCCACTCCCCCGAGGGCCGGCGGATCTTCCCCCGGCTCACCGTCGAGGAGAACCTGCGCCTCGGGGCGTTCGCCCGCAAGGACAAGGGCCTATCCGCGACGACCTCGACGCGGCGTTCGCGCTGTTCCCGATCCTCGAGGAGCGCCGCGCCCAGCCGGCCGGCACCTTCTCCGGTGGCGAGCAGCAGATGCTCGCCATGGGCCGGGCGATGATGAGCCGCCCCAAGCTGCTCATGCTCGACGAGCCGTCGATGGGCCTGTCCCCGCTGATGATGAAGAAGATCATGACCACGGTGACCACGCTCCAGCAGCAGGGCACCACGATCCTGCTCGTCGAGCAGAACGCCCAGGCCGCCCTGAAGCGCGCCACCAAGGGCTACGTGCTCGAGGTCGGCAACATCGTGCTCTCCGGCACCGGCCAGGAGCTGCTCGCCAGCGACGACGTGCGCAAGGCCTACCTCGGCGAGGACTGAGTCTGCCTCGGCCGGTCCACGCACAGCGTCGGCACCGGAACGCTTCGTGACCGAGCCGGCGAACCTGGAGGCCTCGCATCCGTGAGACGGCTGGGCCTGGTGAGCGGTCAGCTGGCGGCGCGCTTGGTGGCGGTCCGGCGGGCTGCGGCTTCGCGGTCGCGGCGGTCGCCGTGGCCGCCCTGTCGGCTTCACCGCGGCGCGCTGGTCGCGGCTCGCCGCGGCCGTGGCGTGCGGGCCGCCGCCGCGGCGGTCGCCTTCCGTGCCGGGGCCTTGCGGGTCGGCGCCGCCGTGGTGGTCGTGACCGTGCGGGTCGCCGCCTTCGTCGTCGTCGCCTTGGCCGCCTGGCCGTCGCCGCCTTGCGGCGTGGTCGCGGCCTTGGTGCCGGTGGCGCGGGTCGTGGTGCGGGCCGTCTTCGCCAGCACCGGCGCGAGGAACCGCCCGGTGTGCGAGTGCTCGAGCGCGGCGACGTGCTCGGGAGTGCCCTCGGCGATCACCCGGCCACCGCCGCTGCCGCCCTCGGGCCCGAGGTCGACCAGCCAGTCGGCGCGACTTGATGACGTCGAGGTTGTGCTCGATGACCAGGACCGTGTTGCCCTTGTCGACCAGGCCCTGGAGCACGCCGAGCAGCTTGCGGATGTCCTCGAAGTGCAGCCCGGTGGTCGGCTCGTCGAGCACGTAGACGGTGCGCCCGGTGGACCGCTTCTGCAGCTCGGTGGCGAGCTTGACGCGCTGCGCCTCGCCACCGGACAGGGTGGGCGCCGGCTGGCCGAGCCGCACGTAGCCCAGGCCGACGTCGTTGAGCGTGCGCATGTGCCGCGCGATGGCGGGGACCGCGGAGAAGAAGTCGGCGGCCTCCTCGATCGGCATGTCGAGGACGTCGGCGATCGTCTTGCCCTTGAAGTGCACCTCGAGCGTCTCGCGGTTGTAGCGGGCGCCGTGGCAGACCTCGCACGGGCACGTAGACGTCGGGCAGGAAGTTCATCTCGATCTTGATCGTGCCGTCGCCGGAGCACGCGTCGCAGCGGCCGCCCTTGACGTTGAACGAGAACCGGCCCGGCTGGTAGCCGCGGATCTTCGCCTCGGTGGTCGTGGCGAACAGCTTGCGGATGTGGTCGAAGACGCCGGTGTAGGTGGCCGGGTTGGACCGCGGCGTGCGGCCGATCGGGCCCTGGTCGACGTGCACGACCTTGTCGAGGTGCTCCAGGCCGGTGACCGTCTTGTGCCGCCCCGGCACGTGCCGGGCGCCGTTGAGCTTGTTGGCCAGCACGTTGTAGAGGATGTCGTTGACCAGGGTCGACTTGCCCGAACCGGACACCCCGGTGACGGCGACCAGGTTGCCCAGCGGGAACGACACGTCGACCTTGTCGAGGTTGTGCTCCGGTCGCCTGCACCACGGTGACCTCGCGGCCCGTCTCCTGCGGCCGGCGCACCTGCGGGGTCGGGATCTCGCGCCGGCCGGAGAGGTACTTGCCGGTGAGCGAGTCGGGGTGGTCAGCAGGTCGGCGACGGTGCCGGAGTGCACGACCTGGCCCCCGTGCTCGCCGGCGCCCGGGCCGATGTCGACGACCCAGTCGGCGGTGGCGATGGTGTCCTCGTCGTGCTCGACGACGATGAGCGTGTTGCCGAGGTCGCGCAGCCGGGTCAGCGTCTCGATCAGCCGGTGGTTGTCGCGCTGGTGCAGCCCGATGCGCGGCTCGTCGAGCACGTAGAGCACGCCGACCAGGCCGGACCCGATCTGGGTGGCCAGCCGGATGCGCTGCGCCTCGCCGCCGGAGAGCGTGCCGGCCGGCCGGTCGAGGCAGAGGTAGTCGAGGCCGACGTCGAGCAGGAACCCGAGCCGGGCCGTCGATCTCCTTGATCACCCGCTCGGCGATCTGCCGCTCGCGCACGGTGAAGTCGACGTCGTCGAAGGAACGCGCGCGGCACTCGGCGATGGCGAGCGGCACAGACCTCGGCGATGGACCGGCCGCCGACCAGCACGGCGAGCGACTCGGGCTTGAGCCGGGCGCCCTGGCAGGCCGGGCACGGCACCTCGCGCATGTAGCCCTCGTAGCGCTCCCGGCTCCAGTCGGAGTCGGTCTCGCAGTGCCGCCGCTTGACGAACTCGCACGACGCCCTCGAAGCCCGTGGAGTAGGACCGCTCGCGACCGAACCGGTTGCGGTAGCGCACGTGCACCTTGTGGTTCTTGCCGTACAGCAGGGCCTCCTGGGCGCGCTGCGGCAGGGCCTCGCCACGGGGTGTCCATGGAGAACTTGAGGTCCTCGGCCAGCGCGGCCATGACCCGCTGGAAGTAGTCGGCCGACCCCGATCCCTGGCCCACGGCGCGATGGCACCCTCGGCGAGGCACAGGTCCGCGTCGGGCACGCACAGCTCGGGGTCGACCTCCAGCTCGGTGCCGATGCCGGTGCACTCGGGGCAGGCGCCGAACGGGCTAGTTGAACGAGAACGACCGCGGCTCGACCTCGTCCATCGCGAGCGGGTGGTCGTTGGGGCAGGCCATCTTCTCGGAGAACCGGCGCTCGCCGCTCGGGGTCGTCGGCGTCGAGGTCGACGAACTCGACGACCAGCACGCCGCCGGCCAGCCCGAGCGCCGTCTCGACCGAGTCGGTCAGGCGTCGCTTGGCCCCAGCGTCGTCGGCCCCTTGGCGACGAGCCGGTCGACGACGACGTCGATGGTGTGCTTGACCTGCTTCTCCAGCTTGGGCGGCTCGGTAGCGACACGACCTCGCCGTCGACCCGGGCCCGGGAGAACCCCTTGGACTGCAGCTCGGCGAACAGGTCGACGTACTCGCCCTTGCGGGCCCGCACCACGGGCGCGAGCACCTGGAAGCGGGTGCGCTCGGGCAGCTCGAGAAGCCGGTCGACGATCTGCTGCGGGCTCTGCCGGGTGATCGGCTCACCGCAGACCGGGCAGTGCGGGCGGCCGGCCCGGGCGAAGAGCAGCCGCAGGTAGTCGTAGACCTCGGTGATGGTGCCGACCGTCGAGCGCGGGTTGCGGTTGGTCGACTTCTGGTCGATCGAGACCGCCGGCGACAGGCCCTCGATGAAGTCGACGTCCGGCTTGTCCATCTGCCCGAGGAACTGGCGGGCGTAGGCCGACAGCGACTCGACGTAGCGGCGCTGGCCCTCGGCGAAGATCGTGTCGAAGGCCAGCGAGGACTTCCCCGAGCCGGACAGCCCGGTGAACACGACGAGGCTGTCGCGGGGCAGCTCGACGGAGATGTCCTTGAGGTTGTGCTCGCGGGCACCGCGGACGAGCAGGATCTCGTGGCTGTGCCGGGCCGGTTGGGTGGCGGCGACAGAGGCGGCGGAGGACCCGCGGGTGGGCGCAGCGGTCACGCAGGACAGCCTAGGTGCCCCCACCGACAGCCGCCCAACCCGTCCAGGTCCGGTAGGCCCCGGGGTAGCGTGGGCCGCATGTATGCCGGCCACGTCGAGCCCGGGGGCCCAAGCGAGGTCCGTGAGCTGCCCCAGCTGACCATCCGCAAGTGCAGCGTGGGCGAGTTCGACAACAACGCCTACCTGCTGACCTGCTCCGCGACCGGTGAGCAGCTGCTTGTCGACGCTGCTGCGGACGACGGGCGGTTGCGCGCCCTGGTCGACGAGGGCACCGGCCGGCTGGGCACCATTGTCACGACGCACCAGCACCAGGACCACGTCCGCGCCCTGGTTGGGCTAGCCAAGGCAACAGGGGCCGTGACCATGGCCGGCGAGGACGACGCCGACGCGCTCCCCCTCGCACCGGACCGACGCCTGGTCCACGGTGACCGGGTCCGGTTCGGCGAGATCGACCTGGACGTCCTGCACCTGCGCGGGCACACCCCCGGCTCAGTGGCGCTCGCCTACGCCGACCCGGAGGGCCACACCCACCTCTTCACGGGAGACTCGCTGTTTCCGGGCGGAGTGGGCAACACCAAGAACTCGGGTCAGAGCTTCGACTCGCTGTACGCTGACGTCACCCAGCGGATTTTCGACGTATACGACGACGACACCTGGGTCTACCCGGGTCACGGCGACGACACCACGCTCGGGTCGAGCGCCCACACCTGGGCGAGTGGCTGGAGCGCGGCTGGTGACCACCCCTCGGCTGGACCACCTCGACCCCGGCGTCCGCGAACGCGTACTGCAGGCCACCGGGTCCGATAGGAGTGGTTACGACGCCACAGCGTGGCAACCGCTCCTATCGGGGTGGCTAGAAGCCGCGCCCGGGCGGGCCGGCCTAGAACTGCCGGATCCCAGTCACCCAGTACGGCGTCGTGGGGGTGGGCGGCGTGCTGAACCGCAGGCTGGGCAGGAAGAGCCACTGCCCGAAGGCCGCGACCGTCGTCGGGAAGTCGAAGTCAGGATTGGACACGCTAGCTCCGACCCGCCCCGCGAAGCCGTCCCGGTCGAGCACCACCTTGGTGACCTGGTTGAGCTGGTTCTGCACGACGTAGAGCGTCCGGCCGATCAGCAGCAGTCCGTCACCGTTGGGCAGCGTCTTGCCGCCAAGGTCGACCTTGCGGGTGTTGCCGTTGAACCGGTTGACCCGGTATAGGCCACCGGTCGTGGAGTTCACCACGATGAGGGCGTCGCCGTCAGGAGTCCGGGCGATGCCATTGGCGTTGAAGGCTCCAGGGCTCTGGTCCTGGTCCCACTGGTTGAGCAAGGGCAGCTTGATGACGTCACGTTGGCCGCCGACAGTGCCGTCACTGGCGATGGGAACGCCGTAGAGCCTGGCCCGCTGGGAGTCGGTGAACCAGGCGGCCCGCTCGGTCAGCACGACGTCATTAACGAACGTTGGGGCCGCCGAGAACGTCCAGGTCGCGAGAACCGCACCGGAGTGCACGTCGATCAGCCGCCCGTCGCCTGCCGGGCCGCCCGCGACGAACAACCGTCCGCGGTCGTCGAGCTTCATGCCGACCGAGGGCGTACCCGGCCCCTGGCTGATGACCCGGCCCTGGCCGCCACGCAGGTTGGCCGCGTAGATGTCGCCGTCGGCCAGGCTGCCGAGGTAGGCCACGGGATCGCTGCCGATCGCGATCCCTTCGGGCTGGAACCCGTCCGGCAGGTCGATGTGCAGGCGGATTCGCTGCGCATCGCTGTCGGCTTGCGCCATGGGTGCAGCGATCACCAACGCGGCGAGGGCGGCAATAACCACGACGAAGGCGCGTCGCAACGTGTTCATGGCGGCTCCTGTTCGGGCGGACGTCGTCGGCCGGTTCACCCAGCCTGCCGTCTGCACAGCCGGATGAGCAAGACCTGCACCTGAGTCATCGTCGGGTATGCCGGTGCCGGACAGCAGGTTTCGTGGCGGTCTGTCCTGGTCGCTCGGGCCGCACACGGGCGTGCGTTTGGCCGCGGCGTAACGTACGGCTCATGACCCGCGACGAGATGCTCGCGTACTGTCTCGGCAAGCCCGGCGCGTGGCGGGACGAGCCATGGGAGGGCGATGTCGTCGCCAAGGTCGGCAACAAGATCTTCGCCTTCACCGGCGACGACGGCGTCGGCCTCAAGCTCGGCGCGAACCGCGAGGAGGCCAACGAGTGGCTGCTGCGGTACCCGGACGATGCGAGCGTGATGGCCTACATCGGGCGGTACGGCTGGAACTCGCTGCGGGTCGGCGGCGCCATCCCCGACGACGAGATCCACGAGGCCATCGACACGTCCTACGAAGCGGTGGTCCGCAAGCTCCCCCGCACACAGCGGCCCCAGGCGGGGCGCTAGGCGCCACCTACCCCGAGGGGGCGTTGGCCCAGAGGCCCACGCAGTTGCCTTCGGGGTCACTGAAGTAGCCGGTGAACCCCATGTCGCCGACCGGTTGCTTGTCCTGGACCACGGTGCCACCGTGCGCGACGACCTGCTCCAGCGCCGCATCGATGTCGTCCACGCCGATGGTGATCGTGGGCCCGGTGAACCCGCCGGACCGCTTGAACATCCCGCCGTTGATGAACCCGGCCTCGGTCGGGCCGGTGTCCCCCGAGGGGCCGGTGGAGACGAGCACGTAACCGCCCATCTCGGGCAGGCTCTGCGTCGTCCACCCGAAGACGCTGCTGTAGAACCCGCGGGCCCGCTGCTCGTCCTCGAACGGCACCTCGAAATGCACCACGCGACCTGCCATGAAGCCCTCCTTGCCCTGGTATGCCGGGTCCTCCCAGCACCGAGCCGGGAGCGCTCCCTAGAGCCTGGCCCGGCGAGGGGGCCGCATACAAGCCCAGGCCCTAGGATGGCGGCACTGGAGGGGAGTATCCCCACTCGGCTACCTCGTCATCACGGCCAGTGCACGGGCCCGGGGCGCCGGTCCATCGACGGGCGGGAGAGACCTCCGGGACACGCCCGGCATACCCTGGTATGCGCCCCGTGACCGGAAGGCTCCGCTCCATGGATGTCTCTCCTGCCATCTGGTGGTTCACCATCATCGTCGCCACAGTGTTCCTGGCCGTCGACGTCGTCATCGTCGGTCGGCGCCCGCACGTGCCGAGCATGCGCGAGTGCGCGCGCTTGCTCGTCATGTACGTCTCGTTCGCGGTGCTCTTCGGCATCTGGGTGTGGCGCATGTGGGGCGGGCAGTATGCCGGTGAGTTCTTCGCAGGCTGGCTGACCGAGTACTCGCTGTCGATCGACAACCTCTTCGTGTTCCTGCTCATCATGAGCAAGTTCCGGGTGCCCGAGCGGCTGCAGCAGTCGGCGCTGCTCATCGGGATCGTCATTGCGATAGTCCTGCGTGGCGTGTTCATCGCGCTCGGCGCCGCGGTCATCAACCGCTACGCGTGGGTTTTCTACATCTTCGGCGCGTTCCTTATCTACACCGCGGTCCGGCTGGCCCGTGAGGAGGCCAGCGACGAGGACGAGTTCGAGGAGAACCGCTTCCTGCAGTGGGTCGAGCACCGCTTCCCCGCCACTCAGAACTGGCACGGCACCAGGCTGACCGCCGTCGAGAACGGCAAGCGGCTCATCACCCCCATGATGTTGGTCATCCTGGCTCTCGGCACGACCGACCTGCTCTTCGCCCTCGACTCCATCCCGGCCATCTATGGGCTTACCAACGAGCCTTACCTGGTCCTCACCGCCAACATCTTTGCCTTGATGGGCTTGCGCCAGCTGTACTTCCTCATTGGTGGGCTGCTGCAGCGACTGGTCTACCTCAGCCTTGGGCTTGCCGTTCTGCTCGCCTTCATCGGGGTCAAGCTCATCCTGCACGCGCTGCACGAGAACACGTTGCCGTTCATCAACGGCGGTCAACCCGTGAGCGTCCCCGAGGTTCCGATCGCGGTGTCCCTTCTGGCGATCGTCGTCATCCTCGGGGTGACTACGATCGCGAGCCTGATCAAGTCGGCCCACGATGCGAGGGCCGAGCCGTCGTCGTCGCCGGCCGCGACCGGCGACGACGACAACCCGCTCGGCTGAGCGTCAGGTCGCCGCGCCTTCGGAGGGGTCGTGGTCTCTTCGCTGCCCCATGACCAATGCGCTAGCGGCGATGACCAGCGCCATCCCCAGCAGCTGCGTCGGTTGCAGGGTCTGATGCAGGACCAGCCAGCCAGCCAGGGCGGCGGCAGCTGGCTCGAGGCTGAGCAGGATGCCGAACACCTGCTGGCTCAGGCTGCGCAGCGCGAGCAGCTCCAGCGAGTAGGGCAGCACGCTCGACAGGATCGCCACGGCCGTGCCCTTGGCCAGTATCGCGGCGTCCCAGAGGGCAACCGACGGCAGTCCGAACGGCAGGATAAACGCCCACGCGACGACCATGGCCAGCGCAAGCCCGTCGAGCTGCGGGAACGCCCGCCCGGTGCGCTGGGACAGCACGACGTATGCCGCCCAGAAGGCGCCGGCGAGCAGCGCCAGTCCGAGCCCAGCCAGGTCGAGCTGGGCCCACGGGGTCGAGAACGCCTGAGAGATCAGCAGGACCCCGACCGCTGCCCCCGCAACCGCTAGCAGGTCGCGACTCCTGCGGGACTGGACCGCCGCGAGGGTCAGTGGGCCGAGGAACTCCACGGTCACGGCGACCCCCAGCGGCAGCCGGGCCAGCGACGCGTAGAACGACCAGTTCATCGCGCCGAGAGCCAGGCCAAAGCACACCCCAGTTGCCCACGCGGCCCGAGAGTGCCCGCGGAGCGTGGGTCGCACGACCGCGACGAGGACAACGGCTCCGATGCCCAGCCGCAGCAGGACCGATCCGGCTGCGCCAACGAGCGGTACGAGCGTCGCTGCGATTGCGCCGCCGAACTGCACCGAGACGATAGCGCTGAGGACAAGAAGCAGCGGGCCGGGCTCACGCGTACCAGCCCGATCCACGCGCGGTTGGCCCTTCGCCCAGGCCGCCCGGTTACTCCGGTTGGCGCGGAACGAGCGTAACGGCCTTCAGCCCCCGAGACACCGCAGGCCCTCCCGCGAGGCACCCGGGGAGGCCGTCTGAGCGCCCGGACGGGCACCGGCCGCATCCGTCGCTGGGACAGCCGCTGCCCAGTGTCTCCGCTCTGACTCGTCCCAGCCGGACCAGATGCGCCACTGCCGCGTCGACGACGTCGCGGTCCAAGCCGGTATGCCGGGCCAGGGCGGCGCGGCTCGCTACGCCGGCTTCCAGGGCCAACAGCACACGACGCAGCGGCCCGGTCGTCGTGGCGACCGGCGCGGGGGCTGTTGCCGCGGTCACGACACGAGCCTGCCCACCTGGAACACCAGGACCGCAAGCGACCAGGCCACAGCCAACTGCACACCGACGCCGAACAGCGCCCAGCGCAGCCCGATCTCCCGCTTCTGCGCCGCAAGGGTAGCCACGCACGGAGTGTAGGCCAGCAGGAAGGCCATGAAGGCCAGGATGGCCGCATTTGGATGACCGTCGGAGGACGCCTCGAAGTCACTGCGAATCGCGTCGCCGAGGGCGGTGTCGCTCGCGGCCGAACCCTCCGAAACGGCCTCGTCCTCCAGCGCGTAGGTCTGCCCCCACGAGGAGATGACCGCCTCCTTGGCGACGAACCCGGTCACGAGGACGCCGCTGGCCTGCCACTGGCCAAAGCCGGCTGGTTCGAAGGCCGGGGCGACCACACCGGCCAGGACGGCATACGCGCTGTCGGAAACCGGAACCTCGGCGAAGGCGGCGTCTCCACGTGCGGGGGTGGCCTGCAGCAGCCACACGACGCACACCGTCGCGACGATGATCCCGCCGGCCGTCCGCAGGAAGCCCTTGAGGCGCACCCAGGTCACCGACGACATGACCCGCAACGTCGGGCGCTGGTAGGGCGGCAGGTCGAGCATGAGCGGCTCGCTGCCCAGGGTCCGCCACAGCGTGCGCCGAAGCAGCAGCCCGACGAGCACGACCAGCAGAATGGACAGGACGTACATCGCGAAGACGACGGTGCCGGCATACTGCCCGAAGAAGGTCGTGGCGAGCATGACGTAGACGGTGAGCCGGGCCGAGCACGAGGTGAACGGCACGAGTAGCGCGGTGAGGGTCCGGTGCCGCGCACCGGGCAGCACGCGGGTGGCCGCGATGGCCGGCACGTTGCAGCCGAAGCCGACGATGAGGGGCAGGAAGGCGCGGCCGGGCAGGCCGATGGCGCGCATCGCCCGGTCGGCAACGACGGCCGCTCGAGCCATGTAGCCGGAGTCCTCGAGCAGGGCCAGCAGCAGGAACATGATGGCCATGAGCGGCACGAAGGTCAGCAGCATCCCCACGCCGGCGATGAGCCCGTTGGTGACCAGCCCGGTGACAACGGGGGGCGATGCCGAGTGCCTCCAGCAGGGCGCTCGCCCCGTCGGTGAGTGGACCGGAGAAGAGCGCGTCAAGGCCGTCCTGCAGGGGCGCTGCCACCGTGGTCGTGACCTGGAAGACCGCCCACATCACCGCGGCGAAGACGAGGGGCCCGCCGAACCGGTTGAGCACGACCCGGTCGAGCCGGTCGGTGGCGGTGCGCCGCACCTCCGTGGCCCTGGACACCGCGTGCTGGACGGCCGCGTCAACCCAGCCGAAGCGCTCGTCGGCGGCGTCGAAGTCGTCAAGCCCCCGCGGACCCGGACGAGGCCCGGGCGGCACGGCCGCGAGCACGCCAGCCACCTCGGCCGCCAGGCGCGCAGAGCCGGTCCGCCTGCGGGGGTCGAGGCCCACGACCGGAGCGCCCAGGACATCGGCAAGGGCTGGCTCGTCGACGCCGACGCCCCGACCAGCCGCGACGTCGAGCATGGTCAGGGCGACAACGACCCGCACCTCCAGCTCCCGCAGTTGCGCGGCCAGGTAAAGGCTCCTGGACAGATGGGTGGCGTCGGCGACGACGACCACGACATCGGGCCGCTCGCACGAGGGCACGTCGACGATCAGCGCTCGGGTGAGCTCTTCGTCGGGCGACAGGGCGTCGAGGGAGTAGGCACCCGGCAGGTCGACCAGTTCGTATGCCGGCCCGCTCGCGCCGCGCGGCCGCCAGACGCCGCGACCAACTTCGACGGTGGTGCCCGGCCAGTTGCCCATGGTGCGCCGGGCGCCGGTGAGGGCGTTGAACAGGGTGGACTTGCCGACGTTCGGGGCGCCGGCGAGAGCCACGACCGGCGAGCCCGTCGGCGCGACTCCCGCTGCGGCGTCCGCGTGGCACGACGGAACGCTGGAGAGGGTGGTGGCGGCACCCGGTCGGCCGGGCTTGGCACTCATCCGGCGTCCTTTCCGGCCGGGCTGCTCACCTCGGGGGCGTGGACCCGGATGGCAGCGACCGACTCGCGGTCCAGGGCCAGGCGAAGCTCGGCAACCGCGACAACCAGTCCCCCGCCGGGAGTGCGCTGCAGTGGCGTGAGGTTGACTCCGGTGCGGACCCCGAGCTGGGCCAGCCGACGCCCTGTGGCAGGCCCCGCATGAGTCTCGATGAAGGCCCCTGGGTGGCCCACCGGCCAGTCGAGAAGTGACGTGCCTCGGCGCTGGTGCATATCGGCAACCTATGGCGAATGGTTAGCCTTGCCTTAGTGACATTGGTCCCGGGCAAACGTGGCGTACGTCACCACCCTGGTGCGGCATCTGCCCGGTGTAGACTCCGGCGCGCTCACTTGCAGGGGCAAGTTTTTGCAGGGGCAGGCGTCCCCGCAACGGGAGCACGTACGCCGTGCGACAGGGGAAGTCCCGTTCGACGAAAGGATGCGCTCGTGAGCGACCCAGGAGCGTCCGAGTACAAGATTGGTGACGTCGTTGGCGGATACGTCCTCACCGAGAGCGGGTGGCAACCCGTCGGGACCGGCGCACCGACAAGGGAATACCAGATCGGCGACCAGGCCAACGGCTACGTCCTGACCGAGACCGGTTGGCAGCCGCTCCCCGCCGCACCGACCCAGGAGTACAAGGTCGGCGACGTGGCTGGCGGGTACATCATGACCGAGTCCGGATGGGTGCTGGTCCCGGGCGCTCAGGCCGGGATCGGGCAACCGGGGCCAAGCGTGGCGCCTTCTGGCGGCGGACCCATCCGGCCTGGTTCGTCGAACAAAGTCCTCTACTGGATCCTCGGTGGCGCAGCCGCGGTGGTGCTCCTCGTCGTCCTCGGCGTGGTCCTCGCCGTCCGGGGCAGCGACAGCGCTCCCACGACGTCAGGCTCCGCCTCGACGGCGCCCCCGACGACGACGTCGACGACTCGGCCGCCGTCTCCCACGTCATCGGCCACGCAGGGCGTGCAGTCTTTCGCCTTCGGCCAGACGGCGACCGTGACCCAACGGGTCGGGCGGACGTCAGGCGACGTCACTGTCGGTGCGCCGGTGCCGTTTGCTCCCACTAGCCAGTTCGACAAACCCGAACGCGGCCAGTTCGTCTACTTCCCCGTGACTGTGACCGCGACGGGGACGGAAACCTTCTCCGCCAACCGGTTTGACTTCGCGGTGATCATGCCGGACGGTCAGCGGCTTCGGGAAGCGTTCATCGCGGACCTGCCCGCCAACGCGCCGGCCGAGCTCACCTCCTCCAACCTCAACCCGGGCGAGAAGGTCAGCGGATCGGTCGCATTCGACGTGCCGCCTAACACGCCGCTCAAGATCGCTTATGCACCGAGCGGTCAGATCGTGGCCACTTGGGGCTGACGCTGGAGCTTCGTCAGGCAGTCGCGTTCGTCATCTGACGCAGTTCCTTCTTGAGGTCGGCCACCTCGTCGCGCAGCCGCGCGGCCAGCTCGAAGTGCAGTTCGGACGCCGCCGTGTGCATCTGCGTGGTCAGCTCCTGGATCAGGCCGGACAGCTCGGCGGCCGGCAGGTCGAAACTCTTCGCTCCAGTCGCAACCCCGGCGTCCGCGGCGACTGCGCCGCGGCCGCCACCCGGCATACCAGACGCCTTGCCCCGTGAGCGGGACCGGCCCGAGCCGAGCAGCTCTTCGGTGTCGGCGTCCTCGCGTTGGAGCAGGTCGGTGATGTCGGCGATCCGCTTGCGCAGGGGCTGCGGGTCGACCCCCCGCTCTCGGTTGAAGGCGACCTGCTTCGCGCGGCGCCGGTTGGTCTCGTCGATCGCCTCCTGCATCGACGCGGTGAGCTGATCGGCATACATGTGCACCTGTCCGGTCACGTGCCGGGCGGCGCGGCCGATGGTCTGGATGAGGCTGCGCGTCGAGCGCAGGAAACCCTCCTTGTCGGCGTCGAGGATGCTCACCAGCGACACCTCGGGCAGGTCGAGACCCTCGCGCAGCAGGTTGATGCCGACGAGGACGTCGTAGTCACCGAGGCGCAGCTCGCGCAGCAGCTCGACCCGGCGCAGGGTGTCGACCTCAGAGTGCAGGTAGCGCACCCGGATGCCCTTGTCCAGCAGGTAGTCGGTGAGGTCCTCAGCCATCTTCTTGGTCAAGGTGGTCACCAGGACCCGCTCGTCGCGCGCTGCACGCGCCCGGATCTCGTGGATCAGGTCGTCGATCTGCCCCTTGGTCGGCTTGAGGACGATCTCCGGGTCGACCAGCCCAGTCGGCCGGATGATCTGCTCGACCGGACGGCCCGAGCGGGTCAGCTCGTATTCGCCGGGGGTGGCCGACAGGTAGACGGTCTGGCCGATCCGCCCGAGGAACTCCTCCCACTTCAGCGGTCGGTTGTCCATCGCCGACGGCAGCCGGAACCCGTGCTCGACGAGCATCCGCTTGCGGGACATATCGCCCTCGTACATCGCGCCGATCTGTGGGACGGTCTGGTGCGACTCGTCGATGACGAGCAGGAAGTCCTCGGGGAAGTAGTCGAGCAGGCAGTTGGGCGCGCTGCCTGCCGGGCGGGCGTCGATGTGCCTCGAGTAGTTCTCGATGCCGTTGCAGAAGCCCAGGGTCTGCATCATCTCGATGTCGTACCCGGTGCGCAGTGACAACCGTTGCGACTCGAGGTTCTTGCCTTGCTTGCTCCAGGGTCGCGAGCCGCTCGGCGAGCTCCTCCTCGATGCCGGAGATGGCCCGTTTCATCCGCTCGGGCCCGGCGACGTAGTGCGAGGCGGGGAAGACGTACATCTCCTCCTCCTCGCGAACGATCTCGCCGGTCAGCGGATGCAGCGTGTAGATCCGTTCGATCTGGTCACCGAATAGCTCGACCCGCACCGCGAGCTCCTCGTACATCGGGATGATCTCGACCGTGTCGCCGCGCACCCGGAAGGTTCCCCGCGTGAAGGACAGGTCGTTGCGCGTGTACTGCATCTGGACGAACCGGCGCAGCAGTAGGTCGCGCTCGATCTCGTCGCCCACCCGTAGCGGCACCATCCGGTCGATGTACTCCTGCGGGGTACCCAGGCCGTAGATGCACGACACCGAGGCCACGACGATGACGTCACGGCGGGTCAGCAGCGAGTTGGTGGCCGAATGCCGCAGCCGCTCGACCTCCTCGTTGACGGAGGAGTCCTTCTCGATGTAGGTGTCGGTCTGCGGGATGTAGGCCTCGGGCTGGTAGTAGTCGTAGTAGGAGACGAAGTACTCCACGGCGTTGCGCGGCAGCAGCTCGCGGAACTCGTTGGCCAGCTGGGCGGCCAGGGTCTTGTTCGGCGCCATCACGAGGGTGGGACGCTGCACCTGCTCGACGAGCCAGGCCGTCGTCGCGGACTTGCCCGTGCCGGTGGCTCCGAGCAGGACGATGTCCTTCTCACCGCGGCTGACCCGGCGCGCCAGCTGGGCGATGGCCTCGGGTTGGTCACCGCTCGGCTGGAACTCGGAGATCACCTCGAACGGGGCGACTCGGCGCTGCAGGTCGGTCGTCGGACGCATGCCAGCAGGGTACGTCCCCTCGCCGACACACCTCGTCTGGCCCGTCGATCCGGCAACGCGGCAGATGGCGGCCTCGGGTGGCGTCACGGCGTCCAGCCCACGTCCTTCGTCCAGGCCATGACCCGCTCGTATGCCGTGTCGAACCACTCCTGCTTGGCGCGCCCGTAGTCCGAGGCCCGGGGGTGCTGTGCGGCAAGGCGGGCCTTCTCCGCGGCATACGCCTCACGTTCGGCGGGCAGGGCGCGCAGCCAGTCCCGGAACGCCAAGGTGAAGTCGTGGCCGGCCGAACCGACCTCGCGAACGTGGACATCCACCACCCGACCCGGATCGGTTCCCCCGTAGAACCGCTTGTCCCGGCTGGCGTCCTGGGCGAGCAGGTAGCCGGCTTTCTGCATGGCCGCCCCGAAGGCCGGCCGGTCGGCATCGGCCAGCCGCCGGACGCCGACCTGGATGTCGACGACGTCCGTGCCGGGCAGTCGCGAGACGCTGGTCGACCCGGCATGGTCGACCCGCGCCCCAAGGCCCGCCAAGGCGGCCGCGATCCGGGCAACCACCCGGCTACCCTGAGCGGCCCAGGTCCGGTCCGCAACCACCAGCCGGGTGGTCTCGGGAGGCGCCGCTCGTATGCCACGGCGCAGGTTCTCGTCGTACGGCACCAGCCGGTCGCGCCAGATCCGCGCCACTGCGGCGCGGGTGGCCCCGCGGGACCCGTCGTTGTCGACCCACATGTCCGCGGCCGCCCGCCGCTGCTCGTCGTCGGCCTGGGCGGCGATCCGAGCCCGGACGTCCCGCTCGGGCAGGCCGCGTTGCTCGACCAGCCGCTTCACTCGGACCCGCTCGCTGGCCCCGACGGCCAGGGTGAGGTGCTCGTGCACCCACGACCCCCGCTCGACGAGTAAGGGGAAGTCGTAGACGTCGATCCGGTCTGGCGGCACCTCGGCACGCAGCTGCCCGGACCGTGCGGCGATGGCGGGATCGGTGATTGCCTCCAGAGCCAGCAGCCGCTCGGGAGACGGGAAGACGATGGCCGCCAGCGCCGGACGGTCTAGCGTTCCGTCCGGTTTGACCACCTGAGGCCCGAACTCGGCCGCGATGGCGGCGAGCGCCGGTTGCCCCGGCTGCACGATCTCCCGCGCGACCAGGTCGGCATCGGTGACGACGGCCCCGAGCTCACGCAGCAGGGCAGCGACCGAGGACTTGCCCGACCCGATGCCGCCGGTGAGCCCGAGCCTCAGCACGGCATACTCAGTTGCCGGTGAGCTTCTCCCGCAGGGCCGCGAGGGCCTCGTCGGAGGCGAGCGTTCCGCTGGAGGCCGGTACGCTCTCGGCTTGCTCGTCGGCCGTGGTCGACGAGTACGAGCTGGGCACCTCGCCGGCCGATACGGCCGCATCCGAGTCGGCCCTGGACGCCGACTCGACCTGGGCCTTGTGCGCCTCCCAGCGGGAGTGGGCTTCCGCGTATTGCTTCTCCCACTTCTCGCGCTGGGCCTCGAAGCCGGGCAGCCACTCGTTGCTCTCCGGGTCGAAGCCCTCGGGGTACTTGTAGTTGCCCTGCTCGTCGTACTCGGCCGCCATGCCGTAGAGCGTCGGGTCGAACTCGGAGGTCGGGATCGACTGGCTCGTTGGCCTGCTTGAGCGACAAGGAGATCCGCCGGCGTTCGAGGTCAATGTCGATGACCTTGACGAAGATGTCGGTGCCGACCTGGACGACCTGCTCAGGCAGCTCGACGTGGCGTTCGGCCAACTCGGAGATGTGCACCAGTCCCTCGATGCCGTCGTCCACCCGGACGAAGGCGCCGAACGGCACGAGCTTGGTGACCTTGCCGGGCACGACCTGGCCGATGGCGTGGGTGCGGGCGAAGTGCTGCCAAGGGTCTTCCTGAGTCGCCTTGAGCGACAGGGAGACCCGCTCACGGTCCATGTCGACGTCGAGGACCTCTACGGTGACCTCCTGACCTACCTCGACGACCTCGCTCGGGTGGTCGATGTGCTTCCAGGACAGCTCCGAGACGTGGACCAGCCCGTCGACTCCCCCGAGGTCGACGAAAGCGCCGAAGTTGACGATGCTGCTGACCACCCCCGAGCGGACCTGGCCCTTCTGCAGCTCGCGCAGGAAGCTCGTGCGTACCTCCGACTGGGTCTGCTCCAGCCACGCCCGCCGCGACAGCACGACATTGTTGCGGTTCTTGTCCAGCTCGATGATCTTGGCTTCGATCTGCTTGCCCACGTAGGGCGCGAGGTCGCGGACCCGCCGCATCTCGACCAGGGAGGCGGGCAGGAAGCCGCGCAGGCCGATGTCGAGAATGAGCCCGCCCTTGACAACCTCGATGACGGTACCGGTGACGACGCCGTCCTCTTCCTTGACCTTCTCGATCGTCCCCCAGGCGCGTTCGTACTGGGCGCGCTTCTTGGAGAGGATCAGCCGGCCCTCTTTGTCCTCTTTCTGCAGGACCAGGGCCTCGACCTTGTCACCGACCGAGACCACCTCGGACGGGTCGACGTCGTGCTTGATGGACAGCTCGCGCGAGGGGATGACCCCCTCGGTCTTGTAGCCGATGTCGAGCAGGACCTCGTCCCGGTCGACCTTGACGATGCGACCTTCGACGATGTCGCCGTCGTTGAAGTCCTTGATCGTTGCGTCGATCGCCGCGAGCAGGTCTTCCTCAGAGCCGATGTCGTTGACGGCTACCTGAGGGGCGGTCTTGTCGACCGTGCTTATTGTCATGTAGGAGGAGCTCCGAACGTTTTGCGTGAATCGGGACGCACACCAGGCGGGTGCGCGCCGTGTGAACGGGTGTTTGCGGCTGCCCCAGGGCAGCCTTCAACAGTACCCCGAAGGGCACCGCAGTCAGGTTACCGGTCCGCGCGGTCGGGGGCAAAGGCAGCGTGCCCTGCTGTGGCCCTGGCCCGCCCCGCCGATCCGCTGACCCGGACGATGCACTACATCGGTCTCTGCCCTCGCAGACCGGGCAATGGCAAGGAGCCACATTTTCCACAGCGGACGCCTTCGCTGAGCACATCGCGGCGTGGTTGCTTAGTATCGCGGCATGAAGCGTTCGATTACCTCAGCTTGATTTCTTCTGGCTCTGTTTGCGGTCGCCACCGCCGCGTGCACGCAGCCGAGCCACCCTGAAGCGCCCCCGAGCCTGCTCGCCCAGATTCTTCCCGACTACAACGCCCGGAACAACGCCGCCATCGCGGCGTCGCAACGATACGAGTCATCGTTGTGGAATACCGCAGACACTGCAGCACTGCTGGACGGCGATTTTTTTGCGACCCGAGCTCGAGAGGCTTTGGCAATCGCGGCGCAGCCCGGTCCGTTGATCCTCGAGCCGGTGCAGCAGTTCGGCGACCCGCCGTCGTCCTACCCGACGTGGGTCATCGGAGCCGTGACACGACGCCAGGATCTCAGCGACTCCTCCGACGACGCAGGCTACGCCGACCGCGAGCACGACGTCCGACACCAGCACCGCGCCGTCGTCAAGCCCGAGCCCTCAATCCGACATCGAGATCGTGGTCTTCCAGCAGGCTGCAGACGGAGCCCCCTGGTTGATGTCGCACACTGTGCCGGTCGATCGCGCGGACCTGCCCCAGGAGGGCGCCGGGGGACCTGTATCACCCGCGCAGCAGCAGGCCGCCACCCAGCTCGGCTATCAGCTCGCCGAATTCCTGACCAATGGGCAACCTCCTCCAGGGGTGCAGTTGAAGTCAGCGGCGGAGTTCCGGGCCGGGCGGTCGAGTCGACCGGGGACGTCAGCCGAACAGTGGGGTGCGCGTTGTACTCCCGTCCTCCAGCCAGTCCGGCATCTCCGACGCGGTGCGGGTGTCCCGAGCGGGCTCAGTGTCGGTCATGGCCATCAGCCTCAGTTGCGTGACCACCAGCAAAGCCCTGAGTCCAAATACCCGGATGACGTGGAACCCGGGATGGGACAAGCTCTACCAAACCCGACCTGGCGAGACCGAGCTACGCCAGCCGTGGGCGGCCATGCTGTTGGTCACCCAGCCGGACGAAGGGCAGCCGACGGTGATCGGCGTCCGCCGCCAGAACGTCCTTTGACCGCGGTGATTCCGCCCGGCTGTACCCGAGCCCACCTCTGCTCGCCCAAGCAGCGGCACGCCCCCAGGCGATCCTGGCCACTCGCCACACCGGACAATGGCCGCCATGGAGCCCAGCGTGCAGCGCCGCGACGCGAGCCAGGGCGAGACGCTCGCGGCCAACCGCGCCTGGTGGGACGCCGAAGCGGGCAGCTACTACGCCCGGCATGGCGGCTTCCTCGGCGACTCCGACTTCGTCTGGGGGCCGGAGGGACTTCGCGAGGCCGACGCCGCCCTGCTCGGCCCGCTCTCAGGACGCCGAGTGCTCGAGATCGGTGCCGGCGCCGGACAGTGCTCCCGGTGGGTGGCCGCCCAGGGTGCCGACGTGGTGGCCAGCGACCTGTCGAAAGGCATGTTGGCCAGGGGCCGCGCCATCAACACGAGCGTCGCTGACCCCCGCGAACGGGTGCCGTTGCTCCAATGCGACGGGCTGGCCCTGCCCTTTGCCGACGGGCGCTTCGACGTTGTGTTCACGGCATACGGGGTGGTGCCGTTCGTCGCCGACTCGGGACATCTCATGCGCGAGGTATGCCGGGTGCTCGCCACAGGGGGTCGCTTCGTCTTCTCGACGACGCACCCGATGCGCTGGACGTTGCCCGACGACCCGGGCGACGCCGGCCTGGTGGTGCAGTTCTCCTACTTCGACCGCCGTGCGTACGTGGAGCAGGACGAGCAGGGTCGGGCGACCTACGTCGAGCACCATCGCACGGTGGGCGACCGCGTGCGCGAAGCAGTGGCAGCGGGACTGACCGTGGTTGACCTGCTCGAGCCCGAGTGGCCGAAGGGCAACGCGCTCACGTGGGGTGCGTGGTCACCGCGGCGCGGCGCGCTCATCCCGGGCACCCTCATCATGGTGCTCGAGAAACGCTCGGCCAGGTAGCGCACTGCGGCACCTCCCACCCGTCGAGTGGTCAGAAGATGCTGTTATGCGACCTGTTTGACAGCATCTACGGACCTTTCGGCGGGGCTGGGCGGCGCTCATCCCACGTTCAGTGCGCCGCGTCATGCCAGGAGCGGCCCACGCCAATGCTGACGTCCAACGGCACGTCCATCTCGACCGCCGACCCCATCTCACGGCGAACCAGCGCTTCGACCTCGGGCCGCTCGCCAGGCGCCACCTCGAGAACCAGCTCGTCGTGCACCTGCAGCAGGATGCGCGAGGCTGACCCCGCCTCCCGAAGGGCAGCGTCGACCCGCAGCATTGCGACCTTCATGATGTCGGCCGCCGACCCTTGGATCGGCGCGTTGAGCGCCATCCGCTCGGCCATCTCCCGGCGCTGCCGGTTATCGGACGTGAGGTCGGGTAGGTAGCGCCGCCGGCCCAGCATGGTCGCGGTGTAGCCGGTGCGCCGGGCGTCCTCGACGAGCCGGCGCAGGTAGTCACGGACCTCGCCGAAGCGCAGGAAGTACTCGTCCATGAGCTCCTTGGCCTCTGCCGTCGAGATGGCCAGCTGCCGCGAGAGCCCGAAGGCCGAAAGACCGTAGGCCAGCCCGTAGGACATCGCCTTGATCTTCGAGCGCATCTCCAGGGTGATTTCGCCGGCCGGGACCCCGAAGACCCTGGCCGCCACGAACGAGTGCAGGTCCTCCCCGGTCCGGAACGCGTCGATGAGCCCGTCGTCACCGGACAGGTGCGCCATGACCCGCATCTCGATCTGGCTGTAGTCGGCCGACATGAGCAGCTCATAGCCTTCGCCGACGACGAACATCTCCCGGATCCGCCGCCCCTCCTCGGTGCGGATCGGCACGTTCTGCAGGTTTGGGTCGGTGGACGACAACCGCCCGGTGGCGGCGATGGTCTGCAGGTACGTGGTATGGATCCGCGCGTCCTCGGCGATCGACTTGAGCAGCCCCTCGACGGTGACCCGCAGCCGGGCGGCGTCACGGTGCCGCAGCAGGGCTTCGAGGAACGGATGTGCCTCCTTGGCGTACAGCTCGGTCAGCGCGTCGGCGTCGGTCGTGTACCCGGTCTTGGTCCGCTTGGTCTTCGGCAGCCCGAGCTGGTCGAAGAGCACCTCCTGCAGCTGCTTCGGCGAGCCCAGGTTGACGTCGCGGCGCCCGATCGCCTCCCACGCGTCCTCCTGCGCCTCCCGGACCTGCGCGGCGAAGTCGGCCTCAAGCGAGGACAGCGCCGGCTCGTCAACGGCGATGCCGGCTCGTTCCATCCGGGCCAGCACGTCGATGAGCGGCAGCTCGACGTCGCGCAGCAGGGCGGTGCCTTCGGTGCGGTCCAGCTCGAGGTCGAGCGCGTCTGCGAGGTCGGCGACGGCCCGGGCGGCGACCATCGCTTGGGTGGCGCGCGCGTCCTCACCCGCGAAGTCCAGAATGCCCTGCCCGGTGTCGGTGGTCTCGCCGCGCAGCTCGCGGCGCAGCAGGCGCAAGGACAGGTCCGCCAGGTCGTAGTCCCGCTGGTCGGGCTTGACCAGGTATGCCGCCAGCGCAGTGTCGCTGGTGAGCCCGCCCAGCGTGCACCCTCGGGCGGTGAGCGCCTGCGTCGGCCCCTTCGCGTCGTGCAGCGCCTTGGGATAGGCGGGGTCGGCCAGCCACGCCGCGAGCGCATTCTCGGCCACGTCATCGAGGCCGACCAGGTCCAGGTATGCCGCGTGCCCGCCGCCCGTCGCCAGGGCCAGCCCGTGCGCGTCGCCCGTGCCGCGCCCCCACGTGCCGACCACGTGCACGCCCGTCCTCCGGCCGTCCTGGACGTGCTGGACGAGCCAGCCGGGGACCCGCTCGCTGCCGAGCACTTCACCGTCCACTTCGAAGCCGGACTCGGCCTCCTGGGGCGCGGGCTCGAAGGTGGCGAACAGCCGCTCGCGCAGGACCCGGAACTCCAGGGCGTCGAAGACCTGGTGCACCTGCTCGCGGTCCCACGGCTGGCGCTCGACGTCGGCCATGGTCACATCGAGCGGCAGGTCGCGAACCAGCTGGTTGAGCCGGCGGTTGCGCAGCACCCCGTCGAGGTGCTCTCGGAGGCCGTCCCGGCTCGGCCGGTGATCTGGTCGATATGGGCGACGATGCCCTCCAAGCCGCCGTACTGGGCGATCCACTTGGCTGCGGTCTTCGGCCCGACTCCCGGCACGCCGGGCAGGTTGTCGGAGGACTCTCCACGAGCGCGGCCAGGTCGCTGTACTGCTCGGGCGGGACGCCGTACTTCTCCAGCACCTTTGCCGGTGTCATCCGCCAGACGTCGGAGACCCCGCGGACCGGGTACAGCATGCTCACCGAGTCGGAGACCAGCTGGAAGCAGTCCCGGTCACCCGAGCAGATGAGCACCTCCATCTCCTCGGCAAGCGCCTGCGTGGTGAGAGTGGCGATGACATCGTCTGCCTCGTACCCGTCGAGCTCGACGTAGCGGATCCGCAACGCGTCGAGAATCTCGCGCATGAGGGGCAGCTGCCCAGTGAACTCCGTAGGCGTCGCGGAGCGGCCGGCCTTGTACTCGGCATACGCCTCGGTCCGGAAGGTCTGGCGCGAGACGTCGAAGGCGACGGCGACGTGGGTCGGCTCCTCGTCGCGCAGCACGTTGATGAGCATCGAGGTGAAGCCGTAGACGGCGTTGGTGAACTGGCCAGTGCGGGTGGAGAAGTTCTCCGCCGGCAGGGCATAGAACGCGCGATAGGCGAGGGAGTGCCCATCGAGCACAAGGAGGCGGCCCACGTGTGGCAGCCTAAGGCCCATGACCGACAGGCAGCCCGACGTCGTGGACTGGAACATCGAGCCGACCGTCGAGGCCCTCAACGCGGTGTCAACCGGGACGATCCACGACCGGATGGGCATCGTGTTCACCGAGGTGAGTCCACAGCGCGTCGTCGCGACGATGCCGGTCGAGGGCAACACCCAGCCCTACGGGCTGCTGCACGGCGGCGCGTCCGTTGTTCTGGCGGAGTCGGTCGGATCCATGCTCGGCGTCGTTGTCGCTGGACCGGGCAAGGCGACGGTGGGCGTCGACATCAACGCCACCCACCACCGCCCGGCTCGGTCTGGGCTGGTGACGGCGGTCGCCACCCCGCTGGCCGTGGGTCGCACGACCGGATCCTTCGAGATCGTGGTTTCCGACGACCGGGGTCGCCGGATCTGCACCTGCCGACTCACCGCCCAGGTTCGCGACGCCCCACCCGGCCGGCGCTACGACGCCCCGCCGGGACCCAGCTCCTGAATTCGGTAAGCGGCAGATCCTCCACAAAGCGGCAGTCGTAGCTGCCGTGTTGTGGAACATATGCCGCCTTGCCCGGGATCTCCCGCAACAGGCCCCCTGCGGGCACCGCGAGCCGTTGGGAGTAGAACTTCGGTATGAGCATCGACGTCGCTGCCCTGAAGGCCATCGACTTCCACGTCCACATCGAGGTTGACGACACCGGGCATACCGCGTTGCCGCAGTCTTTCCTCGACTGGTCGGCGACGTACTTCAAGTCGAAGGCGCCGCGGACACCCACACTCGACGACATCGCCGCGCACTACCGCGAGCGCCAGATCGCAGCAGTGGTCTTCACCGTCGACGTCGAGCTGTCCCATGGGCAGCCGCGCATCCCCAACGAGTTCGTCGCTGAAGGTGCGGCTCGGCACTCCGACATCCTGATCCCGTTCGCCTGCATCGACCCCGCTCGGGGGCGGGCCGGAGTGAAGGAGCTCGAGCGGCTCATTGCGGACTACGGCATCAAGGGGATGAAGTTCCACCCCGCCTTGCAGAACTTCGCGCCCAACGACCGCACGGCATACCCGCTCTTCGAGGTGCTGCAGGGCCACCGGCTGCCCGCCCTCTTCCACACCGGCCAGACCGGCATCGGAGCAGGTATGCCGGGTGGCGGCGGGGTGAAGCTGCGCCGGTCCGAGCCGGTCCTGCTCGACGACGTGGCGGCTGACTTCCCTGGCCTGCCGATCGTCATGGCGCACCCGTCGGTGCCCTGGCAGGACGAGGCGATCTCGGTCGCGACCCACAAGGGCAACGTCTACATCGACCTGTCCGGCTGGTCGCCGAAGTACTTCCCGCCCAACCTGGTCAACGCCGCCAACCACATGCTGCGGCACAAGGTGCTCTTCGCCTCCGACTACCCCGTTATCGACACCGACCGGTGGCTGGCCGACTTCGCGGGGCTGGACATCAAGGATGAGGTGCGCCCGCTCATCCTCAAGGACAACGCCACTACGCTGCTCAAGTTGGCTTGACCACCGCTACCACTGCCACACGTCGAAAGGTTGCCTAATGTCCCTGTCCGTGCACTACAACGACCTCGAGTCGCTCATCGGCAAGAACATCGGCTCGACCGACTGGATGAAGATCACCCAGGAGCGCATCAACACCTTCGCCGACGCGACCGACGACCCGCAGTGGATCCACGTCGACCCGGTGCGCGCCAAGGACGGCCCCTACGGCACCACCATCGCGCACGGCTACCTCACCCTGTCGCTGATCGTGCCGCTGTTCACCAGCCTGCTCCTGGATGAGGGCGTGACCGCCAAGGTGAACTACGGCCTGAACAAGGTCCGCTGGCCCGCCCCAGTCAAGGTCGACTCGAACATCCGCCTGACCGTGACCATCGTCGACGTGCAGCCGACCAAAGACGGCGCCAAGGAGATCACCTTCGACGGCAGCATCGAGGTCGAGGGCTCGGACCGGCCGGCTTGCGTTGCGCAGCCGGTGTTCCGTTTCTACGGCTAACCGGCGCAAGACCTGAGTAAACCTGGTCTGGACCCCTTTCCATCAGGGAGAATGCCCTTCCGGGGGGAGAAAGCTCAGGTCTGGATGCGCTACCTGGAGTCGGTAGACAACGCGCTGCGCCTGCTTACGCTCGTCGCCGGTAAGGCGAAGCTGGGCGTCAGCGAGGCCGCCGTCGAGCTGGGTGTGGCGCCGTCCACGGCATACCGGCTGCTGTCCACGTTGCGTTACCGCGGCTTCGTCATCCAGGGCCGCGACCGCACCTACCGAGCAGGGCCTGCGCTGGAGGAGATGGTCAGCAGCCGGATGTCGCGGACCAACCTCGCCGAAGTGGCGCTGCCCAGCCTGCAGGCCCTTCGCGACGAGACGGACGAGACCTCCCACCTCATGGTGCTCGTCGGCCGGCAGTGCCGCATCATCGCCAGCGTCGAGTCAGCCCAGATGCTTCGGGTCGGCAGCCGGGCGGGCGCGATGCTGCCGGCGCATCTCACCTCGGGCGGTCGGCTGCTGCTGGCCGAGCTGTCGTCCGAAGAGCTGGACCAGCTCTACCCGCGCGAGGGCCTGCCGTCGATCGGGCTGAGCGCCTCGGCGATGACCTCCCTACGGCGGGACCTGGCCCGGTGTCGCAAACACGGCTATGCGCTGAACAACGAGCAGACCGAGCGGGGGGTCTGCGCCATCGGTGTGCTGGTCCGCGACGGTGACGGGGCGGCCGGGGCCCTGTCGGTGTCCGTCCCGACGGTGCGCTACCAACCCGGCGCCTTGCCCGGCATCGTGGCCGCGCTGACCCGGGCTGCCGACGCTGTCGCGGACGAGATGCGCGCCTGAGATCGCTCCGGGGGGCATGGTCTGCCCCCCGGAGCGATGCGCCAAGCTCAGGCTCAGGCGTCCGCAACCTCTGCCGTCGGGATGTCCTCCATCATCGCGTCGGACTCGCCGGCAAACGTGCGGTGCAGGGCGAGAACACAGAACGCCGAGATACCGAACAGGACGCCGAAGATCATGTAGAGCGACTTGGCCGTCATGCCGGCAGCGAGCAGGTAGCCGGACACGATCGGGGCGACGATCCCCCAGGTCCGCCCGAACCCGACCATCCAGCCAACCCCCGTGCCCCGCGCGGCGGTCGGGTAGATCGATGGGCTGATGGCGTAGAAGGCCACGATGCCGCCGTTCCCGGCCATCCCCACACCGATGGCGAGGATCAGCGCCAGGGCCGGGATCTGGAACAGGTTCGCGTACAGGAAGTAGGCGATCACGCCCCAGAACAGCAGCAGCACGGTGACCATCCGCGGGTGCATCTTCGTGGCCAGCCAGGCGAAGAGCAACGCTGCAACGACCCCACCGACGGACACCAGGACACCGGCGTTGTTGCCGTACGCCTGAGCCGCCGACTCGGACATCTTTTGCTCGTTGATGAGCGACTGGGTCACCAGGCGCGGAGTCCATTGGTTGCCGAAGTAGAAGGCCGCGGTCAGCAGGCCGTAGCCGAGCCACAGCAAGGTGGTGCGCTTGCCCATGATCCCCTTGAAGATGGCCGAAGCAACCACGCTGCCCGTCTTGCCGGCCACGTGCGACGGCGGCAGTTCTTCTTCCTGCGGGTAGCCAAGCTTGTCGGCAATCTTGTTGTACTCCTCCAGCGCGCGAGTCGGACGCCTCTCCACCAGGTAGTGGATCGACTCCGGGAGCCAGACCAGGCTGCCGGCCAGCAGCAGCGCGGTGAGGATGGCCCCGAACCAGAACGCGGCCCGCCAGTTCCAGGCCGCGATGAGGAAGGTGGTGATGAAGCCACCCGCGCCCGAGCCGGCCGGCAAGCCGATGCCGTAGATGCCCATGGCGGTGCCGCGCCTGGCGTCCGAGGAGTACTCGGAGACCAGGATGTTCAGGCTGGGGATGAGCGCGCCGATCCAGAGGCCGGCGAACGCGCGGGCCACCAGCAGGACAACGTAACTCGGGGCGATGGCCGAGCCGACCATGCCGATCACGATGAGAGACAGGCACATCAGGATGTGCTTGCGGCGCCCAAGCCGGTCGGCAAAGGGTGAGATGAGCACCGCGCCGACGGCCATGCCGAAGGTGCTGGCGCTGAGGAAGTAGCCGATCTGGACTGCGTCGAGCGAGAAGTCCTTGGCGATGGCGCTCGCGGTGAAGGCCCCGACGAGCACCTCGAAGCCGTCGACGAACGCGAGGATGATACAGATGCCAACGACGCGGATTCTGGAACGGCCGCATCGGTTGGGTTGCTAGTGCTTCACGAAGAGTCATGCACGTGCCTTCCGGAGAAGCGGTGGGGTGGGTTGGACCGGACACATCGTCCCGAGTGATGGTTCCGGGTGACGGGGTGGGGACCCCGACGGCTGGCTACCCGCTGTTGGCGAGCTCCTTCTTGAGAATCTTTCCCGTCGGGCTCTTGGGCATCTCTTCGATGATTTCGACAACCCGTGGGTACTTGTATGCCGCAAGGCGCTCCTTGACATAGTCGACGAACTCCTGCGGCTGGCCGGTCTCCCCTCGCTTGAGGGTGAGGTAGGCCTTGATCTCCTCACCGAGACGTGCATCGGGGATCCCGACGACCGCTGCCTCGGAGACTTTGGGGTTGGAATAGAGCACCTCTTCCACCTCTCGGGGATAGACGTTGTAGCCACCCCGGATGATGAGCTCTTTCTTGCGGTCGACGAAGAACAGGAAGCCGTCCTCGTCCATGTAGGCCAGGTCTCCGGTATGGAGCCAGCCGTTCGTGAACGCCTCCGCGGTCGCGGCGGCGTTGTTGAGATATCCGGACATGGTGTTGTGGCCGCGGATGACCATCTCGCCGACGTTCTGTGCGCCGCGCGGTAGGCGCTGCTTGTCCTCATCCCATATCTCGATCTGTACGCCGGGGATCGGCTTGCCAATGCTGTACGGCTTGCGGTCCTTCGGGTCGTTGTATGCAGCGAGCGGGCCCGATTCGGTGAGCCCGTACATCTCGAGGATCTGGACCCCAAAGGTGTGCTCCACCTGGTCGATGACCTCGGCCGGGATGGCCGCACCCGCCGAGCCGCACATGGTGAGCGTGGAGGTGTCGTATGCCGCGAGGTCGGGGAAGTGCAGCAGTGAGTGGTACATCGTGGGGACCCCGTGGATCAGCGTGGCCCCATGCTTCTGGATCACCTCGAGGACCCGCTTGGTGTCGAACTTCGGCAGCATCAGGACAGTGCCCCCGGCGCGCACCGTTGCGTTGAGGATGCCGGACATCCCGAGCGAGTGGAAGAGCGGCATCACCGCGATGACCTTGCTGCCGGCATCCATCGCGAAGGCGTCCAGGTGCGCCCCGGCGTTCATGAAGAGCTGGAAGTGGGTCAGCTGCACCCCCTTGGGTTTGCCCGTCGTCCCGGAGGTGTAGAGCAGGATGGCGGTGTCGCCCGGCTGGCGCTGGACGAAGGGCGGGGGGTCGAGGACCTCGTGCTCAACCAGGTCCGAGAACGGGCGGCCAGCAACCCCGATGGGAATGGCCCCCACCACGTAGAGACCCGTGGCCCCCACTTCCTTGGCGGCGCCGGCGGCCTCGGCGGCCGACGAGGAGTCGGTGACGATATGCCGAGCCCCCGAGTCGGACAGCAGGTAGGCGATCTCCAAGGACTTGTAGAGGGTGTTCATCGGGATGACCGCGGCACCGGCCTTGAGGATCCCGTAGAGCGCGATGGGGAACTCCGGGATGTTGGGCAGCTGTAGCCCGACGACGTCACCGGGTCGAACGCCCGCCTCGATCAGGGCGGAGGCGACCGCATCGGTCTTGGTGTCCAACTGCGCGTAGGTGAGCGCCACGTTGTCCGAGACCACGGCGAGATGGTCGGGATCCCGCCGTGTCGAGTCCATGAGGATCGACGCGAGGTTGAACGTCATTCGTGCTCCTCTCGGTCGGTTCAGCCCCTGCGATCAGCTCGCCTGGTGCGGACGGATGGGTTGCGGTTGTGGCGTGGGCACCGTCGTGGTGACACCGGATGCAGTTGCGAGGTCGTCGAGAGCCTCGAGGAGGTAACCAGGTAGCAGGCTCAGGTCGGCCACCAGGTCCGGGCAGCCCATAATCCCGATACAGAGCCGGTCGGTGTAGCTCTGGACGGTGATGTTCAGACCCACGCCTGGGGTGAGGAAGGCGACCGGCCAGAGCCCTGCGACGCGAGCTCCGGTTATCTCCACCGGCTTGATCGGTCCGCGTGAGTTGGCCACCACCACGTTCCACGACGCGCCCGGCATCCATTCCGGCGCGTTAGCCACGAGCTTGACCGACAGCTTCCAGAACGTCTGGGGGATGAAATTGCTGGCTTCTCGCAGCAGATGAGTGGGCAGCGCCTCGACGTTGTCCCGCGCAGACCGGATTTGCTCGCGCACCACGCGCAACTGCTGGAGGGGGTCTTCGATGTTGGTAGGGAGCTCCGCGAAGATAGTGGTCACATGGTTGGCCCACCGCTGTTTGTCGTCGTCACCCCGGACGGAGTAGGGGATGCAGACGATGAGCGGCTCTTGCGGCATCTCGCCGATCGCGAGCAGATATCGACGCAGCGCACCCGCGCAGCAGGACACCACGACGTCGTTGAGGGTGCTGCTGTGCGCCTTGGCCACCGCTTTGACGTCGTGCAGGGGCACCTGCCCGAACGCGAAAGCCCGCCGGCCCGAGACCTTCCCGTTGAAGGGGCTCCTGGCGCCCGCCACGACCGGCATAACCGACTTGACCTCAGCACGCCCGAGCAGGCGTTGCTGGCCGTTGACCACGGCGGTGAGCGGCTTGGCCAACGTCCCGGGCAGCATCCGAGCCAGGTAGGCCGGAAGCAGCAACGCGCCCTCGTGCTTGACCCGACCAGCCAGAAAGACGCTCGTTTTGGCCTGAAGCACGACCATCCGCACCGGCGTCATCGCGGTGTCGACGATTCCCCTCGCAGCCAACCGGAGCTTTCCCGGGTGACCACCGGCCGCCGCTCGCGAGTCACGCGGGTCGGGGGCCATGGTGGGACGGTCGGACAGCAGGGCCACGATGACGGGGATCATACTGGCGTCGACGAGGCCGTGGTGAACGCGCAGCAGGTGCGCCAGGCGCCCGCCGCTGAGGTCGGTGAGCACAACGTACTCCCATCGGGGCCGGTCCTCGGCGAGCGGCACCTGCATGATGCGCGCCACGGTCGCCGCCAGCTCCCGATCCGTGCCAGGCGCTGGCACCGGCACCGCCCTGGTGTGGGCCCGCACGTCGAGCTGGTCGACCTCGGTCCAGTACGCGTTGTTCATCCCCACGGGGACGCTTTGCCTGACCCACCGCAACGGCGGTATGCCGTCCAGCCGCTCGGCGATGCGCGCCCGTACCGCGGCGAGGCTGCCGGCTTCGGGGTCGAACAAAGGGTCAAAGATTAGCAAGCCGCCCAGGACAGCTGACGCCGTCTCGGACTCGTCGATGCTGAGGAACATGCCGTCCAGGCCAGCGACCTGCTGCATGTCACGCTCCTCGGGTTCGACAGTGAACGGTGGGGCGACGAGAGTGACTGGGATGTTACTCGTCGTGCTCCTTGGGCCCGCTTGACGGTGCAAACGGCCCTCACACACGGGCCGGTGCGTTCCTGGTCGCAGGATAGGCAACGGTGTCGGTCCGCACCCGGGCCTTTCGGCCCGTGTTTCCGCGCAGACGAATCCGTCTTGGCCCGCGTCTTCTCGAATCGGCCGCCCCCGGCGCGGCTGCGACTTGGTAGCGTGCGGACGTCGCTTGACGGGCGATCCGGGCACGCCGAGATAGGAAGAGGCAGGAGTGCAGGCCATCCAGCTCAGTGCTTTCGACTCCTCTTTTCTGGCCCTCGACGGACCGGTGAGCATCGGGCACGTCCTCACCGTCACGCCGTTGGACCGGCTGATCTCGCTCGATGACGTGCGCCGTCAGGTTGAGCCGCGCTTGCACCGGGCTGCGATCCTGCGGCGAAAGCTGCGCCCGCCGATGCTCAAGGTGGGCCGGCCGTGGTGGTTCGATCGACCAAGAGTTCGACATCGACAAGCACCTGTTCCACAGTGACCTCGGCGGGTCAGCGCACGGGGATGCCGTCGCCGCCGAGATGGTCCGGATCAACATGGTCAAACTCGACCGGAGCCGGCCGTTGTGGGAGCTGCACCTGGCCACCGGCCTGGCCGACGGGCGAAGCGTCCTGGCGACCAAGCTTCACCACAGTGCCGCAGACGGCCTCGGCGCCAGGGACATCCTGCTGGCGCTGTTCGGCCCGCCTGGACTCCTCCGACGACGAGGTATTCCGATGGGCGCCCGGCGCGCCTCCGGGGACGCGGACCATGGTCACTCAGGGGGTTTCCGAGGTCGCCAGCATGGCCGGGGCCATGGTGCGCCTAACCGGGCGAGCTGCCGTGGCGACACCGCGAATCGCGCGGCGCTCCACCGAGCTGGCGGCCGCCAACCTGGCCAGCCAGCTGGACCGGCTGCTGGAGCCGACCCAGCCGGACCCGGACCATCCGTCATCGAGGCGCCCGCGCACCGACCAGCACTGGTCGGGCCAGACCATCCCCGGCTACCCTCCGCCGACGCCGTTCAACGGTGCCCTCACCGCGGCTCGTGCGTGGGCCTACGCGGCCATCCCCACCCGCGCCAGCCGGTCGATGCGCCGCAGCACCGGCACCACGATCAACGACCTGTTCGTCGCGATGGCTGCGGGAGCACTGCGGCAGTGGCTTCGCGATCGCGACGCCCTGCCAGCCGCCCCGCTCATGGCGCTGGTGCCGATCGCGACCCGTGACACGCCGCTAGCCAAGGACGTCAACAACCACATCACCTTGACGCTCTGCCCGGTACCCACGCACCTGCCGACACCACACGACCGGCTGGCCGGCAGTGCACCGGGACATGCTCGAAGCTAAGCGCTCGCCCAGCCTGCCTCGGGCCGTCCTCGGTGACGTGGCCGCCGTCGCGGCACCGACCATCGCCACGCTGCTCAACCAGGTCGCCGCCCGGGTGCACCTGGCCAACCGGCTGCGTCTGCCGTTCAACGTCATGATCTCCAACGTCCCGGCGCCCGCGGTGTCGCTGCGCGTAGGCGAGGCAGAGATTGTCGACGTCCACCCGTTCCCACCGCTCAGCGACGGACTTGGTCTCAATATCACCGGACACGGGTTCCAGGGCGACCTCGGCATGGGCATCAGCTCCTGCGCCGACATGATCGAGAACCCGTACGAGATCCTCGAGCTCATGCTCGCCGAACACGAGCAACTCTGCGAGATTCCGGATGCCTGAGTGACAGAATGCCCGCCCAGGGCTGCGCGGCCACGAGATACCCGCGCAGTCTCGCTCAGGCTCGCAGGCCCGGCTGCTGCGAAGCCCGCAGCCGAGCGCTGCGACGACGGGCCAGCATCTGGTCGAGTGAGTGCGCCGACCCTGACTCACGGGTGAGTCGTCGATGCAGGCTGCCGGTCGAGGTGATCCGCCGGACCGTGACGGGCGAGAACCCGAGCCGAGCGAAGAACCGGTTGGCGTCACGCCCCCCGGCCGGAACGTTCGAGACAACCTGGTCCGAGCCGGTGCGTTCAGCGTGCGCGGCGACGGCTGCGAGCAACGCCTTGGCGATGCCGAGGCGCCGGGCATCCTTGGCGACGTAGAGCTGGTCGATGGCTACACAGCCGCTCTCGGTGAACGGGCTGGCCACTCGGTCGGTGAGCACCACATACCCGACCGGGCGGCCATCGCTGACTGCGACGTACGCAAGGACGTCACGCCTGGTCAACGCGGCGGAGACGGCTCCCTCGGCAGCAAGGCGGGCCGCGGCCTCTGGCGAAGCCCCGGACTCGACCCGGTAGGCGGTCCAGAGATCCACCACGGCCTGGTGCAGGTCGCCGTCGACCCGTTTGACGACGGTCGAGGAGCGTGGCACGGGAGGACTCTAGGGCGTGATGCCGGGTGAGGGAAAGCGGTTCGATTTGCCGCTTCGATTTGCCAGGGGGTGTCGGTGCGCACCGGTATGCCGGGCACGCGGCCTGCTCATCCGGAGGGCTTGGACGTTCGGGGCAGGCCGCTGATGACCGCTTCGGCGACCTCTCTCATGGACAGCCGCCGGTCCATCGCGGTCTTCTGAATCCACCGGAACGCGTCCGCTTCCGAGATCTTCAGCTGGGTCATCAGGGCGCCCTTGGCCCGGTCCACGAGCTTGCGGGTCTCGAGCCGGTCGGCCAGGTCGGCGACCTCGGCTTCCAGCGTGCGCAGCTGGGTCCACCGCGATCGGGCCACCTCGATCGCGGGGGTGAGGTCAGCAGGGGTGAACGGCTTGACGACGTACGCCAGGACACCGGCGTCGCGGGCGCGCTCCACGAGCTCCCTCTGGCTGAACGCCGTGAGCATCACAACCGGCGCCAGCCCTTCCGAGCCGATCTGCTCGGCAGCCGTGATGCCGTCCAGGACGGGCATCTTGACGTCCATGAGGACGACGTCAGGGACCAGTTCCCGGGCCAGCCGCACCGCCTCCTCGCCGTCGCCCGCCTGCCCGACGACGACGTAGCCGGCCTCTGCGAGGATCTCGGTCAGGTCGAGGCGGATGAGCGCCTCGTCCTCAGCCACCACGACCCGCAGCGCCGGCTCCGGCAGCGGGACGCACCCGTTGTTGCTCATTGGCCAATCCTACGGGGGGCGCCGGACCGCCAGGTTTCGACCGGGTTACCGACGTGCGTCACCCTGGGCTCCCGCTGCCTCGGTGCCGGGAGCGGGACTTGAACCCGCACGGCCTTGCGGCCAAAGCATTTTGAGTGCTCCGTGTCTGCCATTCCACCACCCCGGCCAAGGTGCGCGCACAGCATACCGGCAGGTCAGATAGGGAGGGTCAGACGGTCAGCGCCCGGTCGGCGGGGTCGATGGGCCGGGGCAGCTGGCTCTCGACGCCCATGAGCCAGGTGTCGACGCCGTCGGCTGCGGCACGGCCCTCGGCGATGGCCCAGACGATGAGCGACTGGCCGCGTCCGGCATCTCCGGCGACAAAGACGCCTGGCACGTTCGTCATGTAGGCACGGTCGCGCACGATGTTGGAGCGTGCGTCGAGGTGGACGCCGAGCTGCTCGACCAGGCCCCCGGGCTCTGGCCCGAGGAAGCCCATCGCGAGCAGGACGAGCTGCGCCGGGAACTCGTGGTCGGTGCCCTCGGCCTCGACGAACCGGCCGTCCTGCACTCGCACCTCGCAGGTGTGCAGGGCCCGCACGCGGCCGGCGTCGTCGCCGATGACGGCCTTGGTCGAGACGGCATACACCCGCTCGCCGCCCTCCTCGTGGGCGCCCGCGACGCGGTAGATCATCGGGTAGGTCGGCCAGGGCTGCTCGAGCGGTCGGTCCGCCCCCGGCCGAGGCAGGATCTCCAGGGACGTCACCGAACGCGCGCCTTGCCGGTGTGCCGTGCCGATGCAGTCGGCACCGGTGTCGCCGCCGCCGATCACGATGACGTCCTTGCCGGTTGCGAGAATCTGGTTCTCGACGGGCTCGCCGAGCGCTGCTCGGTTGCCCTGAGGGAGATACTCCATGGCCTGATGGATTCCGTCCAGCGCGCGCCCGGGAACCGGCAGCTCGCGCGGAACGGTTGCCCCGATGGCCAGCACCACCGCGTCGTAGCGCGCCAGCAGCTGCTGGCCGGTGAGCTCGGTGCCGATGTCGACGCCGCTGCGGAACCTGGTGCCCTCGGCCTGCATCTGCTCGATGCGCCGGTCCAGGATCTCCTTCTCCATCTTGAACTCGGGTATGCCGTAGCGCAGCAGCCCCCCAGGCGCGTCGTCGCGCTCGTAGACGGCGACGGTGTGTCCGGCGCGGGTCAGCTGCTGGGCCGCGGCAAGCCCCGCCGGCCCGGACCCGACCACGGCCACCGTCTTGCCGGACAGCCGCTCCGACGGAAGCGGTAGGACGTCGCCCCGGGCGAAGGCCTGCTCGATCGTGGTGACCTCGATTTGCTTGATGGTCACGGACGGCTGGTTAATGGACAAGACGCAGGCCGACTCGCACGGCGCGGGGCAGAGCCGCCCGGTGAACTCGGGGAAGTTGTTTGTGGCGTGGAGGCGCTCGATGGCCTCGTGCCAGTCGCCCTTCCACGCCAGGTCGTTCCACTCCGGGATGAGGTTGCCGAGCGGACAACCCTGGTGACAAAACGGGATGCCGCAGTCCATGCACCGCCCCGCCTGTCGACGCAAGGTGGCCAGGTCCTGCTCCTCGTAGATCTCGTTCCAATCCTGGATGCGCACCGGAACGGGCCGGCGAGCGGGCAGCTCGCGCTCACGGACCGTGAGAAAGCCTTGCGGGTTAGCCATAGGAGGCCTCCATGATGCGGTTCCAGACCTCGGCGCCCTCCAGGTCCAGGCCCTCCTCGGTCGCCCGCTCACGAACGTCGAGAACGCGCTGGTAGTCGCGGGGCAGCACGAGGGTGAACCGGTCTTTGGCGTTGTCCCAGTCGGCGAGCAGCCCGGCCGCGACGGCGGAGTCGGTCCAAGAGGCGTGCTGTTCGACCAGGGACCGCACGGTGCACACGTCGGGGTGGCGCAGCGGGAGCAGGTCGACCAGCTCGGGGTTGACCAGCTCGGCACGCAGGTCGAGCACGTAGGCCAGGCCTCCGGACATCCCAGCCGCGAAGTTGCGCCCGGTTGGTCCGAGGATGAGCGCCCGTCCGCCGGTCATGTACTCGCAGCCATGGTCGCCCACCCCTTCGACCACCGCGGTGGCGCCGGAGTTGCGCACGCAGAACCGTTCGCCAGCCTGGCCGCGCAGGAACAGCTGGCCTCCGGTCGCGCCGTAGGCGATGACGTTGCCGGCGATGACGTTGTCTTCGGCGGCCAGCGGCGCGGCCCCGTGCGGGCGCACGACGACCCGTCCGCCGGACAGCCCCTTGCCGACGTAGTCGTTGGCATCACCCATCAGGACGAGGGTGATGCCCTGGGGCAGGAACGCGCCGAAGGACTGCCCAGCCGAGCCAGTGAGGGTGAGCTCGATGGTGTGGTCCGGCAGTCCCTGGGGGTAGGCGCTCGTGACCTCGTGCCCGAGCATGGTGCCGACGGTGCGGTTGACGTTACGCACCGCGATGCTGCCGCGCACCGGCTCGCCGTGGTCCAGGGCCGGCCGAGACAGCGCGATGAGCTGCAGGTCCAGGGCCTTCTCCAAGCCGTGGTCCTGCCCAGTGGTCTGGTAGCGCGTCCCGCCGGTCGGGTCGTCGACCTCGACGAGGATCGGCGTCAAGTCCAGGCCGCAGGCTTTCCAGTGCGTGATCGCCCGGTCGGTGACCAGACTCGACGACTGGCCGACCGCTTCGGCGACGGTCCGGAAGCCCAGCTCGGCAAGGTACTCGCGCACCTCCTCGGCGACGAACTCGAAGTAGGTCTCGACGAACTCGGGTTGGCCGGTGAACCGGGCCCGCAGCTGCGGGTTTTGGGTCGCTACCCCGACCGGGCAGGTGTCCAGGTGGCAGACCCGCATCATGACGCAGCCGCTGACGACGAGGGAGCGGTCGAGAAGCCGAACTCCTCGGCCCCGAGCAGCGCCGCGACCATCACGTCTCGGCCGGTCTTGAGCTGGCCGTCGGTCTGCACCACGATCCGGTCGCGCAGCCCGTTGAGCCGCAGCGTCTGCTGGGTCTCGGCAAGCCCCAGCTCCCACGGAGCCCCCGCGTGCTTGAGCGAGGTGAGCGGCGCGGCCCCGGTGCCTCCGTCGTGGCCGGAGATGAGCACGACGTCCGCGTGCGCCTTCGACACACCTGCGGCGACCGTGCCGACCCCGATCTCGGCGACCAGCTTGACGTGGATCCGGGCCCGAGGGTTCGCGTTCTTGAGGTCGTGGATGAGCTGGGCGAGGTCCTCGATGGAGTAGATGTCGTGGTGCGGCGGCGGGCTGATCAGCCCCACCCCCGGCGTCGAGTGCCGAGTCTTGGCGACCCACGGGTAGACCTTGTTGCCGGGCAGCTGGCCGCCCTCCCCGGGCTTGGCGCCCTGGGCCATCTTGATCTGAATGTCGTCGGACTCGGTGAGATAGAGGCTCGTCACCCCGAACCGGCCCGAGGCGACCTGCTTGATCGCCGAGCGCCGGGTCGGGTCGAGCAGCCGGTCCTCGTCCTCACCGCCCTCCCCCGTGTTGGACCGGCCGCCGAGGCGGTTCATCGCGATGGCGAGCGTCTCGTGGGCTTCCTTGCTGATCGAGCCGTAGCTCATCGCCCCGGTGTTGAACCGCTTGACGATCTCAGAGACCGGCTCCACCTCGGCGACGGGGATCGGTGCTCGTCCGGTGACCGACGCGCCGGCGAAGTCGAACAGGCCGCGCAGAGTCATCAGCCGTTCGGACTGCTCGTCGACCCGAGTGCTGTACTCCTTGAAGATGTCGTAGCGACGCTGGCGGGTGGAGTGCTGGAGGTGAAAGACCGTATCGGGGTCGAACAGGTGCGGCTCGCCCTCGCGCCGCCACTGGTACTCCCCGCCGACCCAGAGGGTGCGATGCGCCGGATGGACGCCCTCAGGTGGGTAGGCCACCGCGTGCCGGGCCGCGGCCTCGGCTGCGATGACGTCAAGACCGACGCCGCCGAGCTGGGAGACGGTGCCGGTGAAGTACCGGTCGACCAGGTCCTCGGACAGGCCGACGGCCTCGAAGACCTGTGCACCGCAGTAGGAGGCCACGGTGGAGATCCCCATCTTCGACATGACCTTGAGCACACCCTTGCCCAGCGCCTTGATGAGGTTGGCGACGGCCTTCTCCTCGGTCACTCCGGTCAGGGCCCCCGATCGCACCAGCTCCTCGACCGACTCCATGGCCAGGTAGGGGTTGGCCGCGGCCGCGCCGAAACCGATCAGCAGCGCCACGTGGTGGACCTCGCGGACGTCGCCCGCTTCGACGAGCAGCCCCACTTTGGTCCGCGTCTTCTCGCGGATGAGGTGGTGGTGAACCGCGGAGGTGAGCAGCAGCGACGGGATCGGTGCGAGGTCGCGCCTCGTCTCCCGGTCGGAGAGCACGACGAACCGGGTGCCACGCGCAATGGCAGCCGACACCTCCTGGAAGATCTCGTCCAGCCGGGCCTGCATGGCCTCGGCTCCTCCGGCGACGTCGTAGATCCCCTTGACGACATACGTGGCGTAGCCGGGGTAGTCGCCGTCGGCGTTCACGTGGACGATCTTGGCCAGCTCGTCGTTGTCGATGACCGGGAACGGCAGCATGATTTTGCGGGCATGAGCGGGGCTGTGGGTAAGCAGGCTGCCTTCTGGGCCGATGACGGCCTTGAGCGAGGTGACCAGCTCTTCGCGGATGGCGTCCAAGGGCGGGTTGGTCACCTGGGCGAACAGCTGGGTGAAGTAGTCGAAGAGCAGGCGGGGACGGCCAGACAGCACCGCGATCGGGCTGTCGGTGCCCATCGAGCCGAGGGGCTCCCCGCCGGTGCGCGCCATCGGAGTGAGCAGGATGCGCAGCTCTTCCTGCGTATAGCCGAACGTCTGCTGGCGCCGCGTGACCGAGGAGGGCGGGTAGATGATGTGCTCACGCTCGGGCAGGTTCTTGAGGTGGATCAGACCCGCGTGCAGCCACTCTCCGTAGGGTAGGGCCGCAGCGAGCTCGGCCTTGATCTCGTCGTCGCGCACGATGCGCCCGTGCTCGGTGTCGACGAGGAACATCCGCCCAGGCTGCAGCCGGCCCTTGCGGACCACTCGTGCGGGGTCGAGGTCAAGGACGCCGGTCTCTGACGACAGGACGACCAGACCGTCGTCGGTGACCGAGTACCGGCCCGGGCGCAGCCCGTTGCGGTCGAGCACCGCGCCGATGATGGTGCCGTCGGTGAAGGTGACGCACGCGGGCCCGTCCCACGGCTCCATGAACATCGAGTGGTACTCGTAGAACGCCCGGCGGGCTCGGTCCATGTCGGCGTGGTTCTCCCACGCCTCCGGGATCATCATGAGCACCGCGTGCGGCAGCGAGCGCCCACCCAGGTGCAGCAGCTCGAGGACCTCGTCGAAGGAGGCCGAGTCGGACGCCCCCGGCGTGCAGATCGGGAAGAGGCGCTTCAGGTCGCCCGGGATGAGGTCGGTCTGCAGCATCGACTCACGCGCGCGCATCCAGTTGCGGTTGCCCTTGACCGTGTTGATCTCGCCGTTGTGCGCGATGAGACGGTAGGGGTGGGCCAGCGGCCAGGACGGGAAGGTGTTCGTGGAGAACCTGGAGTGCACCAGGGCGAGCTCGGTCTCGAACCGGGGGTCGGACAGGTCCGGGAAGAACGGCTCGAGTTGCCCCGTCGTGAGCATGCCTTTGTAGACGAGGGTTCGCGCGGACAGCGACGCGAAGTACAGGCCCCTCTCGCGTTCGGCCCGCTTACGCAGCGCGAACACCAGCCGGTCCAGCGCGATGCCGGACTGCTCGCCCGGCGAGGTCACGAACAGATGCGACAGATGCGGCATACAGTCCTGCGAGCTCTGCCCCACCAGGTCGGGGACGACCGGGATGTCGCGCCAGCCGAGCACGGTGAGTGACTCCTCGGCGGCGATCGCCTCGACGCGGCCGATCGCCTCAGCCCGGGCGTCCGGCTCGCGGGGCAGGAAGGCGGCCCCTACGGCATACGACCCCGCGGGCGGCAGCGCCAGTCCGGCGACCTCGCGCAGGAACCGGTCGGGAACTTGGGTGAGTATGCCGGCTCCGTCGCCGACGAGTGGGTCGGCACCGGTGGCGCCGCGGTGGTCGAGGTTGCGCAAGGCGGTGAGGCCGAGGTCGATGATGTCGTGACCGGCGCTGCCGCGCAGGGTGGCGACCATGGCCACGCCGCAGGCGTCGTGCTCGTGCTCCCCGCGGTACAGCCCGACGGCGGGACGCGCCGAGAAGGGGGTCACCGGGTGCACCATCAATGCCTCACCGTCCTGTGCGTTTTGAAGTCCCCAAGTGGGGTGAAGAATCACCCTCACATTCACTCTGGACGGCCCTGGCCAGTACGGGCTCCAGGGTACCTCGCCCGGTCGGCCTGCCTGGACTTGATATTACGGGTCCTGGGTCGCCCGACTGCACCGCTCGAGCGCAGGATTGCCGGCGCGATTCACGACGGTTTCCCTCCCGTCGAGTCGGTTACGGGCCCGACTTCGGGCTCGGAACGGGCTCGGCGAGCGGCCTGGCGGTAGAGGACCAGACCCAACAGGAACACCAGGATGGACACCCAGACATTCACCCGCACCCCGAGGATGTGGTTGGCGTCGTCGGTGCGCATGAGCTCGATGAAGACCCGCCCGAGAGGGTAGCCCATGACGTAGAGGGCGAAGAGCTGCCCCGGCTGAAGCGACCTGCGTCGCTCGATGGCCAGCAGCGCAAGCGCGAGCAGCAGGCACCAGATCGCCTCGTAGAGAAAGGTCGGGTGGAACACCCCCAAGACGATCGGCTGGCCCGAGGCGTCGACAACGGCGCGTCCGGCCGCCTGGTCCCACTCGTGGACGACCAGGCCCCAGGGCAGGGAGGTCTCCGACCCGTGGATCTCGTTGTTGAACCAGTTGCCGAAGCGCCCGATGGCTTGAGCGACCAGCAGCCCCGGGGCCAGCGCGTCCGCGAAGTCGCGAAAGTCCACGCCACTGCGCCGGCAGCCGATCCAGGCTCCGAGGGCCCCGAGCGAGACGGCGCCCCAGATGCCGAGGCCCCCTTCCCAGATGCGCACCACGTTGGCGGGGTTGCCGCCCGGCCCGAAGTACGGCTGTGGCGTCGTAATGACGTGGTAGATCCTGCCCCCGACGATGCCGAACGGCACCGCCCAGGCGGCGACGTCGAGGGCCTGACCGGGCGTTCCGCCGCGAGGGACGAGGCGCCGCCCCGCGATCCACACTGCCGCGACGATCCCCAGCAGGATGCACATCGCGTAGGCGCGGATCGGGACCGGTCCGAGGTACCAGACCGACGTCGTCGGGCTCGGGATGTCGAGCGGAAGGGCAACCCTCACTTGGTGGCAGCCTTAACCGCGGCGACCAGCCCCTCGGGTGTGACGTTCGTGACCTTCTGGCCGTTGAGCTTGACCGTCGGCGTCGAGTTCACCCCCGCCTTCTCGGCGTTCGCCTCCAGGGCCGCCACGTGGGCTGCGTAGGTGCCCGCAGCGAGGCAGGACTTCCAGGTGTCCAGCGCGCTCCCCGTGATGCCGACGGCGGTGGCGAACCCGGCCAGCTGATCGTCGGTCCAGCCCTGGCCCTCGGTTGCGGGCTGACCGGCATACACCGCCTGCATGTACTCGGGGAACCTGCCCTGGTCGGCCGAGCAGAACGCGGCGTTGGCGGCGCGCTTGGACGAGTCGTTGCGCAGGTTGAGGTCCAGGAAGCTCATCGTGTGCACGACGTGCTTGACCTGACCCGCCTTGACCATCGCGGCGATCGTCGGGCCGTAGGCGGCCTCGAACTGCTTGCAGATCGGGCACTGCGGGTCCTCGAAGACCTCGAGCGTGGGGACGTTGGCCGGCGCGCCGCGGTTGACGACAAGGGGGCCGCCGAACCCGGTCGCTCCGGTGGGAACTGCCTTGCCGGGCTCGGCCGGTGCGTTCGCCGAAGCGCTCGGCGGTGCGCTGGACGTGGGCTCTGGCGACCCGGACGTGGCGCGGCCGATGAGGATGGCGACGACGACGGCCACGACCGCCAGGACCGCGACGACGACGGCAATGACCGACCGGGAGGGGCCACCTCGTGGGGCGTCAGGGCGAGCGGTGGCGGCGGGGCCCGGAGCGGACATGGACGTATTCTCCCCTACGCGGTTCTCGCCCACTCAGTTGAGGGCGTTGTCGAGCGCGTATGCCGTGCGGGGCCGCACGAGCAGCCAAACGCTCAGGCCGAGCAGCACCACGTCCCGCGTGAGCTCGAGCGGGTATGCCGTGCGGCCCGCCTCGGTCGGACCGCCCCCGCCGAAACACCCGCAGTCGATGGCGAGGCCGCTCGCCCAGGCCCACGCGATCCCGATGACGAACCCGGCCATGAGCACCGCGGCGGCTAGAGCCGCCCACCGGGTGAACAGGCCGGCGACGAGCAAGGCCCCGACGAGCAGCTCGACCACGGGCAGGGCGTAGCCGACATAGCCGGCGACGTCGTACGGCAGCAGCTGGTAGGCGCGCACCGCGAACGCGGACAGCGGCAGGCTGGTGACCTTCAGAGCGCCAGCGGCCAGCAGGACGGCGCCGACGACAAGGCGGGCCGCGGTGCCGGCCAGGTCCGCCCAGGGCCGCGTGCCGACGACGGGCAGCGGCTGGCGTGGGGCGCTCACCCGGACTGGCCCTCGCGCACTCCCGCGGCCAGCTGCCCGGTCAGTGAGCGCAGCGAGTCGGGGCCGTCGCCCAGAGCCCGTACCAGGGCCGACCCCACGATGACGCCGTCGGCGAACCGGGCCACGTCGGCGGCCTGCTCGCGTGTCGACACTCCGAGCCCCACACAGACCGGCAGCTGCGTGACCGCTCGCGTACGGGCGACCAGCGCCTCGGCAGCGCTGCCGACCGTCTCACGCGTGCCGGTGACGCCCATCGTCGACGCGGCGTAGACGAACCCGCGACAGGCGGACGTGACCGCGACGAGACGTTCGCGGGTCGAGCTCGGCGCGACCAGGAAGACGCGGTCCAGCCTGTACGCGTCAGCCGCGGCCAGCCACTCCCCGGCCTCGTCCGGGATGAGGTCCGGGGTGATGATCCCGCTGCCCCCGGCCGCAGTCAGCTCGGCCGCGAACCGCTCGACCCCCCGGTTGCGCACCAGGTTCCAGTACGACATGACCAGCGCCGGGGCACCCGCGTCGACGCACTCCGAGACGGCGGTGAACCCGTCGGTGACGTGCGTGCCGTGCGCGAGGGCCGCCTCGGTGGCCCGCTGGATGACCGGGCCGTCCATGAGCGGGTCGCTGTAGGGCAGGCCCACCTCGACGATATCGACGCCGGCCTCGACCATGATGCGGAACGCCTTGAGCGAGCGTGGCAGGTCGGGGTAGCCCACCGGCAGGTAGCCGACAAGCGCGGCCCGGCCCTCGGCACGGCATACCGAAAGCACCTCGGCGACAGCGCTCACGTCATGCGGCCCTCGTCGAGCACTCCGAACCAGCGGGCTGCGGTGTGCACGTCCTTGTCACCGCGGCCGGACAGGTTGACCAGGATGACCGTCTCCGGCCCCAGCTCCCGGCCCAGAGCCATGGCGCCGGCTAGCGCGTGCGCGGACTCCAGCGCAGGAAGGATGCCTTCGGTGCGGCAGAGCAGGCCGAAGGCCTCCATGGCCTGGGTGTCGGTGATCGGGCGGTACTCGGCGCGGCCGGTCTCGAACAGGTAGGCGTGCTCGGGGCCCACGCTCGGGTAGTCCAGCCCGGCAGACACCGAGTGCGACTCGAGGGTCTGGCCGTCGTCGTCCTGCAGGACGTAGGTGGCGGCGCCGTGCAGGACTCCGTGAGCACCGCCCGAGAAGCGCGCTGCGTGGCGCCCGGAGGTGACGCCGTCGCCGCCGGCCTCGAGGCCGACCAGTCGCACCGAGGCGTCGTCGAGGAAGCGATGGAAGATCCCCATGGCGTTGGAGCCGCCGCCGACGCAGGCACAGACGACGTCCGGCAGCCGGCCGACCAGGTCGAGCACCTGGGCCCGGGCCTCGACGCCGATGACCCGGTGGAAGTCGCGGACCATCTCCGGGAAGGGGTGCGGTCCGGTCACCGTGCCGAGGACGTAGTGGGTGGTGTCGACGTTGGCGACCCAGTCACGCAGCGCCTCGTTGACAGCGTCCTTGAGCGTCTGGCTGCCGTTGGCCACCGGGACGACCTCGGCGCCGAGCAGCCGCATCCGGGCCACGTTCAGCTCCTGGCGCTCGGTGTCGACCAGGCCCATGTAGACGACGCACTGCAGCCCGAGCAGCGCTGCGGCCGTCGCCGTGGCCACCCCGTGCTGCCCGGCGCCGGTTTCGGCGATGACCCGCCGCTTGCCCATCCGTTTGGTGAGCAGGGCCTGGCCCAGGACGTTGTTGATCTTGTGCGACCCGGTGTGGTTGAGGTCCTCGCGCTTGAGCAGCACCCGCGCCCCGCCGCAGTGCTCGGCGAAGCGCGGGACCTCGGTGAGGATGCTGGGGCGGCCGGTGTAGGTACGGTGCAGCCGGTCCAGCTCCCCGACGAACTCCGGGTCGACCAGGGCCTTGCGGCGCACCTCGTCGAGCTGCTCCAGCGCCGGGATGAGCGCCTCTGGCACGTAGCGTCCGCCAAACTCGCCGAACCGCCCGGCCGCGCCGATCACGGCGCCGCTCCGGATCGGCTGGCCACGGGTATGCCGGCCAGGCACGCCACGGTCTCGCGGGGACTCGCCCCGGTGACCAGCGCCTCGCCCACCAGGACCGCCCGGGCGCCGGCGTCGGCATACTCGCGAACGTCGGCCACCCCGCGGATTCCCGACTCGGCCACCGCGACTGCGTCCGGCGGGATGAGCCTGTGCAACCGGGCGAACACCCCGGGGTCGACCTCGAGGGTCTTCAGGTTGCGCGCGTTGACCCCGATGACGCGTGCCCCGGCGTCCACAGCCCGCCGCGTCTCGTTCTCGTCGTGGACCTCGACGAGGGCGGTCATGCCCAGCTGCTCAGCCAGCTCGCGAAGCGTCACGAGGTCGCGCTGCTCAAGCGCGGCGACGATGAGCAGGACCAGGTCAGCACCGAAGGCCCGGGCCTCCAGCACCTGGTAGGGCTCGACGGTGAAGTCCTTGCGTAGCACCGGGACTGCGACCCGCTGGCGGACCGCTTCGAGGTCGGCGAGGCTGCCGGCGAAGCGGCGCGCCTCGGTGAGGACGCTGACCGCGCAGGCGCCGCCCGCGGCATACTCTGCGGCCAAGGCCGCGGGGTCGGTGATCGGGGCGAGGGTGCCCCTGCTGGGGCTGGCTCGCTTGACCTCGGCGATGACCGCGATGCCCGGGGCCGTGCGCAGCGCCGCCTCGGCGTCGAGGGCCGCAGGCTGCTGGGCGATCCGGGTCTGCAGGTCGCTCTCGGGCGTCGAGCGCTGCCGGTCGGCGAGGTCGGCGCGGACTCCCGCGATGAGGTCGTCCAGGACGGTGGGCACGTGCTCAAGGCTACGGTGGGGTCCTGCCGGATGCCGAACGGAGCCAAAGGGTTGCTTCCGAGGCCGCGAAGCGACCCTTCGGCTACGCTCACCGGCGACGGGCCAGCGGGCAGCCCCCGACGGTGGGAGGCGGACGAATGAGCGCGGAGTACGGGATCAACTTCCCCCAGGTCGACGGGGGCGGACGCTCCAGCACCCCGACGGGCAAGTCGATCCTGGCGTCATCGGTCGCCGGGCTGGATGCTGAGCTGGCCGGCCGGATCGGTGCGGTCAAGAACTGGCGCACCGAGTACCCCCGACACTTCGAGGACGTGGTCAGGGTGGAGGCCGGCTCCGCCCAGGCCGCGATCGACGTGGCCCGAGCGGGTCTCGCCAGTGCCACGTCGCTGTTCGTCGACGTGGGCGCGGATGGAGACCACCCGGCCGAGCACTGCCTGCAGACGCCTGGCGAGCTGCGCACCGTCCCGATCCAGGGCACCGACGCCCCGGTCCGCGAGCTGACCGTGCCCTACCACGGTGACGTGCTGCGTGGCGCGGCCCTGCTTCGCCAGCTCGACGCGTGGGTCGCCGCAGGCATCACCGAGCCGAGCTTCGCTGATGCGGTCGGCGCAGTCGTCCGCAACCCGGACTGGCTGGACCTGCGCGACCGCACCTTTGCCCTGGTCGGCGCCGCCTCGCGGCTGTCGATGGCGTTCGACATCCTGTTCCAGGAGCTGGCCGGCGGACGGCACGACCTGTCGGTGTGCTACCTGGCCACTCCTGCGGATGTGTTCCTCGTGCCGGTCCGGGCGGTGGACATGGCCGAACGCAGACACGACGGTGCGGAGCGGCTCGCAACAGTTGGGCGGGTGGTGCACCAGGTCTCCCTCGGGCGCTACTTCCGCCCCAACTACCCTGCCGACGCGGTCATCGAGACGCCGACGAACCGGTACGGGCTGGTCAACGCATTCATCCTCGAGCAGGGCCAGAACTACGCCCTGGCCAAGCGGCTGCAGCGATGGCGCATGGTCCTTACCCGGCAGGACGGCATCCTCACCTCCGTGCACATCGCCCCGCCTGCGCGGACCCAGTCGGTGCTCAAGAACCCGTTGATGCGCGAGCGACAGGCCATCAACACCCACCTTGGCATCGAGACGTTCGACCCGCCCACGGTCGACGTGCTGTCGGCGGCGATCCTCGTGCACGACCTGTCCAACCCAGCCTCGCCGGCCAACCCCGCCAACCCGATCGGGCACCTCCACGAGGCGTTCATGTTCGCCGCCAGCCCGGGCGGGCGGTGGCGGGTGCCGTTCGAGCTGAACTCGTGCATTCCCTGCTCAGCGAGATGTCGCGGGCCCAGGTCCAGACCCAGCACGCCGGACAGCGCCTGGCCGCCCTCAGAGGGGCGACCGTCCTGCGCCTGCTACGCCGGGGAAAGCCAGGTCCAGCCGGGGACGTTGCGCAGCACCCAGAAGCAGCCAACCAGGACCAGGGTCAGCCGGAAGCGCCAGCCTGACGGGTTCACCCGAACCGGCGGGCGGCCGCGACGGCGCCAGACCAGGCTCAGCACGGCGAGCAGCACCAGGCCGGGCAGGACGGCGGGGTTGCGATCCAGCGACGTCGCCACGTCGCCATGCAGCAGCGCGTGCATCGACCGCAGGCCGCCGCACCCGGGGCAGTACGTGCCGGTCAGGGCGTAGGTCGGGCAGGGCAGGTAACGACCGGGCTGGTTGGGGTCGACGGCCCAGACGTATGCCGTTGCCGCGGCAAGCAGCGACGCCGTCGTCCAGCCTGTCCCCAAGCGGGCTCGCCAGGCTACCGGTCGGCGAGGCGGCGCAGGTGCAGGCTGGCTAACGGTCGTGGCCTATCCCTTCGGAACCGTGATAACGGTCGTGTTCATAATCTTGTCGGCAATCGTCTGCCGGCGGGTGTCCCAGATCGGAAACAGCCAGCCGATGTAGCAGATCAGGCTGTCGATGATGTGGGCGAGATCACGTAGGAAGGCCCGCCCGGCGCCCATCGGCTGGCCCTGCGCGTCGATCAGGGTCACCCCGGCGACCTTGCGTCCCACGGTCTGGCCCTTGCCGCCTTGGAAGCACCGGTTCCAGACGAAGACGCCGATGGCGAGCAGCGCCCCGAGGTAGTACACGACGGTTGGCCCAGTTGTGCTTATCGAGGTGATCCCGGAGGGCGATCGAACGGTGACCGTCTTCGGCGCCCCGATAAACATCAGGACCCACGCAGGAATGTAGAGGGCCAAGTCGACGATGTAGCCCAGCGCGCGCGTTGGCCATAGAGCCAGCTGCCCGTACGCCGTGTACTGCTGGGCGCCGTACTGCGGCGGTGGGCCTGGCGGGGGCGGAGGGGGCGGCCCGGAAGGCGGCGGGCCCGACGGCGGCGGGCCGGGAGGCGGAGGCGGCGGCGGGGTGGAGCCGTAGGACATGACGAAGTCACCTCTCGTGTCTGAACCAGGCATGTCGGACCCAGGAATGGTGCGCCCCCTGCAACCGAGGCGGCCAGTGGGACCCTACCGGCATCGCCGCGCCCGTTGGGGATTGGGTCCTCGCCAACGTGCCATCGTGGCCGGTCGAAATGTCTCGGTCAGGCGATGCCGCTGTCGACCCCACTTGGGCCGGGTGCTGGCTCGGGGGCCCCCTCGGTGGCCTTACGCACCCCGAAGCCCGCCATGGCCAGCACCTTTCCGGCGACGATCCCGATGAGCGCGAGCACCACCCCGGCGATGAACATCCCGGCGCTCGGCCACACGATCGCCACCGCCATGACCAGCGAAGCCACCATGAGAATGCTCACGGAGGTCCAGGCGGCGACGCTGTGTCCGTGGTCTTCGTGGTCTGCCATTGCTGCGCTCTCCTTCGGCCGGTCAGCGGTCATTGTGCCAGCCGCTGGCTGGCGGAGTGTCGGTTGGGTCCTCTCCGTCGCTAAGCGCGTCCCAGCTGCTCCTGGTCGGCGCGCGTCCCTCGGCTGGCGCGGAGACCGGCCGGTCGAACCGCCGCGACAGGCCCCCCGCACCACGCACCACCACGGCAAGCCATAGGCAGGTGCCGACCAGCAGGACGGCGCAAACCAGGCCCATCCACATCCATCCGGTCACCTCGGCGGCAACGCTCACGGCGCCGCTACGACCGGCCTGCTCGGCGGCGCGTGCCGACAGCGCATCAGCCGGGTCGAGGAGAACTCGGGCCACGGCATACGCGGCACCCAGGGCGGACGCCACCAGGACCACCGCGGCGGCCACCCTGGTCCGCCGCCCCGCGGTGAGGGTCACAACCAGCGCGGCAAGGCACACCGCTGCGAGCGCCACGGCGGCGGGCGCTGCCTGCGAACCGGTAGCGACCAGGCTTGCGCCGGCGAGCACCGGGTCGGCGGCCCGCCCCGTCACCCAGGGCCGGGACGTGGCCAGCAGCAGGGCCACCGCGGAGACGAGAACGCCGAGCGCGGCATACCGGCGGGTCGTCACGACCGCTCCGGCGGGCGCATGCCCTCGGCCGACCGCACCGCGCGTAGCAGCGCCGCTGCCTTGTGGTGACACTCCTCGTACTCGAGCTGGGGCACCGAGTCGGCGACGATTCCGGCACCGGCTTGCACATGCGCCATCCCGTCAACGACCAGGGCGGTGCGGATCGCAATGGCCATGTCGAGGTCCCCGGCGAAGTCGAAATAGCCGACCACACCCCCGTAGATCCCCCGCCGGAGCCCCTCGAGCTCGTCGATGAGGGCCATGGCGCGCGGCTTGGGCGCCCCGGACAGGGTCCCGGCGGGGAAGGTCGCCACGAGGGCGTCGTAGGAGCGCATCCCGTCGCGCAGCTGCCCGACGACGGTCGACTCCAGGTGCATGATATGGCTGTAGCGGCGGATCGTCATGAACTCGACGGTGTCCACAGTGCCGGACCGGCATACCCGCTGTAGGTCGTTACGGGACAGGTCCACAAGCATCACGTGCTCGGCGCGCTCCTTGGCGTCGGCGGCCATCTCGTCAGCGAGGCGCACGTCGTCCTCGGGGGTCTTGCCACGGGGCCGCGAGCCGGCGATCGGGTGGGTGATGGCCTGGCGCCCGGTCACCTTTATGAGCGCCTCGGGGCTCGAGCCGACGATGTCGTATGCCGTGCCATCAGGGTGCGGTAGGCGTAGGTAGTACATGTACGGGCTCGGATTGGATGCGCGCAGGGCCCGGTAAACGTCGAGGGAGTCGGCCGAGCAAGGCACCGAGAACCGTTGTGACACAACGATCTGGTAGGCATCGCCCGCGCGGATGGCCTCCTTGGCGCGCTCGACGAGGTCGTGGTACTGCTCCTGGGTATGCGAGCTGGTGACGTGCAGCTCGACCGGCTCGATGACGGCGACCGTGCTGTCTGCCGGTGTGGCCAGGTCAGCTGTCATCCCGTCCAGACGCTGGACGGCGTCGCGCCAGGCCCACTCCATGCGCTCGTCCGTGTCGTCGTAGTTGACGGCGTTCGCGATCAGCAGCAGTGACGAGTCGGCGTGGTCGAACACGGCGAGATCGGTGGCCAGGACCATGGCGAGCTCGGGAATGCCGAGCTCGTCACGTCCGGCGTCGGGCACCCACTCCCACCGGCGGACGGCGTCGTAGGTGATCGACCCGACCATTCCTCCGGTGAGGGGCGGCAGCCCGTCGATCCGGCGGGTCGCGAGTGCCGCCACGGTGGCTCGCAGCGCCCCCGTGGGGTCACCGCTCGTCGGGACCCCGACCGGTGGCGTGCCGATCCAGTGCGCCTCTCCGCCGTGTTCGGTCAGCGTCGCCGCGCTGGCGGCGCCGACGATCGAGTAGCGCGACCATACTCCGCCATGCTCAGCCGACTCGAGCAGGAAGGTGCCGGGGGCGCTCTTGGCGAGCTTGCGGTAGACCCCCAACGGGGTCTCGGCGTCGGCGAGCACCCGCCGGACGACCGGGATGACCCGCCGTTCCAAGGCCAGCTCCGCGAAGACTGCAAGCGTGGGCCACGTTCTGCCCCAACCAAGCTCGGCATGCACCTCACTCATGGGCGACCGAGTGGCTCGGAGACGGTATACCGGCGGTGACCGGCAGCGGGCCCGCGACGAAGCACGTGCGGTCCCCGGTGTGGCACGCCGCGCCGACCTGCTCGACCTGCACGAGCACCGCATCCCCGTCACAGTCCAGCGCCACGGACCGCACGTACTGCAGGTGACCGGAGGTGTCGCCCTTGCGCCAGTACTCGCCCCGACTGCGCGACCAGAAGGTCACCCGGCCGGAGGTGAGGGTACGTGCGAGGGCCTCGTCGTCCATCCATCCGACCATGAGCACCTCCCCGGTGTCATGCTGCTGGACGACGGCACAGACCAGACCCGCGGCGTCACGCTTGAGGCGTGCGGCAACCGCGGGGTCCAAGGTCGAGCTCGGCGGCGAAGGGATTCCAGACACTCGGCCATTGTGCCAACGTCGCACGGTCGGAGGTAAAACCGAGCGGTGGAGGTGATAGCGAGCGGTCTTTCGCACCTCTTCACCTCCGACCAGACAGGCGAACTCGACGACGCGCGGTCAAGCCACGCCGATAGCAGCGGATGCGACGCTCGCCGGCGCGGTAACCACTCCTATCGGGGGTGGCAATGGGCTGGTGTTACGCAGCAGACGGCACGGTAATCGGGCAGATGCTCGCCAACTGGTTGACCACTGGAGCGTCGCTGCTTCCCCTGCTGTCTCGCTGGGCAGCTGGATGCGCGCAGGTCAGGCCTCGGCAGGACCGTCAGACCGAGCCTCCCCGGCCACCGGCGCGACCGGCTCCGCCACGACCGCGGCGAGCGACAGCTTGCCCCGGGGGTCGACCTCCTTGAGCTCGACCTGCAGCTTCTGACCGACCTTGAGCACGTCGTCGACGCTGTCGATCCGCTTGCCACCGACCAGCTTGCGCACCTCCGAGATATGGAGCAAGCCGTCCTTGCCGGGCAGCAGCGAGACGAAGGCACCGAACGTCGTCGTCTTGACGACGGTGCCCATAAACCGCTCCCCCACCTCCGGCATCTGCGGGTTGGCGATGCCGTTGATCGCCGTCCGCGCCGCCTCCGCCGACAGACCGTCGACGGCTCCGATGAAGACGGTGCCGTCGTCTTCGATCGAGATGTCGGCGCCGGTGTCCTCCTGGATTTGGTTGATGATCTTGCCCTTCGGGCCGATGACCTCACCGATCTTGTCAACGGGCACCTTGAGCGTGATGATCCGCGGCGCGTACTGGCTCATCTCGTCGGGGGTGTCGATCGCCGCACCCATCACGTCGAGGATGTGCAGCCGGGCATCCCGAGCCTGGGCGAGGGCACCGGCAAGCACGGAGGCAGGTATGCCGTCGAGCTTAGTGTCGAGCTGGATCGCGGTGACGAACTCCCGCGTGCCGGCAACCTTGAAGTCCATGTCACCGAACGCGTCCTCCGCGCCCAGGATGTCGGTAAGCGCCGCGTATGCCGTCTCGGCCCCGCCGCCCTCGCCCTGGACCGTGTCCGAAACCAGCCCCATCGCGATCCCGGCGACCGGCGCGCGAAGCGGCACCCCGGCGTTGAGCAGCGACAGGGTGGAGGCGCAGACCGAGCCCATCGACGTCGAGCCGTTGGAGCCCAACGCCTCCGACACCTGGCGGATCGCGTAGGGGAACTCCTCGCGCGTCGGAAGCACCGGCAGCAGCGCCCGCTCGGCCAGGGCCCCGTGGCCGATCTCGCGCCGCTTCGGCGAGCCAACCCGTCCGGTCTCCCCGGTGGAGAAGGGCGGGAAGTTGTAGTTGTGCATGTACCGCTTGCGCGTCATCGGCGACAGCGTGTCCAGCTGCTGCTCCATCTTGAGCATGTTCAGCGTGGTCACCCCGAGGATTTGGGTCTCGCCGCGCTCGAAGATCGCCGAGCCGTGCACCCGTGGCAGCACCTCCACCTCGGCGCCGAGCGCCCGGATGTCACGCAGACCGCGCCCGTCGATGCGCACCCCCTCGCGCAGGATCCGCTGGCGGACGAGCTTCTTCTGCAAGGCCCGGTATGCCGCCGACACCTCTTTCTGGCGCCCGTGGAACTGGCCCATCCGGCCGTCGGGGTGCCCGTCGTGGTCACCCACGAGGTCTAGGTGCAGCTCGGACTTGATCTGGTTCAGCCGCTCCTCGCGCTCCTGCTTGCCAGCGATGGTCAGCGCCGCCGCCACCGGCTCGGTCACCGCGGCCTCGACCGTCTCGAAGACCTCGTCCTCGTAGTCGAGGAACCGCGGGAACTCGATCTCGACGTAGTCCTCGTGCGTCTTCACCGCGTCGAACAGCTGGCGCTGAGCGTCGCAAAGGAGCCGGATGGGGGCCTTGGCGGCCTCGAGGCCGTCCGCCACGACCTCCTCGGTCGGCGCGGGCTGGCCTTGGCGCTTGACCAGATCCCAGGTCGCACCGGTGGACTCGGCCTCCACCATCATGATCGCCACATCGGACTCACCGCTGGACGTGGTCACCACTCGACCGGCCACGACCATGTCGAAGGTGGAGCGCTCGGAGTCGGAGAAGTTGGGGAACGCCACCCACTCCCCGTCGATCCGGGACAGGCGCACCCCGCCGATCGGGCCGCTGAACGGCAGCCCTGAGATCTGGGTCGAGGCGGACGCCGCGTTGATGGCGAGCACGTCGTACTGGTGGTCGGGGTTGAGCGCGTAGACGGTGACGATGATCTGCACCTCGTTGCGCAGGCCCTTGACGAAGGACGGGCGCAGTGGCCGGTCGATGAGCCGACAGGTCAGGATCGCCTCGGTCGTCGGGCGACCCTCCCGGCGGAAGAACGACCCGGGGATCCGCCCGATCGAGTACATCCGCTCCTCGACGTCGACGGTGAGCGGGAAGAAGTCCAATGCCTCCTTGGGCGTGCGCCCCGACGCGGTCGTCGACATGATCATCGTCGCGTCGTCCATGCTCTTGTCGTACAAATAGGCAACCACGGCCCCGTCGGCCTGCGCCGCCAGCCGGCCCGTCTCGAACCGCACTGTGCGCGTGCCGAACCGACCGTTGTCGATGGTCGCCTCGGCGATGGTGATATCTGGACCCTCCATGGGCCCTCCGTTTCTGTTTTCTCGTCCAACCCCGCGCATCGTCGTTGTGCGCGGGCTCTGCTGTGTTGCGGGTCCCGGTGAGGTGAGCCGGTATGCCGGTCGCCCCGGTCATGCGGCGCCTCTCCAGGCAACGGCGGTCGCCGCTCATACGGGGTGACCGCCGTACCGAGGTGCGCTAGCGGCGCAACCCCAGGCGCTTGATTAGGGAGCGGTAGCGCTCGATGTCAGTGGCCTCCAGGTAACGCAGCATCCGCTTGCGTCGCCCGACGAGAAGCAGCAGCCCTCGCCGGCTGTGGTGGTCGTGCTTGTGCGCGCGGGCGTGCTCGGTGAGGTCCTGGATGCGCTTGGTGAGCATCGCAATCTGGACCTCGGGGGAGCCGGTGTCGCCCTCCTTGGTGGCGTAGTCGTCCATGATCTGCTTCTTGGTGGCGCTGTCCAACGGCATGAACTACCGGCTCCTTACCTTCTCTTGTTGCGCGGTGCACCAGGGCATGTCCACCTGTGCGCTCTCGATCCGCGGCCGTTTCACGGCATCTTGGAGGGTACCATCCGCGCAGGTCAGGGTACGAATCCGGCGACCAACGCGGCCGGCCGGCGTTGCACGGGAGCCTTGGCACCGTCGGTTGGGCCCAGACTAGACTCGACCAAGCAACCGTCCAGTTCGATATCCAGATCGATTCGGCAGCCAGTGCTGGCGGCCGACGCTGAGCGAGGCGATGACCGTGACGCAGCGGGCAGTGCCGTGCCTGTTCATGCGCGGGGGCACCTCCCGGGGCCCGTTCTTCGACGCCGCCGACCTGCCGGACGAGGTAGCCACCCGAGATCGGGTGCTGCTCGCGGTCATGGGCTCACCGGACCGGCGCCAGATCGACGGACTCGGCGGCGCGCACCCCCTGACCAGCAAGGTCGGCATCGTGAGCCGCAGCGAGCGCGACGGCGTCGACCTGGAGTTCCTCTTCGCTCAGCTGCAGCCCGACCAGGACACCGTGGACACCACCCCCAACTGCGGGAACATGCTCGCCGCGGTCGTCCCGTTCGCCCTAGAGAGGGGGCTGCTGCCCGCGGCAGGCGACACGACAACAGCGCGGGTGCTCACCCTCAACACGGACATGGAGTGCGACATCACCGTCCTGACGCCCGAGCACGACGGCAAGCGGTCGGTCGAGTATGCCGGGACGGCCCGCATCGACGGGGTACCCGGATCGGCGGCGCCGATCACCATCGACTTCCTCGACACCGCGGGCTCGGTCTGCTCGAGTTTGCTGCCCACCGGCCGGGTCCGCGACTCGGTGAGCGTCCCGGGCGCCGGCACCCTCGACGTCACGTGCATCGACAACGGCATGCCACTGGTCATCATCCGTGCTGAGGACCTCGGTCGCACGGCATACGAGGAGGTCGCCGAGCTGAACTCCGACACCGAGCTGAAGACCACGCTCGAAGCGCTGCGGCTGGTGTGCGGCGAGCTCATGGGCCTGGGCGACGTGGGGCCGAAGAATTACCCGAAGATGACGTTGGTCGCCAAACCGAGCCAGGGCGGCGCCATCGCCACCCGCAGCTTCATCCCGCACGTGTGCCATGAGGCGATCGGGGTGCTTGCCGCTGTGACGGTCGCGACGGCATGTGTCCTGGAGGGGTCGGTAGCGAACGAGGTGGCGACGGTGCCGGACGGCGAGGTCAAGACGATCTCGGTCGAGCACCCGACCGGCGAGTTCAGCGTCGAACTCGCCATGGATCCCGACGACCCCCAGAACGTCACCCGCGCGGCCTTGCTGCGCACCGCCCGGCTCATCATGCGCGGCGAGGTCATGGTCGCTGCCGACGCCTGGCCGACACAGCAGGCAACCACGGCGCAAGCCCAGGCAGAGGAAGGACAGAAGCCCGCGTGATCATCGACTGTCACGGCCACTACACGACCGCTCCCACAGCGCTGGAGGCGTGGCGGGGCCGGCAGGTCGCCGGCGATCGGGACCCGGCCGCGGCACCGAACCCGTCCGAGCTGCACGATCAGCGACGACGACATCCGCGAGACGATCGAGGCCAACCAGCTGCGGCTCATGCTGGAGCGCGGCAGTGATCTCACGTGTTCTCGCCCGCGCGCCAGCTTCATGGCCCACCACATCGGCGACTTCCAGGTGTCCGCGACCTGGGCGGCCATCTGCAACGAGCTGTGCTACCGGGTGAGCCGGCTGTTCCCCGAGTACTTCATCCCGGCGGCCATGCTGCCCCAGTCTCCTGGCGTCGACCCGGCGACCTGCCTGCCCGAGCTGGTGCGCTGCGTCGAGGAGTACGGCAACGTCGCGGTCAACCTCAACCCGGACCCTTCGGGCGGGCACTGGACCTCGCCGCCGCTCACTGACCGGTCGCTGGTACCCGATCTACGAGAAGCTCGTCGAGTACGACGTCCCGGCGATGATCCACGTCAGTCGACCAGCTGCAACGACGTGTTCCATACGACCGGCGCGCACTACCTCAATGCCGACACGACCGCGGTCATGCAGCTGATCCAAGGCGACCTGTTCGCCGACTTCCCGACCCTTGCGGCTTGGTGATCCCGCACGGCGGCGGCGCAGTGCCCTACCACTGGGGCCGGTTCCGCGGGCTGGCCCAGGCGCTGAAGAAGCCGCCGCTCACCGAGCACATCCTGCGCAACGTCTTCTTCGACACCTGCGTCTACCACCAGCCGGGCATCGACCTGCTGACCACGGTCATCCCCGTCGAGAACATCCTGTTCGCCAGCGAGATGATCGGCGCGGTCCGCGGCATCGACCCGACGACCGGCCACTACTACGACGACACCAGGCGCTACATCGAGGCGTCGACGATTCTCACGCCCGAGCAGAAGGCGCAGATCTACGAAGGCAACGCCCGGCGGGTCTATCCCCGCCTCGACCAGGCGCTGACCGCGCAGGGTCGTTAGGCACGAGCCATCCGGGACCGCACCGAAGGAGCAGCATGGCCCTCAATGACCTCGGCATCGTCAGGCGCAACATCGTGCGGGCCGACCCGGGCGCGGTGTCGCAGCTCGCCGCAGTTCGGCGTCGGCGACGGTGCACGAGGCGATGGGCCGGGTCGGGCTGATGAAGCAACTACCTGCGCCCGATCTACCCGCGGCGCGCAGTCTGCGCGCACGGCGGTCACGGTGCTGCTGCAGCCGGGCGACAACTGGATGCTGCACGTCGCGGCCGAGCAGATGCAGGCGGGCGACGTCGTCGTCGCGGCGTGCACCAGCGACTGCGACGGACGGGTTCTTCGGCGAGCTGCTGGCCACCTCGTTCCGGGCCCGCGGCGCGCGGGCGCTGGTCATCGACGGCGGCTGCCGCGACGTCGGCGACTGACCGAGATGGGCTTCCCGGTGTGGAGCCGCGCGGTCAGCGCGAAGGGCACCGTCAAGGCGACGCTCGGCTCGGTCAACATCCCGGTTGTGTGCGCCGGCGCGCTGGTGAACCCGGGCGACGTCGTCGTCGCCGACGACGACGGCGTCGTCGTCGTTCCCGCGGCGCTGGCCGGCGACGTGGCAAAGGCGGCCGCCGCCCGCGAGGCCAACGAGGCCGGCAAGCGCGCCAAGCTCGCCTCCGGCGTGCTGGGCCTGGACATGTACTCGATGCGCGAGCCGCTCGCCGCGGCCGGGCTCTCGTACGTGGACTGACGCGATGCCGCTAGCCCGTGACCCGAACCGATGGCGCGTCGGCCTCGTCGGCTACGGCGAGGTCGGCCAGATCCTCGCCGAGGATCTGCGCGGCCGCGGGGTCAGCGTCTGCGCCTTCGACCGTCAAGCTCGACGCCACCCGGACACGCCGGAGCGGTCCGCGGCGCAAGCCATGCGAGAGCACGCGGACCACCGTGGAGTCGGCCTCGCGCCCGGGCATGCGGAGCTCGCTGCGCGGGTCCGACCTCATCGTCTCGGCCGTCACGGCCAGCCAGACCGTCGCGGTCGCGTGGGCGTGCGCGCCCGGCATCCGCGCCGGCGCGTTCTTCCTCGACCTCAACTCCGCATCGCCGGGGCCAAGACCCGAGCCGCCGACTCGTCGAGGCCGCGGGCGGGCGGCTACGTCGAAGGCGCGGTGATGACCGCGGTGCCGCCCTATCGCAGCGCGGTGCCGCTGCTGCTGGGCGGCCCCAACGCGACGAGCATCCAAGGCCGCCTTGACCGAGCTCGGCTTCGCGGGCACGGCTAGCGAGCGAGCCGCTCGGCGTCGCCTGGGCGACCAAGATGTGCCGCAGCGTGATGATCAAGGGCCTGGAGGCGATGGTGATCGAGAGCCTCACCGCCGCCCGCGCCTACGGCGTCGAGGACGCGCGTCGTCGCGTCGCTGCGCGAAACCTTTCCCGGGCATCGACTGGGAGAAGCAGGCGCGCCTACTTCTTCCAGCGGGTCATCGAGCACGGCCGCCGCCGCAGCGAGGAGATGCTGCGAGGTCGCCGTCACGGTGCGCGAGGCCGGGCTGACGCCCTGGGCGACGGAGGCACCGCCGCGCGCCAGGCCTGGGTCGCCGACCTGGCCGACCAGGGCGTGTTCGGCGTCGCGCGGCAACGGGCGCTTCGCCGCAGTCGCCGACTGGCGCATCGAGGCCGACCGCATCCTTGCCCGAGTCCGCCCGACGAGCGAGGAGTGAGCATGCCGTTCGAGAAGACGCCCGGCTGGCTGGACTGGTACGCCGGTCCGTCGACAGCCGCGGTTCACCCCTGCCGCCCGGCGCGGTCGACGCGCACTGCCACGTCTTCGGCCCGGGCGAGCGAGTTCCCGTTCGCGCCCGAGCGCAAGTACACCCCGTGCGACGCGAGCAAGGCGCAGCTGTTCGCGCTGCGCGACCACCTCGGGTTCGCGCGCAACGTCGTCGTGCAGGCCACCTGCCACGGCGCCGACAACCGGGCGATGGTCGACGCGTGCGCGCATGCGGCGGCAAGGCGCGCGGCGTCGCCACGGTCCGTCGCGAGCGTCACCGACAGCCAGCTGCAGGACTGCACGCCGCCGGCGTCCGCGGCGTCCGCTTCAACTTCGTCAAGCGCCTCGTCGACTTCACGCCCAAGGACGAGCTGCTGGAGATCGCCGGGCGGATCGCCCCGCTCGGCTGGCACGTGGTCATCTACTTCGAGGCGGTCGACCTGCCCGAGCTGTGGGACTTCTTCACCGCCCTGCCCACGACCGTCGTCGTCGACCACATGGGCCGGCCCGACGTCAGCGAGCCGGTCGACGGCCCGGAGTTCGAGGCTGTTCGTGCGGTTCATGACGCGAGAACCCCAACGTCTGGACCAAAGTGAGCTGCCCAGAGCGCCTTTCGGTAACCGGACCGCCGGCGCGGGGCGGCGAGCAGGCGGCATACCGCGACGTCGTGCCTTTCGCCCGCCGGATCGTCGAGACCTTTCCCGATCGCGTGCTGTGGGGCACCGACTGGCCGCACCCGAACCTCAAGGACCACATGCCCGACGACGGGCTGCTCGTCGACTTCATCCCGCACATCGCGGCAACCCCCGAGCTGCAGCGCAAGCTGCTGGTCGACAACCCCATGCGCCTGTACTGGCCCGAGGAGCTCGATCCGAACGAACCCGACAAGGAGAGCCGACATGGCGCTTAGCAAGCCCTACGAGAAACTGCCGGGCACGACGATCTTCGACGCGGAGCAGTCGCGGCAGGGGTACTACCTCAACCAGTTCTGCATGTCGCTGATGAAGGCCGAGAACCGGGAACGGTTCAAGGCCGACGAGCGGGCCTACCTCGACGAATGGCCGATGACCGAGGCGCAGAAGCAGGCCGTCCTGGACCGCGACCTCAACCGGTGCATGCATCTGGGCGGCAACATCTACTTCCTGGCCAAGATCGGCGCCACCGACGGGAAGACCTTCCAGCAGATGGCCGGCAGCATGACCGGCCTGAGCGAGGAGCAGTACCGCGACATGATGATCGCCGGCGGCCGCTCGCCGGAGGGCGTCGCGCCTGCGCGACGCGGTGCATGAGGCGGCGGAGGCAGACAAGCAGGCGCCGACCACTGACGCGCGGATCACGGCGACGCGTGTACTCCTCGCACGTGCCGGCGATCGGGGCGGCCTTCGATCTGGGCAAGACCGAAGAGCCTTACTGGCAGAAGGTGTTCGCCGGCTACGATTTCACCAAGCAATGGGAGAAGGACAACCGGCCCGACGTCGTCTTCCTCGTCTACAACGACCACGCGACGGCGTTCGACCTCTCGCTCATCCCGACGTTCACCATTGGCACGGCCGAGTCGTACGTCCCCGCCGACGAGGGCTGGGGCCCGCGGCCGGTGCCGCTGGTCGAGGGGCACAGCGAGTTCGCCTCGCACATCGCCCAGTCGGTGATCCAGGAGGACTTCGACCTGACCATCTGCAACGAGATGGAGGTCGACCACGGGCTGACCGTGCCGATGTCGCTCATGTTCGGCCAGGTCGACGAGTGGCCCTGCAAGATCATCCCGTTCGCGGTCAACGTCGTGCAGTACCCAGTGCCCTCGGGTCGGCGCTGCTTCCAGCTGGGCCAGGCGATCCGGCGTGCGATCGAGAACTATGACGAGCCGCTCAAGGTGCAGATCTGGGGCACCGGTGGGATGAGCCACCAGCTGCAGGGGCCGCGAGCCGGCCTGATCAACCGCGAGTGGGACAACGCCTTCCTCGACGAGCTCATCGCCGACCCGAAGCACCTGTCCGAGCGCCCGCACATCAACTACGTCGACGAGGCCGGTTCCGAGGGCATCGAGCTGGTCATGTGGCTCATCGCCCGCGGGGCGATGTCCGACATGGCCGGCGGGCCGCCGCCCAAGGTCGTCCACCGCTTCTACCACGTGCCAGCGTCCAACACCGCCGTCGGCCACCTCATCCTGGAGAACGGCTGATGACCTTGCGGATCGCCCTGGCCGGTGCGGGAGCGTTCGGCGTCAAGCACCTGGACGGCCTGGCGAACATCGATGACGTCCAGGTCACGTCCCTCGTCGGGCGTGACCTGGACAAGACTCTCGCGGTCGCCGAGAAGTACCAGGTGGGTCACGTCACGACGGAGCTCGCCGACACCCTGGCCCGCGACGACGTCGACGCCGTCATCCTGTGTACGCCCACCCAGATGCACGCGGACCAGACGATCGCCTGCCTGCGGGCCGGCAAGCACGTGAGGTCGAGATCCCGCTCGCTGACAGCCTCGCCGAGGCCGAGGACGCCGAGCGGGTGCAGAAGGAGACCGGGCTGGTCGCCATGGTCGGGCACACCCGACGGTTCAACCCGAGCCACCAGTGGGTCCACAACAAGGTCACCGCCGGTGAGCTGCAGATCCAGCAGATGGACGTGCAGACCTACTTCTTCCGTCGGACGAACACCAACGCGCTCGGCGAACCCAGGTCCTGGACCGACCACCTGCTCTGGCACCACGCCGCACACACGGTGGACCTGTTCGCCTACCAGGCGGGTTCGCCGATCGTGCAGGCCCACGCCGTGCAGGGTCCCGACCACCCGCAGCTGGGGATCGCGATGGACATGAGCATTCAGCTCAAGGCAGAGAGCGGCGCGATCTGCACCCTGTCGCTGTCGTTCAACAACGACGGGCCGCTGGGCACCTTCTTCCGGTACATCGGCGACACGGGCACCTACATCGCCCGCTACGACGACCTGGTCACCGGCAAGGAGGAACCGATCGACGTCATCCGACGTGGCCGTGTCGATGAACGGCATCGAGCTGCAGGACCGCGAGTTTGTCGCGGCGATCCGCGAAGGTCGCGAACCGAACTCGTCGATCGCGCAGGTCTTGCCGTGCTACCGCACCCTCGACGCCTTGGAGCGCCAGCTCAAGGCCAGCGACTGACGCCTCAATCGAGTTCGGAGAGCCTGAATAGGAGCGTCGGCCACGTTCTGACGTGGCTAACCCTCCTATCGAGCGAGCAGACTCCCGCACACCGATGGCCAGTGCAGCCAAAGGCAGCCGCACCCGAGTGGGTGCGGCTGCCTCTGCGCAGCTGCGGGTGGCAGCTCGTCAGCTCATGGCGGCGGCGGGGCGAAGTACGCGAGCCGCTGCACCTGCGGGTTGCCGTTGACGCCGATGCTGTCGCCGCCCATGTACACGCCGCCACCCTCCGAGCCTGACCCCGGCACGCACAGTGCCGCGCCCCAGCCTTCACCGCGGCCGGTCTGGTCGGAGTCGTTCCAGTTCGACACCGCCAGCATGTTGTTCGGAGTGGTGTCGATGACGCCGAGGCCGTAGTGGATCTCGTTGACCTGGCCGGCTGGCGGCTTGACGATCGTGCCGTCTATGCGCCGCTCCTGGTTCAGGGTCTTGAAGTGACCCCCCACGTAGGACCACTGCCCGACGTTGCAGACCGACAGGATCGTGTCGATCTCCGTGTGGTTGTAGCCGGTCGGGACTGAGTTGGCGTCGCCGTTGTCCTCCCAACGGGTGAACGCGTCGCACGGCGCGGGTAGGGGTGGCCGCCACCGGCACCGCTGCCGACGACGGTGAAGAAGTCCCCGTCCGGGCTCCAGTCCGCGTCTTGCGGCCAGATCTTGCCCTTCTTGCAGTTGAGGCACCGCGGTGTGCAGGCCAGGGGCGTTCCAGCTGTTCGGCCCTGTCTACCCCGGTAATGGAGTCGATGTATTGACGACAGCGACCTCTTCGTGAGTCTGGCCGCTGATCGAGTTGAAGTTGCCGAGGAGGATGGCCCGGGTCGATACCGGGTCCACGCTGATCTTAGTGACCTTCGTCGCGGTTGTGGCGATGGGCTGGCCCGGCATCGGCACCTGTACTGCGCTGGTCAACACTCCAGCTAGTCGGATCGACGCTGGCCAGCGCCGTCTGGGAGACCCCGTTGATGGTCGTGAAGTCTCCGCCGATCCACACTTTGGCACATTGGCTCGTCTCGCGCGACCTTTCACCGCGTTCACCGTGCACGCGCCGCCTCCGACGCACACCTTGGCGTTGAACGCGGTCCGGACCGCACCCGGCACCTTGTCGATGTCGAAGGCGGCGACTCCCTTACGGATCACGCCCGTAGCCCCCGACGACGACGCGACGGTCTTGAACCCACCGGCCGCATAAAGGGTCTTGCCGTCGGCCGAAGCGGCCAGCCCGGTCACCTCCGCGTCGTCGACGCGTCCCGCCGTCTTGTACAGCTGCGGCTGGAACGTCGGGTCGAGCGCCTTGGTGATCGCGTCGAAGCGCATCAGGTTGGAGAACCCGGGACCGACGTTGCCCCCGTCGTTGTTCGCCGACCTTGTCGATGATGCCCGCCGCGTAGATCCAGTTGCCGACCTTGATCATGACGCTGATCTTGCGGCAGAGGGTCATGTCCTGCACCGAGCCGTAGCATTGGCCGCCAATCACGCGAGGCGTAGCGGTCGACGGCACATCCGTGACCAGCGCGGTCTGCTCCTGCGCCGCTTGGGCGGGACTGGCCACCAGGCCAGCGGAAACACCAGCGGCTCCCAGTGCCGCCACGAGGGCGACAAAACGTGCACGCGGACGAGTTGACATTACGTACCTTCCATCCCGAGAAGCACAAACCCCTCAGGGAAACAGACGTTTCCCCCTGCCTCAGCTTGGTCAGCAGCGTACTGAAGCGCACGCCCTCCCATGCGGGTTCAGCGAAAATGCCCGGATTCAGGGCTCCCCTGGTGGACGTACCGGCCAACGCGCGTACACCAGTGAGATTGGTCGCGGTCGGGTCCTCCCGGCGCCTCAACCTCAGAACCGCGAGCGTAAGGCCGCGCCCAAGACCGACGGCGCAGCAACCATGGCCGGGCCGTACCAGGTCAGACTTCGCCCGTCCACGAGCACAGCCGGCATACCGGGGAAGGCTTCCGGCCCCTCGTCAGCGTCGAAGCGGTACGGCTCGTCCGGCAGCACCACGACGTCGTATGCCGGTAGCTCGTCCAAGTCGCAGCGGGGGTACCGCTGCGGGTGGTCGGCCAGCACGTTGCTCACCCCGAGCCGGCGCAGCACGTCACCGGCATACGTGCCGCTGCCGAGGAACATCCAAGGCCGCCGCCAGATCGGGACGACAGCACGGTATGCCGGCCCGGGCCTTAGGGCGGCCCAGCCAGCGTGCGCGTCCTCGAGCCACGCTCGTTCGGGTGCCTCGAGCAGCTCGAGCAGCCGCTCGAGCGAGGCCAACGCACCGTCGACAGTACGGACGTCGGTGACCCAGACCGCAATGCCGTTGTCCCGCAACGCCTCAACGTCGCGCTGGCGGTTCTCCTCCTCGTTGGCGACGACCAGGTCGGGCCGCAAGGACACGATCCGGTCCAGATGCGGGTTCTTGGTGCCCCGAACCCGCACGACGTCAAGACCGGACGGGTGGGTGCACCAGTCGGTGGCGCCGACCAGGACACCGGGGGCGCTCGCCGCGATGGCCTCGGTGAGCGACGGCACGAGGCTGACCACCCGCATGGGGTGGGCAGCCAAGACACACTCCGCCCCAAGGTCGTCGCGCACGCTGGTCGGCTCAGCCCCCTGCCCGCCCTACTCCTTCTTGGCTCCCATCACGCCGAACGTCTCGCCGTCCGGACCACTGACGAAGGCGATCCGGCCCCACTCGATGTCGAACGCCGGGGTCACCACGCCTCCGCCCTGCTCGGTGACCCGGGCAACGGCCTCGTCGGCGTCCTCGACAGAGAAGGTGACAGACCAGTGCGGCGGTGCACCGCCGCTCGCCACGCCGATCCCCCCGACCGGCCGCTGACCGTCGAGGGTGAGGGCGGCGTACTTGGTGTCCTCGGTGGACATGTCGCTGTACTGGTAGCCGAAGACCTTGGCGTAGAAGTCCTTTCCGGTCTCGAAGTCGCCCACCATGGCGTCGTTCCAGAACACGCCGCCCGGCTCGTTGGCCAGGTCGAACCCGGTGTTCTCGCCGGACTGCCAGGCGCCGAACGCCGTCCCGGTCGGGTCGACGTAAACGGCCATGGTCCCGAACGACCCGACGACCATCGGCTCGACCATGACCTGGCCTCCGGCGCCGAGAACTGCCGCCTTGGTCGCCTCAGCGTCGTCGGTTGCCAGGTAAGTCGTCCACACGTGCGGTGCCGCCTCCATCCCGGGCATGGTCGGGCTCATACCCGCAACGACCTCACCCCTGACCGTGGCATTGCAGTACCCGCCGTACTCTGGCAGCGACTCCGTGTAGTCCCAACCGAGCACCGAGGAGTAGAACGCCTGGGAGCGCGGCAGGTCCCCCACCATAATGTCAACCCAGCACGGCGTGCCCGGGTCCCACGTGTCTTTGTGCACCACCATCTGCGGCCTCCTTGAGTCGCTCGTCTTGGGTCGCTCGTCGCTAAAGGGTGCAGCATATCCAGGGCTGCCGACAGACGTTTCAGGCCGCCGGATCGTCACTCGAATCTAGATGCGATTGACTGTGCATCATGATGCTACGGTCGCCCTATGAGAACTGTCGCCCTATGAGAACCACTGTGACCCTCGCCGATGACGTCGCGGCTGAGGTCGCCCGAATTCGTCGGGAACGGGGCCTTGGGCTCAGCGATGCGGTCAACGAGCTGGCCCGCCGAGGCATGGCATCGCGTCCGGCCCGAGCGCCGTACGTCCACCGGGCGGCGCACCTGGGGCTACGCGTCGACGTGTCCAACGTGGCCGACGTGCTCGACCTGCTCGATCAGACCGCGTCACCGTGATCGTTGACGCCAATCTGCTGCTGTATGCCGTCGACGCCGACAGTGCGCACCATCCAGCAGCCGCGGAGTGGCTCGGCTCGGCTTTGAACGGCACGACCAGAGTGGGCTTGCCGGTTCAGACGCTCGGCGCCTTCCTACGGATCGTCACCCACCCTCGGGTCAGCCTCAACCCCCTGTCGGCCCAGGATGCCGACAGCTTCATAGAGTCGTGGTTGACCGCACCCGCCACCTGGGTTCCGCCCGCGGGTGAAGGTACGCTCGCGGCATACCGCTTCCTGGCCACCCGACACTCGATCACCGGCAACCTGGTGCCGGACGCCATGCTGGCGGCACTGGCGCTCGAGAACGGAGTCCCCGTGGTGTCGGCGGACTCGGACTTCTCGCGCTTCCGCGAAGTGGCCTGGCTCAACCCCCTGCGCACCTGACGAGGGGAAGTGATCCTCAGAGGTTGATCATGTGACCGGCGATACCGTGCAGGGCCTCCTTTAGCGCTTCGCCCAGCGTCGGGTGGGCGAACACGACTCGGGACAGCTCGTCGGCCGTGAGGTCCCAGGTTTGGGCGGCATTGATGATGGGAAGCAGCTCGGTGACGTCCGGGCCGATGAGATGCGCGCCAAGAATCTCGTGGTGCTCGGTATCGGCGACAATCTTGACGAAACCGACTGCGTCGCCGAGGCCCTGGGCCTTGCCGTTGGCGGAGAACGGGAAGGTCGCCGTCTTGACGCCGTGACCGGCCGCCTTGGCCTGCTCCTCCGACAGGCCCATCGAGCCGATCTGTGGCTGGCAGTAGGTGGCCCGCGGAATGAAGTCGTAGTCGACCGGCATGGTCTCGGCCCCGGCGATCGTCTCGGCGGCGACAATGCCCTGGGCCTCCGCGACGTGGGCCAGCATGAGCTTGGCCGTGACGTCGCCGATCGCGTAGATGTTCGCGACGTTGGTGCGGCAGTGGGGGTCAATGCCGATGGCGCCTCGGTCGGTGAGCGCGACTCCGGTCGACTCCAGGCCGTACCCGTCGACGCGGGGAGCGAACCCGATGGCCGAAAGGAGCCGGTCTGCTTCGAGCACCTGCTGTCCCGCAACGGACGAAACATTCACCCGCACGCCTGACCCGGGGTCCTCGACGCCCTCCACCTTGGTGCCTAGCAGGACCTTGACGCCCAGCTTCTTGAAGTGCTTGAGCAGCTCCTTGGACACGTCGGCGTCCTCGGTCGGCACCATCCGGTCGAGGAACTCGACAATGGTGACGTCGACACCGAAGTTGACCATGACGTAGGCGAACTCGACCCCGATGGCACCCGAGCCGGCGATGATGATCGAGCCGGGCAGCGTGTCATCGAGGATTTGCTCCTCGTAGGTGACGACGTTGTCGCTGACCGCGACACCGGGAAGCATCCGGGTCACCGAGCCCGTTGCGATGATGAGGTGGTCGAAGCTCACCGTCCGGCTCGAGCCGTCCTTGCCCCTGACGTCCATCGACGTCGGCGAGGTCAGCGTGCCCCACCCGTCGATCTCGGTGATCTTGTTCTTCTTCATCAGGAAGTGCACGCCCTTGACGATCCCTGCAGACACGGTTCGCGAGCGCTTGTGGGTGGGCGCGTACGACATCCACGCGTCGCCCTCGATGCCGAACTTGGACTTCTCGTGGGTGAGCACGTGGGCCAGCTCGGCGTTCTTCAACAGTGCCTTGCTGGGGATGCAGCCGACGTTGAGGCAGACCCCGCCCCAGTACTTCTCCTCGACGACCGCTACTTTGAGGCCAAGTTGTGCGGCGCGGATGGCGGCGACGTAGCCGCCGGGGCCGGCACCGAGCACGACGACATCGAAATCAGCCATTGGCCCAGCCTAGGGGTATGCCGGGCCGCGATGGAGTCCTCGAAACGGGCACCAGGGCGAGCCACCGGCATACCCGCGGGTAGGGGGCACCTACCCGCGACGGCGCGGCGAACCGGTTGCGTTACGGCCAGCGAGTCGAGGTGATACCGGTTCGGAAGGCAACCCACTATCACCTCCACCCGATCCGCGGTCCCAGCGAGTCGAGGTGATACCGGCCTGAAAGCCACCCCGGGATCACCTCCACCGGGACGTCGCGAGCCGCGATTCAGGTAGCGCTGGCCTCCCGATGCAGGTCGCGCAGGCCCTCGTAGGTCGCCGCGCTTCCGGGGAGGCTGGCGATCTCGTCGTCGGTCAGGGCCCGGCGCACCTTGGCGGGAACGCCCGCCACGAGGGACCCCGGCGGCACGACCATGCCCTCGGTCACCAGGGCGTTGGCTGCCACCAGCGAGCCGCGGCCGATGACCGCGTTGTTCAGCACTGTCGAGCCCATGCCGATGAGACACCCGTCCTCCACGGTGCAGCCGTGCAACACAGCCGCGTGCCCGACCGTCACGTCCTCGCCCACGGTGAGGGGGGCATGCGGGTCGGCGTGGCAGACGACGTTGTCCTGCAGGTTGCTGCGCGCGCCGATGCGGATCGGTGTGGTGTCGCCGCGCACGACCACGCCGTACCACGCGCTGGAGTCGGGCCCGAGGGACACCTGCCCGATGAGGGTGGCTGTTGGCGCCACCCACGCCCCGTCGCCGACCTCAGGCTCGTGTTCGCCGATCCGGATCAACATGCTCGAAAGCCTATTGCCCAGGTCACGTTTCGACAGCACACCCGTGGCCCAGACGTGCCTCTCGGGCCCCATGAGGTTTACCGTGCTGTGTGGCAGTTGTGAACCCTCGGAGGCGGCGCGGATCTGCAAAGGAGCAGGCCTGATGAGCGTTGACACCAGCGTTGTCCGCAAGATCAAGAACGATTCCGGCCTACCGCCCGTAGCGGTCGAGGAGCCGCCGAGCAACAGCCCGGTCAGCCGCGGGGTGTTCCTCGTCATCGCCGTTATCGCGGCCGTCGGCTGGGCCATGGTGGCGATCGTGCGTGGTGAGCGGGTCAACGCGGTGTGGCTCGTGCTCGCTGCGGTGGGCAGCTACCTCATTGCGCTGCGCTTCTACGCGCGGTTCATCGAGTACCGCGTGCTCAAGCCGCGTGACACCCGGATGACGCCCGGCGAGGAGTTCGAGAACGGCAGGGACTTCATGCCCACCGACCGGCGGGTGTTGTTCGGTCACCACTTCGCAGCGATCGCCGGCGCCGGGCCACTCGTCGGGCCGGTGCTGGCCGCGCAGATGGGCTACCTGCCGGGAACGTTGTGGATCATCCTCGGCGTGATCTTCGCCGGCGCGGTGCAGGACTACATGGTGCTGCACATGTCGATCCGCCGCCGGGGGCGCAGCCTTGGCCAGATGGCCCGCGAAGAGCTGGGCCGGGTGGGGGGCTGGGCCGCGCTGCTCGGCGTGCTGTCGATCATGATCATCCTCATCGCGGTGCTGGGCTTAGTCGTCGTCGGCGCCTTGGCCTCCAGCCCCTGGGGCGTCTACTCCATCGCCATGACGATCCCGATCGCCTTGTTCATGGGCGTTTACCTGCGCTTCATCCGGCCCGGCAAGGTCGGTGAGGTGTCGGCGATCGGCGTGGCGTTGCTGCTGTTCGCTGTCATCAGCGGCCAGTGGGTTGCCGAGTCGTCCTGGGGCTCGGCCCTGTTCACGCTGAGCCCGACCGCCTTGGCCCTGTGGCTATGCGTGTACGGCTTCGCTGCGTCGGTGCTGCCGGTGTGGCTGCTGCTGGCCCCGCGCGACTACCTGTCGACGTTCATGAAGGTCGGCACCATCTGCGTGCTAGCCATCGGCATCCTCGTCACCGCCCCGGTCATCAAGATGCCAGCCCTCACCCAGTTCGGGCGGGACGGCACGGGACCGGCGTTCGCGGGGAATCTGTTCCCCTTCCTCTTCATCACCATTGCCTGCGGCGCGATCTCAGGCTTCCACTCGCTCATCGCCTCGGGCACCACCCCCAAGCTCATCGAGAAGGAGAGCCAGGCTCGGATCATCGGCTACGGCGGCATGCTCACCGAGTCGTTCGTGGCGATCATGGCCCTCATCACGGCAGTGATCCTCGACCAGCACCTGTACTTCGTCATGAACGCTCCGGCTGGCACGACCGGCGGCACTGCAGATACCGCGGCGAAGTGGGTGAACTCGCTGCCACTGACATCACCCGGCGGCCTGCCGTTGGACCCCACGACCCCGCAGGCCATCAACGACGCGGCCACAGCCGTCGGCGAGAAGACAATCGTGTCGCGCACAGGCGGCGCGCCCACTCTGGCGGTCGGGATGTCCGAGGTCATGTCCTTCCTCGGTGGGGCGAGCATGAAGGCCTTCTGGTATCACTTCGCGGTCATGTTCGAGGCCTTGTTCATCCTCACGACCGTCGACGCCGGCACCCGCGTCGCACGTTTCATGTTCTCCGACATGATCGGCAACATCCCGGGCTTGTCGAAGTTCAAGGACCCGTCCTGGCAGGTCGGCACGTGGCTGTGTTCGTTCCTGATCGTGCTCGGCTGGGGTTCCATCCTGGTCATGGGCGTCACCGACCCGCTCGGCGGCATCAACACGCTGTTCCCACTGTTCGGCATCGCCAACCAACTGCTCGCGGCGATGGCGCTGACCGTCGTCACCGTTGTGCTATTCAAGAAGGCCCAGTTCAGGTGGGTATGGGTGCCCGGACTCCCCCTGCTGTGGGTGCTCACGGTGACCATGACCGCGTCCTGGCTAAAGATCTTCTCCTCCGACCCCAAGATCGGCTACTGGTCCAACCACCAGGCCTTCGTCGACGCCCGGGACGCCGGCAAGACCAGCTTCGGCACGGCGACCAACGTGGGGCAGATGGACGCGGTGATCCGCAACACCGCCATCCAGACCGGCCTGTCCATCCTCTTCGCAACCCTGGTGGCCATCGTCTTCGTCACCGGTGTGGTGGTCGCCATCAGAGCCTTCCGCGCCGGAGGGCTGCCGACGAGTGAGGAGCCCGACAAGCCGTCGCGGATCTTCGCTCCCAAGAGCTTCGTCCCAACGGCGGCCGAACGCGAGGTCCTGGCCGAATGGAAGGCGGCGGGACTCGACCCGACCCCGATAGGAGCACATCACACATGACTGGCGCCGAACAGCTCGTTCAGGCCGCGCGGACGATCCGGTGGTACGTGCGAGGCGTCGTCGGTTCCGACGCCTACGAGCGGTACCTCGAGCATCATCAGAGGGTCCATCCCCACGTCCCGCCAATGAGCGAGAAGCAGTTCTGGCGCGCGCACACTGACGAGCGTGACAAGAACCCCAAGATGCGCTGCTGCTGAGACTTCGTGGCTCTGTGCCGCAGGCAAAAGTCAACGACTTGTCGTCGCCTCCAGGATGCATCGTGGAGTGGGCCTCAACTCAACGACTTCCTGCGGCCTCGCCGCGAGGCTCGCTACTCGCTGAGGAAGTTGCGGTAGACCGCGAGCAATGCGTTCTTCTGCTCGCTTGTCAGGCGTGGCTCGGCCAGGATGGCCGACTCGACTCCCTCACCGTCACCACCCGGCGCGCCTGGGGGTCGCGCTCCGGCGAGCAGGTCCTCGACGGTGACCGACAGAGCGTTGGCCACCGCACCGAGCACCCGTAGGGACGGCTCGTGCAGGCCGCGCTCCACCTGGCTCAGGTAGGCGTTGGACACCTTCGACACTCGCGCGAGCTCGCGCAATGACATCCGGGACAGCTCGCGCTGTTGGCGGATGAAGTGCCCCAGCGCTCCGCCGTCCAAGTCGACCATGGCGCCTATTCTTCCAGGGAGGCGCGAAGGCCCAGACCTTGCTGAGGTCCGGGCCTTCGGCGGTTGTCCTTCGGTTGGTTCGCTCACGCGCTCTTGCCGGCCGGGGCCTTGGGCGCAAGAGCGTCGACGAGGTCGACGAGCTTGACGTTGTACCGGCGACGCAGCTTGTCCCACTCGACGTCGGTCGCCTCGATCCACTTAGCGTAGTCGACCGGCTTGCCGAGGAACGACTGGACCGGCTCGGTGAGCTTCTGCAAGTTCTCGGGCGCCTTCGGCGCCATCTCCGAGACCTTGTCCTGCAACGTCGCCTGGGCGTCGACGAGCTTGGTAGCGAAACCGAACAGCGTGTCCACGCCCTTCTTGGTCACGTCCAGCCCCGCGTCGTGCAGGGTCTGCGCGAAGTCGATAACGGTGCTCATGTGGTTCTCCTTTGTCTTGGTTGCTGGGGTGGGGTCTGACTTACGTTTACTAAACCATGCGTGTGCTTGGTATGTCAACCACTGGGTCCTCCCGATCATGTGACTCCTGCCACGAAAGTCAGGTAACTTACAAGTTGATGACGAGTGCTCGGTTTGCCACCATCGCCCACGACCTACGTGAGCGCATCGCGCTGGGTGAGTTCGGCGACCTCGGCGCTGTGGACTCCGAGTCCGAGCTGTGCACCCGGTATGCCGTTTCGCGCCCCACCGCACGGCGGGCCCTCGAGCAGCTGCGCACCGAAGGCCTGGTTGACTCCCGCCATGGCTCTGGGTGGTTCGTGACCGGTGCGGCCTTCCACCAGCGGCTGGCCATCGGCACCTTCCGGCACGCCGCATCGGCGGTCGCGCAGGCCGGCAAGGTCATCGAGCGGCGGGTCGTCGAGTTCGGGTTCCGCAGCGCGCCTGCGGCCCTGGCCGCGACCCTCGGCGTCGAGAAGGGCGCTCCATTGCTACATGCCCGCTCGGTGCGCATCGTCGAGGGCGAGGGCCTCGACGTGGTCCGCGAGTGGGTGCCGACCGCCTTCGGTAGTTCGGTCAGCCGCGACGATGCGACCCATCCCGGGATCTGGGAAACCCTTGGCCGGCAAGGGAATCGAGTCGCCATGGTCCGCCAGACGATCACCGCTGGCTTGGCCACCAAGAGCGACGCCACCCTGCTCGGCACCTCACCCGGGGCGCCGCTGCTGCTGGTCCGGCGCCTGGCCAGCCGGGCGGACGGCATACCTCTCGCGTTGTCCGACCACCGCTATGCCGCGCACCGCTTCGCCCTGGAAGTCGAGTTCAACTCCGGGCCGGCTGCGGCCAGCCCCGAGCCTCCCGGCCTGCGTGCCGTAGACAACCCAACCTAGGAGCACACGTGAAGGTCCTCGTTACCGGAGGCGCCGGGTTCATCGGCGCCAACTTCGTCCTGCGCGTCCGGGCGACCCGACCGGGGTGGCAGCTCACCGTGATCGACAGCCTGACGTATGCCGGCAACCGCGCCTCGCTGCGCCCAGTCGAGGACGAGATCGGCTTCGTCGAGGGCTCGATCGCCGACGAGCGGCTGGTCGACGCGCTCGTCGCCGAGCATGACCTGGTCGTGCACTTCGCTGCCGAGTCGCACAACGACAACAGCCTTGTCGGACCGTGGCCGTTCGTCGAGTCGAACATCATCGGGACCTACCAGCTGCTCGAGGCGGTCCGGCGGCACGACAAGCGGATCCACCACATCTCCACCGACGAGGTCTACGGCGACCTGGAGCTGAACGACCCACAGCGGTTCACGGAGAGCACCCCGTACAACCCGTCCTCGCCGTACTCGTCGTCGAAGGCGAGCGCGGACCTGCTGGTGCGGGCGTGGGTCCGGTCCTTCGGCATCTCGGCGACCGTGTCGAACTGCTCGAACAACTACGGTCCGCGCCAGCACGTCGAGAAGTTCATCCCGCGCCAGGTCACCGGCATCCTCGAGGGGGTCAAGCCCAAGCTCTACGGCGCCGGGGCGAACGTGCGGGACTGGATCCACGTCGACGACCACAACGACGCCGTCGTCGCCATCATCGAACAGGGCCGGCTCGGCGAGACGTACCTCATCGGCGCCGACGGCGAGCGGAACAACCACGAGATCATCGGGCTCATCCTGGAGCTGATGGGCAAGCCGGCCGACTGGTTCGAGCACGTGAACGACCGGCCCGGTCACGACCTGAGGTATGCCATCGACTCGAGCAAGCTACGCGCCGAGACCACCTGGCGCCCGACGTACCAGGACATCCGCGCCGGTCTCGCGCAGACCATCCAGTGGTACGCCGACAACCGCGACTGGTGGCAGGGCGCCAAGGCCGAGACGGAGCGCAAGTACGAGGTTCTCGGCCGGTAGGCCCGGCCGGGCGCGCGGCTCGCCCGGCACCATCCATTCGATGGGAGGGATAGCGGGGTGATCCACACCGGATTCCCTCCTGTTGAGGTCCGAGTGCACCCGCCGAGCAACGGAGGTATCAACGAGCGCTCTACCGCTCGGTTACACCTCCGACGCGCGGATACCTCCCACCGGCATCTAGTGTTCTTCGCCGTTAATTCGTAGCATAAGTAGTAGGATGAGGCCCGTGGCGAGGACGGGGCGGCCGAAGGCCGAGTTGACGTTGGCCGATGATGAGCGCGCGCAGTTGGTTTCGTGGGCGCGGCGGGCGAAATCGGCGCAGGCATTGGCCTTGCGCTCGAAGATCGTGTTGGCCAGCGCGGGCGGGGCGGACAACAAGAGCGTGGCGGCGCAGTTGCGGGTGACGCAAACCACCGTAGGGAAGTGGCGTCGTCGGTTCGTCGCCGATCGCCTGGACGGACTGGTTGACGAACCGCGCCCGGGCCGGCCGCCCTCGATCAGCGTGGACCAGGTCGAGGACGTCGTGATCGCCACGCTGGAGTCGACTCCGAAGAACGCCACCCACTGGTCGCGGGCATCGATGGCGAAGAGGTCGGGCCTGTCGTCCTCGACGATGCGGGCGGATTCGGCAAGACGTTCGAGCTGAAGCCCCATCGGGCGGACAACTTCAAGCTGTCGAAGGACCCGCTGTTCGTGGACAAGGTCTACGACGTCGTCGGCCTGTACCTCAACCCGCCCGAAGGAGCAGTGGTCCTGTCGGTCGACGAGAAAAGCCAGGTTCAGGCGCTGGCCCGCAGCCGAGCCGGTCCTGCCGATGATGCCCGGCATGCCCGAGAAGCGGACCCACGACTACGTCCGGCACGGCGTCACCAGCCTGTTCGCGGCGTTCAACACCGCCGACGGCACCGTCATCTCCTCCCTGCACCGACGGCATCGGGCCATCGAGTTCAAGAAGTTCCTGATCAAGATCGACCAACAGGTCCCCGCACACCTCGACGTCCACCTCGTCTGCGACAACTACGGCACCCACAAGACCCCAGCGATCGCCGCCTGGCTGGCCCGCCACCCCCGGTTCAACATGCATTTCACCCCGACCAGTTCCAGCTGGATCAACCAGGTGGAGCGCTGGTTCGCCTTCGTCACCGACGAACTCATCCGCCGCGGCAACCACACCTCCGTCCAAGCCCTGGAGAACGACATCCGCGGCTGGGTCGCCGCCTGGAACACCGACCCCAAACCATTCATCTGGACCAAGACCGCAGAACGAATCCTCGAATCCCTCGGACGACTTATTACACGCATTAACGGCGAAGAACACTAGTGCGCGCAGTGCAAACCCTGCTAGTCGTCGAGCGGCGGAACCAGGTTGACCGCCTCCTCGTGGTCCAAGCCGGTCAGCTCGAGCAGATCGACCACGAGCGAACGCAGCTGGCCGAGCAGGACGGTCGTGTGGTACTCGCCGCGGCCCAACAGCCGAGTCCGCTCCCCCAGCGCGATCAGGCCGAGCCGGCCGAAGTTGGCGAACTTGTTCTCGGCCCAGGCCCGCGCAACGACGTCGACGGCGTCAGCGAGGTCACGAATGACGACCACGTAGTCGTCGGGGATCTCGGCGCCCTGGTCAGTCGCGATGCTGACCCGCCGCACGAGCACCCGGGTGCTGCGAAGGGCCCGGTCGAGCGGCTCGACGAGGGACGCGATCGAGCGGATGCCGCCGCGTCAGCACGCCGCCATGGGGTGGACGCGATGACCGACAGCCCTTCGTCGGCTGCGGTCTGCAGCTCGCGGATGAGCTCGTCGGTGGCCCGCGCGGTGGCCAGCACGTTGGCGGCGCGTTGGACGTCCGCGTTGCGGGCGCTCTGCGCGGCGTCGCGCAGCAGATCGCCGATCGTCCGGGCGACCTTGGCCGCCTGCACGCGCGGCTGACGCAACGGCGCCCGGGGGACCAAGGCGGCGGCCACCAGTGCGACGCCGCCCCCGACGACGGCGTCCAGCCACCGGGTAAAGGCCTGGCCGGGGCTTGCCCCGAGGACGGTCACCGCAATCGACTGCACCGCCGACTGCATGACCAGCAACTGACCGGCATCCAACAGCAGGGCCGCCGACATCGACACGAGCACGACGACTGTGACCTGCCAGGCACCGCTGCCGGCGATCTCGACGAACAGCGTCGCGATGGCGACGCCGACCGCTACCCCGATAGTGACCTCAGCTACACGGCGTAACCGCTGCCCGTAGGTCATCCCCAGGCAGATGACCGCGACGATCGGCGCGAACAGCGCCTGCTGATGGTGCAGTACGTCGGTGGCGATGAACCATGCCAGCCCGGCGGCGACCGCGCACTGCAGCACGTGCCACGACTTGGCCTCGAGGCGCTCCCAGCGAGTGTGCATGGACAGGCGGCTGCGTGACCACGCTCGGTCCATCAGCTCGTCGGCGCTGCGGTCGGTGAAGATGCTCGGTCTCACGCGGTCATTCTCCCGGAACGGCGCGACCCCGAGCAGCGCCCGTTCAGAGAGCAGGAAACCAGATCCGGATCTCACGCTCAGCAGCCACGGAAGAGTCCGATCCGTGGACGATGTTCTGTGCCGAGCCGAGGCCCCAGTCACGCCCGAGGTCACCCCGGATCGAGCCAGGCGGCGCCAACGTCGGGTCGGTCGGCCCCGCGAGCGAGCGGAAGCCTTCGATGCAGCGCACCCCTTCGACGACGGCGGCGGTCGACGCGCCCGAGCTCATGAACTCGAGCAGCGTCTCGTAGAACGGCTGGCCGAGGTGCTCGGCGTAGTGCTGTTCCAGCATCTCCCGGGTCGGCGTGCGGACCTCGAGCGCAACCAGGAGGTAGCCCTTGGCTTCGACTCGCCGTAGCACCTCCCCCGTGAGACCTCTGGCGAACGCGTCGGGTTTGACCAGGACCAGGGTCCGTTCCGTCGTCGTCACCAGGTCAGCCTAGCCAGGCGGCTGCTCGTGCCCGGGCTGCGCTGCCCAGCGCGCCTGCGCGGTGTCGATACGGTTGCCCTGCACGAGACAGGTCACCCACAGCGCCGTGAAGATGACCCCGACGACCGCCATGAGCGGCACGACCGCGGCGCTAGCGAACATCGCCAGCTGGATGAGCCACCCCAGCGTCACCCCTACCGGGGTGCGCATCAGGCCAGCCGCAACGAGGCACAGCACCGCAAGTGCCGAGCCGACGATCAGGTATGCCGTCGACGGCCCGCTGCCCTGCGCCAGGCTCACGCCGCGGGCGACGAGCGCGCCGAAGAAGACCGCGATCGACTGTGCGGCAAGGACCGTTGCACCCATCCGCCAGGTGAACTTTCCGGTGCGTCCGAAGAAGACCAGACCTCTCACCCCGAGCCCACTCCCAGCAGGCGGCGCACATCCGCAGCGGTGATGACCGACCCGGTCGCGATGACGCCACCGCCGAGGCCGTCGGCCTCGGCGAGCGCGACGGCCGTCTCGATCGCGTCCGGCAGCGAGGCGAGCACGTGGACCCGGCGCTCGCCGAAGACCTCGACCGCCGCTTCTCCCAGCTCCCGCGGTGCCGTCGAGCGTGGTGAAGAGTTGCGCGTGACGACGACGTGGTCCAGGACGGGTTCGAGCTCCTCGAGCATCTCGGCAGCCGGCTTGTCGGAGAAGATCGCCACCACCCCGACGAGAGTGGTGAACGTGAACGCGTCGGTCAGCGCCGCGCGCAACGCCCTCATCCCGTGCGGGTTGTGCGCCGCGTCAACGAGGATCGTCGGGGAACGCCGCACGATCTCCAGCCGACCCGGGGACGTGGTCGGCCGCCAACCCAGCGCGCACGACGTCGGGATCCAAGCGCCGCTCCCCACCCCCGAGGAACGCCTCGACCGCGGCGACGGCGACGGCGGCATTGCTGGCCATGTGCTCGCCGTGCAACGGCAGGAAGATGTCGTCGTACTCACCGGCCAGGCCACGCAGCGACAGCTGCTGGCCTCCGATAGCGACATCGCGCCCCGTCACGCCGAAATCGATGCCTTCGAACGCGATCCGGGCGCCGACCTGCTCGGCTCGGTCGGCGAGGATCGCGGCGACCGAAGGCTCCTGCACGCCGGACACTGCGATCGCGCCGGGCTTGATGATCCCGGCCTTCTCGGTGGCGATCGCCTCGATGGTGGAACCCAGCAGCCTGGTGTGGTCGAGGTCAACGGGCGTGATGACGGCGACCTGCCCGTCCGCGATGTTGGTGGCGTCCCACGACCCGCCCAGGCCCACCTCGACGATGGCCACGTGCACAGGAGCGTCGGCGAAGGCGATGTAGGCCATCGCGACGAGAGTCTGGAAGAAGTTCATGCGGACACCGTCGCGCGCCTCGACCAGCTCGATTAACGCACTGGCCTCGTCATAGGCAGCGACAAAGTCGTCGACCGAGATCGGCTCTCCCCCAATGCAGATCCGCTCGCGCATGCTGTGCAGGTGCGGCGAGGTGAAGCGCCCGGTCGTCAAGCCGAGCTCACGGCATACCGACTCGATGAGGCGCACCGTGGAGGTCTTGCCGTTCGTGCCGGTCACGTGGATGACGGGAAAGGCGAACTGCGGGTCGCCCAGCAGCTGCATGACCGCGCGGATCTGGTCGAGAGTCGGGTCGACGTCGTTCTCGGGCGCCCGCGCCAAAATGGCCAGCTCGACCTGGGCCAGCCGTGCGGTGAGGTCGGCGGGCGTCACCGGCGCCTCTCCACGCTGATGCCGACCGGCTCGCCGCCGACCACGCCGGCCACCGCTCCAGGCGCCTCGCGGTCCAGGACGAGCGCCTCGGTGAGCGTCTCAGCGCAGACCCGGTCGCGGTGCGCCTCGAGCGCGGCCCGCACCCCGTCGGTCGCCGAGACGGTCAAGGTGATCCGGTCTGAGATGTGCAGGCCGGCCTCGCGCCGGGCCTGCTGCACCGCCCGGATCAGGTCGTTGGCCAGGCCCTCGGCGGCCAGCTCCGTCGTGACCTCCGTGTCGAGGATGACGAACCCGCCTCCGGGCAGGACCGCCACGGCGCGTGCCTCCCCCTCGGCCGCGTCGGCGACGACCGTCTCAAGGAGATACTCGCCCTCCAGCAGGGGTATGCCGCCAGACGTCACCGCGCCGTCGTCGGCCGTTGCCCAGTCACCAGACTTGGCCGCCTTGATCGCGACTCTGCACATCCTTACCCAGCCGCGGCCCGGCCGCGCGGGCGTTGACGGTCAGCCGCCTCGTCACACCGAAGTCGGCATCCTGGGCCGCACCGAGGTCATGCAGCGTCACCGTGCGCACATTGACCTCGTCGGCGACCACTGCGAGGAAGGGCGCCAGCTGCTGCGGGTATGCCGTTACGACGGCGAGCTGCGCAAGCGGCAGCCGGGACCGGCAGCCCGCGGGCCTTGCGCAGCGCGAGCGCCGCCGAACACACCTCGCGGGCGCGGTCCATGGCCGCAACCAGATCCGGATCCGCCGGCAGGGCTGACGAATCCGGCCAGTCGGTGAGGTGGACGGAGCGGCCGCCCGTGAGACCGCGCCAGATCTCCTCGGTCGTGAGCGGCAGCAGCGGCGCGACCGCCCGGGTGACGACCTCCAGTGCCGTGTAGAGCGTGTCGAAGGCGGCAATCGTCGACGGACCGAGCGCGTTGTCGGTGTCCCAGAACCGGTCTCGGGAACGGCGGATGTACCAGTTGGTCAGCACGTCGAGGAAGGAGCGCATGCTATCGCATGCGTCGGCGATCTCGAACCCGTCGAGCTGGTCCTGGATCACCTCGACGAACTCGCGCAGCTTGGCCAGCAGGTAGCGGTCCAGCACGTCTGGGGACGCAGTGGAGGGCTGCGCGGCATACCCATCGCCCGCGGCAGCGGCGTTGGCGTAGAGCGCGAAGAAGTACCACGCGTTCCACAGCGGAATCATCACCTGGCGCACGCCGTCGCGGATGCCCGCCTCGGTGACGACGAGGTTACCACCGCGCAGGATCGGGCTGGCCATGAGGAACCAGCGCATCGCGTCGGCGCCGTCGCGGTCGAACACTTCTGACACATCCGGGTAGTTGCGCAGCGACTTGCTCATCTTCTGCCCGTCGCTGCCCAGGACGATGCCGTGGCTGACGCAGGCCGAGAACGCCGGACGGTCGAAGATCGCGGTGGCCAGGACATGCATGGTGTAGAACCAGCCGCGGGTCTGGCCGATGTACTCGACGATGAAGTCGCCGGGGAAGTGATGCTCGAACCAGTCGGCGTTCTCGAAGGGGTAGTGCACCTGGGCGAACGACATGGACCCGGAGTCGAACCACACGTCGAGCACGTCCTCGACCCGGCGCATCGTCGACTCACCGCTGGGGTCGTCGGGGTTGGGCCGGGTCAACCGGTCGACGTAGGGCCGGTGCAGGTCGGTCACCTCTACGCCGAAATCGGCCTCAAGCTCGGCGAACGAGCCATAGACGTCGACCCTCGGGTATGCCGGGTTGTCCGACTTCCACACCGGGATCGGGCTGCCCCAGAAGCGGTTCCGTGAGATCGACCAGTCGCGGGCATTCTCCAGCCACTTGCCGAACTGACCGTCCTTGACGTGCTGGGGCGTCCACTCGATCTGCTGGTTGAGCTCGAGCATGCGGTGCTTGAACTTCGTGACCGCGACGAACCACGAAGACACCGCCATGTAGATGAGCGGCTCGCGGCAGCGCCAGCAGTGCGGGTAGGCATGGTCGTAGGTCTCGTGCCGGACCAGCACAGTGCCGAGGCTGGTCGAGCCCAGGTCCCCGCCGGTGCCGTCCCGGTCCGCTCGCGTGCGCGCCTTGAGATGGTCGGTCACGTGCGGGTTGGCGTCGAAGACGTGCATCCCCTCGTACTCGATGACCGGCCAGGTGAAGCACCCGTCCGGCCCGACCGGGACGACCGTCTCGACCCCGGCGGCGTCGAGGGTGAGCTTGTCGTCCTCGCCAAATCCCGGTGACATGTGGACCAGCCCAGTGCCGTCCTCGGTCGTGACGAAGTCCGCGGCGAGCACCCGGTGGGCGCCGGCATACCCGCTGTAGTAGGTGAACGGCGGGGTGTAAGAACGGCCCACCAGCTCGAACCCCTTGACTCGGGCGACGATCCGCTCGGCGGCGTCCGGGCCCAGCTCGCGCTCGTATGCCGGCAGCCGCGCCTCGGCGAGCAGGTAGCGGTCCGTGCCGCCGTCGCGGTCGCCCTCGACCACCACGTAGTCGACATCCGGGTGGACGGCCAGGCCCATGTTCGAGGGCAACGTCCAGGGGGTCGTCGTCCAGATGAGCGCGAGCTCACCGGTCTCGAGCCGCAAGCCCACCGTGATCGCCGGGTCCTGGCGGGTCTGGTAGACGTCGTCGTCCATGCGCAACTCGTGGTTGGACAACGGGGTCTGGTCGTTCCAGCAGTATGGCAGGATGCGGAACCCCTCGTACACCAAGCCCTTGTCCCACAGCTGCTTGAACGCCCAGATAACCGACTCCATGAACTCGGGGTTCATGGTCTTGTAGTCGTTGTCGAAGTCCACCCAGCGGGCCTGGCGGGTGACGTAGTCACGCCATTCCGTGGTGTAGGTCAGCACCGACTCGCGGCATTTGGCGTTGAACGGCTCGATCCCGAGGTCGAGGATGTCCTGTTTGGTCTTCAGCCCGAGCTGGCGCTGGGCCTCCAGCTCGGCGGGCAGGCCGTGGGTGTCCCAGCCGAAGCGGCGCTCCACGCGCCGGCCGCGCATGGTCTCGAACCGAGGCACGATGTCCTTGACGTACCCGGTCAGCAGGTGCCCGTAGTGCGGCAGGCCGTTGGCGAACGGCGGACCGTCGTAGAAGACGAACTCGTTCGAGCCGCTCTCACCAGGGTCGCGCCCCTCGACCGATGCCTGGAAGGTCCCGTCCTGCGCCCAGTACGCGAGCACCCGCTCCTCGATCTGCGGGAAGCGCGGCGTCGGCGGCACGCCCCGGGCGTCGGGGTCGGTGGAGACCTTCGGGTAGGTCACGGTCTGCTCTCCTGCGGCTTGGCTGGCGACCATCGAGTCTACGGGGGTCGGCCCAGGACGCCGAAAGCGCCGCTGTCCGGCGGGGGCCGGCGCGTACAGTCGGACGTATGCCGATCGGCACCATCCCGGGCTTGGCCCCGGACGCGCTTGTCAGCGACCGGGACATCGCGCTGACGTACGCCCTGGACGAGTCCGAAGGGGCCGTGGCTGCCTCGGACTTCACCCTCGTGCGTGCCCGCGACCGGGGTGACGTGGTCGCCGTGCTGCGGGAGGCGCAGGCGCACGGCATACCGGTCGTGCCGCAGGCCGCGCGAACCAGCCTCACCGGCGCCGCCGTCGCAACCGAAGGGTGCATCGTCCTCAACGTCGAGGGGCTAACCGGGATCGACATCGACGAGGTCGAGTCACACGCCGTCGTGGGACCGGGAGTGGTGACGCTCGCACTGAAGACCGCGGTCGCCGACGCCGGCCTCTACTACCCGCCCGACCCAGCGTCGGCCGACACGTGCACCGTGGGGGGGAACATCGCGACGAACGCCGGCGGCCTGTGCTGCATCAAGTACGGCGTAACGTCGCACTTCGTCAAGGCACTCGAGGTGGTGCTGCCCGGCGGCGAGGTTATCCGCACCGGCCACCGGACGGCCAAGGGGGTCGCGGGGTACGACCTCACCGGCCTGTTCGTCGGGTCGGAAGGCACGCTTGGCGTGGTGACCTCCGCGGTCGTGCATCTGATCCCGTCGCCGGACCCCCCGCTCACTGCGCTCGCCACGTTCGACTCGCTCGAGCGCGCCGTAGACGGCATCCTCGCGCTGCGCGCCGACCAGCACCGGCCTTGCCTGCTGGAGTTCCTCGACTGGATGGCGCTGCAGGCCATCCAGGCGGTCGGAGACTTCGGCTTCCCGCCGGACTGCGAGGCCGCCCTGCTCGTGCAGTCCGACCGACCCGGGCACACCCGCGAGGACGTCACCCGGTATGCCGAGCTGCTCACCGCGGCTGGTGCCCGGGACGTCGCCGTCGCGGATGACCGTTGGGAGGCCGATGCGCTCATGGCTGGTCGCCGGATGCTGGCCCACGCACTGGACGCGCGCGGCGCCAGGCTCGCCGAGGACACCTGCGTGCCGGTGCTGCGGCTCGGCGAATTCGTCCGTGAAGGCCAGCGGATCTCGGCCCGGACCGGTGTGGAGATCGCCTGGGCCGGGCACGGCGGCGACGGGAACCTGCACCCGGCACTGTTCTTCGACCGGGGCGACCCGGCGAGCCTGCATCGCGCGGAGGCCGCCCTCGGCGAGGTGCTGCTCGCAGCCCTGTCGTTCGGCGGGACGATCACCGGTGAGCATGGCGTGGGTGTGACCAAACGCGCGTACTTGACCGACGAGCTGGGTGCCGCGGAGCTGGCCCGGCAACGGGCCGTCAAAGCCGTGTTCGACCCGCTCGGCGTGATGAACCCGGGCAAGGTGTACTAGCAAGGTGTCCTAGGAGAGACGTGATGGCCAAGCCGCACGGGGGGCCGCTCGAGCTGGCCAGCGAGGGCCGCGCCACCTGGTCCGTGCTGATTCGCGACCTGCGCTCGAAGACCGACCTCATGGGGGTCACGCCAGGGCGCGTCCTGCCGACCGCAAGCGTCGCCAAAATCTTCGTTCTGGTCGAGGTCGCCTTCCGACTGCACTCGGGAGACTTGGCAGAGGACGAGCTGCTGCACCGCTCGGTAAGTCCGGCGGTTGCCGACTCCGGGCTGTGGCAGCACCTGTCCGTGGAGAAGCTCACCGTGGCCGACGCGGCGACCTTGGTCGCCTCAGTGAGCGACAACCTGGCCACGAACGTGCTGCTCGCCAGGGTCGGCCTGACGGCGGTCCAGGAACGCAGCGAGCGAATCGGCGCGCGCCGGACCGCCTTGCTGGACATCGTGCGTGACCAACGCGGCCCTCGCGACCCGGTGACGTTGAGTGTCGGCTCCGCCCGTGAGTGGGTCGACATCCTCGAGGGGATCTGGACCGGTCATGACATGTCTCCGTCGGTCCGCCGTCAGCTGCTGCGCTGGCTGACCCTGAACACGGACACGTCGATGGTCGCCGAGCCGCTGGGCGTGGACCCCTTGTCGCATCCGGGAGCCGACCATGGCGTTCGACTCTGGAACAAGACCGGCAGCGAGAGCGGCACCCGCGCCGATGTCGGCATCGTCGGCGGGCGCACCGACCTCGCGTATGCCGTCATCGCTCGCTGGGACGAGGCGGTCGACCCGTCGGCCCGGCACGTCGTCCGCGCCGACCTGCACCGGATCGGTGAGGCCATCGCCAAGCTGGCGGGCGCAGACTGACACTGTGCACACTGACAGAATCGGCCCATGACGGAGACGCACACGCGGAGCGGGTGGCTCAGCCGTGAGCAGCTGGAGGACGCCCGGCAGCGGGTGCCCATCCTCTACGTCAACGCGGTGCCGGTCCGGGTCGACGACCGCGGTGTCGTCACCCACATCGGCCTGCTGCTGCGCGTCTCACCTGAGGGAGAGATCAACCACGAGCTCGTCTCCGGGCGCGTGCTGTACCACGAACGCATCCGCGACGCCCTGCTGCGCCACCTGGAGAAGGACCTCGGGTCTCTGGCGATGCCGCGAATCCCGTTGTCCCCGCAGCCGTTCACGGTGGCCGAGTACTTCCCGACCCCCGGCGTCACACCCTTCCATGATCCTCGCCAGCACGCCGTGTCGCTTGCCTTCGTCGTCACCGTCGATGGCGACGCCTCGCCCCAGGCCGACTCTCTGGGCCTGGCCTGGGTGACGGCCGAGGAGGCCACCATGCTCGCCCTGTCGGGTGAGATGGACGGCGGCCACGGCGTGCTGCTGCGCCAGGCCCTGGCCCATCTCGGCCACGCGGTGTGAGCGGCCCCCGCCGACCCCTGCGATCTTCCCCCGGCCCCCGCCGGCCCCCGCCGGCCCCCGCCGAGAGGTCAGTAGACGCAGTAATGGAGCGCGTTTAGCAGCCTCTTCGGACCTCTCGATGGCGGGGACCGGACAGGCCGCGGCAGCACTGGCGCGACAGGACAGGACAGGTCACGGTTCCGGCGCCCCGCCTGGGGTCCCCACCACCGACAACGGCAGCAGCTTCTTGCCGGTCGGACCGACCTCGATTGACGTGCCCAGCTGGGGGCACACGCCGCAGTCGAAGCAGGGGGTCCAGCGGCAGTCGTCCAGCTCACGCTCGTCCAGGGCGTCCTGCCAGTCCTGCCAAAGCCATTCGCGGTCCAGCCCGGCGTCGAGGTGGTCCCAGGGCAGGACCTCGTTCTGCCCCCGCTCCCGTGTGGTGAACCAGTCGACGTCGACCGCAGAGTCGCCGAAAACCTCTGCGCCGCACCGCATCCAGCGCTCGTACGAGAAGTGCTCGCTCCACCCGTCGAACCGTCCCCCGGCACGCCACACGGCCTCGATGACCGGCCCGACCCTGCGGTCGCCGCGCGAGAGCAGCCCCTCGACGATGCCTGGCTCGCCGTCGTGGTAGCGCATCCCGATGGCCGCGCCGTAGCGCCGGTCACTGCGGATCGCTTGACGCAGTAGGCGCAACCGCTCATCGGTCTGCGCCGCGCTGAGCTGCGCAGCCCATTGGAACGGGGTATGCGGTTTGGGAATGAACCCGCCGACCGACACGGTGCAGCGGATGTCGCGCCGGCCGCTCACCGCCCGACCGGTGTCGATGACCTTCTTGGCCAGCTCCGCGATCTGCAGGACGTCCTCGTCGGTCTCCGTCGGCAGGCCGCACATGAAGTACAGCTTCACCTGCCGCCAGCCAGCGCCGTACGCGGCCGCGACGGTGTCGATGAGGTCCTGCTCGCTCACCATCTTGTTGATGACTCTGCGGATCCGTTCCGACCCGCCTTCGGGGGCGAAGGTCAGCCCGGAGCGGCGGCCGCCACGCGTCAGCTCGCTGGCCAGGTCGATGTTGAAGGCGTCCACGCGCGTGGAGGGCAGCGACAGGCCGACCTGGGTGCCTTCGTAGCGGTCGGCCAGGCCCTTGGTGATCTCGGCGATCTCCGAGTGGTCCGCCGACGACAGGCTGAGCAGGCCCACCTCGTCGAAACCGGTTGCGGCCAGACCGCGTTCGACCATCTCGCCGATTCCGGTGATGGACCGCTCACGGACCGGCCGGGTGATCATCCCGGCCTGGCAGAACCGGCAGCCGCGGGTGCAGCCGCGGAAGATCTCGACCGACATCCGCTCGTGCACGGACTCGGCCAAGGGCACCAGGGGGGCCTTGGGGTAGGGCCAGGAGTCCAGGTCGCTGACCGTGTGCTTGGCGACCCGCCACGGTATGCCGGTGCGGTCTGCGCGCGGTGCAACTCGCCTGATCCGCCCGTCCGGGTGGTACTCCACCTCGTAGCAGGACGGGACGTACACCAGACCGGAGCGGGCCAGCCGCAGCAGCAGCTCAGCGCGCCCGCCCGGCTGCCCCTGCGCCTTCCACTCGGCCACCAGGTCGCTCAGCGCGAGCACTGCCTGCTCGCCGTCACCGAGGACGACCGCGTCGACGAAGCCGGCGATCGGCTCCGGGTTGAACGCGGCGTGTCCGCCGGCGACGACCAGCGGGTGCCCGTCCGAGCGCGCGGCGGCGTGCAGCGGGATACCGGCCAGGTCGAGCGCGGTGAGCAGGTTCGTGTACCCCAGCTCGGTGGAGAACGACACCCCCAGCAGGTCGAACTCGCCGACCGCACGGTGCCCGTCGACGGTGAACTGAGGCACCCCGCTCTCCCGCAGCAGCGCCTCGAGATCGGGCCACACGGCATACGTGCGCTCCGCGAGGGTGTCGGGCCGCTCGTTGAGGATCTCGTACAGGATCATGACACCCTGGTTGGGCAGGCCGACCTCGTAGGCGTCCGGGTACATGAGCGCCCAGCGCACGGTGAGGTCCTGACCCTGGGGACCGAACCCCCCGCAGTGCCAGTCTTTGACCGTCGAGTTCAGCTCACCGCCGACGTACTGGAGCGGCTTCTGCACCCGCTCCAGCAGCGGCTCGAGGGCGCAGAAAACCGACGCACCGGGCATCCGGCGATTCTACCTGCGGATAATGGGTGTCGTGGCCGAGCCTTCCGCTGCCGAGCGCGTGGACGCAGCCATGCACGGGGTGTCACGCGCCCGCTACCTGCCGCCGGACCAGCGCCGGTACGCCGACGTCGACCGCGCCTTGCCGATCGGCCACGGGCAGACCAACTCCCAGCCGACGACGGTCCGCAACATGCTCATGGCCCTCGACGTCCAGCCGGGCCAGCGCGTCCTGGACGTGGGGTCCGGGTCGGCCTGGACGACCGCGTTGCTCGCCCGTCTGGTTGGCCCGGCCGGCGAGGTCATCGGCGTCGAGCGCGTGCCTGAGCTCGTCGAGTGGGGGCGAGCCAACCTTGCTCACGCGGGTATGCCGTGGGCGCGCATCGTGACTGCGGACCCGCATCAGCTGGGCGCACCGGCATACCGGCCCTATGACCGCATCCTGGTGTCCGCCATGGCGACCCACGTGCCGGACGCGCTGTGCCGGCAGCTCGTCCCGGACGGCGTCCTCGTGGTCCCGGCCCGGGGCGAGCTGTGGCAGGTCGGCGCCGACGGTGGGACGCGCAGCCTGGGCCACTACGCGTTCGTGCCGCTGTTGGGCGAGCAGTAGCCCTCAGACGTACAGCGACTCGATCTGCTCGCGGTACTTCTCTGCGACCGCCTTGCGCTTGAGCTTGAGGCTCGGGGTCAGCTCGCCCTCGTCGACGGTGAGGTCGCGGTCGAGGATGGTGAATCGCTTGATCGTCTCCCAGCGGTTGAGGTTGGTGTTGAGCTTGTCGATGTAGCCCTGCACCATCTCGCGCACCTGGGGCAACCCAACGATCTCGGAGTAGGACTTTCCGGCCATTCCGTTCGCTGCCGCCCAGGCGGTGATCGCGTCTGGGTCGAGGGTAACCAAAGCGGTGGCGTAGTTGCGGCCCTCGCCCTGGACGAGCAAATGCGACACAAACGGGCAGACGCCCTTGAACGCGGTCTCGATCTGGGAAGGCGCGATGTACTTGCCGCCCGAGGTCTTGAACAGGTCCTTCTTGCGGTCGGTGATGGCGATGAAGCCGTACTCGTCGATCTCGCCGATGTCGCCGGTCTTGAAGTAGCCGGACTCGTCGAAGGCCTCCGCCGTATCGTCGGGCCGGTTACGGTACCCGCGCATCACGCCCGGACCGCGGACGATGATCTCGCCGTCGTCAGCGAGCTTGATCTCTGTCCCCGGCATCGGCCAGCCGACCGTGCCGTAGCGGAACTTGCCGGTCTCCGGGCGGTTGACCGTCGTGGCGGCGGAGGTCTCGGTGAGCCCGTAGCCCTCGATGATGAGCAGCCCAACGGACCCGAACCACTTGGCCACCTCGGGGTCCAGCTTGGCCGAGCCCGAGATGAAGAAGCGGATCCGCCCGCCGAACCGGTCGCGGACCTTGGAGAGCACCAAACGGTCGGCGATGAGGTGCTGGGCCTGGACGACCGGGCTCGGGTCGCGGCCTTCGGCGCGCGCGTCGATGGTCTGCCGGCCGATGTCCATCGCCCAGTCCATGAGCTTGCGCTTGAGGCCCTCCTCCTGGGCAAGCATCATCGAGATCCGCCCGTAGGCCTTTTCGAAAATCCGGGGGGCGGCCCCCATGAAGGTGGGCTTGACGATGGCCAGATGGTCGACGATGCGGTCAATCTGCCCGTCGATGGCCGTCGGGAAGCCGATCTGGATCGGCAAGGTGAGCAGGATCTTGCCGAAGATGTGCGACAGCGGCAGCCAGAGGAACTGCAGGTCGTCCTTGCTGAGCATGGCCACCGACGCGATCGACGCACCCTCATAGACGATGGCGTCCTGGGTGATCTCGGCTCCCTTGGGCCGGCCGGTCGTCCCCGAGGTGTAGATGAGCAGCGCGAGGTGCTCCGGGGTGATCTGGTCGATGCGCTCGTCGACTATCCCGGGGTCGTGAGTGAGCGCCTTTCGCCCGATCCGCTCCAGCTTGGCCAGTGTGATGATCCACTCGTCCTCGAATTCCTCGTCGTCGCCGATGGCAAAGGTGACGACTTGAGCCACGTCAGGGATCTCGTCGCGGTGATGGCGCAGCTTCTCGACCTGGCCGTCGTCCTCGGCGAAGACGACCTTGCTGGCGGAGTCGCCGACGATGTAGGCGACGTCTTCGGCGATGGTCGACGGGTACACCGTGGTCGTCGCTCCCCCGGCGCACATGATCGCGAGGTCGGCGAGGGCCCACTCGTAGCGGGTGTGCGAGGCGATGGCGACCCGGTCCTCGAGTTCAATGCCGAGTGACATCAGGCCCGCCGCCATGGCGTAGACCCGGTCCTTGACCTCTGCCCACGTGACGTGGGCAAGCTGCTTGCCTTCGAAGTACTGGAACGCCTCCGAGTTCGCCGACTTACTGACCCGCTCTCTGAACAGGTCGGCGATGCTGGGAGCGCGGCTCTCCAGAATCGCGTGGTCGACGCGCTCGGTGCCCGCGTAACGCATGGCCACGGTCTATCTCCTTTGGCATGGGGGTCGCTGGGGTAAGCGAGAAGTTACCGAACAGTATCCCCGCCCTCTCCTGCCGAGGCGGGTGAATGTGACCAAGGTATGCTGGATTGGCCGCCCACGCAGGTCGACGAGCGCCGCCCCTACGGTCTCTGCCGGCGACGGACGTAGAGCTGTCGGCGCACCCGCGCCACGACCTCGCCGGAGGTGTCGACAATGTCGTTATCGAACCACCGCAGCACCTTCTCGCCGTGGTCGGCGGCGTCGCGCAGCTCCTGGACGACCGCCGGGTCGACGACGAACTCGGTCTCCACGTGGGTCTTGCCCGGCCGCAGGAACTCGATCTCCGCCCGCTGATCCCACACGACGTAGTCCGGACCGAGGCGATGGATCAGCAGAATCATCCAGAACGGGTCGGTCATCGAGAACAGCGACCCACCGAACTGGGTGCCGACGTAGTTGCGTGTCATGAGGTTGAGCTTCAGGCGGACCTTGGCGGCTGACCAGTCCGGCGCGATGTCGACGATCCGGATGCCGGCGAAGCGGAAGGGTGGCCAGAAGTTCATGACCCGCCGCAGCCGGCCGGGGCTGTCCAGGATTTCGCTCCAGTCAGGGATACGGAACGCCGGTGCGGGCTGCCTGGACATGGGCCCAGCCTGCCATGGCGCCCCGCCGCCCCGCCGGAGGTCCAGAGTTGCGCTCTAGGGGGTCGCTTTTCACGTCCACCGATGGAGGTAAAACCGCAAAACCGAGCAACGGAGGTGGCACCGTGCGCTCAAGCGCTCGGTAACACCTCCGCACGCCGTCTTTACCTCCGACAGAGGCGCGGCAGCCATCCGGCCGAGCAGCCCCCGAATCAGCCGAGCGGCCACCCAACCGGTCGACGTGTCTTATGAAGGGACGATCTGGCCCAGGACCGACCGGCACTCGGCGACGTCCTCGTTCATCTGTTCGATGAGCGGCTCGATGCCGTCGAACGTCAGCGTGGGGCGCAGCCGGGACACGAACTCGTAGGCAATCCGCTCGCCGTACAGCTCCAGGTCGGTGCGGTCGAGCACGTAGCCTTCGACCCGACGCCCGACCCCGTGGAAGGTCGGGTTGGTGCCGATGGAGATCGCGGCCGGCAGCACCCGGTCGAGCGAGGCGGTGGGCAGTTCCAGCCTGGTGAGCCACCCGGCATACACGCCGTCCTGGGGGACCATCCCGTAGATATCGCCGCCGAGGTTGGCGGTGGGGAAGCCCAGCAGGCGGCCCCGGTGGTCGCCGTGGACGACCAGACCGTCGACCCGGTGCGGGCGGCCGAGCACCTCGGCTGCGCCACGCACGTCGCCGGTCGCGACGAGCTCCCGCGCCCGGGAGGAGGACCACCGGCCCCCCTCGCCGATGTCCTCAAGGACGATGACGTCGAAGCCCAGCCGCTCGCCCAGCTCGCGCAGGGTGTCGACGGTGCCGCTGTTGCGGGCTCCAAACCGGGTGTCCTCGCCGACGACGACGAGATCGGCATGGAGCGCACCGACGAACACGCTACGGACGAACTCTTCGGGAGTCTGCGCCGCGAAGTCGGTCGTGAACTCCAGGACGAGGACCGCATCGAGGCCGGTTGCTTCGAGCAGGGCGAGCCGTTGGCGGAGTGAGGAGATCATGGGCGGCGCCAGTTCCGGGCGCAGCACGGCGATGGGGTGCGGGTGGAAGGTCACCGCGACGGACGGCAGCCGCAAGCCCGTCGACTTGGCCACGACCGTGGAGAGGACGGCCCGGTGCCCACGGTGCACGCCGTCGAAGTTGCCCAACGTGACCACGGAAGGGCCGATGTCCTTGGGGACGTCGTCCATCCCGGTCCACACCTGCACGGGGGACACTCTACGAACCTGCCGGGGCGAACACGACATGGGCCTTGGCCTGCGGGGCAGACTCGTCGAGCATGGCGATGAGCCTACCGTCGGGCCCGATCCCCGCGACCGGCGAAGCGGCGCCGTCAGGTCCCGGCGGCGGGGCCGACTCAATGGTCCGACCGTGGGACAGCGCCGCGGCCTGCTCGGCGGTGAGCTCATGAACGCGGAAGTGGCCACGGGCTGCGTCAGCCAGGCTCACCAGTGGCAGAGCCTCGGGCCCGCGCCCCTCCAGGGCGGCCAGCTCGTTTGCCGCCTCAACGCCGAACCGACCGACGCTCGTGCGTCGCAGTTGGGTGAGGTGCCCGCCGACGCCGAGCGCGGCCCCGAGGTCACGGGCCAGCGCCCGCACATAGGTGCCTGCCGAAACCTCCACCACGACGCCGATGTCCAGCACGGTCGCCTCGGTGCCGTCGTCGCGGTATGCCGTGCCCGTCGCCATTTCCAGGACGTCGAACCGGCGCACCACCACAGGTCGGGCCGCCAGCTGGACCTGTTCGCCACCGCGCACCCGTGCATAGGCGCGCTGGCCGCCGACCTTGATCGCGCTCATCGTGGACGGCACCTGGTCCTGCGCTCCGGTCAGTGCGGCGACGGCCGTGTCGACCTCCGTTTCGGTCAGACGGCCTGCGTCAGCCGTGGCGGTGACCACGCCTTCGGCGTCGTCGGTGGAGGTGGACTGGCCCAGCCGGATCGTCGCGAGGTACGTCTTGTCGCAGCCGACGAGGAAGGTTAGCAGCCTGGTTCCGCGGCCGACGCCTACGACGAGCACCCCGGTGGCCATCGGGTCGAGGGTGCCGGCATGCCCGACCCGGCGGGTCTCGGCCAGCCGGCGGACCTTCGCGACGACGTCGTGGCTGGTCCACCCGGACGGTTTGTCGACAATCAGCAGTCCGGCACCGCTCGGCACGAGCGCTCAGCCCTCGGCGTTGATCTGCGAGCCTGGTTCCCCGGCTGGTTCCTCGGCCGGTTCGTCGGCCGGTCGGCGGTACGGGTCGGAGTCGCCCGCATGTGCCTTGCCCTCGGACTCGCGGGCCAGCTGAGCGTCCCGCTCCTTCGTGGCGGCCAGTAGCTCCTCCAGGTGCGCCGCGCCCTCGGGTAGCGCGTCGGCGACGAACTCGATCGACGGGGTGAGCCGGATGCCGAGCTGGCCGAGGGCGGAGCGGATCTTGCCCTTGGCCGACTCGAGCGCCGCGGCTGTCCTCGCCCGCTCCTCGTCAGTGCCGAACACCGTGTAGAAGACCGTGGCGTGCTGCAGGTCGCCGGTGACGCGGACGTCCGTGACCGTCACGAAGCCCAGCCGCGCGTCTTTGACGCGGTACTCGAGCTGCTCAGCGACGATCGCCTTGATCCGCTCGGCCACCTTGCGCGCCCGCGCCGGGTCGGCCATGACACTCCTTCCGGTATGCCGGCTACGGCGCGCGGCTCCTCCCCCCTCCCCCCTCGCTACTCGCGCGGCTCTCCCGCAGCTCGTAGGTCTCGATGACGTCCTCGAGCTGGAAGTCGTTGAAGACCCGAGGTTGATGCCGCACTCGTAGCCCTCGCGTACCTCGGTCACGTCGTCCTTGAACCGACGGAGGCCAGCGATCTCGACGTTGTCGCCCACGACGGTGCCGCCCCGCATGATGCGGGCCTTGACGCCGCGCCGGATCTCGCCCGAGCGCACGATCGACCCGGCGATGTTGCCGAACTTCGAGGAGCGGAAGATCTCGCGGATCTCGGCCGAACCGAGCTGGACCTCCTCGAACTCCGGCTTGAGCATGCCCTTGAGCGCCTCCTCGATCTCGTCGATCGCCTGGTAGATCACTGTGTAGTACCGGATCTCGATCCCTTCCCGGTCGGCGACTTCGGCGTTCTGGCCCTCGGCCCGCACGTTGAACCCGATGATGACCGCGTTGGAGGCCATCGCGAGGTTGATGTTGTTCAACGTGATCGCGCCGACGCCGCGGTCGATGATCCGCAGGTCGACGCCTTCGCCGACGTCGATCTGCAGCAGGGCGTCCTCGAGGGCCTCGACCGAACCGGACACGTCACCCTTGAGGATGAGGTTGAGGGTCTCGACCTTGCCGGCTGCCAGGGCCTCGTTGAGGTCCTCCAGGCTGATCCGCTTGCGTGCCTTGGCCAGCGAAGCCTGCCGGTCGGCCGCCTCCCGCTTCTCGGCGATCTGCCGAGCGGTGCGGTCGTCGGGCGCGACGACGAAGGTGTCGCCGGCGCGAGGCACTGAGGACAAGCCCAGCACCTGGACCGGGCGCGACGGGTGGCCTCGGTCAGGTGGGTGCCCGCTCGTCGAGCATGGCCCGCACCCGGCCGTGGGCTGATCCCGCAACGATCGCGTCACCGACGTGCAGGTGCCCTCTGGACGAGCACGGTGGCCGTGGCGCCGCGACCCTTGTCGAGGTTGGCCTCGATGGCCACTCCCCGAGCGTCGGTGTGCGGGTTGGCCCGCAGGTCCAGCGCTGCGTCGGCGGTGAGCAGGACCGCCTCGAGCAGCTCGTCGATGTTGACCTTCTCGCGCGCCGAGACGTCGACGAACATGGTGTCGCCGCCGTACTCCTCGGCGACCAGGTTGTACTCGGTCAGCTGCTGGCGAACCTTGTCGGGGTTCGCCCCCTCCTTGTCGATCTTGTTGACCGCCACGACGATCGGGACGTCGGCCGCCTGGGCGTGGTTGAGCGCCTCGATCGTCTGCGGCATGACCCCGTCGTCAGCGGCGACCACGAGGATCGCGATGTCGGTGACCTTCGCACCACGGGCACGCATGGCGGTGAACGCCTCGTGGCCCGGGGTGTCGATGAAGGTGATGGCCCGCTCGATGCCCTCGTGCTCGGTGGTGATCTGGTAGGCACCGATGTGCTGGGTGATGCCGCCGGCCTCGCCGTGGCGATGACGTTGGCCTAACGGACCGCGTCGAGCAGCTTGGTCTTGCCGTGGTCGACGTGACCCATGACCGTGACGACGGGAGGCCGAGGCTCCAGGTCGTCCTCGTCCTGGTCGAACTCATCGTCGAGGTCGATGTTGAAGGAGGCGAAAAGCTCCTTCTCCTCGTCCTCGGGCGAGACGACCTGCATGTCGTAGCCCAGCTCGGCGCCGAGCAGCCTGAAGGTGTCCTCGTCAAGCGACTGGGTCGCCGTCGCCATCTCGCCGAGGTGGAACAGCACGGTGACCAGCGACCCCGGGTTGGCGTTGATCTTGTCAGCGAAGTCGGTCAGCGACGCACCGCGCCGCATGCGCATGACGGTGGTGCCGTCGCCACGCGGGACGGTCACACCACCGATCGTGGGCGCCTGCATCTGCTCGAACTCCTGGCGCTTGGCCCGCTTGGACTTGCGCCCCCGGACCGGGCGGCCACCGCCACGGCCGAAGGCTCCCTGGGTGCCGCCGCGGCCACCCGGGCCGCCGGGACGGCCGCCGAAGCCGCCACCGCCACCGCCGGGGCCACCAGGCCGCCCGTAACCGGGTGCACCAGGCCGCCCGCCGGCCCCTGGCCGGGCGCCGGCTCCGGGCGCGCACCAGGTCGGCCGACGGCTGCCCGGTCGGGCATCATCCCCGGGTTCGGACGCGGCCCGCCGGGGCGCGGGCCGCCGGGGCCTGCGGCACCTGGACGTGGGCCCCCAGGCCCTGCTGCCCCCGGGCGAGACTGGGGACGCGGCATACCCTGGCTGGGCGCGAACGGGTTGTTGCCCGGCCGTGGCGAGCCCTCGCGGGCACTGGGCGGGCGACCCATGCCCTGGCTCGGGGCGAACGGGTTGTTGCCTGGCCGCGGCTGTCCTGGGCGCGGTGCCGGCCGTGCCGGAGCGCCTTCGGAGCGAGCTGCGCCATCGGGGGCCGACACCCGAGGCCCCGGAGCCGGGCTCGGACGGGTCGGTGCCTTGGGTGCGGCAGGCGCAGCCGAGGCTGCCGGCAGCGCGGGTGCCGGCTGGGCCGGGGCGCTCGTTGTGGGCGCGACGGCCGCAGCGGGCACCACCGCGGGGGCCGGCGGCGAGGCGACCGCAGGTGCGGCGGCCGCTGCTGGACGCGCCGGAGCCGGGCTTGGCGCGCTGGCAGGCGCGCTCTTCGCTGCAGCGGCCTTCGTTGTCGCGGCCGAAGTGGCGCCCGCAGTTGGCGTCGTGGCCGTGGCCGTCGTGGCCGTTGCCGTGGTGGGAGCGGCCGCGGCAGCACCGCTAGCGACGCTCGGTGCGGACGTGGCGGCCGGTGCCGCGCTCGCCCAGGTTTCTCTGATCTTGCGTACGACAGGGGGTTCGATGGTCGAGGAGGCCGACCGCACGAACTCGCCCTGCTCCTTCAGGTGGGCGAGCAACGACTTGCTCTCCACCCCGAGCTCCTTGGCGAGCTCGTATACCCGGACCTTGGCCACGCTTCTCCTTGTCTTGGTCCGGGCGATGCGAAGGTCGCTACCTTCGCGCACGGACCACTAGGGGGGCTTGCTCATCGCTGAGTTCTCATCGAGTTCTCATCAGCGTCTGACCCGCCTTCTGGTCGTGTTCTTGTTATTGCCATGGGTGCTCCCGGCGAGCAGCTCTCAAGGTATGCCGTTACGGCACTGACGTCCGCGCCGCCTGCCAGTCGCAGGGCTCGCACGAACGCTCGTCGCCGGACAGCGTTCTCGAGGCATTGGGAACTGGGGTGCAGCCAAGCGCCACGCCCCGGCATCCGATGCCGCGGGTCCGCCACGATTCGGGTGGTGCCCGCCTCGCCCTTCACCGCTATCACTCGCACGAGAACCGACCAGTTATCCTTGCGCCGGCAGCCGATGCACGTCCGGATCGGCTCACGCCTCATCGGTTTGCTCGGATCCGTCGCCCGGAGTCCAGTCCGGTCGGTCGCCATTATTCTACCCCGTCGAAGCCACGGTGACGCCCCTAGGCCTGCGTCGGACCTTCGGCGGGCTGCTCAGGCCCGGCACTGTCGGGCGTATCCGGGTGGATGTCGATGCGCCACCCGGTGAGCTTGGCAGCGAGGCGGGCGTTCTGGCCCTCCTTGCCGATCGCGAGGGACAGCTGGTAGTCGGGGACGACGACCCGAGCCTTGCGCAGGTCGGCGTCGGCCACGTGCACCGACTGGACCCGGGCCGGGGAGAGGGCCGCAGCGACGAACTGGCGGGGGTCGTCGGAGAAGTCGACGATGTCGATCTTCTCGCCGTGCAACTCGGTCATGACCGCACGCACCCGAGCTCCCATCGGCCCGATGCAGGCTCCTTTGGCGTTCACGCCGGGGATCGTCGCCCGGACCGCGACCTTGGTCCGATGGCCGGCCTCTCGGGCCAGCGCGGCGATCTCGACGCTGCCGTCGGCGACCTCGGGAACCTCCAGCTTGAACAGGGTCTTGACCAGGTTCGGATGGGTTCGCGACAAGCCGATCTGGGGACCCTTGGGCCCGCGCTTGACGCTGACGACGTAGCAGCGCAGCCGCTCTCCGTGGCGGTAGACCTCACCGGGCACCTGCTCGGCGGCGGGGAGCAGCCCCTCGACCGACCCGAAGTCGACAAGGACGTTGCGCGGGTCGGCGCTTTGCTGGATCACTCCAGACACGATGTCGCCTTCGCGCCCGCGGAAGTCCCCGAGGATCGCCTCGTCCTCGAGGTCGCGCAACCGCTGGACGATGACCTGGCGGGCGGTCGACGCGGCGACCCGGCCGAACCCGGCCGGAGTGTCGTCGAACTCGGGACCAGGCTCGCCCCGCGCCGGCCGCTCCCCTTCGGCTGCGGGCAGCTGCTCGCCCTCCTCGCGCGCCCAGACGGTAACGTGCCCGCTCTTGCGGTCCAGCTCGACGCGAGCGTGCTTGTACGCGCCCGAGGAGCGGTGGTAGGCCACGAGCATGGCCGTCTCGATGGCTGGGATGAGCACGTCCAGGCTGACGTCGCGTTCGCGCTCGAGGGCTCGTAAGGCCGCCAGATCGATGTCCATCAGGCGGTCTCCTCGTCGCTCACCTGCACGCCGGGGACCTGCCCGAACTCCACCTGGACGCGGGCCGAGCGGACTTGGCCGACCGGCATACGGACCGGGCCGGTCGGGGTCTCCAGGAGCAGCTCGTCGGCTGAGACGGCGCGGATCCGTCCGGTGAGCTGCGCGCCGTCGACCGTGCGGACCGCGACTACGCGCCCCACGTTGCGGCGCAGGTGGCGCGGTTGGGTGAGGGGGCGGTCCACGCCCGGCGAGGAGACCTCCAAGACGTAGGGGCCTGGGCCGACGATGTCATTGGAGCCGGACCCTGGTTTGGACTCTGCGTCGGGCGCTGGGTCGATCGCCGACTCGATGGCCCGAGTGGCCCGCGCGACCTCGTCCAGGCTGAGCGGAGCAACCGGTGTGCTGTCCTCGGGCAGGTCCAGCGCGGCGAGGTCGCGGTCGACGGCGATCCGAAGCACGCGTCGTCGGCCGGCGGGCGTGACGGTGACGTCCTCGACAAGCAGGCCCAGACTGGCCAACGGGCGCTCGATTACGCCACGTATCGCCTCGGTGACCAACGCCCGCTCACCTCCTGCTTCTTCTCGAATCGGTCGGAACGCCCTGGATCGTCCCGACGCGATCACCACTGTAACCGCGCCCTGCGCGACTGGCGCGGACGCACCGGCGCCAGGGACGTCGCATGCCATGATCGGGGCGTGCCCTCCCGCCTGCCGACTGTCGCGCAGCCAGGTCCCTCGCGCCGGGCGGTCATGAGCCTTGGTCTGGGCGCAGCTGCGGTGGGTGCAGCGGCCCTGCTCGGCGGGTGCCGGCTGCGCCTTGAGGACGACGCGCCGCCGGTGCCGTTCATCCCGCGCAAGTCCATCGACGACGAGGCGCTGCTGCTCGAGGGCTACCGGCAAGCACAGGCGCTGGCCGCGATGGCGGCAGCCATCCCGGGCTCAGCGCTGGCCCGCACCCTCGCCGCGCACCACGATCGGCAGGCGGCGGTGTTGCGCACGATCCTCAGCAACGGGGGCGTCCCGGCCTCCGTGATAGAGCCCACGCCGACCGGCAGCCCCACGTCGTCCACCGCAGGGTCATCGGCGCCCACCATCGCCGCGCTGGCCGCGGCCGAGGCCAAGGCCCTGGCGCCCGATGCCCTCGACCAGCTGTCCCAGGCGGTCGCGCAGCGGCCGCTGCTCACGGCTGTCACGGCGCACCGGGCGAGCGCGGCGGCGTTGCTGGGCGCGGCGCCGAGCTGGCCGAGCAGTCCGGCGTTACCGTCCGAGGCTGCCCCCGCAGCGCTCGAGCCGACCCAAGAGGCGGTCTACGCGACGGAGGTTGCGGCGGCCCGAGTGCCAGCCGCAGACCGCGCCCCGTTCCTCGAGCTGCTCGGCATACTGCAACGCCGGGCCGATCGCCTGCGTTCTGCTGCTCCCGCCGAGGCCGACGGGGGCGCGCTGGCCTACCAACTGCCGTTCCCGGTCACCAGCGTCGACGACGCGCGACGACTGGTGCGCAGCGTCCTCGACGGGCTGGTCACCCATGGCCTGGACCCGCTGGCCAGCCTGCCGGTCGGGTCACCAGCGGTGACGGAGGTGGCGCGCCTGCAGGCGGAGGCCGCTGTGCTGCGGCAGCAGTGGGGCGGCGCGCTGACCCCGTTCCCGGGCCTGGTCGACGGGTGACATCGCTGGTCCCACCGGACTTTGCTGACATCGTCATCACCTACCCACCAGACCCCCTGGACCCAGCCCACCCGTCATCGGTCACCGGCGCGGAGTGGCTGCGCCGGCTGCCGCGCCTGCTGGAAGAGCTCATCCGGGAATGGGACCTGACCGTCGACGGGCGGGTGCGCAGCGGTGCCTGTTCGGTCGTCATCCCAGTCCGGGTCCCACTTCGGATCCCAGCTGGCCGCGCCGTCCTCAAGGTGGGCTGGCCGCACCTGGAGGCCAGGACCGAGCACCTTGCGCTGCGCGCCTGGGGTGGGCAAGGCGCGGTGCGGCTGTTGCGCGCGGACCCGGCCCGCTTCGCCCTGCTGCTGGAACGGCTGGACCCGGACACCGACCTGCACGGTATGCCGGTTGAGCAGGCCTGCGCAGTCATCGGGGACGTGCTGCGGATGCTGCGCGTGCCGGCCCCACCGCAGGTGCCCAGGCTCACGGCATACGCGGACCGCCAGGCGGAGAAGCTGGCCAGCCCACCCGCCGTCGTCCCCCGCCGGTTCGCCGAGCAAGCCCGCCACCTGGCTCGCGAGCTCACCGACGACGAAGCCGAACCAGTGCTGCTACACACCGATCTGCACTACGCCAACGTGCTCGCCGGAGAGCGGACGCCCTGGCTGGCGATCGACCCGAAGCCCATGGCGGGTGACCCGGCGTTCGAGGTCGCGCCGGCCTTGGTAAACCGGCCGCAGGAGATGGCCGGCGCTGGGTCGGTGCGGGAAGCGGTGGTGCGCCGTCTGGAGGTGGTCTGCGAGCATGCCGGCATCGATCCGGACCGGGCCCGGGCGTGGACCATCGTGCGAGCGGTCGACAACGCCAGGGTCATGGCGCACGACCGCGAGCAAGTCAGCCTGGCGATGGCGATCGTCAAGGCAATGAACCCCTAGTGCAGGGTCGCGCTGGCCCGCCGCCGCTGAACGTAGCCAAAGGGTTGCTTCACTCACCGGGAAGCAACCCTTTGGCTACTCTCACGACACGCCGTGGATCTCCCGGATGTGGACCTTGAGCAGCTTGCCGGACGCGTTGTGCGGCAACGCCTCCGTGAAGACGACCGACTTGGGGATCTTGTACCTGGCCAGCCGTCCTTGAAGGTGCTCGACGATCTCGGCCTCCGTCGCGGTGCGGCCTGGGCGCAGCACGACGACCGCCCGCCCGACCTCGCCCCATCGCTCGTCGGGCACGCCGATGACCGCGCAGTCGGCCACCGCGGGGTGGGTGTAGATCTGGGCCTCGATCTCGGCGGGGTAGATGTTCTCGGCGCCGGAGATGATCATGTCCTTGAGCCGGTCGACGATGTAGAGGAAGCCGCCCTCCTCGACGCGAGCCAGGTCGCCGGTGCGCAACCAGCCGCCCGGCAAGATCGCGTCCTTGGTCGCCTGCGGCTTGCCCCAGTAGCCCTTCGTGACGTTGAAGCCCTGGATTCGGATCTCTCCGGTGTCGCCGACCGCGACCGGCTCACCGTCGTCGCCGACGACTCGGACGTCGGTGAAGAAGCACGACGTGCCGGCCGAGCCGATCTTCGTCAGGCTGTCGCGCGCACGCAGCATCGTGGTGCCCGGAGACGCCTCGGTCAGCCCGTAACCCTGCAATATGCCGAAGCCCCGGTCGGCGAACTGCTGCAGCATCGCCTCGGGCAGCGGAGCGCCACCGCATTGGAAGTTGCGCAGCGAGCTGAGGTTGGCGCTCTCCCACCGCGGTGACTGGATGAGGTTGAGGTACATCGTCGGCGGCCCCCAGAAGAACGTGATGCCGTGCTCCTCGAACATCGTGAACGCCTTGTCGACATCCCAGCTCTGCTCGAGGTACTGCGTCCCGCCTTTGATGAACGTGGGCATGAACTGCTGGTTCAGCGCCGCGGCGTGGAACATCGGGGCGACGATGAGCGACACCTCGTTGCCGTCCAGGTCCACGTCCACCAGCGAGTTGGTCGTGTTCCATGTGACGTTGCCGTGCGACATCATCACGCCCTTGGGCTGGCCGGTGGTGCCGGAGGTGTACTGGATCATGTAGAGGTCGTCGAGACTGATCTGCAGGTCCAGCGGTTCGTCGCTGCCGAGCGCTCTGACCTCGTCCAGGGAGATCTGCCCCTCGGCGCCCCGGACTGCGACCGGCCTTGGGATCGCAGGGGCGCCCGGCGGTGGGGGTGCCTCAGGCGGGCTGAGCCCAGGCAAGGGTGCAGACGGAAACGCCCCCCGAGCGGACCTCTCCCCCCGCCGACCAGGTCGCGCAGACCCGGCCCCGGTGGGGACGCAGGCGGGCCAGGCGACGGAGCGGTCGCCTCGATCCCCTCGAGCACCTCGTCGACGCGGTCGCCGAACGGCTCGTCCCACACCAGCACGCTCGCGCCGCTGTCGACCAGGATGTAAGCCCACTCCGGTGGGACCAAGCGAGTGTTGAGCGGGATGAACACCCCGCCCGCCTTCGCCGTCGCGAACATGGTCTCCACGAACGTCGTCGCGTTGAAGCCGAGGTAGGCCACCCGGTCGCCGTGGCGCACACCGAGAGCCCGCAGACCATGGGCCAGCCGGTTTGTGCTCGCCGCGAGCTGCTCGTACGTGGTCGAGACCCCCCGATCCACGAGCGCGACCTTGTCTGGCGTCATCCGTGCCCTGCGAACCGGCCAGGACCCAATGCCCACGTCGTACATGCTGCCTCCAGCCTCCTGCGACTCTGTCTCCTCCGAACCCAGTCTCATCGGACCGTAGCCGACTGGGTTGAGGGCGCCAAGGGACTGACTGCCCTGACGTCCCGCGGCTCGATGGGAGGGTTAGCGTGGCGATTCGCAACGGCAACCCTCCTTTTCAGGCTTACGTCAGCCCAGCAAACCGGTCGATCCGCTCCCCGTCCATGCCCTTGTTGCTCAAGGCATCCGCGGCCAAATTCCGCTCTCGCGGCACCCAGGTGAACCGCACGGTGCCGCCTGCCGCGGTCATCTGCGCGAGCAGCCGACCGGCCTGGGCAGCCGACCGTCGCATGTCCTCGTGCTTGATCTTCCAGCGCCCGCTCATCTGCTCGACGACGAGCTTGGAGTCCATCCGGACCTCTACTTCAGCGCTCGGGTCGATGCGCAGCACCGCTTCGAGACCGGCGATGAGACCGGCATACTCGGCGACGTTGTTGCTGGCCCGGCCGAGGGGAGCCGCGCGTTCGGCGAGAACCCGGCCGGTGGTGCCCTCGCGCACCAAGGCGCCGTACCCGGCAACACCCGGGTTGCCGCGCGACCCGCCGTCGGCCTCGACGACCAGCCTTCGGCGAGCGCTCACGCCAGCCCGGACTCAGGCGTGCGCACCAGGATGCGCCGGCATTCCTCGCACCGCAGTACCTCGTCGGGGGGCGCACCGGCAATCCGGCCCAGCTCGACCTGGTTGAGCTCGAGCCGGCAACCGCCGCACCGGCGCTGGCGCAGCTCGGCCGCCCCGATGCCGCCGCTGCCGGCGCGGATCTTGTCGTAGAGCGCCAACAGGTCCTCGCCGACCTGGGGCTCCAGCCGGTCGCGGCCAAGGCGCACGTCCGCGGCCTGCGCGTCCAGCGTGGTGGTCGCCTCGTCGAGTGCCCCTTTGACCTCGTCGAGCTGGACACCCAGGGCTTGCTGCTTGGTCTCGAGCTCGCCGACCCGGCGCTCCAATGCCTCGGCGCGCTCCATGACCTCGATCTCGAGGTCCTCCAGCTCGCGTTGCCGCCGCGCCAGCGAGGTGAGCTCGTGCTGCAGCGCCTGCAGGTCCTTCGCGGTGCCCGTCCCGGCGTCCAGCCGGGCCCGGTCGCGGGCGGCCCGGTCGCGGACCAGCTGGACGTCGGCCTCCGCCTTGGTCAGCTCGCCCTGGATGTCCTGGTATGCCGTGCGGGCCAGTGCCAGGTCCCGGCCCACCACGGTCGCTTCCCGCTCGAGCTCGGCCACCTGCCCCCGCTGGGGCAGTCCAGCCCGCGTGTGGGCGAGCTGGTCGAGCCGGGTGTCCAGCGCCTGCACCTCGAGCAATCGGTACTGCCGGGCGGGTTCGGCTAACAGGTCGCACCTCCGTCGGCGTTCGCGCCGACGACGAAGTCCCACGGGTCGGTGCGCAAGGTCGAGATGTAGGTCTCCACCGTAGTGGCCCTGGTTGGCCCGCCCGCCAGACCGTCGCACAACCGGGCGGCTGCCCCCTCCAGCCACAGCCACTCCGTGGCGAAATGTCCGGCGTCGATGAGGTACGGCGGGCCGCCCCGGGCTTCTTCGCGGGCCTCGGATGCCGGGTGGTGGCGCAGGTCCGCAGTGACGAACACGTCGGCGCCGCGGCGGCGTACGGCCTCGAACCGGTCGTCGCCCGAGCCGCCCAGGACGGCAACGCGCTGGATCACGGCATCCCGGTTACCTGAGACGCGCACGCCCACCTGGGTCGGCGGCAGGGCGGCCGCCAGCGCCTCGGCGAACGCGCCCAGGCTTGTCGGCTCGGGCAGGTCCCCCACCCGGCCGAGCGCCCGACCGGCCTGCAGGTCAAGGGCTTCGGTGTCGGCCAGCCCGCACGCGCCGGCGAGGGCGTCGCTCACCCCGGGGGTGGCCAGGTCGGCGTTGGTGTGCGCGCAGTAGAGGGCGAGGTCGGCCCGCACCGCCCGCGTGACGGCATACCCCTTGGCGCTCGTGGTGGCGACGGAGTGTATGCCGCGTAACAGCAACGGATGATGGGTCACGAGCAGGTCGGCGCCAGCCGCGACGGCCTCGTCGATAACGGCAATGGTGGGGTCGACGGCGAAGTGGACCAGCCGGATTGGCTGGCCGAGGTCGCCGGATTCCAGGCCGACCTGGTCCCAGTCCAACGCGGTGGCGGGCGGGTACATCGCCTCGAGCACACCGACGACCTCCCCCAACGTCGCCGGCGCCATCGGGTTCATGCAGCGTGAGTCTAGGGCTGGGCTGCGCCACCGAGCCCGGGGCCCGGGCCCCGGAACGAGCTGGCCCGATACGATCAGGCGTGACCGAGAGCAGCGCGAGCCGGTCCACGGATCGGGTGTGGCTCACGGAGGCGATCCGCAGGGTCGAAGCCGACGCGAACCGCAGCGCCGACACACACCTGCACGTCTTCCCATTGCCCAAGGAGTGGGGCATCGACCTGTACCTCAAGGACGAGTCGGTTCATCCCACCGGCTCGCTCAAGCACCGACTGGCCAGGTCGCTGTTCCTCTACTCGCTGGCCAACGGATGGATCACCCGAGAGACCACGGTCGTCGAAGCCTCCAGCGGGTCGACCGCGATCAGCGAGGCGTACTTCGCGCAGCTGCTTGGGCTGGCGTTCGTCGCCGTCATGCCCACCGCGACCAGCCCCGAGAAGGTCGCGCTCATCGAAGCCGCGGGGGGCAGGTGCGCCCTCGTCGACGACCCCGCAACCATCTACGAGGTCGCCCAGTCCATCGCCGCGGACACCGGCGGCCACTACATGGACCAGTTCCTCTACGCCGAGCGGGCAACCGACTGGCGCGGCAACAACAACATCGCCGAGAGCATCTACGAACAGATGCGGCTCGAGCGGTTTGCCGTCCCGTCCTGGATCGTCGTCGGCGCGGGCACAGGAGGCACCAGCGCCACGATCGGACGGTACGTCCGTTACAAACGGCATGCCACCCAGCTGTGCGTCGTCGACCCCGAGGGGTCTGCCTTCTTCGACGGGTGGACGTCAGGCAGCAATGCCGTGACGGCGCCCGGCTCGCGGATCGAGGGCATCGGGCGCCCGATCGTGGAGCCGTCGTTCCTGCCGACCGTGGTGGACCGGATGTACCGCGTTCCCGACGCGGCCAGCCTCGGCACGATGCGCCTGGTGTCGCAGCTGACCGGGCGAAGCGTGGGCGGGTCGACCGGCACGAACGTCTGGGGCGCGCTGCAGCTCGTCGCCGAGATGATGACGGCCGGAGCGCCCGGCAGCGTGGTGACCCTGATCTGCGACGGCGGCGACCGCTACCAGCACACGTACTACTCCGACGAGTGGATCGCCGGCAGCGGGCTGGACGTGCAGGCGGCGGAGGGGTCCGTGCGGCGGTTCCTGGCTAGGGGAAACCCGGACGAGCTGGCCTCACCATCGGGCGACCAGCACTAGCCGGGCTTCGCCCGACGGTGGGTTGCCCGGCTGGGCTTCTGGCGACCTTGGCCGCGCCAAAGGTCATGCGTGAATTGGCGCACTTGCGCCTGGCGGGTCCCCACTGACCGACCTCTAGAGTTCGCAGTGTCGGCGAAATTGTCGGCAATAGGCAATAGCAACGCCCGACGATTGAAGCGGATTTAGGTCGGAAACGGTGGACAGAGCCGTTGTCAGCGAGACATTGATGTCGTGTTCGATACCCATTAGTCTGCTGGCAGGGCTGGCGCGTCAGTTCGCGCAGAGTACGGATTGGGAAGAGAAAATAGAACGTAGCGTGGGGATCAGCGTAAGCGCATCCAGCGGCCAGACGATTACGCGACGGAGTGTGCTGTCAGGGGCATTGGCAGCTGCGGCGGCGATCCGGCTGTCGGATGGATCGGCATCGGCCCCCACGCCGCAACGACTGGTGCCGGCAGCCCTTGACGCGGACGGCTTTCCAACGGGATTGGCGAGCGCGATGCATGCCATGCACGTCCACGGGTCAGATTCGGAAGGCGGTGGCTCCTGGTCGAGCCAGATCGATCTTGCCCAGGCTCTGGGAGTCGCCTACGTGCATCCGTCCGACCACGATTGGCGCATCGACGCTTCGAACGCGCGGTTCCGGCAGCAGTACGACTTCAGCGACGGAATGGCCGGGTGGCTGAACTGGTCGGCCACCAGTACCGGAGCGGCCAGCGGCAGTGTGAGTGTCGTGGACCTGACCGGCAGCGACACGGCGTACGGCAGCCAGGCCCTGCGTCTGTTCGTTGCCAGCAGCAAGGTCGGCACACGAGGCGCCAAGATGACCGACTCGCAGAATGCCTTCGCCGGCAATGTGCGCGGCCGGCGCGTCCAGGCCGATCTGCGTGTCATCAACGGGACCTTGAAGATCAGGCTGGTGCTCAGCCGGCACCAGAGCGTGTCACCGACGACCTGGCTGGCGATCACCTACGTCGTCGGCGCTGTTGCGCCGGGTGACAAACGGATCAAGGACTCCGAGTGGGAGGTGAACGTCCCGGTACCGATTGGGCCGTGGGCGACGATCAACCTGAAACCAATCGACGATGTCGCCAGGCTGTGGCCTGGCATCGATGCCGAGGACAACTCCTTCACCGGCCTCAGCCTGGTCGCGGCCTCGACTGGTCGCGGCGTGGAGGTGATCCTGCCGAAACTCGGCCTGCCGCGTGACATCGTCGGGGAGGCGGCACTCACAGCGCACGCGGCGATGATCGAACGGCAGAGGCAAAGAGGCGCTGCAAAGGGCGTGTTTGTGGGCAACGCGCTCGAGTACTCGTGGGACGAAGCAGCTATGCACGCCAACGGCTTCTTCGCAGACCGTGCTGCCCCGCTGCTGCCGACCACTCACTCGTACTCCAAGGACCCGACGTACGTCAGTCGGGTAGCCACCGCCGTTCACGAGTTGGGTGGCATCGTCTCGCTCAACCATCCGGCCGGATCCGGCGGAAATCTAGCGGCGAACCCCAGCACGATGGCACGCACTGTGGCCCGAAAGATCATCGCCAGTGGATGCTACGGAGTGGATCTGATCGAGATCGGCTACCAGCAGCGGGTTCTGGACCTTGAGCGCTTTCTGCTGTCGATGGCCGGTATGGTCTGGCGCGATGGCTGGTTCTTCACCGCCAACGGGGTGACCGACGATCACACCGGCGTCGCTCAACTGAGCGGGAACTCAGGGGTGACTCACGTCTGGGCGGGCGACCAGTCCCTTCCGGCTCAGTTGGCCGCGCTGAAAGCAGGCCAGGCTCATGTCACCATGCTCGGCTCGTACCAGGGCCTGCTTTGGCTCAGCCTCAATGGGGCGCCGATGGGATCGGTCCGAGTGAACCCCGCCACGACCGGAACCAACCAGCTGACGTTGGCCGCTACCGACCTGCCCGCCGGTTCGACGGTGGAGTTCTTCCAGGGCCCGGTTGATTACCCGGGAGCGACTGTCACGTCGTCGGCGCTCACCAGAATCGCCCTGATGTCGGCCAATGACTTCAGCGCCGGTGCGGCCACGATCACGCCGAGCCGGGCCTTTTCCAGCTATCACATCGCCGTCGTGCGCAGCGCCGGCGGCGGCATCATCGGCTTCACCAATCCGGTGTGGGATTCCAAGAGCGAGAACCCGGACCGCCCCGTCCCGGCGGACAGGAGGATGTGAGCTCTCATCGTCCCTGATCCTTGGACACTGACTTGTGCGGCCTTAGCGGCGAGGAAGGGACGGCCCGACGTCGACCGCGCCGAGGAGCTGTATCACGAGGACCCCGTGTGGAGTTCCCCCAGAGGGGTGAGCGGTTCGAGGGACGAGCTTCGTTCAACGGGTGGCGCGGCGACAAGATCGCGCGGGAGCGGATCTATGTCACGGAAGGCTGGGACGCTCGAGTGAGCGACGCCCTGGCGGTCGGCCACTCCGGCCGACCCCAACTGACCAGCGGGCGCCGTGCACCGGCTCGTCGGGTCGAGCCCAAGGCCGAGTGTCCCCCGAGGGCCGGTGTTGGTCACTGAGACGGCCTGAGGACGACCAATCCGGATCGGTCGATGGACGCGCGACAACCTGCTGGTGGGCCCGGCCGGGTTCGAACCGACGACACCCGCGGTGTAAGCGCGGTGCTCTGACCAGCTGAGCTACAGGCCCTGGTCGTGGCGTCAGCGTAACCGGGCCAAGGCGTCGCGATACTGGGTGAAGTCGCGGGCCTGGCCCGGCGGATTGACCAGGCTCCAGCGCACGACGCCCTCGGCGTCGAGCAGGAAGGTCGCGCGGGTCGCGAACCCCTTGTCCGGCAGGAACACTCCGTACTCCTGCGACACCTCGCCGTGCGGCCAGAAGTCGGAAAGGAGCGGGAAGAAGTACCCTTCGGCGTCGGCCCACGCCCGCAGCGCGTAGATCGCGTCGCACGAGATGGTGAGGACCTGTATGCCGTCATGCTGGAAGTCCTCTAGCCCGTCGCGGATCTGCCGCAGCTCCCCGGTGCACGTGCCGGAGAAGGCGAACGGGAAGAACACGAGCGCGACAAGCGAGCCACGCATGTGCGACAGCGTCGTCGGTACCCCGTGCTGGTCAGGCAGCGTGAAGTCGGGGGCCAGCTCACCGATGGCCGGTGTGGTCATAACCGACAGTCTGCCAAAGGTCTGTGGGACCGACTTAGCCACCGAACCGGCAGTTACCGCCGCTGCGACTTCGGGGCGACCATGCGGGTCGCCGCCCAGGTCGGTGACACCGCCGCGCTGCCCGCCGTATGCAGCCCTGCGCTCACGGCGGCATCCTCGAGGTCACTGGCCTCGACGTGTGCGGGCTGGCCGGACCGGGGCGTACACAAGACGAGGAAGCCGTTTTCGACGAGGTAGGTCAGGGCGTCGACAAGCGTGTCGACCAGATCGTCGTCGCCGTCGCGGAACCAGATGAGCACGGCGTCGGCGCCGTCGGCATACTGCTCGTCCTCGAGGTCGGTCCCGGTGAGGTCCTCGATCCCGAACCGCAGCGGGTCGTCGGTGTCCTCGTCCCACCCAAGCTCCTGGACCACCTGACCCGCCGCGAACCCCAGCTTGGCGAGCGCAACGCTGACCGTTGCGGCCTTCGCCGTCCCAGACACCAGACCATCCCTTCCCACGGGGCCTCGTCCGTCCGAAGCCTGGCCCCAGTCTGGCAAACGGGACGGCTCGTGTGGAGGGATGTGACCAAACTGATCGACTCGGGCGACCCTCCGGCATACCCGTCAGTAGCTCGGGCCGTTCGGCGAGAACGGCTGAGAGCGAACGTGACGTGGGACACAGATCGGGTAGAGGATGGTGACGAACCCGAGAAAGGACCCACCGTGCCAGGCCGCATCAGCTCCGGACCGATCCTCAACGGCATCCCCAGCCAGCTCCCGGACACCGACCCCGAAGAGACCCAGGAGTGGCTCGACTCCCTTGATGGCGTCGTCGACGAGCAGGGGCGCACCCGCGCCCGCTACATCATGCTTAAGCTGCTTGAGCGGGCCCGCCAGTCCAACATCGGGGTCCCGTCGCTGACTGCCACGGACTACATCAACACCATCGGGCCTGAAGCCGAGCCGTGGTTCCCTGGTGACGAGGGCGTCGAGAAGGCCTATCGCCGCTGGATCCGCTGGAACGCCGCGATCATGGTCCACCGGGCCCAGCGCCCCGGGATCGCCGTGGGCGGGCACATCTCGACCTACGCGTCGGCGGCCACGCTCTACGAGGTCGGCCTCAACCACTTCTTCCGTGGGCCGGACCATCCCGGGGGCGGAGACCAGGTCTTCTTCCAGGGCCACGCTGCGCCCGGCATGTACGCGCGCGCCTTCCTGGAGGGCACCCTCGAGCAGACCGACCTGGACGGCTTCCGCCAGGAGCGCAGCCATCTCGTCGACGGTCGGGTGCGAGCCCTGCCGTCCTACCCGCACCCACGGATGATGCCGCACTTCTGGCAGTTCCCGACCGTGTCGATGGGTCTTGGTCCGATGAACGCGATCCACCAGGCCCAGTTCAACAAGTACCTGCACAACCGTGGGATCAAGGACACGAGCGAGCAGCACGTCTGGGCGTTCCTCGGTGACGGTGAGATGGACGAGCCGGAGTCGCGCGGGCTGCTGCAGCTGGGCGCCAACGAGGAGCTGGACAACCTCACGTTCGTCATCAACTGCAACCTGCAGCGTCTGGATGGCCCGGTCCGCGGCAACGGCAAGATCATCCAGGAGCTGGAGGCGTTCTTCCGGGGCGCCGGCTGGAATGTCATCAAGGTGATCTGGGGGCGCGGCTGGGACCCGCTGCTGGCCGCAGACCGCGACGGCGCGCTCGTCAACATCATGAACTCGACCGTCGACGGGGACTACCAGACCTTCCGTGCCAACGACGGCAAGTATGTGCGCGAACACTTCTTCTGGCGCGACTCGCGTACCAAGGGGCTCGTGGAGAGCTGGAGCGACGACGACATCTGGTGGAAGCTCAAGCGGGGCGGCCACGACTACCGCAAGGTGTATGCCGCGTACGACGCCGCGATGAAGCACACCGGACAGCCGACGGTGATCCTGGCCAAGACGGTCAAGGGCTGGTCGCTCGGCACCCACTTCGCCGGCCGCAACGCCACCCACCAGATGAAGAAGCTCACCCTCGAGGACCTCAAAGGCTTCCGCGACACGCTGCACATCCCAGTCACCGACGGGCAGTTGGAGGCCGACCCGTACCAGCCGCCGTACTACCGCCCCGGCGACACTGACCCGGCGCTGCAGTACATGCGTGAGGCGCGCAAGAAGCTCGGCGGGTCGGTGCCCTCCCGGCGCTCGGTCTACACGCCGGTCAAACTGCCGGACGACGCGGCATACGCGGTCGCGAAGAAGGGATCGGGCAAGCAGAACGTCGCGACGACGATGGCGTTCGTGCGTCTGCTCAAGGACCTGGTGCGCGACAAGGAGTTCGGCAAGCGGGTCGTGCCGATCATCCCCGACGAGGCGCGCACCTTCGGCATGGACTCGTTCTTCCCGACGATCAAGATCTACAACCCGCACGGGCAGAACTACACGCCGGTGGATCTCGACCTGATGCTGACCTACCGGGAGGCGACGGACGGCCAGCTCATGCACATGGGCATCAACGAGTCCGGGTCCGTCGCGGCCTTCCAGGCCGTCGGGACGTCGTACTCGACCCACGGCGAGCCGATGATCCCGGTCTACATCTTCTACTCGATGTTCGGGTTCCAGCGCAGCGGCGACGGGATCTGGGCGGCGGCCGACCAGATGACCCGGGGCTTCCTCATCGGGGCAACCGCGGGCCGCACGACGCTGACCGGGGAGGGCACCCAGCACGCCGACGGGCACTCTCCGCTGCTGGCGTCGACGAACCCGGCCGTGGTGTCCTACGACCCGGCATACGGGTACGAGATCGCGCACATCGTCAAGGACGCGCTGCGCCGGATGTACGGCGACAAGCCCGAGGACGTCATCTACTACCTCACGGTCTACAACGAGCCGTACGTCCAGCCGCCGGAGCCCGCGGACGTCGACGTCGAGGGCATCGTGCGCGGCATGCACCTGCTGCGCCCTGCCGGTGGCGAGGGCGTGCCGGCCCAGCTGCTGGCCTCGGGCGTCGGCGTCGCGTGGGCGCTGGAGGCCCAGGAACTGCTCGCCACCGACTGGGGCGTCGCGGCGAACGTGTGGTCGGTGACCTCGTGGGGCGAGCTGCGCCGCGACGGGCTGGCCTGCGACGAGCACGCCTTCCTCCACCCGACCGAGGAGACCCGCGTCCCCTACGTCACGCAGCGGCTTTCGGCCACCTCCGGCCCGGTCCTGGCGACGTCGGACTACATGCGGGCCGTGCAGGACCAGATCGCCCAGTGGGTGCCCGGTGACTTCGAGTCGCTCGGCGCCGACGGCTTCGGCTTCGCTGACACGCGGGCCGCGGCTCGGCGGTACTTCCACATCGACGGGCCGTCACTCGCGGTGCGCACCCTGCAGCTGCTCGGGCGTCGCGGTGAGATCGACCCCAGCTTCGCCCTGCGGGCTGCCGAGAAGTACCAGCTGCTCGACGTTCGGGCCGGCGCGTCCGGCCAGGCGGGAGGCGACGCCTAACGAAGACATCTCGGGCCGCGCAACACGGCCGCGCGACGGCGCCGCAGCGCGCAACGGGCGAGCACGAGCACGACGTCGATCGCGTGAACGCGCCGGCGAGGCGTCCGCCGTCGCCTCGCGAGCGCTGTCGTGTCCCGCCGGCGTAGCTCTCGTGATCTTCTTGCTGGCTGTCAGTCGTTGTGTCGCGTGGTCGTCGTGCCCCCGCGACGCCAGTTGCCGCGTGCCGGTAGCTGCTCAGTGCGCGGTGTCGTGGTTTCTCGCGGTCTTGCCGCCGCGCGGCGTGTCGCGCTCCGCGCGTGGCAGGCGTGGCGCGCGTGGTTTGGTGCGGCCCGCAGCGTGTGCCCGTGCCGCTCGTGAGCTCCGGTTGTGTTGTGTACCTGCTGTCGGTCAGCAGCTTCGTCGTCCGTCACGTGTGCCGTGTCGCGGGGCACTTCGTTGTCTGTCCTTCCGTCCGCGTTCGTGGCTGTGCTGTCCGTCCTCCGACTCACGCTTCTGCTTCTGCTTGTACGTGCTTTTCCGCGCCGTCGTGCCCCCGTGCTACCGTGTCCGTTCCGCTCGCCGTGCCGGCCCCCTTCCTCCTGTCCGCCCGCGCCCTGTTTCGTGTCGGCCGTGGTGTGCTCAGCGCGTCCTTGGCGCGGTCCGCGCGCGCCGCACCGTCGTCCGTTCCTCCTACCCGCGGTGCCGTGAGCTTGGGCCGCGCGCGCACCCTCACCGCCGGTCCGCGTGCCCGTGCCCGCGCCCACCGGCGGCTCCCGACCGTCCGGTGTCGCGCGCCCCCGTGGTGTCGTCTGTTCGCCACGCGGCGTCCACCACGCCGGCGCGCTGGCTCGCGCCGCGCCCCCGCTCGCGGCGGCGCCCCGCCGCGGGCCTCCTCGCGGCACCTCCCACCCCGTCCGTTCGCGGGCCCTCGCGCCGTCTGGCGTCTCTCCGGCGCCGCCCGCGCGCTCGTGCCGGCCCGGCGGCGCCTGCCGGGCGCTCTCGGCCGGTTGGTGTCGGTGGGCCCGCGCCCGCTGGTATGCCGGGTGGGCAGCCGGTATGCCGGGCTGCTCACCCTTGGGGGATCTTGCCGAAGTCCCAGGTGATCTTGGTGGTGGGCCGGAAGTGGATGAAGCAGCGCTGGCCCAGTCCGAGGCTGAGCAGGACATCGTAGGACTGGGCGGCCTGCTCGAAGTCGCCGATGTAGCGGCCGAAGAGTTCGGCATACTGCTCGCGGGTCAGCGTCTCCGGTCCGGTTTCGGCCTCGCCGGTGAAGTGGACCCCTGAGTAGGGCTGGTCGACCTTGTCGATGAGCACCGAGGCTCGCGGGTCGCGTTGCAGGTTTCGCACTGCCGCGCTGTCCTGCCAACTCGAGAAGATGATCTCGTCGTCCTCACCGACGCCGTAGGTCAGGGGTGTCATTCGCACCGTCCCGTCCGGGTTGTGGGTGGCGATCTTGGCGACCCACACCCCTTCGCGCAGGTACGGCGTCAGTTCTTGGTCGGTCAGCGGGGGCAGTCTCATCGCACGACACCTTCCACAATCGAGAACGGCGTGGTTGTAGGGAGTATCCGCATCAGGTCGATGCCGGCCTTGTCGAGGAGAGTGCCGTACTCGGCACCGGTGCGCTCTCGGCCGCCGGTCACGGCCAACATGAGGACGTCGAGCGTCTTCGCCCAGTGTGGTTCTGGGCCGTCCGGCAGCACGGTCTCCACGAGCAAGAGGGTAGCCCGGGACGGTCGACCGGCAGCGGCGACAGCGGTCAGGATTGCGGCCGCGTCGGCGTCGCCCCAGCCGTGGACGATGTTCATGAGCAGGTAGGCGTCACACGACGGCAACGGGTCGGTGAAGAAGTCACCGGCCACGACCTCGAGCCGGGGCGACGAGGGCACCTCGGCCGCCACGTGAGGCAGCTCGAACAGGACGCCCGTCAGGTCGTGGTACGCGCCGAGCACCGCCTGGACCAGGTGGCCGTTCCCGCCCGCGACATCGGCGATGCGCTGGTGCCGGGAGAAGTCGTAGGCCTGCAGCACCGCGGCGACGTCAGCGTGCGCCTTCCCGGTCATCGCCTGCTCGAAAACTCCGGCTTGCTCAGGGTGGTCGTGCAGGTAGCTCCAGAAACCCTTGGGGTCGAGCAGCTCGACCGCCGGCGAACCGGTGCGCACGGAGTGCTCGAGCTCGGCGAAGATTACGGAGAGGCCGGGTAGTCCGTTGAGGCGGGCGAAGGCACGCATGGAGCTCGCGTGGTCGCTGCGTAGCAGGCGGGAGGCTTCGGTGTGGAGATAGCCGCCGTCAGTGCAGCGGAACAGCCCGAACGTCACCAGCAGCCTCAGCACTCGATCAAGGGCGTCGGGGGACGTCTCGCACGCGAGGGCGAGGCTCTCCTCGGTCATCGGCTCGTCGCCGATTTGGTCGGCTACACCGAGCTCAGCCGCCACATGGAGCGACCTCGACGCGACGATGGCGTTGCTCAGCTCCCACACGACCTCCTGCGGTGACTGTTCTGCGAGCTGTGGGCGGGGGGCGACGGTGGTGGTGCTGGCCATGAGTCCTCCTTGTGGTCCTCCCCACCGTAGGAGGACCGTCACGACGGGTCATCGTCCGAACTACTCAGGTACGAGTACTCAGCTCCGTCCTGAGACCCACGCGGTGATCTGGGTGCGGTTGGACAGTCCGAGCTTGGTGAGGATGTGCTGCACGTGGTTCTGCGCGGTGCGCTCGGACAGGCACAGATCAGCAGCGATCTCGCGGTTCGTGAGACCTTGCGCGACGAGGTCGGCCACCTCCAGCTCGCGGCGGGTCAGAGGTCCTGCGGCGGCGAGCTGACACAGGAGCTGCTCCGCCCGGGCCTTGACGGGGCGCATCCGCAACAGCGTGGCCTCGTGGACGCTGGACTCCAGCAGTGATCGGGCTCTGCTGCTGTCCCCCGGGTTCCCTCGCCGTGCCAGCGCGGTCGCCAGGAACACCTGTCCCTCGGTCCGATTGCCGGCAGCACCGTTTGCGACACAGCTGCGCACCGCCTGCTCGAGATCGGCCACCGCGTCGTCGAGCTCGCCGAGATGCAGCGCCGCCGTCCCGAGCGAGAGCTCGACCGGTCCGTTGTAAGCGACCTGTCCCGCGCCGCTCACGACGTGGTGTCCTCGGTAAGGGGCCAGACGCGAGCGCAGCGTGTCGACGTCGGCGTCGGCGCCGAGCGCGATGGCGACGTTGATGCCGTACGCGAGAGCGGGCAGGACGGCGTGCGGGGACGGCGCCCAGGTGGCGGGCGCTCCGAGGGACTGGTAGAGGGCGCGGGCTTCGTCGAGCCGACCGACGGAGGCCAGCAGGTTGGCGTTCGCGACCGGGACGATGACGCCCGCGGTCGGGCCCGGTTGGTCGAACACGGTGGCGTCGGCGAAGCCGGCGGCCGCCATCGAGCCGCTGGCGTCGTGGCCGATGTGCAGGCCGATCTGGTGAAGCAACCGGAGAGCGCCACCTGGTTGCGCAGCTCTTCGATCAGGCCGCTCTCGGCGAATGCCTCGCCCGCCAACCTCAGGGCGTCGTCGTAGTGGGCCCGGGCCTGGGCCAGGACCGCCTGGCACTTGAGCAGCTCGAATCGGGCCTGTGGTCCCCGCACGCCCTCGACGCACGCCGCCAGCGCCCCAACCTCACGGGCGACGCGTGCGAGGTCGCCGCGCTCGAACGCGGCATCGACCCGCCAAAGGCGGCCCCATAGCTGGGTCAAGGCGTCGGCGCTTTCCCGGCCGAGGGCGAGCATCCGCTCCGCCAGCCGTTCGCGCTCGTCCAGACCTTCCGGCGCTGAACGGGCCATCCGCCTGGCCCGCAGCGCCGCGCCCAGTGCCGCCGGGTCGCCGCGCTGGTCGGCCAGCGCGAGTGCCTGCGCGCTGGCGACCTCGGCCGTCTCGTAGTCTTGCGTGTCGTCCTTGGACCAGGCGGCGTAGACGCAGGCCTCGGCGAACCTCGCGGTCACCCGGGCCCGCAGCGCCACCGCGTCGTCGGGCAGCGCCGCCAAGGCCTCGCGGCACAGCCGTTGAGTGGGCTCCTCGGTCGCCGTCGGGCCCACGGCCTCGGCCGCGAGGGCAGCTTCGGCAAGCAGGTCCGCCCGGCCCATCTCGTGGGCGAGCGCCGCGGCTGCTAGGCGAGCATCCAGGCAGGCCGCGTGCTGACCCGAGAGGTACAGGGCAACGGCCAGCCTCAGTGTCAGGCGGCATTCGGTTGCCGGCTCGAGCTGCCCGGGCGCCACCGCCAGTGCGAACCGGAACAGACGCACGCCTTCCTCGTACGCCAGCCCGCGCATCGCCTCCTCCGCCGCCCGCTCGATGCAGGCGCTTGCCCTGGTCCGCTCGCCTGCGACGGCGGCAACGGCCCAGTGCCGGGCCAGCTCGAAGAGCTGCAGTCCCTGCGGGGCGGCGCTGGAGCTCTCCAGCATGTCGGCCGCGTTTCGGTGGAGGCGGACGCGTTCGTCGGAGGTGAGCCCATACTCGATGGCGTCGCGGACGAGGGCGTGCACGAACCGGTACTCACCCGGCACCTCCCTCGCCTCGACGAGACCCGCGGCGCGCGCCTCGTCGAGCGGCCCGAGGCAGTCGAGCGGCGACCGCCCCGTCATGGCGGCTGTCGCTGCCACCGAGAAGTCCCGCCCGAGGATCGAGGCTGCTCGCAGCAGGTCGAGGCAGGATCCGGTAAGGCGATTCAACCGGGCCGCGATGGCTTGGCGCACCGTAGGAGACACTGCGGCGATCGCGCCGCCGATCCTGCGGGCCGGCAGGATCCTGCCCACCTCCGCGACAAAGAGCGGGTTGCCGCCCGTCAGCGAGTGAACCTGCTCGGCATCTGTGTCGTAGACCTCGGCCCCGGTGATGGCGGCAAGCTGCTCGGCGACCGCCGAGACGGTGAGACCGCAGAGTTCGATGTGTCGTGCCACTGGTTCGCGGGCCAGCTCTGCGACGTGCGCCAGGTGAACGTTCTCCGTGCTACGGAAGGTCAGCAGGACCAACAGCCGCTCGTTGCGCATCGTGCGCGCGAGGTGGCGGGTCAGCAGCACCGACGGTTGGTCCGCCCAGTGCGCGTCGTCGAGGATCACCACCAGCGGCCTGTGCACTGTCACGAGGCGCAAGAGCCGGCATACCGCGTCGAACTGCCGGAACCGGTCCTCTGGCAGCCGACCGCCTTGGCGACCGCTTCGCACGGTGAAGATATCCGGCGCCAAGCGCGCTAGGTCGATCGAGAGGCCATGTTCGCTGGCCAGGGTCGCGAGATCGCACCAGTCGGCGATGGTGCGCAGCACCTGCGTCCAGGGCCAGAACGGCGGGGCGCCCACGGTGTCGATGCCGGAACCCCAGGCAACCGCGGCACCGCGCTGGCCGGCGAGGTCGGCTAGCTCCTCGGCGAGTCGGGTCTTGCCGATGCCTGGCTCCCCCTGGCACAGCATGACCTGCGGTCGCGCGGCGAGTGCCGCGTCTAACCCGGAGCTGAGCGCAGCGAACTCCAGCTCGCGTCCGACCAGGAGTGCGCGCACCAGGCATCCTCCTTCGCGCTGCAGCTGTCGCCAGGCTAGTGCGAGAAGCTGGCTTTCGTGCCGGTATGCCGGACGCCTCCTTTGGGCGGTCAGATGGGAGCCAGGTCGCACGTCTGACCGCCCAGAACCGCAGACGTGCTCGCGGACGGAGACGCACGGCATACCTGCCCAGGGTCACTAGGCTGGCCCGCGTGTCCAAGGTCCTCACCTCGCTGCCGGTCGGCGAACGCGTCGGCATCGCCTTCTCAGGCGGGCTCGACACGTCGGTCGCCGTCGCCTGGATGCGCGACAAGGGCGCCATCCCGTGCACCTACACGGCCGACATCGGCCAGTACGACGAGCCGGACATCGAGTCGGTCCCGAGCCGGGCGCAGCAGTACGGCTCGGAGCTGTCCCGCCTCGTGGACTGCAAGGAGGCGCTGGTCGTCGAGGGGCTGCAGGCCATGGCCTGCGGGGCGTTCCACATCCGCGCCGGCGGCAAACAGTACTTCAACACCACGCCTCTCGGCCGCGCGGTCACCGGGACCCTGCTGGTGCGGGCCATGCGCCAGGACGAGGTCGACATCTGGGGCGACGGCTCGACGTACAAGGGCAACGACATCGAGCGGTTCTACCGCTACGGGCTCATCGCCAACCCCAACCTACGGATCTACAAGCCGTGGCTCGACGCCGACTTCGTCGGGGAGCTCGGCGGGCGCAAGGAGATGTCGACCTGGCTGGCCGCCCACGGGCTGCCGTACCGAGACAGCGTTGAGAAGGCCTACTCGACCGACGCCAACATCTGGGGCGCTACCCACGAGGCCAAGCGCCTCGAGCACTTGGATACGTCGATCGAGATCGTCGAGCCGATTATGGGGGTCAAGTTCTGGGACCCGGACGTGGCCATCGAGACCGAAGACGTCACGATCGGCTTCCACGAGGGCTCTCCGGTGTCCGTCAACGGGCGCGAGTTCGCCTCCCCGGTCGAGCTGGTTGACGCCGCCAACACCATCGGCGGACAACATGGCCTGGGCATGGCCGACCAGATCGAGAACCGCATCATCGAGGCCAAGAGCCGCGGGATCTACGAGGCGCCCGGGATGGCGCTGCTGTTCGCGGCATACGAGCGCCTGGTAGCGGCCGTCCACAACGAGGACACCATCGCGAACTACCACACCGAAGGACGCCGCCTAGGCCGGCTGCTCTACGAAGGGCGCTGGTTCGACCCGCAAGCGCTCATGCTGCGCGAGTCGCTCATGCGCTGGGTCGCCTCCGCGGTGACCGGCGAGGTCGTGCTGCGACTGCGCCGCGGCGACGACTACTCGATCATGGACACGCGCGGCCCGGGCTTCTCCTACCATCCCGACCGGTTGTCCATGGAGCGCACCGACGACGCGGCGTTCGGCCCGGTCGACCGGATCGGCCAGCTCACCATGCGCAACCTCGACATCGCCGACACCCGGTCCAAGCTCGAGCTGTATGCCGCGCAGGGCCAGCTCACCGGTGGGCACGCCGAGCTCATCGGGCGACTCGAGCCCGGTGGCGCAGAGGCCATCGCGGCCAACCCGCAGGTTTCCGAGGAACGCGAAGACGAGGCTCTGGACCGCGCCGCAATGGAGCTGGGCACCGACTGAGCCGCCCGGCCTCACACCCCAGGACAACCGGCCGGCCCGCTCGGTTCTACCTCCGCCTCCAGCGTCCGCCGCCACGTCGGGTGCCTCCGCATCTGCGTCCTGCGCCACGTCGGGTGCCTCCGCATCCACGTCGGGTGGAGGTAAAACCGAGCAGTGGAGGTGTTACCGAGCGCTCTAGCGCACGTTGTCACCTCCAGCGAATCGTTGATCGGAGGTAAAACCGAGCAGTGGAGGTGTTACCGAGCGCTCTAGCGCACGTTTGCACCTCCATCGGCCGGTTATACCTCCACTCGAGCCGACCTGCCGCCCTCGGGCGCCGGGCTCACCCGACCGACCCCCGCAGCATCAGCGCGTTGTGGCCGGCATACAAATACACTGCAGGGGTGACCGCCGCCCAGCGCCGCCAGCCGAGCGCCACGACGCGCCAGGCCATGGAGCGGCACGCGGGTGCCTTGTCGAAGGCGGCAATCCGGCGGATCGAGACCACCCACGAGTGGTACCGAGCGCTGCCTGCCGACGTGCGGTCCTGGATCGGTCTGGTCTCGCAGGCCGGCATAGCCGCCTTCGTCTCGTGGCTGCAGGACGAGCAGGGCCGCCAACCCGTTGCGGCCAACGTCTTCGGCACAGCACCGCGCGAGCTCACCTCGGCCATCACCTTGCAGCACACGCTGGACCTGATCCGTTCGGTCGTCGACACCGTCGAGGACGAGGTGGACAAGGTTGCCGACGACGGCACTGAACGGGTCCTGCTTCGGGAGGCGGTGCTGCGCTACTCGCGCGAGATCGCCTTCGGGGCCGCGGAGATCTACGCCCGAGCCGCGGAGTCTCGCGGCAAGTGGGATGCGCGGCTGGAGGCGCTGGTCGTCGACGCGGTGCTACGTGGGGAGGCCGACGACTCGATGCAGTCCAGAGCGACCGCGCTGGGCTGGGGCTCGGTGTCGGATGTGACTGTCGCAGCTGGGCAAACTCCTTCCGGCAGTAGGACGTTCGCCGTTGACTCCTTCCGCCGTACGGCCGAGCGGCTCGGGGTCGAAGCGCTCGCCGCGGTGCAGGGACGCCGCCTCGTCATCGTCGTCGGAGGCTCGCCGGCGCCCTTCGACATCGTCACCAAGATGGCCGACGATTTCGGCGACGGACCCATCGTCGTCGGGCCGACGGTTCCCCATCTGTTCGCCGCCGGCCGGTCCGCACGGGCGGCGCTGAACGGGCTGTCCGCCGCCCTCGCCTGGCCCGAAGCGCCTCGGCCGGTCCACGCCGACGAACTGCTCCCCGAACGTGTTCTCGTCGGCGACGAGCGCGCCCGTCGGGTCCTCGTCGAGCGGATCGCCGCCCCGCTACGTGCCAACCCGGCTCTGGCGCATACCAGCTCCGTGTTCCTGGACACCGGGGGCCTGGAAGCCGCGGCCCGGTTGTTGTTCGTCCACCCCAACACCGTTCGGTACCGGCTGGGCCGGATCAGCGAGCTCACCGGGTACGACCTCACCCACCCTCGCGACGCGTATGCCGTGCGTCTCGCCCTCGCGCTCGGGCACCTCGCGCGGCCGGAACCCACTGCGTGGCGCGCCGGACTCGAGGCCTGACCACTCCTGTGTTTGGAGGAAACCTCCAAAATGTGGTGTGACGACTTGGTGGGTTTCCGAGTCACGATTTGGTCACAGGGACCTGCCACAGTGGATAGATGCTTGTCATTGCCTGCCCCGGCCAGGGCGCCCAGGCCCCCGGGTTCCTGAGCCCGTGGCTTGAGCTGCCCGGCTTTCACGACCGGTTGGCCTGGCTCGCCACCGTGACGGGAGTCGACCTGGTCGCCCACGGGACGGTCTCGGACGCCGAGACGATTCGCGATACAGCAGTGGCGCAACCCCTCATCGTGGGCTCGGGGCTGGTCGCCCTGCTCGCCCTCTTCGCCCACCCGTCTGAAGGGTTCCGGCAGGTGAGCGTGGGTGCCGGCCACTCGGTCGGCGAGATCACGGCAGCTGCGGCAGTGGGAGTGCTCACCGCGGAGCAGGCGATGGTGTTCGTCCGCGAGCGGGGCCGGGCCATGGCTGATGCCGCGGCGCTGGCGTCCACCGGGATGTCCGCGATCCTTGGCGGAGACCCGGACGAGGTCATGGCCCGTCTCTCGGCCTACGGCCTGACCCCCGCCAACGTCAACGGAGTCGGCCAGGTCGTGGCCGCCGGCACAACCGACCAGCTGGCGGCTCTCGCGGCAGACCCCCCGCCGAAGGCCCGGGTGGTGCCCTTGGAGGTGGCCGGCGCCTTCCACACCGAACACATGGCACCCGCGGTCGAGACGCTCGCGGCATACGCGCGAGCCATCTCGGTCCACGATGCCCGCACGAGGCTGGTATCCAACCAGGACGGCGAGCTCATCGAGTCCGGCCAGGACGTCCTGCTGCGGCTGGTGTCGCAAGTGCGCAGTCCGGTGCGCTGGGACCTGTGCATGCACAAGCTGGTGGACCTCGGCGTCACCGGGTTCATCGAGGTACCCCCGGCCGGCACCCTCGCCGGGCTGGCCAAGCGAGCCATGAAGGGCGTGGAGATCCTCGCACTCAAGACCCCAGACCAGTTGGAGGCAGCATTGCGGATGGTCAAGGAGCATGGCGAGGACCGCCAGCCCGCGGAGGCGGCCGGATGAGCACCTCCAGCGGGCGGCGGCCGAAAGGCACCGGCCAGATCCGCAGCACCTCCGGACCGCCCTACGCCCGGATCTGGAGCGTGGCCGGGTATCGCCCGGAGCGCATCGTGCCCAACTCCGAGATCCTTGATGACATCGACTCGTCCGATGAGTGGATCCAGGAGCGCTCGGGTATCCTGTCGCGACGGATCGCCGGCCCGCACGAGAGCGTCATCGACATGTCGGAATGGGCCGCGCGCGACGCCATTGCCAAGGCGGGGATCGAACCCAGCCAGATCGACACGGTGATCCTGTCCACGGTGACCCACCCGTACCAGACCCCGGCCGCCGCCCCGATCGTCGCCGACCGGCTCGGTCTACGCTGTGCCGCCTTCGACATCAACGCCGCCTGCGCGGGCTACTGCTACGCCGTCTCGATGGCCAGCGACCTGGTCCGATGCGGCACGTCGACGTACGTGCTGGTCATCGGCGTGGAGAAGCTGTCAGACTTCACCGACAAGCGCGACCGCGGGACGGCGTTCATCTTCGCCGACGGGGCGGGCGCAGCGGTGGTTGGGCCGAGTGACGTCCCCGCGATCGGCCCGACCGTCTGGGGCTCGGACGGCTCGCAGTGGGAGACCATCAAGCAGAACGAGTCGTGGGTGCAGGTCCGCGACGAGAACCTCGGGTTCCCAACCATCCGCATGGCTGGCCAGTCGGTGTTCCGCTGGGCCGTGTGGGGCATGGCGCCGGTCGCCCGCAAAGCCATCGAGGCCGCGGGGATCACCGCTGACGACCTCGACGCGTTCATCCCCCACCAGGCCAACATGCGCATAATCGACGCGATGGCAAAACAGCTCAAGCTCCCCGAGAGCATCGCGGTAGCTCGAGACATCGCCGACAGCGCCAACACGAGCGCGGCATCCATCCCGCTCGCCACGGAACGCATGCTGCGGGAGAAGGAGGTTCCCAGCGGCGGGCTGGCCTTGCAGATCGGGTTCGGCGCTGGCCTGGTGTATGCCGCGCAGGTGGTCGTCCTGCCCTAGCAACCGCCCGCGCCTCGACGGGTTCCTTCGGGGTAGAACCACGGCCTAGCCACAAGGAGAAGACGATGGCCCAAAGCGAACAAGAGATCCTTGGCGGTCTCGCCGAGATCGTCAACGAGGAGACCGGGATCGACACCGACTCGGTCGAGCTGGACAAGTCCTTCACTGACGACCTCGACATCGACTCGCTCTCGATGATGACGATCGTCGTCAACGCGGAGGAGAAGTTCGAGGTACGCATCCCCGACGAGGACGTCAAGAACCTCAAGACGGTCCGCGACGCCGTGACGTACATCGCCAGCGCCCAGTCGTGACGTCCCGCAACGACACCCGCGTCGTCGTCACCGGCCTCGGCGCCACGACACCCGTCGGCGGCACGGTCCTGCAGACATGGGAGGCGGTCCTCGACGGACGCTCGGGCGCGCGGCCACTGGACTTCGACTGGGTGAGCACGTACAACCTGCCGGTCACCTTCGCCGCACAGATCCACACCCCGCCGGACCAGGTTCTGGCCAAGGTCGAGACGCGCCGCCTCGACCCGTCGTCGCAGTACGCCCTGGTCGCGGCCCGTGAGGCATGGGCCGACGCGGGCACTCCGCAGGTCGACCCCGAACGAGTCGCGGTGGCGTTGGGGTCAGGGATCGGAGGGGTGTGGACCCTGCTCGACCAGTGGGACACGCTGCGCGAGAAGGGCCCCCGCCGCGTATACCCGCTCGCGGTCCCGATGCTCATGCCCAACGGACCGGCCGCCGCCGTCTCGCTCGAGCTGCGCGCTCGCGCGGGAGCGCACACCCCGGTGAGCGCGTGCGCCTCAGGCGCCGAAGCCATGGGGTATGCCGTGTCGATGATCCGCACCGGTCGGGCCGACATCGTGGTGGCCGGCGGAACCGAGGCCGCCATCCATCCGCTGCCGATCGCGGGCTTTGCCGCGATGCAGGCGTTGTCGACGCGCAACCACGACCCGCAGGGCGCCTCCCGGCCGTACGACACTGCGCGCGACGGGTTCGTGCTCGGGGAGGGCTCTGCGGTCATCGTCCTGGAGTCCGAGGCGCACGCGAAGGCCCGAGGCTCGCGGGTCTACGCCGAGTTGGCCGGGGTCGGCATGTCCGCGGACGCCCATCACATCACGGCACCCGAACCCGCTGGGGAAGGAGCCGCACGGGCCATGCTGGAGGCAGTCGCGGCCGCCGATGCCAGCCCCAAGGATGTCGTGCACATCAACGCGCACGCCACTTCGACGCCGGTGGGCGACGTGGCGGAGGCAAACGCGATCCGGCGAGCCTTCAACGCCGACGCCGACAGTATGCCGGTCAGCGCCACCAAGTCGATGACCGGACACCTGCTCGGGGCGGCCGGTTCGCTGGAGGCGGTGCTGACCATCCTCGCGGTGCACCACCGGATCGCCCCCGCGACGATCAACCTCGACAACCTCGACCCCGACATCGACCTCGACGTGGTCCGCGACGAGCACCGCAAGCTGCCGCAGGGCGACATCCTCGCGCTGGACAACTCGTTCGGGTTCGGGGGGCACAACGTGGCTCTGGCCTTCCGAAGCGTCTGACGCCGACCTCTCGCTGCCGAGTCTCGTGAGTGGAGCCAAACGGTTGCTTCCCGGCCGCTGAAGCAACCCTTTCGCTCCACTCACGGCATACCGAGGCTCTACTCCTTTAAGCCGGTCACCCGACCTTGTGCAGCCAGCGCACTGGAGCGCCCTCACCGGCATACCGGAACGGGTCCAGCTCGCGGTCCCAGGGCGCGCCGAGCAGGGCGTCGATGGCTGCTCCGAGCGCTGCGTTGTCCCCCCGGTGCGCTTCGAAGGCGGCGCGGAGGCGGTCCTCGTTGATGACGGCGTCCCCTGCGGCACTGGTCCAGGTGTGGTGGATGCCCAGGCTCGGGGTGAACGACCAGCGCGAGCCGTCAAGTCCGGGTGAGGGCTCCTCGGTGACCTCGAACCGCACGTTGGCGCAGCCCCTTAGGGCACTAGCCAGCGGCGCTCCGGTGCCGGGCTCACCGCTCCAGGACAGCTCGGTGCGCACGAGCTTGGCGCCCGCTGGCTGGGGGGTCCAGTCCAGGTGCACCGGCCGATCCAGGGCAGCCTCAAGCGCCCAGGTGAGATGCGGGCACAACGCATGCGGGGCCGAGTGAACGAACACGACCCCACGCGTCGTCGCCCGTGACGCGGTGGCAGACATCCGGACCTCCTGGTGTGCAAGGGACGTCTTCCCCAACGTTCTTGCTCCAGGCAACGCCAATGTCACGCCAATATCATTGTGCCTCATAGACCACGCAAGCACCACACCGGGTCCACCGTCCACCCGGGGGCATCGTCGACACCCCCTCCGAGAGGTCAGAAGACGCTGCTATTCGACGGTCATGACAGCATCTTCGGCCCACTCGGCGAGAGCCCACACCCCCAGGGCGCTCCCTGCTCAGCTGGTGGCGGGGCTGGTCGGCGTGGCGGTGCGCTTGGGCTTCGCGGCGTGCTCCTGAGTTGCGGTGACCGTGAAGTTGGCGTCCAGCGTGAGTGTGATGCGCGTGCCGTCGGTCCGCCGCATGCCGACCCGGTAGGTGCCGTCGGCGGCCTTCACGGCCCGCAGCAGGACTGCGGTCGGTTCCTTGGCCGCGGCGGCCTCCACGGCCTTCACCGCGGTATCACCCGCCAGTCCTTGGCCTTGTCCGACACCGCCGCGATGACGGCCGCTCTTCTCCGCGGTGCCCGTGCTGCTGGTGGCGCTGGCGCTCGGGGTGGACGTGGTCGTCGGGTTGTTCGCGTTGGCGAGGGCTGCGCCCCCGACGCCTGCCGCCAGCGCGGTCAGGACGGCAGCGCCCGTGATCAGCAGGGTGTTTCGCTTCATTCGCTGGCTCCTAGAGGTGTGTCTCAGCTCACATCCTCTGCGTCGAATGTCAAGGCCCCGTTCGGCGGGGCTGTCAAAGCTCTATGAGTCCATCTCCTGGCCGGCGCGCACCTGAGCCAGCCCGCCTGGCACACCGCTGACCGGTGCAAGGCGGGGGCCGCCGCCTGGCTGCGACGGGCTGTTCTTCGTGACGGAGGCCACCGGTTCCTCTTTTGCGGTGGCCAGGGTCGCACCCCCGATCCCTAGGCCCGCCGCGGCTGCGATAGCCGCGCCGGCTGTTCCAATCGGTCTCCATCGCATGGCCGCTACTCCTTGGGTCGGTTGCTTCTGACCCAACGATGTGGCACGCGCTTGTGCGGCAAGTGGCAGGCCGCGAAGTGCGCGCTGTGAGCGTCGGGCCCTCGGCCCGATAGGCTCGCCGACGCAGTCCTGGTCCGGTATGCCGTTCGCGCCGGACCAGCGCGCCGCTACCGGGGCGGTAGCTCAGCCGGTCAGAGCTGCGGACTCATAATCCGCCGGTCGTGGGTTCAAGTCCCACCCGCCCCACCCCGTCTGACCTGCGCTTATGCGGTCATCCTCTGTGGATTTGGTCTCTGGAGGACACCTCAAGTCCGCATTTAGTCCGCACCGCCTGGATGACACGTTCCGCTGGGACCACATCTTCTACGGCCCCTGAGGAAGTACCAACACAACTTCCGTCAGCTACGGCACGCCTTCCAGGGGGTAGAACTTGGCCATCACCACAAGCCACTGGATGCCGGGAAGTCACACCGTGCGTGTGCCGTGCCGGCGGCGGCGATGCCGGGGTCGGCATGATCCCGAGGCCACCATCGCGAAGAGGCCTGCACGCGTCCCTAACCTCGTGCACGCCGCCCCGTGCCCCGCCCGCGCGTCACTCCGCCCACTATGACGTCGCTGTGCCGACGCGCGACTTGAGTCTGCCGGGTTGAGAGTTCGACCTCGACGGCCTAACAGTCGAGGCCCGAGGCCAGGGGGTCCTGCTTGCCCCACAACCTTCATGCCGGCGCAGGGCCGGGCCTGTACTCAGCTCCCCGCTGCCCGGTCGGGCGCGAGAGTGCATGGCAGGGCCTGGGAGCGCTGCACCGACACCGGAACGTGTCGGTGCAGCGTCGTAGGGTCATCCGCATGGTGTTCTTCGGCGGCGGTGAGCTGCGCGTCTGGCTCCACACGCGGCGGCAGCAGGCTGTTGATGCCGTCGCCGGTGCCAACGTGGAGGCGCTGCGTTTCAGCCCGGAAGGCGTGACCGAGTCCATCGTCGAGCGGTACACCTTGGAGCCGGTCGCCTACGACTGGGACAACTGGAGCGCGGACGCACCTATCGAAGCCATCATTGGCGGTCAGCAGTTCGGCAGCCCGGTTCGGCATGCAGGCCAGTCGGTGACCATCCACGTGCCGGTGTCTGGTGACACCGAGATCCTGAACATGCAGGCATCCAGGAACCGACTTGACGGAGGTTTCCAGGGTTCGCTGGACACTCACGCAGGCGAGGTCACGTTCACGATCACGGACACCTCCATGACCTCGGAGGTCATCAACCAGCGCGCTGAGGCCATGTGCGCAGACCTCGAGGAACGCACCGGTTGGACCAACCGCGACGTTGCGCAGTGGATCCCCGGCTTGCGCGAGGCCGTGCTGAACGCCGCCAAACGACGGAAGCAACAGCTCGATGCGATGGCGGAGACCAGTGCCGGGCTGAGCATTCCGCTGCGATCGGCTCCTGGCGCCCAGCAGGTGCAGATACCAGTGGCGCGCAAGACAGTACGCGTGGCCAAGCGCGCTCCGGCCGGTGGTGGCGCCGCGGAGCCCGCGCTTTCCGACGCAATCTACGAGGACGTCATCCGAACCGTACGGGCGCTGGCCAACTCGCTGGAGCGACTGCCACGCACAGCACGGCGCTTCAAGGAGGAGGAGTTCCGCGACCTCATTCTGTTTGTGCTGAACAGCAATTACGAAGGCTTGGCCAGAGGTGAGGTCTTCAATGGCGCAGGCAGGACCGACATCTTGCTGCCGTACCAAGACGTGAACGCGTTCGTCGGAGAGTGCAAGTTCTGGAAGGGGCCAAAGCAGTTCAACGAGGCCATCAACCAACTGTTGGGATACACCGTCTGGCGCGATACAAGGCTGCGCTATTGCTGTTCATCAAGACCGGTGACGCGACCAGCATCCTAGCCAGGGCCGATGCCGCCCTCCGCGACCACGGGTGCTTCGTTAGTGCGCGGCCAGCTGCTGACTCCAGCGACCGAGCCGACTTCCTGATGCACGCCGTGGACGACAGCAGCAGACACATCAAGGTGGCGCTACTGCCCGTCGTTATCCGGCAGCCGGACGACTGAACTTGGACGGCTGCGGCGGGCCTGAACGCTCGTGAAGCCTAGCCGGGCTTCGCCCCATCCCAAGAAGGTATTTTTCTTGGGGTCACCCTTGGGAGGGGGCTCGGCCGGCTGGGCTCGAGACCGTGACTAGCGGGCCAGTCCGGTGTATGAACCGCCTGTAGCGGTTAGTTGGCCGTGGCCGCCCGTCCGACCGGAGCCTGTCATGACCTTAGCTCGCAGGGTCTCCGATGTCTTCACCGACCACGTCCGGTTCGAGGTGGAGTGCGTGGACCGGATGTATTTGAACGTCTTGGTGCCGGGGCTGGCCTACGGCGGCCAAGTCGTCGGGTTCTTCGTCGGTCACCGGGGCCTCCGTTCGCCTCGACCGCGCTGATGGCGCCGATGGCCAAGCCGTTCGTCACCGACATCCACGTGTTTCACCCCTCCCGGGGCCGGAATGGTGCACTTCGCGAAGGGCCAACGCAAGGACGACGTCACCCACAGCTCCTGGCCCGGTTCACCGAGCCCGAAGGGGTGCTCTTCGTGGGGCGGGCTCAAGAGAAGGCACAAGTGTGGCGTACCCAACGCCGGCACAACCCGGTCACCGGCGGCACCTATGCGTGGATGGTGCGCTCCACGGCGTTCATCAACCTCTTCTACTTCTATTGCGTGGATGCCGACTTCGGCCCGTTCTTCATGAAGTTCTGCTCCTACTTCCCGTTTACCGCGAGACTGTGCATCAACGGAAACGAGTGGGCCAAACGCCAGGCCGCCAAGGCCGGAATCGAGTTCGAGGCGTTGGACAACGGGTTCGCCGCCGTCGATGACGTGGACCGGTGCAAGCGATCTGCGACGGCCTGGGCCCCGAGCAGATCGAGGCGCTGCTGCGCAAGTGGCTGCGGATCGCTGCCCACCCCGTTCACCGACGCCGACGAGCGGCCGGCTACCGCTACGACCTGTCGCTGCTGCAGACCGAGTTCTCCCTGACCCAGATGCTCGACACGTCGGTCTCCGGGCGGATCTTCTTCGAGCAGGTGATCCACGACAACCTCGACCCCGGCCGCCCGGACCGGGTCAGTCTGATCTTCGACCGGCGCATCATCCGCAAGGGAAAGAAGCCGACCCCGGGTCGCTTCCGCACCCGGGTCATCACCCCGGCGTCACCCCGAGCCTGTATATCGACTACAAGCACACCACCGTGAAGCAGTACCACAATTGCGACGCGAGGTCGCACGCGGCGAGTGACTACGTCGACAGGAGGTCCGGTCTCATGCCGAAGACGTAGTCCAGGTCAGCGCCGTAGGACCTGTCCCCACCGTGACGTGCGTGCCGGTCTCCTGGGCCGGCGGGTGCGGAGCTCACGGGAAAGCCCAAGGACCGCCGATCCGTCTGGTGGTCACAGGTGAGGGGAAGGCGGGGCGTGGGTGAATATCAGTGAACTCTTGCTGATGCCTCGTTAATTGCACATCCCGGGGCGGGTCGTGGTGCCGGGGTGACAGGGGCCGGCCGTTGTGAGGCGGCTGGCGGCGGTCGGGGATTGTGCCCGGCCGTGTCGGCGCCGTCGTCCCCGGGGTACAGAGAGCACCCGATCCCCGCCGGGTCTCGCGCGTGCGGAACGCGGAAACCCCGCTAGGGTCCGCGCTGGTCACAGCGTGGTAGGCCGATCGCAAGAGGGGCAGAACTCCTTGGCGGGACAGGATGCCCAAGAAGCCAATGCCGGCGGCCGAAAGGCAGCGGGAACACGCGGCAGTACGCCCGGCCCCTCCGCCGGGGGCCGCGCATAACTGGCCGGATACCGGGCCTGGTGCCCGGGCGCGAAAGCGCGCTGACGTGGGCAGGTGAGCCGATGAAGACCAGTGGCACGAAACCACCTGAACCGAAGGGCAAGTTGAACACCGATGACGGGACACGTGTTCGCGGTAGCGATGGCGGGCCTGGACGACGTGAACGGACCGGAGGACCGGCCTCACACGCAAACCGCCTCCACCACCTGGTGGGACAGGATCGACTGGCGGGAGCAAGAGGAGCGGGTAAGGCGGCTGCGGCAGCGGATCTTCAAGGCGGCGCAGGAGCAGGACTGGCCCCGGGTCAGGAACCTGCAGCGGCTGATGCTGCACAGCCACGCCAACACGCTGGTCAGCGTGCGGCAGGTGACGCAGCGCAACGCCGGGCGTAAGACCGCGGGGATCGACGGGGAGGTCGCGCTGACCTCCCAGGCCAGGGCGGAGGTGGCGGTGCAGGTGCACCAGTCCATCGCCTCCTGGCAGCCCCGCGCGGTCAGACGCGTGTACATACCGAAGGCATCAAACCGTGCCAAGCTCAGACCGCTCGGCATCCCCGTGATCATGGACCGGTGTCATCAGAGCCGGGTCAAGAACGCGTTGGAGCCAGAGTGGGAAGCCCGGTTCGAGCCCCGCTCCTACGGGTTCCGGCCGGGTCGTGGCTGCCACGACGCGATCGCAGCGATCTATAACACGTGCAAGGGCCCTCAGGCCAAGCGGGTGTGGGCGCTGGACGCGGATTTGGCCGCGGCGTTCGACCGAATCGATCATGATCGGCTTCTCGCTGCTCTCGGGTCGTTCCCTGCCAGGGACCTGATCCGGGACTGGCTGAAGGCGGGCGTGTTCGAGCCGGGAAAGGGTTTCGCTCCCACCGAGGAGGGCACCCCGCAGGGCGGTGTGATCTCGCCCTGCCTGCTGAACGTCGCGTTGCACGGGCTGGAGGAGGCCGCCGGGGTCCGCTACGTGACCTCCGGCTCTCGGGCCGGGGACACCACCATGGCAGGCTCCCCGGTGCTGATCAGGTACGCCGACGACCTGACGGTGCTCTGCCACAGCCAGGAGCAGGCGCTGCAAGTCAAGTCACGGCTGGCGCAATGGCTGGCACCCAGAGGTCTGACCTTCAACGAGGAGAAGACCAGGGTCGTCCATCTATCCGAGGGGTTTGACTTCCTCGGGGTGAACGTTCGCCGCTACGGCGCCAAGTTGCTGATCAAGCCGAGCAAGGCGGCCATCAAGCGGCTCCGGGAACGACTCGCGTGCGAGATGCGCGCCCTGCGCGGCTCGAACGCGGCGGCGGTCATCGCCGTGCTCACCCCGATCATCCGGGGCTGGGCGGCCTACTACCGGAACGTGGTGTCATCCCGGGTGTTCCACACTCTGGACACCTACATGTGGCGGCTCACCTTCAAGTGGGCCAAGTGGCCGCACCGCAACAAGCCGAGGCCCTGGATCATCCAGCGGTACTTCGGCACGTTCAACAGATTGCGGAACGACCGCTGGGTGTTCGGCGACCGCGACAGCGGCGCCTACCTGGTCAAGTTCTCCTGGACCAGCATCGCCCGCCACGCCATGGTCAAGGGCACGGCCTCACCAGATGACCCTGCCCTGGCCAGCTACTGGGCCGAACGGCGCAAGAAGGTGAAACCCCCGCTCGACAACCGCACCCTGCGGCTGCTGGCCAAGCAGAACGCCCGGTGCCCCCTGTGCGGGGAACACCTCCTCACCGCCGACCAGCTACCCCAGACACCCGAAGCTTGGGAACTGTGGTGGCAGCAAGTCGTTCGCAGGGCGATAGCCGCCAGCTACCTTGCCCACGAGCAACCCGGCCTGAGCAGCACAGACCCCACCCGCCTCGTGCACGCCTCCTGCTACCGCGGACATCGCATCCGCACCAGCAGGAACAACCACGCACCACCAGAGCGCACGCCCTCGCGGCTTGCATGAGCCGTGTGCCGCGACGAGTGGCACGCACGGTTCTGAGGGGGGACCGGCGGGGCAACCCGCCGGTCCTACCCGGCGGAGGGCAGGGCGCTTCGGACCGAGACCACCATCAACGACCCGCGCGACTTCGGATTGTCCAAACGGCTGACCAATCTTGCCGCCCTGCGGCAGATCGGCTTCACCGCCAACCGGCGCCTGCTCGGCGTCCAACGCATCAGCCACGACCCGATCCGCGGCGCCCAGGCGTTCACCGACCTGACCAGCCCGATCATCACCAGCACCGGCACCCGCATCCCCTACTACGGTTCGGGAACCCCCGGTGTGCATGCCCTGCTGCAGGCCCTGCTCATCCACCGGCTGCTACCCAACGGGTTCACCAACCGTGACCTACGCGCCGTCGTCGCGACCCTCCTCGGCACCACGATTGAGGACATCAGCGCTGGGAAGATGACCTACGACCTGCGCCGCCTGCGGGTGCATGGCCTCATAGAACGCATCCCCAAGTCCCGCCGCTACCAGGTCACCGACGCCGGGTTGCGCGACGCGCTGCTGTTCACCCACGCCCACGACCACCTGCTACGAACTGCCCTGGCAGAACTCGTCGATCCCGCACCGCCCTGGCCGTCGCAACTGCGCACCGCGACCCACGCATACCAAGCCGCGTTCGACAAGCTCGCCGGTCAGGCGCACCTGGCCGCCTGACCGGAACCCCGCACGCATCCAAGGCGACCTGGAATCCACAGTTGACTCAAAAATGACGGCCCCGCCGT
>CAVRXF010000013.1:0-84788 GCA_963724925.1 uncultured Actinomycetota bacterium | reverse complement strand
ATATCGCTGACCGCGAGCAGAATCGAGGCAGCCCGTCGTCCCCGTCCGGGACAACCCCGGCCCCTGCCTGAGCGTCAACACTGGATCTCGGCTCAGTTGGTTAGTTCCCTTCGGGTCAAACGCATCGACACGCGAGCTGGGCGAAGCGACGCGGAACCGCTGACAACGAAGAGTGCGCGGACTCGTCGGCGCCCAGGAACCGCTCGAGACCGACGCGCAGGCCAGGCCACGCAGGTCGATGAGAACGAGGTCACCGGAAGTCACCCACGAGGCCTCAACCGAAGCCATCACGCCGAGACTTGAAGGAGCGGACTGTCGAGGCTGCACCGTTGATGCCGATAGCTCGGTCATGTCAACCGCGCCCGCCTCCCGCACGTCTCATAGGAGTACGAACAGGGCCCGGCGGCGGTGAGGTTGTCCACGGACAGGTAGCCGGCATCGGTGAGCATGACGCCGATCGGGTCGGGATGGTGACGGCAGTGCGGCCCCGGGCCGGACGCGGCCGGCGCAGGGGTGTCGGGGGTCTGGGTGGCGGGGTCTGGGCAGGTGCACGGCAACGCCTGCTGGACGGCGGTTTGGATGTGGGTGCTGTTGATCAGGTCCGCGGACTGTGCGCCGGCTTGGGTCATCGGCTGGAACCACTGCACGTCGCCAGGGGTTTGGGTCACTTTCTCGGCGAGGATCAGGCCGTCCTCGCTGAGCACGTTCTGAGCGTTGTAGCCCTGGGTCCATCCGTTGCGGTGGGCATCACCCGTGAGTCCAGGTCGGTGATGTTCCGCCCGGCCGGCGTGAGATCACCCTGGTCGCCGGGCTGGCCCTGCTGCTTGTCCTGGCGTTCGCGTTCGGCCTGTTCGGCGCCCTCCAGCGCGGTACGCGCCCGGCGCACGTGCCCGTGTCCTGCAGCGAGGTCGGGCCAGGGCCATTCAGCCCACGCCGCCCGGCGGCGCGGGCCTGGGCCACCCGATGGTTCCACGACTCGATCTTCTCCAGCTGGTTGGCCTGCAACCGGGCCAGCCGGGCGCGTGCTGCCTCCAACGGGCCCGCTCCGGCGGACGACCCGTGCCCTGCGCGCCGCCGGCCTGGGCCTTCAGATACTCCTGGGCGGCCGCGGCCCGCTCAGCATCCGCGGCGTGCTGGCGCTGGGCCCGCTCGGCGTCCTCGGCCTGGGTCTGCGCCACCGCCGCCGCGATCCGAGCGGCCCGCCCGGCACGCCCCCGCCCCCGCGCCGGGCTGTCGTCGCCACCGCCCTTGCCGGCATCCCCACCAGCACTTGCGGGCTGCCCGCCGGGGTGCTCGTCCTGCTCGTCATCGGTGAGCAGATCGGCCGGCACCCGGTCCGGGCAGCTGCCCTGGCCCGACAGCACGTCCTGCTCGGCGTCGGTGCCGCGTGCTCGTCCACCACGCGGGCAGCCTGCTCGGCCAGCCACTCCCGCGAGCGGTTGGCCGACCGGGACGCATTGGCCGCCACCTTGGTCCCATCCAGCGTGATGGTGGCCAGTGAGCCCATCCCGAGCCGGGCGCACAGCACCAACACCTCGGTGAACAGGTCCTTGACCGCCTCGTGGAACTCGGCCCGGAACCGGGCGACCGCGACGTGATCGGGCAGGTTCCCGCCACAGATGACCCGGAACGCGATGTCCTGATGACACAACCGCTCGATCCGCCGTGAGCTACGCACGCCCTGCGCATACGACCAGATCAACAACGTCAGCATCATGTCCGGGTCATACCCGGCCCGGCCCACCCCACCCAGCCGCCGCATGGCATGGAACGCGCTGGTGTCCAGATGCTCGGACACCACCTCGATCACCAGCCACACCTGATGATCCGCAGGCAGCCAATCGCGCATGTCCAGCGGCAGCAGGAACCCCTGATCCCGCTGCACCGGCAGATACCCCTTCGCCACACCTAATCATCTCAAACAATATCAAACCACTATACTTACGACACGCCGGTCACCCATTTCGCAACAGCCCGCATGGCAACCCCAACCGCCGAGATCAGCGCCGACATGAAGAAGATGGTCACCGACATGTACCTGACCCCCGCCTACGTCGCGGTCGGGCTGACCGACATGGCGGTGGAGAAGATGCGCGAGGCCAACCTGTTCGACCCGATCCAGCTGCGCAAGGACTTCTCCGTCCAGGCCGAGAAGGCCGTCAGGCAGGCCCAGCAGGCACCGGCGACGCTGCTCAAGCGCGGCCGCAGGCTTTCCGAGCAGGCCCAGGCCGACTACGTCGAGCTGGCCGAGCGCGGCGAGCAGGTCATCGACGCATCCGCGGCCAGCAGGCCACCCAGGACCTGCTGACCCAGCTGGACAACACCGTGTCCATCACCAAGGGCGCGATGAGCACCGCTCGCAACGCGGTTGTGCAGAGCGAGCGGGCCGCGGTCGCGACCTTGAAGACCGGAATCGACGAGGCTGAGAACGTTGCTGCCAAGCTCGCCGAGACGGCCCGCGAGGACGCCGAGGTCACCCGCACCTCGGTGCGCGAGGCCACGGCTCGGACCAGGGCCGCAGCCACCCGCACGTCCGGGGTGGCCAACTCCGGGGCCAGGAACACCTCCTCACGCGCCAAGGCCACCGCCACCAGCGCGCGCAAGAGCGCCTCGAAGGCCGCCGCCGCCGCCAGCGCCGCGGCCGAGGAGATCGGCTGACCTGGACGCAACACCGACGCGGGGCGGCCGGTACCCGGGGTGCCGGCCGCCTGCGTCAGGTCGGCTGACCGCGCCATCAAGCGGCGTGCGCGCGGCGCCTAAAGGTCCTCGGCCACCATCAACCCGGTTCAGGCGAACTCGTCGGATGAGGGTTGTCGGGGCAGTCGGTGAGGTTCTGCAGCAGCGCGGTCCGGTCGGCGGCGGTGATCGGCAGTGCGTAGGCCGCTGACACTCGGATGTACCGCTGGGCGTATAGGCACCGTCCGGCAGGGGTGTGGACGGGCGCCACCCGCAGGCGTCGACGGGCACCTCGACCGGCCAGGAGTGCTTTGAGCGCGTCTAGGGCCAGGTTGCCGGCTACCGACGTGGTGCGGTGCAGCGGGTAGGTGCAGATCGCGGTCCACATGACCTCGAGGGCGCGCGGATGCCGGGTCCGGCACGGCGCAGCAAGTGGCCGAGGAGTTCGCCTGGGCCTTGGCAGCATCGGGGTCCTCTCCCCCGTCGACGTGCGCCTCCTGACCTTGGTCTACATCGACCGTCCAATCCCCCTGCCCCACCGGCCACCAGGATGCTCGCAACCACCCCGGCCCCCGCGGCGGGAAACCTAAACACCATCGCCGACACCCTCAGCATGACCCACCCGCAGTCCGCCAACGCCACTGCCGAGCCGTCCGCGCCTTCATCAACGCCATCGCCGGCCGACAGGCTCGCCAAAACCCCGCGGCCTGAGGACTACAAGTCCAACCCGACGCGCATCAACCCTTGCCGATGAGTGAGCGATAGTGCTCATCCCGCCAGCACCCCATCTCGGGGTTGTTCGGCCACCTTGTGGTGGCGTCCCTTCCGCGCTTCACGGCCACCTGCCGGGTGAGGCCCGGTCTTACGGTTGGCTCCACGCTTGACGGCGGCCCTGACTGGACCGACGGCGCAGTTCCACCCGTGGGTGGCTCGTAGCGCGCGAGGTTGATAGCAGCGTTGTCGTCCCGCTGATGCGACGTACTGCAGGACCCGCAGGTCCAGTGTTCAGCCCATCCGATGTCCTGAACGTGGCTGCACTTGTTGCAGGTCTTGGAGGATGGGTACCAGCTGTCGGCGACCACCAGCGCCGAGCCGTACCAGCCGGTCTTATAGGCCAGCTGGCGTCGTGCCTCTCCGAGGGCGGAGTCCGACAGTCCACGCCGTCTGGCTCTGGCCCCGTTGAGGCCCTTTTGGCGGAGCATGCCTGCCGCGTCGAGTCCTTCGACCACGATCTCGCCGTGGGTCTTGGCGAGTCGTGTGGTGAGGACGTGGATGTGATGGCTGCGGATGTTGGCGACCCGGCGTTGCAGCCGGGTGATCTTGTGCTGGGTCTCGAGGTAGCCGCGTGACCCGATCGTGCGGCGGGACCGTTCCCGACCCAGGTGCCGCAACTCCTTCAACGCCGCCTCCAACGGACGCGGGTTCGGTACCCGCTCGATGACCCGCCCGCGGTTGTTGGCGACGGTGGCGAGTACCCGGACACCCACATCGACACCCACCCGCGAATCCGGGTCGGCCACCTTGGGTTGGATCGGGCGCTGGACGAGGACCCGGAACGCGACCACCAGCCGGGTGCCTTTACGGGAGACGGTGGCTGCGAGGACCCGGACACGGCCCTTGCCGATGAGGCGTTCCAGCCGCCGGTGTTCTCGTGGACCCGCACCGTCCCGATCCGAGGGAGGGTCACGTGCCTGCGGTCGGGTTCGACCCGGATCGCGCCCGTGGTGAACGTGACCCGATCCCGGTCACGGCCCTTCTTCGCGAACCTCGGGAACCCGACCCTGCGCCCAGCGCGGGTGCCTGCGCGGGAGGTTTGCCAGTTCCAGTAGGCGTCCACCCCGGCTTTGATTCCGTCAGCGAACGCCTCCTTGCTGATCTCGGGCCACCAGACCTCACCGGTCTCAACGTCCACGCATTCGGTGTCCTTGACCTGATTCCACCGCTTCCGCATTGACGGCAGAGACGGCTTCTCCGTCTCCTCGCCGGTCTCGCGATACCTGGTGAGGTCGGCCTTCAACGTGGCGACAGCCCAGTTCCGGGCCTTCCGGCGGCCACCGAACTGACGGCGCACGGTGGCTGCCTGCTCCTGGGTGGGGTCGAGGGAGAACTGGAACGCCTGCACGCTCCAGCCACCGGGAACCTCGAACCGGGCCACTACTTCGATGCCTCCGGTGTCGTTTCTTTGGCTGCTCGGGCCAGTGCCGTGGCTCGGTCCAGACTCGCTCGTTCCTCGGCGTCGGCGATTTGGTGGGTGAAACATCGAAGTAGCCCGCGACGTTGAAGGTGTGGACGAGGACCATGCCCGGTCGGTTCGGCACCGCAGGACGCCCGCCCTTGCGCGCGCATGGACCGCACACCAGGTGCGTGTAGTCCTTCAACACCAGGTTCGAGCGGACCTCACGGACAGTCCCGCACACACAGCACGACACTTGAATCCGGCGGGAGCGCTCACCCATGGTGGACACCATGCCTGTCAGCACCGACTACAGCAGCGGGACCGACGTCCCGTTGGGCGCAGCCGAGCTACCTTCAACGCCCACATCCTTTACAGCCGGACCCAGTCCTACCGGCACACCAGCAAGAACGCCCGGCGGCGCACCAGTTGAGTTGCCCGGCTGCCAGGCACCCGGTCAACGATGCGACGACAGCCAGCCCGTCGTGATCGACGTGGTTCAGCTGAGACCGTCCCCAACGGTGGGGCGCTCGGTCGGCGGCTAGCTGCCGAGTGCGGCGTACACCCGTTCGGCGTAGCCGTTGAAGCGTTCCTCGCATTCTTTGAGGTCGGTTCCCGCGTCGTGCCCGGGTGGACTGTTGAGCAGGTCCCGCCCGCGCAGGTCGCGATACCAGCGGCGGAGCCGGTCCAGGCTTTGTTCCTCTTCCTCCAGCTCAGCCAGGGTGTACTTCTCCTGGGCTTCTTCCTTGTCCAGCTCGGCCAGGTACTTGCCGCAGTCGGCCTGGAACTCTGCCCACTCTTGTTCTCGCACGTCGACGTACAGCTGTGCCAGGCGATCCGCGTCCTCACTGCGGTACCCGTAGGCGTTGAGGACAAGCAGGGCACCACCACCGGCGACGGCGATCTCGATGAGCCGCTGGACCGTGGCCTCAACCGCGGGTAGCTGTGGCAACGCCCACGCGGACTGACCGAGGGGAACCGCTCCCGAACGTCGCAGTTCCCGCCATAAGGCCATCCGGTGCCGGGCCGGCTCGCTGGGGATCCGCGGCAACAACACCAGCCAGGTCGGAGAAGCGGGGTTCTCAGCCATCCGGCCTCCCGCTGTGTTACAACTGTGACATGTCGTCGTGTTCGAGGAGTCTAGCGTGATCCGCTGGCTGGTCATCGCGACCACGGTGTACCTATGCACCTGGCCGCTTCTGGTGGGCCTGGCGCGCCGGCTCCCGCCGGGCCTGCTACGGGAGGTCGCCGAGTTCCTGCCAGCCTGCGTGACCGCCGCCCGCCGGCTACGCCGGTCACCGGCCGTGCCGCGGCGGGCCAAGGTCGCGCTGCTCGTCGCGGTGTTGTGGGTGGTGTCCCCCATCGACCTGATTCCCGAGTTCCTGCCGGTCATCGGACCTCTAGACGACGTCGTCGCCGTGGTGCTGCTGCTGCGCTACGCCGCCCGGTCCATTCCCCGGCCCGTGCTGCTGGACGCCTGGCCCGGCGAACCGCGGCTGCTGCTGCGTCTGCTGGACGGTCCCCGAGCCGGCACCACCGCCACCCCCGCACACCGCTTTGACCGCCCCCCACACGATCACGAAGTGCAGGTACATGGATCCGCTACGCCAGCTCAATGACCAGCTACTGCTGGACATCAACGCCTTCGCCCAGCACACCAGCTGGTTACACGCCGTCATGCTCGGCTACGCCAACTACGGGATCGTGCTGTTCGCGGTGCTGCTGGTAGCCGGCCTGCTGGTGGCCCGCCACCAGCACGCCCGGACGTTGGCCGCGGCCAGTTGGGCGTGCCTGGCCACCGTGGTGGCTGTCGCGGTGAACCAACCCGTCGGGCACCTGTTCGCCGAAGCCCGCCCCTACGCCACCCACCCGCAGCTGCTCGTGCTGGCCTCCCACACCAGCGACTTCTCCTTCCCCAGCGACCACGCCGTAATGGCCGGTGCGGCGACCGCCGGGCTGCTGCTGTTCTCCCGCCGGCTCGGCCTGACCGCCGCCGCCGCGGCGCTGCTGCTGGCCTTCGCCCGGGTCTACATCGCCGCCCACTACCCCTGGGACGTCGCCGCCGGCCTGGCCCTCGGCGCCGCGGTCACCCTGCTCGGCTGGCTGCTGCTGCATCGGCCCTTGACCGCCACCACCGGCTGGCTGCGCCGACAGCCCGCCCTTCGTGCCATATCCATCGACACCACAGACGCAGGCACCGTCACCGTGGCTGAAAGCATCCCGGCACCTCGATGAGCGGCGTGCTCGCGCACGTCCTCGACGTGCCAGTCTGGGCCGTCCTATTGACCGTCTCACTGGTGGTGTTCGTCGGTTCTTCCTGCCCGGCGAAACCGCCGCCGTCCTCGGCGGCGTCGCCGCCAAACTGGGCCACCTCCCCCTCTGGGCCAGTCATCGCCACCGTCACCGCCACCGTCATCGCCACCGATCGTCGGCGACAGCTTCGGCTACGAAATCGGCCGCCATTTCGGCCAGCGCGTCCTCGCGTTGCGCATCCTGGACCGGCGCCGGCAACGACTCGGCGACGCCCAAGACTTCCTCCCCCGCCTCCTAGCCATCCCTCCACTGTGGATGGCTAGGAGGACGCCGAGCGAGGGCTCCATGATGGGTGGCTAGCAGGAGAGCCAGCAGCACCCCTAGCACGGGATCCACTGTGGGTGTCCAGCAGGACGCCACGTCCAGCAGGGGCAACGTCCCTACCGTGGATGGCTAGCAGCCGGGCTAGCACCGTCCCTAGCCAGATATCCACTGTGGCGACACACCCGCAAGGCTCCCCGTGGCAGTCCTGCTAGCCATCCACAATGGACCGACTTGCCTGGTAGCCGTTACCCCCTTTGGCCGAGGAAGGCCCCCATGACCTACCCGCACCTCACCATCGCGCTGGTCAACCACAAAGGGGGCGTCGGCAAAACCTCCGTCAGCGCCAACCTCGCCGGCCAACTGGCCCTCAACGGCGCCAAAGTGCTGCTAGTCGACCTGGACCCGCAAGGCAACCAGCGCATCGTCCTGGGCTACCGCGACAACCCCGCCGACGACCACGGCTGGGGCACCGTCCAAGCCGTCTACGCCGGGGAGAGCCCCACCATCATCACGGACGTACGCCCAGGACTGGACGTCATTCCCGGCGGAGCCAAACTCAACGCCCTCACCGCACTGAACTACACCCCGGGAGTCGAAGACCTACCCGGCGGGGGAGTGCCCGGCGCATTCGCCGACATGCTCCACCGCAACGCCCAAGCCGGCGGCTACGACTTCGTACTCATCGACTGCCCACCCGGCAACCCCCTTCTCCAAGAGGCGGCGCTCGCGGCAGCAAGGTACGTGCTCGTGCCGGTGAGAACCGACGCCATGTCCTGGGACGGCCTGTACGGCGTGGGCCCGCTGGTGCGCCGGGCCCGCGAGGCCAACCCTGCCTTGACCTACCTGGGTGCGGTCCTGTTCGCCTCCCAGACCACCGCCAGTCGGCCGCGGACCGCCGCCCGGCTCACGCTCGGCGAAATCACCGACACCATCCCGCTGCTCACCGCGTTCATCCGCCACTCGGAAACCGCCGGCGCCGACGCCAGCCTGCGTGGCCAGCTGGCCCACGAACTGGCCCGCGACGCAGCCGCCCTGCGCGAGCAACGCCTCAAGGCACTGAGCGCCCGCACACCCGGCCAGCGGCTGACCCTGCCCGCGCTGTCCGGATCGGCCAGGGGAGTAGCCGATGACTACGCCGCCCTGCTGCGGGAAATCGTGCACCGGATCGGCGAACTGGAAGCCCGCCACGATCCCGACGAGCACCACCGGGCCGAGCACACCGACACGGTGGCCGCCCGGTGAGCCAGCCAGCCGACGGGCAGCGGTACCGACCGGACCTGCGACGGTTCGAAGACGGCGGCGACGAGGTCCTGCAGGCCGAACTCGCCCAGCTGGTCAACCGGCGACGCACCGCCACGCAGGACAGCCAGTCAAGCCGAACCGTCAGCCGCTGCGGCCAATCCCATCCTGGCACCCACTGAACAACCCCAGACCGGACCACGCCCTAGCCACGCGCCTAGCCGCAGCCCTAGCCAGGTCCTAGCCGGGGGCGCGCGAACGGCTCCGAACCATCGCCCGTTTCGACCCAGCCAGCCGGCGCACCACCGCGCCCGAACACACCCAGGCGCACCCGAAGCGGCGCGAGCCGCAAAGGCCGCGGGGGAGGGGCGTCGGTCAGCGCAGCGAACGAGCCGGTCTCACGGATTCTGTACCTGCCGGTTGAGCTCGTGGAAGCCATCCGGGTCTACCGGGCCACCCACCCGGGAGTCACCAACACCCAGATCGCGCTGCGGGCCCTCAACGCCCACCACGAGGACCTCGGGGAGCTGCTGACCGCTGAACAGGCCACACAGCTAAGCCCGGGGCCGCTGTTCGACGTGGAAACCACCACCACCGCGCTGCCCAAGCGGCAGGTGGAGATCACCCCCACCCTTGCTCAGCTGCAAGTCATCGACCAGCTGCAGCAAGACAGCGGCACCCGCGACCGCTCGCACATGTGCGCCCTGGTGATCAAACGCTGGCTCGACGGGCGGCCCAGCTGACGGCTAGCGGGTTTTCAGCGACAAGGGGGCGGTCCATGATACCGAGATTTCTCGCACGCTCTCGAGTGCGGCTGCTGTCACGGCTCGCCGTGCACGTAACTGGTCCATCGGCGGGCGAACTCAGCGACCTGGGCGGTGTCGGTGGACCACCGAACTGTGGTCCCTCGGCGGTGACCTCGGGCGCGGTCGGCGCGCACCAACCCGTGCAGCTCCAACGCGCTCAGATGATGGATCACGCTGAATCGGCTCACGCCCATGGCCTCGGCCAGTTGCGGAGCGGTCTGTGCGGCGGGAACCAGCCGGCGCAGGATTTCGGTGCGCACCTGGCTTCCGACCACCTCGATCACAGCCTGCACCTCCTCAGGCATCGCTGGAAGCGGGGCCGGGCGAGGCACGAGACAGCATCCTGCCGCTCACCTGCCGCCACGCCCAGCTTCGGCGACTCTCCCTGCCGGTGGCGCTGCCGCCAACCCGCCTGAACGATGGTGCGGCCTGATAGCACTATTCCCGCTTAGGGTGTCCGAATCCTTCTTTACAGTGCCTAACACCGCGAACCGCTCTTTGAGGGGCCTCAGATGACCAGCACGCCAGCACCGCCCGCGCCACGCCGACCAGACGCCGGCCCCACGGTCTCGCAGCCGTCGGTGACCCGGCCCGCCGCCCAGCCGGCGGCCGCCCAGCCGGGGCTGCCGCTGCGCCAACGCCGCCCAACCCGCTCGCTGTACCTGGCGGCTGCCGTGCTGGCGATCGGCGGGCTGCTAGGGGGCTGGTGGTTCTCCCGCGGCGGGCAGAACCAGGCCGTGGTCAGCATCCGCACACAGATCGTTGCCGGCACCGCGATCACCGAACAGCAGCTGGGCACCGTGCAAATCCCGGTCGGCACCGGGCTGGACACCATCCCCGCGGACGAACTGCGCTCGCTGGTCGGCAAGTTCGCCGCCACTACGCTGCCGGCCGGCACGATCGTCACCCCAACTGGCGTGCAGGCCACCCAGGTTCCCGCACCCGGGCACAGCGTCATCGGGGTCGCGTTCAAACCTTCCCAGATGCCGGCGCGAGGACTACGCGGCGGCGACCAAGTGCGGATCGTGCTCACCATCGCCGCCAGCGGCGCCGCCCCATCCGACACGGCTAAGCCAGGCACGTCCTGGCCTAGGCAGCTTATCGCCACCGGGCAACTGGCCTCCAGACCTATAGCACTATTCCGCCCAGGACTGTCCGAATCCTTCTCTACAGTGCCTATCACCGCGAACCGCTCTCTAGAGGGGCATCAGATGACCAGCACGCCCGCACCCCCCACCGCCCCGCAGCCAACCAGCGCCGGTTCCACGGCCCCACAGCCGCCGCTGACCCGGCCCGACGCCCCGCCTGCGGCCGCCCAGCCCGGGCTGCCGCTGCGCCAACGCCGACCAACCCGCTCGCTGTACCTGGCGGCCGCCGTGCTTGCGATCGGCGGGCTGCTAGGGTGGCTGGTGGTTCTCCCGCGGCGGGCAGAACCAAGCCGTGGTCAGCCTCCGCACCCAGATCGTTGCCGGCACCGCGATCACCGAACAGCAGCTGGGCACCGTGCAGATCCCGGTCGGCACCGGGCTGGACACCATCCCCGCCGACGAACTGCGCTCGCTGGTCGGCAAGTTCGCCGCCACCACGCTGCCGGCCGGCACGATTCTCACCCCAGCTGGCGTGCAGGCCACCCAGGTTCCCGCACCCGGGCACAGCGTCATCGGGGTCGCGTTCAAACCTTCCCAGATGCCGGCGCGGGGACTACGCGGCGGCGACCAAGTGCGGATCGTGCTCACCACCGCCGCCAGCGGCGCCGCCCCGGCCGACACAGCTAAGCCAGGCACCTCCTGGCCTGGGCGGGTCATCGCCGCCGGGCAGCCGGCCAACAGCGGCGTGGTCACCGTCGACATCGAGGTCACCTCCACCGACGCCACCACGATCGTTGCCGCTGCCGGAGCCGGCAACGTCGCCGCGGTCCTGGACGCACCCAGCTGAGCGCCCCTGATGGCCATCTACTTGCTCACCTCCGTGACCGGCGCACCCGGAGTGACCACCACCTCGATCGCTTGGACCATCCAGGCCACCGGCCCGACCCTGCTGGTCGAGGCGGACATGACCGGCGGTTCGGCTCGTGCTGTCCGGACCGCTGCGCGGCCAGGCCGACCCGGAACACACCATCTTGTCGCTGGCCCAGTACGAACCCGAGGACATGACCGCGAGCCCTGTGGTGGCACACGCACACCCTGCCCGGCAGTGACCGGCGGGTGCTGCCCACGATCACCTCACCGGAGCAGGCCCGGGCGCTGCGTTCGGTGTGGCCGGCGATCGCGCACGCCATCAGCACCGTCGCAGTGGACACCGGCACCGACGTCGTCATCGACTACGGCCGCCTGAGCACCCAACACGCCGCCCGGGAGCTGCTTGGCGTCGCCGACCTGATCCTGGTGCTCACCGAGGCCACCCTCGCGGGCATCAACACCACCAAACGCACCGTCGACCTGCTGCGCGACGAGCTGGCCGAGACCGGGTCGCCGCGGCGCCTGGCCGTCGTGCCCGTCGAAGCCGGCCCCGGCCGGTGGTGGTGGCGCGCCGGGCTGGCCGCCCGGCCCTACACCGGCGGGGAGATCGCCAAGGTGCTCGCCCCCACCGCCGTGCTGCACTCCGTGCGCTACGACCCGGACGCCGCCGCCGTCTACTCCGCCGGCACCGTGCCCCCACGAGGCGGCACCCACGCCTACACCAGGTCGGTGCAGCAGCTCATCAACGACGCCGGCTCACACCTGCACCAGCTGCTGGTGCTGACCGGGCGGAAGGAACCGCAATGAACCTACGGCCCGGCCGACCTGCCCCTGTTCACCACCCCCAATGCCGCCAGCTCGCCGCGGCCGGCGGCACGGCGGCTTGCCGGAGCAATACCGCCGCAACCTGGCGACCCGAACGGTTCCAACGGCCACCACCTCAACGGCTCGCCGGCCGCGGTCACACCCAACGGGGCTACGCAGCGGGCCGCGCTGTGGCCGGTGGATCCTCAGGCGGTCCGCGAAATCCGGGCCGCCGTGTCGACTGCGTTGACCACGCCCGGCACCGACGGCCCGCCGACCGCGGACCGGGACGGGCAGCGGGCACGGCAGATCATCGCCGATGAGGTGAGCGCCTACACCGCGCGGCTGCTGCGCGCCGGGGAAACGCCGCTCGCCCCGCATCAGCAAAGCCAGCTGCGCCAAGCCGTCTTCGACGCCCTGTTCGGGCTGGGCCGGATCCAGCCGCTGCTGGATGACCCCGGGCTGCAGAACCTGGATGTGCATGGCCACGACAACGTGTGGCTGACCTATGACGACGGGCGGGTCATCCAAGGGCCCCCGGTGGCCGACTCCGACGATGACCTGATCGACGAGATCGCCCGGATCGCCCACAACGCCAAGGTCGAACGCCCCTTCGACGCCGCCCACCGTCACCTGGACCTGGCGCTGCCCGACGGCTCGCGCCTGTCGGCGTCGGCCTGGTTCACGCCGTACCCGATGCTGAGCATCCGCAAGCACCAGTTCGTCGATGTGGACCTGGGCGATCTGCGCCGCATGGGCATGATCAGCGCCAGCATCGAAGCCTTCCTGGCCGCGGTGGTGCGCGCCGGTAAGAGCGTGGTGATCAGCGGCATCCCGGACGCCGGCAAGACCACGCTCACCCGAGCGGTGCTCAACACGCTGCCGCCGCTGGTGGCCATCGGCATCATCGAGACCGAGGACGAGCTGGGGCTGCACACCCTGCGCCACCGCCACCCCCGGGTCTGGGCCGGGCAGGAGATGGTCGGTGGGGGAGAGGTCGTCGACGGGCGGATCGCCGGGCAGCTGACCGTCAACGACATGATCCCGATGGCGCTGCGGGCCAACGTGCAGGTGCTGGTCGTCGGTGAGGTCCGCGGCCACGAGATCATCGCCATGCTCGAGGCGATGCAGATCGGGCACAACTCGGTGACCACGATCCACGCCAAGAACGGGCGCGACACCATCGAGCGGATGGTCACCTGCGCCACCCAGCACGGCGCCGTCTCCACCACGTGGGCCTACCGGCAGGTCTGCCAGCTCGTCGACGTCATCGTCCACATCGGCGTGGTCAACGAGACCGTCATCGGCGGGCGCAAGCACCGCTTCGTCGACGAGATCGTCATCCCCGAACTATCCGGCGACGCCCCCTACGCCGTCCCCGCGCTCTACCAACCCGGCCCCGACGGACGGGCCGTGCCCATCGGCGGCTGGCGCCCGCCGTTCCTCGACGAGCTCACCCGGGTCGGCTTCGACCCGGAATGGCTCACCAGCCACCGCGGCGGCTGGGACCAGCCGCTGGACACCCTGAGGCGCACCGGATGAACCCGGTAGGAGTGCTCGTCGGCGTGCTGGTCTCCGCCGGACTGCTGCTGATCGTGCACGCGCTGACCGACCGCGGCACCGACGAACAGGCCAGCGGGCCGGGCCGGGCCCGCCGCACGCCGCCGCTGTGGAGACGGCTCACCCGCCGGCAGCTTGCCCTCTACGCCGGCGCCGTGCTCGCCGGGCTCATCCTGGCCCGGACCACCGGGTGGGCCATCGCCGTGCTCGTGCTGCCCCTGCTTGCCTGGGGCGCCCCGAAGGTCCTCACCCCACCGGACACCACCCGCACCGACCTGCTCGAAGCGCTCGAACAGTGGACGCGTCGGCTGGCCGCCCTCATCCAAACCGGGCATCACCTCACCGAGACCCTCACCGCGAGCCTGCGCTCCTGCCCGGCGCCCATCCGCCCCGCCGTCGACCTGTTCGTCGCCCGCCTGCAGGCCCGTCAACGCCCCCAGGACGCCCTCTACGCGTTCGCCAACGACCTGAACGACGAGACCGGTGACCTGATCGCCGCCGCCCTCATCCGCGGCTCCACCGAATCTGGGGCGCCCTTGGCGGCCATCCTCAGCGACCTGGCCGACATGGTCGCGCACGAGGTGCGCATGCGCCGCCAGATCACCATCGCGCAACGCGGTCCCCGCTCAGAGCTGCGCTGGGCCGCCCTCATCGGCGCGGCCAGCCTCGCCGCGGTGCTGCTCATGCCCTACGGCGCCTTCTACAAGACACCCGTGGGCCAGCTGATCCTGCTGGGCCTGTTCGCTGGGGTCGCCGCCGTGCTGGCCTGGATGCGCGCGATCGCCGCCCCACCCGCGACCGTCCGTTTCCTCACCCGCGCCCCTGGACCGGGACTGCGGTCATGACCTACGGCGTGCTCACCGGGCTCATCCTGGCCAGCGGCGTCCTGCTGGCCATCCACGGGCTCACCCCAGCCAACCCCGACCTGCAGGCCGCCATCGGCCGGCTGCACCCCGACCCCGCCGCCACCGCTACCGCGCCACCGCCGCGGGGCGTGAAGGAGCGGCTCGGCGCCTGGGCCGAACGAACCCTCGCCGGCCGGCGCGGGTTCGCCACCCCCACCCAAGACCTGCAGCTCATCGGACGCACCAGCCGCTGGTACTGGGCCGAGAAAGCCTCCAGCGCCCTGGCCGGGTTCGTCATCCCCCTGCTGCTGACCCTGCTCAACCGGCTGATCGGCAGCCCGCTGCCAGACAGCATCCCCGTGCTGGCCTGCTTCGTCGGCGCGGCCTACTTCTGGTTGCTGCCCGACGCCCAGGTCCGCGCCCAGGCCCGCGCGGGCCGCGCCGAGTTCGCCCGGGCCGCCGTGGCCTACCTGCAGCTGCTGGCCATCCACCGGCGCGCCGGCAGCGGCCCAGCCACCGCGATGCGCGGCGCCGCCGAGGTCAGCAGCTCCTGGATGTTCACCCGCATCCGCGAAGAGATCGCCCGCTCCACCCTCGCCGGGGTCGACCCGTGGGACGGGATCACCGAGCTGGCAGAGCGCATCGGCATCCCCGAACTGCGCGAAGTCGGAGACATCATGCGCCTAGCCGGCACCCGCGCCGGAGCCGGAGTCGCCGAAACCCTGCTCGGCCGCGCCCGAGGCCTGCGCGACGAAATCCTCGCCAGCGAACACGGCCGGGCCATCTCCCGCACCACCGTGATGAACCTGCCCGTCATCGTCCTAGTCCTGCTGATCGGACTAGCCATCGCCATCCCCGCCGCCGCCGCCCTGCTCGCGGCCTGACCAGCCCTGCCATCGACACAAGCAAATGCCACCCGGCGCCGCACCGGAACCGAAGGAGACCAGCAATGACCCGGTTCGCACACCCCAGCTCACCGACACCGCGCGCGGCCGCGCCGGCGGCGGGGACCTGCCCGCCATCGTCGTCATCGCGCTCACCGCAGCTCATCGCTGACCACCGCCGTCCTGCTGAACATCGCCATCGCCACCTGGCGCCCGTACCCGAAGTAACCAACCCCACCCGCATCACCGCTACCCACCAAAGAGGAGACACTCATGACCCGGCTCGCCGCCTACCTGCACACCCGGTACGCCCAGCTCGTCGACACCGCCCGGGCCCGTGAGGCCGGCATGGAAGGCATCCAAGCCGCAGCCCTGGCCGGAATCATCGGCGCCGCCGTGATCCTGTTCGCCGGGCTCGTCACCGGCAAAATCCAAGAACTCTGGGCCCGCATCGGCTAACCACCTCATGCGCCACCAGACCACGGCCCGGCCACGAGCCGGGCCAAACCCCCAAGCAAGGCCGCGCAGCTCCTTCGCCGGCGAGAGCGTGGCAGCGAGGCACTGCAGTTCGCCGGCATCACCTTGCCGTTGCTGCTGCTGCTGTTCGGGATCCTGCAAGCGGCCCTGTACTTCGTCACCGACCTGCAAACCGCTTCCGCGGCCCAGACCGGGGTCCAAGCCGCCCGAGGTGAGACCAGCCCCGCCGGCGCCGGCGCCGCGGCCGCCCGCGCCAGCATCGCCCGGATCGGCATCGCCCGTGACGTCGACGTCACCGAAACCCGCACCGGCACCGACGTGACCGTCACGGTCACCGCCACCGCACCCACCCTGGTGCCGTTGCTGCCCTTGCCGACCGCCAGCGCCACCGCGCACGGCATCGTCGAACAGGTCACCCGTTGAACCCGCCCACCCGACCCCGACCGGCCCGCTGGCCGCGTGAGCGCCGCGACCGCGGCGCCAGCGGCATCCAGTTCGCCGCCCTGGCGGCACCCCTGCTGCTGCTGCTGCTCGTCGGGGTAGGGGTGTACCGGGCCGCGCAAGCCCACCTCGCTGTCGGCGCAGCCGCCTACGACGCAGCCCGGGCGGCATCCATCTCCCGCACCGCCGGGCAAGCCCAATCCACCGCCCAGCAAGCCGCCGCCGCATCCCTGACCCAGCTTGGGCTGGCCTGCACCAACCCACAGGTCACCCTCGACCTGACCGGCTTCACCCAGCCGGTCGGCCAACCCGCGACCGTCACCGCCACCGTCACCTGCACCGCGGACACCAGCGAACTGGGCATCGGCCCAGGCCGCACCTACACAGCCACCGCCATGTCCAGCCTCGACACCTACCGGGAACGCGACATGACCCGCCGAGGCATCGCAGCCCGCGCGCTGCGCAGACGCCGATCGTGAACGCGGTTCCGCCGCGCTCGTGATCACCGCGCTACTGCTGCCGCTGCTGCTGAGCATCGGGCTGGTCTGGGACGGCGCACAGAAGATGAGCGCCGGGCGGGCCGCCGACACCGCCGCCCAAGAAGCCGCCCGCGCCGCCGGCCAACAGCTCGACGCCGCGGCCATCACCGGTGCCGGCGGCGCCGACGCAGACCCTGCCGCCGCCGTCACCGCCGCCCAGGCCTACCTGGCCGCCGCCGGCGTCACCGGAACCGTGTCAGTCAACGGCGACACCATCACCGTCACCACCACCAAGAACTGGACCCCACAGTTCCTGCCCGGCGGAACCGCAACCCTCACCGGCCAGGCGAGCATCCGCATCGCCACCAGCCGGTAAAGGAGGCAAAGCACCAATGACCGCACTGCGCACGCTGCTCAAAGGGCTCGGCGCGCTGGCCACCCTGGCGGCCATCGTCGTGGGTATGCCGTGGCTGCTGTACCGGCTCGGCGGCTCACCCATCCCCAGCGGGCTGCCCACCAGCCTGGCCCAGGTCCAAGGCGAACTCACCCGCCCCGACAACGGCACCTGGCTGATCGGCGTGTGCAAATACCTCGGCTGGGCCGCGTGGGTGTCGCTCACCGGCAGCATCCTGCGCGAGCTGCTCACCCAGCTGCGCCACATCCACCTGCCGCGAGTACCGGTCTTCATCGGCGCCGCGCTCGCCGCCCGCCTGGTCGCGGCCGTGCTGGCCATCGGCGCGCTCAGCACCGCCGCCGCGACCGTCCTACCCGCTGCCCCAGCCCTCGCCGCCACGACGGGGCAACACCCAGGTGGCGGCATACCCGTTGCCGCGCCCACCGATGGCGACCCCACTCCCACGACGGTCACCGAGCAGGTTCCGCGAGTGGTCACCGTCGTCAAAGGCGACACACTGTCGGGGATCGCCCGGCGCGAGTACCACAACGCCAACCGGTGGCCCGAGCTGTACGCCGCCAACAAGGGCGCCCCGCAGCCCGGCGGCACGCTGCGCAACCCCAACCTCATCCAGCCCGGGCTGCGGCTGACCATCCCGGACAAGACCGACACCGTCACCCACACCAGCGCACCCGCCCCGGACCCTGCCCCACCCCCGGCGCCGAACCAGACGGGGACCCCGACCGACGGCGCCGGGCCAACACCCGCGCCGCCGCGGCGGCGACGCCACACCCAGGCGGCAGCGAACCCACCTCGGCGGCCGGCTCCACCGGGCCGGCACCACACGACACCGAACAACGGCTCACCCAGACCACCGAGCACGACAGCGACCCAGCCGCGGCGGTGCGCACCACGGCCGGGCTCGGCGCGCTCGCCGCCGCAGGGGTCCTGGTGCTGCTCAAGACCCGGCGCCGACGCCAGTCCCGCAGCCGCCGACCCGGGCAGCGGATCAACCTGCCCACCGGGGCGGCCGCGGCCGCGGAAGCCCAGCTGCAGATGGCGGCCGACCCACTGACCGTCGACCACCTGGACCGCACGCTGCGCACCCTGGCCCGAACAGCCGACGAGCAAGGCCTGACCCTGCCCGCGGTGCGGGCCGCCAGGATCAGCACCGACAGCATCGAGCTGTACCTCGTCGACGCCGCAGCCGCCCTGCCCGCCCCGTTCACCGCGGTCGAGCACGACCCCGGCGCGTGGCGGATCGGCCGCGCCGACCTCGACACCCTGCTGCTGTGCCCGCAGCAGGCCGCCGCGGTGACCGCGCCCTACCCGACGCTGGTCACCCTGGGCCACGACGACGACAACGCGCACCTGCTGGTCAACCTCGAGCAGCTGCGCACCCTGGCCATCACCGGCGCGCACGCGCCGCCGGTGCTCAACGCGCTCACCCTCGAACTGGTCGCCTGCCCCTGGGCCGACGACCTCGATCATCACCCTCGTCGGCGTCCTTCCCGAGCTGGCCGACGCGTTAGGGTCTGACCGGGTCACCTACGTGCACGACCTCGAGCAGACCCTCACCGGGCTGGAGTACCTCACCGCCGCCACCGCCGACGCCATGCGCGACGCCGGCGTCGAAGACCCCACCGCCGCCAGAACGCAGGGGTTGGACAGCGACTACTGCACCCCGCACCTGATCGTCACCGGACAGGTCCCCACCCCGCAGCAGGCCACCCGGATCCGGGCCCTGCTCGACACCTGCCCGCGCACCGCGTTCGCGGCGCTCGTGCACGGCGAGCCGCTCGGGCCCTGGCAGCTAGACGCCACCACCGCCGAGCAGGTCACCCTGTTGCCGCCGCAGATCACGCTCACCCCGCAGCGGCTCGCCGACGCCGACCTGGCCGACCTGCTCGACCTCTTCCGCGCCGCCGACGGCGCCCACCACGCCGGGCCAACCAGCGCACCCGGCGGCGACCATCCGATCGACACACGCCCACCCGACGACGGCCCCGAGCAGCAGACCAACAACTCGGAAGCCGCGGGGGAGCCCATCGAGCCGCGCGGGCATCCGGCCACCGAAGACACCCGACCCGGCCCGGGCCGGCCGGAGCCGACGCACCTACACGACAGCACGCCCACGCCAGAGCCGGACCGTGCAGGGCGCGAGCGGGCCACCCCCGACCCGCCACCAGCAGCCCCACAGGCGCAGCCGCCGGCCGAACCGGCGCCCCAGCGGCCCAGGGCCGGTCGAGGGATGCTCACGCCACGGCCCGTGCTGCCCACCGACCGGCCTTGCCTGCGGCTACTGGGACCGGTCCGCGTCGACAACGCGCCCGGCAAACACCCGGAAGCCCCTGGGACCGCGCTGAAGATCCTCACCCACCTGGCCCTGCACCCAGGTGGGCATCACGAGGAGCTCGACCAGGCCGTGTGGCCCGGCGCGGAGCGACGCACCAACACCCGTGCCGGCGCGGTCAACAAGGCCCGCGCCTGGCTCGGCACCAACCCGGACGGACGCCCCTACGTCGCCCTGTGGACCCAGGAACACGGCTACCGCCTCGAGGACGACCTGCCCGTGGACTGGACCATCTTCCAGACCCTCACCGGCGACAACCTGCCCGCCGCACCCACCCAGGACCTGCTCGACGCCCTGCACCTGGTCTACGGCAAACCCCTCACCGGTCCACGGATCGCGGAAACCCCCGCCGAAGCCGAAATGATCGCCGCCATCGCCGACGTCGCCCACGAGCTCGCCGACCCGGGCCCTGCACGCCGGCGACGCCACCCAAGCCGCCTGGGCCGCCGGCAAAGGCCTGGAAGTCGAAACCGTCTCCGAGGTCCTCTGGCGCGACCTGATCCGCGCCACCCACCTGGGCGGCGACCCCGACCGCGTCCGCGAGGTCATCCGCCGCCTCGACGACACGATGGAAGGCCTCGGCGACCTCGAACCGGAAACCGAGACCCTCATCGCCGCCGTCACCCACCGCACCCCAGCCCGAACCTAGAGGACCACGCATGGCGACACCACCGACAGACGGGCACACTGGACAAACCCTCACCCGCGAAGGGGACCTCCCAGTGGCTCAGACACCCACCCGCACCCCCACGCCCGCCGGCGCCGACACACAGCCCAAGAGCTGGGTCAACTACGCGCTCATCGGCGGCGCCGTCGTGCTGCTGGTCGTCGGCGTGCTGCTGCTGCGGCCACTGTTCAGCTCCTCTACCCCCCAGCCCACCCCAGCACCACCGCCAGCGAGCGCCACCACGCCCAGCGCCCAAGAACAGGCCGCCGCCGACACCGAGAAGGTCCTGCGCGACTGGCTCGCCAGCTACCAGCAGGCGTTCGTCACCTTCGACGCCGCCAAGCTCAACAAGACGCTCATCACGCCAGAGGCGCTCGCGCCAGTCACCGCCGACTTCGATAACCTGCGCGAGCCCCGACCAGAGCCACCCGCTGACCGGCCAAGTACACGGTCGACATCCGTAAGGTCGTCGTGGGCAACTACCGACCATCCACCATGTCCCTGACCGTCTGCGCGTTGCGAGACATGCGGTTCTTCCGGGACGGGCAAGACGTGACCATCACGCGCGACCGGCAACCCGCACCCGTAGCGACCCAAGCGCGATGGCAGGACACCGAGTTCACCAAGACCGACAACAACACTTGGGTGATCTCCAAGTTCAACATCGACGACGATGACGGCCCGGCATGCTGACCCGACGACTGGCTGCCGCCATCCTCATCGCCGGCGGTCTCGGGATCGTCGGCAGCGCGCCAGCGTTGGCGAACATCTGCAGGGCTGACGCCCAGGGCAACGTTCAGTGCTGAGCCGAAGTGAACGTGCCGCCGGCGCCCGGCAAGCCCGCGCCCGGCTGGCGGGTCCGCCGCGGCGGTCCCTGCCCGTGACCCGGCACCCGGCGGCGCAGACAGCGGCGGCAACCCGGCTGTCCCGGACACCATCTTCTACCCGGACACCGGGCCGCCCGCCGCCGCAGTCTGTCCCTCACTGACGGTTAACTGTGGCTTACCAGCCGCGCCAGCGGCCCCAGCCGCCCCAGCTGCGGGGCCCGCAGCACCCGCAGCGCCGCCGCCGCCGTCCCCGGCGCAGTTAGCGCAGCAGGCGTACTCGCAGATCCGGCTTGCCAAACCGACCATCGGATCCGCGCCATGCACCGAAGAGCGGTGCATGGGTGCCGTCGGCGTCCCCGTCTGGCTGTGGACCCAGCCGTGGACCGCGCAGTCGGCCACCGCAGCCGCCGGCGGGATATCCGTGACGGTCACCGCCAAGATCACCAACGTGGCATGGGCCATGGGCGACGGCACCACCGTCACCTGCACCACCCCCGGGACGAAGTTCGACGTCTCGATGGGCTTTCGGGACAGCCCAGACTGCGGCTACCGCTACCAGAAGACCAGCCGGGCCCAGCCCGGCGGCAAGTACACCGTCACGGCGACCGCGACCTGGGCCGTCACCTGGACCGGCGCGGTCACCGCCGCCACCACCGTCACCACATCGGCCGCCGTGCAGATGACGATCGGCGAGTACCAAGTCATCGTGACCGGCTGAACCCGCACGTGCCCCAGGTGGGCTGTCACCGCCAGCGCGTACCGTGCCACCTACAACGAATAAGCAGGCAGGGGGTGAATACGGATGGGCGACACGATGAGCGTGACCCGCGCTTACCGGGTCGCCCTCGACCCCACCCGCGAACAGCAGCAGGTTCTGTCCCGGCATGCTGGAGCGGCCCGGTGGGCCTACAACCATGCGCTCGCCGCGAAAGTCGCCGCGCACCGACGGTGGCGCCAGGAGGTCGCGTGGGCCACCTACGAGCACGGCGTGGACGAGGCCACCGCTCGAACCATGATCAAAGTCCCGATCCCGACCAAGCCAGCGATCCAAAAGGCGCTCAACGCGGTCAAGGGCGACTCACGGGCCGGGGTCGACGGGGCCTGCCCCTGGTGGCACGAAGTCTCCACGTACGCCTTCCAATCCGCCTTTAGGGCTCGGCTGGCAGGGTCAGCGTGAATCTGGCGCCGGGTCCGGGGCCTGCGCTGTGGCCGGTGAGGGTGCCGTGGTGGGCCTCGACCAGAGCGCGGGCGATGGTCAGGCCAAGGCCGCTGCCGGTTCCGCGGTGCGCGGCGGGCTCGCGGTGGAAGCGTTCGAAGATCGCTTCGGCGTGGGTGGGATCGAAGCCTTCTCCGGTGTCGATGACCTCGACGCAAGCGGCTTGAGGGCTGCCGGTCAGCCGGACGGTGACGTGACCACCGGGCGGGGTGTGGCGCAGGGCGTTGTCAAGCACGTTGGTGACTGCTTCATGGATGCGGTCGGCGTCGATGCGCACGGCCGGGATGTGACCGGTGTCAGCCTCGATGCGCAGGGTGACCCCTCGGGTGTGGTAGCGGTCGTGTTGTGCGGCGACGACTTTCTCGATGAGCGGCAGCAGTGGCTGGGGTGTCGGTGTGATGAGGATGCGGCGTTCTTCGGCGCGGGTGACCCTCTCAAGGTCGTTGACGAGGCGGTGCAGGCGCGTGGCTTGGTCGGCCAGCACGTCGAGGGTGGCCTGGTCGGCGGGCAGAATGTGGTCCTGCAACGCTTGTGTGGTGGCCTGCACAGAGGCGTTCGGGGTACGCAGCTGGTGGGCCAGGTCCCGGGTGAGTCGGCGCCGATCGGTGTCGCTGATGTCGAGCCGGCGGGCGAGCTGGTTAGTGGAATCGGTCAGCGACGTCAGTTCGGGCCCCAGCTGCGGGTCCTCCAGTTGGATGTCACGTTCGCCTTCGCAGAGCCGCCGGTTTGCTGCGGCAACCGCTTGGATCGGTGCTGCGACGCGGCGGGCGACGAGCCAGCTGATCGCGGCGGCGACGACCACGGCGAGCAGAACGCCTGTGCCGAGTGAGAAGAGCAGGGCCTGCTCGAACGCGTCGGCAACATTCTCAACCTCGCTGCTGGCAGGCAGCTCAGCACCGGCTAGGCCGAACCGGAACACCTCCGGGCCGGCGAGCAAGGCCAAGGCCAGCACCGTGCCCGCTCCGGCCACGATGACCAGCAGGAAGCTCAGGAACAGCCGCGGTGCCAGACCAAGTGCACGAACTGGTCTGGGTCGCCGAGCCAGGCGAGTGGCTCGGTTCATCCCTGGCCCATTCGGTAGCCCACGCCTCGGACGGTTTTGACGTACCGCGCCCGTCGAGCATCATCACCAAGCTTGCTGCGCAGGTGTCCGATGTGGATGTCCACCAGGTGCTGGTCGGCGGCCCACTCGTTTCCCCACACGCGTTCGAGCAGCTGGCCGCGGCTGAACACCACGCGGGGCTGGGCGCTGAGGGCATCGAGCAGGTCGAACTCGGTCTTGGTCAGCAGCACCGGCCGGCCGGCCAGGGTGGCCTCCCGCGCTGCGGGGTCAACGAGCAGGTCACCGAACCGGCGGGCCGGTACGGTCTGCTCGGCGTGGGTGGTCGAGGTCCGCGGGCGGCGAAGGAGCACGCGGATCCGGGCGATGAGTTCGCGCGGGGAGAACGGCTTGGTGACGTAGTCGTCTGCGCCGACACCCAGCCCGATGAGCATGTCGACCTCGTCGGCGCGGGCGGTGAGCATGACGATGTAGGCGTCGGTGAACGTGCGCAGCGCCCGGCATACCTCGATCCCGTCCATGCCAGGCAGCCCGAGGTCCAGAACGATGAGATCCGGGTCCTGCTCGCGGGCCAGCGTCAGCGCCGTGGGCCCGTCGCCGGCTTCCAGGACCTGCAGACCTTCGGCGCGCAGGTAACCGGCGACTACCGTGACCAGGCTGGGCTCGTCATCGACCACCAGTGCCCGGCTGGCGCCGGCCGGTCCTGGCATCGCGGGCGAATTCCCGGTGGGGTCGCGGCGCTCACCCGTCCTGCTCCGCCACGAACGTCCCATGCCACGTGTGGTCCCACACTTGCCCCGTGGTGGCGTTCACCGACAGCATCCCGACCGGTTTGCCGTCAGCTGCAGCGGTGTCGACGGTGTAGTAGCCCGGGTAGGCATCGAGGGTCGTGACGGTCTCGCCGGGCCGGTTGACCTGCAGCCACCCAGTGGCGATCTGGGTGGCCCGGTCCTGGGTCACCGCGGCGGTTCGGCTGCCGGTGTTCCACATCATCGCCGGTCCCGGCTCGGTGGTCACCGCGCCGGAGGCCGGGTCGACGAGCACCTCGGTGACCGACTGGCCGCTGGCATCCTTGAGCTCGACGTAGAAATTCGCGGTGAACTGCATGACCTCGCCAGGACGCAGCCCGGACGGTTGAGCCGCCTGCGCGGCCCGTGCCTGAGCCTGCCCGAGCGTGGTCACCGCCTGACCGTCCCCGGCGAGCCAGACGCGCCCGGTCATGCCCGATCCCATCATCCCCGGCCCGCGGTAGCGGTCGGCCGCGCCCATCATGCCGGACCCGGCATACCCGCCGCCGGTGCCGGCGCATGCCGCGGGCCACCCGCACCAGACGCCGCCTGCCTGCGCCGAGCCGCTCGAGGTGACGAAGCCCGCGACGGGGATCGAGGCCACCAGCAACACCACCGCCACGCCCAGAACCGCCAGCGGGCCACGCCGTGAGCGGACCGGCCCAGGTGGCGTCGCGGTGGCCGTCATTGCTGGCTCCAGCGCTGCTCACCGCGGGCTTCAGCCAATGCTCTGCGCTGCAGCTGGTAGGTCTCGGTGTCGATCTCACCCCGGGCATAGCGGCGATCGAGGATGTCCAGGGCCGACTCTGCGACCGGGCCGCTGGCGCTGCCGCGCGCCGGTAGTAACCGCACCACCGCCCAGATGACCACCGCCATCAGTACCAGCCAGAACAGCCCCATTAGCAGCCACCCGAGCAATCCCATTCCGAGGCCATAACCGCCCATCATGATCATCACGTCCCATCCATCGTGTTGTCGCGGCCGTGATCCGCCGTCACCAGCAACGATGCGCGAGGGACCTAACGGGTCACCTGGCGCCGACATAAAGAATTCGTCAACCTTGCCCTGCCACAGCGGCCACGATGTTTCCGACCAGTTCGCAGCCTAGCAGGTGGGGCGCGACGCGGTCGGCGTCGACGGCGGCGCCGACCGACCGCTCCGCCGCCTGTCGATGCAGCAGAGCCCGACCGGCGGCGGTGTAGAGCGTCGCTACGTACCAGTCGGAGTCGCGGCTCACCGGCGGCGACCCGGCAGTGGCTGCCCAGGTTCGAGCAGTGCCTCGGCCGCGAGCGCGTCACGCAACCGGGCGACATCGCCGATGTCGAGGCCGGCCGTGCGACGCCACTGATTTGGGGGATGACCAGGGCGGCCGCAGGTACAAATCGCTGTCAGCCCACGGACAGGCGCCCCCCGCAGGGGGGCGGCTACTCCTGCTGGGGCTCGACTGCGTAATCTTGCGCAGTCGACGGCGGCCAATCAGGTATAAAAGCGACTCGAGGCAGTTGCAAGGGGAGTGAGTGAGCGATGACCGACGGCTACTGGGTTCCCGATTCGAGGGTGCCGCCCGGGGGGCGGAGTGCATTGTCGTCAGTTGCGACAACCTGCCGACGCATCTGCACGAACCGGTCCTGCCCTGGTTGGCCTCGGCGGGTGTCACGATCAAGGGCTGGGCTTGGAAATGCGATGAGCACGCCTCTTGGGAATGCGATGAGCTACGCCTAAGCGAGCGGCTTGACGTTCATGGACGGTCTGATCATCATCGGCAACCCCATCCAGTTGTCGATTGCGCGCAAGCGGCGCCAAGTCGACGGACTCGTGCGGACCCACCAGCGGCGCGCCGGCACGCCTGCTCGAGCCAGGGCTTGAGCCTTCTAAGGAACGTCTGAGGCCTGGGCGGCAGGCTTGCGAGTGGAACCACGCGATGTTCTTCGTCTCACACCGCTGGTCCACAAGGAGCGCACACGACCCGCAAAGGTGGCTGGCACATCGTCGTCGGGAACCCAAGATTCCCGCCGTCCGAGGCCGCCGCCGCTCGCTCAGGAGATGGAATGACAAGCCGTCACCCTCGCCACGTCAATGTGGCCCTGCGCAGCACCCGGCGCTGGACCGCTGGCGTGTTGCTTGCCTCGACCCTGGCCGTCGGTGGCCTGGGTTTGCATCTCGCGGACGCATACGCCGCTAACAAGGCGGAGACCGCTGTGGCGGCCGGCGCCGCGGCGACGACACCGACGAGCTCCGCGACAGGCCCCTCCACGCCGACGACGACGGGTACTGCCGCGACGACATCCGCTGCGCCGGCGAGCCCGAGGAGCAGCACAACCCCTTCGACGACCACCCGCTCGACCTCGAGCAGTTCGTCGGCGCCGTCCCCGACGAAGCCACTTGCCGGCAGCTCGTCCAGCTCCGGCACGACGACGACGAAGGGCTCGTGATGAGCGTCTACCGGCACGAGTTCTCGGCGATCGGTTGCCAGCACACCATCTTGACGCTGAATTCGGCGGCCCTGGCGCCGGGCGCCGAGCTGGCCGAGAGAATGGTTGATGAGCTGGACCGGGCCGCGTCCCGGTTCCGGCCCGACTCGGAGGTCAGCCGCATCGCCGAGCTGGCGGTCAGCGTCGACGTGGTGGTGGTCGTCTCGCCGCTGCTGGGCGGCTGCATCGAGGCGGCGCTGCACGCCGCCGACATCACCGACGGCCTCGTGGACCCGACAGTCGGTCGGGCGGTCGCGGCCTGCGGGTACGACGCGGACCTCGACCTCGTCCGCGGGCGGGCGACCGACCTGGGCGAGCGTGAAGGCGCGCCGATGAGCGTGATTCCGGGGTGGCGCACCGTGGGCTACGATCCGCGTACTCGTCTACTGACCGTCCCGGGCGGAAGCCTGCTTGATCTGGGGGCGACGGGCAAGGCGTTCGCAGCGGATGTCATCGCGGCCCGGCTTGCCGAGCAGTTGCCGGGTGGGTTCTTGGTCAATCTCGGCGGGGACATCGCCGTCTCGGGTGAGCTGCCGGGCGCCGGGTGGGAGATCGGCGTGGAGGACCACCACGGCGTGACCCGTCAGGTCGTGGTCAGCAGGGGGCAGGCGGTGGCGACGTCATCGACCCAGCTGCGCAGGTGGACGCAGGGAACCGAGCAACGCCATCACATCCTCGACCCCCGCACGGGGCGGACTGCGGCATCGGTGTGGGCGCAGGTTAGCTGCGCGGGCGTCTCGGCCGTGGAGGCCAACGCGGCCAGCACCGCGGCGGTCATCCTTGGAACCGACGCCCCCGCCTGGCTCGAGAGCCGCGGCATAGCCTGCTCGGCTCGACGGGGTCAGCGGAAGCGTCGTGGTCACTCCTGGGTGGCCCGCCGCAGAGGGCCGGGCAGCGTGAACGAGCTGTTGTGGTTTCTGTCCCGGGCGACCGGCGTGGCGAGCGTGGCGATGCTCACCGTCGTTGTGGTCTTGGGTCTGGTCACCGCGTCCCGCCGGCGCCCGAGAGGGATCCGTTCGGCCGTCGTCATGGGTGTGCACCGATCGCTGTCGCTTGGTGCGTCGGTGTTCCTGCTCGTGCATGTGGCGACGGCGAGCGTGGAGACGTATGTCAGCATCGACTGGATCTCGGCGATCATCCCGTTCACGTCGGGATATGAGAGGGCATGGGTGGGGCTGGGCACGATCGCGGTGGACCTGGCCGCGGCGATCGTCATCACCTCGCTGCTTCGCCATCGACTGCCGGAACGGGTGTGGAAAGTGGTGCACCTGAGCGCGTTCGCGTTCTGGCCCATTGCCGTGGTCCACGGCATCGCCATGGGCACCGGCGACGAGCCGGTCCTGCGCGGGATCACCATCGGCTGCGCCGCCGTTGGGGCAGCCGCCCTCGGGTGGCGTCTGTTGGCCACCGATGCGGACACCGAGCAGCGTCGTACGGTCGCGCTGCAGGAGTGGTCATGACGGCCCAGGCGCTGCTGGTGGCTTTGGAGCAGGCCGGGCTGACTGGCCGCGGCGGCGCCGCGTTCGCCACCGCGACCAAGGTGCGTGCGGCCCTCGATCAGCGCGCCGAGCTCATCGTGAACGCCTGCGATGGTGAGCTGGGGGCTGGCAAGGACGCGTTCGTCGTCGAGCATCATCTTGCGCAGGTGGTCCACGGCGCTGGGCTGATCGGCGGCGCGGCAGTGCGGTTCGCCGCGCACCGGGGCACCCACACCGAGGCCAACCTGCTCCGTGCCGGCCTGGATGTGCTGTCGGTGCCGGACCGGTACGTTTCCTCGGAGGAGAGTTCACTGGTCTCCCTTGCCAACGGTGGGCTTGCCCGGCCGTTGACCAAGCGGGTTCCGGTTGTTTTCGGGGCCTGCGACGCCGACGGTCGCAGGCTTCCCGCCACGGTCGTGCTCAACGCTGAGACGGTGCTACGGATCGCCCAGATCGCGCAGCGCGGTCCGGTGTGGTTCCGCTCGTTCGGGACCTTCCAGGAACCCGGCCCTCGGCTGGCGAGCATCGACGGTGCGGTGTTCGCTGCGGGAATCACGGAGACGGCCGCTGGGGTTACCGTGGCGCAGCTGATCCAGGCTGCCGGGGGTGCCACCGGGCCGGTGTCCGGTGTGGGCGTCGGCGGGCTCAGCGGTGGATGGTTGACCCCGCAAGAAGCTCAAGCCGCGATCTGGTCACGGGCCGGCCTGGCGGCATACGAGATCTCGCCGGGTCCCGGGACGGTCCTGGTGCTCGGGGGGGACGGATGCCCGCTGGCCCACGTCAGCGACGTCCTGGACTATGCCGCGGGGGAGTCAGCCGGACAGTGCGGGCCGTGCATGTTCGGGATCCCGGCACTGGCTGAGGACATGCGGCTGCTGCGGGAATGTTCCCTGGACCGGGTCGGTGTGCAGCGCCTCGGGCGCCGACTCGGGTTGTTGCCCGGTCGCGGGGCATGCCGCTTCCCTGACGGTGTCGCCGGCTACGCGCGAAGCGCCCTGCGCGTCTTCGCCGCGGAAGTCTCCGCGCACCTGGCCGGGACCTGCACCAGCGAGGCGGCCTCACGGAGCAGCCATGTCGTCTGCGTCTGACATCCGATCCCGCCGACAACGCGCTTCGGCGCTACCGCTGATCGTGGACCGGGTCGCGTGCACCGGGCACGGTATCTGCGCCAGCCTGCTGCCGGAGCAGGTCTCCCTCGACGAGTGGGGGTATCCCATCGTCCACTCCGCACACGTCGAACCGGAACTGGGCGCCGCGGCCATCCGGCTCTGTCCCGCCCGGGCGCTGGCCTGGCACACAGCCAGCCCACAGGGTGCGACCAGGCCACCCGGCGACCCCGTCATCGTCGACTACCCTGAAGGATCGCAATGAACTCGGCCCTGAAAGTGACCCGGCGGCTGACCCAAGCCGTACTCGGCGCGGCAGCCGTCGGCACCCTCGCCCTGACAGGGCACTTGGCCCTTGCCCACGCCTCGGCCTCCCCATCGCCCGCCACACCGGCGCAGTCGCCCTCGACAGCAAGCAGCCGCCGCGCCCAGAGCCAGCCCGGCGGCGGCTCCCGATCTGGATTCGGCCAGACCCCCGGTCTGCAGGGCCGCTCCTCCGGCGGCGGTTCCACCACGACCCACGGCTCTTGAACGGTGTGGCCGCGGCGGCCGGCCACCGCCGAAACCCGCAGCTGGCCGTGCCACGATGAACGATATGCCGACGGGTCCTCGCCTGCTGCTGGTCGAGGACGACCGGGACTTGTCCGGGCTGCTGCAGCGGCTGCTCACCGGTCAGGGGTACGCGGTGACCGTCGCCCGCGACGGGCAGCAGGGCCTGCACCGCGGGCTGGTCGAGCAGTGGGACGTGCTGGTCGTCGATCGTGGACTGCCCGGCATCGAGGGCATCGACCTCATCGCTCGGCTGCGACGGCGCGGCGTGACGGCACCGGTGCTGGTGCTCACCGCTCGAGACAGCGTGGCCGACCGTGTTGAAGGTCTCGACGGTGGCGCTCAGGACTATCTTGGGAAACCCTTCGACGTGCAGGAGCTGCTGGCCCGGCTGCGGGCGCTGCTGCGGCCACGACACCCCGAGGATGCGCCGCTGCCGCTGCGGCGGGGAGAGTTGCGCCTGAGCGAGTCCAGGGCCGTCGTCGACGGGCAAGGCATCGACCTGTCGGCTCGGGAGGCGCAGCTGCTGGCCCTGCTCGCGCGACATCCACGACGGATCTTCACCCGCGAGGACCTGCTCGACCTTGTCTTCGAAGGGGCCGGAACACCGGGCGCCGTCGATACCTACGTTCACTACCTGCGTCGAAAGCTTGGCCGGGCCGCGGTCGAAACCGTGCACGGAATCGGCTACCGGCTCGGATCAGGATGAGACGAGCACGGCGCGTACCGGCCCGTTCCCGGCACGGCGACGCGCAGCTGCTTCGGCGGGCCGCCTGGACGGTGGCGCTGCAGACGGCCCTAGCCGTGGCCCTCGTCGTGCTCGTCGTGACGGTCGGCTCGGTGCTGCTGTTCGACCGTCAACAGGCCCAGGAGGTCAAGGCCGTCCTGCAGCAGGCCGCAGCGACCGCAGACGATGTCACCGACCCGCCAGTCGGTGTCTGGCTGGTCCAGGTCCCCGCTCCCCAAACAAACGCGCCAGGACAACGCACCGTCAGCGCCGGAACGCCGCAACCAGCGGCGCAGGCGCCCGTTCTGGACAGCGCCCCGCCAGGCCAGCTGACCATCGAGGCCGGCAACCAGCAGTGGACCGCCTGGGTCGACCTGCGAGCGGGCAGCCGGTTCGTCGCGATCTATGACTGGAGCCGGCACACCAGCGAAGAACACCGCCTGCTCGTGGCCGTCACCACGGCCGGGCTGGTGGGCATCGCCCTGGCTGGCCTGATCGGTCTGCTCGTCGGGCGGCGGGCGGTGCGCCCCCTTGGGGAAGCGCTCGCCCGGCAGCGCCGGTTCGTCGCGGACGCCAGCCACGAGCTGCGCACCCCGTTAGCGGTCGTCAACACCCGCGCGCAGCTACTGCGCCTGCAGGAGTCGGACGCCGACCCGCAGCGCAGTTCCGAGCTGGCCCAACTGGTTGCCGACACCCGCGTGCTGGGCGATGTCGTCACCGATCTGCTGACCTCAGCGCAGCTGCAGCACCATTCCCCGCTCGGTGAGGATGTCGACGTCGGCGCGCTCTGCGAGGCGGTCGTAGCCAGCATGAGGCCGTACGCCAGTCAACGCGGCGTACGCCTGCAGTCCCAGGTGCTGGGTGCGTCGCCCCGCCAGGCGTACCTGGTGCGGGGGGCACCCACCGCGCTACGACGGGCGCTATCTGCGCTGGTTGACAACGCGATTGCCCACTCGCCCGTCGCAGAGACGGTCACCGTCACCGTCCGCCGCGACCATCAAGACGTCTGCGTCGACGTGCGCGACAACGGCGACGGGCTGGCCCCCAGTGCGGCAGCCCAGCTCACCGAACGGTTCGCCCGGGGATCATCCATCGGCGACGGGCGACGGTTCGGGCTCGGTTTGGCCCTGGTGGACGAGGTCGTCCGTGCCCACCGGGGACGACTGGACATCGATGGAAACCTCGCGCCCGGTTCCCGTTTCACCCTCGTCCTGCCCGCCACCGGGCCTGTGAAGGAGCCAAGCGTGGGTCAGCCGGCCGTCGATTATCCGAGCTTGAGCTGAGAACCAAAGATCACCTACACCATGTCACTGCAGTCTGGGGGGCGCACGAATGACCGAGGACGCTCGTTGATGCTTCTGCCGCGTCCGGGGGCCGTTGCAGTGCAGTATGGCAGCGCGTGGCTACGGCGACGTTGACAACGCGTCCGTCAACAGCGCGACGAGAGACTCCAGTTGTATGTCGGTCGCTGATGACACAGCGGCGTCGGAACCGTCGAGCGCCCTGGCGGCGAGCCCGGCTTTGCTGTCGATGAGTTCGGCGATCTTCGAGTCGATGGTCTGCGCGGCGATGATGCGCCAGGCGGTGACGGGCTCCGCCTGGCCGATGCGGTGCACGCGGTCGATGGCCTGAGTCTGCTCGGCGTGGGTCCAGGAGAGCTCGGCGAGCACCAGGTTGGAGGCGACCTGCAGGTTGAGGCCCACCCCGGCCGCCTTCAGCGAGCAGACCGCGATGGTGACCTCGGGGTCGTTCACGAACGCGTCGATGTTGCTCTGGCGCTGGGTTGCCGTCTGATCGCCCCGGATCGAGCAGTGGCGGATGCCGCGCTGGGCGAAGGTCTTTTCGGCGAGGTCCATCACGTCGACGTGCTTGGCGAAGAACACGACCTTGCCGACGCTACGTGCCAGCTGCGCGGCGTAGTCGGCGGCCAGGGCGGCCTTGGCCTGGCCGATGCGTCGCATCATGCTGAACACGTTCTCGCCGGGCTTCGCCGTGGCCGTGTCGGCCAGCTCCCAGCCGGCGACTCGGCGCACGAGGTCGTGGTCGATGCCCTGCGTCTCGACACCGCGGGTCCGCGTCTTGCGTGCGCTCTCATAGCGCGAGATGAGCCGGCCGGCGAGCTCGCGCTCGGCGTCGCGGATCGAGCGGCCGACGGCGTCGTCGAGCTCGACGGGCAGGTCGGCGATGCGGCGGGCGGGCAGGTCGGCGGCCACGTCGACCTTGCGGCGACGCACGATGCCCAGCTCGATCACGCGGGCGCGGGCGGCGGCGTGGAACCCGGGGTCCGCCGGTGTTAGGCCGGTCTGCTCGAGGGACTGCATCAGTCCGGCGCCCGGGTTGTTCTCGCCGATCCAGCCGAGAAACTGCCAGATTGCCCTGAAGTCCTCGATGTCGTTGATCAGCGGGGTGCCGGTGAGCGCCATCATCAGCGGTTGCGCGGTGCGGGCCCGGATGCGTTCGGACAGCTGCAGAACGTGCTGTGAGCGCTGGGACTTCTTGTTCTTGATGAAGTGCGCCTCGTCGACGACCATGCCTCGGAAGCCGAGGTCGCCGAGCCAGCCAACGTGACGGTCGAGCAGCTCGTAGTTGACCACGACGATGTCGGCGAACCCGTCGATCGTGTCGCCGTCTCCGTGGATCACGGTGGCCGGGTGTCCGGGCGTCCACAGGCCAGCCTCGCGCGCCCAGTTGGTCTTGACGACGTTCGGTACGACAGCCAGCAGCGGGTAGGCGTTCGCGGCCTGCGCGGCCAGTAGCGCCTGAGCCGTCTTGCCCAGGCCTGGCTCATCAGCCAGAAGAAAGCTCCGGTGGCCGTGCTCAGCCGCGGTGACCAGCTGCGCCTGGTGTGGCATCAACTCCAGCCCATGCGGCGCTCCTCGTGGGGACGCTTCGGGAAGTGCCATGCATGCCGAGGCTTCGCCTGCGGCATGCTCGAACGAGTTGAGCAGGGGCTCGATCAGCTCCCAGCTGGCCAGAAGATGCGAGCGCGACCCGGATGCGCCGACGTACCCGAAATCGGGAGCCAGGAACGGGTTGGCAAGCTTTCGCGAGACGACCGACGCCGGCACCACCCGACGCTTGGTCGTGGCGGAGGTGGCCAGCGGCTCGCTGGTGGTGACCTCGTCGGCGCTGGGCTTCATACCCGCCGAGATCAGCATGTCGCGCCTGAGCGACCTGGCCGCGTCCGAGACGACAGCGTCCTCGGCGAGCAGCGCCAGTAGCGAGGTGTCGCGCACGGCAGCCATCGCCAGGATCGTCGCGATCCCGTCGAGGCGCTTGAGCTGCCCGGCGCGGTAGGTATCACCTCTCTCTCGTTAGCTTTGACCCGGGCACGTTCCTCGCGGACCAGCAGCGCGACAACCTGGAACTTGCTGCGCACTGAGGGCCTCAATCGACCGCGCTGAACGTCTGCCTCGACCTCGCGCACCCCGCGTGCGAGGACCGGGATGATGCCTTCATCGTCCGACCGGCGGACCCGACGCGCGGATCGTGGGGCCGTTTGGGTCGCGCCGGAGCGGCGCTGGACTCCTCTAGCCAAAAGCTCCTCCTCTGGAATGAACGCGGACCCGCTGGCCGTCGCGGGACGCAACCAGCGCCCGGATACCCGGCTTGGGATACCCGATAAGACGTACGGACCGTCGCGTCCCGGTGGTCACCCCACGACACGACTTGGCCAACCGATTGACGTAGGCATCGACGCAGTGAAACCCGATGCCACGCCACCCACCAGGTGGACTTCCGAGCACCCGTCGGATCACCATCACCGAACCCAGACGGAATTCTCGCCAAATGAGCGCCGCGGGGCCGCTGTCACACCAATGCTAGCGCCCAGCGAGTCGCTCACTCGAGGCGTCCAAGTTCGAGTCCCTGGGAGGGGCGCCTCATGACCTGAACGACTGGCGCCTGGACCTCCGGTCCGCTACTCCGCCTCACACTGCGCCGTAAGCGGAACGCAGGCCGCTCACAGATGAGCGCCGCCTACGCCCAGCAGTTGTCCGGCGGCGCGGTCGAAGTGCGCTCGGACGGCTCGGCACCTGCCGAGAGCGTGAACCTCGCTGTGCGGGCCGCGATGCTCGAAGAGGGGATCGACATCTCCGCCGAGAAACCCAAGCTGCGTACCACCGACGCGGCCGAGGCCGTCGTCGTCGTCGTCATCATCATCGTGGGTCGCGGGGATAGCTGGCCCTTCATCTGGGCAAGCGATATCGGGATTGCGTCCTGGACGACCCCGCTGGTCAGGGACTGAGGCTGTGCGGCCGATCCGCGATGAGATCAAGGCCTGCGTCCTGGCCTTGCTGGCCGAGCTGGGGATCAGCGCCTCGATAGAGCGACGCTGACCCCACCGGCTCGCCGGTGCTCCACCCCAGATCGTCAGCTTCAGCAGTGCGCCAGTCGGCTCGAGTAGTGGGGTTCACGCGTGTCCATTCAGGGGTTTGGGAGTGCGTGACGCGCCTGGCGCGCGTCATTCGCCGTTAGTTCGGGACGTCGCTCTCGGCGGACTGCATTTGCAGGCATGCCCCGCCAATGAGCGTGTCCGCCATACCCGCCCTGGTGCCGGGATGCTTCCGTGGGGGAGCGGTCCGGCTGGCGTCACTCTGGCTGGCGTCACTCTGGCTGGCGTCACGGACGGCGGCGGCGGTCTGGCATGCGGCACGCGAGTAGGGCTTCGTTATGGCGCTGATCTTGAGGCGGCCTCGTGTCGTCCCTGCCGCGCCGGAGGATCGTCCGGTGCTGAGCTGAGAGACGGACCTCCGGTAGCCGGTGCCCTGCTGCGGGCAGGGCCGTCGCTGAGTGGCGGGGATCACTGCCGATCGCGGGCGGCCGCTGGTTCGCGTAGATCGAGAAAGTCGCTGACCCGCAGCAAGCGCAGAACCGCCCGTTCTGGCGGCCGTATGCCGCCGCGGTCTGGGTCGTGCACGGTCGTGCACCAGGCGCGGATCAGATAGGCGGAGGTATCGACCGCGGGTGCGCAGCCGACAGCCGCCTGCGGCCAAGACGTTCTTCACCCAGTCAGAGTCAGCCCCGTAGGTCAGCGCGATGCGTACCCCGTCGCTGCGGGGACACGTTAACCGGCGTGTGGTATTCGCGGCCGGAGCGGCGGCCGCGATGCACGACGACCCCGAATCCCGGCAGCCACGGAGCCAGCCGCCTGGTCAGCCGGTTCAGTCCCACCCGGTTCAGCTGCGCGACTCTCCGCGGGATCGGCATTTGTATCTCCCTTGGCTGGCTCGTCGCCTGGGATCAACAAGACGACGATCCCTGCTATGTCTCACACACCTGCAGATGTCCGCAACCACCGACCCGGGGATCTGCGTTTCGGCGCCGACCTGCGCTGACCTGCCCTCAGCTGACACCGCCATCAACTCGATATGGATGTTGGCCGCCTGCTGTCCGGCAACCTATCCGTGCTGCTGCAAGCCCTCACCGGGATCGAGCAGACTCGACCGTGAGGCCGGAATAGGATAGGTGGGAGGACCGGCTTTACGGTTCTCCCGGGGTGAATGTGGGTCAGATCGGGTTGGGTGAGTGTCAGGCCCGTTGCTGATGAAGGGGTTCCGCGACACGAGGTGGGGTTGAAAGACGCGCACGGGGCGTGGCTCTAGGTTCGGTGGGTAGACCAAGACTCATCCGGACCGAAAGGGCTCACGCACCCGTGCGCGTCACTACTGCATTCAACCGCCTGTTGGACCTTCCTGGCATCATCGTGCGGGAGGTGTCGTTCGGTGCCGCCGCGGTCACCGTGGAGGTGGCCCTGCGTCGGCGGCGGCTGGCCTGCCCGCTGTGCTCGTTCACGACCGGCTCGCGGTATGACACCCGGGCGGTGGACTCGACCTGGCGGCATCTGGACCTGGGCCGGTGGCGGCTGCTGGTCCGGGCTCGGCTGCGGCGGCTGCGCTGCCCCAGCCACGGGGTGCGGGTCGAGGCGGTGCCGTTCGCCCGGGCCGGGTCACGGTTCTGCGCCGACTTCGAGGACCTGGTGGCGTTTCTGGCGACCAAGACCGACAAGTCCACGATCACCCGGCTGGTGCGGGTGGACTGGGACACCGTCGGGCGGATCTGTGAACGGGTCGTGGCCGACGGGCTGGATCAGGACCGCCTCGACGGGCTGGTCAACATCGGGGTGGACGAGGTGAGCTGGCGCCGCCACCACCGCTACCTGACCCTGGTCACCGACCACGACGCCAAGAAGATCGTCTGGGGCGCCGCCGGTAAAGGACACCGCCACCCTGGACGGCTTCTTCGACCAGCTGGGCCAGGCGCGTTCGGCCGGTATCGAGGCGGTGAGCATGGACATGGGTGCCGCGTTCACCAAGAGCGTGCGCGCCCCCGGGCACGCCCCCCAAGCGATCATCTGCATCGACCCGTTTCATGCCGTCAAGCTGGTCACCGACGCCCTGGACGTGGTGCGTCGGGCGGCCTGGAACGAGCTACGCCGGCTGCCGGACCAGGCCGCGGCCAAGACGTTCAAGGGTGCCCGCTGGGCGCTGCTGAAACGACCGGAGAACCTCACCGACGACCAGAGCGCGACCTTGCGCCGACTGCGCGCCCGCGGTGGCAGCGTGTGGCGCGGCTACGCCCTCAAGGAAGCGTTTCGCGCGATCTTCGCCGGTGATCTGGACCAGGACACCGTGGCGGCGATGCTCGACCGGTGGTGCTCCAAAGCCTCCCGCAGCCGGCTGCCGCCGTTCGTCAAGGTCGCCAAGACCATCCGCAAGTTCCGCGAGGGCATCCTGGCCGCGATCAACCTCGGGATCAACAACGCTCGCCCCGAAGGCCTGAACAACCACGTGCGGCTGATCACCCGCCGCGCCTACGGATTCCACTCCGCCGAGGCCGCCCTGTCCCTGGTCATGCTCTCCTGCGGACCGATCCAACTCCGCCTACCCCACGAACGCCTGACCGCATGACCCACATCCATGCCGGGAGAGCCCGAAATACCGAGTCTCTTCCGGAATCGCGGCAAGCGCTCCGAGATCCTCAAAACGCCGAGTCCCAAGCGGAATCGCGACAAGATCATCCACCGGCCGGCCCACACGCCAACGATACCCAGCACCGGCGCCAAGGCGATCTTCGCCGACGTCGAATCCCCGATCAGCCTGGCCTTCCTGCGCCGCTACCCCACCCCGGCAGCAGCGGCGCACCTGCGCGAGACGTCTGGCCGGGACGCTGCTGATGACGGCAGCCGTCGCCGCCTACCTGGCCCTGGAGGTCGCCAGCTACAACGCTGCCTACCCCAACAGGTGTCCCCGCTTCAGTTCACGATGTTCCAGGACAACCCGGCCGTGCGGATGATGCAGGGCGTGCCCAACGCCCTGCACAGCGCCGGCGGGTTCACCGTGTGGGACGGCGGGTGGGTCATCCAGCTCCTCCTACGCGCGGCTGGTCAGACCGGCTTGGGTTGGCCAGGCACGGGCTAGACTGCTCAAGGGCTCTCTGTCGTGGCTGGCCTACCGCCAGGCGGGTGGCTCAGGGCCGGTGCGACGGTTGGCCTCTGTCGGCCAGGTCCGCGCCGGTCGGGGACGTACCGGCGGTTTCCAGCCCATAGCGCGATGGCTCACCTGGCAAATCCCATTCATGATCGCGCACTCGCGCACGCACTGCTCACGCCACGGCTCGCTGACAAGGCCCCCCGCGCGGCGGGGAGGTCTCGGGGCGCCAGCGCGCCGGGTCCGCCGGGGGGTGGGCGCGGCGAGCCGCGCTCAGCGGGCCTTTAGCCTCTGGCTCGCTGGTGGTCGCGGTGGCGGACAATCGAGTGGTGACCTGGTTGCGCGCAAGCAAGGAAGCGGTGCTCTTTTGGGTGTCGACGCTGCTGCTGCTCGCCGGGGGCCTGGCGTGGCTGTCCGCCCCGACCCCCGCGCGCATCCTGTGGTTGCTGGGCACCGGGCTGGGCCTGGTCTTCTCCATCCTGTGGACCGTCGAGGCGATCCGGCGCCGCCAGCTCAGCGTCGACATCATCGCGGTCCTGGCCCTGGCCGGCGCCATCGTGGTCAACGAACCGTTCGCAGGCGCCATGATCACGGTGATGCTCGCCAGCGGCCAGCTTCTGGAGTCCCGGGCCGCCGCGCGGGCACGGCGTGAGCTGAGCCTGCTGGTCCAGCGGGCCCCCCGCACGGCCCGACGGATCGGCCAGGGTGGGGTCGTGGAGATCCCGGTTGACCAGGTCGTCGTCGGTGACCTGCTGGCGGTAGGCACCGGGCAGATCGTCCCGGTTGACGGACGGCTTCGCGCCACCGCCGTGCTGGACGAGTCGGCCCTGACTGGGGAGGCGCTGCCAGTCGAGCGGCTGGCCGGCGAGGATGTCCGAAGCGGTGTGGTCAACGCGGGCCAGCCGATCAGCATGGTCGCCACGGCACTGGCCGCCGAGTCCACCTACGCCGGGGTGGTGCGCCTGGTCGAGCAGGCCCAGGCTTCATCAGCGCCCTTCGTTCGCGCCGCCGACCGGTTCGCCATCGCCTTCGTGCCGCTCACGCTCATCCTCGCGGGTGCCTGCTGGGCACTGAGCGGGGACGCCGTGCGGGCTGTGGCCGTGCTTGTGGTCGCGACCCCGTGCCCGCTGTTGCTGGCCGCCCCGATCGCGATCATGTCCGGCCTGAGCCGGGCCGCCCAGACCGGGGTGGTCATCAAGGGCGGTGGCGCCCTGGAACGGCTGGCCGGCGGTCACGTGATGCTGTTCGACAAGACCGGCACGCTGACCCAGGGGCACCCGGTCCTGGCCGACGTCGTCACCGCCGGTGAGCGGATGGACGCAGACGAAGTACTGCGCCTGGCCGCTTCCCTGGACCAGGTATCCGCGCACGTGCTGGCCAGCGCCATCGTCACCGGCGCCACCCGACGCGGGCTCGCCCTGGCGATGCCGCAGGACGTGCACGAAGTTCATGGCTACGGCCTGCAGGGCACCGTGGGCAGCCACCAGGTGAAGCTGGGCAAGGCCGCGTGGATCGTGGGCGACACCACCCCGGCGTGGGTACGCCAGGTGCGTCGCCGCGCCGATCTGGACGGCTCCCTGACCGTGTTCGCCGCCGTCGACGACGAGCCGGTAGGCGCGTTCCTGCTCGAGGACGCGATCCGGCCCGACTCACCCCGGATGGTCCGCGCGCTGCGCCAGGCCGGGATCACCCGCGTCGTGCTGGTCACCGGCGACCGCGCCGACATCGCGGACATGGTCGGGCGGATCGTGGGCGTGGACAGCGTGCTGGCCAACTGCGACCCGGCAGACAAGCTCGCCGCGATTCAACGCGAGTCGGCCGGTGGCGCGACGATCATGGTCGGCGACGGCATCAACGACGCCCCGGCGCTGGCAGCCGCCGGGGTCGGGGTGGCACTGGCCTCGCGTGGGGCGACGGCTTCCTCGGAGGCCGCCGACGTGGTGCTCACGGTCGACCGGGTCGACGCCTTGGCCGACGCCATCCTCATCGCCCGACGCTGCAAGCGGATCGCCCTGCAGGCCGTCCTGGTCGGCATGGGCCTGTCCCTGGTCGCGATGCTCGCCGCCGCAGCCGGCCTGCTGCCGCCCGCGGCGGGCGCGGTCGTGCAGGAGGTCATCGACGTGCTGGCCATCGGCATCGCGTTGCGGGGCGTGCTGCCGGGCAAGGTGCACACGATCGCGATGCCCCCCGCGGACGTGGCCACCGCGCTGCGGCTGCGTGCCGAACACGACGCCGTCCTGCCCTTAATCGAGCAGATCCGATCATCGGCCGACCGGCTCTCCACCCGCGACAGCGACCTCGCACCGGTACGCACGCTGCTGGACCGGCTCGACGGCGAGCTCGTGCCGCACGAACGGGCCGACGAGGAGCTGCTCGTCCCGCTGGTGAGCCGAGCCCTGGGCGGCACCGACGCCACGGCGGCCTTGAGCCGCACCCACGCCGAGATCGAGCACCAGGTCAGTAGGCTGCGGCGGCTGCTCGTCGGACTGGGCAGCGACACCACCCAACCCGAGGACATCGTCGAGCTGCGGCGCCTGCTCTATGGACTGTATGCCGTGCTGCGGCTGCACAACGCGCAGGAAGAGGAGGGCGCCTTCAGCCTCGTGCCCAACGGTGCCGGCACCGTCAGGGCGGTAACCCGCTGACCTCACCGCCCCAGGTTCCGACGTCTGACGTTCCGGTGGCTTGCCTTCGACCAGCAGAACTGCGGAGGGCGGTTCTCCTCAGCCCACGCCTGGGAGGTTGCTTGGGTCGAGGGCTGGCGCGGTGACCCGTTCGCGTTCCGTTTCCAGCCCCCGCCCGTCGACCTCTTCCCGAACGGTGCTTGACAGTTCCCGTCACACCGCTCTCCAGTGATCTGCGCCGGGACCACGCTGTGGGCCCGACGCGGATGTCCAGCAGTGTTGCGGCACTCTGCATTACGCATAACTCCCACCGCATTACGCATAACTCCCACCGCTGGACCTCTTCGATCACCTGTGCCCCTTCGCCCTGTGGTCCGGCTTTCCCGGCCGCCCCGGCAGGTCGTGACTCCTGCGACTACTACGGGCACTCCGTCGCCGTAGGGCTCGCGCCCCGGAGGCGATCCCGTGGTACGTCTTCGTCGTACGTGGCAGCGCGACGTAGGCCGCCCACTCATCTCGCCCACGAAACAGCACTGACGGAAAACGGCCCCTTTCCCTCAGCCCGGCAGGAGAACCAGCCCCAGCTCGACCCGACTAACAGCCTCGGCGGCCACGCCGATTGTCGTTGACGAGAACGGCGCCGGCGAGCCCAAAACCGCCACCAGCGAACGGTCGACACGGCCCCGCTCCTATAGGAATGAGCTGCGCTAGTCTGGTAGCTGAATACCCCCGAATTTCCATGTGGAGGAGATCCCCTGATGTGGGCTGCACTGAAGAAGGCCGTCGCCGGTGCCACCGAGTCGTTGGGGATCGAGATACCCGAATTGCCGGTTGACCTGGGAACGGTCGGCGATGCCGCCGCGACCGCCGCGCAGGGTGTCACCGAATCGGCGACCGGCGCCGCTGAAGGCCTGACCGGTGTCACCGAGACAATGTCCGGCGGTGCCGCGGGTGTCGCCGAGAGCGTGTCCGGCAGCGTCACTGGTGTCACCGACAGCGTTGCCGGCGCCGCGCAGGGCGTCTCCGCGTCGGCCATCGACTCGGCAGCGCAGGTCCTGCCCGACGTCACCGCAGCCGCGGACAGCGCGAACCCTTCGAAGTAGCCGCGTCACGTGCGCTCGCTGCTGGCAGCAATCTTCTGACTGCGGCCGATAGCGCGCGCGACCAAATAGCGCTCTCCCGGCATGAGTGTGGGTCAGATCGCGGCTCGTTCGTGAGGTAGGACGAGGTCGATCGGTCCGCAGGTGAGCATGACTAGGGCGAGTGCGGCAGCGGGTGAGTGGAATCCGTAGGCCCGTCGGATGATCAGGCGGACGTGGTTGTTCAAGCCCTCTGCCCGGGCATTGTTGATCTTCAGTCGGATGGCCGCCAGGATCCCGTCACGATGCTTGCGGATGGTCTTGGCGACCTTGACGAAGGGAGCGAGCCGGGAGCGGCTGGCCTTGGAGCACCACCGGTCGATCAGCTCGAGGGTCTCCTCGGGGTTCAGGTCGCCGGAGAAGATCGCCCGGAAGGCCTCCTTGAGGCTGTAGGCCCGCCACAGGTCACCGCCGCGGTTGCGGAGCTGACGTAGCGTCGCGGCCTGGTCGTCGGTGAGGTTCTCGGGGCGTTTGAGCAGCGACCAGCGGGCGCCCTTGAACTTCTTCGCGGCGGCCTGGTCGGGGAGCTGGCGCAGCTGGTTCCAGGTCGCCCGGCGCACCACGTCCAGGGCGTCGGTGACGAGCTTGACCGCGTGGAACGGGTCGATGCAGATCACCGCCTGCGGGGCGTGCCCTTCAGAGCGGGCGCTCTTCAGGAACGCCGCGCCCATGTCCATGCTGATCGCCTGCAGCGCAGCGGATTCTGGTCTGGTCGAGTTCGTCGAAGAACGCATCGAGGGTGGCGGTGTCCTTGCCCTCGGCGCCCCACACGATCTTCTTGGCCGTGTGGTCGGTGACCAGAGTGAGATACCGGTGGTGCTTGCGCCAGCTCACCTCATCGACGCCGATGTTCACCAGCCCGTCCAAACGCCCGGGGTCCAGGCCGTCGGCGACGACGCGTTCGCAGATCCGCCCGACGCTGTCCCAGTCCACCCGGGACAGCCGCACGATCGTGGTCTTGTCGGTCTTGGTCGCCAGGAACGCGATGAGGTCCTCGAAGTCGCGGCTGAACCCCGAGCGGTGCCGGGCGAACGGGACGGCCTCGACCCTGACCCCGTGGGCCGGGCACGCGAGCCGGCGCAGACCGGCCCGCACCAGGACCTTCCAGCGACCCATGTCGGTATGCCGCCAACGCGAGAACACCGGCCGGGTGTCGTAACAGGCCGCGGTGCTGAACGTGCACTCCGGGCACTGCAACCGGCGGCGCCGCAACGCCACATCCACGACGAGCTGCTCGTGCTCGAAGCAAACCTCCGTGACGCTCACCCCCGGCAGGCTCAGCAGGCGGTTGAATGCAGTCGTGACGCGCACGGGTGTCCCTTGTTTGGCTGCGTGTAGGAACCTCCAAACCTAGGTCCACGCCCGTGCGCGTCACCCGACGCTCAGCCCGCGTACCGGATCCCCTTGCCAGCAAGGCAGTCCGTCGCCATCAGGCCCGGAATCGACCCACATCGATGCCGGGAGAGCCACAAATATCCCGAGGGGGTCACCCGCCTGGCCCGACTTCCGCAGCTGGTAGGCATATCTGGGTCCCGCCGAGAGCGTTGTGCCTACTCAGAGGCCTGCAACTAGTGCTCTGTAAATAAAATAGCTTGTGGACTACGCTTGGCTTATGCCACGGACTCGGGCGGCCGCGCCGCTGCCATTGACCGAAGTGCAGCGGGCGGATTTGGAGGCGATCGCGTCCTCGCCGTCGTTGTCGTTTTCGGCGGTGCGTCAGGCTCGGGGGCTGCTAGATGCCGCTGGCGGGGTGGCCAATGAGGAGATTGGACGCGCTCAGGGCGTGAGCGCGAACACGGTGCGGGCGTGGCGGGCGTCGTTCGCGCAGCGCGGTGTTGCCGGTGTCGGGGTGGTCGCCGAGGGACGAGGGCGTAAGCCGTGGCTGCCCGAGGGGATGGTGGCCGAGGTGATTCGCCTGACCCTGACCGAGACCCCGGCGGACGGGTCGACGCATTGGTCGACCCGCACGTTGGCCGCCCGGGTGGGCATCAGCCACGCCGCGGTCGCGAAGATTTGGGCCGATCACGGGCTCAAACCGTGGAAGGTCGACACGTTCAAGATCTCCACTGATCCTCGGTTCGAGGAGAAGCTCATCGACGTGGTCGGGCTCTACCTGGACCCTCCCGCCAAGGCGGTGGTGTTCTCCTTCGACGAATTATGCGAGGCCTCGCATAACTCGTCTGATGTGAAGCCCTCGGTTATGTGAAGTCGTTGGTGTTTGCGCTGGTGGGCGGCTTGCCCACGCCTGGCCTCTTCGCATAACGGCGGTCTCCTTGGTTGGTCATGTCATCTGACCAAGGAGGTTGATCGTTGATGGCTGCTCTCACCGGGATGGCGGCTCAAGCGGCCGCGTTCATGCAGCGGACCGGCTACTCGCCTGGCTCGCTGAGGAACTACCGGCGTGTCTGGGGCCAGTTCGGGGAGTACTGCGAGGTGAGCGGGGCGAGGAGCCCGGATCGGGAGACTGCTGCACGGTTCTGCGCGGCGGTCGGCGCGGACGGGCCTGAACGGTGGCAGGTGTTCTACCGTCGGGCGGTGAGCTGCCTGTTCGACGTGGCCGAGACGGGTCGGTTCGCGTTGCGGGCCGGGCGCGGGAGGGTCTTGGTGCCCGAGGTCTTCACGGCGGAGTTCGAGGCGTACGCATCGTCGCTGGTCGGACGCGGGCTGACCGAGGCGACTGTGCGCGGCAAGACTGGGATGCTGCGCCGGTTTCTGGCGTTTCTGGCCGGGCTGGGGGTGCGGCAAGTGGCGGCGCTCAGCGTCGGGGACGTGTCCGCCTACGTTGGGTCGCTTGCGCAGATGGCCTCCTCGAGCCGCGCTGGACAGCTGTACTTCCTGCGTGAGTACCTGCGGTTCGCGGTCCGCGAGCACGGCGCCGATCCTGCCTTGGGCGCCATGTTCCCGGTGATCGTCGCCGACAGGGATGCGGTGCTGCCCTCGGTCTACCGGCCGGGCGAGGTTGCCGGGGCGTTGGCGCAGGCCGGCAACCGGTCCGGGTCGGGCCTGCGCGACCGGGCGGTGATGCTGCTTGCCTCGCTGCTCGGGATGCGGTCGGGGGACATCAAGGGACTGCGGTTCGACCAGATCGACTGGGCGAACCGGCGGCTGTCCTTGGTCCAGCACAAGACTGGCCGACGCCTCGACCTGCCACTTCCGGATGAGTGTGCGCTGGCGATCATCGACTACTGGAAGAACGAGCGGCCCGAGGTCGAGGACCCGCACGTGTTCCTGCGCCACAGGGCACCTCTGCAGCCGCCCGCGGCGGGTAACCACTTCCACCAGGTGGTGGCCGGGTGCTTCGCCCGGGCAGGGGTCGAGATATCTGAGCGGCACCGGGGGCTGCATGCCCTGCGCCACTCTGCGGCGGTCGGGATGCTCGGGTCTGGGACTGCTTATCCGGTGATCGGCGCGGTGCTGGGGCACGCCGACGCGAACACCACCCGCCGGTATCTGCGGGTGGACGTCGCCCACCTGCGCCCGCTGGCGCTGGAGGTGCCCGATGGCCGCTGAGATCATCCCCGACGGGGCGTTCCCGGAGCTGTTCAGCGAGTACGTCGACTACAAGCGGAACCTCGGCTACGTCTACCCCGACAGCCGGCTCTACCTGGTCAGGCGCCTGTCGAGGTTCCTGGCCGGGCGAGCCACCGACCAGCGGGTGCTGACCAGGGACGCGGCCGAGGAGTTCGCCCGGCCCCGCGACGAAGAGTCCGCCGGCTCCGCCGCTGGCAGGCGGGGGATCGCCCGGCAGTTCGCCCTGTTCCTGCGATGGAAAGGAATCCAGGCATGGGTGCTGCCGGAAGGCTCGCAACCGCGCCAGGCCCGCTCGTTTGCTCCCAGGATCCTCACCGCCAAGGAGATGGCCAGGGTGATCGCGTGCGCCGACGCTCCGTCCCGTGTCGCGGTGCGGGCCGCAGACCCAGCCGGTCTACGCGATGCTCGTCCGCCTGCTGTGGTGTTGCGGGCTGCGGATCGGGGAGGCAGTGTCCTTGCGGGTCGGCGACGTGGACCTGGCCGAGGCGCTCATCACCGTCCGCAAGGCCAAGCACAACCGGACCCGACTGGTGCCGATGTCGCAGTCCTTGTCGGCCTATGCCCACCACTACGCGGCCGCTGTCGGCCTTGTCCTTGAAGATCCCGAGGCGTGGTTCTTCCCGTCACCGCGGGGCGGGGGCTACAACCCCTGCTCGGCCACCGCGCACATTCAGGGGCTGATGCTCCAAGCGGGCGTCACCACGGCCACTGGCCGCGCTCCTCGCACCCATGACCTACGCCATTCCTATGCGGTGGCCGCCCTGGCGAAGATGCAGGCCGACGGGGTGGACGTCTACACGGCTCTGCCGTTGCTGGCAACCTACATGGGACACGCCGACATCGTCTCTGCGGAGTACTACCTGCGCCTCGATCCGTCGGCCTGGGTCGACATCGAGCAGGCCATGGCAGGCACCTACGCGGGTGTCTTCCCGCACGGGACGGTGTGAGATGGCCACCGCCCGCCCGTTCGCCGACACGCTGGCCCAGTTCCTCATTGTCTACCTGCCTGTCACCCGGGCCTGCTCCCGACATACCGTCTGTGCCTACCGGGACGCCTTCGCGTTGTTCTTGCGGTTCATGGACCAGCAGCAGACGACACCGCCGGACCAGGTCTCCTTCGCCGACTTCACCGCGCCGAACGTGGCGGCCTTCCTCGGCTGGCTGCGCACCGACAGGCACTGCTCCACCGCCACCGCCAACCAGCGCCTGGCCGCGTTGAAGTCGTTCTTCCGTTACGTCCAGTCCCAGGCCCCCGAGCAGGTCGCACAAGCCCGGCAGGTCCTGGGCGTGAAGGCCGCTCAGGCCCCGCAACCGGCTATCGGCTACCTGCCCGTGGAAGCGGTCAGGTTGCTGCTGGAGCACGCCACACGTCGCGGATCGCGCGACCTGGCGTTGCTGACGACGCTCTACGACACCGGGGCCAGAGTCCAAGAGGCCTGTGACCTATCGGTCAGGGACCTTCACCTCGACAAGCCCGCCAGTGCCACCTTGACCGGAAAGGGCCGCAAATCCCGAATCGTGCCACTGACTCCGCAGGCGGCGCAGCTCCTCACCCAGCACGTCCGCGCGCTTCCCCACGATCCGTCCGGGTCCGGGCACGTGTTCACCAACAGGGCCGGAGAACAGCTGGGGCGCGCCGGCGCCGCCTACATCCTGGCCAAATGCGCGCACGCCGCGCACGCCGAACGGCCCGAGCTCGTGCCCGAGAAGGTCTCCCCCCACATGCTGCGTCATTCCAAAGCCATGCACCTGCTGGAAAACGGAGTGAACCTGATCTACATCCGCGACATCCTCGGGCACGCCTCCATCGTCACAACCGAGGTCTACGCCAAGGCCAACCCGGAGATCAAGCGCCAAGCCGTCGAAGCAGCTGCCGCGCACACCCTCGGACCAAGCCGTTACGACCAGGCCACCCGGCAGGACCTGCTCACCTGGCTCCGCCAAGCAATCTGAGCTCCACTGTTATGCGAAGAGGCCAGGCGCGACCAAGCCGCCCACCAGCGCAAACACCAACGACTTCACATAACCGAGGGCTTCACATCAGACGAGTCCAGGCACAGGACCACCGCATGCTCGGGCGGGTTCATATACAGGCCAACGACATCGACGACCTTCGCGACCAGTTCGGGGTCGGTGGAGAACCGGAACGACTCGCTGCGCCACGGCTGCACGCCGTACTCTCGCCAGGCCTTGGCCACCGTGGCATCCGAGATCCCCAAGTGCCGGCCCAGCAACCGGGAGGACCAGTGCGTCACCCCGAGCCTGTTGGGCGGTGGCGTCAACGTCGCCGTCACGATCCGGCGATGATCGATCCTGCGCGGCCGGCCCGACCTGGGCGCATCCTCCAGCCCCGCGATCCCCGTGGCCTGATACCGCTGGCGCCACCCAATGACCGTCGGACGCGACACCCCGACCCGCGCCGCGATCGCCGCGTTCGACATGCCCGTGGCAGCCAACAACACGATCCTGGCCCGCACCGCCAGCCCGGAGCGCGTCGTGGTCGCCCGCACCAGCCGGGTCAACCTCGCCTCGTCGCCGTCACGCAAGACCAATCCCGGGGCCGGCCGATTTGCCATACCCCATGATCCCAACAAACCAACCGTAAAACAACTTAACACGCGCAGCACTAGCCGGCTTGTCGTGATTCAGGAGACCCGCACGACGACGCTGTGGTGCCCGGTCGCGCCGTCCGGCGCTGGCGGGGCGAGCTGGTCGGTCTGCCACTCCCCCGTGTTGTCGCGCGCCCGTACGGTCAGCGTGTGCGACCCGGACGAGGCGCTCCATTGGTAGACCCACTGCCGCCACGAGTCCACGTTGGGCTCCCCGGCCAGCCGGGCGTCTTGCCAGGACCCGTCGTCGACGCGGACCTGCACGCCGGTGATGCCCCGGTGCATGGCCCACGCAACCCCGGCCACCGCCACCTGACCGGCGGTCACTCGGGCTCCGGCGCGGGGCACGTCGATGCGGGACTGGGTCTTCACCGGCGCCAGCGCCGACCACCCGCGCGGCGTCCAGTACCCCTGGTCGACCGCAAACCTGGTCACTTTGAGCTCGGTCACCCATTTAGTCGCCGAGACGTACCCGTAGAGCCCCGGCACGACGAGTCGCACCGGAAAGCCGTGCTCGAACGGCAGCGGCTGCCCGTTCATGCCGATCGCGACTAGCGCGTCGCGCCCGTCGGTCAGCACGGACAACGGAGTGCCGGCGGTCCATCCGTCGGCGCTGCGGGAGAGCACCATGTCGGCCCCCGCCCGCGGGCCGGCCTGGGCGAGCAGCTCGCGCACCGGCCAGCCGGTCCACAGCGCGTTGCCGACGAGCGGCCCGCCAACCTCGTTGGAGACGCACGACAGCGAGGTATGCCGTTGCACCAGCGGCTTCGCGAGCAGCTCGGCCCAGGTCAACGTCACCTCGCGGTCCACCTCCCCCCACACCCGCAGCGACCAGTCCTCGGCGGTCAGCCGCGGCACCACCAGGGCCGTGTCGATGCGATAGAAGTCGGCGTTGGCAACGATCCACGGGGTCGCGCCGTCGATGTGCAGGTCCGCGTCGCCAACGGGTGGGATGGGCAGGTCGGGGGGCAGCCGCACGGCATCCCGAGAGGACGTGGCTGCGGTTCCGCCCCGTCCGGACACCGGGGCGAACAGCCCCAGCGCGAGCAGCGAGCAGGCCAGCTCGATCACACTGCGGCGGGTGGGGCCCCGCTCGCGGGTGGCCGCGCTGTGCAGCGACCACACGCTGACCACACCACCCGCGACAGTCGGCAGCGCGTCGATTGGCTCGGCGTTCGGCCGGCTCAGCACCGCCCACAGCGCTACCCCGGCGATCAGGGCCATCCCGACCTGCGCGAGGGTGGGCCGGGTGCGGGCGAGCAGGCCGAGGCCGGCGAAGACAGCTGCCAGGACGAGCGCCATACCGGCGATGAGGACCGCCTTGTCCGCCGTTCCGAAGGTCGACACGGCGAAGTTCTTCAGCCACGCTGGCGTCGCGTCGACGAACGCGCCCCCGACCGCGAGCATCGGCGACGGGTTGCCGCCGCTGAGCCCGAGCGAGGAGACCACCACTGCCAGCACCGTTGCGACCGCGAGCCCTAGGGCGCCCGCCGCCAGGCCCCGAAGCGCCCAGCGAGTCCGGCGCCGACGCACCCGCACGACGTCGCTGGGCGGCACTGTGCCGGACGGCGTGCTCATGGCCCCAGCAGCCGGCCCAGGTGGGGCGCCAGCGCCCGGAACGCCCGGCCGCGATGGGAGATGGCGTTCTTCTCCGGCTCGGAGTACTCCGCCAGGGTGCGCGTGTCGCCGTCTGGGACAAGGATGGGGTCGTAGCCAAAGCCGTTGGCGCCACGGGGTTCTCGTGCCAGCTGCCCCAGGAGCCGCCCGTCCGTGGCCGCGCTACGCCGGTCCGGCAGAGCCAGCACGGCGGCGCAGGTGAAGGACGCGGCGCGGTATGCGTCCGGCACGTCGGCAAGCTGGTCGAGCAGCAGCGCCACGTTGACCCGGTCGCGTTCGCGCCGGGAGAGGTCCGCCCCGCCGAGGGAACCAGACCAGCGGGCGCTGAAGACACCGGGGCTGCCCCCGAGCACGTCGACGGAGATCCCGGAGTCGTCCGCAACGACCGGCAAGCCGGTGGCCTTGACCAGAGCGGTGGCCTTGAGGCGGGCGTTGCCCTCGAAGGTCACCTCCGTCTCGGCGACGTCCGGGGCGCCCGGGAAGTCGGCAACCGAGAGCACCTCCAGGCCCAGGTTCTCGACGACGTCGGCCAGGATGTGGCGCAGCTCGGCGACCTTGTGCTCGTTGCGGGTGGCGAGCACCAGCCCGCTCATGTCCGCATCCTCGGCTCAGCGGCCAGGGCCGCTTGTTGCACGGCGGTGAGCTGTGCGCACCCGACGGTGGCGAGGTCGAGCAGCCGCCCCAGCAGCTCACGGTCGAACGGCTCGCCTTCGGCTGTGCCCTGCACCTCGACGAAGCGCCCGTCCCCGGTCATGACGACATTCATGTCGGTGTCGGCGCCGGCGTCCTCGGGATAGTCGAGATCCAGTACCGGCTCCCCGCCGACGACCCCCACGGAAACGGCGGCCACCGAGCCCTTCAGCGGCGCCTCCTCGGCGTTGATGAGCCCGAGCCGGCGGCCTTCGGCGACCGCGTCGGCCAGCGCGACGTAGGCGCCGGTGATGGCGGCCGTGCGGGTCCCGCCGTCGGCCTGCACGACGTCGCAGTCCAGCACGATCGTGTTCTCTCCGAGTGCCTGCAGGTCGATGACCGCGCGCAACGAGCGCCCGAGCAGGCGGGAGATCTCGTGGGTGCGTCCACCGACCCGGCCCCTGACCGACTCGCGCTCCGAGCGGGTGTTCGTCGCCCGGGGCAGCATGGCGTACTCGGCGGTGACCCATCCCAGGCCCTGCCCCTTGAGCCACCGCGGCACGCCCTCGGTGAAGGAGGCGGCGCACAGCACCCGGGTGCGGCCGAACTCGACCAGGACGCTCCCTTCGGCGTGGTCGAGCCAGTTGCGCGTTATCGTCACGTCGCGAGTCTGGTCGGGGGCACGTCCGTCGTGTCGGGTCACCAGGCAAGGCTAACCGCGCTGCCTAGAACTCGTAGGTAGCTCCCGGTGCGGCGAGCTCGACCTCCCCGTCCCACACCGCGGCCGCCTGCGCCCGGCATACTTCCGGGTCGTTCCACGCGGGGATATGCGTGAGCATGAGCCGTTTGACCCCTCCGGCGGCCATGGCGGCTTCAGCCGCTCTGGACCCGGTGAGGTGGATGCCGCGTTCGGCGTCGCGGCCGTCGACGAAAGCCGAGTCGGACAAGACCAGGTCAGCCCCGGTCAGCAGGGGCCCCAGGGCGTCGCACGTGTCCGTGTCGCCGGTGAACGCCAGGACCCGCCCGTCGACCTCGATGCGGAACCCGTACGACTCCACCGGGTGGTTGGTGCGGCCCGGGGTCACCATGAACGGACCGATGTGCACCGGCCGGCCGTCACCGAGCGTCTCGAACCGGAAGTGCTTGGCCATCGACACGATGCGGCCGTAGTAGGCCAGGGCCACCCGCTGGGGCGTCCCGGCGGGGCCGACCACCCGGATGGGCGGGCGTTCGTCAGGCCCCGGCCGGTACCGGTGCATCACATAGAGACCGTTGAGGTCCAGGAAGTGGTCGGCATGCAGGTGGGTGAGCAGGACCGCGTCCAGGCGCAACGGGTCAGTATGCCGTTGCAGCGGCCCCAGCGCGCCGCTGCCCAGGTCGACCACAACCCGCCAGGTGCGCGCTTCGTCCTCAGCCTCGAGCAGGTAGCACGACGCAGCCGACGCCGGCCCGGGAACGGAGCCAGCGCACCCGACGACGGTGAGCCTCATCCGGCAGCCACCGGCTCGCGATGTGCCTCGACGGCCGCTTCCGGTCCCAGGAAACGCCGAGCCAGCCGGGCGAACACGAGCGGGTCGCCGGTCGTGATGAACTCGTGCAACGGTTGGCCGTTGTCGCTGGAGCGCAGCTGGCTGGTGTCGGCGAGCAGGCGGAACAGGTCCTTGGCCGTCTCCTCCGCCGAGGACACCAGAGTGACCCCTTCGCCCATGACGTAGCTGATGACGCCGGTGAGCAGCGGATAGTGGGTGCAGCCGAGGATGAGCGTGTCGATGTCGGCGTGCTGCAACGGAGCGAGGTAGCTGCGCGCCACGCCAAGCAGTTCCTCGCCGCCGGTCACGCCGTCCTCCACGAACTCGACGAACCGCGGACAGGGCACCGACAGCAGTTCGACCTGCGGGGCCGCCGCGAACGCGTCGGGATATGCCCGCGAGGTGTGCGTGCCCTGCGTGCTGATCACCCCCACAAGGTTGTTGCGGGTCGCCCGGGCCGCCCGACGCACGGCCGGGCGGATCACCTCGATGACCGGCACGGCATACCGCTCCCTCGCGTCGTGCAGCACTGCCGCGCTGGCCGTGTTGCAGGCGATAACCAGAGCCTTGACCCCCCGCTCAACCACCCGGTCCAGGCACTCGATCGCGAACTCGCGAGTCTGCGCGATCGGCCGTGGGCCGTACGGCGTGCGGGCCGTGTCGCCGAAGTAGACGACCGACTCGTGCGGTAACTGGTCGAAGACCGCTCGAGCCACGGTCAGCCCCCCGAAGCCCGAGTCGAATATTCCGATCGGCGCGTCTGCCACGGGCCAAGGATAGGTATCTGCACGGACACCCGTCGCCCACCACGCGGCGTCGCCTGCGTCACACCGCGTTGGCCGTCAGCGGAACAGGCCGCGTCCCATGATCGCGCCGGTGAGCGAGTCCTGCAGCCAGGTGAGGAAGTCGTAGACGGAGACCGCATACCCGATGGGGTCGTCCAGCTCGGCCAGGGCCGCCTCCCGGGCCAGCCGCTCGGTGTCCTCCTCGGTCTGCAAGCCGAGGCGTTCGCCGAGCAGCAGCCGCGTGTCGGTGAGCGCGACGAGCAGCGCCTCGGCCTGCGGGCGGGTCAAGATCACCTTGTCCGGGCCGGCGGCGGCAAGCGCGTCGATGGCCGTGGTCAGCGTGGCGTACTTGCGCTGGCGCAGCCCCTCTTCGGTGAGTCGGCGGAACTCGGCCGCCGCCTCCGGGTCGCTGCGGTTGGCGTCGGGCAGCAACCGACGCAGCGCCGGGTCGCGCTCCTCAGGCGCCTGGTGCTCGTGGCCGGGCGCCGCGTCCAGCTCCAACGAGGCGACCAGGTCGGTGAAGGCGTCGCCGGTCGGGGTCACCTCGGGCTGCAACACCGTGCGGGTCTGGTCCATGAGCGATGTGACGACGGCCACTTCGGCATGGTCCATCCGGGCGACGAACGTGTCGCCCTTGCGCCGGAACGCGTGGGCCATCGGCTAGGCGTCCTTCTCGAACGTCGCCCAGAGGCCGTACCCCTGCAACGCCTCCGCGTCGCGTTCCATCTCCTCGCGGTTGCCGTGGGAGACCACCGCCTTGCCCTTCTCGTGGACGTCCAACATGAGCTTCTCGGCCTTGCGGCGGGAGTAGCCGAAGTAGGTCTGGAAGACGTAGGTGACGTAGGACATGAGGTTGACCGGGTCGTTCCACACCAGGGTGATCCAGGGCAGCGCGGGCTCAGGGACCTCGCTTTTATAGGTCTCGCGCTCGCGCACCGGAGTGGTGGACACGCCCCCACCTTAGGCTGTCGCCGTGGCCGCGAACCCGACCGCTAGCACGGCCCTGCTGACCGACCACTACGAGCTGACCATGCTGCAGGCTGCGCTGCGCAGCGGCGCCGCACACCGCCAGTGCGTCTTCGAGACTTTCACGCGGCGCCTTCCGGAGGGACGCCGGTATGCCGTGCTGGCCGGCACCGGCCGCCTCGTCGACGCCATCATGCGCTTTCGGTTCGGGTCCGACGAGGTCGGCGAGCTACGCCGGCGCGCCGTCGTCGACGAGCCCACCTGCCAGTGGCTGGAGGGCTATCGGTTCACCGGCCGGATCAGCGGGTATGCCGAGGGCGAGTGCTTCTTCCCCGGCTCGCCGGTGTTCGTCGTGGAGTCGACCTTTGCCGAAGCCGTCGTCCTGGAGACCCTGGTCTTGTCGATCCTCAACCACGACAGCGCGATCGCCTCCGCCGCCTCCCGGATGACCGCCGCTGCGGCCGGGCGGCCGTGCGTCGAGATGGGCTCGCGCCGCACGCATGAGGAGGCTGCGGTGGCTGCCGCGCGGGCGGCCTACATCGCGGGGTTCGACCGGACGAGCAACCTCGAGGCGGGCCGCCGCTACGGCGTCCCGACCGCCGGAACCGCGGCGCATGCGTTCACCCTGGTGCACGACAGCGAACGCGAGGCGTTCTCGGCCCAGCTGGACGCGCTGGGCCTCGGCACGACGCTGCTCGTGGACACCTACGACGTCCCCACGGCGGTCGCCACAGCCGTCGAGCTGGCGGGGTCGGCACTTGGTGGCGTGCGCCTGGACTCCGGTGACCTGCTCGCGCAGGCCCGCGAGGTGCGCGCGCAGCTCGACGTGCTGGGGGCGACGAAGACCCGGATCATCGTCACGTCCGATCTCGACGAGCACGCCATCGCGGCACTCGGTTCGGCGCCCGTCGATGCGTACGGCGTGGGCACCCAGCTGGTCACCGGGTCGGGAGCGCCGACCTGCAGCATGGTCTACAAGCTGGTAGCCCGCGAGGATGAGACCGGTGCGGTGGTGCCGGTGGCCAAGGAGAGCAAGGACAAGCGCTCCATCGGCGGGCGCAAGTGGGCAGTTCGTCGGATCGGGCAGGACGGTCGCGCCGAGGCGGAGGTGCTCAGCCTCAGCCAACCCCCCGTCGGCGACGCGAACGAGCGGCCCCTCTGGGTCGAGCTGGTTCGTGACGGGCAGGTCGTGCACTTGTCGAGCCTCGCCGACGCCAGGGAGCGCCACCGACGCTCCCGCGCGGAACTGCCCCGGGTCGCCCTGCAGCTGCAGCGCGGCGAGGTCTGCATCCCGACCGTCTACGTCAGCTGAGCTGCGCCTGCCCATCCCCCCAACCCCGCACCGATAGGTCAGACGATGCTGTCAAGCGGGCCTCATTTCAGCGTCTTTGGACCTCTCGGCGAGAAGGACGGGGGCCGAAGCGGCGGATAATGGGGGCATGTCCCTCACCAAGCGGGCGCTGATCATCGTGGACGTCCAGAACGACTTCTGCGAAGGCGGGTCCTTGGCCGTTGCGGGCGGTAGCCGCGTGGCTGCGGCGATCACCGACTGGCTCGACGAACACGCCGACCGGTATGCCGTCGTAGCCGCAACGGCGGACTGGCACGAGGACCCGGGACCGCACTTCTCCGACAACCCAGACTATCTCGACACCTGGCCGCCGCACTGCGTAGCCGACTCAGCCGGTGCTGCCTTCCACCCGGCAGCGACGAGCGCCATCGAGCGGGCCGACGCCATCTTCCGCAAGGGGCGACGCAGCGCGGCATACAGCGGGTTCGAGGGGTATGCCGATGAGTCGGGTGCCGGAGTCGGGCTGGCGCAGTGGTTGCACGAGCGTCAGGTCGAGGCGGTCGACATCGTCGGCATCGCCACCGACCACTGCGTGCGAGCCACTGCGCTCGACGCGGTTGCGGAGGGCTTCCGCACGCGGGTGTTCCTGGACCTCACCGCAGGCGTCGCGCCCGAGAGCACCCTCGACGCGTTGCACCAGATGCAGGGGGCGGGGGCTGAGCTGATCGGTGAACCCGCCGCTTCTTGACCGGTTCGTGTCGAGCGAGAGGATCCAATCGCGTGGCTCAGGCTCTTCCACCTCTGACGCTGTCAGTGCTCGACAAAGCCCGATCGACTGTGGGACGTCATGTGCCCAGGTCGCCGGTGCGCCGGTGGCCGCTGATCGACGCAGCCGTCGGCACCGAGGTGTGGATCAAGCACGAGAACCACAATCCGACCGGCGCATTCAAGGTGCGCGGCGGTCTGATGTACATGGATCACCTGAGCACGTCGGGCGACGCCCGAGGGGTCATCTCGGCCAGTCGGGGCAACCATAGCCAGAGCCTGGCCTACGCAGGCTCCGCGGCCGGGGTGCCGGTGACGATCGTCGTGCCGGAGGGCAACTCGCCGGACAAGAACGCCGCCACCGCCGCCTTCGGCGCCGAGGTCCTCGTCCATGGCCGCGATTTTCAGGAGGCTCTCGAGCACGCCCAAGTGCTCGCGGCCGAACGGGACCTCATCGCCATTCCACCTCTGCATGAGTGGCTTGTCGAAGGCGTTGCGACGTATGCCGTCGAGCTGCACGAGGACGTCACGGACCTTGATCTCATCTACGTCCCGGTCGGGATGGGCAGCGGGATCTGCGCGAACATAGCGGTGCGCGATCTCATCGGTTCCAAGGCCGAAATTGTCGGAGTGGTCAGCGACCGGGCCCCGGCGTACGCCCTCTCCTTCGAGGCGGGCCATGCCGTGTCCACGGAGTCGGCCGACACCTTCGTCGACGGCGTCGCCTGTCGTACGCCGGTCCCGGCCGCGGTCGAGACCATCGCCCGGGGGGCGGCGCGTATCCTGCGCATCAGCGAGGCGGACGCCGCCAGCGCCATGGCTCTGATGTACCGGGCGACCCACAACCTGGCTGAGCCCGCGGGTGCGCTCGGCCTGGCGGCCGCGATCCAGGAGCGCGACGCCATCGCCGGGCGACGTGTCGCCTTCATCCAAACCGGAGGCAACGCCGACTTCGAGGTCCTGCGAGCGGTCATGGACGACGGACGGCCCCGCTGACGGAAGCAAGACCCGACCGCCCGCGGTTAGCCTCGCGCCTCCTTGAGTAGGCCGCGACGCGAGGGCTGAGAGGCACGGAAGTGCCTGTCCTGCAGGGGATTCTTGGGATTGCGACGTCACGAGAATTCCGAGCGGAAGGCACTCCGTAGGTGGAGCCTCGACCTGCCCAACGTTTCGGGGGCCGGAGCGGGAACTGTCGGTGGCGTTGGTGCCGGGGCGGCCCCAGCGTGCTGGGCAGGATCCGGAAACCGCTCCTCGACCTGGCGACCGCCCCGGCGTTGGTGCCTGGCCAGGCTGAGCCCCGGTGAGGGCGCCCAGGTCGCCGAGCTGACTCGTTGCCTGGCTACCACGATCACCGGCTGGCCGAATGGGATGCGGGCCTCGAATTGGCTGTGCTGGCCCGTTCACACCGCGGCGCTGGGTGCGTTATCGTTCGAAAATTGTTGCCCTGGTTTGCTAGAAGCCTTGTGCTCAGATGTATGTTCGAGTAAGATGAGAGTTGTGTTCGACATGGACTTCGAGGGCTGGGAGGTCGGCCTGCCGCGACTGTCCCGGCTGGCTGGGCGCCCACTCGAAGACCTACCCCCGATCGAGCTGGCGGCCGCATTGCAGGAGCTGCCCACCGACGCGCTGGCCGACACTGACCCCGACGAAGCCGAGTACGCCATCGCCGCGGTGCAGCGGGCCATCAACACGCTGACCACCGTGCAAGCCGAGCTCATCGACGCGTTCACCACCGGCACTGCAGACCGGCACGACAGCAATCGGCGTGAGCTGGGCCTGCCGACCGGGGTGTACGACCCGGGTGACCCGTTCGCTGACTGCGCCTCGTCGTTGGCCCCGCTGCTGCACCTGGCCCCAGCCACCATGGCCGGCCGCATCGAGGCGGCCCGGACCCTCGTCCACGACCTGCCGAGGACACTTTCTCTGGCTCGCGACGGACACTTCGAACCGTGGCGGGTCGCCGCGATCACGAGTGCCGCCAGCCTGCTGCGCCCCGGCTTCGGCGAGGTGTTCGACGCCGCGTTGCACGGCCGCCCTGACGTGCTGCACCTGCCCGCCCGCCCGCCTGCGCGCCCGCGCCGCCAAGACTGCCGCCAGCATCGACCCGGAAGGCACCCGCGAACGCGCCGAAGCCGGCATACGCGGGCGGTGCATGCGCATCCAACCCGGCGAGGAGCCGGGAATGAGCCGCTGGAACGCCTACCAACCCGCCTGCGCCAGTGTGGAGGCCTGGGCTGCCATCGACCAGCTCGCCCACGAGTACGTAGCGGCCGACCCGAACCTGACCCAAGCCCGCGCCGACGCGATGATGGACCTGATCCTGCAACGCGTCGAGGTACAAACCACCGTCACCCTGGCCGTCCCCACCGACACCAGCGACCCCACCGAGCCGGCCGAACCCGTCGTCGACGACTTCCGGCCCCCAGCATGGGACACCCCCGCCTCGGACCGCCCGTCGACGGGCGGCCCAGCCGAAACGTCGACATCCGATGGCACCTCGGCGTGGGACGCCGGCTCGGAGCAGGCCAGCGCCGCGGCAGCTCACCCTGCGACTGCGCGCCCTCAGACAGCGACGGCCTGGAGGCCCTGCTGCGTCGCTTGCAATGCACCCACCCCGCCCGGTCGGCCAGCCTCGTTGATGCCGGGCCCAGCCGGCTGGATCCTCGCCGCGACCATCGCGGCCCTGCTCGACCTGCCCAGCACCCGAATCCGCCTGGCCAGCATCGACCCCACCTGGAGCGCCATCCACACCCTCGGCCAACCGGCATACCGGCCCAAGGCCGCCCTCGATCGAGCTGTCCGAGAGCGCGACCGGACCTGCCGCTTCCCGGGCTGCGCCACCCCCGCCCGACGATGCGACCTCGACCACGTTCTGCCCTACCCCACCGGCCCCACCAGCCCGGCCAACCTCCTCACGCTCTGTAGGCGACATCACGGGTTCAAGCACCACGCCCGCTGGACCGTGGCCATGGCCCCGGACGGCCAAGCCACCTGGACCAGCCCGACCGGACGGACCCACACGACCCAACCACCCCCCGCCACCGACCTCATCGCCTGAACGAGACGGCGCGCCACGGGCCGAGCGTGCCACCGGGCAGATCGTCAGGTGGCCTTGCGGCTCCACGAGCGGTAGTAGATGCCGTCGTCGCACTCGATGCCGCCCTCGCCCATGTCCAGCGGCGCGAAGGTGTCGACCATGACGGCGGTCTCGTCGAACGCCTCCATGCCGAGCGAGCGCTCGATGGCGCCGGGCTGCGGCCCGTGCGCGTGGCCACCCGGATGCAGCGAGATGGAGCCCTTGACGATCCCCGAGCCCTTGCGAGCCTCGTAGTCGCCGTCCACGTAGAACATGACCTCGTCGCTGTCGACGTTCGAGTGGTAGTACGGCACAGGGATGGACAGCGGGTGGTAGTCCACCTTGCGCGGGACGAAGTTGCACACCACCAGGTTGTTGGCCTCGAAGACCTGGTGGGTGGGCGGCGGCTGGTGGATCCGGCCGGTCAGTGGCTCGTAGTCGGTGATGTTGAACGCGTACGGGTAGAGGCAGCCGTCCCAGCCGACGACGTCGAGCGGGTGGAACGGCTGGGTGTGCACGGTCCCGGCCAGCCCCGAGGGCCCGCTCCCCCGGTGCTTGATGAAAACCTCGGTCACCTGGTCGGCCTGCTCACCCACGTCCTCGGCCACCAATGGCGCCACGGGGAGGCGCAGGTCGCGCTCGCAGTACGGGGAGTGCTCCAGGAACTGGCCGTACTTGGACAGGTAGCGCCGAGGCGGCGACACGTGCGAGTTGCACTCGATGGCGATGATGCGCAGCGGCCCGTCCGCGGACTGGGCGGGGAGCCACCGGTGCGTCGTGGCGCGCGGGATCATGACGTAGTCACCACGGCCGACCTCGAGGGCTCCGAACACGGTCTCGACCCGGGCGGCCCCGCGCTCGATGTAGAGCAGCTCGTCACCCGTCGCGTTGCGGTACCACGGGCTGGTCTGGGACGCGACGACATAGGCCAGGCGCACGTCCTTGTTGCCCATGAGCAGCCGGCGGCCGGTCACCGGGTCCGAGTCAGCGACGGCCGCCTCGTCGAAGAGCTTGTGCGGCTGAAGGTGCTTGGGCAGCAGCGGCTGGTTCGGGGTGAGAGAGAGGTTGCCGAGGTCCCACTCGCGGACCTCGTCAACGATCGAGGGGATGTAGCGGTGGTAGAGCAACGACGAGTCGGAGAAGAAGCCTTCCTCACCCATGAGCTCCTCGAAGTAGAGGCTGCCGTCGTCCCGACGGTGCTGGACATGCCGCTTCGCTGGGACGTTCCCAACCATCCGGTAGTGGGCCACCGCTTACTCCTTCGCTCCGACCTTGCATGTCCGTTTATCGGACACATCTGTCACGTTTCTGTTAGGTTCCGCTATCCTCGGCGCCATGTCAAGTGCCCCCACCGCCACCCGGCCCGTCACGCCCGCCCTGCTCGCCAGCCTCGTCGACGACGCCGCGGTCTTCCCGCCTGGCAACAGCCCGCTCGACGTCGCCGTCGAGGAGCATCTGCAGCGCGCCGAGACACCCCTTGGCCGGTTCGTCGGCCCGCTCCTGGTGCCGGCGGGCTCGGCGGCCGAGCTGGTCGAGCTCGCGGCCGGGCGCACCCTGCGGGCCGGCCTCATCTCGCGGCCGGGCTCCCCAATGGCGCCGCTGCACGAGGGCGCTGAGCGCCTGCTGGGGCGCACCGACGTCGTGCTCGCCGGACTGGAAGCCGGCTGGTCGCCGGGCTGGCCCGAGCTGCTCGACGTCGGGGTGCCGGTGACCGTCGAGGTCCCCCGCGACGGCTTCGAGGACGCCCTTGAGGACGTCGCGCTGGCCCGGCAGGAAGGCGCCTCGGTCCAGGCCAAGTTCCGCACCGGAGCGACCCAGGCCTGGGCCTGGCCGGACGAGGCCGAGCTGGCCGGGTTCGTCTGCGCGTGCCTCGAACGCGGTATGCCGTTCAAGCTCACCGGGGGTCTGCACCACGCGGTCCGGGGCGACCACGCCGGTGCGGACACCCCCGAACCACAGCACGGGCTGCTCAATGTCCTGCTCGCCGTCCACGACGCACGCTGCGGCGCCGACGCCACCGCCCTTGCTACCGTGCTCGCCGAGCGCGACCCCGAAGCCCTGGCCAGCCGCGTTCGGGCGTTGTCGGACGAGCAGGTCGCGCGGCTGCGCGAAGCGTTCACGGCATACGGGTGCTGCACCGTCACCGACCCCCTCGGCGAGCTCGCCGAGCTCGACCTGCTGCCCGCCTGAGCCCTGAGGAGCCTGCGATGCCGAGCGTTCCCGCAACCTGGGCCGACGTCCCTGCCGATCACCCGTTCGGCATCGCCACGTTGCCCCACGGCGTGTTCTCGACCGGGTCCGGCGGGCCGCGGGTGGGCGTCCGGATCGGCGACCGCGTCCTGGACGTCGCGGCGGCCGCCAGAGACACCACAGACGCGGGCCTGCAGTCGCGGACCGCATGGGACAGCCCGAGCCTCAACGCGTTCTTGGAGCAGGGCCGCCCCGCCTGGGAGGCTGCGAGGGCCTGGCTGACCACGGTCCTCACCGACGAGTCCCACCGGCCCAAGGTCGAACCGCACCTTTACGACCTCGGCGGGGTCACCATGCACCTGCCCATCGAGGTGGCCGACTACGTCGACTTCTACGCAAGCGAGAACCACGCCACCAACGTCGGGCGCGTCTTCCGCCCGGACGGGGTCGCCTTGCCGGTCAACTGGAAGCACCTGCCCGTCGGCTACCACGGGCGGGCGGGCACCGTCGTCGTGAGCGGAACGGACGTCGTCCGGCCCACCGGGCAGCGCAAGGGGCCGCAGGACCCCGCCCCGGTGTTCGGGCCGAGCATTCGCCTGGACATCGAGGCCGAGCTCGGCTTCGTCGTCGGCAGCGCCACCCGACTGGGCACCCGGGTGAGCGTCGACAAGGCCGACGAGCACCTGTTCGGCGTGGTGCTGCTCAACGACTGGAGCGCACGGGACATCCAGGCGTGGGAGTACGTCCCGCTCGGGCCGTTCCTCGGCAAGTCCTTCGCCACGTCGATCTCGGCCTGGGTCACCCCGATGTCGGCTCTGTATGCCGCGCGCGTGCCACTTCCCGGACAGGAGGACCCGCGGCCGCTGCCCTACCTGCGCTCGTCCGGTGACGCGGCATACGGGCTGGACATCCGTATCGAGGTGGCCATCAACGGGACGGTCGTGACCCGGCCGCCGTACGCGTCGATGTACTGGTCGCCGACCCAGATGCTCGCCCACCTGACGGTCAACGGCGCGAGCCTGCGCAGCGGGGACCTGTTCGGGTCTGGGACGACCAGCGGGCGTGAGCCGTCCGAGCGCGGCAGCCTGCTGGAGGTCACGTGGAACGGCACCGAGCCGCTGACGCTCGCCGACGGCTCGACCCGGGCGTTCCTGCAGGACGGCGACACCGTGACGATGACGGCCTGGGCGCCGGGTCCCGATGGTGCGCGCATCGGCATCTCCGAGGTGACCGGGACGATCGCGCCAGCCCGGTAGCCCACTTGTGAGTCCTGGATCTGGTGATCCGGCCGCACCAACTCCACGAGTTGACGGCTGCTCCACGATGCATCATGGAGCAGCCACAGAGTCGTTGAGTTGGCGAGGGAAGGCGATACCAACTCGTGGACTTGCGCTACCCCAGCAAGGCCACGACCCGCTTGGCGGCCTTTCTCAGGTGCGGGCCGACAACGGCCGGGTCCAGGGCTTCGAGGGCGACCACCCCGACCGCGGCCGGCAGCGTACCGTCGCGCAGCCCGACCGGCATCGCCACCCCGTGCGCGCCCGGCTGCAGCTCCCCCTCGCTGGTCATCAACTCGCGCTGCCCGTCGCGGGCGGCGAGAATCGCGCGCCCGGTGGCACCCCGCTCCAGCGGGTGGCGAGACCCTAGCCGGTAGGCCACGTGGAAGCTTGGCCAGGACGGCTCGACGACCGCAACGGCAAGGGACTCGTGGCCGTCCTCGATGCTCAGATGCGCGGTGGCGCCGACCGATTCGGCGAGCTCGCGCAGCACCGGCGCAACCGTCGACTGGACCACCGGCGCCACCGAGCCGGAGAGCGCGGTAAGCCCGAGGCCGACCCGCACCCGCCCGCCGGGCGCGTGCGTGACGAGCTGGTGGCGCTCGAGCGTGGCGACCAGCCGGTAGACGACCGGTCGGCCGACCCCGAGCGCCTGGGCGATCTCGGTGATGGTCAGGCCCGCGGCGTACTCCCGCCGGGCGAGCAGCCAGAGGATTCGCAGGCCGCGGTCGAGGGTCTGGGAGGTCTCGCCACCAGCAGTTGGCCGGTCGGCGCCCGACTGGGTCACCGCAGCTTCGGGACGCGCACGACCAGGGTGTCGGCTACCTTGTCGTGCAACGCCTGGCGACGCGAGTCCCACAGCAGCCACAGCACGTCCAGCGGTTGGAGGAAGAACGCGACCAGGCTGCCTACGGGCACCAGGCTCAGCAGGTTGCAGCCCTGCTGGATGGACTGGCGCTTGAGCGCCTCGACCACGGTGAGCGGTCCGGGCCGGTTGGTGCGCCGGACCGTGATGCCCAGCGCCTTCTTGCCGGGCGTCGCTCCCGAGCGGACCAGAAAGAACGTCTCGTAGACCACGCCGACGCCGACCATGACCAACGTCAGCGGGACGACATACTGCATCAGCTGCTCTTGGAGGGCCGTCTGGTCGATCTGGGCCGCCGCTCCGGACTCGGCGCCGCGCATCACCTGAGCCATAACGTCGGTCATCGTCGTGAGGATGCCGCTGAGCCAGTTGAAGCCGATGACTGCCACGATCATGCCGACGATCAAGCCGTCGATGATGCGCGCCAGCAGCCGCTGCCACCAGTTGGCGAGGGGCGCGCCGTCCGGAGCGGTCGGGCCAGCATGCCAGGCAACCTGCGGAGCGGCCCCGTAGCCGAACCCGGGCGGCGGCCGGTCGTAGCCCGTCTGGGCCGGCGGGTAGCCCGGAGCCTGCCCTGGGTTGGCACCCCACGCGGGTGGCGGGCTTTGCGCGGGTTGGGGGCGGTATGCCGGTGAGTCCGCTGGCGTTTCCGGAGAGAACCGCTCGGGGGTCGATGACCGCTTGGGCGTCGTGTGCTCGGTCCAGAGCACGCCGTCCCAGTACCGAAGCTGGTCCGGGCTGCGCGGGTCGTCGTACCACCCCGATGGCTGGCTCATGACCTAACGATGCCATGGTGTGTCGCCTGCGCTGACAACAGACCAACCAGAAGTAACTGTGCGTACCTGCCGCGGCTCAGGCGCTTGCCCCCGCCGCGGCCCAGTGGTCCGCGAGGGCAGCCCGCGTCGTGACGCCGAGCTTCTGGAACGCGTGGGTCAGGTGCGTTTCGACGGTGCGCCGCGTGACGAAGAGCTGCTGGGCGATCTCAGGGTTGCTGGACCCTTGGGCCGCCAGTGCCGCGACCTGGTACTCCGCGGGGGTCAGCGCGTCGAGGCCGCTGATCGCCGTGCGTCGTGGCCGGGCCCCGGCAGCCTGCAGCTCGTGCCTGGCGCGGTCGGCCAGCCGACGCATCCCCCCTCGCTCGGCGAGATCGAGGGCCAGCCGCAGCGGCTCCCGGCAGTCAGCGCGGCGGTTGGCGCGGCGCAGGGCGGCGCCGAGGTCGACCAGCGCCCGGGTGTGCTCAAGCCCTGCCGGGGAGCCCTCGACGACACGGACTGCCTGCTCCAGCAGTCCGATCGCCTCCCGCAGCTCGCTCGTGGTTGCCACGGCCCGCAGCCCACTGCAGGTCGCTGCGGGGTGCCCGATCCGCCTCGCCACATCCAGATGCTCGGCCGCGAGCCGACGCGCACCGGACGCGTCGCCGAGGGCGAGCAGCGCCGCGGCGTCGTGGACCCGCCACTCGGCGAGGCCCGGTCGCGTGGCCCCGAAGGCCGGCCACCCCTCGGCGGCGGCCCGCAGATCTGCGTGGGCCGCAGCGGGACGTCCCTGGGCGAGCCGAAGCCGGGCCCGGCTCTCGAGCAGCAGCATGGCGCTGAACGCCCCGGCCTGCGGCTCGCCCTGCAGCCCAGCCGCGTCGAGGGCAGTGTCGGCGGCGGCGAGCTCGTCGAGCTCGATCAGCGCGTCCACGAGCGGAATGACTGCCCACACGACGGCTTCGGGCCGGCTGGCACCCAGCTTGACCTGGAAGGAGAACCGGGCGTCGGCCTCCGCGTCGCGGATCCGCCCCGCTCTCACCCTGGCGTAGGCGCGAAAGGTCGTGCCGTGCACGAGCGCGATGAACCATCCTTGAGCCCGGGCCGCCTCGATGCGCTCGCAGCAGAGCGACTCGGCTGCATCGAGGTCGCCGCACTCGACCTGGGTGAGGATCGCGGCGGTCTCCAGCACCGTCCCGGACTCGCTCGCAATGACGGCCGACGCGAGAGCAGTGTCCAGCAGCGCGCACACTTCGCGGACCGGGCGGTTCTGCGCAACGCCCAGGCACGCGGCGTCGACGAGCCAGAGCGACGAGGGCGCCGGGGCGGCCCGTGCCTTGTCGACGAGCCGTGCCGCCTCGTGGAAGGTCTCGGCCGTCATCAAGCCGACGCACGCGAGCTCCGCTTCGAGGCGGGCGACGAGGTCCGGCGGTATGCCGTCGCGATCCGCCAGCGCGCGACGCCCCAGTTCGACCGCCTCCGGGAACTGGGCGGCGAGGCCAAGGGCGCGGGCTCCGGCAAGCGCGATGCGAGCCCGCTGCTCAGGAGAGTCGGCCAACCTGACGGCAGATCGCAGCTCGTCCAGCCCCTCGTTTCGCACCTGTCCCGCCAGGATGAGCCCGAGCTCGCTGCGCAGGTCGGCCTCGAGCGTACGGGTCGCCGGCGGCTCTGCCAGGGCCCGACGCAGCAGAGCGGCGGCGGTCTCGGGGGCGCCGCGGGAGACCGCTCCCTCTGCCGCGCCGCGGAGCATCTCAACCGTCCACGCGTCCCCGACCGGGTCGCTGCGCAGCAAGTGCAGCGCCAGAGTCTCGAGATCGGCGCGTTCCGCTGCGAGCAGGGCGGCGGCCTCGCGGTGCCGCACGGCTCGCTCGGCGGGCGGCATACCGGCCGCGATCGCCGCGGCGAGCAAGGGGTGGGCCACGGCGTAGCCCCCGTCGTCGCGGCGCAGCAGCTCGGCCTCGCAGAGCCGGTCGGCAAGGGTCGCGGCGGCCGCGGAGTCCACCCCGGCCAGCCGGGCCGCGTGCCTCAACGGCGCCTGCTGGCCGAGCACGACGACGGCCCGGGCCAGCTCGGTCGCCCCCGCTGGCAACCGGGCCAGCCGGCGCTCGACGCTACGAGCCACCTGCTCCACCCCGAACGTGTCGAGCGCGGCCGCGACCTGCGCGCTCGGGTGCACTCCCTCGGCCTGGAGCCGCTCCAGCAGGGCCCCCACGAGGAACGGGTTGCCGTCTGTGGCGTCGTGACACGCCACGGCGAAGCCGGGATCAGCGGCACCGAACCGGGCACTGACGAGCAGCGCGACGGACTCCGGGGCGAGCGGCGTCGGCCGAACGGCAGGATCCGGCGCGGCCGCCAACAGCTCCGCCAGCAGCCCGGGCTCGGAGGCCGGCTCCCCCGAGCGCACGGCACATAGCACTCCCAGTCGCATCCCCCCGATGTGCCGCGACAGCTGCGCTAACCAGCGCAGTGACGGCACGTCGGCCCACTGGGCGTCGTCAACCACCAGCAGCGTGGCCGCCCGGTCGGCGAGGTTCGACGCGAGCCAGGTCAGCCCGTGGGACGTCGCGTGCTGCAGGTCGGCACCCGCGGGCTGCGCAGCTGCCGCTGGGTCCAGAGCGGCGGCCGCGAGTGCCGCCGCGCCGACGGCGATGTCGCCCCACTCGGGAGCGTTCCGTACCGACGCGAACAGCTGTCGGACGATCCCCCAGCCCGCCTCCTGCTCGAGCGGCCCGCCAACAGCGCCCAGGACCCGCACTCCTGAACCCGCTGCGCGCTGGGCTGTGGCCCGAAGCAGGCAGGACTTGCCGATGCCGGCAGGACCCTCGACGACGACGACCAGGCCCTCCCCGCCGCGCACCCGAGCCAGCCGCCGGTCGAGGGCGGCGAGCTCGCTATCGCGCTGCACGAGCGGGGCAGGCATCCCACGACGATACGAGCCCACCGGCCGCCCGCACCACTGTCCGTCCAGGTAGAGCCCGGCTCCCGCCAGGCCGGTAAAACCTCGTGCAGGTCTCCACGACGCGCGCGCACGGGCCGGCAGTCACGCTGGCGTGGTCGGGGCACGTGCCCCGAAGCGAGAGCCAGACGAGGGAGGTCACCATGACGACGACGGCGCGACGGGACTACGCGCTCGGCAACGCCCCCGAGGAGTACGAGCGGCTGCGAGGGCAGGCCCTGATGTGGGAGAAGGACCTGCGGCGGGTCCTTGACACCGTCGGGCTGGGCCGGGGGGCGCGGTGCCTCGACGCGGGGTGCGGCCCCGGGGAGGGGATGCGAGTCCTCGCGGAGAGGGTGGGCGAGTCCGGCGTCGTCGTCGGCGCCGACATCGACGCCCGAGCTGGGGCGTATGCCGTCGGGACCCTGCACGCCGAGGGCCACCGGCAGTGTCGCTTCGTCGAGCACGACGTGACGAGCGAGGAGCCCGTGCCCGGGGGCCCCTATGACGTCGTGCTCGCCCGCTGGCTGCTCTTCCACCTGCCGAGCGCGGCTGTGGTCCGGCGGCTCTGGGACTCGCTGGCCGCGGGCGGCGTGCTGTTGGTCCAGGACTACGACCTGCGCACGGTCGCCCAGGCCAGCGCCGCACTGGCAAGCCTGGACGAGACCACCCGGGTCATCGAGGCCTCATTCCGCGCGGCGGGGGCACAGCCCTTCGTTGGGCTGACGCTTCCCCTGCTCTTCGCCGAGGCGCAGGTCGGGCCGCCGGACGGCACCGATGTCGCCGGCAGGCTCATCCCCCTGGCGGCCAGCCAGCCCATGCTCGAGCAGCTCACCCGCAGCCTGCTGCCTGTGGCCCTCGCGCACGACATCACCACCGAAGACCTCGCCGAAGCCACCCTCGCCGAACTCGCCTCCGACGCCGTGCGGCTGCCGCAGGAGCCGGTGCTGTGGCCCGTTCTCGTGTCGGCCTGGCGGCGCAAGCCCGCCTGACCCGTGCCGCGTGCCGCGCCCGAAGGACACGTGCCGCTGTAGAGCCGCACGGCATACTGTGCCGCCATGAGCGAAGAGCCGTTCCGCACCGTAATCGAGCCGTTCCGCATCCACTCGGTGGAGCCGCTGCGGATGAGCACCGAGGAGTACCGGCGCGGCACGGTGCGCGATGCGGCATACAACCTGTTCCAGCTGCATGCCGACGACGTGCTCATCGACCTGCTCACCGACTCCGGCACCGGGGCGATGAGCCGCGACCAGTGGGCGGCCATCCAGCACGGCGACGAGTCGTATGCCGGCTCGCCGTCCTTCTTCATCTTCCGCGACGCGGTGCGCGAGCTGTTCCCGTTCGAGCATGTCATCCCGACCCACCAGGGGCGGGCGGCCGAGCGGATCCTTTTCCAGGCCATCGGCGGCCCGGGCAAGGTGGTGCCGAGCAACACCCACTTCGACACGACCCGAGCCAACATCGAGTTCACCGGGGCGGACGCGGTCGACCTGGTTATCGCCGAGGGCCACGACCCGTCGGCATACCACCCGTTCAAAGGCAACATGGACGTCGAGCGGCTCGAGGCTCTGCTGCGCCAGCGCGGCGCCGACGTCCCCTGCGTCATGATGACGGTGACCAACAACTCCGGCGGCGGCCAGCCGGTCTCCCTCGAGAACCTGCGGGCGGTGAGTGAGGTGGCGCACCGCTACAACAAGCCGCTGTTCCTCGACGCCTGCCGGTTCGCCGAGAACGCCTGGTTCATCCGGGAACGCGAGGCGGGCCAGGCCGACCGCGACGTGCCCGACATCGTCCGCGATATGGCCGCGCTCGCCGACGGGATGACCATGTCGGCCAAGAAGGACCCGATGGGCAACATCGGCGGCTGGCTGGCGCTCGACGACGACGGGCTGGCCCAGCAGTGCCGCACCCTGCTCATCCTCACCGAAGGGTTCCCGACCTACGGCGGGCTCGCCGGACGCGACCTCGAGGCGCTCGCCCAGGGGCTGCGCGAGGTGGTGTCCCACGACTTCCTGCGCTACCGGATCACCTCGACGGCTTACGTCGCGCACGGCCTCGAGAAGGTCGGTATGCCGTGCCTCAAGCCCGCGGGCGGGCACGCGGTCTACGTCGACGCCCGGGCCCTGCTGCCGCACATCCCGCCGCTGAGCTACCCCGGCCAGGCGCTCGCCGTCGCGTTGTACGAGGCCGGCGGCATCCGCTCCTGCGAGATTGGCACGGTGATGTTCGGGCGCCATCCCGACGGGTCCGAGCACCCGTCCGCCATGGAGCTGGTGCGCCTGGCCATTCCCCGGCGCACCTACACCCAGAGCCACATGGACTACGTCATCGAGGTCGCCGAGCGGGTCGTGCGGGTGGCCCCCGACCTGCCGGGGTACCGGATCGTCGACGAGCCGCCGGTGCTGCGCCACTTCACCGCGACATTCGAGCCGGTGGGCTAGCGCGAGCGGGAGTCGGCGACTGGTTTGGTGCGCCCCATCGAAAGGTCGGTAGATGTCGCCAAACCCGTGCTATGACGACACCTACCGACCTTTCGGCGCGCGTGCCTGTCTGGTGTGGCTGTCGTGGCTCGGGAGCCGCGCTTCGGCGGCGCTCAGGCGTACTGGGCTTCGCCGTTGCCGAACGACCAGTTCTCCTTGGCGACCTCGGTCAGGCTGATGAAGACGTCCTGGGGCCGCACGCCGAGCCGCTCGTGCAGCCGCTGCGCGACCGTCGCGTAGAACGCCTGCTTCAGCTCGGTGGTGCGCCCCTGGTTGAGGGTCACCTCGATGATGACGATCCCGTCGGTGCGCTCGACGCCCAGGTATGCCGGGTCGTACACAAGGTTGCCCGGCTCGTGCTCGGTGACGATGTGGAAGTTGTCCTGCTGGGGCACGTTGATCGTGTCCACCATGGCCCGGTAGACCAGGTCACCGACCGTGCGCCCGTCCGGACCGGCGCCCTTGATCGTCGAGATGCGCACCAACGGCATACGTGAGCCTTCCTGCTCGGCCACCCCCCGCCGAGGGGTCAGAAGATGCTGTTATCGGGGCCGCACAACAGCATCTTCTGACCTTTCGGTGGGGGGGTGGGGTGGGGTGGGCGGCTCGCTACTGGTCGTCGTCCCCGCCGCCATTGCCTTCGTCCCCGCCGCGGAGGCCGTCGTAGACCTCCTTGCAGGTCGGGCAGACCGGGAACTTCTGCGGGTCACGCCCGGGCACCCAGACCTTGCCGCAGAGCGCCACGACCGGGGTTCCGGATACGGCGCTCTCGAGGATCTTCTCCTTGCGCACATAGTGGCTGAACCTCTCGTGGTCGCCGGGCTCGGCGACCTCGGGAAGCACCTCCTCGCGCTCCAGGACACTGGTCCTGGTGAGTGGTTCGCTCGGCTGGGGAAGAGGGTCCGTCGAGGCCATGATCCAACCTAACCTACGCAGAACTCGTTGCCTTCGATGTCCTGCAGGACCGTCCACCGATGCCCGTACTCGTCCTTGTCCGCGACCCGGGTGGCACCCAGCTCGACGAGGCGCTCGACCTCGGCCTCGCGGTCCGGCGCCGCCAAGTCCAGGTGCACGCGGTTCTTCGCCGTCTTGCTCTCGGGCACCTTGGCGAAGAAGTAGGACGGCGTGCCGGGGTGGTTGATTGTGCAGAAGTACGCGCTGCCGCCGGGGTCCACCTGCTTGCCCAGCAGGGCCGCCCAGAACGACGACTTGGCCTGCGGGTCATGACAGTCGAACGTGATGTTGCTCAGGGTCGCGGCCATCTGCGGTTCCCTTCTCGCGGTGCGGCGCTGACCGGCATACCCACGCTAGCGGGCTAGCCCAGCGCGGCGGCGAGATCCTCGATGAGGTCGGAGGGGTCCTCCAGCCCGACCGATAGCCGGATCGTCCCGTCGGTGATCCCCACCGCGGCCCGCGCCTCCGGCGTGAGCCGCCGGTGCGTCGTCGTCGCGGGGTGGGTGACGAGGGACTTGGCATCGCCCAGGTTGTTGGAGATGTCGACGAGCTGCAGGGCGTTCATGATGCGCGAACGCGTCCTCCTTGCCGCCGTCGATGCCGAAGGTGACGACCGTGCCGCCGCCGAGCATCTGGCGGGCGGCGAGCTCGTGCTGGGGATGGGTGTCCAGCCACGGGTGCAGCACGCGCGTCACCCGCGGGTGCGAGGCGAGGTATGCCGCGGCGCTCAGCGCGTTCTCGTGCTGGCGCTGACGCGCATGGACAGCGTCTCCAGGCCCTTGAGCATGACCCATGCGTTGAACGGCGACATCGACGGTCCGGTGTGCCGCATGAGGTTCTTGACCGGGCCGGCGATGTAGTCGGCCGGGCCGAGCACGGCGCCGCCGAGCGCCCGGCCCTGCCCGTCGATGTGCTTGGTCGCGGAGTAGACGACGATGTCCGCGCCGTGCTCGAGGGGCCGCGAGAACACCGGGGTCCCGAAGACGTTGTCGACGACGACCTGGGCGCCGGCCGCGTGGGCCAGGTCGGACACGGCGCGGATGTCGACGAGCTCCTGCATGGGGTTGCTCGGCGTCTCGAAGAAGACCGCCGTCGTCGGCCTGGCGAGCGCCGCCTGCCACTGGTCCAGGTCCGGCCCGTCGACGAACACCGCCTCGACGCCCCACCGCGGCAGGATCTCGTCGATGATGACGAAGCACGACCCGAAGAGCGCCCGGGACGACACGATCCGGTCGCCCTGCCCACACAGCGCCGCGAGGGACGACGAAGACCGCCGCCATGCCCGAGGCCGTGGCGAAGCACGCCTCGGCACCTTCGAGCAGGCGCAGCCGCTCCTCGAACATGGCCACCGTCGGGTTGCCGTACCGCGAGTAGATGAACTTGTCGATCTCGTCCTTGAACGCCGCCTCGGCCTGCTCGGCGCTCTCGTAGACGAACCCCGACGTGAGGAAGAGCGCCTCGGCCGTCTCGTCGAACTCGCTGCGCGCCAAGCCCGCCACGGACGGCGAGCGTGTCGGGCCGCAGGGCCTCCGAGCAGGCTGCTCGGCCGCCAGCTCGGTCACTGGGTCCACGGCAGCCCGGCGGCCTTCCAGCCACCGACCCCGCGGTGCCGGTCGGCGTCCAGCTGCCCCTCGAAGCCGTCGATGACGTTGTATGCCGGGCCGAGGCCGGCTGCGGTGGCCACCTGGGCGGCAGACCGGGAGCGCACGCCGGAGCGGCAGATGAAGTAGATCGGGCCACCGTCCACGCACCGCGGAGCGCAGCTCGTCGACGAACTCGGTGTTCCGGCGCCCGTCCGGGAAGCGCTGCCACTCGACGAGGACGGTCGCCTTGCCGAGCTCGGACATATCGGGCGTGCCGACGTACGCCCACTCGGCCTGGGTGCGCACGTCGACGAGGACGGCGTGCGTGTCGGCCTGCAGCGCGGCATACGTGTCAGACGGCGTGACGTCACCGGCGTAGCTCATTGCGTCAGCGTAACGAGGCGTTCGGGGGGCCGGCATCCGGCCTGGGCAACGTCGCGCGTCGTTGTGTCTCGAGTGCGGTCGCTGGCTGCAGGATGTACTGGTGAGCGAATGACCGGCGTGACGACCATGCTGTGGCGCGACGGGGCGCTGGACACGAAGGACTTTCCCTTGGACCAGGTGGCTGAGCACCTGGCCGAGGACAGCGCGCTGGTCTGGCTCGACCTGTGCGAGCCCGATCATGGGCAGCTGCAGAAGCTCGCTGAGGAGCTCGGGCTGGACGTGCACGCGGTGGAGGACGCCGTGTCGTTCGGTGAGCGGCCCAAGGCAACCAGGCATGCCAACCACACCTTCGTCATGACCTACTCGACCCGTCTGGAGCAAGCGGAGGAGCCCACCACCGAGCTGTTCCAGTCCCGGCTGCACCTGACGAGGATCTCGGCCTTCGTGTTGCCCCGGGGCTTGGTGACGGTGCGCTCAGACGCGGGGTTCGACATGGCCAGCGTCGTCGAGCGGTGGGAGGAGAACGCCGACCTGCTTCACCTGGGACCGGGCGCGCTTCTGCACGGGCTGCTTGACGTCGTGGTCGACGGCCACTTCGACGCCGTGCAAGAGCTCGACGATGCGATCGACGACCTGGAGGGCGCCCTCTTCGACGGCGACATGCCCACTCGCGAGACCCAGCAGTTGACCTTCCGCATGCGCAAGGAGCTCGTCGAGCTGCGGCGCGTCGTGCTGCCGATGCGTGAGGTGATCAACACGATCCTGCGGCACCGCTCCGAGCTGGGTCACGAGGGCAACGCCATGGACGGGTGGTTCGCCGACCTCTACGACCACGTGCTGCGAGCCGCCGAGTGGACCGAGTCCCTGCGCGACATGGTGACGACGATCTTCGAGACGACACTGTCCCTGCAGGACGCGCGCCTCAACACGATCATGAAAAAGCTCACCGCCTGGGCCGCCATCATCGCCGTGCCGACGGCGATCACCGGTTGGTTCGGTCAGAACGTGCCCTACCCGGGATTCGCCCAGCCCCTCGGGCTCTGGATGGCAACCGGCACCATCTCCGTCCTCGCCATCGGCCTCTACCTTCTATTCCGCCGACAGGACTGGCTCTGAAGCCGGGCGCATTGCCGCAGATCAGAGGAAAGCGCAAAATCTTCCACGGCGCTGGGCCCACGACCCGGCTCGCGCGCCAACCGCTCTTGGACAAAGCCTGCGCTCTTGGACGAATCTCGCGCTCTTAGTCGGGAACCCATGCTCTTAGCCCGGTATATGAGGCTAAGAGCGAGCCTGTTGAGCTAGGAGCGAGCCTGGGGCGCCGTCGCAGTCACCACTACCGCGGCCGCCCCTGCTAAGCGGGTGATTTGTCCGCCCGTGATGAGCGCCTCGGGTAGCCCTCTACTCCGGCTCAGGCGCTAGGCCGGTGGCGTCGCCGTGTCGACGCCCTCGACGAGCAGCACGACGCTGACTGAGCCGGCCTTGCGGTCCACGGAAATCCGCTCGTACTCGGGCGACTGGGCGAACCGGTCGAATGCCGCCTCATCATCGAACGAGAGCAGGACCACTTTCTCCAGGCCCCACTCCCCCTCCACCACGCGAGGTGCGTCGGCGGCGGCAAGCAGCCGGCCGTCGTGCTGGCGCAAGACCTCCATGAAGCCGGCTTGGTAGCGGCCGTAAGCTGCCCGGTCGGTGATGCGCAGCTGAGCGATCGCGTAGACGGTCACCGGGGCCCCCCGGCACCGGATCGCCGCTCTCGCCAGGACTGCACCATCGCCTCCACATCGACGGTCCTGGCCAGCAGTGGGGAAAGGCTACCCACCGCAGGGCGAAGACGGTCGGCCTGCAGGAGCGAGTCCGGAAATCCGGCCGCTTCCTTGCGAAGCAGCAGGGCTGGCGGCAGCACGGCGGAGCGCTCGAGGTTCTCGCGGCGTAGCACCGACTTGATCCACCAGTCCTCGTCGCCGGGGTCACCGAGGTCGAGCGGCTTGCCCGCCCCAGGTAGGTTGTCGAACTCGCCGCGCTCCTGCGCCTCGCGGACGCGACGCTCGGCCAGCGACTCGTAGCCGTCCACGGGTCAGTTCAGCTCCTACCCGTCCGCGGGTCAGTTCAGCTCCGGCTCGTCCGGGAACATCGCTACGAACGCGAGGTTGTCCCGCTGCCGGCGTAGCACCGCGTCCCACAGCCGAACCGGGTGCTCGGTGAACGCATCGCGGGGCTCGGCCTCGACGACGTACCAGTCTCCCCGCCGGATCTCGTTCTCCAGCTGGCCACCCGACCACCCGGCATACCCGGCGAAGATGCGCAGGCCGGCGACCTCGGCGGCAACGAGGACGGGCGGGGCGTCGAGGTCGACCACCCCGATGCCCCCGAAGAGCTTGCGCACCCCCATGGGGTCGGCGTGGTCCCCGGGAACGGTGACGATGCCGATTGCCGAGTCGGTGCTCACCGGGCCGCCTTGGAACAGGGTCTGGGGCACCGTCGCGACGGCCTGCCAGCCGGGCAGCACCGCGTCGACCGACGCCTCCAGGGGCCGGTTGAGGACGACCCCCTGGGCTCCGTCGTCGTCGTGGTGCAGCAGCAGGATCACCGAACGACGGAAGATGGCGCCCTCCACCTGAGGCGTGGCGACGAGCAGCCTGCCGGTGAGGTACGCGGTGCTCACCCGACGATTGTCACACCTCGGGGCCCGGCACGCGCAGCCCTGCGCCGCAATACGGCCCAGGCGAGCGCCGATCCGAAGGCAACGCCCACCAGGTCGGCGACCGCATCGGCGACACCGCCCGTGCGGCCCGGCAGCCATGCGGCCTGCAGGGCCTCGCTCAACGGCGCGTGCAGCGCGAACAGGTATGCCGGCCACCACCTTCGCGCGGCAACCACCCCGACGAGGGTCGGAACCGCGAACAGCAGGATGTGGGCCAGCTTGTCGCTGTCCGCAGGGGCGCCCGCCAGGTCGACCCGCGGCCAGTACAGCGCAGCCAGGTGCACCGCGAGCACGACGGCGAACGCAATGCGCCAGCGGCCCTCGGACCTCACCGGCCGCTCACGGGGACTTCGAAGGCTTGGTCGGCGAGCCGGCCGTCCCGGTGCTCTGGGACGAGGTAGCCGTCGATGCCCCTGTCGTGGTCTGGCTCGTCGTGGGGCTGGTCGTCGGCGAAGGCGACTCCGTCGGGCTGGGTTCGCCGGTGGTGGGTGTGGTCGGTGTGGTCGGTGTCGTTGGCGTGGTGGGTGGCGGGCTGCTCGGGGGTGTACTGGGCGGGGGTGTACTGGGCGGCGGGGTGCTGGGCGCGCCGGGCGCCGGGACGGGCGTGGCAGCGGCCGCAGGTGCCGGGGTCTCGGGCTGGCGCACCGGCGTCGCAGGTATCGCACCTGCCCCATCGGCCGCCGGGGTGACCCCGTCTCGGTAGGCCATGCCCCAGCTCAGCACGGACTGCAGGTACGAGTCGGAGTGGTTGTAGGCCAGGATCGCCCGAGCCAGGTTCGCCGGGACGCTCAGGTCGCCCCCATTACGGCATAGGTAGACGCCTGCCGTCGTCGCCGCGTCGAAGATGTTGTGAGGGTTGGCGACCCCGTCGCCGTTCCCGTCGCGGGCGTACGCCCTCCAGGTGCCCGGGAGGAACTGCATCGGACCGACGGCACGGTCGAACGCCGGGTCGCCGTCCAGCGCGCCGCCGTCCGAGTCGCGGATCACCGCGGCACCCGCGAGGCTGCCGTCCAGGCGAGGTCCGAGGATGCGCCCACGAGTCGTGCCGGTCTCGTCGACCCGACCGCCGCCGGCGTGACCGGACTCGATGCGTCCGATGCCGGCCAGGACCCACCACGGCAGGTGGCAGGCCGGCATACTCGCAGCGAGGGTGGCCTCGGCTCGGCGGTAGGCAGCCAGCACCGTGACAGGGATACCCGACTGACCCACCTTCACGAAGGAGACCGGAGCCGCCACTGCTGCGGCGGCCGTCTTCTCGGCCGCAGCGACTTCTGCGGCAAGGACGTCGACCCGGCGTAGCTCGATCACGGTGTCGATTTGCAGGACCCGGTCGATCTGCTGGACCGGCTCCTGGGGGGAGGTGTCTGCGGCCCACGACGGCGAGCCGACGCCCGCCGCCATTAGCAGCGCGGCCGGCAGCGCGACGGCTGCGCGTTGCCGCCAGCTCGATCCGCCCATCGTCCGCCCCCTGGACCCGTGGCTGTGCGGCCTGGCTGACCGCGTCTTGTTGCCAACGATGACTACCGTAACGCTGGGACCGCTCGCGGGAACCGGACTTTCGGGCAGTCTCGGTCACCATTCGATGACACCAGGCATCACTAGCCTCATCAGCACCGCAGTTCCCACTATTACCACTCCGGGCGCCGAGGAGAGCGCTCCCCTAGGGTGAGGCCATGAGCGAGCAAGCACGTCGCGCACCCGGACGCTCTCCGCGAGTCGAGGTCGTCGGAACCGGAACGGCAACGGCGACTCCAGACATTATCCGGCTCGCCCTCGGCGTGCGTTGCGAGGCCGACGGCGTGGGGCCGGCGCTCGCTCAAGCTGCAAACGCGGTCCGTGCGGTGTCCGCGGCCGCTCGGGCGCACGGGCTGGGGGATGCGGACATCGCCTCGACCGGTGCATCGGTCCAGCCCCGCTGGGACCGCGAAGGCAACCGGGTGACCGGCTACACCGCCAACCACCACCTCACCGTGCGGGTGCGCCAGCTGGACCGGCTCAACGAGCTCGTCGACGCGGTTGCGGCGGCAACCGGCAACGTCCTGGTCATCGACTCGATCTCGCTCGACTTGGCCGAGCGTGGCCCGCTTCAGGCCCAGGCCCGAGCGGGTGCCTTCGCCGACGCACTGGCCAAAGCGATGCAGTATGCCGACTTCGCACACGCGTCGCTGGGCCGGGTGCTCAGCGTCGTCGAGCTCGCCGGCCCGGTCCCCCGCCCGGGCCCGATGCCGATGGCGATGGCCCGCTCTGCGGCCGAGCCGGCCGGTATGCCGGTCGAGGCCGGCGAGCAGACCGTGACGGTGACCGTCCAGGTGGCCTGGGCTCTGAACCGCCGCCCCCGATCTGACTGCTGCGCTCACGCGGTCGGTGGGTGGTGCGGCCGTTGGAATGCCCCGCGCAGCGATGGCGTTCAGTGGGCATGGCGACTACCGAGCTGACCGCACAGACTTTTGAACGCACCGTCCTCGACAGCGGCATCGTCCTTGTCGACTTCTGGGCGGCGTGGTGCGGCCCGTGCCGGCAGTTCGCGCCAGTCTTCGAGGCGGCGTCCCAGACGCACGCTGACATCGTCTTCGGCAAGGTTGACACTGAGGCCGAGCAGGCACTGGCTGGGGCCCTGCAGATCACGTCGATCCCGACGATCATGGCCTTCCGCGACGGCATCTTGGTGTTCGCCCAGCCCGGAGCCCTGCCCGCGGTCGCGCTCGAGGACATCATCGGCAAGGTGCGAGCCCTCGACATGGAGCAGGTGCGCACCCACCTCGAGGCTCAGCGTGCCGAGGTGCCGGCGGCCAGCGCCGCCGAGTGAGCCCCCGGCATACCACACATAACACCAGCGCCCCTTCCCTTAGAGGGAGGGGCGCTGTGCGATCGCGTGATGTGGCAGCCGTGGTGGAGGTGGCGGGAATTGAACCCGCGTCCGATGACGAGGCGGCAGGACTTCTCCGGGCGCAGTGCGCTATGGCGTTTCTCAGCCTCAGGGCTCGCGCGCACGCGTTCCCTGACAGGCTCAGTCGGGTGGTTGTCCCGCGGGCCCCCCGACGTGACGCAACGGTGAGTTCCCTAGCTGACGCCAGGCACTGAGTCGGGAACTAGCTCAGGCTGACGGACCTCGGGCTCGCTCAGGCGGCGAGGGCGAGGTCGGTGCGCGCAACTTTGTTGGCACCTATTGGTTTGCACGGGTCGTTAGCGAGATAACCGTGCGTCCTCGGCCCGCTTCTCCTGCGACGACGACCACCGTCGAAACCGATCACCCCCGCGAAGGGCAGGCCACATCACGCTGTTCAGTTGTGGATCTTCAGTTGTGGACTTCAGTATGCCGTGCAACGCCGACGGAGGCGACGCCATTCCGGGCCGCCCGTTCTCGGCAACTTCGCTGAGGCCCCCGTCACGCGGCCCGGGGCGAGTCCCGGTCGCTCTCGACCGGATCGGGCCGGGACCGTCCGGAGGGGTCCTTTCCCCGGTTGAGGTCACGGTCGTGACCAGTGGCCAACCAGATCAGCGCGGCCACGGCCGTGGCGCCAACGGAGAGGGCATAGTTGCGCGACGCGGCATCCACCGTGCTGTAGATGACCATGGCGGCGGTGATCCAGATGACCCAGCGCCGGGCGGTCGGTGCCGACTCGGTCATGGCGAAGATGAGTCCACCCCACAGCAGGTACCACGGGTGCACCACCGGGCTGCTGACCACGAAGACGAGCAGCACCCAGCCCAGGGTGCGCACCGGCTGGCTGGCCTTGTACTTCCACAGCAGCCAGATGATGACGAGCGCCCCCAGCAGCTGGCTCACGCGCTGCAGGAAGGGCACCATCGCCCCGGCGGTGTCGTAGAACCCGACCAGGTTGAGCAACCACTCGACGCCGGTGCCCACCATGGTGAACGGCGAGAGCATCGAGCGGACGGTGTTGGGCACTCCCATCGCCTTGACCCACCCGAACCCCAGGCCACTCACCAGGCTGATGGCTGCGAACGCGATGGCGAACACGATCGTGGCCGGCACCAGCGCGCGCAGCACCTCGGCGTTGGTGGGCTTCTCCCCCTTGGTGCGCCAGACGGTCAGCGCGGCGACGGCGATGATCGCCGCGGCGGCGGGCGCTTGACGCTGGCCGCCGCGGCGACGGCGATGGCGGCCCATACGATGTGGCGTTCCACGGCAACCCACAAAGCGAGGATCATCAGCCCGATCATCAGGCTGTCGTTGTGCGCTCCGCCCACCAGGTGCAGCACGACGAGGGGGTTGAGCACAGCCAGCCAGATCGTGGTCTCGCGGTCGTAGCCGAGCCTGCGGGCCAGCCGCGGCAGATAAATCGCGATAAGGACGACGCCAAAGGTCGCGGGGATGCGCATGAGCACAGCGGATAGGTAGGCGTTGCCGCCGCTCAGGTCGACGAGCAGGTGCTGCAGCTGCAGGGACAGCGGCCCGTACGGCGCGGGCGTGTACTGCCAGAGCGGGTCCACCTGCAGGCGGTAGTCGCCGTCGAGCAGGCCCGGGCCGTCGGTGTACGGGTTCAGGCCCTGGTGCACCATGGCGCCCTGCGCGGCGTAGCTGTAGCTGTCGAAGGACAGGAGCGGGGGCGCCAGCAGCAAGGGCAGGATCCACAGCCACAGGGTGCCCCAGTCGTCGGCCGATGGGTGGCCGACGGACGCAGGCGCAGCCACGAGTCCAGCAGCAGGAAGACCCCCACGATGGTGAGCGCCGTGGCGATGGCCATCCCGGGCCAGTACTGCATCGACCCGATGACCGGGGTGCTGCGGAACGGGTTCTGGTTGGGCAGGGACGCCGGGCTGAAGCTGCCGACGAGGATGAGGATCGTGGCGAGCACGCCTCGGCGAGTCGCAGGCTCGGCCCACGACTCTCGGACGTCCAGGGCTTCGCGCCGCAGCTTGCCAAGCACCGACCTGGTGGTCTGATGGGCTACATCGCGGGTGTCGAGGGCGGTCATGCGTCCCCGTCTGTCATGGTGCTGGCTGGGTCACTAACGAGGGGCCCAGCCTACCGCCCGCCGCCGTCCGTCGCCCGGTAGGCACCGTGCCGTGCCGCCACCCGGAGGGATCGGCGGTTACCACGACCCGGAGCTCGAGCCGCCGATGCCACCGCCGGAGAAGCTGCCGCCCGAGCTGCCGAACCCCGACCCGCCCGAACTGCCTGGTGTGGACTGGAATGTCCCGGCCGCTGTCGAGGAGAAGGTGTCCACGCCGGAGACGATGCCGCCGAAGTTCGGGAACGCCGCTCCGTGCCAGATGTACCAGGTCGGCATGAGGACCGGCTGCCCACCGGCCGCGGCTGCAGCGGCGACCTGCTCGAAGGTCTTCGCCCACCGCTCGGCCACCCCGAACACGATGGCGTACGGCAGGTACCGGCTGAAGACGTCCTGCGCTTCCTCCCACCGGATCTGGCCCGCCTCTGCGGTTTCCAGGTACTGGCGAAACCCCAGCGACTGGGCGAGCACCGCGGAGCCCTCGGCGGTCTTCGCGGGCACCCGCCTGCCCAAGATGACCACGAAGATGCCCCCAATCAGGACTCCGGCCCCGAGCAGCAGCCCTGAGGACACCGGAAGCGACAGCCCGGCGGTGCGGTCGACGCCGCGCATGGTGAACCCCAGTACGAAGAGCAGGACGGCGCCGGCCCCGATCATCAGGAAGCCCAGCGCTTGCCATAGCGCACGCTGGCGTTGGGGTGACTTGCGGAACCAGCTGCGGCTGAGCACCTCGTCGTACATCTGGTCCTTGACGCTGGACAGTGTCTTGCTGAAGTGGTTCTTCAGGTCGGACAGCAGCACGGGTTCGCCGTGGCGACAGGCCCTCGAGCAGGGTGGACTCGTAGGGCCGAAGCGCCTCGCCCTCCTGCGGCACCAGGCGGGTGAGCTGCCAGTCGGTGCGCTTGGTCAGGCCACCGCCGTCAACCTCCTCGATGGTGAGGAACCCTCGCACGGCCAGGTCGATGACGCTCGCCGATACGTCCAGGGTGTCGGCGGACTCGTCGATGATCGTGCCGACCAGGCCGGGCTGTACGCCTGGTGGGGGTTGAACTGCACCGCAATGGTCGGTGGCCTCGCTCGAGGGGCGGTGCGTTAGCCTCGCGTCCGGGTGTCAGCCCAGGCGTCACACCGGCATACCACTCGTCGCGGCCACGCGTGGCCACGAGCGCGCCCATGCCCACTGCGGCCACGAGGGGGATGAGCAAGGCTCCGGCGAGCGCGGCGTAGGAGGCCGCCCGGGCCTGGGTCTCGCCGAGTGGAGAACCGCCGGTGCGGATGTCGGGAGCGATCTTGTCGAACGCGGCCAGCGGGTACCGCGCCGCGATGGTGAGGTTCTCGAGGCTGGCCAGTGACGACACCGTGAACTCGGAGGTCTCGCCGGCGTCGGCCGCGTCGCACTGACTGCCCGCCGTGCCCCGCCCGCAGCGCACCTCGGTTGCCGGAGCCGGGGCGTCGACCCGCAGGGCGACCTGGTCCTTGGCGATCGAGTCGCTGGTGAAGATGTTGTAGTAGAACTCGGCCGTCTGGGTGTCGGTGAACGGGTTCATGACGTTGGCCAGGTGGTACTTGAGGACGTAGCTCTGGGTGCCGCTGACCTCGACCTTGGCCGACCCGATCTTGATCGTCGTGGTCGAGCCGTTGTCGACCAGTTGGTACTCGGAGTTGGCCCCGGTTGGGCTGGACACCGAGACGTCGCTCATCGCGTAGTAGCGGTAGGCGTCGGGCCGGTCGTCAAGGCCTTGCCGCACGGTGATGGACCGGTAGATGCCGTGCCGGACCCCCTGCGCAGGATCGAACCGGTAGCTGATCGTCTCGGTAACGCTGACCCCGCCGTCCTTGTCGAGGGTGTAGCTGCCCTGGAAGGACGGCATGACATCGGCCGCCGGTATGCCGGCCACGAGCGCCGCGACGGGCGCTCCCTTCGCTGTTGCGGCGCCGATCACGGGTAGCACGACGACCAGCGCCATGGCCAGCAGCACGGTGAGCAGTGCCGTGACCTGTGCCGTGACCTGGCCCCCGACGCGACGGTTAGTGCTCATCGCTCTCCCCTCGTGTGCAAGGCCCGTTCGGTCTCGCGCCGGTCCTGTCGCTCGCGCATGGCATGGCGTTTGTCGTAGGCCCGCTTGCCGGTGGCCAGCGCGATCTCGACCTTGGCTCGGCCGTCCTTGAAGTACAGGGCAAGCGGCACGATGGTGCGCCCGCTCTCGCGGGTCTTGGCTGCCAGCTTCTGCAGCTCCTCGCGGTGCAGCAGCAGCTTGCGCCGACGGCGAGGGGGGTGGTTGGTCCAGGTGCCCTGGGTGTACTCCGGGATATGCACTCCCTCGAGCCACAGTTCCCCGCCGCGGAACTGGGCGTACCCGTCCACGAGCGAGCACCGCCCGGCTCGCAGCGCCTTGACCTCGGTGCCCTGCAGCGCGATGCCTGCCTCGAAGGTGTCCTCGATGTGGTAGTCGTGGCGAGCCTTGCGGTTGCTAGCGACGACCTTGCGGCCCCCTTGCTTGACCACTGCCCGAGCGTCCTTCCGACCCGGCCGGTCGAGGCGCCAACCGACGATGTCCGGCATGTGCCACGCTACCTGCTCGCGAGGACGGTTAGATCCAGCCGCGGGGATTGACGAAGTGCCCGTTCTCGAGCGTCTCGAAGTGCAGGTGACACCCGGTCGAGTACCCCGTGGTTCCCGAGTAGGCAATGAGCTGACCGCGGCTAACCGACCCCCCGCGCACCACGAACGAGCTCAAGTGGTTGTACGTCGTGACCAGGTCGACGCCGCGCTGGATGCCGTGGTCGATCATGATGCGGTTGCCGTCGCCGCCGCCCCAGCCGGCGCTGATCACGGTGCCCGGGGCGGTCGCGTAGACGGGAGTGCCGCACGGATTCCGAAGTCGGTGCCGGAGTGCAGCTTCCACACGTGCAGGATCGGGTGGAAGCGCTGGCCGAACTCGGAGGTGATTGGCCCGTTGGCAGGATAGTCCAGGTAGTTAGAGCCTTTGCTGTTGGTGCCCGAGTTCGGAGCGACGTACGTCCTGCCCGCCGCCGCCGCGGCCGCCCGGGCGGCTTGCTCGGCCTCACGGGCCTTGCGGGCCTGTTCGGCTAGCACCGCTTGGAGCCTGGCTTGTTCGGCTTCAGCGGCAGCGAGCTGGGCCAGCTCGGACGCCTTGCGTCCCTCGACGTCGTTGGTGTACTTCGTCCGCTGGGCCACCAGTGCGTCGAGAGAGTCCTTTGCCGACTTGCCCCCGCCTTGGCTGCGTTCGCCGCGGCGAGCGCCTCGTCGGCCTGCCGCTTCAGCTCGGCGATCTCGGCGCGGACAGCGACGAGGTAGGCCGCTGGGCCTGCCCGTCAGCACGGACGGCTTGCAGGGTGCGCAGTGCCTCGTTCGTCATTGCGGTGACCGTGTCGGCGAGCACCAGCCGGGTGGCGAAGTCGTCGGGACTGGTCGCGCCGAGGGCCACCGACAGCTCCGAGGATGCTCCGCCCTGGAACAGGTCCGCCGCGAACACGTCGAGAGTGCGCTGGGTGCTGTCCAGGGTCGCCGCGTTCTTGGCGGACGACTCGAGCGCCCGGGCCTCGTTCGCCTTCGCGACGGCGAGCTTGGTGGCGACCTCGGCGTTGTGGGCGGCGGCGGCCTTGGCCTTCGCGTTGGCGTCGGCAAGGGCCGTTTCGGCAGCCGGCACCTGCGACTGGGTCTGCTGCAGGGACAAGTAGGCGGTCGCGAGATCGGTGGACGTGCCCTCGAGGGCGTTGTTCAGGTCGGCGACGCGCTGGTCGGCCTGGCGCTTCTCGTCGTCGGTGTCGGCGTGGGCCAGTGGGGCCGCACCGAGGGCTGCCACGCAGCCAAGGGCCACCCCGAGCGACAGAACCCGGCGCGGCACGTGGCAACCCAACCTCATACGCGCAGGTACCTCCGCAGCGTGAACGCCGAGGTCAGCACCGCCAACAACCCGACCCCTGCGGCCACCCACGGTGCGATGACTAGGACGTCGGGAAGCCCGATGAACGCCGTGTCGAGCAGCGTCGTGCTCAGATAGCCCGTCACCCCGTAACGCACCGTGGCCCAGAGCATCCCGATAGCCAGTCCCACGCCGAGCAGGGCCGCCACGACCGTCTCCATGATGAAGGGCAGCTGGATGGTCACGTTGGAGGCGCCGACCAGGCGCATGATGCCGGTCTCGCGGCGGCGGGCGAAGGCCGTCTGGCGGATCGTGGTCGCCATGAGCAGGACCGCGCAGATCACCATGAGAGCGGACAGGATGATGGCCGCCCACGAAACCACGTTCATGAACGAGAAGAACCTGTCCAGCAGCTGCTTCTGGTCCTGCACCCGCCCGACGCCCGGGGCGCCCTGGTAGGAGCTGACGATCACGTCGTACTTGCTGGCATCGGTGAGCGAGACCCGATAGGAGTCGGCAAAGGCCCGCTCGGTCGCTTGCTCCCCGAGCGGCGAGTTCTTGAACTGCTCCTTGAACCGCTTGAAGGCGTCCGCCTGCGACTCGTAGTAGACGTCCTTCACCGGCGGCTTCATCTGCTCGAGCTGGGTTCTGATCTGGTCGCGCTGAGCCTGCGTGGTCGCCTTCCCGCCGCAGGCGGGGTACTGCGACCCGTCGACGCATAGGAAGACGGACACCTGGACTCGGTCGTACCAGTAGTCCTTCATGGTGTCGACCTGACGCTGCGCGAGCAGCCCCAGCCCAAGCAGGTACATCGACACCATCGTCACGATGACGACCGAGACGGCCATGGAGACGTTGCGGCGCAGACCGCCAGCAATCTCGCCCAGCAGGAAGCTTGTTCGCATCGCCGCTGTGCCCCTAGCCGCGCTCGGCTGACGGCATACCGGCTGCGACCGGAGCTGCGGCGTTGACGGCTTCCTCCTCCAGAGCCTCTTCCAGCTCCGGGTCGAGCTCCTGCTCGATGCGGATCGCCGGCATGGCCGAGGTCGTCTTGCCGTACCCGCCTCGCGCCTGGTCGCGCACGAGGGCACCGCGGTCGAGCTCGATCACCCGCTTGCGGAACTCGTTGACCATCTCGTCGTCGTGCGTTGCCATGACGACGGTCGTGCCGGAGCGGTTGATCCGTTCCAGCAGGGCGACGATGTCACGGCTCGTCGACGGGTCGAGGTTGCCGGTGGGCTCGTCGGCCAACAGGATGGCCGG
>CAVRXF010000012.1:0-143874 GCA_963724925.1 uncultured Actinomycetota bacterium | reverse complement strand
CCTTATTCGCAGGCCTTTTCGGCGTCCGGTGCGTAGGTGGACGGCGTCGAGTTCGCCGCGCTTGACACGCTGCAACACGGTCTGTCGTGACACGCCGAGGGCGTGGGTGGCTTCGAGCATGGGCAGGTAGCCCTCTGGTGCGTGCTCGACGAAGCGGGCGCGCAGTTCGTCGGTCAGCCGGATCCGCCAGGGGGCGCCGGGGGTGGTCTGCTCGGCCGGGATGAACCCGTCGTTGACCCATCGGTGCACGGTGGAGGCAACGACGCCCAGTTCCCGTGCGGCCTGGATGATGCTGACGGGCTCGGGGTCTGCTGGGGCACTGTCGGGTTGGTAGCAGGGGATCTTCCAGTGCGTGCGCAGGTTGGACACGATTGAGGCCGTGAAGGTTTGGCCGCGGGCGCTTCGGCGACCTTGCCGGTTGAGGATGCCGGCGATGGTCGCGTCGGGGTGGTGCGCGGCAAGGCGGCGGACCAGGGCGAGGGTGTCCTCGTCGGTGCGGATCGTCGGTGGCGCTTGTCGGGGCAGGGCGACGGTGAGCTCGGCCAGCGCCCCACCACGCCAGCGCAGCGTCAGCTCGGCCCGCTTGGCCTGCTGGTCGACGCCGATGATCACCTCGTCGAGCAGGGTGCGCAGCAGCTCTTTGCGGTCACGGTCTGTCGTGGTGGCCGCCTCCCACACCGTCGCGACGTCGGTGCCCAACGCTAGGATCGCGGTTTCCTCTTGCGGGGTAAGGGTTTTCGGCCGTTGAGCCTCGCGCCGGCCGAGTTCGGCTTCGGCGTCGGCGAGGCTGCGCAGCGCCTGTTCCCAGTCGGCTTCCAGGCCGCGGGCGACCAGCCGGTTGTCCGGGTCGACGGCCAGGTAACGCCGCTCGGCCTTGGCGGCCTGATACCGGGCCCGTTCGACCTCACGGCGCCACTGCTCCAGGGCGGCGTCCACGCCGTGTTCCAACTGGGCTGCAGCGGCCAGGCAGGCGTGCAGCCCGGCTGGGGCCAGCGCGGCCAGGAACGCCGAGGTGACCGCGGCGTCGATGCCGACCCCGCCGACGCGCAGGTGCCGCACGCCGCGGCCCTCGACCAGCTGCCCGGTGCCGGTGCAGTAGTAGCCGGGGGTGGACTTACCACGGCCCTGGTAGAAGACCGCGAGCTTGCGCCCGCAAGTGCCGCATACCGCCAGGCCTTGCAGCAGCGCGGTCCCTTCCCGGATCGCGCCATCACCGGCGGCGTGGGCGACCGGGCGGGTGTTGGCGTTGATGCGGGCTTGGTTGCCCTGGTAGGCGGCCCAGTCGATGAATCCCTCGTGGTGCTCGGGAATGAGCACCTCCCAGTCGTTGACCGCCAGCCGGCGGCGGCGCTGGTGCACGGTGCCGTCCTGGTCCACGCGCCGCTCCTGACGGGTCTTGCCGTAGGCGTAAGCGCCAGCGTAGGCCGGATTGGTCAGCACATGATGGACCGCCGTGTATGTCGGGGTCACCCAGTCCAGCTCGGCTATTCCGCTGCGTTGCAGCGGGAACGACAAGCCCTCGCCGCGCAGCCACAGCCACGTGGCGCGCACCGAGCCGCACCCGGCGAACCTGTCGAAGATCGCGCGGATCACCCCGACGACTGCCTCGTCCGGATGCAGCCGCACCTGGCCGGGTTCCTCGCCCCAGACCAGTCCGACCGGCAGCGGGCGGCGCAACTCGCCGCGGTGCGCCTTGTTGCGGATCCCGCCGTCCAGACGGGCACGCAGCACATGCAACTCGGCTTCGGCCATCGTGCCCTTGAGCCCGAGGGTGAGCCTGTCGTTGAACAACGCTGGGTGGTAGACGCCGTCGGTGTCGGCCAGCAGCGTGTCGGTAAGTCCGGCCAGGTCCAGCAACCGGTACCAGTCGCTGTTGGAGCGGGCCAGCCGAGACACCTCCAACGCGAGCACGATCCCCACCTGCCCAAGCGCGACCAGACTGGTCAACTCGGTGAACCCTGACCGCGAGCTGCCCTGCGCGCCAGAGACACCCAGATCGGCGTCGATCACCCGCACCGCTTGGCGTGACCAACCCAAGCGCACCGCCCGCTCGACCAACGCGTACTGACGGTCGGTGGACTCCTGGTTGCGTTCGACTTGGCTGGCACTGGACTGACGCACGTAGACGACCGCGGCGCGGCGCACATGCGTGGGCGTGATCTTCGGGTACTCACTCATCGTCGGCCTCCTGCCCGGCCAGCTCGGGGGCGATCGCCTTGACCATCAACCGCGTCAACACCCCGACCACGACGGCCTGATCGTGATCGCTGAGCGCTTCCAGCACGGTCGGCCGCGGCGCTGTCACGCCGGGCAGGTCCAGAGCGAGCTGATCGGGGACGAACATCGGCGGCCTCCTTGCTGGACTGCTCACCAGCGTCAACCCGCCGGGATGCCACCTCGGGAAGCAACGCGGCAACCACCCTCACCGCATGCAACAGGTCCTGCAGCGAACCCAACGTGCCTGAGCCGGCCACCCGCTCCACCGTGCATGCGTCGGTCCACCCGGCCGGCATCAACGTCTTACTGCCATCGGGCAGCACGACCAGCAACTCCAGCACGCCGTGCCGGTGCATTCCACCGAGCACGGCCAGCGTTCGTCCCTCAAACGGGTGTCGGCCGCGGGTCACCCGCGCCGAGGCCGGCAACGCCTCGAGACGGGTAGTGTGTCGCGGCCTCGTTCGGCCGGCTTGATCATGCCTGGTTGAGGAAGTTCTTGGAGCACCGGGTTGCGGACAAGCGGGTCCTGCGGCTGATCGGCAAGTGGCTGGCCGCGGGGGTCATCGAGGACGGACAGTGGACAGCAGGTGAGGAAGGGTCGCCGCAGGGGGCATCAGTGTCTCCGCTGCTTGCGAACGTCTACTTGCACTATGTCTACGACCTGTGGGTCGACTGGTGGAGGCGTCAACACGCGCACGGGGAGATCATTACCGTGCGGTTCGCTGACGACTTCATCGTCGGGTTCGAGGATGAGGAGGATGCGCAGCGGTGCCTGGATGAGCTTCGCGAGCGGTTCGCGAAGTTCGGGTTGGAGCTGCACCCGGACAAGACGCGGCTGATCGAGTTCGGGAGGCATGCCGCCCGACGCAGGCAGGCGCGGGGTCTGGGCAAGCCGGAGACGTTCGACTTCCTGGGATTCACGCACATTTGCGCGACGTCCAGGTCGGGCTGGTTCTGGCTCAAGCGCATCACGATCTCGAAGCGGATGCGGGCCAAGCTGCGTGAGGTCAACGACCAGCTCAAGCGACGTCGGCATCAGCCCATCCCGGTGCAAGGGCAATGGCTACGAGGCGTGCTGCAAGGGCACGTCGCCTACTACGCCGTGCCCGGCAACACCGATGCGGTATCGGCCTTCCGTTACCACCTGACGCAGCACTGGTTCAAGGCGCTCCGGCGCCGTAGCCAGCGCACGCGGATCAACTGGACGCGGATGCACCGAATCGCGACTCGATGGTTACCGCAGGTCCGTGTGATGCATCCCTTCCCGGAGGCGCGCTTCGCCGCCAGAACCTGAGGCAGGAGCCCAGTGCGGTAGTTCCGCACGCTGGGATCTGTGCGGTGGGCCGCCCGTGAGGGCGGTCCCTACCGCAATCCTCGTCCATCAGGGGGCCGACCTTCGGAAACGATGTGGCGAGCTGGTCGCGGACCTGCTCCCATGCCTGGCTCACGGCCTCAGGAGTGGGCTGGGCGAAGATCGTGCGGAACACCGCGGCAACCATGTCGGCGTGGGACTTGGGGACGTGCGCGAGCAAGTTGCGGGCGAAGTGGACCCGGCACCGCTGGTGCGCGCAGCCCTGGAAGGACCGCTTCAACGCCGCCACGAGCCCGGCGTGCTGATCGGAGATCACCAGCTGCACCCCATGCAGGCCGCGCTGTCTTGAGACTGAGCAAGAAGCTGCGCCAGAACGTCTCGTCCTCGCTGTCGCCGACGTCCAGGCCCAGGATCTCCCTGGAGCCGTCGGCGGCGATCCCGGTCGCGACCACGACCGCCATCGAGACGACCTGGCCGCCCTTGCCGGGCCTATTGCGCACGTGCAGGTAGGTCGCGTCGAGATAGACGTAGGGAAACGCGATGTGGTCCACCAGCCTGGTGCGGAACGCTCCGACGACCTCGTCAAGCTGCTCGCAGATCCGGGAGACCTCGGACTTGGAGATCCCGGAGTCGATCCCGAGGGCGACGACCAGGTCGTCGACGCTGCGCGTTGACACGCAATGGACGTAGGCCTGCATCAAGACCGCATACAGCGCCTGGTCGATGCGGCGCCGGGGCTCGAGGATGCTGGGGAAGAACGAGCCCTTGCGGAGCTTGGGGATCCGCAGCTCGACATCGCCCGCCTTGGCCGACAACAGCTTCGGGCGAGTGCCGTTGCGTTCCGTCACGCGATCCTCGCTGCGCTCGTAACGCTCGGCACCGATCACGGCGGCAGTTCGAACTCGACGAGTTCCTGCAAGACCGTGCGGACCGACTCGCGGATCAAATCCACGCCATCACCGGCACGGAACGCGTCGAACAATTCCGACAAGGCGGACTGGGACAAGGCCATCGGCGGATCTCCTTCAGTGTGTCTCTTCGTCGTTTCACACCGAAGATCCCGCCGATGGCCGCCTACATCACGCAGCCTCGCCGTTCCACCTCAAACCCCACCACCCCAAGGGACTCTCCTTCGACTTGATGGTCGATGTCCTCAGCACCTGCGCGGCGAACCCGAGGTTGGGTGACGCCAGCGCCGTCGAATGGGCGACTTCCTACGGCCCCGCGACGCGGCCGATCAACAGCAACGGGACGTCAGTCGAGATGCCCGCCCGCTCGTTCGCGTGACCGGTTAACGGCGGGTCGCGGGCCTGCCGTGGGCTCTCGAGCTCCAGTAGTCGAACGGTCCCGGGACGTTGTTGAGGGCGGCATAGCGGCTTGTATGACCAGAGGCCCCAAGGCCATACAAGCCCTCACACCCTTCTGGCACTGCTTGCACAGCTCGCAACAAAGCGTCGCCTACGACCCCACCCGACACCACGCAGTACCAGTTCCGGGCCTGCGCTGACCTGTGGCTGGTGCGACGGCTGCCCATGCGCGACAGCTCCGCGGTCCGACATTGCCGGCCGACTGGTGCCTTACTTCACAGCGTGCGGCCCTGCGGCGATGGCTGCCTCGGCCTGCAACGCCTCGGTCAGCAGCGCGACCAGCGCCTCGAGCTGGACGTCGGCCGAGGAGCGACCTCCTCGTCGGAGCCGTCGAGCGCGCGGGCCGCGAGCCCGGCCTTGCTGTCGATCAGCTCGGCGATCTTGGTGTCGATGGTCTGCGCGGCGATGATCCGCCACGCGGTGACCGGCTCGGCCTGGCCGATGCGGTGCACCCGGTCGATCGCCTGGGTCTGCTCGGCGTCGGTCCACGACAGCTCGGCCAGCACGACGTTGGAGGCGACCTGGAGGTTGATGCCCACGCCGGCCGCGGTCAGCGAGCAGACGATGACGGCGACGCTCGGGGTCGTTGACGAACGCCTCGATGTTCGCTCTTGCGCGCCTTCGGGCGTCTGGTCGCCGCGGATCGAGGAGTAGCGGATGCCGCGCTTGGCGAAGGTCTCCTCCGCCGCTGTCCATGACGTCGATGTGCTTGGCGAAGAACACGACCTTGCCGACGTTGCGGGCCAGCTGGGCGGCGTAGTCGGCGGCGAGGCCGGCCTTGGCCTGGCCGATCCGGCGCATCATGGTGAAGACGTTGTCGCCGGTCTTGGCCGTGCCGGCGTGTCCTCGCGCTCCCACGTGGCGACCCGGCGGACGAGCTCGTGGTCGATGCCCTCGACGACGCGACGACCGGTCGGGCGGCCGAGCGCCGTCTCGTAGCGCGCGACCAGGCGGCGGGCGAGCTCCCGCTCGGCCTCGCGGATCGAGCGGCCGACCTCGTCGTCGAGCTCGACCGGCAGGTCGGCGATCCGGCGGGCCGGGATGTCGGCGGCGACGTCGACCTTGCGGCGGCGCACGATGCCCATGTCGATGACGCTGGTGCGGGCGGCCGGGTAGAAGCCGGGGTCGGCCGGGGTCAGGCCGGTCTCCTCGAGCGCCGCCATCAGCTCGTGCCGGCGGCTTCTTCTCGTCGATCCAGCCGAGGAACTGCCAGATCGCCCGGAAGTCCTCGATGTCGTTGATCAGCGGCGTGCCGGTCAGCGCCATCAGCAGCGGCGGGCGCTGCGGGCCCGGATCCGCTCGGAGAGCTCGCAGCACGTGCTGCGAGCGCTGCGACTACTTGTTCTTGATGAAGTGCGCCTCGTCGACGACCATGCCGCGGAAGCCGAGGTCGCCCAGCCAGCCGACGTGGCGGTCGAGGACCTCGTAGTTGACGACGACGATGTCGGCGAAGCCGTCGATGGTCGTCGCCGTCGCCGTGGATCACCGTGGCCTGGCCGGCGGGGCGTCCAGAGCTCGGCCTCGCGGGCCCAGTTGGTCTTGACGACGTTCGGGACGACCACGAGCAGCGGGAAGGCGTCGGCGGCCTCGGCGGCGAGCAGCGCCTGCGCGGTCTTGCCGAGGCCGGGCTCGTCGGCGAGCAGGAAGGTGCGGTGGCCGGCCGCGGCGGCGGCCACGACCTGGGCCTGGTGGGGCATCAGCTCGCAGCCCGCGGATGCCGTGCACCGACGTCGGCGGGCTCGGGCAGCGGCATGCACGCGTGGCGCCGCCGCCGTACTCGAAGGAGCGGAACAGCGGGGTCGAGCAGCTCCCAGCTCGCCGAGCCGGCGGTGGTCGGGCGGGCGGTCGCGGCCCGCCGAGAAGTCGGGGGCGAGGAACGGGTTGGCCAGCTGGCGGGCGACGACCGACTGCGGCACCACCCGGCGCGTCGGCGCGGCGAGCCGCGCGGCGCCGTCGGGCTCGGGCTCCGTCCTCCGGCTCGGGCTCGCGCCCGGCCGCCCGAGCATCTCGCGCTTGAGCTCGCCGCCGACGGCGGAGACGGCGGCGTCCTCGGCGAGCAGCGCGAGCAGCGAGGTGTCGCGGGCGGCGGTCTTGGCCAGGATCGTGGCGATGCCGTCGAGCCGCTTGAGCTGCTCGGCCCGCTCGGCCTCGGTGACTCGTGGTGTCGGCCTTGACCCGGGCGCGCTCCTCGCGGACCAGCAGGGCGACGACCTGGAACTTCGTGCGCGCCGACGGCCGGACCTGCCGCGCTGGGCGGCGGCCTCGACCTCGCGCACGGCCTGCGCGAGCACCGGGATGATGCCCTCGTTGTCACCGGCGCGCGAGCGGCGCCGGTCGCGCGGCGGGGTACGCGGCGCACCGGCTCGGCGCGATGTTCGCTGTGCCAAGCGGTTCCTTCTACTCAGTCGGACACGGCGTACGCGCGCTTCGAGGGCCAAGGTGTTGGGTCGAGCCGAAGCCGGCGCCGGGCCCACCGTGTCGAAGCGCCGCGCCAGCAGCGCGGCGCCGGCCACCGCGAACCGGCGCCAGGGATCACACCCTGGCCCCCTTTTCGCCGAAGCGTCCTCGCCAAACGACGGGACACAAGACAAGCCTACGTGGTCCATCACGACGACGGGTACCGCTTCGGGCGGTTCCTCCTCCGCGCATAACCGCAGCACACACAAAGGCCTGAACCGGTGGTCCAGTGCCGGCGCGGCGGAGGGCGATCAGGGCCCGTGAAGCAACGGCGCGATACCGCGCGTCGGAGCCCCGAGACCCGCGTCATCTAGCCTCGATCCGTGGAGTGACCGCGAATCAACCGTGGTGATGCGGAGGGGCTGACGTGGAAGTGCCTTCTGGGACAGGAGAATCGGGAGTGTCGAAATCCTGATTGATCCTGAATCCAGAAGGCACTGGAAGTGAAACTATCGCACACGTGGTCCACGGCCACGCCGCTGTTCGACGATGAGCATCTGGTGTCGGATGCCGGCTTGGTCCCGGTGATGGCCTTGGCCGAGCAGGCGGGGCTGTCGGAGCTGGTCGCCGAGCGGGTCGAGCTCGGTGCAACGCGGGTGGTCTCGGCGGGAGTGAACCCGCCCGGGAAGCTCAGTTCGATCATTGCCGGGATGGCCGCGGGCGCAGACAGCATCGACGATCTGCAGGTGGTCCGCTCGGGTGGGATGCAGCGCCTGTTCGAGCAGGTGTATGCGCCGGCCACCTTGGGGCAGTTGCTGCGGGAGTTCACCCACGGACACTGTCTGCAGTTGGCCTCGGCGGCGCGGGCGCATCTGGTGAACCTGGCCACGCGGACCGAGCTGCTGGCTGGGATCGAGACCCAGGCGTTCATCGACATCGACTCGCTGCTGCGCCCGGTGTACGGGCACGCCAAGCAGGGCGCCAGCTTCGGGCACACCAAGATCGCCGGCAAGCAGGTGCTGCGCAAAGGACTGTCGCCGTTGGCGACCACGATCAGCACCGAGCAGGCGGCGCCGGTGATCGCCGGCATCCGACTGCGGGCCGGCAAAGCCGGCTCGGGTAAAGGCGCGGCGTCGATGGTCCGCGAGGCGATCAGCACCGCCCGTGCCGCCGGGGCAACCGGGCCGATCCTGGTACGCGGCGACTCGGCCTACGGCAACAGCGCGGTCGTCGGCGCCTGCGTCACGGCGAAGGTGCGGTTCTCGGTGGTGCTGACCAAGAACCGGACCGTGGCTGCCGCGATCAGCGCCATCCCTGAGGAGGCGTGGACGCCGGTGCAGTATCCGGGCGCCGTGCTCGACCCGGACACCGGCAAGCTGCTCTCCGACGCCGAGGTCGCCGAGACGACCTTCACCGCGTTCGGCTCCACCAACCACCCGGTCACCGCCCGGCTGGTGGTGCGCCGGGTCCGCGACCAGACCAAACTCGATGAGCTGTTCCCGGTGTGGCGCTACCACCCGTTCTTCACCAACAGCACCGAGCCGACCGTGCAAGCCGACCTGACCCACCGTCGACACGCGGTCATCGAGACGGTCTTCGCCGACCTGATCGACGGGCCGCTGGCCCACCTGCCCTCAGGCCGGTTCGCATCGAACTACGCCTGGGCACTGTGCGCGATGATCACCCACAACCTGCTGCGAGCCGCCGACACCCTCGACCCACATCAGCCACCGGCCGCGCGTGGCGCCTGGAGCGTTTCCGCTTTCGTGGGCACCGGATTAGGCTGCCAGTTGATTGAGGTGTCTGAATCCTAGCTCGAATTCCGCGGGTGTCAAGTATTCGAGGTAGGAGTGTCGGCGCTTGACGTTGTAGTAGTTGTCGATCCAGTCCTTTGTCCTCTCCATCAGATCGGTGACGGTCGGCCAGGGCCGAGTGTGAATCAGTTCCTTCTTGTAGGTGGCAAAGAACGATTCGCTGACGGCATTGTCGTAGCAGATTCCGGTGCGGCCAAGTGAGCGCCGGACATGGTTCTTCTTGCAGTATTCCGCGAACTCTCTTGAGGTATATTGAGATCCGCGGTCTGAGTGGAATATCACGCCAACTGGTGGGCGACGATCGGCGATCGCCATGTCCAGGGCTTCGGTGATCAGTTCGGTGCGCATGTGATCGGCGATCGCCCACCCGATGAGCCTGCGCGAGTGCAGGTCGATCACGGTGGCCAGGTACGCCCAGCCGTCCCACGTCTTGACGTAGGTCACGTCGCCGCACCACTTCTGGTTGGGCGCCTCGGCGAAGAACGACCGGCCGATCAGGTCCGGGGCCGGCACCGGGTCGGTGCCGCCGATGGTGGTGCGCCGCCACGCCTTCGGGTGCCGTCCGCGCAGGCCAGCGGCCTTCATCAGACGCCAGACCCGCTTGCCGGACAGCCGGTAGCCCACCGCGGCGAGCCCGGCACGCAGCCGGCGCACACCCGGGTTGCCCCGCGCCTCGGCGAAGATCTTCTCCATGACCGCGATCACGGTGGCGTCATCCAGAGCGCGCTGGGACGGCGGCCGCGACCGCCAGGCGTAGTAGCCGGAGCGCGACACCCCCAGCTCGCGACACATGAAAGCCACCGGGTAGGAATCGGAATCAGCCCAGTCCGCGATCGCAGCGAACTTCACTGCTTCTCTTTCGCGAACCAGGTCGCTACTTTTTTTGCGAACTCCACCTGCATCCGCAGCTCGCTCATCGTCGCATCCTTAACCTTGTCGCTGGCCCGAAGGCGGATCAACTCCATCCGCTCGGTCTCGGTCAGCGGCGCGTCCGCCGGCGTCGCCGCCGCCTGCGCGTCACGAGTCTTCTTCACCCATTTCCCCAACGTCATCTCGTGGACCCCGATATTCCGGGCGACCTCAGCGATCGACCGACCCCCCTCGATGACGAACCTAACCGCCTCGTCCTTGTACTCCTCAGTGAAACTACGGCGTGTCGAACCCATTCTCGTAACTCCCTAAAACTCGGGCAGTCATCACCTGTGTCCACAGAAGCGGGTACGTTCCAGCCACCCTTCGCCGCCAGATCGTGCACGTCCCCGCACGACTGGCCCAACCCCAACGCCGGCCCGTGCTGCACCTGCCCCAGCACTGGCCCTGGGCACAACGATGGCTGGCCATCTGGACCGCAGTCTTCGGTCAAGCGCACGCGCCGCCAGCAGCCGCCTGAACCCTGACCACCGCCGCGCAGGCACGACCGGAGACCCGACTGGAAACGCTGGGCAAACCAGCGGCACCATCACGCCCCTCCCCGCCGACCCCCCGCCCGAACTCAACCAGACCCAGCAGGCCAGCCGCTCCACGGATCGAGGTTTAGCCGCGACAGCGCCCGGATGAGGAGGGCCGGCTCAACCGGACGCCGCCTTCGAGCAACGGCCCGACTTTCCTTGGGAGCCGGCATACGCCGAGGTCGCCGACCCCGACGGTGGCACCCTCCGGGTGGCCTATGTCGAGGCGGGACCGGTTGGCGGACCGGTGGCGCTGCTGCTGCACGGCGAGCCTTCGTGGTCGTACCTCTACCGGCACGTGGTCCGGGTGCTCACCGAGAACGGGATTCGGTGCGTGGTGCCCGACTTGGTCGGCTTCGGCCGCTCCGACAAGCCGGTCCACCAACTCGACTACTCCTACGCCCGGCTGGTCGAGTGGACCCGGGAACTGGTCTTCGACCACCTGGACCTGCGCGAGGTCACCCTGGTCGGCCAGGACTGGGGCGGACTGATCGGGCTGCGCCTGATCGCCGAGCACCCGGATCGATTCATCCGGGTGGTGGCGGCCAACACCGGGCTGCCGACCGGCGACCACGACATGCCCGAACTCTGGTGGCAGTTCCGCCGCGCGGTCCAGACAGCGCAGGTGCTCGACACCGGTCGCCTGGTCGCCGCCGGCTGCCTGCGCCCCCGCGACGACGTGGCCGGTTGGGCGGTCCACCCGGAGGTCGGCGCATCCTCCAATCCCAGACTTGCATCTAACGGATGCTCCTTCGGCGCCTGCGGATCGAACCCTTGACAAGTCTAATCCTGCACCGCCGCAGGAGCATTCGTACTCAACGACCCGCTCAACACCGACGTCCATCGGTGGATCAGGGCCAAGTCTCAGATCTCCGGAAGTAGGAGTGGGTTGGTTGTTGAGATTCATGCGGGCTTGACGTGGTAGGTGAGGGGGCGGCGGTCGCCGGGGAGCCGCGCGGGCGTGGCGTTGAGTTCGTCGGTAAGCAGGTGCAGGGCGCGGGCGACTCGGGGGATGTCGGGCCTGTGGATGGTGAGGGTGATCGCGCTGGTGGTGTACTCGATGTGGCCGCCTTGGTGGAGCAGGTTGCGGGTGATGGCGCGGTATTCGTCGGGGTCGGCCAGGTAGGCGTTGAGGTGTTCGGCGAGCCACGCTTCGGCGTTGAACGCGAGCAGCCGTAGCACCATTTGCAGGCCGCGGCGGGCCAGGCGCGGGCGGGCTCGTTTCGCGTCCGGGTCCAATTCGGTCGCGAGCACTTTGGCCGGGATGGGCTCGAGAGCGGCCTTCGCGTCGTTGAGCGCGGTCTGGGCGTGCGTGATCCGCTGGTGCGCGCCGGGCAGCGCGGCGTTCTTCTGTTTCGGGGTGCCCTCGCCGTTCAGTAGCTGCGGCAGAGCGCGTTCGGCGGCGGCCAGCTCGGCGGCGGCCGCCTTGACCTGCTGGCGGGCCGCGGCCCGGGCCGGGTTGGCGAGCATCCTGGTGTCCGGGCCGATGTCCATCCGGTAGTCGGCCAGGGCGTTGATGCCGGTGTGTTCGCACGCGTACTTGAACATGTTCTCGATGCGCCACCGGGACCGCAGCCAGCAGAGCAGGTCCGCGCCGGTCGCGCGGGTGTCGGAGGTGAGGACCTGCAGCACCGGCTGCTCATCCTCGAACAGGGTCAGCTGCCGGGCTTGGCCGTAGCCCTTGAGTTGCACCGTCTCGTCGGCCAGCACCACGGTGACCCGTTTGCCGTCGCGCACGGTCCAGGAGCGTTTGGGTGGGGCGGTCGTTTCGGCCAGTGGGGCGCGCCGGTAGGTGACCCAGTCCGCGCCCGCGTCCCGGCACGCGGTGAAGACCGCCGGGTAGGCGCCGCCGCGGTCGAACCCGAGCAGCACCGGCGCGTGCGGGCCGATCACCTCACGCAGCTGGGCCAGCACCCCGGGCAGGGTCCTGGACAGCCCGGTCGGCTCACCGGAGCCGAACACCACGGCGCGGCCGCGGGCATCAACGAGCAGGGTGTCGTCGCGGCCGGGCCCCGCGTGGCGGCGTTTGGTGTTCCAGCCCTTGCCGACCGGCCGGGCGCCGGCGTAGGGCACGAAGTGGTCATCGACGAAGTACACCGCCTGCCCGGCCGGGTCGGCGGCCAGCATCCGCGCGGCGAACGCCCGCTGCAGCGCCAGCGGGTCCGTGCCGTCGGCCAGTGCGCCCAGCCGGGTCCGCAGCGTCTTCAGCTCGGGGACGGCGCCGAGCCCGAGGGCCGCGCCGGCCTCGGCGCGGCGCAGGTGCTTGGCCCCCTCCACGGTGTCCATCCCGAGCGCGAACCCCAGCGTCGCGGTGCACAGCACCGCCAGGTCGTCATAGCGGCGGGCCGGGCCACCGGCCAGGGTGGCGAAGATCGCCTGCGCGCCGACCCGGTCCAGGTAGGCATGCAGCAGCATCGCCCCGGCGTACCGGCACCCGACCGTGCCGGTGGTGACCCGAGAGGTGCCCGTGACTGCGGCCACCGGCTCAGCGGCGGTGGTCGGCTCGGCGGTGGTCGGCTCGGCGGTGGTCGGCTGCGCGTCCTCGGTGTTGGGCGCGGTGGGCTCTGCGAGTTCGGGTTCGGGTTCGGGTTCGGGCAGCTGCGGCTGCCGCGGCAGGGGGCCGCGGCGGGCGAGCAGCTCGCTGATCACCGACTGGGCCACCCCGAGCCGGTCGGCGATGCTCTGCTGGGCCAGGCCCTGACCGGCCCAGGTCCGCGCCTGGGCCACTTGCCGCTCGGACAGCTTGGGCGGGCGGCCGCGGCGGCGCACCAGGGCGGCCGATCCGTCCGCCCGGGCCCGCCCGCGCAGGATGGACACGTACGTGGCGCTCAGCCCGAACACCGCGGCGACCTCATCGACCCGACGGCCTGCGTCGGTCAACGCCACGATCGCCAGGTTGCGCATCCCGGTGTCGCCGGCGTCGTAGCGGTACAGCAGCGAGCGTCCGCAGGTCACCAGGACGTGCCCGTCGCTGGCGTGCAACCGCAGCATTGCCGGTTCCGGCATCCCTTCCAGCGTGGTCTGATCCACCCAGGCATCCTATCCGATCTTATCTGTTTTCCGATAGAATGGCGCAAAGGAAAAGCCCTGATCACAGGGCTGGACGGTCACCTACTACCGGAGGTCTGAGTCTGAACCGCTCCAAAAGTGGGAAAGCCTGTATCAGCGGCAGGGGTCCGGCCCTCTGCACTGAGGCACGGACCAAGCCGATGTGTGTGATCTCGACCGGGACCCGGAGACTGAGGCCGCACTGTGCCGACGGTGGGAGCCCAACCGATGATTGTCACGAGCCAGCCAGACGCGAAGCTGGGTGTCATCGTCGAGGGATTCGACGTCGCCACCGCCACCGACGCGGAGGTGGCCGATCTTAAGGACCACATTTACCGGGATAAGATCGCCATCCTGAAGGGCCAGGAGCTTTCAACGACTGCTTTCGTGGAGCTGGGCAAACTCCTCGGTGAGCCGGCCGCTTACTACGAGCCCATGTACCACCATCCCGAGACGGACCTGATCTTCGTGTCCTCCAATGTCCCCCAGGATGGCCAGCAGATCGGTGTCCCGAAGACCGGCAAGTTCTGGCACGCGGACTACCAATTCATGCAGAGGCCTTTCGGTCTCACGCTGATCTACCCCCAAGTGGTGCCGTCGAAGAACCGGGGCACCTATTTCATCGATCTCGGGAAGGCGTTCGAGGCGCTGCCGGACCGGGCCAAGAAGACGGCCTTGCACGCCAGGTCTGTGCACAGCCCTCGCCGATTCCTCAAGATCCGTCCGCAGGATGTCTATCGCCCGTTGGGCGAGTTGCTGGCCGAGATCGAGCTAAAGACTCCCGCGATTACCCACAATGCGGTGGTCCAGCACCCGTACACCGGCGAGTCGATCCTCTACATCAGCGAGGGACTGACTGTTGGGCTTGTCGACGAGAACGGGAACACTCTGGACGGCGGCGTGCTGCACGATCTGCTCGAGGCGACCGGCCAATTGGACCCGACCTTCCAGCACGAGAACATCCACCTGCAGCGGTTCGATGCCGGGGATCTTCTGATATGGGACAACCGCAGCCTGGTTCACCGTGCCCTGCACACGACGACCCCCGAGCCGGCGGTGTCGTTCCGTGTGACCGTCTACGACGATTTCCCGTTCGACGCCTCGCCGAGCGTTGATGGCGCAGATCCCCACGAGATATCCTCGTCACAGTCTGAGAGGCGACCATGGCCGGAGGGAGCACAAACGTGAACATCGCCGATCAGGTGACCCCAGTTGTCGCCGACCAGAAAATCGACGACCGGCAGCTTCTGGAACTGGTGCTGCGTCCCTACCGGACACACTGCCGGTATCTGAAGACCGCAGTTCTGGACGTGACGGGAGAATCTTCTGCGACTGTGTCGGGAATGTTCGAGATCGACGAGTCCTGCTACATCGACGACACCGGACACTTCAACGCGGTCGAGTTCAACATCTGCTACAACCAGCTGGCGTACTATCTGATCGCCAAGTCGGTGCAGGATGGCCTCGTGCCCGCGTTCCGCGAGTGGACCCTGGACGATTTCTGGCACCGGCAGCTTCCGAACATCCTCATCACTGACTTCCGGAGCACGTTCAAACGCCAGATGCACGGCAGGCGATTTTCCGGGAGCGTGACGCTCACGAACGTGAGGCGGCTCGAAAAATCGATGAGATGGAACCCGCTGATACTGCTCTACACCTCGTGTCAGTTCTGGGACTCCATGGGCGGCGTCAGCGGGGGTGACGTGAAGATCGCCATCACTGACCCAGCATGATTATGCCAGAGGACACCGATGTGCCCGCTTTGGAGCGGCTGATGCGGCGGCCGCGGGCGGATCGTCGAGAGGGACTGCAAGCTCTGGTGGCCACCGAGTTTAAGCGTGCGCTCCTGATGTCCGAGAACGACGAACTCCCGCTCGACGAGAACTACTTCCAACTGGGACTCACTTCGCTGCGGGCCGTCGAGGTGAAGCAACGGCTCGAGACGGACCTGGGGTGCGAGCTGGATACGGCGTTGCTATTCAGCCGCTCGACCGTCCGGCAGATCGTCGACCACCTTGCCGCGGTTGCCCTGCCCGGAGTCTTCCCCGCGCCTGGTGCCGATCCTCCCCGCGCGTCATCACCTGTGGACAACAGCCAGCTCGTCGACGAACTCATCGCAGACTTGTACGAATCCTGACCTATGAGCCGCCGAACCGAGCGGCCTCCAGAGGAAGAGAACAGCATGTCCGCTGACGACAAACTACTGCGCGCGTTGCTCCTGGAGAAATACGAGCCGATCGCCATCGTCGGAGTCGGTCTGCGGTTTCCTGGCGGCGCAACGACCCTGGACGAGTTCGAGACCTTCCTGCGGGCTGGCGAGTGCGGGACCGGCCCGATCCCCGGCGACCGCTGGGATGTCGAGCGCTACTTCGAATCCGCTCCGGCGACGAGGGGCAAGACATCTGTCCGGGGGGGCGGGTTCCTCGATGGAATCGACCAGTTCGACGCGCCCTTCTTCAACCTCTCTCCCAAGGAGGCGCAGTACGTCGACCCGCAGCACCGCCAGGCCCTGGAAGCCAGTTGGGAGGCGTTGGAGAACGCGGGCATCGACCCGACTGCTCTTCGAGGTTCTAGCGGTGGGGTCTACTTTGGTATTTCCTGCTTTGACTATGTGCTGGAGACCAGCGCGTTGGCTGACGAAGAGCTCAACGCCTATGTGGGTACTGGGACCGCCCACAGTGCCGTGCCGGGTCGCATTTCCTACTTGCTGGGATGGCGCGGCCCGAGTATCGCGATCGACACAGCGTGCTCGTCTTCCCTCGTGGCCCTGGATTTGGCGGTCACGGGCTTGCGCAAGGGTGACTGCAAGATAGCAATCTGCGGCGGCGTGAACGTGATCCACCACCAGTTGAACCACATCGTTTTCTCCCAAGCGGGAATGCTCTCACCCGACGGCCGGTGCAAGACCTTCGACGACTCCGCGGACGGCTATGCGCGCAGCGAGGGCTGTGGGGTGCTGATCCTTAAACGGTTCTCGGACGCCAAACGCGACGGCGACCGCATCCTTGCCCTGATTCGCGGTACGGCAGTCAGGCAGGACGGTGAGAGCGGGGGCCTGACCGTGCCCAACAGCCTCGCCCAGGAAGCCGTCATGCGGGCGGCTTTGCAGAACTCATCCCTGCAGCCGGCGGACATCCAGTATGTCGAGGCGCACGGGACGGGCACCTCGCTGGGCGATCCGATCGAGATGGCGTCGATCACCAGGGTCTTCTCGGAGTCGCACACCACGGCGAACCCAGTGGTCGTCGGTTCCCTGAAGACGAACCTCGGTCACATGGAGGCGGCTGCGGGCGTGGGCGGGATCATCAAGACCGCGCTGCAACTGCACCAGGCACAGGTCTATCCGCACCTGCACCTGGACACCCCCTCCAGTCGCATCCCGTGGTCGACGTCGCCTGTCACCATCCCGACGCGGGGATCGCCGTGGCGGGCCCCGGTGCGCCGGGCGATCGTCAACTCGTTCGGCTTTGCCGGGACCATCGCATCTGCGGTCCTCGAGCAGGCGCCTGCTCAGCATGACTTGGCGGCGCCCGAACGGCCGGCGGACGACAGCGAGGTGCTCGTGCTGTCCGCGAAAAGCGAGAAGGCGCTGCACCTGCAGGCCGGGAAGTACCTCGAGTTCCTCCGGGAAAACCCGGGTATGCCGTTGAGGGACATCGCTTACACGGCCGCTGTGGGCCGGGCGCACTTCGACCATCGCCTCGCGGGGGTGGTGCGCGACCACGACGAACTGGCTGACCTGCTTGCCCTACAGACCGACAGCATGGCCGGCGACCCGCCCAAGGTGGCCATGCTGTTCACTGGGCAGGGAGCGCAGTACCCCGGCATGGGCCGTGCGCTCTACGAGCGCTATCCGGTGTTCCGCGAGCACCTGGACACGTGCGACCAGTTGTTCACACCACACCTTGGCCGCTCCATCAGGGACATCATTCTTGGTCCAGACGCGTGCGACGAGATACACCAGACGCGCTTCACCCAGCCCGCCCTGTTCGCGGTCGAGTACGCTGCTGCGAAGCTGTGGATGAGTTGGGGCATCGAGCCGAGCGTTCTGATCGGCCACAGCATCGGCGAGGTTGTCGCCGCCGCGGTGGCCGGATTGTTCTCTGTGGCGGACGCGGTGCAGCTGGTCGCCGCGCGGTCGAGCCTGATGCAATCGGTGTCGGCACCCGGCGGGATGGTGTCCGTGCAGGCAGGCAGGGAGGCACTCGCGCCGCTGGTGGCACGGTACCCGGATGCGGCCTTCGCCGCCCTGAACGCTCCCGACCTGTGCGTGCTCTCCGGTGGGCGGGACTCGCTGAACGAGATCGTGACGAAGCTGACCGAGCGGGGTCTGGTCACCAAGCCCCTCAACGTGTCGCACGCCTTCCACTCCCCCCTGATGGCTGAGGTCCTCGAGGAGTTCGCGGCCTCCATCGCCAACACGGCGTTCCGGGAGCCGAACATCACCCTGATCTCCGACGTCACCGGGCAAGTGGCCACCTTCGAGGAGGTCGCGACCCCGCAGTATTGGGTGCGACACCTTCGCTCGCCGGTCAACTTCGTCGCCGGCATGCAGGCGATCGCCGAACGTGGGCGGCATCTCTTCCTGGAGGTTGGACCGACCGCGACGCTGCTCGGCCTCGGCCGCCGCTGCGTCGACTCCGGTGAGCACGCATGGCTCGCCACCATGGGGCCCAGGATCAGGCCGCTGACGTGGTGAAGGACTCAGTCGCCAAGATGTACGAGGCTGGGCTGCGGCTGTCCTGGGCCGACTACTACCGCGGCCGCGCGGGCCGCAGGACCACCCTGCCGACCTACGCGTTCCACCGCAGACGGCACTGGCTGCCGGCCGGCCGGCAGCCAGCCGGCCTCACCACGACATCTCATCCACTGCTCGGCAAGGACATCTCCGACTCCGCCCGGCGGGCCGAGGGCGCCGGGAGTTCCTTGCCACCGTCAACCCTGATCAACCGGGCTACCTTCGTGATCACGTGGTCTTCGGCCAGGTCGTTGTCCCGGCCACCGGCTACCTTGAGCTGCTGCTCGCGGTACAGGACGCAGTGTTCGGCGAGACCCGTCGGCCGTTGCTCGACATCGACATCCACGAGCCGTTGATGTTGTCCGATGAGCACGACGTCGAAGTGCTGACCCGGCTGCGCGAGGCGGCCGACGGGCGCGCCCACGTGGAGATCTCCAGCCGGGTTGCCGGCCAGCCCGGCGCGATCGAACGGCGTCACGTGACGGCGTGGATCGGAACCGAGGACGAGCTCGTTTCCGAGCTCGCTGAGTCCAGTGCCGCCCTGCAGGCCGCGGCGACCCAGGACATGCCGGAGGCGGACATCTTCTCGATCGAAGATCTCTACGCTCGGTTCGACGAGCTCGGGCTCAGCTACGGCAAAGAGTTCCAGCGGATCACGTCACTCAGACGCCAGGGTGAGGGCGTCGCCGTGGCACTGCTGCGCGGACACGACACCGGGCTCACCGAGTACCTTCCGGCATTTCTGCTCGACAACGCGGGCCAATCCCTCGCCTGCTTGCTCACCGAGGACGAGACGTATCTGCCAGTCCGTTTCGCTTCGGCGCAATGGCTGCGAAAGCCCAAGGGACGAGTACTGCAGAGCCTGCTGCGCCTCACCGGAGACGACAGCGATCGCGGTGAGAAGACCGCGGACCTGCTGTTGCTGGACGCCGACCGCCCGGTCGTCATCGTCCGCGGACTGCGACTCAAGCGAGTCAGCGCCAAACCGGACGAGCAGGCAGGACGGCTCTTTCACCAACTCCGATGGGTCAAGCGTTCCCTGCTGCGCACAGCCCCCGGCGGGCATCGAGACATCGTCGTGGTGGACTGCGAGGCCAACCGCTACGAGAGACTCACCGCTCAGCTCACGGTGTCCGGCGCGCAATTGAGCCACGCATCGAACGCTTCCGAAGCCTCGGCACTGTTAGCGGCGCCGGCGCCCGACGGACGTCTGGTGGTTCTGGAGTGCGGATCCCGGCCCGACAAGCGCAGCATCCTTGCGCGCCGAGTGCGAGCGCAACTACCAGGATCTGCTCGCACTGCTAAGGGTATTGCAGGGCAACGACGACGGACAGGATCAGCGGCTGTGGCTAGTCACCGAGCACGCCCAACTGCTGCGGGGCGATCAGCCTTCAGAGCAGCCCTCGTTGGCGGCCGCTTCGTTATGGGGCTTCGGCCGTTCGTTGAGTAACGAAAACCCCAACCATCGCGTTACCCTGATCGACCTGCCCGAGGGCGACTACGGACCGCTGCTGGAAGAGTGCCAGGCGGCGGACACCGATGAACTCCAGATCGCCTACCGCAACGGCAAACGACACGTCTTGCGGGTCTACCCGAACCGGCAGCCCCGCAGCGACGACGACAATTTCGAACTGGCGATCCCGAATCCCGGCGAGTTTGCAGACATCAAGCGAGCGATCATCCCGGACCGAGCGCCCGAGGGCTCTGAGGTGCAGGTGCAGATCCACGCTGCGGGACTCAACTTCAAGGACGTGCTCAACGCCCTGGGGATGCTGAGGCAGCACGCCGAACATACCGGGGTCGAGTACGTCCCGCTGCCCTTGGGATTCGAGGGTGCCGGGACCGTCCTCTCGGCTGGCCCGGACGCCACCTTCGCGACCGGCGACGAGGTCATGATCAGTCACCCGGGCTGCCTGCGCAAACGCGTAGTCGTTCCGTCCGCCGTGCTGATCCGAAAGCCGGCGAACCTCAGCATGGCGGAGGCGGCCGGGCTGCCGAACGCCTTCATCACCGCTCACTACGCGCTGCTCACTCTTGCCGGGTTGCAGGCCGGCGACCGAGTGCTCATTCACGCCGCGGCGGGCGGAGTCGGACAGGCGGCGATCGCTCTGGCAAAGGCCGTTGGTGCCGAGATCTTCGCTACCGCGAGCCCCGCGAAACACCTTTTCCTGCGTGCTCAGGGGATCGAGCACGTGCTCAACTCCAGGACGACGGAATTCGCCCGCGAGATCATGGAACGCACCGGTGGGGCCGGTGTTGACATTGTGCTCAACAGCCTGAACAACGAATACATCCCCGCCGGGCTCCGAACGCTTGCGCCAGGAGGTCGTTTCGTGGAGCTGGGCAAGATCGGAGTCTGGCCACCGGAACGTGTTCGCGAGGTGCGACAGGACATCACCTACCACAACTTTGATCTGAACGAACTGCCCGGACCCGAGCTCCAAGAGATCAGCAAGCGGGCCTTGGAGACGACCGCCGCACTGCTGGAGCAGGGGTCCATCGCGCCGATCGCGGTCACGCTGTACTCCCTCGACGAGATCGAGGAGGCCTTCGGGGTGCTCAGCCGGGGAGCCAACATCGGCAAGATGGTGGTTGACCTGCGGGAGGCCACCGCGATCGCCCCCCGTCCAGCATTGACGCTCAGCCCCGACGAGACGTACTTGATCACCGGTGGGCTGGGCGCGCTCGGTCTCGTCACCGCACGCAAGCTAGTCGACGAGGGTGCACGCCACCTGAGCATCGTAAGCCGCAATGCGGTCGATGAGGCGGTCCTGGCCAGGGTGCACGAATTCCTGGGCTCCGACGTCCAACTCGTGCTCCACCGTGGAGACGTCTCCGACGCTGGAGACGTCGACCGGATCATGGCCGCAATCGCTTGTGGAGAACGCCCTCTCGGTGGCGTGGTGCACGCTGCCGGTATCCTCGCCGATGGCCCGGTGTCATCGATGACGTGGGAGCAGATCGACCACGTGTTCCAGGCCAAGGTGTACGGCACGTGGCTGCTCCATCAGGCCGTGGCGGGCTGTGCAGGGCTGCGGTTCTTCGTCGGATACTCCTCGATAGCCTCGATGCTCGGCCCAGCCGGCCAGGCCAACTACGCGGCGGCCAACGCGTTCATCGACGCCTTGATGTCCTGGCGCACGGCGCGGCACCAGCTTGGACAGGCCATCGGCTGGGGGCCATGGACCGAGGTGGGCATGGCGGCGGACCTCTCCGCGCAGCAGATCAAGGGCATCGAAGGCCATGGGCTGAAGTTCGTTAAGCCGCGCGTCGGCGCCGGAGCGCTGTGGAAGGTGCTGGGACAACCCCTCGGCCACGTGACCATCGGCGAAGTGGACTGGGAACAGTTCGTGGCCCAGCGGCGGACGGGTAGTGCCCTATACCACCAGGTCGCCCGCGGCTCCAGGGCAATGGACGACCAGCTCGACCTCAAGGCGCTCGCCGCCCTGCCCCGAGTCGCCCGCAGGGCCGCGATCAACGAGAGGGTCCGGGCTCGGATCGCGGTACTACTCCACCTGGCGGATCCCAGCGAAATCTCTCCACACGCGAGGTTCACGGACCTTGGCATGGACTCCCTGACCTCGGTGGAGATGAAGAACGCCTTGGAGTCAATGTTCCAGACTTCGCTGCCGGGTACCGTGATGTTCGATCACCCCACGATCAACCTGCTGAGCGAGGCCCTCGACGAACAGCTCACCCCAAAGGCCGATCCGGCCGGGACGGCCGGTTCGTACGGCCCGCAGGCGGACGACCCGAAGGCGTTGAAGACGCTCACCCACCAGGACATCGACGCCGAACTGGCGGCTCTCCGGGCAGGTGACGGGTGACGTACTGCATCGATGCGCTGGAGCAGCAGTCCCACCAGCACTTCATAGTGCTGCTCGCCAGGAGCCGCTGACCGCCGTGTACCTCAACAAGCCGAGCACCATTGATGCCACGCTCGCCGTCCACGCCCAGCAGCAGCCGACCAAGGTCGCCGTCGTGTGCCAGGATCGCCGAGTCACCTACGCCGAACTGGACCGGCGCAGCAACCGGGTGGCCAGTGCCCTGGCGGCTTCCGGCGCGGAGCCGGGCACGCGGGTGATCCACCTCGGGCAGGACTCCGAGCACTCACACGTGCTTCTCTACGCCTGCGCCAAATCCGGGGCGGTTCTCATCCCGGTCAACTGGCGGCTGACCGCGGCCGAGGTCTCGCATATTCTCGCCGACTCCGGCGCCCGGTTCGTCTTCGTCGAGCCGGAGTTCCTGCCCGTGGTGGAGCGAGCCATTGGGGCACTTCCAGTCAGGCCCGTCGTGGTTCCCCTGCGCGCCGAAGCCGATGGCGGCCCCGACTTCGCCGAGTGGGTTGTCGTCGGGACCCCGGCCAGCTCTGGCAGGGTGACCACTCCGGACGATGTGCTCGTCCAGATGTACACCAGTGGAACGACGGGGCTGCCCAAAGGCGTCGTCCTGGCCCACAGGAGCTTCTTCGCGGTGCGCGACGCACTCGCCTCGGGAGGTCTGGACTGGATCGACTGGCGGCCGGGGGATGTGAGTCTGGTCGGGGTCCCCGGGTTTCATATCGGCGGCCTGTGGTGGGCCCTGCAAGGCTTCAACGCGGGAATCACGAACGTCGTCCTACGGATGTTCAATGGTGCCGACGCCGTCGCGCACATCCGGCGACACCGGATCACGGTTGCCTGCCTGGTGCCGGCGATGCTCCGGTTGATGTTGTCCGAGCGTTCGACGACAGCGGCTGACTTCGCCAGTCTCCGCAAGGTTGTGTACGGCGGCTCCCCGATCGGCGAGACACTGCTGGAGGAATGTCTCGAACGGATGGGCTGCGACTTCGCTCAAATCTATGGCCTCACGGAGTCCGGCAACACCGCGGCTTGTCTGCCGCCGGACGAGCACGTGATCGGCGGCCCGCGGATGGCGGCCGCTGGTCGGGCCTATCCGGGTTTCGCCCTCGAGATCCGAGACAGTGCCGGCCACGCGCTGGCGCCGCGCCAGATCGGTGAGATATGGATCCGCAGTCCAGCTCGTATGGTGGAGTACTGGCGGCTTCCGGAAGCAACCGCCCAGACCCTTGTCGACGGTTCGCTGCGAACAGGTGATGCGGGGTACCTGGACGAGGACGGATTCCTCTTCATCTGTGACCGCATCAAGGACACGATCATCGTCGCAGCGGAGAACGTCTACCCGGCAGAGATCGAGAACGTGCTGACCAAGCACGACGCCGTCGTCGAGGCCGCCGTGGTCGGAATACCAGACCGGCAGTGGGGGGAGGCAGTGCACGCCTTCGTCGTCCTGGCGCCGGGTGAGGAGGTAAACCCTCGTGATTTGCTGCTCTTCCAGCGGGGCCAGCTCGCCGATTTCAAGATCCCAACCAGCTATACCTACCTCGACAGACTCCCGCGCAACGCCAGCGGCAAGGTCCTCCGCCGGCAGTTACGGGACGCTTTCTGGTGGGACCAAGCCAGAAAGGTGAATTAGGACATGATGGGTGACGTGCTGCGCAGCCACAGCCGCCGCACCCAGGCTAGGCTTCTTCGAGACCGAACGAATTTGTCGCGCCACCAAGTGTCCCGAAGGACGAGTCCGGTGTCGCCAGTGTCTTCTCGGTGGATTGGCTCGGGAACCTCTCAGACAGCCGGCCCCCGATCCGCCACACCATCTCCACATTGATGTTGAGAAGGACTTCGGTGCGGTGAGACGTCGGCCGTCCGAGCAGGGTCTCGGTCAAGAGGCCGTTGGGAACACCAGCCCCGAAAGGATCGAGGAACGTCAGCTTAGGCGCCGACCCAGCCTCCCTCACGATGGCGTAGGCCTAGGTCTCGACCGGTCCGTCGAATACCTCTCAGTTGAGGTCGGTGCCAGACTCTTCCGCGAGCACACGGCGAAGGTCGGTGGCGTTGTCCATGTCCGCCTCGTAGAACGCGCAGCGCACGTTCCGAGACCACTGCCGGGTCTTGCGCGCTGTCCAACCAGCAGTAGCGGCGACCCCGTTGTCCCATCCTCGCAGCGGGCCGGCCCGGCGTACCGTCAAGCATTACGACCTCCCCGGCGCCTGTGCCGGCCATGGTGGTGAAGACAGGCAGGGCGGAGGATGCCACCTCGCTGGCGATGGTCGTCATGCCAACGGTTGTCGTCGAGGATTCTGTGGGGAGGATGTCCCGAGTTCCGTGGGACTTCGGTGGCGGCCCGTTGAGCATCAGGCTGCGCTGACGTCCTGAGTGTTGCAGTCGGGTGCGACGTTGTCGCCGGCGACATGCCGTTGCAGCGCGGCCCGGAGGGCGGGCAGGTGCAGGTGGCCGTTGACGCGGCGGAACTGCTTGCTGGCTTCGGCCATGCCGGCGGCGCACCAGCGCAGCGCCATCTGCCCGTCGCGCCAGCGTTTGACGTTGCGGGCGTGGTCACGGCTGATCGAGATCATCGACTCGATCGCGTTGGTGCTGCGCAGAGTTCGGGCCAGGGTGGGCGGCACCTCAAGGCGCAGCACCGTCAGGGTCTCGGGTAGACCCTCACGCAGGCTGGCCGCGGCGCCCGGGTGGGTCTTGTCCAGTTCCTTGGCCAGCGCGGTCAGCAGAGCCTCGGCGTGCAGGGCGGAGTCGGCGTGGTACGCCTGGCGCATCCGCTTCTGGACCGGGCCGCGCATCCGCTCGGGCAAGTGGTCGCTGACGTTCCTGAGCTTGTGCAGTTGACACCTGCCGATCACCGGCTGGTCGAACACCTCCTTGACGGCTGCGGTGAGTGCCTTGGCGCCGTCCAGAACGGCCAGGATCGGCTTGGTCGTGTCCAGGCCCCGCTCGCGCAGTCCGACCAGCAGGCCCTTGACCAGGGTGGTGTTCTCGGTCGAGCCCTCCACCACCGCCAGCGGGTGCTTGATCCCGTCGATGTCGATCCCGAGGGCCACCACGCACAGATGCTCGGCGAAGTGCACCCCGTCGATCATCACCGCCACCAGATCCAGCCCGGACAGGTCCTTGGCGAGCAGGTCGGCCAGCGCGGTCTCGGTCATCGCGACGAACTTGCGTGACACCGCGGACTTGCTGGTCGAGCTGGCCGCCTCCTGCACGCTGGCTCCGACCGGCTCCAACGCGACCGGGTAGTGCCGGGTCGACACCCCGGCCAGCATCCGCTCCAGCGCCATCCGTCCGAGCAGCTCGGTGCCGGTGAACACCTCGTACGCCGGCACCGGCAGCTCGCCGGTCCCATCGGCCCTGCGGACCCGCGGACGGGTCACCGGCACCCGCCGCCCGCCCAGGGTGACCGAGCCGCGTTCGGTGCCGTGCCGGGTCGCCACCCGGTTCCGGGTTGTGCTTGCCCCTCGGACCGCACACCGCGCTCACATCGGCCTCCATCAACTGCGCCATCACCTGCAACCCGGCACCCACAGCCATCGCGAGCAGTCCCTCGCGCACGTCTGCGGCGATCTCCTGCATCGCGATGCTCACCTGCTCGGGCACGGCCAGCGCCCTCGCGTCCGGCTGGCTGGTCTGATACTTCTTGGTCACGGCGGTCCCTTTCCGGTTCTCCTCGGCTTTCTGTGGGTCGGTTGACCCGGGTTTGAGGAGCGGTTTGCTTGGTTCTGTGGGGGATTCGGGCTGTGGCTGGGGGTGCGTGGCGCGCACGGACTGGGGGTCCTACGTTCGAGGCTGTCGAAGGCGGTCGAGCGAGGGGTCAGTCACGTGCGCGTCACAACGGCATTCAACAAGATGTTGGACCTTCCCGGGGCGTGGGTGGCCAGCGTGGAGTTCGCTGAGGACGGGCTGGTGCTGGGGCTTGGCCGCCGCCGCGCCCGGCCGGTGTGTCCGTGTGGCAGGCGCGGCACGGGCAGCTATGACCGGTCGGTGCGCCGGTGGCGGCACCTGGACTGGGGAAGGTCGAAGGTGTGGCTGCAGGCGCAGGTGCGCCGGCTGGACTGCCGAGCCTGTGGTCGGGTGCGCACTGAGCAGGTGCCGTGGGCCCGGCCCAGGGCCCGGCACAGCCGCGACTTCGAGGATGTGGTGGCCTGGCTGGCCCAGCACACCGACAAGACCACGATCAGCACGCTGCTGCGCAGCAGCTGGGAGACCGTCGATGGGATCATCGCGCGGGTCGTGGGTGAGCAGATCGACAGCGCCCGGCTGGCGGGGCTGGTGCGGATCGGGGTGGATGAGGTGTCCTACCGCAAGGGCCACCGGTTCCTGACCGTGGTCGCCGACCATGACCAGGGCGGGCGGGTGGTGTGGGCCGGAGAGGGCCGCAACGCCCAAGTGCTGGAGGGCTTCTACGACCAGCTCGGGCAGGCTGGGTGTGCCCGGCTGCAGGCGATCTCGCTCGACCTTGGGGGTGCCTACCAGAAGGCCACCAACACGAAGGTGCCGCACGTGCGTCAGTGCGCGGATCCGTTCCACGTCATCAAGCTGGCCAACGAGGCGATCGACAAGACCCGGCGGGTGGCCTGGAACCAGGCCCGGCAAACCCCGGTGGTCAAACGTGGTCGGGGACGGCCCCGCAAGGACGCGCCGGCGCCGGCGCGTGATCAGAGCCGCTGGGTCAAGCACACCCGCTGGGCGCTGGTCAAGGACCCCGACCAGCTCAAGCCCAGCCAGCTCGAGGTGCTGCACGAACTGCGCCGCAGCAACTCGGTGCTCTACCGGTGCTGGCAGCTCAAGGAAGGCCTGCGGGACCTGTACCGGCTGGCCGATCCGACCGACGCCCCAACCCACCTGCACTGGTGGCTGGCGTGGGCCTGCCGCTGTCGCATCCCCGCGTTCGTGACCCTGGCCAAGACCATCCGGGCCAACCGTGAGCGGATCCTGGCAGCCGTGGAGCTGGGCCTGTCCAACTCCAAGCTGGAAGGCATCAACAGCAAGATCCGGCTGATCAACCACCGCGGCTACGGTCACCACTCCGCCGCAGCCCTGATCGCGATGATCTACCTGTGCTGCGGCGGGATCACCGTCCAGCTACCCACCGAAACGAGGTCCGCCCGGGATCTTGCTGGGTGAAGCCGGTGCGATCGAACGAGCCGATCAGGCTGTCCCGGTAGCGGTTCGGCGCCAGTGGCGGGGGTCGTCGCCGCCGCGCCGCTGCCTACACCCGGCCCCCTCCCGGTCAAGGGCACCCCGACGATCCTTCGCAAACGCTTCGCGCGAAGCATCATCGGACCCATCCCTTGACCGGGAGCCTCCGGGCCGGGTGCAAGACGGCAGCACGGGCAGGCCAGGGCCTGCCCCGGCGGACGCGCCACGGCGGCGACGACCCCCGCCCTTGAGCCGGCTCCAAACGACCCCGCCACCCCCCACGGGCACCCCCGCACGCACTGCGCAGAACCTCAACCGACCCACAGAAACCCGAGGAGTCCCCCCCTTTCCTCGGGTGTTCTTGGTCGATCACCCGAGACCTACCACCAGGCAGGTCTCAGGCGAGGGACCGCCACTCAAATCCTACGAGACCCGGGAGTACGCCCAGGAGCGGGAGGGGTTGCGCCGATGAAGACGTGATCTGACTCGTTCTGAAGCTCGTCGTCGCCAGCCGGTGGGAGTCCGGTCCGGGTAGCCGCCAGGGGGCCCGGTAGCAGGCTGCCGGCGTCGGGGGGAAACGCCCGGCGTCGAAGTGCAGCGTCAAGAGCCCTGTCAGGGGAAGCGACTGAGCGGTCCGCAGCGTGAAGCGAAGCCTGCCGCGCCGTGAACGTGCCCGCGGGAGCGGGCGAAGGGAGAGCCGAGCCCCGTCCCTCAGGGTGAAGGCCATGGAAGCGGTGAAGATCCTGGAATGCAGCCGTCAGGAACTCCCCGGCGTAGGGGGCGTGGAACGTTCAGAAGGTGACGGCGGGAACTGGGGAGGCCGTCCCCGGCCCGACGGACTGCGGCGGCTGTCGTCGGAGCGTGGCGTCCTATAACCGGTGGTGAGCCGGGAAGTGGGCGACCGGCCGGGACGGCGTCGGAGGCGGCCGTAGTACCGCTCGAGCCGGACGGACAACACAACCGCCGGTGAGGGAAGGGCCGCTGCTTCGTCCGCGCGCAGGTTGGCAAGGAGTGGCCGGTGAGTGCCGTCAGTGGCTAGTCCCGCCCTAGGCGTCGAGACCCTCGACGCGGTCCGTGCCCTGCAGCATGCGCTGTACCGGGCGGCCAAGGCTGATCCCGGGCGACGATTCCACGCGCTGTATGACAAGGTCCATCGCAGGGACGTCTTGCAGCGGGCGTGGGCCCAGGTGCGCCGCAACAGCGGCGCGCCGGGCATCGACCAGACCACGTTGGCCGACGTCGAGGAGTACGGGGTGTACCCGGCTGCTCGGCGAGCTGGCCGCGGAACTGCAGGCGGGGGTCTACCGCCCGTTGCCGGCCCGGCGGGTGTTCATCCCGAAGCCGGGCACGTGACGAGCGGCGGCCGTTGTCGATTCCCACGGTCGCGCGCATAGTGCGACCAGTCGCAGTGCGTCGTTCGGATTCGTCTCCTGATCGTCCATCCGTTCCATGTGTTGGCCGGTTGCCGGGTTCCGGTGCTGTTCGGCAAGCGGCGTGGCGGCCGGTTGGTGTTCGTCTGCGAGGGCGGGCCGGCGGGCCGGGTGACGGTGCCGGAGTCCTGGACCGACCGCGGCCCGGCGCCGGCTCGGCTAATCGGTTCAGCTGTCGAGCGGCTGGGCGGAGCTCGACACGCTGGTGAAGGTGCTGGAGCGACCGATGACCTCGCGCGGCTAGTCTTGTGTGATGATGGAACACAAGACAGATCGAGTCTGGGCGGGTTGACCGTCGCGGCAGTTGCGCGGGCGGCGACGGCGGTTGGCCGTCGGGGCTGACCGGATTCGAGGCGCTGCTCCGGGGCACGCTGGTGACGCAGGGACGCCGGTGCGGGAAGGAGAGCTGCCGATGCGCACATGGGGAGCTGCACGGCCGTATGTGTATCTGAGCGTGGCCCGGCCGGGTCGGCGGCCGCGGCTGGTCTACGTGCCGGCGGAGCTGGCCGAGACGGTGAGCGGGCAGGTGCGCGGCGGGGACCCGGTTCGAGGCGGCTGCTGGCCGAGATCACCGCGATCAACGCCGAGTTGCTGGCCCGCCGGGCGTTGGACTGAGCAGTGCGCCGCGGCTGCGCGGCGGTCCTGGTGCGGCCGGTGGCCGAGCATGGTCGCGGTGTCTGGCGAACATGGCCGAGTCGGCGTTGGCGGCCGATGCGTGACCGGGCACGCGCAAGATCAGCCGCCAGCCATCTGGACCGGGCGCGCGATCGTCTACGTCCGCCAGTCCACGCTGGCGCAGGTCCGCGAGCACACCGAGTCGACCGCCCGCCAGTACGCGCTGGCCGAGCAGGCGGTCGCGCTGGGCTGGGACCGCGGCCGCGTCGAGGTGATCGACACCGACCTGGGCGTGTCCGGCCGCTCCACCGAGGGCCGCGACGGGTTCCGGGCGCTGGTGGCCCGGGTCTGCCTGGGCGAGGTCGGCGCGATCTTCGGGTTGGAGATCTCCCGGCTGGCCCGCTCGTCGGCCGACCTGTCCCGGCTGCTGGAGCTGGCCCGCCTGACCGACACGTTGCTCATCGACGGCGACGGGATCTACGACCTGGCCGACTTCAACGACCGGCTGCTGCTCGGGCTTGAAGGGCACCATGAGCGAGGCCGAGCTGCACCTGCTCGCCGGCCGGCTGCAGGGCGCGAAACGGGCCGCGGCCGCCCGCGGCGAGCTGCGCACCCCGCTGCCGGTCGGCTACCTCCACGACGAGGAAGGGCGCGATCGTGATCGACCCGGACGAGGAGGTGGCCACCGCGATCGCGGACGTGTTCGCCGCGTTCGCCGCGACCGGATCGGCCTACCAGGTGGTGGCCGCGTTCGCCGGGCGCCGGTTCCCGCTGCGCGCCTACGGCGGCGCCTGGGCCGGGCAGCTGCGCTGGGGCCGGCTCAACCACGCCCGGGTGCTGGGCATCCTGAACAATCCCTGCTACGCCGGCGCCTACGTGTTCGGCCGTTACGCCTCCCGCCGCACCGTCGACCCGGACGGCAGTATCCACTCCGGCATCAGCCTGTTGCCGCATGGACCAGTGGCAGGTCCTGATCCCACGACCACCACCCCGGCTACATCAGCTGGGACGACTACCTGGCCAACAAGGCGAAGCTGGCCGCGCAACCGCACCAACGCCGGCGCCCGCCCGGCCCGCGAGGGCCAGGCGCTGTGTCAGGGCATCATCAGCTGCGGCAGCTGCGGGCGGCCGATGTCGACCCGCTATCACCGCGACGGGCGAGGCGCCTACGAGTGCCACGCCCGCAAGACCAGCAGGCCACGCCCGACCTGCCGGTCGATCAGCGCGCAGGACCGTCGATGACGCGGTCGCCGAACGGCTGCTGGCCGCGCTGAACCCCGACGAGGTCGCGCTCGCCTTCGCCGCCGCCGACGAGGTCACCGGCCGCCGCGCCCGAGCCAGCCGCGCCGCGCGAACTGGCCGTCGAGCGCGCCCGCTACGACGCCGACCGGGCCGAGCGGGCCTTCCACGCCGCCGAGCCGGAGAACCGGCTGGTCGTGCGCACCCTCGAGGCCCGCTGGGAGACCAACCTGGCGGCGCTCGCCGAAGCCGAGGCGCGCTCTGGCCCAGGCCCGGCCGCGATCCCGCCGCTGCCCGGCCGAGCCGAGCTGCAGGCCCTGTCGCCGACCTGCCCGGGCTCTGGTCGGCGTCCAGCACCACCGCCCGCGACCGCAAACGGCTGCTGCGCACCCTGATCGCCGACATCACCCTGCTCCCCGAACCCGGCCCCGACAAGCTCGCGCATCGGGATCCGCTGGCACACCGGCGCCACCGACGAGATCATCACCCACCGGCCGCTGCCGCCTGGGCCGGCCAAGCGAACCCCGTCCGCCGCGACCGAGATGATCATCCGGCTCGGACCCGCCCGCACGCAACGAACGAGCTCGTCAGCGAACTCAACGCCGCCGGCCTGCGCACCGGTCACGGCAATCCCTTCGACGTCAAAGCCGTCCAATGGGTCCGTCACGTCCACCACGTCAAAACACCATCGCCTTACGCAGCGGCGAAATCAGCGTCCGCGCCGCCGCCGAACGGCTCGGGGTCAGCGCCAACGTCGTCTACTACTGGATCAACACCGGCCACCTCACCACTCACCGCCGCAGCGGCAACCGGCACCGCATACCGTGGACCACGGCAATCGAGGCCGCCTGCCGCCAGCGCATCGCCAGCTCCGTCCACCTCACCCCACAAACCCAAACCCCGACTGCAGGAGAGGCAGTATGAAACGTCCGTCCCTTCGGTCCGTGACCGGGTCGTGCAGGCCGCGGCGAAGATCGTGCTTGAGCCGGTCTTCGAGGCGGACTTCTTGCCGTGCTCGTTCGGGTTCCGTCCCGAAGCGCGCGGCGCACGACGGCTTGCAGGTGCTCCTGGATGAGTCCTTCCGGGGCAACCAGTGGGTGGTGGAGACGGACGTGGCCGACTGCTTCGGCTCGATTCCGCATTCCGGGTTGATGTCCGCAGTCGAGGAACGCATCAGTGACCGGCGTCTGCTCGCACTGCTGCGCGCGTTCTTGCGTGCGGGAGTGATGGAGCAGGGCTCGGTGCGGCGGCCGGTCTCCGGTACCCCGCAGGGCGGGGTGATTTCCCCGTTGCTCGCCAACGTCTACCTGCACCGGCTGGACCGGGCGTGGCGTGGCGCGTACGGGACGCTGGTCCGTTACGCCGACGATGCGTTGGTGATGTGCCGGTCCAAGGGGCAGGCGGTGGCCGCGTTGGCGCGGTTGACCGTTCTGCTTGCCGACCTCGGTTTGCAACCGAAGGCGGCCAAGACCCGGATCGTCCACCTGAGGGTGGGTGGCCAGGGAGTGGACTTCCTGGGCTTCCACCACCGGCTGGTGCGGTCTCGGGCGCGGCGGGGGACCGGCGGCTTCACCTACCTGGCCCGCTGGCCCTCAGGCAAGGCGGAGCAGCACGCCCGCGACCGTATCCGGTTCATGACCATGCGGGCCCGGCTGGCTGCCCCGGTCGAGCAGGTCGTGCAGGAGATCAACCTGTTCCTGCGCGGCTGGGCGGGATACTTCCGGTACGGAAACTCCGCTCGCGCCTTCGACAAGATCAGGAGATACACGCTGATGCGCCTCGCGCTGTTCCTCGCGAAACGACACCAACGTGGCCGGGCGTGGGGCTTCACCCAGATCTACCGATCCCCCAACGATCTCGGCCTGGTCTCCCTCAACGGAATCGTCGTCGCACCCCGGCCCCACCGGGCCTGGCGGGCTCCGGCCGAACACCGCCGGTGAAGGATGTCGGTGAGCCGTGTGCGGGAGAACCGCATGCACGGTTCGACGGGCGGGGGCTGGAAACGGAACGCCAACGCGTCACCGCGCCAGTCCCCGACCCAACCAACCTCGGATCCGAGGGCGCCGTCAAACCTGTGTAACGCCACCCCGCTGTCTGCGCAGCCCACCTTCGACCCCGTTTCACATCCCGGGACGGCTGGATCGCTGGCGGGGCCTTGGAGCTGTTGGCAGGCTCCAGGGCTTGTGGCCTACGGCGGGTCGCATGACCCACCAGCAGGCGGCATGATCACATCCCGCGGCGACCCAGCTGGGCGTTGCGGCGCCGGCATGGTTGTGCGTTCGGCGCACGGCGGCATGAGCGGACGACCCGAAGGGGTACGTCCTCAGTGCGGCATGGTCGGATGGTCGCGAACGGGTATCCGTCGTCGGGGACGGGCCGCCGTTCTAGGGCTCAGCCGGGTAGCGCGCCGATTTGCTGCATCACGCCCAGCGCGTCGAACTGGGTCCAGACTTCGGTTATCCGGCCGTCGACGAGCCGGAAGACGTTCATGCCCTCGACTGTGACGCTGCGGCCCGTGGCCGGAATGCCGTAGAACTCCGCCTGGTGGGTGCCGCTCAGCGTCCAGTGGGTCGCCACCGGGTCGCCCTCGCCGAGGATGTGCTGAACGTCGACCTGATAGTCGGGGAAGACCCCCTTGTAGGTCGACATCGTGTCTTTGTAGCCGATTAGGCCGGGCTTCTGGTCCAGGGTCCCGGAAAGGTCACGTCTTAGCAGGTCAGCAGGCATGTGAGGGCTCGTTCTGGGTCGCGAGCGTGATGTCGTAGGGCCTTGGCGATGTTGTCCCAGCCGGCTAGTCGCAGCAGGCTGATGACGGTGTTGCGCAGGGTTGCCATGACCCGTGGCGCTTGCCCGGTGCGTACCTGGGAGTCGTCTTCGCCGAACGTGACATCGCGCACCCAGTGGAGTTTGTCCTCGATCGCCCAATGGCCCTGAACCCACGCGGCGAGGGTCGCTGGGGGTGCGCTGGGCGGGTCCGCCGAGGTGATCAGGTAGACCACCTCAACGGTCTTGTGCCCTTTGGTGGTGACGGTCCGGCGGAGCTGGGCGACCTGCGCCGCGCCGGCGAACTCGATCCAGTCCGGCACGGCCGCGACTTTGATGGTGCGCGTCACGCGCCTGCCGTGCCCGGTCTGGGTCACCGAGTGCGCGGGGATGTCTTTCCACGGCAGCGCCTTGAGCTTGCGGCGCAGCGTCGGAGTGTTGCCCTTGACCGTGAGCACGTAGTGCCCGCCCGCGCCGGTGATCGCGGTAGCGGTGTCGGTCTGGGTGTGCATCGCGTCCAGGGTCACGATCGTGTCGGTCAGGTCGAAACAGGCGAGCAGGTCACGCACGCAAGGGATCTCGTTGCTCTTGGCGGCCACTGCGAGCTGTCCGAGCACGACCCCGGCGTCGTGGTCGAACGCGGCGACCAGGTGCGGCGCCGACCCGTCGGGGCGGGTGCGGGCCCCGCGTACCGTCTTGCCGTCCACGGCGATCACCCGGCGGCCCTCGACGACCTCGGTGCGGGTCCACAGCCATGCCCCGAGCACCCGATCCAGCGCGTCCGCGCCCAGGCGTGCGAACAGCTTGCGCAGGGTTGACTCCTCCGGTGCGGCGCCCAGCCCGAGCCCGCACAACTGCTGGCTGGATAGGTCCGCAGCCCACTCGCCGATCGCGGCGAACGAGCGAGCCCCGGCCAGCACCGCGCTCACCGCGACCGCCAGCATCCCGGACAGCCGGTAGCGCACCCCGCGCGGATCACGTGGGTCCGGCACCGTCGCGAGCAGGTCCAGCAACCGGGTGGCCCGCTCGGGCTGGGCAACACTGTCGGTGATCGGCGAGGATGGCATCGGCGGGTGTGGTCCTTGCTCAGAGGGCGGGCCTGAAGAACTCCCATCTCAGCCTCAACGGCCACACCCGTCACACACGCCACGCCGATCACGCCCGTACAAAACCGCAGGTCAAACCCCTAGACGCCGACCTTTCCGGAGCCGTGGCTTCTGGTCGGGTAGCGGGTTGTGGTTCGACAAGGTCCTGGTGCGCACAGTTCATCGATCGTGGCCACGTCATTGGCCGCGTACGCAGCCTCGAAGCTTCCGACGATCCTGTTGTTCTCTTCTGGCATCGGCTGATCCTTTCGTGGTTCGACGGTCACCTCCCACATGTTCGTCCTGTTCCGCGGAGGTCGTCGATAGCGCACTTTGGGCAGATCCACTGGATCCCCTCAGCTGGGTGCAGTCGGCGGAGGCGACGAAGTTCGGCCCCCCGCTGGACTCCCGCTCACGTGCCTAACAAGCGATTAGGTAAATCAAGCGTTGGACTCGGCGGGCCCGTTTACTCATCGGCGCAGTTCCGGGGGCGGCCCGTGTTGGGAAGACAACCGGGTCGACGTCTGCCCGTGAAGAGGACTGAAGAACGTGGCCGCTGGCCGCTGCTGCCCGGGTCCTTGCTTGACAAGGCGCGTCAGAAGACAGCCAGTGGATCGGCGCAACAACTCCGCTGACGGGCAGCGGGGGGGATAGGTCCGACTGTCAATGGTTATCGTCGGCAGTCTGTGGGAAATTCGTGGAGAAGCTCGCTCGGGAACGGCATATGCCACGGTCAGCGACGTGGGGTCGTCGGTCTTTGTCCACGGATGATTCCGACGCAGGTTCGATTCCTGCACCTGCCACATCGGTGCGCCACAGGGCTGACGCTGCCCTTGGGTCACCATCGGAAGCCCGCTCGCCTGGCGGTCGTGTTGCGCCCGGAGGTGGACGCGGTTGGGGGAGGCCCTCAGTGTCCTCACGGTCGGGGGCATCGAGGACCGTTCGGGCTTGCACGCTGGCAGGGGCGCCGACGACCGCGCTGAGTACGGGTGTCGTCGTCTGGGTCGTTTCTGTCGAGCGCGCCGCTGCCGTGTGGAGACAGGGCATGGGAGCCCATCAGAACTCGGCGTGCGAGGTGCGCAACAGGATGCGGGGCGTGGGGCGCTCGGTACCCTCGGTGACAGGTCTCGCCCAGCCTAGGAGTGCGTGATGGCAGCTGGAATGGTGACGGCAGACGGTCGGGCCCGGGTGCTCGCCGACGGCAACGAGATCCCGCTGCTCGGGTTGGGCGTGTGGCAGGTGGCTGACGGGCGGGCCTGTGAGGATGCGGTGCGCTGGGCGCTGGAGGCTGGCTACCGCCATGTCGATACCGCGCAGGCCTACGGCAACGAGCGCAGCGTTGGCCGCGCAGTGCGCGACAGCGGCCTGCCGCGCGAGGATGTCTTCATCACGACGAAGTTCGACCCGGGGCGTCGCGATCCGCAGGCGGAGGTGCAGCGCAGTCTGCAGCGGCTTGGGGTGGATTTCGTCGACCTGTACATCGTCCATTGGCCGCAGGGCGGACCGACGTGGGCGTGGGAGGGGATGCAGCGCGCTCGGGAACACGGGTACGCGCGCTCGATCGGCGTGTCGAACTTCAGCGCATCCGACCTGGATGCCGTGCTGCAGGTCGGCGACATTCCGCCGGTCATCAACCAGATTCAGTTCAGCCCCTTTGAGTTCCGCCGCGCGCTGTTGGAGGCGTGCGAGCGCCAGGGGGTGGCGTTGGAGGCCTACAGTCCGCTGGGCACAGGCCGTCATCTGGGTGACCGTCGGGTTGCTCGCATCGCCGAGAGGGTGGGCCGTACCCCGGCGCAGGTTTTGTTGCGCTGGTCGCTGCAGCGCGACCTTGTTGTGCTGCCGAAGTCGACGCACCGGGAACGGATCAGCCAGAACGCGCAGGTCTTTGACTTCGCGCTCTCGGACGAGGATATGGCCGTATTGGACGGGCTTGACCGCACCGGCGGCACCGACCACGCTCTCGAGCGGCGCTGGTGGCGTTGACCGATCCGGCGAACCTTGCGGCCGGCTTTGCGGCCAGGCCAGCTGGTGAGGCGAAGTCGCTGCGCTAGCGAGAACCAGGCTGAAGCCGGCTCGTCTGCTCTGTGACTCGCGAACTCCGAGCACCCGCGGGCCGGCCGGGCGCGGTGAGGGTGCGGTTTCGCGGTCGATCCGCCGGTGCCGACGACCAGGGCAGGGGACCCGCCGGGGCAGGGGAGTTCTGCAGTGCCGGCGTGTTGCTCTCCGGGTGGATCGTCGTCCGGCTGCTGTTCATCCGCGCGTTCAGCGTCTTCCGCCCGACGTACCACCCGAGGTACCTTCTCGTCGCTGCGCTGTTCGGCTGGGGCGGGCGGCGGTTGCTGCATTCGGCGAGACAGCGCAGGGCGAGGGGGCAATCGAGCGGGGCATGATGCCGCAGATTGTGCCTCGCCCGACTCACGGTTCGCGGCGGAGCACCTTCGTCTCGCGCGACGATAGGGCCATGAACGCGGTTACGGCCCGACGGGTGGTCATCGTGCCCGGTTTGGCGGTCCGACGGTACGCCCTGCCTGCGGCTCGCCGCCTCGCGGGCCGGGGTGTGGACGTCGATCTGCGGCCCGCTCCCGGTGCTCCGGGCCACCCTGCGGACCTCGAACAGTACGGGGTTCGGCTCGCCCTGCGGTTGGCGGACGACCCCGCCGACGCCCTCGTCGGGCTCTCGGTCGGATCGCAGGCCGCCGCGATCGCCGCCGCGCGTTGCCCCGCGGGGGTGCGCCACCTCGTTCTCGTGTCGCCCACCGTCCCCCCGCAGTCCCGTTCGTCTTCGCGGCAGTTCCTGCGGTGGGCCGCAGCTGCACGGTTGGAGTCACCGCGCCTGCTCTGGCAGCAGCTGTCGGAGTGGGCGCTCGCGGGGCCGGCCGGCGTGATCGGTGGGCTCGCCTCTGCCCAGCGGGTCGTGCTCGAGGATGTGCTTGCTGACGTCACGTGTCCAGTGACTGTCGTCTACGGCGAGAACGACGAAGTGTCTTCTCACTCGTATGCGGCGTACCTGGCGGCCGAGTACGGCGGTCGACTGATCATCGTGCCGGAGGCGACGCACTCCTGGCCGTCCAGGGACCCGGATCGCTTCGCCGCTCTTGTGGTAAGGCTGCTGCCCTGAGCCGCGGAACCGCCTGGCACCGAAGGACATCGTCGCCTCCTTCAACTCGGCATCCGTGCTTCATTCCTGCCTCGCCGCCGCCCTCTACGCGGGCAGCCTTCCGAACCTGGGTAACCCGGCGTGGGTCGCAGCGGCCCGTGCGGGTCGTGGGGCGCCTGGCGCCCGCACGTGACATGGACTGCGTGTTGAGGTAATCGCCGACTTCGCCGATCTAAACCTCGATCCGTGGAGCGGCTGGCCTGCTGGGTCTGGTTGAGTTCGGGCGGGGGGTCGGCGGGGAGGGGCGTGATGGTGCCGCTGGTTTGCCCAGCGTTTCCAGTCGGGTCTCCGGTCGTGCCTGCGCGGCGGTGGTCAGGGTTCAGGCGGCTGCTGGCGGCGCGTGCGCTTGACCGAAGACTGCGGTCCAGATGGCCAGCCATCGTTGTGCCCAGGGCCAGTGCTGGGGCAGGTGCAGCACGGGCCGGCGTTGGGGTTGGGCCAGTCGTGCGGGGACGTGCACGATCTGGCGGCGAAGGGTGGCGCCACGCGCGGCCGGTGGCTGATGTGGGTCGAGGGTGTCGGCGGCTCGCAGCAGGTTGTGGGTGATCATCGCGCACAGTGCCCAGGCGTAGTTCGATGCGAACCGGCCTGAGGGCAGGTGGGCCAGCGGCCCGTCGATCAGGTCGGCGAAGACCGTCTCGATGACCGCGTGTCGACGGTGGGTCAGGTCGGCTTGCACGGTCGGCTCGGTGCTGTTGGTGAAGAACGGGTGGTAGCGCCACACCGGGAACAGCTCATCGAGTTTGGTCTGGTCGCGGACCCGGCGCACCACCAGCCGGGCGGTGACCGGGTGGTCGGTGGAGCCGAACGCGGTGAAGGTCGTCTCGGCGACCTCGGCGTCGGAGAGCAGCTTGCCGGTGTCCGGGTCGAGCACGGCGCCCGGATACTGCACCGGCGTCCACGCCTCCTCGGGGATGGCGCTGATCGCGGCAGCCACGGTCCGGTTCTTGGTCAGCACCACCGAGAACCGCACCTTCGCCGTGACGCAGGCGCCGACGACCGCGCTGTTGCCGTAGGCCGAGTCGCCGCGTACCAGGATCGGCCCGGTTGCCCCGGCGGCACGGGCGGTGCTGATCGCCTCGCGGACCATCGACGCCGCGCCTTTACCCGAGCCGGCTTTGCCGGCCCGCAGTCGGATGCCGGCGATCACCGGCGCCGCCTGCTCGGTGCTGATCGTGGTCGCCAACGGCGACAGTCCTTTGCGCAGCACCTGCTTGCCGGCGATCTTGGTGTGCCCGAAGCTGGCGCCCTGCTTGGCGTGCCCGTACACCGGGCGCAGCAGCGAGTCGATGTCGATGAACGCCTGGGTCTCGATCCCAGCCAGCAGCTCGGTCCGCGTGGCCAGGTTCACCAGATGCGCCCGCGCCGCCGAGGCCAACTGCAGACAGTGTCCGTGGGTGAACTCCCGCAGCAACTGCCCCAAGGTGGCCGGCGCATACACCTGCTCGAACAGGCGCTGCATCCCACCCGAGCGGACCACCTGCAGATCGTCGATGCTGTCTGCGCCCGCGGCCATCCCGGCAATGATCGAACTCAGCTTCCCGGGCGGGTTCACTCCCGCCGAGACCACCCGCGTTGCACCGAGCTCGACCCGCTCGGCGACCAGCTCCGACAGCCCCGCCTGCTCGGCCAAGGCCATCACCGGGACCAAGCCGGCATCCGACACCAGATGCTCATCGTCGAACAGCGGCGTGGCCGTGGACCACGTGTGCGATAGTTTCACTTCCAGTGCCTTCTGGATTCAGGATCAATCAGGATTTCGACACTCCCGATTCTCCTGTCCCAGAAGGCACTTCCACGTCAGCCCCGCCGCATCACCACGGTTGATTCGCGGTCACTCCACGGATCGAGGCTATAGCTGCGGTTGGCGTTGGGCCATTTCCCGACGGGTGGTACGACCTCCTCCGACTTCCGCTCGGCGCTGCGCAATTAGGGGCCGAACGCGGTGACGAAGCGGTCGCGGAAGGCGTCCATCGGCCAGACCGGCGCGTCGGGGCCGGGCGTCATCCCGTCCTGCCACCGCCACCCAGAGATCCTGTCCATCACGGCTGGGTCGTGCGCGATGATCGTGATCGGCACGTCGTGGCTCGCACTCGGACCGGAAACGATCGTCGCGGGCTGGTGGTCGCCGAGGATGACAAGCACGAGATTTTTTTCGAGGTAGGTCTCCAGGAAGCAGATCACGGTGCTCAGCGAGTATCCGATGGACTGCCCGTACGCGGTCCGTATTTGATTGGGGTCGCGCCACACGACGTCCGGCGACTGGCCTTGCGCGGGCATGGTGTCGAATACTGAGCCGTCACCGACCTTGCTCCAGTCGATCATCTGCGGCAGCGGTGCCCACGGCGTATGGCTCGACACGAGATCGATCTCGGCCATGACCGGAGCGCGATTGGGCTTCGCAAGCTCCAGGCGCTGGAAGGCGGACAGGATGTACTGGTCCGGCATCGATGCGTAGCTGAACCTCGGACCGACATACCCAACATTGCGCGCGTCGTAGATCTGGTCATAGTGATAGAAGGACGTTCCCTGCGGCCAGTCCTGATCATTCGACGGCACGTCGCCGACCGTCCGCCAGCCGGCCCGCTTGAACGCGTCGCTGAGCGTTGAGCGGTCGCTCGCCACAAGGCGGTCATAGCGCTGCTGGCTATCGATCCACAGGCCGGATTGCAGTGTGGAGTGGGCCAGCCAGCTTGCGCCGCCAAAGGTCGCTGAGGTGAGGAAAGCGCTTTGCGCGGAATATCCGGCCGCACGCAGGCGGATGGTCCCGGCGTCCAACGCGGAGCCAACGTCCGTCGAGAATTCCGAGTCCTGGACCGCGACGCGCCCATAGCTCTCAACGAAGGCCACAATGACGTCCTTGCCGTGCAGGCCGGACAACAGCTCATCGCCGGTAGTGTTGCGAAGGGGATCAACCGCGAGCGCTCTGGCGAACGTCCGCTGATCCTGTATGCCGGCGCCTACCTGGCTCACTTCATCAGAGACGAAGCGGGCCGCGTTCGTTGCCGCGATGGGGGTGTCCGGGGCGAGCTGCACGCCGAACCCCGCGCAAAGGGTCCACACGACTGCGAGCGCCGTGACGGCCCGGATCGACGTTGCGCGGTGCCGGCCCACCAGTCGCGTCAGGCGAGCAACCGACAGTGGCATGAAGACAAGTACGGCGACGCCGACAACTCCGGCTAGAGCCAGGGAAACAACCGCGCCCGGCCGGCCGATCGAGTCGCTGAGCAGGCCCAATGCGGATCCGAAGTAGCTCCAGTCGGTCGCGGGGTTGAACGGCCGGCCAAGTGCCACGAAGAAGCCTATGTCGAGGAGCTTGACAAGGGCCAACAAGCCCAAGAACATCCCGACAAGCGCCGCCATCAGTCGACGCGCGCGGGAGGGCAGAACGAGAACGAGGGCGACAAGAAGCAGTCCCTCGAGCGGGACGCGAGCCAACGCGCTCGGCGTGAGACGACTGGGCTCGTTCGGGGCGACGATGGCGAACCATACGAGCAGCCAGGCTAGGACCGTGGCGACTCGGGCCGCGGCGGTCCGGCCTGTCAATCGGTCGCCCGAGTGGCCACGTGATTCCTCGAGCAGTCGGCGACCGGCGTACCCACCGACCAGTTCCCCGCCCTTGATGTCGCCGGCCGAGCCATCCGCGGTGCCGTTGCCCGACATATTCATGGGACGGCCATCCGACGGACCCCGGCCCTCGGATTGGGTCGACTAAAGCACATAGAGCAGACCAATCCGGGCCCTATCCTCCCATCCCGACCGGCGACCGGTGCCCCCTGCGCGGCTTCCCGGCGCGACTAACGAACCTCTCCGAAACAGAGTCCTCCTCAGGCCTATGGCTCGCCACTGAGCTCTCGCTCTCGGCCAAGACCACCCTCTGGCCGTGCTTGACGTGCCGGCGGCGCCACAACCCCCACACGTCGCGGCCAAACGACTCGGTGAGCAGAGCCAACGAACCGCCCACCGCGGCAACCATCACGACGCGGGGCAGGACATCCGCCGCTGCGGCCGCCAGCACCAGCCCCTGGATGGTCGCGACCACCTTGCGCCAATAGCGCGGCGGCAGCGACCCTCGCATCCAGGGCAGCAGCCACCCGGCACCCAGGAAGGCATAGCGTGCCACGCCGATCGCGAGCACCCATGCGCCGCTCGAACGGGCGACGAACGCACTGAGCACGAGAATCAGGAACGCGTCGACCTCCATGTCGAAACGCGCGCCGAGCATCGACGCCGTTCCAGTGCGTCGTGCCACCCAGCCGTCGACTCCGTCCAGGACGATCGCGACGATCGCCAGCCCCGCCAGCGTGGTTGCCGGCGTGGGGCCGAACGCGTCCGCCGTCAGCGCCGCTACGCCACAGGCGAGCGTTGCGCGAACGAGTGTCACCCAGTCAGCAGGTCCGAGCTCATCGGTGCCGTAGCGGACAAGGCCGCGTGTGAGTGCAGCGTCCGTACCGATCGCGCAGGCGATACCGACAATCCACCCGGAGACGCTGAGGCCGACGGTCACGGCCAGCCCGCACAGCAGCGCCAGCTGGACGATCAGCCCAGTCACCGGTCCGGTTTGAACCGTATGCATCGTGGCTCCCTGCCTGTGGATACAGAGGTAAACACGAAGAATGCGCTGCCCCAGTTCACCATTTCCGGGTGTGGATTAGGGTTAGGCCGGTGTGGAGTGAACCGCTCGCGTTCTCGCTGCGCGAACCAGGCGTGGGCGAGATCCCCGCTGCGGCCGGGTCCGGGTGACGCGGTCGTGCGCACGCTGCGTTCCGAAGCAACGTCCCTGCGACCCGGTATGCCGCGCGGCGCTGCGATGCTGGCTCGGCGACGTCGATCTACGCCTGCGCTTGCTGATCGCGGCCCCCGAGCGGCGCGTGACGCCGTCCCGCGGAGCGGCCACCTCGCTTCGGATCTCCAGCCTCCTAGTCGAGGTCGTGGTATGACTCCCACCTCGGTCCGGGTCAGCCCGGTGTGGTTGCGGATGCGAGAGGCGGCCGATTCCGCCGCCCGCGCTGCCGACCTCGTTGAGCAGATTCAGCCGCACCTGCCGACGGTGGGTCCCGCATTCATTCACGACCTCGGCTGCGGCACCGGGTCGATGTGCCGTTGGCTCGCCCCACGCCTGACCGGTAGGCAGCACTGGGTCATGTACGACCGGGATGCCGATCTGCTCGCCCGCGCCGCCGCGGACCTGCCCGGCGGGGCCGCCGACGGGGCGGCGGTCACGAGCCAGACCCGGCATAGGGACATCACCCTGCTGGAAGCCGGCGAGGTGGCCGGGGCGTCTCTGATCACCGCCTCAGCGCTGCTCGACATGGTGACCGCAGACGAGCTGGAACGATTCGTCACCACCTGTGCCGACGCGGCCTGCCCCGCATTGGTGACAATCTCCGTTGTCGGCCGAGTCGATCTGACGCCGTCCGATCCGCTGGATGCGCGCATCGCCGACGCGTTCAACGCCCACCAGCGCCGAACAACCGGCGACCGGCGTCTGCTCGGCCCGGACGCGGTCGGTACCGCGGTGAAGGCATTCATCCGGCGCGGCGCGGAAGTCCTTGTCCGGCCCAGTCCATGGGCCCTTGGCCCATCCCAAGCCGCACTGGCAGTCGAGTGGTTCACCGGCTGGGTGGGCGCGGCATGCGAGCAGCAGCCCGAATTGACCGCCGTCGCCGCAGCCTATGCCCGCCGCCGCCTGGCCGAGGCGAGCGCTTGCCGGCTGAACGTTACAGTGCACCACCAAGACCTGCTGGCCCGGTTCTGGTGATCTCCGGCGGACCCGATGTAGCCTCCCGCCAGAAGCCCCCGAGTGCACTGGACTTTGGGTGAACCGCAAGTCGCGACCGATCGGCCGCGTACCGCCTCCGCGTTTTCGGGCTCATCTGCACTCCGCGGGGCTCCCGGACGTCGCGCGCTGGCCGAGGGCCGAGTATGCCGTTCGTCCCCCGTTGCCTCGTGGCAGCATCGGACCGCCGTCTCGCCCGTAGGGTATTGCCCGGGCAGGATGGAGCCATGCAGCGAGGCGCCACAGCGGCGGAACGGGCGAGCGGTTTTCGGGGCGAGGCAACGGCATACTGGACCGTCGGGCCGAGGCGAGGTGAGCTGCGCCGCGAGGTGCTGGGACGACGCGCAGACGGCGAGGCGCTGGTCCGCGCGGTGCGCTCCGGGGTGAGTCGTGGAACGGAGTCGCTAGTCCACCGCGGGCTCGTGCCAGAGGCGGTACGCGACCTCATGCGAGCCCCGTTCCAGGTCGGCGACCTTCCCGGACCGGTCAAGTACGGCTACCTGTCCGTCGGCGTCGTCGAGGACGGGCCGCTGCCGCTGCGCGGGCGCCGGGTTTTCTGCCTGCACCCCCACCAGGACTGGTACGTCGTTCCGGCAACGGCGCTCAGCATCGTCCCGGACGACGTGCCGAGCGACCGGGCTGTGCTCGCCGGTGCGGTCGAAACCGCTGTGAACGCGCTGTGGGACGCCGCGCCACGGTTGGGCGACCGGGTCGCCGTCGTCGGGGCCGGGATGATCGGGGCCAGCGTTGCCGCTCTGCTGCGCCGCTTTCCCCTCGACCGGCTGGAACTCGTCGACTCGGATCCGCAGCGGGAGGTCATCGCCACGGCGCTCGGGGTGGACCTCGTCACGCCGGGCTCGGCGTCGGGCGGGTGCGATGTCGTGTTCCACTGCTCGGCAAGCGAATCCGGGCTGGCGCGCTCGCTCGAGCTCGTCGGGGAGGAGGGCGAGGTCGTGGAGCTGTCGTGGTACGGCCAGAACAAACCACGCGTGCCCCTGGGGGCCGAGTTCCACGCTCGGCGCCTGACCATCCGGGCCAGCCAGGTCGGGATGGTCAGCGCCTCCCGCCGCGCTCGACGCACACCGTCGGACCGGCGTGCCACCGCCCTGGTCGCCCTGCGCGACCCAATTTTCGACGCGCTGCTGACCGGTCCGGTCCCCTTCGCCGATCTACCCTCGGCCATGGACTCCATAGCCAGTGGCGCGACACCCGCCATCTGCCACGTCGTGACCTACCCCGACTCGTGACGGCCTGCAGCCAAGGAGCCCGATGTTCAGTCTCACCGTCCGCGACCATGTCATGGTCGCGCATAGCCTGCCCGACGCGTTCTTCGGACCGGCTCAACGGTTGCACGGCGCGACGCTCGTCGTGGAGGTCACCTGGCGGCGCGAACAGCTCAGCCAGTATGCCGTCGTCATCGACATCGGGGAGGCGACCTCGATGCTGCGGTCGGTTCTCGACGAGATCGACTACCGCAACCTCGACGAGTCGCCCGCCTTCGCGGGGCGACTGTCGACGACCGAGGCCATAGCCCAGCACGTCGCGGTACGGCTCTGCGAGGGCTTCGACACCCGCGGCTTCGCGGAACTGGAGGTCACCCTGCGGGAGCATCCGGACGCCTGGGCGTCCTTCACCTTGACGCTTCCCCCGAGGTGACGTTCGCGCTGGTCGCCCCCACCCACGACGGCGTGCCGACCGGGGGTCACGTCTACAACGAGCATCTGCTGCGCGAATGGGCTGCGACCGGCGTTCCGGTCGTGCTCGAACGCGTCGAGGGCGGCTGGCCGCATCCATCGGCGGATGAGCGGGCTCGCCTGCGGTTCACCCTGACCCGCCATCCTGTGGTGCTCGTCGACGGGCTCGTCGGGGCGGCCTGCCCCGACGAGGTGGCCGCCGCCGAGTCAGCGGGGGCCTGCGTCGTGGTCCTCGTCCACCTGCCGTTACCGGCGGAGCCGGGGCTGGCGGCGGCGCAGCGCACCCGCTTGGCCGACCGCGAAAAGCGATCCTTGCATGCTGCCAGCGGGGTCGTCACGACGAGCAGTTGGGCGGCCCGGGACCTGTATCGGCGGTACCAGCTCGGGCAGGTTGCTGTCGCACTGCCCGGCGCGGACCGGGCTCCGGTCGCGTTTGGCAGCACTCCGCCGCATCTGCTGGTGCTCGCTGCCTTCACGCCGGGCAAGAACCAAGCGACCCTCCTTCGGGCGCTGGAGCGGTTGGACGACCTGGACTGGACGGCCGCGTTTGTCGGACGCCGGCCAGCACCCGGCGCCGCCGCGCAGGCATGGGAACGTCAGGCGATGGCCTCGCCGGTCCGTGGTCGGGTCGAGACCCTGGGCCCGCTCATCGGGTCTGCGTTGGAGAGGGAGTGGTCACGCACGGACCTGCTGGTGCTGCCATCGCGGGTCGAGACGTTCGGGCTCGTCGTCACCGAGGCGTTCGCGCACGGCATACCGGCAGTGGTAGGAGCTGGAACCGGAGCTGTGGAGGCGCTGGTCGGCGACGGGCGGACAGCACCACCAGGAGTCGCAGCCAACCCGTCCGATCCCGACGCCCTGGCCACCGCTTTGGGTGCCTTTCTTGCCGACCCGACACTCCGCGGCGGCTGGCGCCAGCGCGCCCTGATGCGGCGGGAGCGCCTGCGGCCCTGGTCGGAAACCGCCCGCGACGTTCTCGCTGCGCTGGCGATGCATGCGAGGCCCGGCCCGCAGCGGCACCTACTCGGCTGAGAGGACCAGCTCCGTACAAACGTCCTCACCCAGAAGGAACCGGCGCGACGCGCCCCGCAGCGCACCGACGAGGGCATCGGTGCCGGCAAACCGGACCCCAGGCACGCCGTCGCCGATCAGCAGTGGCGCGGTCGTGAGGTAGAGCCGGTGGAGCCGGTGGGCGGCCAGGAACGCCGACACGGTGCGACCACCACCCTCGACGAGCACCCGCCCCAGCCCGCGGTCGTGCAGGGCGCTCAGCACCGACCCGGGGTCGTTCGTCCCGGAGTGCTCGAGCCGCACGACCTCGACGTGCTTGCCCAGCCGTCCCGGCACGCGGGACTCGGGGCCGACGAACCACAGGGTCGAGGGCCCGCCGTCGCTGAGCACGGCTGACGACGTGGGCGTGCGTGCGCTGGGATCCAGGAGCACTCGAACGGGGTTGGTTCCCGGCACCGCTCGCACGGTCAGCTTGGGGTTGTCTGTGTGCACCGTCTCGGCGCCCACGAGGACCGCGTCGACGAGCGCGCGCAGCCGGTGCAGGTGTTCCCGGTCCTTGTCGCCGGTGACGAAGCGAGCGTCCCCAGTGCGCGAGGCGATGAACCCGTCGAGGCTCTGCCCGAGCTGAGCTATGGTCAACGGAGTGCCCGCAGCGACCAGGGGGCCGTAGCGTTCGACGAGCTCGGCACCGTCGCCTCCGCCCCTGACAAGCGGTACTCGCCCGTCGCGCAGGGCAGCCCACGGGTCGTCGTCCGAGGGGCCGTCGTGACCAAGGCGCTCGCGCTTGGTCGCCAGGTACCTCGCGTTCTCCGGCCGCGCCTGGACGAACAGCGGCTCCCGCGCCACGATGTCGATGCCCAAGGCCAGCAGAGCGCTCTCCTTCGCCGGGTTGGAGGACAGCAGACGGATCGAGGTCGCCCCGAGGTCGCGCAAGATCGCGGCGGACTGCTCGAAGGTCCGCATGTCGACGGCGTGGTTGAGGGCGAGGTTGGCGTCCACGGTGTCAGCGCCGTGGTCCTGCAGTCGGTAGGCCCTCAGCTTCTCGACGAGGCCGATGCCACGGCCCTCGTGCCCGAGCACGTAGATAATGGCTCCCTGGCCGTATGCCGCGACGGCGGCCAGTGCCGCGTCCAGCTGCTCGCCGCAGTCGCAGCGGTAGGAACCGAACACGTCTCCGGTGAGGCACTCGCAGTGCACCCGCACAAGCGGGACCGTCCCATCAGAACCGCCCTGGGGCATTCCGCGCACGAGAGCCACGTGCTCCCGGCCGTCGCTGCTGCGGTAGCCGATAATCCGGAAGCGGCCGTGGATCGTCGGCAGCACCGTCTCGACGACCCGTTCGACGGTGATCGCATTACCTTGAGCGCAGGCACGCACATCGGGCCTAGTCTTGTCCGCCCGGTCAGGCATCGCAGAATCCGAGGTCATCGATGATCAAAGAGGCAGCTGCCGCCGCAGCCGGATTCCCCCATCCCCTTCCTTGCAGCTAGCCGCCTGAGAACGCGCACAGAGGCAACGTCTCGGAACCTTACCTGACGCGTTGCGGGCCCGCAGGTCCACCGTGGCGCATCCGGTTGCCCTCAGAGGAACGCGCTCAGGTCAGTAACTACCCCAACTGCCCCGCCCCTAATCAGCGCCGCGGCGTGCGCGTCGTCGACCGCCACCCCGACGCACGGCATACCCGCTAATTGTGCGGCAGCGACGTCGGTCATGCTGTCTCCGACCAGCAGGGCATCGCCGGGTTCGATGCGGTGGACGTGCAGCGCCGCGACGAGCATCCAGGGCGAGGGCTTGAGCCGGTCCGCGCCCCCGGGGTCTCGCCCGTGGACGGTCCAGCCGCTGAGATCGATGCCAAGACGCACTGCAAAGCGGGTGACGACGCGTGGGTCGTTGTTCGTCACGATCGCCACCGGGCGGCGCCGCGCCCGCAGCAGGTCGAGGACCTCAATGGCACCCGCTGCCGGTATGGCGGCGTCGGCTGCGCGCAGCTCCGTCGCCGAGCACAGCCGCTCGACATCCGGCAGGAGAGCCGGGAGTGCCTGTGCGGCATACCGGAGCACCTCGACGTGGTCGATGGACGCCTCGACCGGCGGCGAAAGGACCACTCCGCGGTCGCGCACGAGACTCTTGACCGCGTCAGCCAGCTCGATGTGGCGGGGGTCGGGCAACAGCCGGGTGACCGGTCCGTCGAAGTCGAGGATGAGCAGGCGTCGCGTCCGGAACAGCTCTGCGGAGATAGGGCGATCGATAGCCGACATATGGGCCTTTCGTTTTCCACCCCGGGTGGCCCGCCACGGCCACAACCGCGCCCGACGGAGGCACGACCCGGATCGGCGGGTGGCCGAGATTGTCCTGCTCCACCTGCGCACGCCAGGGATCGGGTCCAGGTGAAGAGACGGTTTGACTGGCCTGCATCGGGGCACGTCGCAACGCAACGCCGTCATGTTCCAGCTCGCCGGTGAGACCCCACCCCCATCCTCGCCGAGATGCTCGGCCTGCACCCATACGCCGTCCGCTGGGCCACGCTCGCCGCACGCGACTTGGGCCATTCCGCCGCGATGTGACGCGGCTCGACCTCGAAGCGGCCGTCGATCACATCGCCGGGCACATGCTCTCGGGGCCGTTGCCTTAGTTGTCCGTACCTCGGCCGGGTCGGGTACAGGCAAGGACTGTCTCCCAGCCCGGCAACTTAGGTCATCCGCGACTCGACCTGTTCGATGCCACCTGCCAGGTTCGCCTGCGGATGCGCGGCTCACTCGGGCTCCTCGCGTCAGCGTGCTCCGCGGATTTGGCCAGTTCCAGACGAGTGTTGGACCGGCAGGCGGTGATCTGTGGATGTTTGATGCGCCTGGCGTGTTCCTGGCGGGCCTGCATCCTCGCTGAACGCGCGACCCGGCGGAGCAGTCGCAAACCGCGACGCTACCGTCATAGCACACCAGCTCTCGCGCTTGCGTTCGAGACTCCAGGGTTTGAGTTCGGCACCCATCACTGCCGCGAGAGCTCCACCCCAAGGCTGCCAAGTGGCTTGCGAAACCACCTCTCACCTCGTCCATAAGCGCCTCACCCTTGGCCGCAGAGGCCAATGAAGGTCGGCCGATGACTCCACTGGCCGTATGACCAGGCATGCCGAGGGTCGCCAGAAACGGCCGGAGGGCGCGACATGATCGGCCGACTCGAACCCATTCCGCACGACTTCCCGGAGCGGCATATAGCCGGATCGCGGTCCCCCGCTCCCGAGCGTCCAAGTCCTCCGTGCAGCTGGTCTCCATGCCCGCTGCCTGCCGGGCGCTGTCCTCATGCCGCTCGGGCAGGGAGAGCCATCCGCCGTTCGCGCTCGGTCGCTTGCCCGCACAGTTCGGGCAGCCCGGCCCGTGGGCGAAACACGCGTTGAGCACGATGCGATCCACCCAGGCATAGTTGCCATTCAGCGGATCCCGCGTAGCGCACTGCCCTAATGGACCACCAAGACTGATAAATATCGGTCCGATAGCGACAAGCCGACGAAGCGTCCGCACATCAGATCCGAGTGCATATGTGGGGAAACGCGGGGGAATGATGCGGATCTCTGAGCTTGAGCTGAGCTTTGGTGTCCGGGTCGGTGGAGTATTCCCCGGCGGGGCAAGCTCACCCCTGTGCCGTCGGGGTTGAACGGGGCGACCTCGCGATTCCCCTGAGGACGAGCGAATGTCCCTGCGAAGGTTCTCGGCTCGGGGCGGTGTGGGTCGAGCAAGCGGCTGTTGGAGGCCGTGGCCGCCCACCTGGACGAGGTGGCCCGCGAGACCGGCCTTCTCTTCGTGCTTTATGACTTCGATGGTGCTTACGAGGGTCGCTTGGTCTGCTGGGCTTCCTCGCGGATCGACCGCGGTCGATGCTGGGCGTGTTGGCGACATGCCGCCAAACGCCGGGGCCAGTCCCACTCTCGTGAGCCTACTCACCCTGGCCTCGGCAGAGGCTCGTCGGATGGCCGGCCTGACGCCGGAGGCGGTGGCCCGGTGGTTGCGGACCGCGGCCGGGAGGAGGACGCCTGGCTGTTGCATCGACGTACGGGTGGAACCGTTCTTCCACGACGACGTGTTCCGGCTGGGCGACTCCCTGGTCCAGCTGTCGATGTCGGAGCTGGTCGGCCGCCGAGTAGCGCAGCTGCCCGCGGACACCGGGGTCGTTATGCGGACCGCCCCCGCCTCTGAGCCGTGATTTCGAGGTGGCCACACCCGCGGCGATGCTGGCCCGCGGCCCTGCATTCCTGGCGTCGGCCTCCTTGTCGACTGGCGGGCCTGGTAGCTAGTCCGCTCTACGCCTGAGGGCCTACCGCGCCAGTGCTATGCCAGCGTCAGCCGCCGCTTCCTCGGCGGTCTTCTTCATCAGCTGGGCCAGCTCGGTGAATTCGTCGAGGGCGGGGTTGATGCCGACCAACGTGAACTCTCGCTCGACGAGGGTCAGCTCGGCCCCCCAAACGTCCGCGAGGATGCGCCGCAGGTAGGCGGTGTTGTGGTCCCAGCCCTCGCGGGGGGTGCCTGGGCCGTACGCCCCACCACGGCTGGTGACCAGGACGACCGGCTTGCCCTGCAGCAAGCGGGTGCCGCTGGCAGCGCCGGCGATGGCCAGGTCGATCCAGGTCTTGACGTGCTGGGAGACGCCGAAGTTGTACAGCGGGAAGGCCAGCAGGACGGCGTCGGCGCGGCGCAGCTCCTCGACAAGAGTGCTCGCCAGTGCGAACGCGGCCATCTGGGCTGGGGTGTGCTGCTGCGGTGGGGTGAACCGTGCGGCGACTGCGGCGGCCCAGGCGTCGGCGGGCAGCGGGTCCTGGCCGAGGTGTCGGGTGACAACGGGCTCGTCGGGGCGGGCGTTGGTGAACTGGGCGAGGACCAGGTCGGCCAGCGCACTGCTGGCCGAGTGGGGGCCTTGGATACTCGCGTCGACACGAAGCAGCGTCATGAGGCTTCTCCTGTGGTGTCCGGGGCGTTTGCCCGGTTACTAATGACTTGAACGTTCAAGCCGGTGTCACTATAGGCCGTTCAATGTGAACATTCAAATCGGGCGGTACGATCACGCCATGGCCGACGGCACGGATGCGCAGCAGGTTCCTTGGCTGCGCGCCGAGCAACTGCGGGACTGGAAGAGCCTCGTGGCAATGCTGATGACGCTGCCGCCCGCGCTGGATGCCCAACTCAAGCGTGACGCAGGCATGAACAGCTTCGAGTACCACGTGTTGGCCGGGCTGTCCGATGCGCCAGGGGGCACGCTGCCGATGAGTGAACTGGCCGCCATGGCACAGGGCTCACCCTCGCGCCTGTCCCATGCCGTATCCCGCCTCGAGCACGCCGGCTGGGTTCGGCGACGCTCGTGCACCGAGGCCGGACGGCGAATGGAGGCGACCCTGACCCCGGCAGGATGGCGCAAGATCGGCCAGTGCGCTCCGGGACACGTCCGGGAAGCCCGTCGACTGGTCGTGGACGTGCTCACCCCCCAACAGCTGCAGGCCCTCGGAGCCGTCGCCCGGACCGTTATCGCCGCAGTCGACCCGCAGCTGGCTCAACGGCTGAGCAGCGACGAGGAACGCTCCACCCACGCGTGGTGACGCGTGAGCCGGTCGGAACAGGAGCGGTTCGCCGACATCCTTGAGGCAATCCAGCCGGCGGTGCCGGCAGTACGCACCGCACCTGCGCTCCGACGACCTCGCGTCGATGGCCTACGACGCCGTGCCGCGCAACCTCGCTGTCATCGGCGAGTCCGTCCGGTCGCTGCCACGCGAGTCCCGACAAAGCCAAATGGCTTAAGTCGCTGGTTTGCCAGGGCGCTGGAATGCTCGGACGGCTGCCGCTGCATCAATGGCCGTGGCGGTCGGGATGCTGCCACGGCCACTCGGAGGCGATCCACGCCGCGACCGCCCTCGCCAGAGGCCCGTCCAGGCTCGATCGGTCGGCGCGGACCCAGGACCGCACGCTGACGTCGTACTCGTCGGAACCCGAGGGGTATAGGTACACGCAGCCGATCACGCCGCCTTCGGTCGAGTCGAGCACGGTGAAAGTGAAGCCAGCGCGGGTATGAAAGTCGGCCGCGTGGCGGCGCAGGTCGGCGAGGTTGGCCTCAAGTGACATCCCGTCCAGCGGCGGCCAATCGCGGTCGAGGTAACCAGGAGTCCCTCGGATGTGTCGGATGCTCGACATCCACGCCGCGTGGTCGGACGCATTATGCTGCGGGCCCAACGGCTCAAGGCGAAACCGCTCCGTGACCAAGGATGTCGGTGGCTCGAACCCGGGCGGAACGAACGGCGCTTGCGACACCCGAAGATCGTATGAGCGTCGCAACGGTCACGAACCCACCTTTCATGGCGGGCGTCGCCTCCCGCCGACCCGCTTTCGGAACAGCCGCCCTGAGCCTTCCGCGAGGGCCAGTCCAACTGAGCGCACGGCTCGCGGCGGAGTGGGGCACCTTCGACACCGGTCGCCAGTGAGTGCTTCGTGGAGCAGGTTCGGTCGATAAGATGGAGTCCTACTCCACTGGAGGTGCCAGACGAGGACCACGCGGCAGATGAGCGTGACCCTGCCCCACGAGATGGCCGACATGGTGCGCGCCAAGGTCACCTCAGGGGAGTACGCATCCGAAAGTGAAGTCATCCGTGACGGTCTTCGCGCCCTCGCAGCACGGGACCGAGCCGTCGAGACGTGGCTGCACGATCAGGTCATCGCGGCCTACGACCGCCTGCAAGCCGACCCAGACAGCGCCCTGACCGCCGAGGCGGTCCGTGCCCGCCTGGGTGCAATGCGCACGCGGTGAGCTATCTCGTTCGGTTCGCGCCCGAGGCCGCAGGCCAGGTCGAGGGACTGTACTCGTACATCAGCCGGTCAGCGACCCGGCGATCTCGGCGGGGTCTCTCGATTCGGGCCCAACTCGGCCATGCCATTTGACAGGAAGGCACGCCATATCAGCACACTTCCTTCTGGAGCCGGCCAGCCAGGCCGGGCTATGCCCGGTCCTGTTATGAGGTAATGAAGGCGTCGATGTCGATGCGACATGAGGTGACGACGACCTTCATGGTGTGGGTGCCGCGGACTACCTTGTACTTCTCGGCGTCGATAACGCGGTTGATGCTGGTGCTGCTGGCGTCGTTGATCGAGGCAAACTTAACCCCGTCGAAGTACACGTCGGCAGTGCCGCGGCCGGGGCCCTTGTCGGTGACGAGGGCGAACTCTTTGGCTGTCGCGGTGAAGGTGGCCGTCTGCCCCTTCCGGGTGCTCTTCAATACCGAACCCCCGCTCCAGATTTTGCCGACCCCGTTGACCCAGCCCGAGCTGAACGTTGCCGCGCTTTCTTGGTTAACGTCGAGGCGGTAAGAGCGGTTGAAATGAGCGCTGCTGTTGGCGGTGAGGTCCACGAAGCCAGTGCCGCCCGAGCGGAAGTAGTAAGGGCGGATGGCGTCTCCGGAGAAGGCGGTGCGCACACCCTCCCAGTACCACTGCGCGGAGCAGCACGAGGAATTGTCAAGACCTGTGGATTGGCGTGTCACGCGACTTGCTGGTCACCTCCGATCTCCTCGCTTGATTCGTCTGGTCGTTCGACGAGTTTGCCCTTCTCGAAGGTTGCGCCGGCACGGACCAGCGCGACGAGGTGGGGCGCGTTGACGGCGCGCCAGCGCGCCTGTGCCGACTCGATGAGCTTGAACGCCATGGCCATGCCGGCGGCTCTCGAACCGGGGCCTTTGGTGACCCGTTGCCGTAGCCGCACCGTGGCGAAGGTCGACTCGATCGGGTTGGTGGTGCGCAGGTGGATCCAGTGCTCGGCGGGGTAGTCGTAGAACGCGAGCAGCACGTCAAGGTGCTCGGTGATCTTCGCCGTTGCCTTGGGCCACTTGGCGCCGTAGCCGGTCTCGAACGCTTTGGCGGCCTTGCGTGCGTGGTCCTTGTCCTCGGCGTTGAAGATCTCCGCCAAGGCGCTCTTGGCGCCGGGGTGCGCCGACTTGGGCAGCGCAGCAAGGACATTCGCCTGGACGTGGAACCAACACCGCTGCTCGCGGGTGTCGGGGAAGACCTCACGCAGCGCCTTCCAGAACCCCAGCGCCCCGTCACCGACCGCGAGCACCGGGGCCCGCATCCCGCGGCGCTTACAGTCACGCAGCAGGTCGGCCCACGACTCGGCTGACTCGCGGAACCCGTCGGCCAACGCGACCAGTTCCTTCTGGCCGTCGGCGCGCACCCCGATCATCACCAGCAGGCACACCTTGTCCTGCTCAAGACGGACCTTCAGGTGAATGCCATCGACCCACACGTACACGAAGTCGCTGCCCTGCAGCGACCGCTTGGCGAACGCGGCGGCGTCGTCTTGCCATTGGGTGGTCAGCCGGGTCACCGTCGCCGCGGACAGCCCCGCGGCCGAGCCCAGGAACTGCTCCAACGCCGGGGCGAAGTCCAAGGACGACAGGCCATGTAAGTACAGCAGCGGCAGCACCTCAGCCACTTGCGGGGACTTACGGGCCCACGCCGGCAGGATCGCCGAGGAGAACCGCTTCCGTTCCCCGCTCGCCTCATCGATGCGCTGGTCGTTGACCCGCGGTTGACGCACCGGCACCGCCCCCGCCGCGGTGCTGACCTCCCGCGCCTGGTGGTAGCCGTTGCGGACCACCAGCCGACGACCGGCCTCGTCCACCTCGTGCGCGAACGCCTCGACGTACGTGGCGACCTCTGCCTGCAACGCCGCCGCCAGCATCTGCCGGGCACCGTCGCGGACCAGCTCGTCCAGCAGCGACCCACCCACTCCGGCCGGGGCGTGCTTGTTGGACTCGTTCTCCTCTTCGACTACCGTGAGCACAGGCGTACCTTCCCGAACCAGCGCGCCAACGCCGGTCCTGATCAGAGCTATCGGACTTTCAGATCATCCCCGGGAAGGTGCGCTCCTTCACGTCACCAGGCCGAGGGGGCCATCCACAGGTTCTGATCATTGCTCCAGCAGCACTCGACACCCGTCCAACGGTTACAGCTCCACGCGGCCCCCGACTCGGCGGTCACGTGGGCCTGGTGCCATTTGGCGTAGACCGGGACCCGGACCCCGAGGAACCCACACTCCGCCTCCCCGCACCCATGGGCGTCGGCGTCATCGCCGATGACGGTCCCGACCCTAAGATGGAGGCCCTCGTCGAGCTGGACGGTCGGTGGTGGTGGAGCCGGGGCGGCAACGGCCGGGGCGGCAACGGCGGCCGTGGAGGCGGCCAGGACTGCGGCGGCAGCAAGGGCGATCAAAGCGGCGATGACGCGTGACTTCATTGAGCGCTCCCGGCTCGGGTCGGCGGGGCCGCAACGGGCTTATGCTCATGCGCCGCTGTTGGCCTGACCCTATAGGTCGGTAGCCACATCTTCTTGAAGACGGCCGAACTCGTTCCCGACGCCGTCTCGACGGCAGATCTGGGGTCGCTCCCGTCGATTTTGGCACAACCCAAGACCAGACTTCAGCGGCGATTTCATCCGGCGAGTCGCGAGATTAAGCAGGAACGTAGGTCAACCTGATCACATCCTCGCCAATCCGGTCATTAGTCATAAGGCGGAGCGGCGGCCGGGGTCCGGCGAAATATGGTTTGCCGTGACCAAGCACGACGGGGTGCAGGTAGATTCGATACTCATCGATCAGGCCAAGTTCGGTGAGGCTTTGCGCCAAGTCCGGGCCAGCAACTTCGATCTCCCCGTCGCGCTCGGCCTTCAGCTCGCGGATCGCGCCCTCAAGATCATCCTCAACAAGCCTGGCGTTGGGGCCGACCGACTTCAACGAGCGCGAGACGACCCATTTCGGCTGGTTCCGCCACGCCGCCGCGAAGGCGTGTTCCTCTGCATCCCATTCAGGATGATCGTCGTCCCAGTAACGCATGACCTCATACATTTGGCGACCGTAGACACTGCCCGCCTGCCCCTGAGCCTCCTCGATGAAGTGGCGGAAGAGCGTGGGGCTTGGCGCAAACGCCATATGGTCGACGTAGCCGTCCAGGGACTGGTTCATTCCGAACACGAGATTAGCCATACCACTTCCTTTCCTCACGCGGCACATCCGCGCGGTTCTGATTGCGTTATGAAACCGTTTATAACCCAATTGGCTCAGATTAGTACGTACACCAGGCAGTTGATCAGGGCGAGGGCGTCGCGGAGGTCGGCGGGGAGTGGGTCCTCGGCGGTCAGAGGTGCTCGGCGGCGCGGTCGCGGACAGCCCAGCCGCGCTCGCCGCCAACGCGGCGAGGCACCCCAACGAAGCAAACCTAGGCCGAGCTACCACCCCCACATGACCGCTGCGAGGAAGCTGACCGAGGGCCCGATCGGGGTCGGCACCCAGTTCGAAGCCACGGTGATCTCGCGCGGCAGGTCATTGCCGGTGACGATCGACTACACAGGCTTCGAGCGCCCCCGCCGCATCCACTCCCGCAGTCTCATGCCCGGCGCCACCGCCGAGGGGCACATCCGGTGCGACACCCACCCCGGTCGGCACCCGCTTCTGCTGGGACGGGACTGTGACGCTGACCGGCCCGGCCCGGTTTGCCGGCCCACTGATCGGGGTGATCGGGCGACGCCAGGAACCAACCATCTGGACCGGCCTCAAACACCACCTCGAGGACATCAACCAACCGGGATGAGGCGCGGACAGACGCTGGCCAAGGCAGCCTTCGTGCCTGTCGAGGGACCCACCGGCTCAGCGGTGAACACACAACCCCCCCGCACGCGGCATGACAGTGCGCGCCTGCAGACGGCGAAATCACGCTGGTTTGCTGCCGTTGAGTTGAGGCCTGCATCTCGTGCCGAGGTGCAGGCGTTCCTGGGTCGGCCCGGCCCTGTGCCCCATCCCATCTGCGTTGAGGGCCTGGTCTGACTACCGTCGTGGGCATGAGGTTGCCGTTGTCCGGTCGCACCGCTGCCATCACGGGAGTCAGCCGTAGACGCGGAATCGTCGATCTGCAGCGTTGGGGCGTTAGGTCAAGGTGTGGCGAGTGCGCGTACTGCGCGTTCGATGGCGGGGCGCATGTCAAGGGCGGGGTCGACGGTGAGCCGGTGCAGGAGCAGTCCGTCGCCGAGTGCCATGAGGGCTCTGGTCGCCGGCGCGGGGTCGGCGATGCCGACGGCGATGATGATCCGCTCGGTCCACCGTTCGAACTCGCGTCGCTGCCGCCGCAGCGGCTCGCCGAGTTCGGGGTCGTCGGCGAGTTCGAGGAAGAGGGCGTAGCGGGCGCGGGTGCGCGCGGCGAACGGCCCGGTCTGCAGTTCGGTCATGGCGCATAGGCCCTCGATCAGCTCGTCGACTCCCGAGATGGTCGGCATCGCGGCCGGGTCGAGGTCGGCGCGCTCGCGCTCGGCGATCCAGTCGACGATTCCGCCGAGTAGCGCCCGGCGGGTGCGGAACCAGTTGGAGGTCGACCCGGGTGGCAGGCCTGCTCGTTCATCGACCCGCGCATGGGTCACCGCGCGCACGCCCTGCGCGCCGAGCAGCTCCACGGCTGCCTCGAGTGCGCGCTGCCGGGTAGCCGCCGGCATGGACACCCCCTTCCAAGAGTTCTACTATGAACATAGTATCCCACCGCGCGAAGGGGGTCGTCATGCCCATGCCCGGGCCCCGCATCACCCGGTCCGTCGACACCTCGGCCTGGTCGCCGCCGCTGCCAGAGGCCCCCGGTTTCGAGCATCTCGTCGTCGAGACGCCCGGCCTGCATCCTCACCTCGCCGCGCGGCGGCGTCGATGTCGGGTCGGCGCATCGGGGCTAGGTGGGCTTCGACGGCTGCGTTCCGCCGCTCATCCTGCTGGGTCAATCGACAGCCAACTCACCTAGCTCCGACCAGTCTCGTGCGCCCGGAATTGTGGCATTCACGATCCGCGGCGTCTCCACCAGGTGGCCCGGCAGATCGCGCTGGGCCCGGCGGAAGTGCTCGGAGGCGACGTGTGCGGCCCCCGCCTCGTCGTCTGCAAATGCCTCGACCAACACATACTCCTGCGGGTCGTCGAGACTTCGAGACCAGTCAAACCACAAGCAGCCCGGCTCGGCGCGAGTTGCCTCGGTGAACGACCGCGAGATCTCCGGCCAGGCGTCGGCGACCTCGGGCCTGACGCGGAACTTGGCGGTGATGAAGATCAACACGGCTCCCTCGGTGATGTCGCGGGGCGGGTCAGGTGTTGGGGGTGAGTTGGGCCTCGGCGGGCTGCGTCGATCGGTTGATAGCCGACTGGATCTGGCCGCCCAGTTTCTGCGAGACGGGCACCCGGACTGCCGCACCCGTCGCCGGAACGCCAGGGTTCAACGGCATGCCATGCTCCTCGAGCGGGCAGTCAGGACTGCCGGGCGGAAGGCGGCTCTGAGCGTACCGGAGCACCGAGCTCCCGCCAGCCGATCAAGTCAACCATCTCCCCGCGGACGCCGCGAGCAGGCGCACGGCCTTGACGCTCCTTCGCTGTCCTTTCTAGGCCCTGTCTGGCCACTGGCTACAGGCGTCCCAGGGCTTGCGGTCCCAGCGGGCGTGGCCCCCCCGGTGGGAGACACTTGGGTGCGATGACCCTCACCGACCGCCTGATCGGCGCCTGCGCTGCCGGCGCGGACGGGGCACTCGACGTGTTCCTGGACTGGTCGGGTGAGCGGGGTTTCTCCCTGTATGCAGCGCAGGAGGAGGCGGTGCTCGCGCTTGCCGGTGGTGCCCACGTCGTCCTCGGGACGCCGACGGGCTCCGGCAAGTCGCTGGTCGCCGTCGCGGCCCACGCGCAGGCCCTGGCCGAGGGGCGGCCCAGCTGGTACACGGCGCCGATCAAGGCTCTGGTGAGCGAGAAGTTCTTCGGGCTCGTCGAGATCTTCGGTGCGGAGAACGTCGGCATGCTCACCGGCGACGCCGCCGTGAACCCCGACGCACCGATCATCTGCGCGACGGCCGAGGTGCTCGCCAACCAAGCGCTTCGCGATCGAGAGCTCGCCGACATCGGGATGGTCGTCATGGACGAGTTCCACTTCTACACCGAACCCGACCGAGGCTGGGCCTGGCAGGTCCCGCTGCTGCTGCTGCGAGACACGCAGTTCCTGCTCATGTCGGCGACGCTCGGCGAGTCGCGGGCGTTCGAGGAGGACCTCACCCGTCGCACCGGCATCGAGGCCATCGCGATAACCGGCGCGGAAAGACCTGTGCCGCTGGAGTTCTCGTGGGTCCTCACGGCCGTGCACGAGACCATCGAGCTGCTCCTGCGCTCTGAGCGGGCCCCGGTCTATGTCGTGTCGTTCACACAAGCCGCTGCCGTCGCGCAGGCCCAGGCCCTCGCGAGCGTCGAGGTCGTCTGTTCTGCCCGCAAGGCCGCGATCAAGGATGCCGTCGGCGGGTTCCGGTTTGGCAAGGGGTTCGGGGCGACGCTGCGTCGGCTCGTGCTGCACGGCATCGGGGTGCACCACGCCGGGATGCTGCCGAAGTACCGCCGGCTCGTGGAGACCCTGGCGCAGGCCGGGCTGCTGGCCGTCATCTGCGGCACGGACACCCTCGGCGTGGGCATCAACGTGCCGATCCGCACGGTGCTGCTCACCTCCCTGACGAAGTACGACGGGCGCAGGCAGCGGGTGCTTCGGGCCCGCGAGTTCCACCAGATCGCCGGGCGGGCCGGGCGGGCCGGGTTCGACACCGTCGGGTATGTCGTCGTGCAGGCACCCGAGCACGTCGTCGAGAACGAGAAGGCGCTCGCCAAGGCCGGCGACGACCCCAAGAAGCGCGCAAGGTGGTGCGCCAGAAGCCGCCCGAGGGCACCCTGTCGTACACCGAGGCCACCTACGAGCGCCTCGTGACGGCGCCGCCTGAGCCGCTCACCTCGAAGATGCGGGTCAACCACGCGATGGTGCTCAACGTGCTGGGCCGTCGGGAGGGACAGCAGGCCGCCCTGCACACCCTGCTGCTGGACAACCACGAGGAGCCGGCCCGGCGCGAGGCGCTCGTCGAGCGTGCGGTCCAGGTGCTGGCCTCGCTGCTGCGGGCCCGGGTCGTCGAGCCCGACGACGGCTCGACCCTCGAGGACTGGCTGCCTGCCGATGCGCCGGACCCCTTTGTCGCCGCCGGTGATCCGTCGTCGCCCGATGCCGAACCCGCCGACCCGGCGACCGGCCCCGACAACGCGGCAGGGGCGGACGGCATACTGCAGCGGGCGTCCGACGACCTCGGACCCATCGGCCGGCTGCTGGCGGCCGCCGGCCACCGGGACGAGCCGGGGACGGCCGCTGCGGCTGCCCCGGCCGAGGTCGCGAGAACCGACTCGGAGCCGGCGCAACAATCGGCGCTGGAGCGGTTCGTCCGAGGAGTGGACCGGCGCCACGCCGTGGGCCCGTTCCGGGTGGCGCTCGAACTGCACGACGGGTTCGCGCTCAACCAGCCGCTGTCTGCGTTCGCCCTTGCGACTCTGGAGATGCTCGACCCGCAGGCCCCCGGATACGCCCTCGACGTCGTCAGCGTCATCGAGGCGACGCTGGAGGACCCGCGGCAGGTGCTTATTGCGCAACGGTTCGAATCCCGTGGGGAGGCGGTCGCTGCGATGAAGTCTGACGGGATGGACTACGAGGACCGGATGGACGCCCTTGAGGACCTGACCTGGCCCCGGCCGCTGGCCGCGGAGCTCGAGGGGGCGCTTCGTGTCTATCGACAAGCACACCCGTGGGTCGACCCGCGCGACCTGTCGCCGAAGTCAGTCGTGCGCGAGATGTTCGAGCGTTGCATGACGTTCGGGGAGTTTGTCGCCCACCACAAGCTGTTCCGCGCAGAGGGTGTCGTGCTGCGCTACCTCACCGATGCCTACCGGGCACTGCGCTCGACCGTACCCACGTCCGCACGCACCGAGGAGGTCGACGACATCATCGAGTGGCTCGGCGAGGTCGTGAAACAGACCGACTCCAGCCTGCTCGATGAGTGGGAGGCGCTGGCCAACCCCACCGACCAGCCGGGTCGCGAGGTGGGCGTGCCGTCCGAGAACCGGGCCTTGTCGGCCAACCCGCGGGCGCTACGGGTCATGGTGCGCCAGAGCATGTTCCGCCGCGTCGAACTGCTGTCACAGCGCCGGTATGCCGCACTGGCGGCGCTCGACGGCGGGCTCTCCGAACAGGAATGGGCATCCGCGGCGAGCGGCTACCTCGCGGAGTACGGCTGGCTGGGCACCGGACCCGAAGCGCGCGGGCCGGCGTTCTTCCGTGTCGTCGAGGACGGCGACGTGTGGCACCTGGCCCAGATCCTCGACGACCCTGAGGGCGACCACGACTGGCGGATCACCGCCGACCTGGACCTGCCAGCCACCGACGAGATGGGCGAGCTCGTGCTCGTCACCACCGGCCTGGGCCCCGCGTGACCCTACCGTGCCCGTTGGTGTGCCTGACCCTTCGGCTCTGTGAGTGACACGGTCGACGTCCATGGGGTGACGTTGTGGCTGACGGACAAAGTAAGCACGAAATGAGGGACTCCTCACCTTTCTGTTCGGGGTAGCTGGACGGTGATCTCGCCGCAGCATAGGTAGATCATGGCGATGAGGGCGGCGGCGGTGTGGTGGCCGTAGCCGCGGTGGTTGATCAGCCGGATTCTGCTGTTGATGCCTTCGAGCTTGGAGTTCGATAGACCCAGTTCGACGGCTGCCAGGATCCGGTCGGGGTTGGCCCGGATGGTCTTGGCCAGGGTGACGAAGGCGGGGATGCGGCAGCGGCAGGCCCAGGCCAGCCACCAATCCAGGTGGACTGGCGCCGGTCGGGTCGGCCAGCCGGTAGAGGTCGCGCAGACCTTCCTTGAGTTGCCAGCATCTGTAGAGCACCGAGCCTGAGCGGCGCAGTTCGTGCAGCACGTCGAGCTGGCTGGGCTTGAGATGGTCGGGGTCTTTGACCAGCGCCCAGCGGCTGTGCTTGATCCAGCGGCTTGCATCTCGCGGCGGCGCCGGTGCATCGCTACGGGGCCGTCCCCGGCCGCGCTTGACCGCCGGCGTTTGCCGGGCCTGGTTCCAGGCCGCCCGCCGGGTCTTGTCGATCGCCTCGTTGGCCAGTTTGATGACGTGGAACGGATCCGCGCATTGGCGCACGTGCGGCGCCTTGGTGTTGGTGGCCTTCTGGTAGGCACCCCCGAGGTCGAGCGAGATTGCCTGCAGCCGGGCACAACCGGCCTGCCCGAGCTGGTCGTAGAAGCCTTCCAGCACTTGGGCGTTGAGCTTGTCAAGTTGTCTGTGTAAGTGATCTGGGTCACATTGGGTAGTTGGTTGGTGGCTATGGCGCTCATGCGGTCCCGGCCGGTGCAGTGTGGCGCCGTCCTCGCCGGCGTCAAGGCCAAGCCCTTCGGGTGGCCTTCGGCCAGCCTGGACCCCGGCTGCGGGCGGCGCGGTTTCGGCCAATGCCGGGACGGGGAGATGGCCGGGAAACGGGAGCATGCTCGTTCGCATTCCGGGGTTACAGGTGCGGGGTGATCCGGTCGGGGTAGACAAGCGCGAGCTCGCTGAGGGCGGCTTTCCAGCCCTGGACGACGCCGCCTTCGACGAGGCGCGGTGGGGCGTTGCGGGGTTGACCCTTGGCACGGCCGGCCTGCTTGGCGCGTTCTCGGCGCGTTTGTCCTCGATGTTCATGATGGCCAGCCAGAGCAGCTTGATCGCGGCCGCGTCGGAGGGGAAGTGGCCCCGGTTCTTGATGATCTTGCGGAGCTGGTAGTTCAGTGACTCGGCGCTGTTGGTGGTGTAGATGACCTTGCGCAACGCCGGCCCGAACGCCAGGAACGGCGTGAACCGCTCCCAGGCGTTCTCCCACGAGGCGACCGCCGAGGGGTACTTCTTGCCCAGGTTTGAGTCCGCGAACGTGGTCAGCGCCAGCAGCGCGGCGTCCTCGTCCGGTGCCGTGTAGATCGGCTTGAGCATGGCCGCGACGGCCTTGCGGTCGGTGTAGGACACGAACCGCATCGAGGCCCGGATCAGGTGCACCACGCAGGTTTGCACGGTCGCCTTCGACCAGGTGGCCTCGACCGCCTCGGGGAAGCCGGTCAGCCCGTCGCAGCACACGATCAGCACGTCACGCACGCCCCGGTTGGCCAGCTGAGAGCACACTGACGCCCAGAACTTGGCGCCCTCGAAGGCCTGGATCCAGATGCCCAGGACCTGCTTGATCCCGTCCATGTCCACCCCTACCGCGATGTGCGCGGCCCGATTAGCCACGTGCGCGCCGTCGCGGATCTTGACCACCAGCGCGTCCAGGTAGATCACCGGGTAGAACGCCTCAAGCGGACGTGACTGCCACGCGGCGACCTCCTCGCAGACCGCCTCCGTGACGTTGGAGATCGTCTCGTGCGACAGCTCGGACCCCAACGTCGCCGCGAGGTGGTGCTGGATGTCGCGCACTGTCATCCCACCCGCGTACAGGCTGACGATCATGTCCTCCAGGCCCCCCAGCCGGCGGGCGCCCTTGGGCACCAGACTCGAGGCGAACGTGGCGTTGCGGTCCCGCGGCTGATCCAACCCGATATCGCCGATCTCGGTGCCGACCCGCTTCGGGGAGGTCCCGTTGCGTGAGTTGCCCGAACCGTGCCCAGCCCGGTCGCCGCGCTCGTACCCCAGATGCGAGGTCAGCTCGGCGTCCATCCCCCGCTCCAGGACGGCCTTGACCAGCTCAGGCAAGAACCCGCCCCGGCCCGTCAGGGCCACCCCGTCCTCGTCGACCCTCAACAGCATCTGATCCAGCAGCTCGTCGGAGAACAGCTCCTGCCGCAACGCTCGCGCGCCAGGTGCCAAGACCTGGCCAGTGGTGTCCCTGCTGGTGCTGGTCGTCTTCGTCTCATCGGTGATGCTCACATGCACTCCTTCGTCCAGCCCGGACCCGCTTACACAGACCATCTGACACCCCCGGCGTTGCGGCCCTCAGCGGCCCACACGACGCGGCCGCCCTGGTCATGGTCGGCGACCACGGTCAGGTATTGGTGGCCCTTGCGGTAGGACACCTCGCCGACGCCGATGCGCACCAACCCCGCCAGCCGGGTGCTGTTGATCTGCTCCCCGACGACCCGCGTGATGATCCCATCGACGGTCTCCCAGCTGCTGCGCAGCAGCGTGCTGATCGTGCTCTTGTCGGTGTGCTGGGCCAGCCAGGCCACCACGTCTTCGAAGTCGCGGCTGTGCCGGGCCCTGGGCCGGGCCCAGGGCACCTCCTCGGTGCGCACCCGAGCACAGCGGCGGCAGTCCAGCCGACGAACCTCCGCCTGCAGCCACACCTTCGACGCTCCCCAGTCCAGGTGCCGCCACCGGCGCACCGACCGGTCATACACCCCGCTTGGGGGGCCTGGCCCCCCACTGGGCGTGTCGCGCCCGTTTTGCGGTCGTTTGATGGTTGGCTGTAGGCATGTACCTGCGGGAGACCCGGCGGCGGAACAAGGACGGGTCGACGGTGTCGTACCTGCAGCTGGCGCACAACGAGCGGCATCCGCTTAGCGGGGCGCCGACCGCGAAGTCAGTGGGTGCCGGGGTTGAGGGCGGGAGGGTCATCGGGGTGCGGTGTGGGCGTGCGGTTGGCCGGCCGGATGGGTGGCATGGTCGGATCTCCAGTGTGGCGTGGGCCGGTCCACGGGGCTGGCACGGCGTCGAAACGGTCGGCGAGGGCGTAGGCGACGGCCTCGTAGTTGATGCGCCAGCCACGGAAGTCCGGCCAGGCGTGTTCTGGGGTGCGGTCCATGATGAAGGTGGTCGAGGCAAGGCGCTCGATGCCCGCGAGGTAGTCCTCGTAAGACAGCTGGAGGTCGCCGTCGGGGTCGGGGTCCAGATTCACCGCGATTCCGACGGTGGCGGCGAGGGCGCGCAAGGCGCTGAACCCCATCCGCAGCGCCAGTCGGGCCTCGGTCGCTGGCGCTCGATCTGGTGAGAGGGCCAGCCAGAGCGCCGCCGAGTCCATGACGGCGACCAGCGCGACCAGCCACGAGGAGAACTTGGCCGGCGAGCGGAAGCGCATCAGGACCGGGTAGTTGCTGTGGCTTTCGGACAAGTCCGCGGCCCACCGCTCCCACTGCAGGTAGAACTGGTCCATTACGGCGCCGTCGTCGGCCGACCTGAAGCCGTATCGGGTTCGGGCCAGGATCTTCCGGGCCCCATGCGGGCGTTCCGGCGCGGCTGGACAGCAGGGTGACCTCGGTCTCGCGACGATTGAAGGCGCTGTAGAGCGTCGGGAGGTAACCGATCTGCAGGGCCACCACGACCAGCCCGGTCGCCGCCGCCAGATAGTCGACGATGCTCAGTTGGGCCGTCTCCGGGCCGGTGTAGCCCAGGGTGAACATCGACGAGCCTGCCTGGGCGAACGCGTGGGCGCCTCCCTGGGGGTCGAGCAGCTGAAGGACCAACGCGAAACCTGTGTAGAACAGCGCCAGCCAGGTCGCCAGCTGCAGCAGGATCACCGCAGCCGCCTGCCCAGCCAGCAGACGGTCCCGGGCCTCATACGTGGGCAACCGGGAGGTCGCCAACCGGAACGCCCCGTCGGTGACCATGTTGACCAGCCGACTCAACGGGTCGCGGGATCGCCGGGGCACCACCAAGACCGACAGGACGCTGCCCCAGGTCGCGAGTATCACCGCCACGCCTAGGACCGCGCCGGCCAAGCTCACGTGCGACACCTCTCAACGGGCCGAGGAACGGCCCCGCGGCGGCCCCTGTACGTCGAGACAGTAGTCGCTGAGGGCGCGGCAAGCGTCCGGCCTTGAGGATGCCGGTCGGCTCGGCAGAGCGTGGTTCGCCAGGGTGGCTCACCTCGGCATCGGACAGCCCGCCGGTTCAATGGAGACACCTTGTTGCGCTGGCTGATCGACACCGAACACCTCGATGTCGACGAGGGCCTCGCATGCGGCGGTCCCGATGCCGAGCGCGATTGCCGGAGAAGGTACTGAAGGGGCTGCTGGGGGCTGCTGGCCGTCCCCAAGGCCAAACGACGCCGGGGATCTGGGCTGGCTCTCGGCGTGCGGTCTTGCCGCGCCGGCTAGCTGCTGGCTGGCGCAACAAACACGGTGGTGAAGGATGATCTCGTGGCAGCGACGTCCGGCGATCCGACGGGGGCGCGTCTGGTTCGGTTCGACGAGCCGGCCGGTCGGTGGGTGCTCCTGGCCACCGTGCTGGGCTCGGCGTTGGCGTTCATCGACGGCACCGTGGTCAACATTGCCCTGCCGCGGATTGGGGCGTCGCTGGATGCCAATGCGGCGGGGCTGCAATGGACCGTGAATGCGTACACGCTCACGCTCGCGGCGTTCATCCTGCTGGCCGGCTCGTTGGGCGACCGGTTCGGCCGACGGCTGGTCTTCATGATCGGGGTCGCCTGGTTTGCGCTCGGGTCGCTGCTGTGTGGAGTGGCGCCGAACGTGGCGATCCTCGTCGCCGCACGCGCGATCCAAGGCGTCGGCGGCGCCCTGCTGGCCCCGGGAGCGCTGGCGATTCTGCAGGCGTCGTTCGAGCCCGCCGACCGAACGAAGGCGATTGGCGCATGGTCGGGTCTGGGCGGTGTGGCGGGCGCGGTCGGGCCGTTTCTGGGCGGATGGCTGGTCGAGGTGTCCAGCTGGCGTTTGGTCTTTCTGATCAACCTTCCGCTTGCGGCGGTGGTGCTGCTGGTCGCGGTCAGGCACGTACCCGAGTCCGCCGACCCTGACGCAGTCCGGCGTGTGGATGTGCTGGGCGCCGTGCTGTGCGCGGCGGGCCTGGCTGGACTGACGTACGCCTTCACGGCGTGGCCCGAGCGGGGCCTTGGGGATAGTTGGGTGCTGGCGGCACTGCTCGTCGGTGTGGTGGGCCTGGTCGGGTTCGTCGCAAACGAGGCCCGTTCAAGGCACCCGATGCTGGCGCTGGAGGTGTTCCGATCGAGGACATTCACCGCCACCAACGTGGTGACCTTCGCTGTGTACGCGGCGTTGGCCGGTGTGTTCTTCTTCTTCGTGATCAACCTGCAGGTGGTCGCCGGCTTCCCGCCGCTGGCTGCGGGAATGGCGCTGCTGCCGGTGACCGTGATCATGCTGGTGCTGTCGGCGCGGGCCGGGGCGCTGGCGGGTCGAATCGGGCCACGAACCCCGATGACCCTGGGCCCGGCGGTCTGTGCGGTCGGACTGCTGCTGCTCTCCCGCATCGGCGCGCAGGCGGCATACACGACCGATGTGTTGCCCGGCGTCATCGTGCTTGGCCTGGGGCTGTCGCTGACCGTTGCCCCGCTCACCGCGACCGCCTTGGCGTCCGCGCAGGACCGCCATGCTGGTGTTGCCAGTGGCGTCAACAACGCGGTGGCCAGGACGGCGGGGCTGTTGGCGATCGCGATCTTGCCGTTGGCCTCGGGGCTGGGGTCGAGCTTCACCGATCCCGTCGCCCTGCGGGCTGTTGCGAAATGGGTAACCGGCGTGTCGTAAGTCATTGTGGTTTGATGTCGTTTGAGATGATTAGGTGTGGCGAAGGGGTATCTGCCGGTGCAGCGGGATCAGGGGTTCCTGCTGCCGCTGGACATGCGCGATTGGCTGCCTGCGGATCATCAGGTGTGGCTGGTGATCGAGGTGGTGTCCGAGCATCTGGACACCAGCGCGTTCCATGCCAAGCGGCGGCTGGGTGGGGTGGGCCGGGCCGGGTATGACCCGGACATGATGCTGACGTTGTTGATCTGGTCGTATGCGCAGGGCGTGCGTAGCTCACGGCGGATCGAGCGGTTGTGTCATCAGGACATCGCGTTGCGGATCATCTGTGGCGGGAACCTGCCCGATCACGTCGCGGTTGCCCGGTTCCGGGCCGAGTTCGGCGAGGCGGTCAAGGACCTGTTCACCGAGGTGTTGGTGCTGTGCGCCCGGCTCGGGATGGGCTCACTGGCCACGATCACGCTGGATGGGACCAAGGTGGCGGCCAATGCGTCCCGGTCGGCCAACCGCTCGCGGGAGTGGCTGGCCGAGCAGGCTGCCCGCGCGGTGGACGAGCACGCGGCCACCGACGCCGAGCAGGACGTGCTGTGGGGCCAGGGCAGCTGCCCGGACCGGGTGCCGGCCGATCTGCTCACCGATGACGAGCAGGACGAGCACCCCGGCGGGCCCCCCGCAGGTGCTGGTGGGGATGCCGGCAAGGGCGGTGGCGACGACAGCCCGGCGCGGGGGCGTGGGCGTGCCGGGCGGGCTGCTCGGATCGCGGCGGCGGTGGCGCAGACCCAGGCCGAGGACGCCGAGCGGGCCCAGCGCCAGCACGCCGCGGATGCTGAGCGGGCCGCGGCCGCCGCAGGAGTATCTGAAGGCCCAGGCCGGCGGCGCGCAGGGCACGGGTTGTCCGCCGCAGCGGGCCCGGTTGCAGGCAGCGCGCGCCCGGCTGGCCCGGTTGCAGGCCCAAGCAGCTGGAGAAGATCGAGTCGTGGAACCATCGGGTGGCCCAGGCCCGCGCCGCCGGCCGGCGTGGGCTGACTGGCCCTGGCCCGACCTCGCTGCAGGACAACGTGCACGTGCGCCAGGCGCGGACCGCGCTGCAGCGCGCCGAACAGGCCGAACGCGAACGCCAACAGAAGCAGCAGGGCCAGCCCGGCGACCAGGGTGATCGCACGCCCGCCGGGCGGAACATCACCGACCTGGACTCGCGGTTGATGCCCACCCGCAACGGATGGACCCAGGGCTACAACGCTCAGAACGTGCTCAGCGAGGACGGCCTGATCCTCGCCGAGAAAGTGACCCAAACCCCTGGCGACGTGCAGTGGTTCCAGCCGATGACCCAAGCCGGCGAGCAGTCCGCGGACCTGATCAACAGCACCCACATCGAAACCGCCCTCGAGCAGGCGCTGCCGTGCACCTGCCCAGACCCCGCCACCCAGACCCCTGACACCCCTGCGCCGGCCGCGTCCGGCCCGGGGCCGCACTGCCGTCACCATCCCGACCCGATCGGCATCATGCTCACCGATGCCGGCTACCTGTCCCAGGACAACCTCACCGCCCCCGGGCCCGACCGCCTGATCGCCGTCGGCAAGCACCGCGATCTCCTCAAAGCCGCCCGAACGGCCAGTCAGGCCGCCGACCCCTCACCCCCGGACCATCCCAGCGGGAACGACCCAGCCGACCAGGACCCCATCACGCAGATGGCCCGCCGACTAGCCACCCCCGAAGGCATCGCCACCTACACCCGGCGCGGCCACATCGCCGAGACTCCGCACGGGCACATCAAGCACAATCTCGGCCTCCGCCAATTCAGCCTGCGCGGCCTGACCAAGGTCCAGGCCGAGTGGACCTTCGCCTGCAGCCTCGCCAACCTCTTCAAAGCCCTCCCACTGCTACCCCGGCCCACCAGCTAGGCCCCTCAGGGCCGGGGCCCCCAGGCCCCAAGCCCCCGGCAGCACAACGTGGCCCGCCAAACAAGACCACCAACCCCAGGGCCTCACCCGGCCAGGGCCTGACCCGCGCCGCCCGGCCAGCCACCCATTTCGCAACAGCCCGCTGGGGACGGCCTATCGTACGTCGATGCTCATCTGCGCCGCCCTGCTGATCGCCGGCGGCGCACTGGCGTTCGCCACGATTCCCTCGAGTTTCGCGGCGATCAGCGAAGAGGTCGCAACGACGCACGGGGTGACGGAGGCGCCTCTTGTGGAGAGCCCCTGCCGCGTGCACTGTGCGGTCACCGGCCCGCCGCTGCACCCCACACTCGGCCGAAGGGGGTAGCCGCCGGGGAGCGGGTCGGCCGGCTATGGCGGCCCGCAGGCAAGCGCCTGGAAGGCTCATCGTCGGAGCTCGACGCGGCGGGTGAGTGCCCGTGCGAGGGTTGCGGGCATGAGTGAGTTGAGCGCCGCATCGTCCCTGATCGTCGTGGTCACCGGAGCTAACGGCCTCGTCGGCTCGCGCACCTGCGCGGCGCTTGTGGAACGGGGCGCGAGGGTGCGTGCGCTGGTACGACGCCGCGGCAGTGCCCCGACGTTGGCAGGTATCGCCGAGTGGGTCGGTGACTTCTACGACCCGGACCTGGCGGCTGCTGTCGTGGCGGACGCGAGCGCCGTCGTCACGACCGTGCACCCCATGGGCCGGGATCAACAGACCCAGCACCGGATCGCGGTCGAAGGCACGCCCGTGCTGGCCCGGGCCGCTCGAGACGCGGGCGTGGAGCGGCTGGTCCACATCTCCACCGCCGGTGTCTACGATCGCTCACCCGGGGTTGGTGACGTCGATGAGGCATCCCCCCTGGTGTCCGACGACGCTGACGGATACTCCGTGACCAAGCGCGACACCGACGCCGCTTTGGCCCAGGTCCAGGGGATTACCCGCGTCCTGCTGCGTCCGCCGGCCATTCTCGGATTCGGCGAGAGCTCGATCTGGAACTCCGTCCGCCCAGCCATGATCCGCGACGACGAGCAGGCCCGCCACACGGTCCCCGGGCGGAGCTTCGCGTGGGTTCACGTCAACGACCTGGCTCGCCTCGCCGCCGACGTGGCCGCAGGCCGGGTGCCCACCTCGACCGACCCCGAACTCGGACCGGTCGCGGGCGCGTGCACCGTCGTCAACGTCGCGGCCGGCCCGGCCACCGCCCGCGACTACTACCAGACGGTCACCCGGGCGCTCGGCCTCCAGCCGGTCTGGGACGATAGCCCCGCATGGACCGGACGCATTCTGGCCGCACGCGCCCACCGGTGGGGCTGGGTCCCGACCGTGCACCTCACCCAGGCGCTCGCCGAGCTGGACCAAGGGCTCCGCGCCTAGCTCTCGCCCCCGCCATGCGCGCCGTCACTCCTTCAGGTCGACGAGATGGTGGTGACCTGCGCGTCCTCTTATGTGACGGACTTGCTGGCGGAGCCCGCGTGGGGGCTGATGGCTGGCTCGATGTCGTGACGTTTGACCAGCAGGAGGACGGCAAGAATCACCATCACGAGGAAGGAGAGGCCTCCGAGGAGGTTGCTCGCGCCGGGGACGACGGCGCCGGAGATGAGGGAGAAGTCCCACAGGCCGTGCACGATGGAGGGCACGAGCAGGCCTGCGGTGCGTCGGCGGATCAGGTAGAAGAAGTAGCCGGCGACGGCCGTGGCGAGGACCTGGGCGAACGCGCCGGTGCCTTCCGTGAGCAGGTTGGTGGCGTGGGCGAGGGCGAAGGCGACGGTTGACCAGAGGGCGGCCTTGCCCTCGGTGAAACCGTCGCGCCGGAGGGCGGTGAGGCCGATGCCGCGGAACATCCCCTCCTCGGCAAAGCCCACGAACATCATCGAGAGCAGCAGCAGCAGCGTGAACCCAATGCCGCGCGTGGCCAGCCCGGAGTAGTTGGTGACGATCAGGATGGTGACGAGCATGGTGACCGGGATGGCGATCAGCCACGGCCGGACCGGCTTGTCGTCCACGTAGACCGGTCGCCACCACCGCAGCCAGCCGATGCTCGCCAGGACGAGGATCAGGGACAGCCCTACCGGCACCGTGATGCTGCGCCACAGGATGTCGATCGATGCCGGCGCGGCATACTGCGCTGCAAGACCTCTGGTCAGGACCAGGCCAGCGCCTTGAAGTACCACGAGGTAGATGACGACGAGGACGATCCACGCCCAGACGGGCAGGCGGCGTTCGCGCCCAGGAATCTGCCCGGACCGCATGGCGTGTGGTATTGGAGAAGTGTAGGACGCGAATAGGGCCACCCCGCATCGAATCGGAGGGTGGTCGAGGCGCCGGCACGGCGCGTTCAAGCCGATGTGACACAGGGCGACTGTGGACAGTTCTGGTTCTTGGCTGTCATGCGGGCCATAAGGCCGACTGCCCCGCACCTGAGGTGGCCGACCTATGGCTCGGCGACGCGGCGAGGTCGATGTTGGAGTCAGGGCCATGAATGGCCACGAAGCAGAAGGAGGCGACGACCGTGCAGCAGATCCTGACAAACCTGGCGGCCCGAAACTGGAACGGACACGCACCGGTCGTGCCGCATGCGCAGCGGGACACAGACGATATCGGGGCTGTGTTTCTGTCTCGCCGTGGCTTCTGGGCGACTGAGCGTGCCACAGCTGCAGAGGTTCTCGCCGATCAGCGCCTTGGTCGTCTGCTGACCTCTTCTACCGACTCAGGTCAGTCGGCGGCTTGACTCCGTTACACCGTTCGCCGAAGCAGGGAGTGGCTAGCCGTCCCGCGATACGTCGCTTCGATCGGTATGCCGTCAGGCCAGCGAGAGGAACAGCCGCTCCAGCTTGGTCGTGTCGATTCCCGTCTCAGGCTCTTGGACCAGACACTCTTTGAGACCGGTGGCGATGAGGCTGAAGCCCGCTCGGTCGAGAGCCTTGCACACCGCGGCCAGTTGGGTGACGACGTCCTCGCAGTCCTTGCCCTCCTCGAGCATACGGATCACCCCGGCCAGCTGGCCGTGTGCCCGGCGGAGACGGTTGACGACGGGCGCCGTGGCGGGCTGACTGAGGATCATGGACACATGATACCCCCTGGGGTATGTACACTTCAGTGAATGGCATACCCACCGGGGTATCCAGTCACGATCGGAGAAGACCGTCATGTGCCACGCGGTGCGGTGCAGAACCTGCGGTAAGACGACGTGGGCAGGATGCGGACAGCACGTCGATTCCGTGATGCGCGGGGTGCTGGCCGATCGGCGCTGCACGTGCCAACCCAGCGACCGGCCCGTCGGACTGGTGTCCAAGCTGCTGCGACGGGACCGCTGACGTGTCTTCGCAGCTGCACTGCCGTACGGTCGTCGTGGGCGGGGTCGCGGCCGGCATGTCCGCGGCGACCCGACTTCGCCGCAACGACGAGACGAGGGAGATCGTCGTTCTTGAGCGAGGGGATCACGTTTCGTTCGCCAACTGCGGCCTGCCGTACCACGTCGGTGGGGTGATCCCCGAGCGCGACGACCTGCTGCTACAGACGCCCGAGTCGCTGGGCGCTCGGTTCGGTATCGATGTCCGCGCTGGGCATGAGGTCACCGCGATCGACCCGGCGGCCAAACGGGTGGACGTCCGGGACCGGGCCGGTCGTGTCTCGACCCTTCGGTACGACGACTTGATCCTCGCCACGGGCGCTGCCCCGGTGCGGTTGCCCATCCCGGGCATCGAACGGGCACACGTCCTGCGCGACGTCGCCGACCTCGACGCGATCATGGCGGCTTTGAACGCACCGGCACCGGCTCGGACCGCGGTCATTCTGGGGGCCGGCTTCATCGGTCTGGAGTTGGCGGAGAATCTCGTCGGTCGGGGCCTGCAGGTTGCCGTCGTCGAGGTGGCGGACCAGGTGCTGGCTCCGCTGGACCCGGAGATGGCCGTCCAGGTGGCCGAAGCCCTGCAGGACAATGGCGTGACAGTGCGCACCGGTGCCCGAGCGACCGGAATCGACCCCCTCGCTGTCGTCCTGCACGACGGCTCGGTCCTGCCAGCGGACCTCGTGGTCACCGCAGTGGGCGTACGCCCCGAGTCGCAGCTGGCCCGGCAGGCCGGGCTGCACCTCGGCGAGGGCGACGGCATCCTCGTCGACGACCACCAGCGCACCAGCGACCCGTCGATCTACGCGGTCGGCGACGTTGCGGTCAAGCGCGACGCAGTCGGGTCTGGTCCGGTCCTCGTGCCGCTTGCCGGTCCGGCCAATCGGCACGGGCGGCTGGTCGCCGACGTCATTACCGGCCGTCCGGTCACTGCGCAGCCGGTCCTGGGGACGGCGGTCGTCGGGGTCTTCGGCGTCACCGCGGCGGTCACCGGCTGGAGCGAGAAGCGCCTGCGCGCCGCTGGACGGTCGATCAGGGTCATCCACAGCCACCCCACCGACCACGCCGGCTACTACCCGGGAGCCCAGGGGATGGCACTGAAGCTGCTCGTGGACGCGGATTCGGACCGGATCCTCGGGGCCCAGGGAGTCGGCGGGGCGGGCGTGGACAAGAGGATCGACGTCATCGCGACCGCGATGCGAGCCGGCCTGCGAGCCAGCGACCTGGCGGACCTCGAGCTCTGTTATGCGCCCCAGTACGGCTCGGCCAAGGACCCGGTCGTCATGCTCGGGATGATCGCCGACAACCTGGCCTCCGGAGTGACCCGGACCGTCCAGTGGCACGAGGTCGAGCAGACCCTCGACGACGGCGCGACGCTGCTCGACGTGCGCAGCCGCGCCGAACACGACGCCGGTGCCATCCCCAAGTCGGTCAACGTACCCGTCGACGAGCTCCGCGCAGAGGCGCCCGACCTCCCAGCCGGCCCGCTTGTCGTCTACTGCGAGGTGGGCCAACGCGGCCACATCGCCAGCCGCTTGCTGACCGGGCTCGGGCGCGAGGTGTGCAACCTCGATGGCGGGTATCGGACCTGGCTGGCCGCTACGAGCTAGTAGTCACACCACTAGCAGCTCGGCGCGGACTTCACCCGCGCCGAGCGGTCAGTACGTGCTGTTATAGGCCCCGGATAGCAGCACCTGCTGACCACTCGATGGGCGAGAGCGGCACCACCGGGCGACCCTCACGCCCGACGCCGCCCTTACCCTCGGGTTTGCCCGACGGGGACACTCGTCGGCGTACGGTGCTGGGGTGGCCGGGTATTGGTCGCTCGACACGGTGCTCCCGAAGACGCCGTGACTGCACACAACGTGGAGGTCGGACGAGGTGACGGACCTGCTGTCGCGAGTGGACCTGCGCTTCCTGCTCTTCGACTGGCTGGGCGTGGAAGAGTTGTGCACGCGCGAGCCGTTCACCGACCACGACCGCGAGTCGATCACCCTCGTCCTCGATCTCGCTCGAGCGGTGGCAGTCGAGCACCTGCTGCCCTGCTACGCCGAGCTCGACCGCGACGAGCCCGTCTTCGAAGGCGGGCGAGCCATCCTGCCCGAGGCGACCGGACGAGCCGTGCGAGCGATCGCCGACTCGGGGCTGATTTGGGCGTCGCTGCCGTCGGCCCACGGCGGATCCGATCTGCCGCTCGCGGTGTTCACCGCCGCCTGCGCCTGGCTGCAGGCCGCGAACATCTCCGCTGTGGCCTACCCGGCACTCACCCTCGGCAATGCCAACCTGATTCTCGCGCATGGGACTCCCGAGCAAATCGAGCGATACGTGGCGCCGATGGTGCAGGGCCGGTTCACCGGGACGATGTGTATGTCCGAGACCGAGGCCGGATCGAGCCTGGCCGACATCACGACGTCCGCGAAGCGTCAGGACGACGGTAGCTACCGCGTCAGGGGCTCGAAGATGTGGATCAGCGGCGGCGACCATGACATCAGCGAGAACATCGTCCATCTCGTGCTCAGCCGTACCGAAGGGGCCCCAGCCGGAGTCAAGGGGCTGTCCTTGTTCGTCGTGCCGAAGTACCTCGTTGGCAACGATGGGACCCTCGGCGAACGCAACGACATCGAACTCGTCGGGCTCAACCACAAGATGGGCTACCGCGGCACGGTCAACACCGTGCTGTCCTTCGGGGCGGGTTGGGCGACCCCCGCGGGAGCTCCGGGAGCGGTTGGGTACCTGGTCGGCGAGGAGGGTGCCGGACTGGCCTACATGTTCCACATGATGAACGAGGCGCGGATCGGGGTCGGCGGAGGTGCGGCGGCCATCGGGTATGCCGGTTACCGGTACGCCTTGGCCTATTCGAAGGAACGCATCCAGGGCCGCCTGGCCTGGGACAGGGACCCTGCTGCCCAGCCGGTGCCGATCCTCGCCCATCCCGATGTCCGCCGAATGTTGTTGCAGGCCAAGGCGTACGTCGAGGGCTCGTTGGCGCTGGTTTTGTATGCCGCGCGCCTCGACGACGATCTACGCACGGCCACGCACGAGCGGTCGCGGGCCGACGCGGGCCTGCTGCTCGATGTGCTCACCCCGATCGTCAAGTCGTGGCCGTCGACCTACGGCCTGGTAGCCAACGACCTGGCGATCCAGGTCCTCGGAGGCTATGGCTACAGCCGCGATTACCCCGTCGAGCAGCTCTACCGCGACCAGCGGCTCAACCCGATCCACGAGGGTACCCACGGAATCCAGGCCGTGGACCTGCTGGGGCGCAAGCTCGTCATGAAGCAAGGCGCCGGGCTGCACCTGCTGCTCGGGCGCATCGCGGCGACCACCGCCCGGGCGCGTGAGCAGTACCCGGAGTATGCCGATGCCCTCGACGGCGCTGCGAGCGCGGTCCTCGACGTCACCGCGCGCCTCTGGCAGGACCGCGACCCGGCGACCGCGCTGCAGGCGGCCGGTATCTTCCTCGACGCTTTCGGGCACATCGTGGTCGCCTGGCTCTGGCTGGACCAGCTTCTCGCGTTGGCAGACCGGGACGACGCCTTCGCCGACGGGAAGCGCGCCGCCACGCGCTACTTCTACTGCTACGAGCTGCCGGTCGCGTTGACTGCCCTGCAGACCACCGCCGGAGCGGGCCACCTCTTCCTCGAACTCGACCCCGCAAGCCTCTAACGGGGGCGGCGCGTCAGCGGCGGCGATGCATCGGCAGTCTCACGTGGAACACCGTCTGGCCAGGCTGTGAGTCGATGGAGATCGTGCCCCCATGTCGTTCGTCGACGATCCTGCGGGCGATGTCCAGGCCCAGTCCGGTCCCCTTGCCGACGTCCTTGGTGGTAAAGAACGCCTCGAAGGCACGGGCGGCGACCTCTGGCGGCATACCAGGGCCGTTGTCGGCGACATCCACGACGACGGAGTCGCCGTCGAGCCGCGTGGTGATGCGTAGCGTCGGAGCGTGATCGGCTCCGCTCGACGCGAGGGCGTCGAGCGCGTTGTCGATGAGGTTCGTCCACACCTGGTTGAGCTCACCGGCGAACGCCTCGATCCGTGGCAGCGCTGGGCCGTAGTCCCGCTCGACCGTGACCGACTGGTCCCGCAGGCGGTGTCCGAGCATGACAAGGGTGCTGTCGATGCCCTCGCCGACGTGGACCAGCTGCATCGAAGCGCGGCCGACTTGGGTGTAGGAGCGGACTGCGGAGACGAGTTCGGAGATCTGCCGGGTCGCGTCTTTCAGCTGGTCCAGCAGGCTCTCAACGGTCACCGAGTCGGCCACCCACGCAAGGCCAGTGTCCAGCACAGTCGGCCCCATCACGGCGGCGGCCCGCTGGCGCCAGTCGATGTCGGCCCCCGCCCCGGCGAGGCCGGCGGCGGCCCCCCACGGATCGCCGACCCCTCGGTCGAGCAGCCAGGTCCCCAGCTCTTCCTCGAGATCGCTCGCCGCGATCGGGTCGACCGCAGCCACTCTGTCGTCCAGCTCCGTTCGGAGCCGGTCGAGCCCGATGAACTGCCGGGCGGTGAGGTCGCCGTCGGCCAACTGGCGCAGGCTGACGCGGAGCGAGGCGCTGGCCGTCTTGAGAGCGTCGACCGAGCGCACGGCGGCAGCCGCCGGATTGTTGATCTCGTGCGCCAGCCCCGCGGCCAGTGTGCCGAGCGTGACCAGCGCGTCGCGTTGGCGGGCGCTTGCCTCGATGGACCGCGCAGTCCCGTAGATACCCTGGATGAGGTGGCCGCCGAAGGGAAACCACGCCTGGGTCCGCTCGCGCAGCACAGCGGCAGGCACACGCATGACCGATCCGGCGACCACTCCGCGACCGGTTGCCAGATAGACGCCATTGGGGTCCCACGCCTGGAACCCGCCGGCCCACCGGCCGGGGGTGTCCATTCGGCCGAGGACTATATCCTCGCGGCCCACGTGCCGCACCAGCTCGAGGGCCCCCTCGACGAGCACCCACCACTGATCGGCATGCTCGCCCTCTCGGAACAATCCGATCCGGGGACGATCGGCACTTCATCCGACGCCGCGAGCAGCTCACCCAGCTGCTCGTCGCTCAGCCCGGTGAACAGCTCGAGCCCCCGCAGCGTGCTCACGTCCATGGGGGCCCCTCAGGTCGTTGCGAGGTACTGGTGGACGAGGTAGACCGCCATCGCACCCTCGCCGACCGCGGACGCCACGCGCTTCATCGAGTCGAGGCGCACGTCCCCGGCAGCGAACACGCCGGGAACGCTGGTCTCCAGGGCAAGGGGTGCGCGACGCAGCGGCCAGCGCACCCCGTGCGTCGCTGCCACGCCCGGACCGGTGAGGACGAACCCGCGCTCGTCGCGCAGCACCTCCTGGCCGAGCCAGTCGGTGCGCGGGGCCGCGCCGATGAAGACGAACAGCCAGCTCGCCGGGACCGTCTCGACCTGGCCGGTGGAACGGTTCGTCAGCGTGACCTCCTCCAGGTGCCCGTCGCCGCCGACGGCGGTCACCTCGGTGCTCGTGCCCACCTCGATGGTGGGCGAAGCGAGGATGCGCGAGCAGAGGTAGCTCGACATCGTCTCGGCCAGGCCAGCCCCGCGGACCACGACGACGACCTTGCGGGCGTAGCGAGCCAGGTTAAGCGCCGCCTGCCCGGCGGAGTTCGCCCCACCGACGACATAGACGTCCTCGCCCTTGCAGGCCTGCGCCTCCGACGCGTTCGCCCCGTAGTAGATCCCTCGGCCGACAAGCGCGTCGGCACCGTCGGCCGCGAGCCGCCGGTAGGAGACACCGGTCGAGACGATCAGCGACCGGGCCTCGACCTCGCCCCTCCCGTCGAGGCGTACGGCCCGCGCGGGTCCCTTGACCTCGATACCGACCGCGTCCCGCGCGAGCACCATCTCGGCGCCAAACCGCTTGGCCTGGGCGATGGCCCGCTGCGCCAGGTCCGCTCCCGAGACGCCCCTTGGGAAACCGAGGTAGTTCTCGATCGCGGCACTCTGGCCGGCCTGTCCGCCTGGGGCAGCGCGCTCGACGACGACTGTGCTCAGGCCCTCCGAGGCGGCATACACCGCGGCCGCCAGGCCCGACGGTCCGCCCCCGACGATGCACACGTCGTAGAGCGGGCGGCTCGCGCTGGTGCGCAGGCCGAGTGCGGAAGCGAGCACGAGCGGGGTCGGCGAGCGCATCGGCTCGCCGACCGGGAGCAGCACGAGGGGCAGGTCGGCGGCACCGGCTCCGGCGAGCTCGGCCAGGCGGGTGCCCTCCGCGTCGTGCTCGACGTCGTACCACGTGTACGGCACGTGGTTGCTGGCCAGGAACGTCTTCACGTCGTGGGCCCGGTCAGACCATCGGTGGCCGACGACCCGCAGGTCCGTCGGATGCTCAGGGTTCTCCTTGCACCAGTCGTCGAGCAGCTCGTCGAGGACTGGGTAGAGCCGCTCTTCGGGCGGGTCCCACGGCTTGAGCAGGTAGTAGTCGAGGCCGATGTCGTTGATCGCCGCGATCGCGGCGTCGGTGTCCGCGTATGCCGTGAGCAGCAGTTGCTTTGCCCCGGGCGCCAGTTCGTGGGAGGCGCGAGGATCTCGATCCCGGTCATCTGGGCATCCGCTGGTCTGCCGCGATGAGTGCGACCCGGGTGGCCCGCAGCGCGAGTGTCTCCAACGCGCCCAACGCCTGGGCACCCGAGCCGGCTCGCACGACCCGGTAGTCGGCGCCGTACCGCCGCCGCAGGTCACGGGCGATGGCTGCCGAGACGGCCGGGTCGTCGTCGACCGTGAGGATTACCGCCTTGGCCACGGGGCTCAGCGTACGGTGGCCCCGTCATTCCCGAGGGCGCAACCGTGGGGATGCGCCAGGCTGGGGACATGCAGTCCTTCCAGCGGGACGGCCTCACCTTCCCGGTGCGCGACAGCGGGCCGACCGGGGGGCCGGTCGCCGTCCTGCTGCACGGCTTTCCCCAGACGCCCGACGCCTACGACGATGTCGTGCGGTATCTCACCGCGCAGGGCATCCGGGCCCTGGTTCCGACTCAGCGGGGGTATGCCGTGAGCGCCCTCCCGCGGGGCCGCTCGGCATACACGACGGGGGCGACTACGGCTGACGTGCTGGCCTTGCTCGACGCGGCAGGGGTCGAGCGGGCACATCTGGTCGGGCACGACTGGGGGGCCGCCCCCGCCTGGGGGATGGGAGCATGGAACCCGAACCGGTCAGCTCTCTGACCGTCCTGTCGACTCCGCACCCGGCGGCGATGGGTGCAGCGAGAGGGTTGCCCACCGGAGCACGCCGCCCGCTACGTGGCGGCGATGACCCGGCCACGGTCGCCGGGACCCGTTCATCAGCCGGAGGGCTGCGGAGCCGACAGCGAAATACGTCACCGGCGCCTACCGATTCGTCGAGCTCGACGAGGATCACTGGCTCCCCGAGAAGCAGCCGCCGCAGGTCGCCCAGGCCGTTCTCGACCACGTGCGGGCCGCAGCATAGAGAGTCGTTATCGGTCAACCGGTGGCGTCGGATGGGGCCTGGCCGGGGTCGAAACGCTCTGGCGGGGCCGTCTCGCCGCGCAGCTGCCCCACCAAGGCGGTGATACGCGCCATGATCCGGTCGGTCGCCTCGTGCAACACCGCCGGATTTTCCACCTCACCCATCAGGTCGGCGAAATCCACCGGTGACCCCGCGAGCAGGTGGACGGTATGCCGGTGCCTCAGGTCAGGGACCTTCTTGCCACGCGGCATGATCCTCTCGGTGCCCCACTGCGCGAGCGGGACTACCGGGCATCCGGTCGTTAGCGCTAGACGCGCCGCGCCGGTCTTGGCGACCATGGGCCAGCGGTCCGGGTCCTTCGTCGTGGTCCCCTCCGGGAAGATGACCACCACCTTGCCTTCTTGGATGGCCGTTGCCGCCGCGGTCAACGACTCGGCGGCGACAGCGTCACCGCGGTACACCGGGATCTGCTCGGCTCCGCGGATCAACGACCCGAGCACCGGGATCCGGAAGACGCCCTCCTTGGCCATGAAGTACGGCGGGAAACCGTTGCCCCACAGGTAGTGAGTCAGGGTAGCCGGGTCCAGAAGGGTGACGTGGTTCGCCGCCACGATGAACCCTCGGTCGGTGGGCAGGTGCTCCATGCCGCGCCAATCCCGACGTGTCGCCGCCACCAGCAGCGGCCGAAACACCCCGATGATGGTGCGGTAGGCCCGGGTACGGCCATGCTGACTAGGGATCGGGCCCGCAGCCCCAGCAGTGCCCATGTCCATCCCCGTTCTACCTCTGCTCGCCGAGATCATCGCAGAGCAAGTATCTGCCCCAGGCCCGTGGACGGCGGGGCTGGGCCCCCACCTTCCGCCCGTGGCGGCGGCTGCGCGTGCAGTTCTGACCCGGTGCGGTGGACGCCAAGTATGCCGGCAGGTCCAGGTCCGGGCGCACGAAGGCTGCTGCGGTGGCCGCGTCCTTCGCCTCCCAACTGCGCGCCCTGTACGATAGGGAGGCGCTCTTGGATGTCATTGGGCAGTCTGGAGCGGCGTCCCACAAGGGCTAGCAAGGCAGGTGACCTCCCAGGCTCGACAGGCGCGGCTGGGAGGACTTCCGTGTGTATCGGACTTCGACGAGGCAAGTGGTGCGAGGACTAGGCCCGATCGCGGTCGTCGGCGCCGGGCGCCTGGGCATCGCGCTGGCGGAAGCGCTGCGCGCGGCTGGCTTGGCCGTTGAGGGTCCGCTTCGACGCGGCGAGACCCCAGCGGCAGGCATCGCCGTGGTGTTGCTGTGCGTCCCGGACGGCGCCATCGCCGGAGCTGCCGCCGCCCAGCCGCCCGGCCCGCTGGTCGGGCATTGCTCCGGGGCCACCACCCTGGCGCCCTTGGCTGGTCACCGGGCCTTCTCGTTGCATCCGCTCATGACCGTGCCCGAACATGGCCGCATGGACTTCGCCGGAGCGACTGCGGCTGTCGCGGGGCACCCGGTTGCCAGAGCGCTGGCGGAGGCGTTGGGGATGCGCGCCGTTGAGGTCGCCGACCTGGATCGGGCGGCCTATCACGCGGCGGCGTCCATGGCGTCCAACTTCCTCGTGACGCTCGAGAGCGCTGCGGAGCGGCTCGCCGGCACCGCCGGCCTCGAGCGGGACAGCCTCGTGCCTCTCGTGCGTGCCACCGTGGAGAACTGGGTCCAACTGGGCTCTGGCGCACTCACCGGGCCGATCGCTCGCGGTGACACCCAGACCGTGGCCAGCCATCGACAGGCGCTGCAAGCCCGCACTCCGGATCTGCTTGCCCTTTACGACGCCCTGGCGGAGGTGACCGCCCGATGAGGACCCTGCGCACCGTCGCAGACGTGCGCACCGAGCTGCGCGATCGGGGCACCGTCGCGCTGGTGCCGACGATGGGGGCGTTCCACGAAGGGCATCTATCCCTTATCCGGGCGGCCCGGGGCGTGTGCGACGTCGTCGTCGTGTGGCTGTTTGTCAACCCTAGGCAGTTCAACGAGTCGGCCGACCTCGCCGCATACCCGAGGGATGAGCGGCGCGATGCACAACTAGCTGCCCAGTGTGGGGCAGATGTCCTCTTCGCGCCGGACGCGCCGGAGGTCTACCCGAGGGGCTTCGCGACGACCGTCACGGTGGCAGGCCTCGGTGAGGTCCTCGAGGGCGCCCAGCGGCCGGGCCACTTCTCAGGCGTGGCGACTGTTGTGGCCAAGATGCTCAACATGGTCGATCCTGATGTCGTGGTGTTCGGCGCCAAGGACGCCCAGCAGGTGGCGGTGGTGCGTCGCCTCGTCGCCGACCTCGACCTGCGGGCCCGGATTGTGGTCGTCCCGACGGCTCGCGAGCCGGACGGGCTGGCCATGAGCAGCCGCAACGTATTGCTGGACCCGGACGCCCGGCAGCGGGCAACCGCGCTGTACCGCGGGCTGACGTCGGCAGCCGCAGCGGTCGGACGTGGGCAGCGAGACCCCGCCGAGCTGCGCACCCTGGTCGAGTTGACCATGGCCGCCGCCGGCATTCAGCCCGAGTACGTTGCCATCGTGAACCCGGACACCTTCGAGCCGGTGGCCGCGGTCGACGGTCGCACGCTCGTCACCGTCGCGGCCCGCGTCGGCCCCACCCGTCTTATCGACAGCATCGAGGTAACCCCATGACCCGCACGATGCTCAAGAGCAAGATCCATCGCGCGACCGTCACCCACTCGGACCTTCATTACGTCGGATCGCTGACTGTCGACCCCGAGCTGCTCGAGGCGGCCGACATCCTGGAGCACGAGCAAGTGGCCGTGCTCGACATCGACAACGCCGCCCGGTTCGAGACCTACACAATCGCCGGTGCACGCGGGTCCGGCGAAGTGAAGGTCAACGGGGCGGCCGCGCGTCTCGTGCACACCGGTGACACGGTGATCGTGGTCTCCTACGCGCATTTCGACGAAGCCGAGCTGCAGCACTACGCTCCCCGTGTCGTTCATGTCGACCGGAGAAACGCCGTCGTACACGTCGACGCGGACGTTGCATCGCTGCTGAACGCCGAAGGGGTGTGATCCGGTGTCGAGCGGACAACGAGCAGCCCAGCCCCCCCGCCCCGTCACGCTGACCACGCTCGCGGAGCGTAAGGCCCTGGGGGAGCCGGTCGTGATGGTTACGGCATACGACCATCCCAGCGCCCGGGTGGTCGACGAGGCTGGCGTGGATGTGGTGCTCGTTGGCGACTCCGCGGCCAACACCGTGCTGGGCTACGACTCCACGGTACCGGTGACGGTTGAGGAGCTGCTCGTGCTGACCCGTGCGGTTCGGCGGGGGCTTACGACGGCTCTGCTGGTGGGCGACCTGCCCTTCGGCTCCTACGAGGCCAGCGACGAGCAGGCCGTGCTCACCGCGGTGCGTTTCGTCAAGGAGGGCGGCTGCTCGGCGGTCAAGCTGGAGCGCGGTGGCACGTCGGTGCAACGTGCCCGGGCGATTGTCAGCGCCGGCATTCCGGTCATGGGGCACGTCGGTCTGACTCCGCAGAGCGCGGCCTCGCTAGGGGGTTACCGGGTTCAGGGGCGTACCGCCGAGCGTGCCCTGCACGTGATGCAGGATGCCCTGGACCTGCAGGCCGCCGGCTGCTTCGCGATCGTGTTCGAGGCCATCCCTGCAGAGGTCACCAACTTGGTCATGCCGCACCTGTCGTGCCTGGTTATCGGAATCGGCGCCGGCCGCGGCACGGACGGGCAGGTCCTTGTGCTGCACGATCTCCTAGGGATGCACGACGGGCACCTGGCCCGGTTCGTGCGGCAGTTCGCGGACGTGCGCGGCGAGATGCGCCGGGGTGTGGAGGCGTACGCGGAAGCGGTGCGGTCGGCGGCCTTCCCGACGTCCGAGCACTCGTACGCCATCCCGGCGGAGGAGCTGGAGCTGCTGCGGGCGCGCTGGGTCGGGCAGAGCGCAGCACATGAGCCGATGACAACCCGGGATGGTCGAGCGGGGCGCTAGCCCAGACAGTGGCGAGGTGACAACGGCGCGGCCGAAGGCGGACCGATATCCGCGGCCAGGTTCGACCAACGGCCGCTGACCAGGTTGGCCGCAACCAGTGTCGGGTGGTCGTCCATGATCTCCGCGGGCGACCCGGTTGCGATTACGGTGTGGTCCTCGCCGAGAACGACGCATCGGTCGGCCAGCCGGTCAAGGGCATGAAGGTCGTGAGTAGCCATAACGATCGTCTTGCCCGCCGTGTTGAGCTGGCCGATCAGCTCGGTGAGCCATTCCTGGGTGCGGGGGTCCAGCGCAGCGGTGGGCTCGTCGAAGATGAGGACGTCGGGGTTCATCACCAGAACCGAGGCGATGGCGACCCGCTTCTTCTGTCCGCCGGAGAGCTGGAAGGGAGCGCGGTCAGCAAGGTGTGCGATGTCGAGCATCGCGAGCACGTCGTTGACCCGAGCCATTGTCTCGGCGGTGTCGATGCCGAGCTGCAGGCACCCGAAGGCGACCTCCTCTCTGACGCTCGGTGAGAAGACCTGGGTGTCGGAGTTCTGGAAGACGAACCCGACGCGAGACCGAAACGCCATCGAGAACTGCTCGTCCTCGAGGGTGTCCTCGGTCACCAGCTCTCCGAATGCGTGGAAGGTGCCCGAGGTGGGGTGGATCAGCCCGTCGAGGATCTTGAGCAGGGTGGACTTGCCGCAGCCATTGGCGCCCAGCAGCGCCAGCTTCTCTCCCCGTGAGACATGCAGGGAGACATGGTCGAGGGCGAGGAACCGGTCGAGGTAGGAGTAGCCGAGGTCTCGGCATACAAATATCGAAGACTCATCTGCCAAAGGTGACGTCTCCCCAGACCGTAAGGACTGCTGCCGCTACGACGACTGCGGCGAATATCGCGTCCGCCAGATGGACCTGGGACGTCTGGATCATTTTGGCGTCACCCCGGTATCCACGGGCGACCATGGCGTGGTGCACCTCCTCGGATAGGTGCGCGGCCTTGCCGATCAAGGCTCCTCCGGAGGAGGCGACGAACTCGCGGGCCGAGCGGTCATGCTTCTGGGCCCCGACCGTGCGGGACTTGCGGGCCTCGTACATGTCGGTGACCGACCCGAGCAGCAGGTAGATGTAGCGGTACGCCATGCCGATCACGAGGATGAAGATCCGCGGCACGCCAACACTTCGCAGCGACGCCAGCAGCTTCGTCCACGATGTCGTGAGGGTGAGCAGGGCCACCAACGATATGGACACGGCAACCCGGCTGACGATCAGCGTGGCCGAGGTAAGGCCCTGTTGGGTGAAGCCCTGTGGCTGGCTGTCCCACGTCCACAGCTGGAGCACCACATTGCCCGGCGTGACGATCGACAACGTCGCGGGCAACACGACGATCAACGTGAAGATCGGAACGAACAGCCAGACGCGTTTGACGAAGAACCCCAACGGCAACCCTGAGCACCTCGCCACCACCAGCGTGAAGAGGTACATGGCGGCCAGCGCCGCGATGCTGTGCACCAGTGCGGCGGCGACGAGCAGGATCAGCACCCCGACCAGCTTGACCCGCGGGTCGTTCCGTTGCAACAGACCGGGCTGGAGGGCGACGTCCTCGCTGAACATGGTCTGGCGCAGCACCCCGGCGCCGCCCGTCAGGGTCTTCTCGACGAACGAGCCCTTCTTGCGCTTGCCGATGCACCCGCAGGGGCACATCGCGAGCTCGCTCCGCAGAAGCCAGTCAGGGGTCAGCCAGGTGGCCTGGACTGCAGCGGTGGTCAGGCTCTCAGGCATGTGTGGTCGACGAGTCGGTCGGCAGCGACAGGTCCTCGCCCCGGCGGGCCAGCGCCCACAAGACGGCCCTGCCGATGACGTAGATCGCCAACCCGACCACGAGAATCCCGACGAGGGCGGACAGGACGTAGCCCAGTGCCGCGTTCTCGCCGCTGGCGAACCCGTACCCGCCCAGGATGGCGTGGTCCCAGAAGCTGTTGTACTGCTCCAGTCCGGCGGGAATGGCGCTCAGACCCAGGCCGGACAGGTTCAGGTCGGCGGGCGCGTCCTCTCCGAAAGCGCCCCCAGGGGCTAGCAACCCGACTGGCGTGAGGACGACCATGACGGCGATGAACCCCAGGGCCACCCGTCCCGGCAACAGTCGGCTGGGGGCGGGGGCCGTCCCGTCGGCGTTAACCGGGATCCTGGGATGGTTTGGCGCCAGGCGCGCGACATCGGCGCGTTGCAGGTAGGCAAAGATCCCCGCCGTCAGGATGGCCTCGGCGGCACCGGCAACAGTCAGGTGAGCCAGCATCATCGCCGGGATCGACTGGCTCAGATGGTACGGGGAGTACAGCGGCGTGCCATCGGCCGTGTGGAACAGGTCGGGCTGAATCCCGAACTCGATCGCGGCCGCCAATCCTGCCGCGTTGATCCCCACGTATCCCGCGACGGCAGCGGCGGCAACCCTTCGGCCGCTGGTGAGGGCAGCCTTCCCGGCGATCAGCCGGTAGACCCAGATGGCGACGAACGGCAGGACGATCGCCATGTTGACCACGTTGACGCCGTAGGCCAGCACCCCTCCGTCTCCGAAGAGCAGGGCCTGGAACAGCAACGCCACGGCGACGGCGATCATTGCGGCCCAGGGTCCAAGGCAGATCGCGATGATCGCCCCGCCGACGGCATGAGCGGTTGTTCCGTCAGGGATGGGGACGTTGAACATCATGACCAGGAAACTGAGCGCGGACATGATGGCCAGCATCGGCACATTTCGGGTCTTGACCACGTTGCCGACCTTGCGGGTGGCCACTGCCAGCATCGGTACGGCGACCGCGAACCCCACTGCACAGGTCTGCGGGCTGAGGTAGCCGTCGGGGATGTGCATATCGCCTCCGCTCGAGGGGATGGCACTGCGCATGCCAGCGCCACCCCAGTATGCACATGCAACCTATTCGCAACAAGCCTTGTTGCGACACGATAGCGACTGAGTTTTCGCTTGGGGGAGAATCGGCACATGACCACGAAGGGTGACGCTGCGGTGGCCGCCGCGGTGGCGGCGCTGCACGAACGTGGAGAACGGATGACCGCACCGCGCCAGGCTGTGATCCGTACGATGGCGGAACAGCCTGGGCACCTAACCGCGGAGCAGGTTGCCGTGAAGCTGGGCGAGGGGCCGGTCCCGGTGCATCTCACCACGGTGTACCGGACCCTAGAGAGGCTCACCGAGCTCGGCATCGTAACCCATGTGCACGTCGGCCACGGACCGACCGCCTACCACCTCACCGAGTCCGCGCACTTGCATGCTCAGTGTCGCGTATGCGGCACGGTGATCGACTTGCCCGTCGACCTCCTCGACGGGCTCGGCGAGGAGATCCAGAAGGTCGCCGGATTCGAGCTCGATGCCGAACAGGTGGTCCTTGCGGGGACCTGTGCCAGATGTCTGGGGACCGAGGCCACCGGCTGACCGCTGCGGCGGCGAGTTAAGAAGCACTGCCCAAGGGTGTTGAGCGGACGTAAAGTGTGAGGCACGCGGGGACGCACCTTGGCCCCGACACTGTGCCGCCGCCGGCCCCGCTCGTCACCTTGGCAGGCCAGCATGCTCACACCCCTCCTCGTCGTCATCATTCTCCTGCTCGTCACCATCGTTTTGGCGTGGTCCTCCGTACGCGTTGTCCAGCAGTTCGAGGAGGGGGTCGTCTTCCGTCTCGGCCGGGTCCAGGACCCGCCCCGGCGGCCGGGGCTAGCCTTGCTCGTGCCCTGGGTGGACCGACTGCGCAAGGTGAACCGGCAGGTCATGACGTTGAGCGTTCCCGAACAGGACTGCATCACCCGGGACAACGTCTCCGTGCGCGTCGACGCCGTCGTCTACTTCCGTGTCGTCGATACGATCAAAGCCGCGGTCAACGTGCACGACTACCAGTTCGCCATCTCGCAGCTGGCCCAGACGTCGCTGCGCTCAGTAATCGGCCGTGCCGACCTCGACGACCTGCTTTCTAACCGGGAGAAGCTGGGCGCAGAGCTCACCGAGATCATCGACGCACCCTCCGAGCAGCCCTGGGGCGTCAAGGTGGAGCGCGTCGAGGTCAAGGATGTCCTGCTCCCGGAAACGATGAAGCGCTCGATGTCGCGCCAGGCCGAGGCCGAGCGCGAACGGCGGGCCCGCGTCATCGCAGCGGACGGCGAGTTCCAGGCCTCTAAACGGCTCGCCCAGGCCGCGGCGACCATGTCGACCGACCCGGCCGCGCTCCAGCTGAGACTCTTGCAGACGGTGGCGGAGGTGGCTGCCGAGAAGAACAGCACGCTCGTCATGCCGTTCCCGGTGGAGCTGCTCCGCTTTCTCGAGCGCGCCACGAACCACGCCGTTCACGACCTGCCGCCCGGACTACCCGGCCCTCCCGAGGCCGAGGCCGGGGCCGAGGCCGCGGTGGACGCGGCCCACAACGGCCACGGATCCGAGTCCGCCTGACTCAGCGCGTCGAGGATTGTGCCTCAGTCCAGGCGCCGTTCAGTAGTTGGAACAGGCGGCAGTCCTGCCACCTGCCGCCAATGCGCAGGTAGTCCTTGGCGACGCCGTACTGCTCGAACCCGGCCTTGACCAACAGGTGCGAGGAGGCCGCGCTGACCAACCTGGTATCCCCCTGCAGCCGGTGCAGGTTCAGTTCCCCGAAAGCGTGGTCAATCGTCAGTCCCAGGGCCGCTGACGCTACGCCCCGACCGCAGACATGTTCGCCCACCCAGTAGGCAACCACAGCGGACTGGAACGGCCCGCGGGTGATCCCGCCCAGCATGATGCGGCCGACGACCTGTCCCTCAAGCTCGATCACGAACGGCACGACTGTTCCCGAGCGGTGAGCGTCCAGTTGCCCCGCGATCAGCTCTCGCTGGCCTGCGACACTGACGTACTCATCGGAGCGCACCGGCCCCCGCCGAGCAGGTACTCACGGTTGTCGATCTCCAACGCAGACAGCACCTCAGCGTCCCCAGCCTCAACCAAGCGAATGGAGACGTTCCGTCCGGAGCCCATACTCAAGAGCCTGCCACTGTCGTCACGACACCAGCACGCCCCGACGGGAACGTGGGTCAGCGCCAGTCGTCGTCGAGCCGCAGGGTGGCCACCACACCGGCGTGATCGGAAGCCCACAGCGGGGGCACCGCCTGGAAGGGCACGTCGCCCACCACTTTGGCGAAGCGCGCCTGGGCCCCGTGGCGGCTCAGCACCAGGTCGATGCGTGATCCGAGCTGGCTGACCTCGTTGGTCAGCGTCCCGTTCTGGCAGCAGGTGAAACCTGGCCGGCCCCGGTTGACCTGCCAGGCATCCGTGAACACCTTGGTGAGTTGCGCGTACGACGTGGTGGTGCTGCCGTCGGCGGCGGAGTTGAAGTCGCCGGTAGCAACATCCGCGCCGCGCCCGAGCGCCGGGCCATCGAGGAACTCCGTCGCCTGGGCCTGCTGGACCGTCGGGGAGGCCTCGGTCTCCAGGTGGGTGTTGGCGAAGTGGAAGGGGCGGCCGTTCAGCCAGCCCTCGATGGTGACCCACCCCCGCTTGAACGACACCGGCTCGGCGCCCGGCGGGGTGAAGGACTGCTGCGCCTGGTAGGTGCCAGACCGTGGGTGGTACCACCACAGGCCGCGGCGCTCGGCGTTCACCAGGATCACGTCGCGGTCCTTCAGCGTCACCGTGCAGTCACCTACGACCGGCGAGCTGCACGGGTAGACAAGAGGCACCGGGCCGATGTCGGCGTTGGCCGAGACCGCGGCGACGTAGTAGTGCAGACCGCGGGCAGCAAGCGCGGTCTTAAGGACCGACAGGAAGTCCAGCGTCGTTCGTACGCCGGGACCGGAGGTCTCCCAGCGGGTCACTTCCTGCAGTCCGACCAGGTCGGGTCGGTTCGCCGCGATCTCGTCCGCCACGGCCGCGGCCCGGGCCGGGAAGTTCGTGGACTGCGCAGTGCCATAGATTCCTGCCACCGCGCGGAGGAAGGACGCCGGTTTCGTCGCCATCAGTGCCGGGGTGAGGTCGGCGCCCAGGTAGAGGTTGCGGGTCATCACGACGAGCTGGGGATCCTCCGGCCCGTTCGTCGCCCAGGCGGCCTGCGGCGCACCGACGACGAGCGACAGGAGCGCGACGAGCCCGATGGCACATCGCAGCAACAGTTTGTGGCGCGGACGAGCAGCATGGCGGTTCACGGCACCTCCCAGGGGTACGGACGGTCGCGCAACCCCCGAGCAGCGACAAGGGTTCACCCTCTCGCTGAGAACGTGAGGTGTCAATGACTTCCGGCACCTTGGACCCTGCTTCCGGCGCGGCATCCCGGACTCGGGTAGGGGCGGGGAAGGCGGGGGAAAGCTCCGGGAAGGTCGCCTACCTAGCTTGGCGCGGTCAACAACCCACGCCAACCGAGGGAGCCGACCAATGACCGACACCACGACCACCGCTCCGACGCCGCGCAACGGCGTCGACGTCCCGACTCTGTTCGCCACGCTGGACGCCGTCAAGGCCAGCCCCGACATCGCGGCCTTCCAGTTCCGCGCGAGCAACACCTGGATCAGTGGCACCCACAACCGCGGCAGCATCCAAGGGTTCTACGGCGCCGGGCAGGAGGACACCACCCGCGCTGAGCCGTTCGTCTGCGACGCCGACCACCCCACGGTGCTGGTCGGTACGGGCAAGGGCCCGACCCCGGTCGAGTACCTGCTGCACGCGATCGCCGCGTGCCTGACCGCGGGCCTCGCGAACATCGCCGCCGCGCGCGGCGTCACCCTGCACCGAATAACGTCGACCGTCGAGGGCGACATCGACCTGCTCGGCATCCTCGGTCTCTCGCCAGACGTCCGCAACGGTTACCGGCAGATCCGCGTCCACTTCGACGTCGAGGGCGACGCCTCGCCACAAGAGCTCGCGGCCCTGGTCGAGCGGTCCCGCCGCCGGTCGGCGGTGTACGACGTGCTGACCAACGGGACCGACGTGCTGATCGACGTCACGACCCCGGCCTGACCACCATGCACCGCGCACCGGTCGTCGTCATCGGCGCCGGCCAGGCCGGCCTGGCGCTGAGCCACGTGCTGACCAGAGCCGGCGTCGAACACGTCGTCCTCGAGCGCGGTCGCGTGGCCCAACGCTGGGCCGGCCACCCGAGGGAGTCGCTGCGGCTGCTCAGCCCCAACTGGATGAGCCGGCTTCCCGGCTTCCACTACACCGGTCCGGATCCGGACGGCTTCATGTCCGCCGCCGAGGTCGCCGCCTACCTGCGGTCCTACGCGACCGCATCGGCCGCCCCGGTCGTCGAGAACGCCGAGGTGCGCTCGGTTCGGGCGCACGACGACGCGTTCGTGGTGACGTCCACGGCCGGCGGTTTCCGCGCCGCGGCCGTGGTGGTCGCGACTGGATGGTGCGATATGCCGTTCGTGCCGGCGTACGCCGCCGCGCTCGACCGTGGCGTCGATCCGCTCACCTCGGCGACCTACCGCTGCCCGGCCGGGCTGCGATCCGGGCGAGTGCTGGTCGTCGGCGCCTCGGCGACCGGCACCCAGATCGCGGACGAGCTGGCCCGCGCCGGGCGCCAGGTCGTTTTCGCGGTCGGCTCGCACACCCGGCTCCCCCGGCGTCACCGGGGCCACGACATCATGTGGTGGCTGGACCGCGCGGGCCTGCTCGACTGCCCCATCGACCGGCATCCGCGGCCCGAGGCAGCGCGCCGCGAACCCTCGCTGCAGCTGACCGGTAGCGACGACGGCCGTGAGGTCGACCTGCGCTCGCTGCAGGACCGCGGCGTCGAGCTGGTCGGCCGGTTGTCCAGTATGGAGGGCTCGGTCGTCCGGTTCGCCCGCGACCTGGCGGCCACTACCGCGACGGCCGACGAGGCGCTGCGCCGTCTGGTATGCCGTCTCGACGGCGACGCTTCTCCAGCTGACCTGGATGCCCTCGTACGCCCGGTCCGGATCGCCGACCCGGCCGAGTGGATCGACCTGCGCCGGGCCGGCATTCGCACCGTGGTGTGGGCCACCGGCTACCGGCGTGCGTACCCGTGGCTGCACCTGCCTGTCGTGGACCGCTGCGGCGACGTCCGGCACCGCGGCGGAGCGACACCCGTGCCCGGGCTGTATGTCTTGGGCATGCGCTGGCAGTCGCGGCGCAGCTCCTCCTTCTTGGACGGAGTTCGTTTCGACGCCGTCACCGTCGCCGGCCGGGTGCTGCGCCACCTCGGCGCCCTGTCCGAGGTGGCCGGATGAGCCGCAGCTGGGACGTCGTGGTGGTCGGCGCGCGCGTCGCCGGCGCGGCAACCGCGTTGCTGCTGGCCCGGGCCGGGGTGCGGGTGCTCTGCGTGGACCGGGCCCGGTATGGCAGCGACACCGTTTCGACCCACGCGCTCATGCGCGGTGGCGTCTATCAGCTGACCCGCTGGGGCCTGCTCGACGCCGTCGTCGAAGCCGGCACGCCGCCTGTGTCGCGCACCGTCTTCCACTTCGGCGACGAGCAGGTGCCGATCGCGATCACCCCGGCCGCCGGCGTCGACGCCCTGTACGCCCCACGGCGGACCGTGCTGGACCGGATCCTGGTCGACGCCGCCCGTGAGGCCGGCGCCGCGGTTGAGTTCGGCACCACACTGTCCGGGCTGCTTCGTGACGGGTCCGGCGCGGTGACCGGGGTCGCGCTCCGCAACCGCACCGGCCGGTCGTGGCACGAGCGCGCCGGCTTGGTCGTCGGGGCCGACGGGCGACGGTCCACGGTGGCCGAAGCCGTCAGCGCGCCCGTTGAGGTGGCCGGCCGGACGCCGTCGGACTTCCTGTATGGCTACTGGGCCGGCGTCGAAGCATGCGGGTACGAGTGGTTCTACCGGTCCGGCGTTTCGGCCGGTGCGATCCCGACCAACGACGGCCTGACGTGTGTGTTCCTCGGAGCGTCCCCGGAGCGCGCCGAGCGGCTCGTTCGTGCCCACGGCGGCGCCGGCGCGTTCGACCGGCTCGCCGTGCACAGTGGGGTCGGCATCCCCTTGTGCGGCGCGCGGCTGACTGGCTCACTTGCGGTACGTCCGTGGCCAGGCCGGCGCGCTACGCCGCTCGTGGGGCGTCGGCTGGGCGCTGGTGGGCGACGCCGGGTCATGGAAGGACCCGCTGAGCACGCATGGCATCACGGCGGCGTTGCGCGACGCCGCGTTGCTGGCCCGGGCGGTGACGGTCGCGCCGGAGCCCGGCCCCGCACAGTTGGACGCGCTCGCGGCATACCAGCTGGCCCGGGACCGGCTCGCGGCGCCGATGCTGCGGCTCACCGACTCAGTCGCCGGGTACAGGTGGGACCTGCCCGCCGTCCGTCGCCTGCTCCTCGACCTGTCCGGCACCATGACCGACGAGCTGGCGCTGCTGCGCACCCTCGCAGCCGACCCGCTCGTCAGCGGGTGAGGGCCCGCGTGGTCGCGTGCGCACCTAGCTCGGCAAGCAGCGAGGCGCCGGCGGGATCCCCGGCCAGCGCCAGCTCGACGGCCTGCTCGTACCGATCGCCCAGGCGTGCCCATGCCGCAGCGGCGTCCTCGTGCCGCCCGGCCAGGGTCGGCCCCCACGGCCCGGGGGCGTCCGCGAGTGGCGCCACCTGCTGCCCGGCCCGGCCCAGGTACGCGGCCAGCTCGGCATACATTGCGGTATGCCGGCTAGCCGCGGCCAGCCGCAACGCCGCTCGCGCTTCCTGAGGCATCCCCGTCAGAGTCCCGTCCAGCCAGCCCAGCTCTACCCGGGCCACCGCAATCGGCCCGGCGACGTAGCTGTCTGAGGGCGGGTGGTTCAGCGCCGGCGCGAGGACCGCGGCCGCGTCCGGGTCGCCGCGGCGCGCGAGGAGTCGAGCGAGGAGGCTGCGGGCGAGCAGCGCCATTACACCGGCCCGTTCGGGGCTGTCGACGAGCGTGCGCAGCTCGCCGATCGCCGCGTGCCAGTTGCCCGAGCTGGCGTCGACCGCCGCCGACGTCAGCCGCAGGCGGTAGCGACCTGCGGCGAACTCACCGTCGGCGGCGATCCGCAGGCCCGCTTCGACGTAGTAGCGGGCCGCATCAAACCGCCCGGCGCGGTATGCGCCGCCCGCGGCGTTGACGTAGGTGCGTACCCGCACCTCTAACGGCGCCTCGGCGCCTGCCGCGATGCCGCGGTCCAGGTAGCACAGTGCTTGGGCGCGCAGGTCGTCGCGCTCGACCCGGTCGGCCAGCTCGGCCGCTCGTTGGGCGTAGGCCACACCCTGCGCGCTGGGCTGCGCGACGACGCCGAGCGTCGCCAGGTTGCTGTAGGCCCGGGCCAGCTCGCTGAACGCCGCCGCCAGCCGATCGTCGTCGCCGACCCGCTCGAGGATGTCGACTGCACGGCGCGCCGCCTCGCGAGCGGTGACCACGCCCTGGGCGAACAGCACGATCCGCGACAGCACAAGCAGGGCATCCGCGAGCGGCACCGGCTCCCGAGCACTTTCGGCCACGTCGACGGCTTCCAGGGCGTCGGCGAGCGCGCCTCCGTACTCGTTGACGACGTACAGCGAGTATGCCCGTCGGGTCAGCAACTGGGCCCGGATGACCGGGTCGAGCTGGTCGGCGTACCGCAGCACCGCATGCAGCGTCTGGGCGGCCTGGCGGTGGGCGCCGGCTCGCTGCGCGTCTGCGGCGGCGACCGGGCCGTAGGTCCGGAGGAGTTCGGGCCGCACCGCGCGCTCCGCGTGGTGGACGACCCGCGACGGTTCAGGATCGGGTTGTCCGAGAAGGATGGTCAGTACCTCGCGGTTGTGCTGCACGATCTCGCCGACGGTCAGCGAGGTCTCGATCGCCCGCCGGGCCAGCTCGTGGCGGAACGCGACGTGTTCTGGGCCGCCGCCGAGCACGCCGGAGCGCTCGGCCTCGACCAGCGCGTCAGGGTCGTCGCCAGCGAGCACCTCGGTGACGAAGAAGGGGTTGCCCCGGGTCACCCGGTGGATCTCGGCCGCCTCGGCGTGGTCGACCCCGGCGAGCCGGGCGACCGCTCCGACGCTCAACGGGGCCAGCTCGATTCGGCGCACGTTCGGGCCGTTCAGGCCACCGAGAACGCCGCGCAGCGGGTGCGTCACGCCGACGTCCTCCGGCCGGTAGGTGAGGACCAGCACCGCGGGAACGCCTTCGATGCGCCGGGCGAGGTAGCGGACGGCGTCCAGGCTGACATCGTCGGCCCAGTGCACGTCCTCGACTGCGACCACGCTCGTCCGTGCGCCGACCGAGCGAAGCAGCGCCGGGAACACCTCATCCGGCTGGCCGCCTGCGAGCGCCCCGGCGAGTTCGGGCAGCTCGGCGACCATGTCGCGGAAGGGCGCCAGCCCGCGAGGGGCGAGCAGGTCGTCGCAGCCGCCGACCGCGGTGGTGACGCTGGCGTCCAGGCCGGCGAGGAACGCGCGAACCAGTGCGGACTTGCCGCTGCCCGCCTCACCGGTGAGCAGCACGACCGCGCCGCGCCCGGTCCGGATGACCTCCCGCACGATCCGGGCGAATGCCGCCAGCCCTCCTCGCGCTCCAGCAGCGTCTCCGCCCTTGTGGCACGGCGCGGGGGCGGCAGGGGCTCGGGTTCCGGCGTGAGCGCCCGCCGGTGTAGCGCCTCGGCTTCCGGCCCGGGCGCGCGCCCGAGCCTCGTGCGCAGTGCGTCGGCTAGCTCGTCGTACCGGCGCAGCGCGGCCGCGCGGTCGCTAGCGTCGACGGCGGCGCGAAGCAGCTCGACGTGTGCCTGTTCGTCGGCCGGGTCGAGGTCGAGCAGTGCGTGCCAGTCGCCGGCGCCGCGCAGCAGGCGCTCGTACCGGGCCGCGAAGCGAGCCCGGGCCTCGTGGGTCCACGGCTCGTGCAGGTCGTCGGGCAGCAGCTCGCCTCGGTAGAGCGCGAGCGCCGTTGTGCATAGGCCAGCGTCGGCCGCCCCGCGGCCGAGTGCGGCGTTGGCTGCGTCGTCGAACGCGAGCGCGTCGACCGCGAGCGCCGCGCCAGGAAACAGTGCGACCTGCTCGTCCCGCAGGGTCACCGCGCCAGGCGAGGCGAGCGCTTGACGCGCGAAGTGCGCGGCCTTGTGCAGCCGCGGCGACACGGTCGCGGGATCGGCGTCGGGCCAGAGCGTGTCGATGACGCGGTCACGATGCATCCGCGCCCCCGGCGCGAGCGCGAGGACCTTCACCAGGGCGCCCGCCTGGCGCCGGTGCCAACGCTCGGGTGGCACCGGCATACCGTCGACGCTGACGGTGAAGCCTCCGAGTAGGCCGACGTCGACCCGCACCGACGCATCGTAGCGCCGCCGCAACGAGCGTCGATGCACCAGCCTCGGGCGCCGAGCTTGTCCTCCCGCGGTCCAGCGCGGTCGACATGGTCCGTCCCTCGGGCCATGTCCGGACGCGCTGCTCCTGGCAAGAACATCCATCCCATTACGGGATGCGCTTCGGTATCATGTGGTCGCATGACTACCCAGATCGCCGTCCGCTTGCCAAACGAAATGGTGGCCTTCCTCGACCAGAGCATCGCGGCAGGTAATGCCTCGAGTCGGGCCGCACTCGTGGCCTTCGCGCTCGAGCGTGAGATGCGGCGTCAGATGGCCGAGCAGGACGCGGCAATCCTTAGCGGCAAGGGCTCAGCGGACGACCTGGATGAGGTGGTGCGTTGGGCCGGGGCCCACGCGACGGTCGAGGGCTAGTGTGCGGGCGATCTGTCTGGTCCGTCTCGACAAGACCCGGCCGGCAATGGTCCTGACCAGAGAGGCTGCGCGAGCAGCCATGACGAAGGTGACGATCGCTCCGATCACCTCCACGGTCAAGGGGTTGTCGAGTGAGGTGGCGGTCGGGCCGTCAAATGGGCTGGATCACGACTGCGCAGTTTCGCTCGACAACGTCGTTACCGTTCCGGCGGAGCTGCTCGGGCGCACGATCGGGTTCCTGAGTCGTGAGCAGGAGGTCCAGCTGGCGCGTGCCGTTGTCCTCGCGTATGACCTCGACGTCCCCCTGTTGGGCTGATTCGATCAGGCATCAGACAGGAGGTTGGTTCAGAGTCAAGGGTCCGCCCAGACCACTGGACACCCGGGGGTTGAGCTGGCCGGAGCCGACCGCAGCGGCTCGATCTTCTGACGCACCTTCGCCGGCTGGTTGTCCAAGCCCGCGTCGGCGGCGAACCCGTACCTTTTCGGCCGATCCACGAGTGGTCTGTTGACGACCCCCGCCGCGGTGGAATCGCCGACTCCCGCAACCGCCACGTCCCGGCGGGCCGGCCGCCGTCGGAACCGGCACCAGCGCAGCCGCACCGGTGATGTCGGCCAGGGTGGCGACCCTCTCCGCTGGTCGTGAGCCGACACGACGGTGACCGCGGCCGACACGACGGTGACAGCCTTGGCCAGCTAGAGGGGAACATGGCCGTGCGTGGTGTCACGGACCGGGGAGTCTGCCGTCAGCGCTAGCGCGGCCTCGGTAAACGGATGCCACTTTGCCGTCCGCGCATCCCCTCGCGGTCACGTTGAGGGTGCAAGGATGAGGGCCGCGGCCGTTGCGACGAACCAGTCGTCGAGTTGCTCGGGCGACCAGCCGCGCACGCCGGCGAGGAGCTCGACAACGGTGCTCGCAGCGTGCCGGCACTGCTGCGGGGACGTTCGGTTGCCTTCGTGCGGGCCTGCTACTCGGGCAGTGACCTCTACCGGGGGAAAGCGCACCTGCGGGACCTGCATCGACTTGTGGGTCGGCCGCTGCTCAGCACGATGAGGCGGATGCCTGCGACCGCGACCGACCGGATCGCGCAGGAGCCCAAGGACCCGGTAGGGCCCCGGCGTCACCGCTGACCCTGCTCGAGCTGCGACAGGTGGGCGGCGCCCTCGATGTCGACTCGTCGCAGCTGAGCCCGATGGGGCGCAGCGGCGCGCGGTTCATCCTCAACGCGCTCGGCCTGGTGCTCGATCCCGCGGCAGTGCTGACCGTCCAGGCCTACCTCCGGCAGGTGTCGGTGAGCATGGCACCGCACACGACGGGAACGGTGTTCGCCAACTTCCTCGAGGGTGAGCAGGCCAGCCGGGACCGGATTCGCTGGGCTTACTCGCCGGGCGAGTGGGCCCGGTTGGTCGAGCTCAAGCAACGGTACGACCGGGAGAACCTCTTCCGCTTCAACCGCAACATCCCGCCGGGCGACTGACCGGCGCGAAGCCGTTGGCGCCTGTCGCGCAGGACCCCCATACCGCGGCTTCCTGAACACTCGACGGATCAACCGGCCAGCAGAGCCGTCAGAGGCGGGAGGATCGCGGCCGCCATGGCGAGCTCGCCCGCGGCGTTCGGGTGGAACGGGTAGTCACCCGAGAGTCCCTGGACCCAGGGTTGTGCGCTGCACAGCCCGTGGCCCTCGAAGGTCGGCTGGACGGACTTGAACCCGAATGCCTCGGCGCCTTGCCGCAGCACCGAGTTGAGCTGGGCGAGCACCGAGCGCAGCGGCTCGACCTTCTGACGCACCTTGGCCGGTTGGTTGTCCAAGCCCGCATCGGCGGCGAATCCGTACCCACTCGGCCGATCCACGGGGGCCTTCGGGTCGTCCAGGTCCGGGCAGTCGAAGGTGTCCCCGAACGGGTCGTAGTACCCCGTTACGACGACGCTGGGACGCGTCGGCAGGTCGCTCAGCTGCTGGAGCAGCTGGACGTACTGCAGGCGGAAGGCGTCGATCCGGCTCTTCATGAGACTCTCGCCGATCTGGTCGTCGCAGCGCGGCAGCCCGTAGCAGTACTGCAGGAAGTCCGACCAGCCCACGTCGTTGGCGCCGACGCTGAGAACCACCACACGCAGCGATGTCATCGACTTGAGCATCCCCACCTGGGGTGCGATGCTCCCGCTCCCCTCGACCTGCGAACCGAGCAGGCCACCCGAGATCGTCGCCGAGCTGCAGGCCAGGTTGTCGACCGGCATACCCGTGGCTGACTGCAGGACCCGGGCGTACGCGTCCCGGGACCGCCCGCAGGTCCGGTCGAGGTCCGTCGGCTCGGCGAGCGGCGTGTTGCCGACCCCCGCCGCGGTGGAGTCGCCGACCACCGCGACCGCCACCTCGCTGCGGGCCGGGCCGACCGCCGTCGGAACCGGCACCAGCGCAGCCGTGCCGGTGATGTCGGCGAGGGTGGCGACCCTCGCGAGCTGGTCGTGAGCCGACACGACGGTGACCGCGGCCGACGCGCCCGTGGCAGCCATGGCCAGCAGCATGCTGAGCGCGAGCCGCGACGCCGGGTGCTTCGAGGGCGGTGGCCGCCAGTGGTGGCCCCGGAGGATGCTGCGTGCCGCGACGGCAACGAGATAGAGCACCCCGCCGATGAGGCCCGCGACGCCGAGGAGCCTGATGAAGAAGGCGGTCCAGCCGGCCGCCAGCGCCTCCCCGACCGCGGCAGTGTTCGTGCGCACGGTGCGGCGACCGTCCGTCGTGCCAGTCTGGATGAAGTCGCTGGCGGCAGCGTCTCGGCTGAAGTTGCGCCATGCGAGGCGTGGCCGGATCGGACCGGGAAACTCCAAAGCGGTGTCGACCGGGTCTTCGCCGAAGAGCTGCGCCTGCGCCGGCCCCGACCAGCTGAGCGAGGGAGTCGGTGGCACCGCCCCGACCTCGACGTTCTGCCCGAACACGGTGAGTCGCACCGGCGGGGTCACCGCAAGTGCCAGCAGCAGCGCGGTGAACGCGAGGACCAGGTATGCCGCCCCGCGACTGCCCCCCCGGGCCCACCCACGCGCGGTCGCGCGCATCCCTCAAGGATGCGCGAGAATCCCAGATTGCGAGCCAGATTGGCTCCAGGTCGTCGGTATGCGGTGGCGATGCCAAGGCGCCGCTCCGACAGCGGCGCTACGCTTCCTCGGGTGGCTCGGCGACGCACCACCCCCGACGCGCAGACCCAGCGGGTCCGCGAACGCGTCCGCCTGCTGGTGCAGATCACTGCGCGCAAGGGCGGGTTCCGCAACGGCTTGCTGACCGCAGCCGCGCACTTGACGCCGTCGGAGGCCGCGATGCTCGCCGACCTCGAGCGGCATGGTCTGGACGTGACGCGGCTGCGTGATGTGCTGTGCGGGGCGCACGTGCTTGTGGACGATCCGGCGCTGTACGAGGCGTGGCAGTTTTCGAAGAGCCGCAAGCGCCTGTCCAGCCATCACAAGTCGATTGACAAGGCCCGCTATCCCGACTTCGGGCTCAAGGGACCGGTGGTGCGGGAGAAGCTGCACGGCCGTACCGCATCCGGCACGTGGGTGCAGTTCGAGAAGACGCCGGCGTCGATGGGCGACGGGTTCAGGTTGCCGGACTGGCACGACGTTCAGCATCTCGTTGACTACGTCGTGTACCGCATTACCAAGCGCAACGTCGGGCCGTGGGGCTTGTCGGCGGCAACCGAACGGCGGCCCATGTACCTGTCCCCTGACCTGCGGGCGCGCGTGCCGCTACCGCCTTCGGCGAGCGCTGATTTGACCGCTGCGCTGGAGGGCATCGAGGACGACGACGACACGACAGCGGCGTCGGCCGACCTGGCGCGGTACTTCCCTCCGCCGGACCGCGTGAACACCCTGGCCGAACTGGTGTTCGTCGGCGGCGACCAACAGTCGAACGGCCTGTTCGGCGCTTCGGACGTCTGGGTCACCGAGGTGCCCTCGGTGCAGGCGCGCAGGCTGCTGGTCGAACAGCAACAGCCGCCCCGTTGGTCGTTGCCCGACCCGGGCAGCACGCGAGCGGGCAGCCTCGTTGTCGGCAGGCGGACCGTCTCGTATGCCGTGCGCGTGCTAACTCCGGGCGCGCGGGCGCCGCTGGCTCCCGTTCCTGGCGCCGCTACCGCGACCTTGGCCGCAGTCGGAGACGGGGCCGACATTGCCGGCGACATTGCCGCCAGCGTCGCCCCGGCGGCCCCAAGAGGGACCCCCACGTGACTGACCAGGCCGTGCACGACACCCCCTCCGGACTCGTCGAGGGGGTCGTCGAACTCGTCCACACCGGTCCCGTGCCGTTGGGCGCCTACACGCTGGCCGAGATCGCGGCCGTCAACGGCGTCATCAACTTCCTCGAGCGGGAGCCGGCGCCCGAACTGGTGGCCGAGGCCGTTCGCTCTCTGGCGGCGCGCAACCTGATCACGACGGCGCCCGGGGAGGACGACGTCGAGGTGCGGGGGGACCTCGGAGTCGCGCTTGCCTTTCAGGAGCGGTCTCGACTCGCGGTCGACGCGCGGCTGACCGGCACGAAGCCCGACGAGCCATGGCGCGTCCTGCTCCTACCCCAGCCAGAAGGCGTGACGCTCGAGGTGATGATCGACGCGCTGGGCATCCACTTCTTCTGGCTGCGCCTGACCAGCGAGGCTCTCGACCGGCTGCTTGATCGGGTGCCTCACGGCAGGTCTGGACCAGCGGCGGCCGATCCCGAAGACGTCCTGGCCGCCTGCAGCAGTGGCGCGTTGGTCACCGCGACTCTGTGGCAGCAGGACGGCACCCGCGAAAGCAGCGACCTGGTACTGGCTCGCGTTGGCGAGACGCTGCACGCCTTCCTGCGCGACCCGGCTGAGCCGTCCCGACTTCTCGAACATTCACTCGACGACGACGACGTGCGCGGCGTCGTCGAACAATGGGCCGCCGGAAGCATCGACTGAGCTCTCTCTCTGGTCAACGGATCCGTAGGTCCGGGCTCAGGCGTCCTCGGGGGCGCACCGGGTGGCCACCCAGAGTTCCTCCGCCGGCCACCGGGATGCCCACTCTGCCGAGACGATCTCGAAGTAGGGATGGTCGACTGCGTCAGCCGGCGCGTAGATCTCGTGCAGGGCCTGGACGACGAATCCGGACCGGCGCAGTATCCGTATCCAGTCCCCGTGAGACGGGTGGAACTCCACCCCTCCTCCCGGCCAGTGCACTCGGTAGGCGTCGCGCTGGCCCCGCAGGAGCCGTTCCTCGGCGACCCCTTCCTCGGCCGGAACGCAGAGCGCTGACAGGAGGCTGTTGGTCAGGAAGACCAGCCGTCCGCCTGGCCGCAGCAGTCTCGCCGCCTCGGGCAACCAGCGCTCCGGGTCACACCACGCCGCGGCGCCATGCTCGCTGACCACCAGGTCGAAATGCCCACCTGACAGGGGAACCCGCTCGGCGTCTGCCTGAACAAGGGGGAACTGGGGACCGAGTCTGCGTTGCAGGCCCCGAGCGGTGGCTAGCTGTTCTCCGGAGAGGTCGATGGCCACCGCCCTGGCCCCGGCCCGGACCAGCCACGCCGAGACGTAACTGGTGCCACTGGCCACCTCGAGCACATCGAGGCCCCGAACATCCCCGAGCACCTGAAGGACGCGCTCTGGAACCGCGAACAGTCCCCAGACCAGCTCCGTCCTGGACCACATGGACTGCGCTGCGGCGTGCGTGAAGCGCTCATTGAGGGTCCGCCACAGTGCGCGGTTCCACGCGATGTCGGCGGCCCTCTCGTCGCTCATCCGGCTAGGGTAGGCGCCGGCCGGTACGCTGGCTCTCCTCATCCTGCGGAGGGGGACCCATGCTTCTGGTGCCGCGACAGCTGCAGCGCGCGGGGATGACAGGCAGCGTCCCCTACTACGGCGGACGGTTCACACCGGCGCAGGCGTATGCCGCGTCGCACCCCCAAGCCTTCGCCCCAGCATCGCCGTCGCCAGTTCCGGGGGCGCCAACCGCAGGCGTCCGGGAAGCCGCGCCGGCCAAGCCTGCGGCGTCCCCGACCCCACCTGCCAGGCCGGACCAGCTCGAGGCGCTGAGGCAGCTGCTCGACTCAGGCGCGCTCACCCCAGCTGAGTACGAACAGCTGCGGGCTCGGGTGAGCCGGTGATGGGACCGGTTCAGGTCCTGGTCCTTGGCTTCGACCAGCCGACCTTCAGCGGCGAGGTCCTTGCCGAGCTGACCCGGCTTGGGGACGCCGGCATCGTGCGACTCATCGACGTGCTGCTCGTCTCACGGGCTGACGACGGCATCTTCGAGACCCTGGCCCCAACGAGTATGCCGGCCGGCCTGGGCGAGCTGACCGCCGCTCTGCTCGGCCGCCCCGGTGGAGAGGGGCCCGTGGAGCCTGAGACCGGAACGGGCGAGGCCGAACTGCCAACCGAGGCAGCCTGGTCCCTGGCCGACTCCGTGCCGCCCGGCTCGACCGCGGCGGTCGCACTCATCGAGCACATCTGGGCCAGCCCGTTGCGCGACGCGGTCCAGCGGGCTGGCGGGGTGCCGCTGGACGAGACCTGGCTCTCGCCAGCCGACCATCAAATCCTTGAGGAACTGATCGGTCAACACCAGGTGTAGCTGCCGTCGGGGAGCACGCATCGTTACCGCGGTCGTATGCCGGATCCGGGCGCGCCGCCGCTGCACGGCTATTTGGACGTCAGCGCGGGGGTCGCGGGGGACATGCTGCTGGGCGCGCTGCTGGACGCCGGGGCGGACCGGCACAGGGTTGGCCGGGCGATCGTCGCCGCGGCGCCGGCGATCGAGGTTGACGCCAGCGACGTGCAGCGGGCTGGCTTTCGAGCACTGCAGGTTCAGGTACGAGCTGCCGCTCAGGCGCACCCGCACCGGACGTGGGCCGACGTCCGCTCGATCCTGCACGCGGCGGGCCTCCCGGACCCCGTGACGCGTGACGCCCTCGCCGTGTTCGGGCGGCTGGCTGAAGCCGAGGCCAGGGTGCACGGGGTGGTCGCCGAGCACGTCGAGTTCCACGAGGTCGGCGCATGGGACTCCATCGCGGACGTCGTCGGAGTGTGCGCTGCGCTGCACGAACTGCAGATCAGCACGCTCACCTGCGGACCCATCGCGGTCGGCTCCGGAACAGTGCAGTCCGCGCACGGCCAGCTGCCGGTTCCCGTTCCAGCGGTGCTGGAGATGGTGCGCGGCTGGGAGGTTCTCGGCGGCTCTGAGGGTGAGTTCGCCACTCCCACAGGCGTCGCGCTCGTCACGGCACTGTGCGCCGGACAGGAGAGCCTGCCGAACATGCGGGTAGCGGCGACGGGTATCGGTGCTGGCAGCAGTGACCGGCCGGGACGCGCCAACGTCGTGCGGGTTGTCGTCGGGCACCTGCTGGACTCGACGCCCTTCGGCGAGCGCATCGTCCTGCTGGAGACCAACGTTGACGACCTCGACCCGCGAGTCTGGCCGTCGGTGCTGGAGGCGATGCTGGCCGAGGGAGCCGCCGATGCGTGGCTGTCTCCGGTGCTCATGAAGAAGGGGCGCCCGGCCCATACCCTGCACGTCCTGGCGCCGCTCGGGCGCCGAGGCGCCTTGCAGGACTTGATCTTTCGGCATACCTCGACGTTGGGCATCCGAGCGCACGAGGTATGCCGCCCGGCACTCGAGCGCTCTTGGCTGCCAGTGGAGGTCGCTGGGGCGCAGGTGCGTATCAAGGTGGGCAGCCGGGCCGGCGTGGTCACCCACGCGACCCCCGAGTACGAGGACGCCGCCGCGGCCGCCGCCCGCCTGGGGCGACCGGTGCGGGAGGTGCTGGAGCTGGCCACCGCTGCCGCAGTGGAGACGGGGCTGCTGCCCGGCGCGGCCCTTCCCGAGAGCTAGCTACTTCGCCCCGAAAAAGTAGGGGGCCATTTGCGCGCTGACCTGGGCAAACGTCGGCGCGTCTGCCCGGCGGTGGGGTCGAATGACGAGATCCTGGTCCAGGACCCTTATGTCACAAGGGAAGTGAGGCCTGATGCTGGTTACCACCAATGGGCAGCAGACGTTGTGGGAGACGATCCTGCCGCCGGGCTACGAGAATCTTCCGGCGGAGCTGGCGGCCGTCGACGCGGTGCTTGAGGACCCAGTGTTCTTCGAGCCGTACCGGGCGCACTTCTCTGCGGTGATGGGCCGCCCGTCGATACCGATCGAGACCTACCTGCGGATGATGTTCCTCAAGCACCGCTATGGGCTGGGTTACGAGAGCCTGTGCCGGGAGGTGGCCGACTCGATCTGCTGGTCGCGGTTTTGCCGGATCCCGCTGGGGACACGGGTGCCGCACCCGTCGACGCTGGGCAAGCTGACCGCCCGCTGCGGCGCGAGCGTGATCGAGCAGCTGAACGCGGCGCTGTTGGCCAAGGCGGTCGCGGCCAAGGTGGTCAAGACCGACAAGGTCCGCGCGGACACCACCGTGGTCCCAGCGAACGTGGCCTACCCGACTGACTCCGGGCTGCTGGTCCGCGCGATCGTGGCGATCATGACGCTGGTGGCGCGGGTTCACGCCGGCGGCGCGGCGTCCCGGACCAAGGTGCGGGACCGGCGCCGGGCGGCTGGGCGGCGGGCGCGGTCGATCTCGGCGCACCTGAAGCTGCGCAACGAGCAGGCCAAAGCCAGCGTGCTGGCGATCACCGGCGAGCTGGCCGACCTTGCCGAGGCCAGCGTCACCGAGGCCAGCAGGGTGCTGGCCAATGCCCGCCGCCATGTTGCCCGCCGCGGTGCGGGCACCCCGGGGCGGCTGGCCTGGGCGATCGATGACCTGGAGGTGATGTTGGGCCGGGCCACTCAAGTGGTGGCCCAGACCCGCACCCGGCTTTCCGGGGCGATCCCGGCCTCGGCGACCCGGCTGGTGTCCCTGCACGACGTGGACGCCCGCCCGATCGCCAAGGGCCGGCTCGGCAAACCGGTCGAGTTCGGCTACAAGGCCCAGGTGGTGGACAACAGTGATGGCATCGTGCTGGACCACGGCGTGCACCGGGGCAACCCGGCGGATGCCCCGCTGCTAGCCCCGGCCATCCGGCGGATCAAAACCCTGGCCGGTCGAGCACCGCGCGCGGTCACCGCCGATCGGGGCTACGGCGAGGCCAAGGTGGACCAGGAACTGACCGACCTCGGCGTGAGCACCGTGGTGATTCCCCGCAAGGGCAAGCCCGCCAAGGCCCGCCGCGAGCACGAGCACGGCCGCCGCTTCCGCCGCCTGGTCAAGTGGCGCACCGGCAGCGAGGGACGCATCTCCTACCTCAAGCGTCGCTACGGCTTCGACCGCACCCGCCTCGATGACCTGGCCGGCGCCCAGACCTGGTGCGGCCTGGGCGTCCTCGCACACAACACCGTCAAGATCGCCCACCTGATCCAGACCCGGCAGAGCCACCCGCCAGCAACCCAGAAGCGGCCCAGCCGTCATCGATCTGCCCAACCACAAGCCCCCAGCGCCGCCGCGACCGGACCCCCGCCTGACCCACTGCCCTGGTCCAGCCCCGCTGCATAACCTTCCTCCCGAGCTCCCGGCCGACCCGGCACGCTCTGGCCAGGCCCCTCCCAAGACGGGAGGGCGCCTGGACAGAGGCCGGACAGGCCGGGAGATCGGGAAACAGGGTCGTACCCGATCCTGCCGATCTGTGTCCCACCCCTACTCAAGGCCATTTTTCGGGGCGAAGTAGCTCTCGACTTTCGCAGTTCATGCGGCTGCCGCGGCGCAGGCCAGTTCGTAATCGCGGATTGTTGGGGTCGAGCGGGTTGGGGGTGGTGGCGGTAAATCGGGCGGCGATCGGTCCGGCGGAGCTTGGCGAGCATGTCCTCGAACGCGGTTTCGGTCTTGCCGGTGTCCGGGTTCGGCGGACTGCCGGGCCAGGAGGTCGTCGCGGTGATAACCATAGGTGGTGTACCAGTAGGTGACCAGGGTCTGGGTGAGGAACTCGAACGGGACGGTGCGTTCGACCGCGCGGGGCAGACGGTTGCGGGCCTGCCCGATGCCCAGAACCTGTTTGCCGGTGGCGTTGGCTACTTCGATGGACCACCGGTCGGCGTAGCGTTCGACGATCCGCCCGCCGTCGTTGAGGTGTCGGTGGTGAAGATGGCCAGGTCGTACCCGGAGGTGGTGTGGTGGTCGCGGACCAGCACGAGCCGGCCGGGCGTGTCACCGAACGCGCCGTACCACAGGGCCCGGATGGTCGCGACCTGGACGGTGTCGACCCGTGCGTACCGCTCCACCCGCACGGAGCGCCAGGATGCGGCGGCGGCCAGCTCGGCCAGGCGGCCGAGCCGGGCTCCCTTCTTGCCGGCCGCCCACGCAGGCCAGTGCGCGGCGGGGGCGGCCCGTACAAGGCGGCCTTGGCCGGCAGCCGGGTGGTGATCGTGGTGCCGGTCACGCCGAGCGGCATCCCGTGGTAGGCGGCGTCACCAACGGCGTGAATCGCCCTTCCGGGAACGCGTCCGCGAGCAGGGTGAGCAACTGCCCGGCCAAGGTCACCGGGGAGGGGGTGTCCTTGCCGGCCCACAGCCGAAACAGCACCGGCAGGCACGTCGGGCCGCTGGTGAACGGCGCCGCACGACGATCCCGGCGATCACCCACCGGTTGCCGCGCCCCAGCTTGGCCGGGCCCTGCGCGGCCCCGTCGTGGGTCCAGAACACGTCATGCACCTTCTTGCCCCACCGGCGCAACAGGGTGTCATCGACCGCGACCGTCAGCGGCGCGTCCGCCTCCACCAGCCGGGCCACGACCAGCCGGGCCACGGCCAGACCAAGCCGGTCGACATCCCAACGGTGCGTGGAGAAGAACCGGCGCGCGGTGGAACGAGACCACCACGGCCATGCCGCCCGGCAAGCATCCCGACCACGGTACACCGCGAAGTGCGGGCCGCCAGACCAGTGGCCAGCAGCACGAACAGCCCGAACGTGGACGAGCGGGCAAACACCGCCCGCAACGGGTCCAGCACCTCAAGCCACGAGGACGGTAACCTCAGCGCGGGAAACATCGGCAACGGTTTCGACACCATCGCCGATGCTTCTCACATCTGCCGCCCTGGGATCACACCGACACGCCAAGCCCACCATCAACACATACATCACCAGTCACACGTCACCGCACCCCGCAGTCAACCGGAACTCAGAAAGTGCTTGTTGCGGCTGGTGCGTGTTGCTGACGGGTGCAGCACGACGCGAGAGGAGAGGTGGTGTCAAAGCCAGACGTCTCCAGCAGGCGCCCGTGCCGCTTTGCCATCCTCGCTGATCGAACCTCTGTGGGACCAGTTCGCCGCGCTGATCCCCCAGCACGTGGACCCCACCCGCTGGGCGGCCACCGCCCCCGGATCGCAACCGGGTCGTGTTCGACAAGCTCATCCAGGTGCTGGTCCTGGGCGCGACCTACGAGCGGATCGCGGACGCCAACTGCTCGGCGACCACTCTTCGCACCCGCCGGGACGAGTGGATCGCCGGCGGGCTCTTCCAGGAGCTGGAGCACCTCTGCCTGCACGCCTACGACCAGATCGTCGGGCTCGATCTGGCTGACGTGAGCGTCGACGGGTGCATCGTCAAGGCGCCCTGCGGCGGCGAGGTCGCCGGCAAATCGCCCGTGGACAGCGGCAAACACGGCACCAAACGCTCTCTGCTCGTCGACCGGGCAGGGATCCCTCTGGGGTGCGTGACCGCCCCCGCGAACCGGCACGACTCCCCGCTGCTTCGCCCGACCCTGGCCAAGCTGGCCCGCTTCGAGGAAGGACTCGGCGTCGGTCTGCCCGACGGATCACCGTGCACCTGGACGCCGGATACGACAGCGCCAAGACCCGCGACCTGCTCGACGAACTCGGCTGCCGAGCAGTGATCAGCGTCGAGGGGTTCCCCCTGCAAGCCGGCGCCCGCTGGGTCGTCGAACGCACCAACTCCTGGCACAACCGCGGCTTCAAGAAGCTGCCATCTGCACCGAACGACGCAACCGCGTCATCGAGGCCTTCATCGCCCTGGCCAACGCCGTGATCATCACCCGCCGCCTCTCGCCCAGGCCTGGTCCACCCACCGCTGGGACACCCGCCCAACCCGCCGACCCTGACCTATAAGAGACGGCCGCTCCGCGGTCGTCGCCCTGCCGGGGCGGCCGTTCTCTGGAAAATGGGTGGTCACCGGGGTCGGTACACCTGCGATCGATGACCGATCTTGAGGACGTACATCGTCTTGGTGTCCTCATCGAGGCGGTAGACGATCCGGTAGTCCCCGCGGCGGGCGGCCCAGCGGCCCTCCAGCTCTCGCTGCAGCGGTTTGCCACGCCGACGGGGGTCCCGCGCGAGGCCACCGAAGATGAACGCCACCAACGGCTCGGCAATTCGAGGTGGCACCGCCTGCAGGCTACGCAGGGCGGATGTGGTCAACGCCGCGTGATACTCGCTCACGCCCGCGGTGACAGCCCGAGCGAGTGTCGAACCTGGGCCTCGTCGAAGGTCCGGCCGGCCGCGATGTCAGCCTCGGCCTCGGCCAGGTCCTCATGGATGCCAGGCTGGGACAGCCAGAACAGGGTCTCCTGCAGCGACTCCCACTCATCGGCGGAGATCATCACCACCGCTGGGCGGCCGTTGCGGGTGATCGTGAACTGTTCGTGCTCGCGCTCGGCCCGATCGGCGTACTCGGACAGATGCGATTTCAGGTCCGACAGTGATGTGGTCTCCACACCACCATTCTAGACCTAGATTCGGGTCATCACCCGACTGATATTCAGAGCCGATAGAGAGACTTCAGCTGCCCGGGTGCCCGCGGTGACAGGGAGTCTTCATGCTCCTAGAGCCGTCCGGACTCGGGCGGCGTCCCGCCGGCCTTGTTCCCGCCCGGCGGCTGCGACGGCCGGCACGGTGTCAATGCTCAGAGGGTTGAATCCCTGAGCTCGACGGACCTCTCGTGACATCGTGAGCACTGTCACTGAGCGGCTGGTCTCGAGCGCAGCTCGCTGGTCGGAGAGCCGAGCCCAGTGGTGCCATCTGGTGGTCGCCGCCAAGGCGACGACCGGCCCGCCCCCAGGCGCGAGGTCGAGGTTAACCGGCGAACGCATACCGCCGTCCAGGTACGTGTGGTCGCCGATGCGTACCGTCGGCCAGACGAGCGGAATCGCACAACTCGCCATGACCGCATCGACAAACGGCACATCCTCGCCGGACGAGAGCAGCCGGTGGACGCCGGAGTCCGCGTCGACGACGACGAGCCGCACATCTCGGGACCCCCATTCGTGGCTCGGGAGCCGACTTTCGATGACCAGGCGGCGAAGCTGCGCCTCGTCCTGGCCGAACGCCACCGCGGCCCGGCCGATCCGGCGACCGAAGTCCGGGGCGGTCCGGGCGAGCAGCCCGTCCCTCGTCATCGTCGCGAACATCTGCAGCGACAGGCCTTTGGCCACCTCGTAAGGCACTCCACCGCGCTGGCGCTCGTAGAGCTCGTCGATCGCCAGAGCGCTGGCGATCTGTGCCGCGACCACCGCTCCCGAACTCGTACCCAGCACAGGGCACTCAGCGCTGACCTCGACGCCTTCGTCGTGCAGCCCGGTGAGCACGCCGATCTCCCAAGCAATCCCGCCGACTCCGCCACCTCCGAGCACCCAGGAGGCCGTCTCCACGCCGAATCTCCTCCCGTGCTGTCGGGTGCGACGTCCCCACGCTATGACCTAGCGAGCACCGCGGGAGAAGGGTCTGCGAGCGAGACCGTCCACCGAAAGGAGGATTCCGGTGACGCACTTCCTCGACGCACTGCCATACAACTGGACCCGGCGCGAGTCTCGGGAGCTGCGTGACGTGTTGGCGACCGCCTATTACCGGGAGCCTGCTGTGGTGCAGCTAGCGCAGGATGCGGGCATCTCGCCGGCGTCCCCTCACCCTCGGTCAGCCGATGGTCCGCGTGTGGCACAACCTGCTCGAGGAGGCGCGCAACCAGGACAAGCTACGGACCTTGCTCCAGCAGGTCATGGCGGACCCGAACGCTGCGATTACGGCGCGGCTGACCGAGCTACTAGCCAAGGAACCGGTGATCGAGGCGGCTGAGCCCGGCATACTCGCCAACGCTGAGGGGTGGCACGGATCCGACGACGCAGCCCTGGAACGACAAATCCTCGAGCAGCCGACGCTGCTGGACGCGGCCTTCCTCGCAGGGGGCCTGCGGCTCGCGCCTGCGGTCTGTCGCTTGCTGGTGCGGCTGCCGTCGGGCAGGTACCACGGCACGGGGCTGCGGATTGGCCCCGACCTGCTGCTCTCCAACCATCATGTTCTCTTCGACAGGCAGCACGGCGACGCCCCGGCGAGCGAGGTCGAGGCGTGGTTCGGGTACGAGAACGATGCGCTCGGCCGGCCGTTGACCCACCAGGTCGTGACCTGCCGTCCGGAGACGATCGTCGGGGGCAGGGACCACGGCTGGGCGGCGGTTCGGGTCGCGTCGAGTATGCCGTCGAGCGCTCCGGTCGTGGACATTACGGCCGGCTTGGGGGTGGAGGTGTATATCGGCGACCGGGTGCACCTCGTCCTGCACCCCAACGGCGGGGTGAAGAAGCTCGGCTTGCACCACAACGTCGTGGCATTTGTCGACGCCGACGTTTTGCGGTACTGGACAGACAGCGAGGCCGGTTCGCCGGGTTCGCCGATTTTCGACCAGCACTGGCGACTGGTCGCCCTGCACCAGGGGTGGATTGAGCATCCCGGCGATGGACCGGGGCAGCAGTATCGCAACCAGGGTCGGCGGATCACTCGCGTCGCCGAGGGCCTCGCCGCGAACGGGCTGCTGTGATGCTCCACCCGATCGAGAGGTCCGGACGGGCGTGACCAGCATCTTCGACCACCCCCTGCGCCGGGACCACCCCGGTGTGGCCGAGCTACATGATGTGCTGATCCGAGCCTACGACGACGAGGTCGAGGCGCTGGCCATCGCCGGTCAGGTGGGACTCCTGAAGGCGGACATCGGACGGTACCCCAAGCTGCGTGAGACCTGGCGGAGCATCTTGGAGGAAACTGCCTTGGAGGGCCAGCTCGAGCGACTGGTCTCCATGGCGGCCAAGGACCCGACCATCGCGGCATACCGCCCCCGGCTGCAGGCTCTCCTGAGCCTCCCCGCGCCTGAACCGCCACCGACTGGCCCGAAGTCGCCGGACGAGCGGCGCGAGCAGCAGCTGCACCCCAAGTCGGGGCCACCGCCCGGTTGTGGCAACCGGGCCAGTCACTGGCCGCGCGGTTCCTCGGCGGCACTGCGGCGGTCCGGGCAGCCGTGGAAACGCGCGTCGAGTCGTGGCTGGAATACGCCAACCTCAAGGTCGAGTTCGGGGCTGCCCGCGACGCGAAGATCCGGGTCGCCTTCGATCGGCCGGGCGGCTGGTCCTTCCTGGGCACCGACTGCCTGGACGTCCCGCCCGACGAGCCCACCGTCAACTTCGGCTGGCTCGACGAAAGCACCCCGCCCACGGAGATCGACCGAGTCGTTCTGCACGAGTTCGGGCACGTGCTCGGGCTGCAGCACGAGACCGGCAACCCGGCCTCAACGATCGAGTGGGACCGCAGAGTGGTCTATAGCCAGTTGCAAGGCCCACCGAACTACTGGCCCCGCGAGACGATCGACACCGTCTTCTTCGCGATCTGGCCGCCGGGCTACTTCCCCGTGCACAAAGTGTTCGATCCCCACTCGATCATGATGGTGCCGGGCGACGCGAAGTTCGTGCGCAACGGCAAGCCGCCGGGATGGAACCTGAGACTCTCCGAACTGGACAAGCAGTTCGCCGCCGCGCTCTATCCGCAGCGCCGCCCCTAATGCCCCGCCGTCACAGCCGTGCTCAGGGAGCGGCGATCTGCGCAGCGAGGTGGCCGCCACCGTAGCCGTTGTCGATGTTGACCACGCCGACCCCCGGGCGCACGCGTTGAGCATCGAGAGCAGCGCCGCCAGCCCACCGAACGAGGCGCCGTAGCCGACGGACGTCGGCACGGCCACCACCGGAGCCGAGATCAGGCCAGCCACAACGGCGGGCAGCGCGCCGTCCATGCCGGCCACGACGACAACGGCGCGCGCCGACCGCAGCAGCGGCAGGTGCTCGAGCACCCGGTGCAGCCCGGCTACTCCGACATCGGTCACCAGCCGCGCGTTGCGCCCAAGGTGGCGCGCAGTCAGCAGCGCCTCGCGAGCCACCGGCAGGTCCGACGTCCCTGCGCCAACAACGACGACGAGGCCACCGCTCGGCTCCGGGCGGCGGGCGGGCCAGACCACCATGCGTGCGATGTGATCGTGGAAGGCGTCGGGGAGCACCCGGCATACCGCCTCGGCGTGCTCGTCACCCGCCCGGGTGAACAGCGTGGCAGCCACGGACCCACGCGCCTGGACCGCGCGTGCGATCTCGGCTACCTGCTGCGCGGTCTTGCCTTCGCACAGCACCGCTTCCGGGTAGCCCCGTCGCGCGGTGCGGTCGAAGTCGAGCCGATACTCGGGCCCGTCGTCAGCCATCGCGTACGCCGACCAGCGACAAGGTGAACGCGCCGGACTGGATCCCGGCCAGGTCCACGGCGACGAAGCGGAACCCGGCCTGCTGCACCGCGGCCAGCAGTTGCGCGCGTACCGGCGGGCTGACCGCGCGGCCCAGCTCGTCGACGGGCAGCTCGACGCGGGCCACCTGGCCGTGGTGGCGCACCCGGCAGTCAGTGAAGCCGAGGGACCGCACAGCCTGCTCGGCCCGCTCGATCTGAGCCAGCCGTTGCGGGGTCACCGGCTCGTGATGCGGGATGCGGGACGCCAGGCACGGAGCGGCCGGCTTTTCAGCGCACTTGAGGCCCAGAGCCCGGGCGACCGCTCGCACGTCGGCCTTCGTGAGACCGGCGTCAGCAAGCGGCCGCAGCACGGCGTGCTCACGCGCAGCCTGCGCACCCGGCCGGTCCACTCGCCGCGCGTCGTCGGCGTTCTCGCCGTAGGCCACGGCCGTGACGCCTTCCGCGGGACCCACGTGGCGCCAGACGACCGAGAAGAGCTCGTCCTTGCAGTGGTAGCAGCGGTCCACATCGTTGACCTGGTATGCCGGCCGCTCGCCTTCGTGGGTCTCGACCTCGACGATCCGAGCCCCGATTTGAGCAGCAACATCGTGGGCCGCGTCTCGCTCGGCTCGGGCCAGGCTGGGCGAGACGGCGATGACACCAACCACCGGGTCTCGCCCGAGCGTCCGGACCGCCAGCGCGAGCAGCACCGCCGAGTCGACACCGCCCGAGAAGGCCACGGCCAGCTTGGTGTGCTCGCGCAAGGCGCAGCACACGCGGTCGGCCTTGACGGCGACCGGGCGGTCAAGCGTCGCCGGACCCGAGTCGACGGGGGTTAGGTCCTGCATGAGTGCCAGTGTCTCGCTGCGGGTCGAATCAGCTCTGCCGAGCCGACCGCACCCGGTAGAGCACCTCACCGGCGTTCGGCACGACGAAGGTGCCTGGGTCGGCCTGCATCGCCTCGATGTCGATGCTCTCGGGGTCGAGGTAGCCGACGCTTATGGCCTCGCACACCGCTGGCGGGATGCCGGTAGCCAGGGTCACGTTGATACGCAGGCGTTCCTCCCCTGTCGCCGGGTCGTAGGTGCCCTGCCCGCGCATGTGGGTGGAGTGGGCGAGGACCCCCCAGTGCACGTCCTTGAACCGGTCCCACTGGTTCACGAAGTAGTCGCGGCAGTGGTAACCGATGTCGTAGAATCTCGCGGTGCGTCTCGGACACGTCGGTGACGTGCGGGGCGTAGATGATGACCTCGCCGCCATCGGCGACCGCAGGCTCGGTCTTGTAGAACCCTTTGGCGGCGGTCCAGATGTCGCCGTAGCGGGTTGGCATGACGGCAAGGACCCGTTGGAACGGCTCGTCGACGTAGACGACATGGGTCTCGGCTGCCACCTTGGCCGTGGCCGCCCACGCATCCTCGGTGCTACCGAAAGCAGCCGCCTCCAGCTCACCGCTACCGGAGCGGACCACGCAGCACAGCGCGAGCCGCTGGGTCGGGATGAGCGCGGCTCCCTCGTTGATCATGGCCCGCACCGGCGTGATCCCCGTGGTGCCGATGATCGCGGTGCTGGTGATCAGGGCGCCCACCCAATGGGTCATGTCGATGAACGCCTGGGAGGACACCCCGGGAATGAAGTACTTGTTGCCGCCGGAGATGCCCACGACCTCGTGCGGGAACACCGGTCCGACCACGATCGCCACGTCCGACTCGACGACGTGTCGGTTTATGACGATGTCAGCACCGGTGTTCAGCCGTCCCTCGGACAGCTCGCCGATGCGCTCGGCGCTGAGGTGTCCGACCTTCACCAGCATCGCCGGCTCGGTCCACTCGTGGTTCACCACGGTCAGGCCCGGGTATGCCGTCTCCAGGTCAGCGGGCTGGCCCGCCAGCCCGACTCCGAAGAGGCGGTTGATCTCGGCCGGCTCCATGTACGCGTGCGTGCCCAGGGCGATGACCGCGGTCAGGGATGCCACTCGCGGTGCCAGGTGCCGGTGCATCACCCTTATGAGCAGCGGCAAGGGGCAGCTGCGGGTGCCGTCCGGCACGATCAGGCACGACGCGCTTGCCGTCGACGTCCAGCGGCGCGATGTTGCGTTCGACGAAGGCGTCCAGCTCCGCCTCCGTGATGTGCTCGTCGGCCCCACCGATCTGCTCGCACGCGACCGACCACTGTTCGACTGCGGACATCCGCCGTTCCTTCTTGCGCCAGCCACGACCCCGGCCGGAACCGGCCAGCGTACCACCCTGCTCCGCCATCCGGACCGTGTCAACGCGATCCGGCGCGGCTGCCCGGCATACCGCTTCGTCGGGTACGCGGGTCAGTCGGGCACGCGCACCACGTCGACGATCTCGACGCCGATGGTGTTGAGATGGTTGATGATGCCGGTCAGCTCGGCAGCATCGGTAACCGTACCGCTGAGCACGGTCTGGACCGGCTCAACCTGCGGGTGCATCTGTGGGAAGGCCGAGGCCAGCTCGGGTGAGAGCTCACCGTCGACCCTGATGACGTAACGGGACATGGCTGACCTTCCCTCGGTGGCCTGCTGCCATCGTGTGACAGACGGCTCAGCGTGTCTTCACCGACAACGGGGGAGATGGCCGGGCGCGCGGGTCATACCGGACGGTACGCTCGAATCCCCCTAATGCGGTGAAGGGACCAGCGAGCGTGAGCCCCACCGAGCTCGACGGAACAGGGCCGGCCACGGACCCGCCTGCGTCGCCGCCTCCACGCGCTCTGCAAGTGCCGGTGGTCCCTCGCTTGTGGGTCCCACGACCAAGCCTGATGTCGCGGCTCGACGACATCGTCGATCGCCCGGTTACCCTCGTCGTCGCTCCCGCGGGTGCCGGCAAGACGACGAGCCTGGCCGCGTGGTGCCGTGGCCACCCCGCAACGGCGGTCTCATGGGTTCGGTCCGGCTCTGACCTCACAACGGGGCTGTTCGCCGCGCGGCTGCTGGACGCCGCGGGCGCGCGCCCGTCACAGTCGGAAGCGATCCTCGAACAACTACAGAAGGCCGAGCCGCGTCGCGTGGTCGTCGTCGACGACGCGCACCTCATGCCGTCGGCCTGCTTCCGACTGGTGGACGAGGTGCTCAGGACGGCACCGTATGCCGTGCGCCTGGTCCTGTTGTGCCGCTGGGACCCGCCGCTGGCCAAGGCCGCCCCGACGCTGCACGGTGCGCTGCGGGTGCTGCGAGGTGACGCCCTGCGTCTCTCCGACGAGGAAGCGCGGCAGCTGGTGAAGATCCACGCGCCGGAACTGCCCGCGGACGTCGTGGAGCGCATCCTCGAGCGCGCCCAGGGCTGGGCGGCGATCGTGGCGGTTGCGGCCCGGACGATCTCGGCATCGCCGCAGCCCCAGGCCATGATGGGGCGGCTGGCCGAGCATGGGATGGGGGTCGCGGACCTGTTGGCCAACGAGGTCTTCACCGCACTCGGGGACCGGACCAGGCACGTGTTGCTCTGTGCCGCTGAAGAGGAGCCGGTGAGCGGGCCGACCGCGGTCGCACTCAGTGGCGACCCTGGCGCGGGGGAGCTGCTCGCGGACCTGGCGGAGTCCGGACTGCTGGTCACCCGAGACGACGGCTCCGCTGACGGCGCCGCGTCGGGCGCACCGGTGTTCCGGCTGCATCCCTTGCTCGGCGAGGTGCTCAGGCGGCGCCTTCACCATGGCGGTGTGGCGGTGACCCAGGCTCGGGCGTGTGTGCGCAAGGCGGCGCTCTCCAACCTGGCCCAAGGCAACGTCTCCGAGGCGTTCACGCGCTTGACCCGGGCGCAGGCGTGGCCGGACGCTGTCGCCGTCCTGGCGGACCGGGGCGACCAGCTGATCATGACGGCACCGAGCTCGGCGTTCCGGGAGGTCGTCGCGGCCGCTCCCGACTTGGTGGCCAGCGCCCCGCGCGCTTGGGTGGCCATCGCGCTGGACCGATGGGTTGACGCCGATCCCAACGAGGCCGCGCACTGGATCCGGCGGGTTCGCAGCGAGCCCGCTGGTGCCGGATTTCGTCCCGTCGAGCTGGCCCTGCTACAGCTGCTCGCCTCGCGCATGGGTGCCGAGTCCCGGCAGGGGCTGTGGCACACGCATGCAGTGTCGTCGACGACGAGCGGCTGGCCGGCGCCGCACCGGCCCTCTCCGCCTGGCTGCTGCTAGAGCTCGGAGTCGCCGAGGCCTGGCTAGGCGAGCTCACCAGAGCAGCAGCCGACCTGCGGTGGGCCGCTTCCATCGCTGAAGGCGTGAGCCGCCGGCTGCTGGCTGCTGTGCTGTCCTACCTGGCCCAGACGGAGTATCTGCTGGGCAACGACCACTATGCCGACGTGCTCGCCAAGCGCATGCTGGCGAGGATGCCCGACACCGCGGCAATGAACGCGGTGGCAGCGCGAGCCATGGTCGTGAGCGACCTGGTCAGCCCCTATTCCAACGGACGAAGCGGCATCGCCGATCTGGCCACAGCTGCCTTTTCGCCGGCGCTGGACGACCCGATGACCAAGGTGCTCAGGACCATCTGCGTCGGACGGCGGATGCGGGGGCGGGATGGCGCTGACGAGAGCCCCTCATGGCTGCAGCTTCCACACGGTATGCCGCCGACGCCGCCGCACGTCGGGGCACGGCTCGCGCTGGAGCGGTGCCTGCCGGCGATCATTCGCTCAGACGTCCCGGCCATCGAGCTGCTCGCCCAAGAGCTGGCCGGCCTCAACGCCCACGCCGAAACCGCGCTGGTGAAGGGTGCCCTGGCCGACCTCCGTGGAGATGTCGAGCTCGCCGCCCTCCTGGTGGAACCTGCGGCCGCGGGCACTGCCCACCAGCTGCTCGCACACACCAGGAGTGCTGCTGCCGTTCACCGTGCAGCGCTGCTGGACGCTCTCGACCAGTCCGAACCCGCTCTGGGAGGGCTGTACGACACGGTCCTCAGCGCAGCCGACCAGGAGGTGATGTGGCCCTTCTTCTGGCCGAGCGTGCATGGGACCCCGACCTCAACGCTCCTGCGTCGGTTACGAGACCGCTACCCGAGCCGCTGGTTGGCCGAGCTGTATCAGGGCGTCTCCGGCTGGGAGCAGGCCAGCGCTCGCACCGGCCCGGCCACGTGGCGCACCACGCAGGCGATGGCAGACCTCCTCGCCGCATCGCTCACCCGCCGGGAGCGGGACGTGCTCGGGGAGCTAGCCCGGGGCAGCACGTATGCCGACATCGCCGAGACGTTGTTTGTGACCGAGAACACTGTGAAGACCCACGTGTCCGCGGCATACACCAAGCTCGGCGTCACGCGACGCAGCGAGGCACTTAAGGTCGCGCGGAGCCTGGGACTGGTGTGATGGCGATCGGCTGCGGCCCAGGGCCGTGAGCACGCATGGTTGTGAGCACGGCATACCTGGCGGTCTTCCGCTTCGCGTCGGTCGGCGGCGCGTCGGTGTCGGCCGAGCTTGTCGGCGACCTTGTGGCACCTGGCCGCCTCGACATCGACAGCGCCGCGACAGTCCGCTGGGAGCCGGACGCGTCACGGCCCAGCGTGGGCCACCTGCGCGAGCTGGCCAACCGCGGGCCAATCGGGGAGATGTTCTGGGTGCTGTTGTTCGGGGTCGTTTTCTTCGCGCCGCTGTTGGCGGCCGCGGTTGGGGCACCGGCGAGTGGCCTCGCGGCAGCCCTGCACGACGTGGGGATCGACGAGGGCTTCGTCCACCGGGTGCGCGACGAGGTGACGCCGGGCACGTCGGCGCTGTTTGTCGTTGCCCACGGCGATGCTCTCGACACGCTGACCGATGCGTTTGCCGCAGCAGGCTCGCTAAGCATCAGCACCACCATCAGCACCACCATCAGTGCGGAGCAGGTTCAGGCCCTGCGCTCGGTGTTCGGTGGTTAAGCGACATCCCAAGCGTCTAGTGTTCTTCGCCGTTAATGCGTGTAATAAGTCGTCCGAGGGATTCGAGGATCTGTTCTGCGGTCTTGGTCCAGATGAATGGTTTGGGGTCGGTGTTCCAGGCGGCGACCCAGCCGCGGATGTCGTTCTCCAGGGCTTGGACGGAGGTGTGGTTGCCGCGGCGGATGAGTTCGTCGGTGACGAAGGCGAACCAGCGCTCCACCTGGTTGATCCAGCTGGAACTGGTCGGGGTGAAATGCATGTTGAACCGGGGGTGGCGGGCCAGCCAGGCGGTGATCGCTGGGGTCTTGTGGGTGCCGTAGTTGTCGCAGACGAGGTGGACGTCGAGGTGTGCGGGGACCTGTTGGTCGATCTTGATCAGGAACTTCTTGAACTCGATGGCCCGATGCCGTCGGTGCAGGGAGGAGATGACGGTGCCGTCGGCGGTGTTGAACGCCGCGAACAGGCTGGTGACGCCGTGCCGGACGTAGTCGTGGGTCCGCTTCTCGGGCATGCCGGGCATCATCGGCAGGACCGGCTGGCTGCGGGCCAGCGCCTGAACCTGGCTTTTCTCGTCGACCGACAGGACCACTGCTCCTTCGGGCGGGTTGAGGTACAGGCCGACGACGTCGTAGACCTTGTCCACGAACAGCGGGTCCTTCGACAGCTTGAAGTTGTCCGCCCGATGGGGCTTCAGCTCGAACGTCTTCCAGATCCGCCCGATCGTCGAGGACGACAGGCCCGACCTCTTCGCCATCGATGCCCGCGACCAGTGGGTGGCGTTCTTCGGAGTCGACTCCAGCGTGGCGATCACGACGTCCTCGACCTGGTCCACGCTGATCGAGGGCGGCCGGCCCGGGCGCGGTTCGTCAACCAGTCCGTCCAGGCGATCGGCGACGAACCGACGACGCCACTTCCCTACGGTGGCTTGCGTCACCCGCAACTGCGCCGCCACGCTCTTGTTGTCCGCCCCGCCCGCGCTGGCCAACACGATCTTCGAGCGCAAGGCCAATGCCTGCGCCGATTTCGCCCGCCGCGCCCACGAAACCAACTGCGCGCGCTCATCATCGGCCAACGTCAACTCGGCCTTCGGCCGCCCCGTCCTCGCCACGGGCCTCATCCTACTACTTATGCTACGAATTAACGGCGAAGGACACTAGGCGCTTGCGGCTTCTGATCGACAATTTGTTGTCTATGCCGCCGGGCTGATCGCGAGGTCGTGGAACAGGGTGCGCATCCCGGTGCGGAGGTTCTCGTAGTCACGGTCGATGCGGGTGTGTGTCTTGGGTGGCCGTCCTTGCCGTCGGCGGACGCCGGCGAGGATGGGGGCGATGACGTGCTCGCGCAGCGTGAGCAGGGCGGCGATGGTGCGGGCGGCCTGGCCGGGCACCTGGTAGCGACGGGTCCGGCCAGGTTTGATGACCAGGTGTTTGCCGCGCAGTTTGCGCAGGTCGTAGGCGGCCTGCCGGACGGTGTAGTCCTGGGAGGTCGCGCCGGTGAGGGAGTGGACCTTGGCGGCCAGGTCGGCGACGGTGAACCCGTCGGGTGCACGGCCAAGGCAAGCACGGCGGCCAGCGCGGCCCGGGCGCGGGGTTTGTTGACATCGACGCCGCCCACCCGGGTGGCTCCGATCTGAGACGGGGTCGGCAACTGGTCGAGGATGCCATCGGGCAGGAAGGCGACGTCGACGCAGTCGAGCATGCTGGTGAACCGGTCGACCATGCCCGCTAGGCGGGTCACGATGGCGGGGAACTTCTCCAGCGCCCGGCCGGTGTGCAGGGTCTTGGTGTTGTGCACGATCGCCTCGAACCGCAGCACGTGTTCGCCCTTGGTGTACCCCTTGAGGGTCAACAGTCCGAAGTGGACTTTGAACAAGGTGAGGTTCCACCGTGGTCTCTCGATCACGACTGCCTGACGAGGTGACAGGTCGGCTCCAGCTGGTCGCCGCGGGCGTTGGCCCACCCCGAACAGGGTCCGCAGCCTCGGCACGTCCAACCGGGTCCGGGTCCGGTCCACGACGGTGTCGAAGGCCCGTTCCATGACCGCACCGGAGGCGAAGATGAGGTTGCGGCTGTACTCGACCTGATAGACCGAGTAGGCGTAGCCGAATCCGCTGCGGCGTTGCTCGTCCAGGTCCAGCCCGAAGCACAGGCAGGCGGTGTAGATCCACCGGTCGATGACCTGGCTCAGGCGCCCTACAGTCCCGGGCTGGGACAAGGTGTCTGCGACCTGAGCCAGGCGCTCGGGCTCACCGATGCGGGTGAAGCAGTTGCCCTCCTTCGCGAAGGCTATGCCCGCCGCGTGTGCTTGGCAGGCCACGTACTCGTGGCCGTTGAGGATGACCTGCGCACCGAACGGCGGGTGACCGCTCATCTTGATCGTCAGATGCCCAAACGCCGGGTCGATGATGTGGAACGAGTAGTGATTGACGAACTGCCGAGTCTTCTGCAGGTTGCGGATCCTCCCGGCGCTGGTGCGGGTCACCTTCCACACCGTCGCCGGCGCCCGGGCCACCAGGACCAGGAACACGCCCGTGCCGACCGTGTGCTCGCGCAGGAACTCCTCGGCGATGCGGTGCTTGCGGTCCTCGGCCGTGCAGTCGATCACCGGCACCCGGTTCGCAGCCGCCCACGCCCGTACCCGCCGGGCGAACCGGCCGGCCAACCGGATCAGGTGCGCGTTGTCCAACGACTCATCACCGTCATCGTGCAGCCGGCGCCACCACGTCCGGAACCCGCCCGGGTTGTGCCCCAGCGGGAAGTACGCGTTGAGCACGATCCGGTCCACACAGTCATACGAGCCGGTCAGCAGCTCCCCGTAGCGTTCGGTGAATTCATCGACCATCCACGAACCGTAGGATCACCCACCACCGGTGACCAGAGCTGCCCCGAAGGGGCCACCCGTTCCGGGCGAAGTCCCGGAGCGGGCATAGCTACTTCGCCCCGAAAAATGGCCTTGAGTAGGGGTGGGACACAGATCGGCAGGATCGGGTACGACCCTGTTTCCCGATCTCCCGGCCTGTCCGGCCTCTGTCCAGGCGCCCTCCCGTCTTGGGAGGGGCCTGGCCAGAGCGTGCCGGGTCGGCCGGGAGCTCGGGAGGAAGGTTATGCAGCGGGGCTGGACCAGGGCAGTGGGTCAGGCGGGGGTCCGGTCGCGGCGGCGCTGGGGGCTTGTGGTTGGGCAGATCGATGACGGCTGGGCCGCTTCTCGGTTGCTGGCGGGTGGCTCTGCCGGGTCTCGATCAGGTGGGCGATCTTGACGGTGTTGTGTGCGAGGACGCCCAGGCCGCACCAGGTCTGGGCGCCGGCCAGGTCATCGAGGCGGGTGCGGTCGAAGCCGTAGCGACGCTTGAGGTAGGAGATGCGTCCCTCGCTGCCGGTGCGCCACTTGACCAGGCGGCGGAAGCGGCGGCCGTGCTCGTGCTCGCGGCGGGCCTTGGCGGGCTTGCCCTTGCGGGGAATCACCACGGTGCTCACGCCGAGGTCGGTCAGTTCCTGGTCCACCTTGGCCTCGCCGTAGCCCCGATCGGCGGTGACCGCGCGCGGTGCTCGACCGGCCAGGGTTTTGATCCGCCGGATGGCCGGGGCTAGCAGCGGGGCATCCGCCGGGTTGCCCCGGTGCACGCCGTGGTCCAGGACGATGCCATCACTGTTGTCCACCACCTGGGCCTTGTAGCCGAACTCGACCGGTTTGCCGAGCCGGCCCTTGGCGATCGGGCGGGCGTCCACGTCGTGCAGGGACACCAGCCGGGTCGCCGAGGCCGGGATCGCCCCGGAAAGCCGGGTGCGGGTCTGGGCCACCACTTGAGTGGCCCGGCCCAACATCACCTCCAGGTCATCGATCGCCCAGGCCAGCCGCCCCGGGGTGCCCGCGCCGCGGCGGGCAACATGGCGGCGGGCATTGGCCAGCACCCGGCTGGCCTCGGTGACGCTGGCCTCGGCAAGGTCGGCCAGCTCGCCGGTGATCGCCAGCACGCTGGCTTTGGCCTGCTCGTTGCGCAGCTTCAGGTGCGCCGAGATCGACCGCGCCCGCCGCCCAGCCGCCCGGCGCCGGTCCCGCACCTTGGTCCGGGACGCCGCGCCGCCGGCGTGAACCCGCGCCACCAGCGTCATGATCGCCACGATCGCGCGGACCAGCAGCCCGGAGTCAGTCGGGTAGGCCACGTTCGCCGGGACCACGGTGGTGTCCGCGCGGACCTTGTCGGTCTTGACCACCTTGGCCGCGACCGCCTTGGCCAACAGCGCCGCGTTCAGCTGCTCGATCACGCTCGCGCCGCAGCGGGCGGTCAGCTTGCCCAGCGTCGACGGTGCGGCACCCGTGTCCCCAGCGGGATCCGGCAAAACCGCGACCAGCAGATCGAGTCGGCCACCTCCCGGCACAGGCTCTCGTAACCCAGCCCATAGCGGTGCTTGAGGAACATCATCCGCAGGTAGGTCTCGATCGGTATCGACGGGCGGCCCATCACCGCAGAGAAGTGCCCCCGGTACGGCTCGAAGAACACTGGGTCCTCAAGCACCGCGTCGACGGCCGCCAGCTCCGCCGGAAGATTCTCGTAGCCCGGCGGCAGGATCGTCTCCCACAACGTCTGCTGCCCATTGGTGGTAACCAGCATCAGGCCTCACTTCCCTTGTGACATAAGGGTCCTGGACCAGGATCTCGTCATTCGACCCCACCGCCGGGCAGACGCGCCGACGTTTGCCCAGGTCAGCGCGCAAATGGCCCCCTACTTTTTCGGGCGAAGTAGATAGGAGTGGAAACGACGTCAGAGCGGCGCAACGGCTCCTTATGAGGTGGCGTGGCGCGCTGCCGGGTGGGTGTCAGTGGGGTGCGCAAGGATGGGCACCGTGCTCAGCTACGACGAGGTCGCGACGTTGCGCGAGCGGCATCCAGCGTGGCGGCTGCTGCGGGCCCAGCATGCCGCGCTCATCGTCAGCGTGCTCGGTCGTGTCTTCGTGGAGGAGAACGTGCGCTCAATGTCGCTGCCCGACCTGGTCAGCCGGCTCGACGACGAGCTGTTCGCGTTGCGCCAACGGCTCGGTGAGGAGAGCTTCCCGCTCAGCGCGCCGGCATACCTCACCGACTGGACCGAGAAGGGGTGGCTGCGCAAGTACTACCCGCCCGGCACCGACGAGCCGCATGTCGACGCCACCCCGGCCGCTCGAGCGGGTGGTGGCCTGGGCCGAAAGCCTCGCCGAGCGCAGTTTCGTGGGCACCGAGTCCCGCCTGGCGACCCTGGTCGACCTGCTGCGCCAGATCGTCTACGGCGCCGACACCGACCCCGCACGTCGCCTTGACCAGCTGTATGCCGAGCGGGCCCGGCTCGAGGCCGAGATCTCCCGGGCGGAGGCCGGCCACGTCGACGTCCTCGGGGAAACCGCCCTGCGGGAGCGCTACCAGCAGTTCGCGACCGGTGCCCGCGAGCTGCTCTCTGACTTTCGCGAGGTCGAGGAGAAGTTCCGCGGCCTGGACCGCCAGATGCGCGAGACGATCGCGTCATGGGACGGGAGCAAGGGCGAGCTGCTCGACCAGGTTCTGGGGGACCGCAACCTCATCGCCGAGTCCGACCAAGGGCGCAGCTTCGTCGCGTTCTACGACTTCCTGCTCTCGAGCACCAAGCAGGAGGAGCTGTCCGACCTGCTTCGAGAGGTGCACCGGCTCGACTCGTTGCGGCCCGACCCGCGAGTCCGCCGGATCAACAACGACTGGCTTGGCGCGGCGGATCTCACCCAGGCCACGGTCCGCCACCTGTCCGACCAGCTGCGCCGGTTCCTCGACGACCGGGTCTGGCTGGAGAACCGGCGAGTCATGGACCTGCTGCGCAGCATCGAGACCGTCGCCGTGCAGCTGCGTGACCTGAACCCGCGCGTGGAGACCGAGCTCGACGGCATGGCCGCCTTGTTCGCGTTGCCCATCGAGCGGCCCTTGTACAAACCGCCCACGGCGGCTGATATCGACAGCGACCTCGCGGAGGCAGCAGCCGACCCAGCGGACGCTGGTGCGCTCTTCGCCCAGGCGTATGTCGACCGCGAGCGGATCAGCGACGCGGTGCGGTCCGCGCTGGCCGAGCGCGACCAGGTCGACCTCGCGACGCTGCTCGAGGCGCAACCGCTGCAGCAGGGGCTGGCCGAGCTGGTCGCCTACTTCGCGATGAACGAACCGGGGGTTGCCGTGGATGTCAACGAGTCGGCTCGGGCCGAGGTCAGCTGGGAGGGGTCTGATGGCGCGCGTCGCACGGCCGACGTCCCGCGCGTGATCTACGTGCGGGCCAACGACGAAAGCCCGGCCTCGTGAGCACCGAGACGACCCGATCGGGTGCCCGCTCGGTGGCGCCGCCCGGCACGACGCCGGACCTGCCGTCCGTCAGCATGGAGCAGGCCGACTTCGTCCGAGTCGTCGTGGCGCTGCTGCGGGGAGTGCTCTACGAGGACGACAACGAGGCCGGTTGGCTGCTGCTGCATCGCTACCGGGGGCGCGTCGTCGACCACATGGCCGATATGGGCCTGGTCCTGGTCATCGACGAGGCCGAGCGGTACGCCTACGTCAAAGCGGCCAACCTGGACGACGTCGACGTCCCGAGGCTGGTGCCGCGCCACCGGCTGTCCTTCCGAGTCAGTCTGCTGCTGGCCCTGCTGCGCAAGCGGCTCGCCGAAGCCGATGCCTCCAGCGCAGACCCGCGCCTGATCCTGAGCCGCGACCAGATCATCGACCTGCTGCAGGTGCACCTGCCACGCAGCGACAACGCCGTTCGCGTCGTCGCGGAGGTCGACGCGGTGGTCTCGAAGATCGTTGACCTGGGCTTTCTGCGCAGGGTGAGCGGGCAAGCCGACACCTACGAGGTGCGTCGCATCATCAAGGCCTACATCGACGCGCAGTGGCTGGCTGATTTCGACACGCAGCTTCAGGAATACCTGACCTCCCTGGGGGCTGCCGATGAATGAGTTGTTCTCCCTCGAGGATGCCGGTGTGGCCCTGCCTGGCTTTCGGCTGCAGCGGCTGGAGGTGCTCGGCTGGGGCACCTTCGATCGGGCCGTGTGGCGGTTCGGCCTCGACGGTCGCACCGCCCTGCTGACCGGCGACATCGGGTCGGGCAAGTCGACCCTGGTCGACGCCATCACGACCCTGCTGCTGCCGGCCAACCGGATCTCGTACAACAAGGCCGCGGGCGCGCAGACCCGGGAGCGCGATCTGCGCTCCTACGTGCTGGGCCACTACAAGTCCGAGCGCAGCGAGACCACCGGCGCGTCGCGGCCGGTTGCCTTGCGGGACCACCGGTCCCATTCGGTGCTGCTTGCCGCGTTCCGGCACGAGCATCTCGACCACACGGTCACGCTGGCCCAGGTCTTCTGGCTGCCGGAGGGGATCGGGGGCCAGCCGAGCCGGATTCTACATCGTGGCCGAGGCGCCGCTGACGATCGCGGAGCACTTCACCGGCTTCGGCTCCGACATCGCCGAGCTGCGGCGGCGGTTGCGCCAAGGCGGGCTGAAGCCGCACACGGCCTTCCCCGACTACAGCAAGGCCTACCGCCGCGCCCTGGGCATTCCGGGCCTGCAGGCGATGGACCTGTTCCACCAGACCGTGTCCTTGAAGTCGGTCGGCAACCTCACCGACTTCGTCCGCGAGCACATGCTCGAGCCCTTCGACAGCGCCGATACGGTGCGAGCACTCGTCGACCACTTCGAGAACCTCACGGCCGCACACAACGCGGTGCTCAAAGCCCGCCGGATGCTCGACGGTCTAACGCCCATCGTGGCTCTCGGCGACGAGATCGCCGGCTTCGCAGCGCAGATCACCGGTCATGAGCAGGAGCGGTTGGCAATGGAGTACGCCGGGGCGCGGCTGGCGCTGGACCTGCTCGCCGCCGAACAGGGCGCCGCGAGCGAACAGGCCCGAGATGCGCAGCGGGATAGCGTTCGGCATACCGGACGTCTCGCCGAGCTGCGGACCGAGGAAACCGGGCTCAAGATCGCTCGCGAGGGCCACGCTGGCGGACGGATCGGCGTCCTTGAGCAACAGGTCGAACGGCACGGCGAGCACCGCGACGAGCGCCGCAAGCGGCTGCGCGGCTTCGATGAGGCGCTCGCCGCGGCCGGCCTGCCGGGTCCACTTGGTGCAGCCGATGAGGTCGACCGGCTGCATGACCAGGCGACGGCGCTGCTCACCGCAGTGGGAGCCGAGCTCGCGCAGATTGACACGGCAGCCGCCACGATCGCGGTCGAGGAAGGCGAGCTGCAGGTCGAGTCGCGTCGCATCCGCGACGAGTTGACCAGCCTGAGGCAACGGCGGTCGAGCATCCCCAGGGAGGCGCTGGAGATGCGGGGGCGGCTGGCCGCCGATCTCGGGATACCCGATGACGAGCTTCCGTATGCCGGTGAGCTGGTCCAGGTGCGCGACGAGCACCGGGAGTGGGTAGGGGCCGCGGAGCGCGTGCTGCGGGGGTTCGCCCTGGCGCTCGTCGTGCCTGACCGGCACTACGAACTAGTCTCGAACTGGGTCGACGGCCACCATCTGGGCGGCCGGCTCGTCTATCACCGGGTGCGCCACGCCGAATCGGAGCCCGCCGCTCGGCCCGACAGTCAGTCGCTCGCCGCGAAGCTCGACGTGCGCCCTGGGCCACTCGCACGGTGGGTGGGAGAGGAGCTCGCGGCACGCGCCGACCACCAGTGCGTGCGAACGGTGACCGAGCTGCGCCGATCCCGGCGGGCGGTCACGGTCCTGGGACAGGTCAAGACCGGCTCGCGTCACGAGAAGGACGACCGACGACGGCTCGACGACGCGTCCACGTACGTGCTCGGGTGGGACAACGCCGCCAAGGTCGAGGCGCTGCTCGAGCAGGGGCAGCGCGTCCAGAGCCAGCTCACCAAGATTGGCGGCCGGCGCGAGCGGGTCGTCGCGCAGCGCCTGGCCGTGGAGGCCCGGCGAAGTGCGCTGGACGCGGTCCTGCGTCAGGACGCTCGGGATCTGGACTGGTGGGAGAGCGCGAGGCTCGTCGCCGACGCTGAGCGTCAGCTCGCGCAGCTTCGCGACGAGTCGGCCGAGCTGGGCCGTATCGAAGGCCGGCTCAGGGCGCTCGAACGCGAAATTCGGGCCGCGGTCAGCGACGGGCAGGCGGCTGACCGCGCGGTCGGTGAGGCGACGGGGCAGGTGCGGCGCCTTGACTCAGCGATCGCCTCGGCGCGCGCCGTGGTCGACTCAGAGCCGGGGGACCTCGGTGCCGCGGTCGGGCGGGCGCGCGAGGCCCTCCACGGCCGCGGACCACACCTGGCGGATGCCGTGGCCCCGGCCGTGCTGGCCCTGACCGCGGACCTGACCAGAGCGATCGAGAAGCTCAGCGAAGCCAGGCGCCTGCGACAGAGCCGGGCCGAGCGGCTCATGGGCGCCTTTCGCGACGATTTCCCCGAGGAGACGACCGACGTCGACGCCGATGTTGCCTCGATGAGCGAGTATCGTGCAGCTGCGCGACCGGGTCGACCACGACGACCTGCCGCGCTTCGAGACCGAGCTTCAAGACCTACCTCAACGAGAACTCCATCCGCGAGATCGCGGCCTTCCAGGCCAAGCTCAACGCCCAGGTCTCGGTCATCGACGAGCGCATCGAGACGATCAACGCCTCGCTGCACGAGATCGACTACAACTCCGGCCGGTACATCCGGCTCGAGCCGCACCCGACGAACCTGCTCGACATGCGCGACTTCCGCCGTGACCTGCGAGCGTGCACCGAGGACGTCATCGGCGTCGGGTCGGACGAGCAGTACTCCGAGGCCGAAGTTCGAGCAGGTCGAGGCGATCATGTCGCGGTTCCGGGGCAGAGAGGGGCAGACCGAGAGCGGACCGGGCGTGGACCGAACGGGTGACCGACGTGCGCAACTGGCTGACCTTCAGCGCGTCCGAGCGGTGGCGCGAGGACGACACCGAGCACGAGACCTACTCCGATTCGGACGGCAAGTCCGGCGGCCAGAAGGAGAAGCTGGCCTACACGATCCTGGCGGCCTCCCTCGCTTACCAGTTCCGGCTCGACGAGCCAGACCCGCGGGCTCGGACCTTCCGCTTCGCGGTCATCGACGAAGCGTTCGGACGTGGCTCCGACGAGTCGACTCGTTACGCGCTGAACCTGTTCCGCCGCCTTGGGCTGCAGGTGCTCGTGGTCACGCCGCTGCAGAAGGTGCACACCATCGAGCCGTTCGTGCAGCGAGTCGGGTTCGTCGACAACCCGACCGGCGCGTCCAGCCGGCTGCGCACCATGTCCATTACCGAGTACCGCGACCTGAGGCGGCGGTTCGCCGTCGCTCGCGCCGAGGGAGGTCAGTGACGCACTGGGCCACTCCGAACGACCTCACCCGGGCCCTGCGGCGCAGGTGGGACCGTGGCGAGCTGCTTGCTCGGGTCTCTTCCGGGGCGCCTTGGGAGCCGATCCGGCTGCCCATCTCGGGGCCGACGGCACGCGAGCTCAGCACCGACTTCGGCTCCGTTCGCGACTGGGCGGCCGCGTGGCAGCGGGCCGCCGGGCCCGAGCGCTCACCTCGGGTGCGGCTCGGCACGCGACGGGTTGGGGGCCGCCTGGTCGGCGCCAACGCCGTGCCGTGCGAGGCGTGGTTCGAGCGGCCTGAGCAGGTGTGGCGGTGGCTCGGTGTCGGTGACGAGGTCACGGCATACCAGACGATGTTGGCGAGTGCCCTGGAAGGTGACCCGCGGCTGGGTGCCTGGGTCGCGGCATACCCGATGCGCGCCCTCGCGCAGGCCGGGCATTGGGACGCACTGCAGCGCAGTGTCCTCTGGTTGCGCGACTGGGCCGCAGGGATGCCTACCTTCGCGAAGTCGACGTCCCTGGGGTCGACACGAAGTTCCTCGAGGCGCGCTCCCGCCTGGTCACCGAGCTGCTCGATGCCGTCAGGGCAAGCGAACCCGCACTGGACGGCGCCACGGACCTGGTCGGCGCCTTCGGGCTATCCGACAAGCCGAAACGGATCCGGCTGCGCGCTGCGGACGGTGCGTCACTGCTCGCCGCGGTGCCTGGGCTGAGCGACCTCACCGTCCGGGTCGACGAGCTGGCGTGGGTGGAGGTCGGTGCCGGCCCGGTGCTCGTCGTGGAGAACGAGGTGAGCTTCCTCGCCTTGCCGCCGTTGCCGGGAGTGGTGGCGTTCTTCGGCTCGGGGTTCGACGTGCTGCGCCTTGGCCGTCTGCCGTGGCTGTGCTCCGGGCTGCGGCCGGTCGTCTACTGGGGTGACCTGGACACACACGGCTTCGTCATCCTCGACCGGCTGCGCGGGATGCTGCCGAGCGTCCGGTCGGTGCTCATGGACGAGACGACCCTGCTCGCGCACCGGTCACAATGGGTCAGCGAGCCGCGGCCCTCGCGCGAGGTGCTCACCCGCCTCACCGAGGCGGAGGCGACCGTGTATGCCGAACTCGTCGGTGACGTGCACGGCCCGGGCGTGCGGCTCGAGCAGGAACGGGTCGAGCGTGGCTGGGCAGCCGAGGCACTGTCCTCGACCCTGGAGGATGTTGACGGGCCGGTACCGAAAGGGGGACGCCCCGCACCGGTGGCTCGGTGACCAGAAGTGCCGTTCAAGCCTGCGGCTTAGAGCGCGCTCAGCGTGCGCACAGGTTCGGCCTCGACCCTGGCTGACAAAGCTGCTGACAAAGGCGGCTGTCCGGCCACGGCAAGGAGTAGCTGCATGAGTGCCACCCTCCAGCAGCCTCCCATGGCGGACTACGCAGGTAAAGACAGCCACAGGCACGGGACTCGCCAGCGCGCGCCGTTGCGCCTGCCCCGGTGTTGGCGCGACGTCGTCGGCTCACTGACCTGGGCCAGCGTCCTGGTCGTGCTCGCTTTGTGGGTGAGCGGCGGGGGGCTGCGCGGCTTCGGCGCGCTCGGGTCAGGGGTGACCAGCCTCGGCCGCCTCACCGGGCTGGTCGCGGCCAACCTGCTGCTTGTGCAGGTGCTGCTCATGGCTCGCATCCCACTTGTCGAGCAGGTTTACGGCCAGGACGAGCTCGCCCGCCGCCACCGACTGGTGGGGTTCTGGTCGGTCAGCCTGATGGGAGCCCACATCGTGCTGGTCACCGTGGGCTATGCGGTTCAGGACAGGCAGAACGTGGCCGCCCAAGCCTGGGACCTGGTCGTCAACTACCCGGGCCTGCTGCTTGCCGTGGCGGGCGTCGCGTTGCTGGCCATGGTCGCGGTGACCAGCGTCAAGAAAGCCCGCCGCAAGCTTCGGTACGAGTCGTGGCACCTGCTGCACCTGTACGCCTATCTCGGCGTCGGGCTGGCGGTGCCGCATCAGCTGTGGGCCGGCCAGGAGTTCGTGACCAGCCACGCGGCGACCCTTTACTGGTGGTCGCTCTGGATCGCTGCCGCCGGTGCCGTCGTCCTCTGGCGGCTTGCGCTACCGGCATACCGCAGCATCCGGCACCGCCTTCGAGTCACTGCGGTCGTCCGCGAGAGCCCCGACGTCGTGTCCCTCTGGATGACCGGCCGCGCCCTGCATCGGCTTCCCGTGGCGGCCGGGCAGTTCTTCGTGTGGCGCTTCCTGGACGGGCCTGGCTGGACTCGCGGCCATCCCTACTCGTTGTCGGCTGCGCCGTCCGGCGACGCGCTGCGGATCACGGTCAAGGACCTCGGCGACGGCAGCCGAGCGCTGGCCGCCGTTCGCCCCGGCACCCGGGTAGCCATCGAGGGTCCGTATGGCCGCCTGCACGCCGGAGTCCGCACCCGCCGCAAGGTGACCTTGCTGGCCGGCGGCGTCGGCATCACGCCGCTGCGCGCGCTGCTCGAACAGCTGCCACAGGATCCCGGCGATGTGACCCTGATCTACCGGGCCGGCACGGAGCTGGACCTGATCTTCCAGGCCGAGCTGGCGGCTTTGGCCGAGAGCAAGGGCGCGCGAATGCTGTGCGCGCTGGGGCATCGCGCGCCGGGCCGCCCGTCCTGGCTTCCACACAGCGCTGCCCACCTCTCCGACGTCGAGGGCCTCCGCCACCTCGTACCAGACATCGCCGAGCACGACGTGTACGTCTGCGGCGCGCCTGGGTGGATGGACGCGGCCAGGGCGGCGGCCCTTGCTGCAGGAGTCCCGGCAGACCGGATCCACCAGGAACGGTTCAGCTGGTAACCCGGCTTTCACCACCTACCCACGGGAGGAGCACGCCATGCGCCGGATCGCCGTCGCGATCATGAGCACCATCAGCGGTCTGGTGCTGCTGTTCAGCTACCACACGAGTACCAACTCAGGAGCAGTGGCGGCGGCCAGCGCCCAACCTGCCAATGGTACGGCCGCCACCCCGGCGACGGGCTCGGGCGGCGCGGCGCAGGCGGCCGGGACCTACACCGGCGCTTCCGTTTCCACCCGGTGGGGCCCCGTACAGGTGCAGATCACGGTCCAGGACGGCAAGATCACCAAGGCGCAGGCCGTTCAGTACCCGACGAGCAACTCCAGAGACCAGCAGATCAACTCTTACGCGGTTCCGGTCCTCAACCAGCAAACGGTCCAGCAGCAGAGCGCGGACATCGACACCGTCTCCGGCGCGACGGTGACGAGCGACGGTTACGCGCAGTCATTGCAGTCGGCCATCGACCAGGCGCATCTGTCCTGAGGGCGGGGGGGCCGCCCTACGCTGGAGCCGGAGAAGGGAGCACCATGTGCAGCTACTGCGGTTGCCGCTCGATCAAGCCCATCGGTGACCTCACTGCGGAGCACGTTGATATCCAGAACCTGTGCGGCGAGGTTCGGCGCGCGGTCAACAGCGAGAACTACGAGGTGGCAGCGCAGCGGCTGGCCCGGTTGGCGACGGTGCTGCATGAGCACGACGCGGTGGAAGAGCTGAGCATCTATCCGGCCATGGCCCGGCATACCGAGTACAGCGACAAGGTCGAGCACCTGTTCGACGAGCACGACGACCTGGACATCGTCCTGGACCGGGCCCTGAAGACGATCAGCGAGGCGGGACCAGCGCGGGTCGACTGGGCAGCGGTGATCGCCGAGTTCGAGACGCTGCTGGAACACATCCAGAACGAGGAGAACGGCCTATTTCCCGCAGCCGCCATCGCCTTGGGCGCCCAAGACTGGGAGGACGCCGAACGCGTCCGCCTGCAGGTGCGCGAGGCTGGCAGCCAGCCTTAGCTGGGTCCGCCGACGGGAGCCGGTTCGACCGGCCCCAAGCTGCCAGCCGACTCCGGGGGCGCGACGGTCCATTCCCCATGGCGGCTGCTCACCTGCAGACCACCGAGTGCCCAGGCATGGCTGGCACCTCCGGCGGGGTCGAGCACGGCGCGGAACGGCTCGCGGTCCACGACCACCATGGAGAAGCTCCCGTCGAAGTCGACGAAGCGGCTCTTGCTGCCCCGGATCCCTCGGTAGATGCCCTCGTCCTGGCGTAGCTTGGCCAGCGCGTCGAGATCATCGACGTAGAATCTCCTCGACGCCGCCGTAGCCACCTGCCTGGGCATGCTCGAAGAGAGTTCCGGCAAAGGTGCCGCCCTGCATGGCGGCGGAGAGGTCGTCTGCCGGGTTGCGCACGTACTTGCGCACGAGCCCGGACTCCGCGGTCAGCTTCAGCAGCTCCGGGGTGTGCTCGTCGCGCCAGATGCCGTTGAACTCCTCCGGCGACACACCCGCACGCGCCTTGAGGAAGTTGACCACCTTCAGAGCGCCGTCGGCCGGCAGCAGCCCCGAGTCGAAGGCCACCTCCGGCGTCGTGAACTCGAACACGAACGCCGAGTCGCCGAAGGAGTGCGGCTGCATCCGGGCGACATAGTCGGGTGCGGTGACCGACTCCACCATGTCCGCCGGGCTGGTGAAGTAGTGCACCCCGATGCTGTCCCAGCTGTCCGCCGACTGCGGGTGCACGAGGACCTCGTCAGGCACGTCGTTGACCCGGTAGCACTGCACGTACCGCCGGAACACCTTCATCACCGACGGCGTCGTGAGCATCAGCGCGACGTGGACGACACCCCACTCGTAGAAGTACCGGGCCTGGCTCATCCCCGGCTTGCGCCGGCCCACGATCCACCACGTGATCACTGCTGCCTCCTTCGGCTCAGTTAGACCCTGCCCCCGCGAGAGGTCAGAAGGGGTAGAAACTCGGGCCTTTTGACAGCACTTACGGACCTTTCGATGCAGGACTTACGGACCTTTCGATGCCGGTAAGCGCCGCGACTTGTCCCCCCAGCCCTGCGCCTCGGGCAGGATGTGCTGCGCGAACAACGTCATCGCCCGGCGAGCCACCTCGGTGGACATCCCCGGCGGGTGGAAGTACAGCACCATCTCGTCAAGCGGCCTTCTCGAACATCGCCCGCATCGTCTCGACCTCCCGACCTCGCCGACCGACCCGACCATGAACGGCATACCCCAAACGGGAAGTTGCGCTTGCGCAGCTCGCCCACTGGAGGTAACCCGTGGCCGACGGGGGAGCCACGCCGGACGTAGAAGGACACCCACGCGTGCAGCGCCTCCTCCGCCTCGTCCCACGCCGCCTCGGTGGTGTCCGCAATGTGTATGCCGATCGGTCCGGAGACGAACTTGAAATCTGCCGGGTCGCGGCCCGTGTCGCGCAGCGCGTCGACGTAGACGTTGTGCGACGGGCCCATCGCCATGGCCGAGTGGTAGCCGCGCTTGGCCGCTCGGGTGGCGCTCTGCGGCCCCATCGCTGCCATGTAGACCGGCGGATGGGGCTGCTGCACAGGCTTGGTCGTGACCCGGACGTTGTCGAAGTGGAAGTACTTGCCGTGGTGGCTGAACTCCTCCTGTGTCCAGCACTTCTGGATGACCTGGAGGGCCTCGTAGGTGCGGGCGTAGGACTCGTTGCGGGGCACGCCGAAGACGCGGCACTCCTGCTCCATCGGCCCGGCGCCGATGGCGAGGTCGAGCCGTCCGTGGGACAGGTTGTCCACGACCGCCGCGTCCTCCGCGACGAGCAACGGGTCATGGAAGGCGAGCAGCAGGATGTATGTGCCGAGCCGGACCCGAGTGGTCTGGCGAGCCAGCGCGGCGAGCAGAGGCAGGGCGAAGGGTTGTGCGCGTCCTCGGCGAAGTGGTGCTCCGGGAGCCAGATGTGGTTGAACCCCAGCTGGTCAGCGAGGATGAACTCCTCGAAGAAGTCGTCGTACAGGTCCACCAGCGGACGGGGTCGCTCGGGGTGGTAGCGGATGGTGGGCCCGATTCCAACGTCCATGCCGTCGTGTCTCCTCGGTTTGGCTCGTGGGCCGCGCAGGATCGGTGGTTTAGGTTAGGCCGGTCTACCGAGGCCGCGAGGATTACCTGCCACGGTTACTCGTGATGCCAGGCATAAGGAAGGTGAGGAACGTGTCCGAGACCGACCAGGGCCAGTGGGTGGCGGGTCCCGACGGCGCGATGGCCCGCAATGTCGAGCTGCTTGCCTACCTCGACCTGGGCGTGGGCAACGCCGGCTACCAGATGGCGATGCAGGAGGTTCGCGGGCGCTTCTACCTCTACTGCGCGCACTGGGCCAAGCAAGGCATCTCGTGCTTCGAGGTCACCGACCCGGCGGCTCCGCGGTTCATCCGGTTCGTGCCCGAGCCGTCCGGCAAGACCGGCATCTCCATGGTCAAGCTGCAGGTCGCCGACGGCATCGGGATCACCCACCTGCAGATGCGCAAGTTCGACATGTTCTTCGGCCCCCAGCCGGAGGGGACCGAGTTCGACGAGGGCGTGGTGATCTGGGACTTCTCCGACCCGGAGGCGCCCATGTCGATCGGGCGCTGGAACACTGGCACCCAGTGGGGCACGCACCGCAACTACTACGACGGCGGGCGCTACGTTCACCTCACCTCTGGCGCGCCCGGTTACCGCGGGTTCATCTACCGGATTCTCGACATCGCCGACCCGGCCAACCCGCTCGTCGTCGGTGAGTGGGCCCATCCCGAGCAGTGGACCCTCGAGGACCCGGCCAGCCCCCACGTCGAGCTGCACATGCCGTACGTCGACGGCGACCATGCCTACCTGGCCTACTGGGGCGTCGGCATGGTCGTCCTGGACATCTCCGACGTCACCCAGCCCCGGCACCTCTCGACGCTGCGCACCCACCCGCCGTTCGGCGGCGGGTCAGGAGGGGCGTCGGTCCACACGATCGTGCCGTTCCCCGACCGCGAGATCGCCATAATCTCGACGGAGGGCGAGCGGCCGTTCGCTCTTGACCCGAAGGGCACCGCGGGGATGGCCGGCATCCGCGGCAAGCACCAGCCACTCAACATGGTCGGCATCGCATCGGTGGCCGACGGGGCCGAGCCGGTGCTCCTTTCGGTGTGCCCCAAGCCCACCCCGCCTCCAGGGTCGATCTGGGGCGCGGACTACTCGACGCTCGACGGCACCTGGTACCCGTTCGGCAACCACAACGTGCACCAGCCCGAGCACCAACCGGTCCTCGACCAGCGCAGCGACCGCATCTACTGCTCGTACTTCCAGGCCGGGCTGCGCGTCTTCGACATCTCCGACCCCTACGGCCCGGATGAGATCGCGGCATACGTCCCACCGAACCCCACGGAGTGGAACTGGCAACGATACGGCGGGTTCCCCGGCCCGCTCACGACGTGCGCCGAGGACATCATCGTCGACCGGCGCGGCGTGATCTACCTGACCAACTCACAGGCCGGCCTGCACATCCTGAAGGTCACCGACTAAGTCGGCGACTGCTACTGACCGGCTCCTGGTCCACTGTCGAGCGCCACCACGTCGTCTGGTCCCCAGCTAAAGAGGGTGGTGAAGCCCGCCTGCGCACTGATCGCCTCGATGTACGCAACAACCCGGTCCGATCCGTTGTCCCGGCTGAGCGGCACCGGTCTGGCAGCATCGTCGATCCAGCAGGGCTGCAGCCCCGCGACGAGCCTGTCGTCGACCTCGCGCAGCACCGCGATGGCGGTGTTGCGGCTCTCCTGGGGGAGGCCAGGCAGTGCGCAGTCGATATTTGCGACTCGTTGGGTCCGCTTGCGGCCGAAAGGTTCCGCCAGCTACTCGCAGAGGCCGACCCCGAGCTGGCCGACCACGTGCGTCACCACACCTTCGCCGAGGTGATGGCCCTCGCGCCGCAGCAGCAGCAACCCAAGGGGGCGGCGCCCACCGACTACGAGATCGCGGTGAACAAACACCGCCTCAAGGCGATGGATCGGGCTGGGACCCGGCCGGCCGGCAAACCGTCGCGGCGCCAGGGCACCGCAGGCGCCTGACGCGCCGGGTGGCTGCCAGCTCGGGAACCGCGGGCAGCAGCGGAACCAGGGTGCGACACCGCAGCGCCCCTTGCCACACCCCGGCGCAGTAGCTCGCGTCATCGAGCAGGTATGCCGCTGTCCAGCGGGGCAGGTCCAGGTTTGGCCGGCGGGCGATCCAGTCCAGCAGCGGCACGACGAGGATGGCTACGAGGACGGTGCGACGGGCGCGCGGGCGGGTGGCCACGAGCAGGAGCGTGGCTGGCAGCCACGCCCGAGTCGATGCCTTAGTTAGGCCCTGCGCGGTGGTGACGCTACCTTCCACGACCAGCCGAGCTGCATCTCTCGCGCGGCCGGGAAAGGGAGGCAGCCGTCGAGCCAGCCCGACCGCCGCAAGCAACCCGGTGGCGGCGGCCGCCCAGGGTCGTCCCGCCCGCAGGAGCAGCAGCGGGGCGAGCGCGATGGCGGAGGTGACAGCGGGCGGTACCGAGCCGGGATGGCGAAGCGCGAGCGGCGCGGCCGACGTGCCGTACTCGAACTTCCGGCGCGCCCACTGCGCCACCGTGACCCGATGGTCGTGCCGCACGAGCGCGGCCGGCTCGTACCGCACTCGCCACCCGCCGGCGTGCAGGCGCCACACGAGATCGACGTCCTCGCCGACCACCAGCGCCTCGTCGAAACCGGCGCCCAGCGCATCCCGTCGGGCGACCAGCGCCGCCGCAGGGACGTAGCCGATCCGGGACCGCGGCACAACCGATCCGGCCCGGTCGCCGAGGTCGAGGGAGGACCGGGTCTGCTCGTAGCGGCCTAGCCAACCCGGCCCGTCCAGTCCGACGATGCGCGGCGCCACCGCCGCCACACCCGGGTCGGCGAAATGTGGCAGTAGCCCGGTCAGCCAGGACGGCCCCGGCACGCAGTCGGAGTCGACGAAGGCGACGTAGGGGGTCCCGCACAGCGCCAGCCCGGTGTTGCGGGCGGCGGCCGGGCCCCCGTTGACGGTTCGCTGAACCAGCCGCGCGCCGGCAGCGGCGGCAGCCCGGCATACCGGCTCCGGGTCGCGGGACGCGTCGTCGACCACGATGACCTCGGCCGCTGGGCCGAGAGCGCGCAGGCACCGGGCAAGCTCGGCCGGCCGGTCCCGGACCGGTACGACGACCGTGACGTCCAGCGGCCGAGGCCCGCCGGACGGCGGGACGGGTTGCGCCAGCCCAGCGTCTACCACCCGTGCCGCCACGACGGCATCGGCGCCGTCGCCGACCGGGGAGCCAGCGGCCAGCCGAGTCAGCCGCGTCCAGGCGGGCTGGTTGAGGCGCAGCACGGTCAACGGCGATCCGCCGAGCAGTACGCCACCGTCCGACCGCGGCCGGCGGCGGACGCCCGAGTCCATGGCCAGCCGAAAGCCGGGCGGCAGGCCGGTCCCCCGTCTCGCGCGGCGCGGCGTCGGTGGGGCAACCGGCTTTGGGATAACGGCCGTCATGCGGTCAGGCCACCGTCCGCGGCCAGGACGGCGCCGGTCATGGCCGCGCTGCTGCCCGAGCACAGATAGGCGACGACCGCGGCGACCTCGTCGGGTTCGAGAAGGCGCTCCAGCAGGGCGTGCTCGGCGAACGCCGCGGACGTCGGCAGGTCGTACAGCTCGGCGGTGCGAGCGAGCATGTCGGTGCGCGTCGAGCCGGGAGAGACGACGTTGGCCGTTACGCCGGTGCCGCGGAGGTCGGCGGCGAGACCACGGACCAGACCGACGCAGGCTGCCTTGCTCGCGCTGTACGCGGCGAGGTGGAACATGCCACGATGCGCAGCGGCAGAGGCGATCGCGACGAACCGGCCGGCCCGCGGCGTGGGGGCGGCGAGCATGGCGGGAATCGCGCAGGCGGCGAGGTGGGCCACGCCGACCACGTTGACCTCGAGAAGGGCGCTCAGTTGCTGGTCTGGCGTTTGCCACAACGGCTGCCCACCGGCGATGATGCCCGCTGCCGCGACTGCGGCGTCGAGGTGCTCATGGCGGTCGAGGATGTCGGCGACGACATCTGCCAGGGCGCCCCGGTCCCGGACATCGGCGGTCACGGCTTGCACGGCGACTCCAACGGGAGCGCCGCGCACGGTCTCGACCGAGATCCGCTTCGGTGGCGAGGCGGTATCCGAGGAGATCCTCCAGATCTTCCACCTCGCCGCCCCCGTCGACGGCGACCACTGACCATCCAGCGGCCGCCAGCTGCCACGTCACGGCCCGTCCGATGCCCCGCGCGGCTCCCGTGACGAGCGCCACCCGCGGCGGCGAGGTCACGCCGAACACTCCTGCGCTGGTCGGGCCAGGCCGGCCACCTGCCCGGCGAGCAGGTGCAACAGTCGCTCGCCCTCCTCAGCTGTGGCTCCCGCCGGATCCCCGAGCACCCCATTGGGGCTCACCGCCCGTACGCCGACCGACTGCAGCCGCGGCAGCAGTTCAGAGAGCGGCTCAGTCCGCCCCGCAACCCAGGGCCCAGGGCGGACCAGGTGCGGTGCGATTGCGAGAAGGAGGGAGGTCTCGCTCCGGCCGGCGTGGGCGTCGCCGGCGCGGCACCGCCGGAAACCAGCCCACCGCGTCGCGCCGCTCCTGCCGAAGTATGGCGAGGGCCGCCTGCACCCCATCCAGGTTGCCGCCGTGCGCGCTGACCAGCACGACCCGAGGAAAAGTCCGAGTGGCGGAGCGGATCAGCTCGACCAGGACAGCCGTCAGCGCGCTCGAGCCGAGCGACACTGTGCCGGGAAACCCCTCGTGCTCACCGCTGGCGCCGTAGGGCAGAACCGGGGCGACAAACGTCGGGTATGCCGCGCGGCCGGCCGCCCGCACCGCGAGCGCCTCTGCGATCCGGGTGTCGGTGTCCAGCGGCAGATGCGGGCCGTGCTGCTCGAGCGACCCGAGCGGTAGGAGCAGGGTCGTACCGGCCGCGACCTCCGGCCAGCAGGCCTCAGCCAGGAGGGCGGCGACGGTCACGATAGGTAGTTCCGCTCGCGCAGGAACTGCAGCAGTGCATCGGCTGCTGCCCCGGCGTCGGCGGTGCGCAGGACGGCGGGGGCGCGCCGCTCGGTGAGCGCCCCGGTCAGCGCGAGGACCCGGTCGCGGGCCGTGAGCGACCCCGCCGGCGCCGGAAGCTTCTTCGGCCGGGGCCGGTAGGGCCGGCGGGTACCCCGTGCCGGATCCTGGGCGTATGGCACTGGAGTCGGCAGCACCTCCAGCGCAGCAGCTCGTGACTGCAGTACGGCTGGTAGCCCAGCCCGCCTTACCCGGATCCCGCTCGCCTCAACTGACAGCACTCCGGGTGCAGACACCCTAAGCCGCTCACGCCGCCCGCCATCGAGTCGGCGCTCTACCTCGACCCGGCCGGCTCCGAGGTCGGTCAGCGACACCAGTCCGAGCGCCTGCGCCGCGGAAAGCTGGTCGGCGAGGAACGCCGGAACCGAGCCGCTGCCCCGGTCCAGGCTGAAGGCGCCGCAGAGCACCAGGGCACATTCGCCCAGGGCCGCCGCGAGACCGGCGGCCACGACCGGGGACGCCGCATCGGCCGGCAGGTCCACCCGGGCCGCACTGCTGGCGCCGCGGGCGAGCGCGTCGCGCAGTACCACCTCGCATCGTCGGTCTCCGACCGAGGCGACGGCCACGTCCCAGCCCCAACTCTCCCCGAGGCGCAGCGCGTACTCCAGCGCCGCCTCGTCGGCCGGGGAAGCGCCGGAGAGCCGGTCATCGGCACTGACCGTTCCGGTCAATGGGTTGACCTCGACCCGCAGCGGCACGTACTTGAGTGCAACGCCGATCCGCGGCGAACCGCCGCGGTTCGTGGCGGAGTCAGTTGACGTCATCGGCCAACCTCCTCACGAGCGCCGTAGGGCGACGCCGAAGCCGCCCTCCGGGTAGCTCCAGGAGATCGCGCCCTCCACGTTGCAGGCCATGTAGCAGGTCCCGCACTCGAAGCACTGCTCGTAGTTGAACAGGATCTTGCCGTCGGAGGTGGGCACGAAAAGGTCGGCGGGACAGGCGGTGACGCACGCCTGCGTGGAGCAGCCTTCGCAACGCTCGCTGTCGACGACGATGTGCGCTCGCTCGGCGACCCGGAACTCGACGGTGGCCATTCGGTCGGCGAACGGGACGCCGGTCCAGCGGTCCCGCTCGACCGCCTCGCCGGCCGGGTGCGACGTGCTGACGGGGGCCGTTGGCGGCTGGTCGGGCCGCTGATCAGCAGTACCGACGCTCATCTGAAGCTCCTCAAGCCGTTCGCGCCGTCCCGGATCAGGTCGCGCATCCGGACCCCGTGCGCTCGCCGCGCCGAGTTGGCCCAGCGCGCCAGGCCCAGCTTGGGGGCCGGGTTGTCGACGGTGAACATGCGCTCGACGAGGTCGCAGACGAACGGCGGGTACTGCTGTTGGACGCGTTCAGACATGATCAGGTGCGGCACTCGCCGTAGCTTGCGATGGTCTTTGAGCACGAAGTTGTTCTCCAACCGCCGCCGGTACCCGGCTAGCGCGTCGGCGGTGGCGTCCCCGGCGGTCAGGGCCTCGTGCGCGGCTTCGCCGGCCGCCGCTCCCGAGCCGATCGCGTAGTTCACTCCCTCCAGCCAGATACCGCTGGCCAGGCACATGGCAGCCGCGTCGCCGGCGACCAGCAGCCGGTCACCCGCCAGCTCGGGCATGACGTCGTACCCACCCTCCGGGATGGTGTGGGCGCTGTACTCGACGAGCTCGCCCCCGGCGACGAGCGGAGCAACAGAAGGGTGGTTCTTGAGCTCCCCGAGCAGGGTCTCGGGCCGGACCTTCGCCGCCGCCAGCGCCGTGACCAGCACGACGATGCCAACCGCGACCGTGTCGCGGTTCGTGTAGAAGAAGCCGCCACCTGGGATGCCGCGGGTGCAGCCCATGATCTCGATGTCCAGCCCCTCGTCGCCGGAGAGCCGGCAGCGTTCGTCGATGACTTCGCGCGGCAGCCGCAGCACCTCCTTGACGCCCACGGTGAAGTTGTGCGGATCATACGAGCCATACAGCCCGGCCGACTTGGCCAGAAAGGAGTTGACGCCGTCACAGGCGATCACGACGTCGGCTTTCACGTCGCCGTCCGGCCGGTCGGTTGCCACACCGCAGATGCGCCCTGCGGCATCTCGGAGCAGCCCGGTCACCGTTGTTGAGCAGACCAAGGTGGCCCCGGCCTCCACCGCCTTTCCAGCGAGCCAGGCGTCGAAGTCCGCGCGGTAGGCGGTCATCCCGTTGTACGGCGGCTCGATCCAGCTGTCACTGCGGTAGTCGATGGTGAGGCTCTGCGTGGGCGTCATGACCATGGTCGCGCGTCGGGAAACCCAGCGCTCGTACGGCACGTCCTCCCACCAGTTCGGCACCAGGTCGTCGAGCACGCGGCCGTAGACGACTCCGCCGTACATGTTCTTCGCACCGGGAAAGATGCCGCGCTCGATCATCGCGACGGACCGGCCGGCGCGGGCGAGGGTGAGCGCGGCGGCAGCCCCAGCCGGCCCGGCGCCCACGACGACGACGTCGAAGGCAACCTCAGTTGACCCGTTCGAGTTAGGCACTGACCCGCTCCTTCGTCGAGCCGGGCACGTTGACGCCGAGGCGAGCTGCGAGCTCGGCGAGTAGCGGGCCAGCGTCGGTCACCAGGGCCAGGTCGGCCATCGCCATCATCGGGCAGCTAGCGTCGAGGTTCACCGCAACCACGGCATCCGGTGCCCCCAGCCCGTTCACGTGCTGCACCGCGCCGGAGATGCCGAACGCAAGGTAGAGGTCTGGGTCGACCATGACCCCCGTTGTCCCGATCTGGCGCTCGAAGGGGATCAGGTCGATGTCGGCCACGACCCGAGTGCCGCCCACCGAGGCGCCGAGCGCCTCGGCGATCTTGGCCAGGAGGGCGAACTCCGCCGCGCCGCGCAGTCCTGCTCCGCCAGCGACGATGCGACGGGCCTCGGAGAGGTCCATCGTGGCCGGGTCCGGCGGCAGGACGGCGAGCAACTGCGCATCCCGGACGTCCGGATTCGACGGCAGCTCCAGCGGTTCCGGCTCGGGCCGGGACCGATCGGGTCGCGGCTCGACCCCACGGGTTCCAGGCAGCAGCGTGGCGACCACCGGACCGAGCAGTGCCACCTCGTCGGTGACCAGGCCGCCTTGGCGGGCCAACAGCAGTCGAGGTGACACCGCGACCGCCCCGGCGAGCAGCGGCCGGTCGAGTTCCGCAGCGAGCCGTGGCGCGAAGTCGCGGCCGTCGGGGGAGGCGGGCAACAGCACCACGTCCTGTTCGGCCAGGGCCGGCGCCAGCGCGGCAGCCCAGCGGCCGGGGCCGAAGTCGCCGACCTCGGCGCAGCGGACCCTCGCCGCCAAGGTCGCCGCCAGCGCCGCTGCCGCCGCCAGGCATCCGCTGCCCATGAGGATCACATCTCCGCCAGCCTCGCCCACCGTCTCCTCAGCACCAGCCGGCAGGACGCCATCGCGGACGCAAACCACGGCAATCACAGCGACACCCCAATCCGGTGCCCGTCAACGATCGCGGCGTGCGCTCGCCTCGGGGCGATGCAGTCACCGGCACGGTATAGCTCGAAGCTTCCGCCGCGGGCCTTCAGCGCCCGGAAGAGCCCGTCGTCAGGCAGCTGAGGTATGGCGAGCACGACGGCGTCCGCATCGACGTGGCGCATGGTCCCGGTGGGGTGGTGCAGGACTGACAGCCCGCCCGGCTCCAC
>CAVRXF010000011.1:0-24110 GCA_963724925.1 uncultured Actinomycetota bacterium | reverse complement strand
GCAAGCTCCAACCGATCACCGTCCTCACTAAATTGAGCCCCGCCCCGGCTTCCTCGTAAGCGAGCTTGATTACCTCGTTGGCCATGTCGTCGCCCGACGCTGAGGCACTCAGTCGAGGTCCAGGGCAGCTTTGAGCGCGGACCCGCCCACCTGTTCCATCTCCTGGGGCGTGGCTGCTCCGACGTGTCGGGTGAACCTCGACACCAGCGTTCGCTCGATGTTGGTGGCTACCGCCCAGCCGAGATCCCCCGATAGCGGGGAGCGAGCAGGCTCTCGGGGTCCTCGTCCTCGACGATCGGCAGGCACAGCAAGACCGGCGCGCCAGCGTCGATCAAGGACTGCGCTGCGACGATCAGACGAAGCGTCGGCTGACGCCGGGCGGTGACGGGGGCATAACGGTAGATCTCGCCTCGCTGCACCAGCGCGAGGGTACGGACCGGGGTCAGACCGCCTCGTCGAGGGCCGTCTCGCCATCCTCCACGGCTACCAGCAGCTCAACCTCATGCCGCTCGTACCACGTAGGTAGAGCCAGCCGTAGCAGCTGGCGGCCGCATCAGCTGCCAGGAGCACTACGGCTGCAGCGTCGGCCAGAGCGTCCCGCCTCGCTTGACGCACGGATGGCGGCGCAGCATCGCCTCAGTGGCGCCGGAGACGGCCAGCTCGATGCCCGGCTCCGGCTCATGAGGCTGCAGGGTACGGCACCACTTCAAACGGTCGCAGCGCTAGCGTCACCAGGCAGTGACCAAGATCAGCAGTGGGCGCAATCTTGGTGGTCAGATTGAGTGACGCAACAAGGCGAGCGATCCGAACGTTCGTCCAACTGATCGCCTCAGGCGGCTTGACTGCCTTGGTCTCGGCTGTTGTCGATGGGCTCAGCGCCGCACAGGCAGTGATCGTGCTCGCGGTCTGGCAGGTCATCGTCACATATGCCCAAAACCTACTGGAAGACACGACGAACTTTCCAGCGCCACTAAAAGCGCCGGCTTCTGATGGCGTGAACCCCGAACCATGACCCTTCTTGCACTCATCGCCATCATCCTCGCTGTTCTCGGCGTCGTCCGGATCGTTCAGGGCGACCTCGCATGGGGCATCGTCTTGCTCATCCTGGCCTGCGCTATTGGCCCGGGCGGGTGGGCGTTTTATAAGTGAGCGATCACCCTCCACCCGAGCCGTCGAGCAAGGAGAGGGCCACGAAGCCGCGGCAGAGGCCGAGTCTTTCACGAAGGATTTCAACTCATGGCTCGCCGGAGTGTTCATTTGCGCGACCGAGAGAGAACACAGACCTAAGTGCAGCTGACCGAAGAAGAATCGAACCGACTGCTCATCAAAGCCAGTTGGTTCACGCTCATCGCTAGCACCATCGATAGTTCTGTTCCGGCAACCAGCCCGCGATCGAGGCCGGGGACCAACCCTTCACGCGCTGCTGGCAAGCCACCGCGCGCAGGCGCGCCGAACGCTCCACGGCAAACAGCTTGGGCCGCTCCCCGCCCGGCACACGCCGCCTCGTGTGCGGCCGCGGCCCGATACCCCGCACGGCCGCCGTGCCGAGCAACCTCGCGAGAGATCACCGATGAATCACGCCCCAACCGACGACCGATCTCCTTGTATTCCAGGGACTCGGCCAAGCCGCGGGAGATCTCCTCGCGATCGGTCAACATCAACATCTTGCGCACGGTGCATCCTGCCCCACCGACTCGACAAGATCAAATGCTAGGACCGGCTGAGCCCAAGGTGGCCAACGGCAGGCAAGCAGGCGTCGAAGTACGCAGGCAAGGACGGGTGGCCCAGACGATCGAGGTCGACATCCAAGAGCTCCCAAAGCCGACCCATCTGAGGCCTGGACCACGATCCACTACGACAGCTCGACCCTCGACCGAAGAATCCGGGCCATCCGACCGTCGCGGACTTCACGCAGTTTCACGTCTGGGGTAGTCGAGTGGCTTCCTGGCCTCCTCATTGTTCAGCTCGACGGCAAGGAACGTGTGGCGAGTCACGGACAAGGCTCTGATCCCGACCACTCCACATCACCTCGTCGCTCAGATCAGACCGACATGGGTAGCTGGGCAGGTAAGCCGACTACGTCTGATCCAGTGCGAGTCGAGCTTGAGCTTGACTACGTGAAGCAGTGGGCCTACAAGCCGTAGACCGGTGATCACGGCAGGCGGGTCACCTGGTCAGGTGCTTGCATGCCGTGCGGATCCTGCGAGGCATGGACAGGCCCGAGCTACTGACTCATCGCTGTGGGACGTGCGGTGCGCAGTGGTTCGGCCTAGATCGTGCCCACTGCTCGGGGTGCCACGAGACCTTCGATGACTCCGAGCTCTACGACGCGCACCGCCTCAACGCCGCGTGCGTTCCGCCGGCGTCGCTCGGACTGGTGCGCAACAAGGGCGGCATCTGGCTCCGCCTGCTGCAGACGCTGCGGGCTGTCAGCTAGTCGCGTTGTTATGACAGATGCGCCTCGTAACTGGCCTCTGAGCTGCAGGGATGGTTAGCCGATATTGGCGCTTATGACAGGTGGAGTGCTGCGACCGCCCCTGCACTGCTACCAGCGGCAGGCGAGCGACGAGCCATACGAGGTATGTCGACGTAGCGACCGAGACGCTCGGGCGCAGTGTTCGCGACACCACGGTGACGATCTTGTGGCATGGCGAGCTGCATAACGGCCGCAGCTCGAACCACCACTCGTTGCCCAGAGACGCCACCTCGGCCGACATCGAGGGGCCGAGGTGGCGAGACTGTCGGTGGTCCCTGGACCATGAAGCAAGACTTCACGATGGAGGTCACTAGTCCGGCCCCTACCAGACCGAGCGCGAGGCCCTGGCCGACGCCGCCGAGGTCTACGACGTGATGCGCTCGAAAGCGTGGGCAGATGCAGCCGCTCAACCTTTCGGTGCTCGAAGGAGGCGTGCACCGCGGCCGAGGTCGAGCTCGGCGAGTACGACCGGAGCGTGATCGGTTGGCTGGCTGGTTTCGAGCCACAGACGATACAGGCGATTTCCGAGATCATCCATCGCGCTGCAAAGCTGTAACAAATGCGTGACCCGACAAGGCTACGTTTCGAATCCTTCTGATTCGCCACCTGGAGATCACGATGGATGAGCAAGAGGTTCCTACGGTTCTTGAGCGGATGCTTGCCGCAGGCATGAGTGAGGACCGCGCCCGGCAACACCTCGAAGCTGGTGTCGTGCTGGTAGACGGCGAACCCGCTTCAGGTCCGGATCAGCCAGCCCCACCACCAGCGCGAGTCATGATCGCTGGACAGTACTGACGCGCAGCTGCTCCCGTACCCTCGCTCGGTGTCGAGCGAACGCACCGGTCAGCCCATGACGTCGCGCGATCACGCCAAGGGCGTCTGGGTCGACCTCGTGGCGGTGTTCGGTCGCGCCAGCAGCGCAGCGGAGGGCATCGACCTCGACGCACCCTGCCCTGGTGGGCTCGTGCGCTGGTTGCGGACGTCGGCCGGCGGCTGGGTCGGAGTCGTGAACATTATCGTCACGATGACGGACGGCTCTACCGTGAAGTTCGAGGACCAGCTGCTGCCCGCTCACGCCCTGCGGCCGCGCTAGCGCCATCACGGGTTGCGGGCGGACGAAAAAGATCTTTGCCGCCTGACTTCACGCCAGGCCCAGCCAGAGCCTCTAGCCCGAAGTTTCGTGATCTTGAGCGCGCGTTTGGGTGGGTTGAGCTGCGGATTCGTGTGAGGGCGTTGGGGAGAGTCTGTCTACGACGCGAGGCTGAGCGGGATGGGCGCGCCGAGGAGGTTGAAGGCGCGTTGCTGGGTCTCGGTCGGTGTGCTGATCTTGTAGAAGGTGCGGTCGCCGATGGTGATGGTGTTGCGGGTCAGGGTGCCCAGGTGCTCGAGCAGGCCGCGGAAGCTGCGCACGGGTAGGTCGTCGGTGGTCGTGTGGCGGGCGGCTTTGCGGTCGGCTGTGGTGGAGCGGGTAGCGGGGGCGACCGGGTTCGCGCGGGCCGGTGGGTGCTCGTCGGTGTAGGTCAGCGGGGCCAGGGCGCGGCGCAGGTGCCAGGTCAGGTACTGGGCGAGCATGCAGATCAGCACGTGGGCGCGGACCCGGTCGGGCAGGTAGTGGTGGATCGGGCGCAGGTCCAGGTCGTCGGCCTTGATGTTGCGGAAGTCGCGTTCGACGTGCGCGAGGTCCTTGTAGGCGCCGACCGTGGCCGGGGCGTCCAGCACGGTGGCGGGCACGCTGGTGCGGATGACGTAGATGCCGTCCAGGGCGGCCTCGGCGGCGATGCCAGCAGGTGCTGGGCCTGGAGCTGTCCACGGCGAACGCGCCTGATCCCGATGTCTTCAACCGTCTTCCTGGTGGTCTTTTCTACTTGGGTCGACGGTTTAGGAACACGCGAGTTTTTCTTGTCCAAGAAAGACGCGATCAATCTTGCCGCTGATCTAACCGCTGCGACCGTGCCAGTTCGTCGGCTTGTTCAGGATGAACCGCGAGCATGAACGGATTCGAGCTTGCCCTCACCGCTGCAGCAGCGCTCGCCACTCTTGCCTGGTTTCTACATGAGGCAAAGCGATGAGCACGAGCAAGCGTTGGAATCGATGCGCCGCACCAGGATGTTCAGAACCGGACGACGGCCTGGACAGCTCGCGTGCCAAGGTCATTGGTTCGCTCTGCCTGAAGAGATTCGGAAGGAAGTGAACGAGACATATGCCGCTCGCCAGAGTGGAGGGGATGTGTCGGGCCATCGTTTAGCGATGGTCAAAGCGCTGAAGTACTGGCAGGCCAACCAGTGAGCATCACCATCACAGTCACTGACAACGAGACAGGCGAGTCAGAGTCGAAGACGATCGAGAACGATTACGTGCTTGTCTGCGACGGCAGCGTCTATCTCGCACACACCAATGCGCACGCTAACGGCACGCATGTGCTCACGGTCAAGGGAAGGAAAGGACTGTGAGCGACGAGGACGAGTGCAAGCACGGACTCGAACCCGCTTGGTGCGCTGCCTGTAAGGAAGGCCCGAAGCGCAAGGAAGCTGAGGAGGTCGACTACACATTCCGAGCAAAGTACGAAGGTCAGTGCCCGGAGTGCGATCTTCCGATCACCCTCGGCCAGGCAGTCGCAAAGACGACGCTTGGCCGCGTACTGCATGGCTGGTGTACGACATGAGGAAGCCGACATGCATCCTCAGCAGCCCCGGCGACTTCATCGACCTCCCAGACGTCGACCCCGGCTGCTGCTACGGCTCGGCCGTCTACGGCCCGGAGCGCTGCACGTGCTGGGACCAGTCCACGACATCGAGCAGGCTGAGATCGTGCCGGACAAGCCCGTCACGCGCTCGGCCATGTGCTCAGACTGCGCGTTCCGGCCCAACTCGCCGGAGCGCACCGGCAACGAGCGCTGGCTCACGCCGGCGACGGCGAGCTCGAGGACCTGATCTACGGCGCCGGCCTGCTCGTCCTGGGTGAGGAACGTGCCCTCAGGTCAAGATCCCGCCCCTATGTCCCCGAGCGAACTGCTTCGCCGAACGCTTCGTCCTGACCGCCAGCCCGAACTCACCGACCGCATCCTGATATTCGGCGAGCGGCACCTGCGCTCCCCCAATTCGGCGTCCACTACAACGCTTGACTTTCGCAGTTTCTGGCCGGTCGCGACGGTGTCAGGGCTGGCGGCCGGGGCCGGCGTAGAGGATGAAGGTGTGATCGATGCCCTGTTCGGGGGTTCCCGTCTTGGGGCCGAAGGACGTGGGTAGTTCTGCCTCGGTGTAGCGCTCGCCGCTGGCGAGGTAGATCCCGATGGCCCAGCGGTCGGTTGATCCTTGGTAGCGCAGTCGCAGGATCGGCTGGGGTTGCCGGTGGCCGGGTAGGCGGGCCGCGACGTAGCAGAACTGTCCGCGGTGGGTCACGTCCGGTTCGCCGAGGTGGGGCCAGCCCCGCTGGACGTGGGCTTTGATCCGCGTGGTGACGGCGGTGCGGGTCTGCGGGCTGGGGTGATCGGGCACGCCTTGCATGATGGCCTGTCCTGCATGGTGGCCTCTCCGTGGGCGTCGTGACGCGGTCGCCCGGCGTGTCGGACCTGTCCGCGGCCGGGTGTGTCCCTACCGTCGCTTGGTGATCTTGCCGGGGTCGTGGGCCGGGGTGTTGGAACCGTTGCGGCCGGTGTTCCGGCGTCGGGGCACGTTCGTGCTGTTCACCGTGCTGGCCACGGGGATGGTCACCACGGTCGGGCGGCGGTCGGTGGTCGGGATGCTGGCCGGCGCGGGGATGGCCCGGCAGATCTCGTTCCATGCCGCGTGTCGGTTCTTCTCCAGTGCGGTGTGGGACGTCGACCGGCTGGGCCTGGTCGTGGCCCGGCTGGTCGTGACCCGGCTGCTCGGGCCGGGCGAGCCGGTCACGGTGGTGATCGACGACACCCTGTTCAAGCGGTGGGGCCGCCACGTCCATGGTGCGTTCTGGACGCACGACGGTGCTGCTCAGGGCGGTAAGAAGATCGCCCGGGGGAACCGGTGGGTGGTCGCCGGGATCGTGGTCCGGTTACCGTTCTGCACCGCGCCGGTGTGCCTGCCGGTGCTGCTGCGGCTGTGGGCGGGCAAAGCCACCACCACCCCGGTGGAGCTGGCCGCCCAGCTGCTGAAGCTGCTGGTCGCCGCGTTCCCGGACCGGCAGGTGCACGGGGTCGGGGACGCCGCCTACCACGGCAGGTCGCTGCTGGTGCCCGGCGCGACGTGGACGACCCGGCTACCGGCCAATGCCTGCTTGTTCGCCACCGCGCCGCCGCGGACCGGCCGCCGCGGGCGCCCGGCGTTGAAGGGCCGCAAGCTCGGCCGGCCCGCCGCGCTGGCCGCCGCGGCCACCGGCGCGGCCACCGGCGCGGGCTGGCGGAAGACCGCGGTGTACCGGTACGGGCGCACCGAGACCGTGCAGCTGGCCGAGCGGGCGTGCATCTGGTACGGCAGTTTCGGCAACCGGCCCGGCCGGTGCGTGCTGCTCCGCGAGCTCGGCTCGGCCAACGCCTACGACCTGGCCCTGTTCACCCTCGACCCGGCCGCCACCCCCGAACAGATCGTCGAGCGGTACGCGATCCGCTGGTCGATCGAGCCGGCCAACGCCGTGGGCAAGCAGCAGATGGGGGTCGGGCAGGCCCGCGGGCGGCGCCCACATCGAGCGCTTCGGCTTCTCCCGCCACGCCCAGATCATCCCGGCCCGGAACTTGTCCCGCTGCACCCGAGCTCGGTCACGGCGCTGCGCGGCTATCAACGCCACCGCCGGACGGCACATCCACGCCCGAGCACTCCGGCGTTGTTCGTGTCCACCCCAGGCACCCGGCTGAGCTACGTCAACGTCAGTGCCACGTTCGTCAAACTGGTCCGCCGCGCACTTCGGCCCGACCCGCAGCGGGGACTCGTCGGCGCAGACCGCGTAAGCCAGGGTGATCAGGCCCCGGATCCGTTTGTCCACCTCGGCCAGCAGCGTGGCGGCGCGGGTGAGCATGCCGTGCACGAACCCCGCGCTCGGGGTGGCACCAGTCAGCGACTCCAGCAGCTCGACGCACCGCCCGACGGGGATGAACTCGTGAGGTCAGCCCGGGGCGCCCTGCTGATCGCCGATCTGACCGGGGCTGCCTGTTCCACCCCGGCGCGGAGCGCTGATGCCCGGGTGCATCGGCGCTGGCCTGGCCTGGCTATGCTGCCCCTGCCACCGACCCAGAGGCGGCGACATCGGCTCACGACCCGGTACGCGCGAGGATCATGGGAAACTCCCGCCTCGAACAGCGTGTCACGCAGGCCGCCGAGGCCACCCTGGCCGAGCAGGGCTATGTCAGCGCCGTCGACGTGCTGCTGCACCTGGGCTGGCTTGCCCCGTCTCACCTGGACCTGTGGCGGCAGGGTCGGGTTGAGTGCCTGGAGCGGATGGTCCAGGCCGGCCTGGGCAAGCAGTCGACCGCGATGCGGACGCTGCGCACATGGGCCACCCGACGCGGGCTCACGCCCAGCGAGACCGCGTACGTGGCACGGACCCGGGATCGCCGCCGGCTGCAGTTCAGCGTCAGCGGCGAGCCGGACATCGAGCGGGCCTATCGCACGCACTGGGTCTCCCCGGACCTCTCCGCTCGGAAGGTGGAACGGCTGCGTAAGGCGGCGGGCCAGCCGCCGGACCTGGTCGTCGTGGACCCGTTGAACGAGTGGACGTGCGCCGGCTGTGCCACCAGCGGCGACGGCCTGCTCCTCATGCAGGACGACGAACCGCTGTGCCTGCGCTGCGCCCGGCTCGACCGTCTGGTCTTCCTGCCGGCCGGCGACGCGAAACGCACCCGGCGGGCGCATCGCGCCAGCACCCTGACCGCGGTCGTGGTCCGTTTCAGCCGAACCCGCAAGCGCTATGAGCGGCAGGGTCTGCTCGTGGAACCCAATGCCCTGGAAGCGCCACCGCGCACCGCCACCGCCGATCGCCACCGGATCGCGCTCGAGGCCGCCGGCACCGGGGAACCACTCGCGGCTGCCGATGGCCGGCCATCGGCATCCCAGGGGCCGAGCGGTAGTCGTCGCGTTGCAGGCCGTCCCGATCAGGCCCGCCGCGAGGTCCTTGTTCCCCGCCGTGTCCGTCCCCACCGCCGCAACCGCTCAGCCGCCGAACCGGTGACCCCCTTCAAATATCGCCCGCGGGCGGGCCTCGCGTGGCGGTAGGGCCGGACACCGAGGTTGCACGCGAGGGTCGCGCCGTCGCGGTCGTCGCCGCCCGGACCGGCTGCCCCTCGACTCCGCGCGCTCAAGTGACCCGTGCGCAGGTGGCCCGTGCACAGCCCATTCTCAGGTGATGCGGGCATGGTGGTGGGGTGAGCGTTATCGGTTCATTGCTCGGCCTGGTCCTGCTGCTGTTCCTGATCGCGCTCGTGGTGCGGGCCGTGCTGGACTGGACGTCGGTGCTGGCTTCCGGTGGTCGAGGCCTTGCCCGTGTCCGGGAGATTTCCCATCGTGCCACCGAGCCGGTGATCGGCCCGGTGCGGCGAGTACTCCCGCCGGTGCGGATCGGTGACCTGCGGATCGATCTGGCCTTCACGGTCGTTTTCTTCGCCACCGTGATCCTGCGCTCGCTGGTGTCCTACCTCTGACCGCATCCGGCCTCGCCTCAGCGCGGTGGAAGGTCGCACCGGCGCTCCCGCTCGCGGGGTCGCGCCAAGCCTCGATCCGTGGCACATCAGCTCAGCGAGCTGCCCAGTCCTCTCCGTGATCGTTACATCTCCCTCCGGCGCAGCCTCATCGACCGCAGCCGACCCTGTAGGGTTCCAGAAGTCGGCCTGAGCCATGAGCCATGAGCCTGTGGGTGCCGAGAACCGTGGCACGGCCGCTGACCAGGGCGTTCAGGACCAGCGGACCGACCTCGCCTTCACCGCCCTCAGCCCGCGCAGCATGAACTCCCGCCGTGGCCTTCCTACTTGCGTACCTGATCCTCACCCGCGTGCTGAGCTGGCTGGCACTGCTCGCTCGCTCCGATGCAGCCAAGGACATGGAAATCCTCGTCCTGCGTCATGAGGTCACCGTCCTGCGCCGACACCACCCGCACCCGAGGCTTACCTGGCTCGACTGCGCGTCTGAGCAGGCTGCTCCCACCCCTGCTGCGCCGGCTGCGGCTCGTCTCACCCCGGACCCTGCTGCGCTGGCACGCCCAGCTCGTGGCCCGCCGCTGGACCTACCCGCGACGACATCCCGGCCGACCACCGGTCGCACCACCCATCCGGGCGCTGGTGCTGCAGATGGCCCGCGAGAACCCCAGCTGGGGCTACCGCCGCATCCAGGGCGAGCTGATCGGCCTCGGCCACCAGGTCGCCGCGTCGACCGTCTGGACGATCCTCAAGGCCGCCGGCATCGACCCCGCCCCGCGACGCACCGGCCCGACCTGGCGACGGTTCCTCGCCGCACAGGCCCACGCGATCCTCGCGGTCGACTTCGCCCACGTCGACACCGTCTTCCTGCGCCGCCTCTACATCCTCGTGGTGATCGAGCACCGGACCCGCCGGGTGTACCTGGGCGGGATCACCGCCCATCCCACCGGGGCCTGGGTCGCCCAGCAGGCCCGCAACCTGCTGATGGACCTCGGCGACCGGGCCGAGCAGTTCCGCTTCTTGATGCGCGACCGGGACGGCAAGTTCACCGCCGCCTTCGACGCCGTGTTGGCCGGCGCCGACGTCCGCAGCGCGCTCGGCCAGGCCGCTCCCCTACGACCACTCCCCCAGCACACGACCAGCCAGGCGAACACTGTCCAACGGCGGGACCGGCTCGGTGGACTGCTTCACGAGTATCAGCAGGTCGCGTGACGTGTGCGGCGTTTCTGGCACCCACACGGTAGGCAGATGGACGAACTGGCAGTGATTTTCGGGGTGCATCGGACGAGCGTTGCGGCGCACCTGCGGCGGTTAGCCATATTGTGCATTCGTTGGCCGCGTCCGTCGGACGTTGATTATGAGATGACATGCCTGACAGCCGCAAAGATGACGTTGATGTCAGCATCCGCGACCGTGGATGCTATTTATTCGGTAACGCGCATCGCTCTTGACAACCCTCGCTCCTCCTGTCAGCGTGGTATGCGCGTTCCTGCATATTGAGATGAGGTGGCCCTATGGAATTGACCCAGATCTCCGGCGGCAATTGCGGCCGTGACGATTGTCCGGCGATCTTCACGACCGACCGTGGCACGCGGCCGTGCTGGGCTACGTCGTAGACAAACCGGTGCCGCACGGCGAAGCGGTCGTCGAGATCCCGTTGGCTGTGTTCGAGGATGCCGTCCGTGCGCTTGGAGGCTGACGCTTGGCGTCGCTTCTTCGACAGCTACGAGCGCGAGGCCTTCCGGCTGGAGACGCTGCCGAGCTACGGCGTGGCCAATGAGGACAAGGAGCTGCAGAGCTTCCTGGCCACCGGACAGCTGGTCATACCGGATGACGACCAGTGGCTGGTGCGGGTGCGGCACTTCCGGGCCACCGGCCGGTGGGTCGGACGGGTGCATGTCCTGCGGCAGCCCTTGAGCGATTACCTGCGCTACGAGTTCGCCGTCTACAGCCACGCGGTGCAGGCCGGGGAGGACGTCCGCATCCTCGATCTGACCGATCAGGCCGAGCTTGGCCTGCCCGCCTTGGACTTCTGGCTCTTCGACAACGCCCGCGTGGTGCGGATGGACTACGACGCAGACGGCCATCAGCTCGGCCGGGAGTGGCTGGAGGACTCGACCGACGCCCTACGTTGCCTGGAAGCGTCGGCCCTGGAGCGGGCGGTGCCGTTCCGGGACTACCGGGCCAAGCTCGCCGGGTGAGACTAGAGCCGGAGCAGGCGGGCGAGGACCGACAGGACCTGGCCGGCGCCCTGCTGCGGCTGCGCCGAGCTTCGGGATTGTCGGGTGAGCGGCTTGCGCGGCGCTGCGGTATGAGCCAGAGCAAGGTCAGCCGCATCGAGACCGGGCGGTTGCTGCCCAGCGTCGTTGACGTCGAACAGATGCTGATGGGCATGGGTGTCGATGAGCCGACAAAGCGCGAGCTCCTGTCCCTGGCCCGGGTGGCCAACACCGAGTACCAGGACGTGCGGCTGTCGGTCCGGCGCGGCTTGCACCACCGGCAGCGAGAGCTGGCGGCGCTGGAGCAGAGCGCTACCGAGATCCGGCACTTCCTGCCCGCCCTGGTCACGGGGCTGTTGCAGACACCCGAGTACATGCGGGCCGCCATCAGCACGCCCGTCGGGCCAGGCGGCGGCGATGTAGGTAAGGCCGTGGCTGCCAAGCTGGAGCGGCAGGCGGTGCTGCACGATCCCGGCAAGCGCTTCAGCTTCTTGCTGACCGAGTCGGCGGTGCGCTGGCAGCTGCGCCAGCCGGCGGTGATGGCGCTTCAGCTGGACCGGCTGGTGTCGCTGTCCCGGTTGCCGACGGTATCCATTGGCGTGCTGCCGCTCGACCGCCCGGTGCCGGACGGGGCGTATCACACGTTCGTCACCTACGACCAGCGGTTGGTGACGGTTGAGCTGTTCACCGGGCAGCTGCTGCTGCGCGACCCGAAGGACGTCGAGCACTATCGGGCATTGTTTGACTTCTTTGCTGATCGAGCATTGTGGGCGGATGAGGCGCGAGCGATGTTGCAAACCGTTGCCGAGGACTTCCGATCACCAAAATGATGCGGATTCGTGCATGATCTTTGGTGGGACGGGCTGGTTTTCGTAGCGTGGGCGTATGGGATGGACGCCCAATAACGAGCATGGCCAACCCGGCGAGGCGGGTCGAGACGCAGAAGCGAGGGCGGCCACCGTAGTGGCATTCATTGCGGCGCAGCCTGGCGGAGCAGAGCGGCTACTAACTGTTCACATTCCGGACGACTTGGGACGCTGCCGCGGCTGCACCTTCGCAGGTACCGGGACTCCGCGCGCGCCCTGGCCGTGTTCGCTATACCTTTGGGCTTCAGCGGCGGTAGCAAGCTGTAGGCCCGCCTCCCAGAGGTGTTCGCCCAAATATCTAGGGACGGACTATCTGCATGACCGATCGCCCCACCTTGCCGAGACCACCCACGCCTCATGCTACTTCTGTCAGCAAACGATCCCCGGCCATGGACGCGCGGCGTGGTGCTAATGAATTGTTTGACGCATACATGAGGCCGGCCCAGTCCCGGGGGCTGCTTGGAGGCTCGGCGGCAAGAGTCTCCGTGCAACCGCTGCATATGCTCCAAAGACTGATCGTCGCTGCGTCAAAGTCGAGGCACTGACGCGCCTCGCACTCGTCGATGATCTCTCCCCAAGTAGTGGCCCAGATTCTCACATTTTATCCCACTCATTGACGCATCCGGGCGGCGTCTTGGGCGAGTCGGCGTCTTGACGCACAACACTAGCACAGCTCTGTCGAAACGACCCAGAAGTCCCAGCTGACATTGCTACTGGCAAACTGCGGATCTCCCACAACCGCCTCGGCGTACTCCTTGATCTGGCCAACTTCTTTCTGGCCGATACGGACCTTGGGAGCCTTTAGCTCTACAATCAAATGCTCTCGGCCTTGGTTGCCACGGCTCGCCCTTCCAAGGAGAAGGTCAATGATTCCAACGCGGCCATCCTCTCGGCGCACTGGTTCAAGAGCCGAGTAGTCAACCTCATCGCCCAACGCTTCAAGATGGCGCTTTAGCACAGCATCAAGGCCCTGGTCGCTCACCATGGGCGCGTACTGCTCACCGAATACCCACGTCTCTCGTTCAAGGATTTTGTGAAGTTCGGTACGCTCCTTCACGACTTTGCGAACATCAGGCTCAGCCGGCCTGGCCGGCGCGGCCAGTACGCCGGGCAGGAGCACTGCACACCCCCTCCATGGATCACAGAGCGAACGTTGGTGGCCTCCCGCACAAGACGGCCGGGAAGGCCCGTGCAGTTCAATTCGAAACCGGATTGAACCTGCGCGATGCTCCGGACGTTTCTGGATCGCCCCCGCTGCCTGTCGCCGGCCCTTGCTACTGATACGGCAGCGCCATCACTGAGTTACCTGGGGCTGGCGAGGAACGACGACCTGCTCATGCGACCTGGCCCATGACCGGGGGTGTCAACTACCCGCTCGACAAGCCGTCGTGGCAACCCCAGGCGGAGGCCACCAGCCTGGCCTCGCCGTCCGCGACGCTGCCATCGAGAAGAACGGCGCCGAGATGGCCACCCGCATCGCCAGCGACGCCTGAACGCAATCGCAGCCGCCCTTGAGGGTCGGAGAACACGGCCGGATCGTCCACGGACTCGTGCTCGACGAGATCAAAATACTGCCCGGAGCAAGCACGGCTGGCGGCTGGCGCTGCGCCAGACCCAGACCGCGGGTCTATGCCGACGAGAATTTGATCGGGCGGCTGCGCAGGTCCTATCCGGTGTTCAGCGACGCCCGCCTCGAGTCGGCGCGGCAGGTGGTGCTGCTGGTCATCGACCAGCGCCACGCTGCGGCCTGCGCCTCATCGAGGCTGCCGTGCTCCGGTGCACGGCGGACTACCTTGCCGGGAGAGTCCTCCTACGAGCTGCGCATGGCCGATCACCTGGTGGCCGCCGGCCGCCGGTTCGTCCAGCCACTGCGCGACGACCAGACAGACGAGGTCGTTCCGGACTTCGTCCTGGGCGAGCCGAACGTCGCCGTGGAGGTTTGGGGGGTCAAGGGCAGGGAGCTCTACGACCTGCGCCGAAAGGCCAAACTTGGGATCTACGAGGTCCGGCGCCCGACCCTGACGCTGCTCCAGTGGGACGTCACCGACCCCCTTCCAGACGTCGAGATGCACCGGCCGCCACCGCAGTGACAGCGCGCGCTGGTTGCCGATCGTGTTGAACCCATCGCCGTGTCCGGCCGTTTCGAGCAGGACGTGGCGCGCGGTCCTGCAGCCCACGCCACCGACCCAGGGGGAGCGGTGATGTCGACCATGAGCAGCGACGAGGTCTACGCCGCGGTGATCCGCCAGGCGGTGCACGACGCGGTGCGCGCGCAGCTGGCCGCGCCATCGGACTCGGTGACCGGCTCGTTGGGCCTGCGCACGGTGACCGACCGGCTGGCGGCAGTGTATGGCGCGGGTGCAGTGCGCGACCTCGCCGAGGAGTTGGCCGTCGACCTGGCGGAGGCCTTCGCCGCGCTCGCCGCAGCCGAAGGGCGCCCCGCCCTGACCGTCCTCGACGGCTGGTTCCACGACGTCCCGCGTTCCTGCACGGACGCGCCGCCCGCCGACGGAGGCGACCACCACCGGCCCGCACGCGGCCTCCCCCGTCGCGCGGAGCCGCCGCGAGGTGACACACCATGACCGACGACGCCCCGCCGCCGCCCACCGCCGACCAGCCCCTCGATCACCCGGCGGGGAGCGGATCGGCCGGGCGGCCGGGCTCCGAGGCCGAGGCGCTGGTGACCGCGCGCAGGCTGCGGGAGCTGCGCGAGACGACCGGGCAACACGGCGAGCAGCTCGGGCAACACGGCGAGCAGCTCGCCTCGATCGGCGAGCAGCTGGGTGAGCTCGCCGAGCAGTTGCGCCTGACCGGCACGCTGCACGCGGACCTGGCCGCGGCGGTGTCGGAGGACCTGGCACCCAAGGTGGTCGGGCTGCACCAGGTGCTCACCGAGGAACTCGCGCAGCTGCGCGGCGACGTCGACGTGCTGTTGACCGAACGCAAGGAGCTGGACAAGAACAAGAACGCGCCGGTCGACTGGGCCTCGCTGACCGAGGACCAGGCGGCCGTGCAGTGGCCCATCCTGGCCCGCTGGGTGGGGGATGTGCTGGTGCCCCGCTATGAGCTGACCCGCGACGAGCTTCCGGACTGCTGGGCGCTGCACCCGCCGGTGGTCGCCGAGCTGTCCTGGCTGCGCACCGCCTACGTAGCGGCCTACCTGCCCCGGTCGCAACCACAGGTAAGCGCTGACTGGCACACCCGATGGCGCCCGGCGGTGCTGACCCGGATCCGCGAACTGATCAAGCCCGACGAGTGCCCTCCCGGAAAGCACACACCACCGCGCGGTGCTGCGGTCGAGGCCGCGGCGCAGAACGGGACGCTTCCGCGTACACAGCTGGCCGAGCCGCAGGCCTGGTGGCCCTTCTACGACCGTGCCTTTCACCTCGATCTGGCGCTGCGCCGGGCCCGCGCCGCGGCGGGCGAGTTCGACTGGTCCCCGGCCCGCACGAGCGCCTGACCATCCACGACCGCACAGGTCGATACACCGAGGAGACAGCCATGACCACCGATGAAGTTGCGCGAGGTGAGGGCTGGCAGGTCCGGGTCGACTTCTCCGAGGCGTCTTCGGCCGGGGGTGCCGTTCTGGTCCAGCAGGAACAGGCCAGTCCTCCCGATGAGGCCCGCGCTCTCGCCGCCGCGGCGGCTGCGGCTGCCACCCGCATCGACGGCGGGCCGCCCCCGGCAGGGAGCGGACACGACGCCATCGCCACGAACGTCGAAGGCGTCTCACACGGGCTGCTGGTAGCGGTGTTGCTGGCGCTCGGCGGGTCGATCGAGCTCGAGGAGGCGGACCTGGCCAAGGACGCGATGGGTGATGTGCAGGGCCAGCTCTACGGAGTCGAGCTGCAGCCGCTGAAACCACCACGGTTCCGGCTCGCAGTCGTCAACTCCCGCCCCACTACGGCACCCCGTCAATGACGAAACCGGCCGCGACGAGATGTTGCGACCGGTTCGGCCAAGGGGCCGTACGGCCCGACACCAGCCCGGCCGCAGCGGCCTTCGCCGCCGGCGTCGCCGACGGGATCTCCCAGCCGTGCCGGGCGGCGAGCTCGACACCACTACCGCCGATCATCACGCAGCACAGGTCAACGTGCTCCGCCAGCAGTTCATGGCAGCACGCGACGGTGCCGCGTCCGAGCTCGCTGGCGAGAACGACGGCCTCGGCGAGGGATACAACGCGAGCGGCGGCGAGACAGTAGGAGTAGCGGGTGGGCAGGGTCTCGAGCGCGGCAGCGGTGCGTCGGAGACGGGTCTCGGCACATGATGCTGGGCGTGGTCGATCCGGTGCCCGGGGACGACGAGGGCGAGGCTGCCGCGGGCTCGCTGCCCGAGCTCGCCGAGCCGGGCGCGGAGGACCTGGTCCGTCTCGGAGACATCGTCGTGTCGCTGGCTGTTCTTCGGGCTCGTCCGGAGCTGTTCGCCCAGGCCTACGAGCATACGAAGGCGACCGTCGGCTACGCCGAGTGCTTGTGCACCGGCGGCGACGCCCCGGAGAAACTCGTCATCCGGGCCCGGTCGGGGCGCCACCACGTGGCCTGTTGGCCGGGTCGCCGCGGCGCGCACGCGGCGCACTGCCACTTCCACCAGTCCGATCACCTGTCGGGCCGGTCACGCTACGCCGCGGCGATCGAGGAGGACCTCGACGGCGTCCGGATCCACCTCGAAGTCGCGCTCACGCTGAACCTCACCGAGGCCCGCCGCCAGCCGACTCTCCCGGCGCGTGGCGAGAACGGCGGCGAGAGCCGCGGAGCCATGACGCTCCTCGGGCTGCTCCATCACCTGTGGGAGCGATCGAGCCTGAACCGGTGGCCGGGCCGGCGCGGCCACCGCGGCTGGCGCGAGTGCGTGCGGCACCTGACCGAGGCGATCGACGAGACGACACTCGATCACACCCCGCTGACGCAGATCCTGCACCTGGTGAGGCCCTACAGCCCTGAGACTGCAAACACCAACGCCGCAGCGTTCGACCGGTTCGCCGGTCAACTGGGGCGCCACGGAAAGCTCGTCCGCCACGGACTGCTGCTGGGGGAGGTCCGCGCCCTGGAAGCGACTCGGCACAACTGGCGCCTGGCGCTACGTCAGACCAAGACGCCGGTGTACGTCGACGAGGCGCTGGTCGCGCGCCTGAAACGGTCCTACCCGGCGGTGTTCAGCGCCGCCCGCCCCGAGGCCGCCCGCCAGGTGGTGCTGCTGGTCGTCAACCGCACGCCGCGGGGGCACCTGCGCCTCGTCGACGGTGCGGCGATGCTGTGCTCCACTCACTACGTGCCGGTCGAGAGCGGCTACGAGTTCGACATGGCTGCCGCGCTCGTCGCCGCGGGTCGCGGGTTCGTCAAACCGCTGCGATACGACCTGAGCGACGACCTGCTCCCGGATTTCGTTCTCGTCGACGTCACGCCCCACGTGGCCGTGGAGGTGTGGGGGGTCAAGGGCAGGGCGCTCTACGACCTGCGACGACGAGCCAAGCTTCAGCTCTACAACGACAGGGCCGCGACGCTACCCCTGCTGCAGTGGGACGTGGCCCAGCCGCTTCCCGACCTCCAGCGACCCTGAGCGCCACCAACGCGAAAAGACCACTCGCGGTGGGCGTTTGGGCTCGCGTTTGAACCGCAACCCGGGCGCCGGGCGTTTCAGCGGAGAGGTGCGTGCACGCCGTTGGTGGCTCCCGCCGCGCCGCCCCGGCCGAGAAAGCGGTGCTGACCGACCATGACCACCAGCGAGGCGCCTACCGCACAGGTCGTGGCCGCGCGGCTGGCCGTCGACCGAGGTCGCCGCGGCGAGGACGCTGACGCGAAGGGCCGGACCTCGTGAGCGACGACGCCGAACCTCCAACACCGCCACCCACCGACGACCAGCCGTCGCGCGCGGCGGGTGACGCGACGAACCCGGAGAACGCGTCCGACGAACTGGTGGCGGCGCGGCGGCAGCGGGAGCTGCGGGAGCTGCGCACGGCGCAAGGCCAGCTCATCGACCAGGTCGCCACCCTGGCGGCCCAGCTCGCACGGTCACCGAGCAGCTCGCACGAACCGGACGCCAGCACGCCGATCTCGCCGCCGCGGTGTCGGAGGATCTCGCCCCTCAGGTAGGCGCACTTCGGCAGGTGGTCACGAGGAACTCGGCCAGCTGCGCGGCGCGGTCGATGTCCTCCTGGCCGAGCGCAAGGAGCGGGAGAAGACAAAGAACGCGCCGGTCGACTGGGCGTTGCTCACCGCGGAGCAGGCGGCCGTGCAGTGGCCGGTTCTGGCGCGCTGGGTGGGGAGGTGCTGGTGCCGCGCTACGAGCTGACTCGCGACGAGTTGCCGGACTGCTGGGCACTGCATCTGCCGGCGGTCGCCGAGATGTCCTGGCTGCGCACCGCGTACGTGCAGGCCTACCTGAGCCGGTCCGCGCCGCAGCTGGCCGCGGACTGGCACATCCGGTGGCGTCCCGTCGTGCTGAGCAGGATCCGGGAGGTGATCAAGCCCGAGGAGTGCTCGCCCGGGAGGCACGCCCCGCCGCGTGTCAAGCCGGTCGAGGCCCCGGCGCGAGACGGGGTGAACGGGGCGTTGCCGCGCGGCCAGCCGGCCGCGCCGATGTTCTGGTGGCCGTTCTACGACCGCGCCGTCCACCTGGACCTGGCGGCTCGCCGGGCCCGCGCCGCCGCGGGCGACCTGGACTGGTCTCCGGCCGCGGCAACCACCTGAGCTCGCTCGACATGCCGGCCGCCGTGGAGGACAGATGCAGGTCCATGCGGATTGAGGAACTCCTCCACGAGCCCGGACGACGGCACCGCGCCGCGGTGCAGGAAATCGACGCGCTGACCGAACCCGACACGCTGCAGGAGGTCTCGCTTGTCGCTGTGGGGTGGATTGCGGTCACCTCGCACGCCGCGCTGCTGCTCGATTGCCTGGACCTGCCAGCCGCCGGCGGCCCCGGAACTCGGGGACCAATCGACGATCGCCCCATGGGTCCGCGGCACGGCGCGCGGCACGGCATCCCAGCTCGGCGACTGTCGGCCAACGACGAGGACTGCGGTGTTGCCCCATCTCGATGTGCAGGGCGGAGCGACCGAGCCGCCGAGTCCACGCTTGCCGGCGCGGCGGCGCAGTTCTACGTCGGTGACCGGCCGCGCGGCGATGACCCGCCCCCGGACTTCCTCCGGGCCTCCGCCGCGCAGATCCCCGCAGGCCTGCCGGACTGGTCATCGACGTTCGATGTGGTGCACGCGGTGTTCAGCCGCTGATTTCGCGGCGCAGCGCGGGGATGACGGGAACCTGAGCTTGTGGGGCCTATCAGGCCACGACGAGCGGCGCGGTGTCCGGGATGGCCATGCTCAACCGGCGCCGGCCGGCAGGTCCTGCCCCGGGGTGGCCGCTGTGGTAGGTCCGAACTCGCCTGATGGCGAGGTCGCCGCGCTCATGCGGCGGGTCAGCCGTGGGGACGTCGGTCGTCCTTGCTGCCGAACCGGGTCACCACCCGCCCGAGCAGCGCGAGCACGGCGGCGACGACCACGACCGTCGCCGTGACGGTCATCGGTCAGGTCCCCATGCCCTGACCGGCGGTCATGTCCTGGTCGGCGTGGAGGTCGTGGTCGACGTCGAGATCCTGCTCGACGTGGTCGGTGACGCCGATGTCCGCGTCCTCGTTCACCAGACCCGCCGCGGCCGTGGCGGCCCGCTCGTCGTACGCCGCGCGCAGCGCCGCCACCGGGTCGTCTGCGTCCCGATCGAATGCCTGCAGGGCGGCGACGACGTCGGCGGCGTCGCCCTCGATGACCACGTCGACGACATAGGTGTCGCCGCCGTCGCGTTCCTCCGTGGTGGACCAGTACCCGGCGGCGTCGAGGCTGGTCCCGACGGGGTCGGCTTCGACGGCGGTCGCGGTGCGCCCGTCGTCGTCCAGGTCGCGTGGAGCCATGACCGGCCTCCCAGGTGCCGTTGATGGGTCGCCCGGCGGTTGCTGCGTGGTGAGGGCCGCGCGGTCCGTCTCTCAATACGGGAACGAGCCGAGATAGGTTCAACCACTTGCGCCGGCTGCGACCGGTGGACCGGTCGCGGGCTGCGCACTGCGGGTGCGGTAATCCGCAGGCGCGCGCTGAGCCGGGCCGGCGTGGCTCAGCCCCAAGCGGACCAGGGACTCGCCGCCACTCTCATGCCGACCGCGCCCCCGGGACGGCCATACCCAAGACGGCCACACGTTGCGGGGTCCCGTTGGACGGCGGAGCCGGCCGCGACACGATGTCGCGACCGGCTCATCACAGCGTCGCCGGCCCGGAGGATCTCCCGCTCAGGCCGGAGTTCTAGTAGCCCGACGGCGGGTCGTCGAGCTGGCCACGCGCCCAGCAGATGGCGTCGAAGACCGCCTCTGGGACGAGACGCATCGGGTCGTCGTAGCGGTGGGTGTTCTGCTCGGCGTGGTCACGGCCCGTGGACTGCTCGAACGCCAGGTCGCTGGTGGTCAGGACCGGCACTCGGCGGCCTGTGTACGGCGCGACGTCGGTGTCCCCGAGTAGCCAGTGGTAGGTGGCGACGTGGATGTCGATGCGCCGGACCTCGTCCGCGTCGGCCTTGGCGACCGCCTCGCGGCGGGCCTCAAGGGCACGCCGGATCTCGGCCCGGATCTCCTCGGGCGTGCGGACGAGCAGGGGCGTTGCGTCCGTGAGAAGCGCCTGGGTCACCTGGGTCACCTCCACTCGATCAACCGGGCTCCTACGGTAGCGGATCGCCGTGACATTCGTGGCGAATGCGGTCGGTTCCGGTCACACTCTGCTACCCGTCCAACCCCGGCGGTACTCCGCGATCGTCGAGACCGTGCGGGCGAGGGGCAGCGCCCGGAGCGGCTGGCCACGTCCGACCGCCTCTGCACTCGCCGCTACCTGGTGGACCCTCGTGCAGGGTCGAGGACGAATGATCTGGCGCTGACGAGGGTCGACGCGAACACGCACGCGTGGGCGTCGCCGCGGCCCGTGAGCGGAGCCTCGAGGTGCTCGGTCTCGACGGAGACGTGCACCCGTGTCGGGCCGGGCTGGGCCGGCCGCCAGGAAGGCGTCACAGGTCCGCGTCCCGTCCCACATCGCCGTGCTCCAGAACGAGTTGCCATGCTGATGTCGCGCAGTGAACGACCCTGTTCCACGGCCACGGACGCGGTCGTTCCCAGGCCACGCCACCGGCAGCCGCCGGGCTGCGGCGCGGCCTGCGGGGGCCAGCTGCGAGTCGACGACGGCCGCCTTGAGCAGCCACAGCTTCGAGGCGAACGGCGAGCAGGGATCGAACGCGTCGACGTCGTTGTCGGCGTCGGAACCACCGGCCGGTGAGCTGAACGGGATCGCTGTGTCCGCCGGGCGGTGTCGGCGCCTCCGCGGTGCTGGTGCACCCGCCCAGCAGCACCAGCACGAGCGCCACGAGCACCGCGCGGCGGCGGCCGAACGTCCTCGGGCTCCGGGGAGCGGGCAGCGCGGCAGCGCCGGACGGGGGTGGCGCCCGGACGGATCAGGTGGGCAGGCCTTGGCCTTGCCCGACGTCGGTGCGCATGTCGAATCGTCGTCGCGGGATGCCCGGAGGTCGAGGTCTTCGTCGTCCGGGTCGACCGCGCGGTAGCCGGGTGCACCGGCCGTCGCGGTGCCGGCACTCGGTTCAGCCCAGGCCCCGTTCACGCAGAAACGCCTCGACCTCTTCGTCAGTGAAGGCGCGCACGAACGCCGGCCTCGTCGTCAGGCTGCCACGGTCTACCGCTCCCTCCTCAAGGTGCATCAAAACCTGAGGTGGAGGGCTGACCATGTCACCAGACCTCGGGTCGTAGCTCGTGATGACAGCGACGCCACCGACGTCCTCGACATCGCGGCCTAGATCGCGCAGCAGCGCGATCGCCCGGTAGTTGTGCTCGACGCGTTCGCCGCGAAGGCTCTCATCACCGACCCAAACCTGAATCGGGAGTCCCCATGGGGTGTGCGTGTCATTGTGGTCGAAGCGGGCCGTCCCGATTTCTCGACGAAGCACGGGTACGAAGTTGTCTGCGTCGCCCTCCTCGACGCGGACAGGGTGGTAGATGCCGACTGGGATGACGAAGTACTGCGGCACGGTGGTCTCCGGCAGGCATCTCGTTGGGTCGGCGCCGACGCTCTTGGGCGCGGGACTTTAGCCTGCCGTAGGCGGCGGGGCCCAGGACACCACGCACGACCTGGGGCTGGGGCGGTCCGCCGCCGTCTCACCCGTTCGGGCCCTCGTCCGGCGACCGGATCGCGGCCCGCGGCCCTGTGCCCACTGACACGGACACACGCCGCATCGGTTCGGGCCCGACGTCGTCGAACTCCGGGGAACAGTGCGGCGACCGGGCGCATGGGGCGTGTCCGCCCGACGAGTTAGGTTGACAGGCTCTGACCCTGCTCGACGTCGGTGCGCGCGTCGACGTCGTCGCGGGATGCCCCGATGTCGAGGCCTTCGTCGTCCGGGTCGGCCGTGCGAGGGAGGGGCGCGCCCGCCACGGTGCCTGCTCGGGCGTCGAGTTCTGCACGCATGTCGGCGATGATCTCGGCTTGCCGGGTGGCCTGGGAGACGGTCAGCGAGTCGTCCTCGACGTCGGCCTCGTCCTCGGTCCGCTCGGCGGTGGTATCGACTGCGCGGCCGCTCGCCGCGTCGCCGGGAGAGTCGTTGCGGTGAGTGGCTGCGCGGCCGCGACGTCGACGGGCGTGGGTTGCACCTCGAACAGGGCGGGCTGCTCCCGTTCCCGTTCGGCGGCCCGTTCGGTCTGGGCGAACAGCTCGGCATACCCGTCCGGCGCGGCCTCTGGCCGCTGCGCCGGTACGGCCGATGTGCCGCTGACCACCGGTTCGGCGGCGGCCTGCTGCGCGTCGTCCACGGCCAGCTCGGAGCTCCGACCGGCGCTGGCGGTGGTCTCGTGCTCGGCGCTCGGTGGTCTGGTGCTCGGTGGTCTGGTGCTCGGTGGTCTGGTGCTCGGTGGCCACCCGCTCCGAAGCCGTGGCCACGGGCACCGCGGGTGGAACTCCGTCGAGGTCGAACTGGCGCTGCGCGGGATCGAGACCACGCATCGTCTGCGCCGCCGAGGTAGCCGTGTCGGCGTCGCCGGCGACGCCCGCCGCCACCTCGGTGTCAGCTCCGGCGGCGGCTTCGCCGACGGGCTCCCCGTTGCCGATGGTGAACAGCTCCTGCTGCTCGCCGACCGGGTCGGCGGTGTCGCGGTCCAGACCGCGGCGTTCGAGTTCGTCGCCGGCGAAGGCAGCGCGCTCCTGGACTTCGCGGGTGCGGTCGAGCCAGTCGGTGCGGACGTCCTGGATGCGCTCGAGCGCCTCCGACCCGGGCGGCGGCGACCGCGGCCAGGTGCTCGGCGGCGGCCACGTCGCGTTCGGCAAGCTCGCGTTCCGGGCTGCCGACCGGGTCTTGGTCCAGACCGGCCCGCCAGATGACCGCGTCGCGGCGGTACTCCTCGGCGCAGCTCCCGCGCGTTGTGCAGGTCCGCGGCGACGAACTGCGGCTCCCACGCCTGCGCGCGCCGCCATGCGTCACGCATCTCGCGCAGCTCGGCGTCGCTGGCCGTGGCGTAGTCCAGGGCGTCGGCGGGGTGACCGAGCGCGGTCAGCGCTTGGCGCCACAGGGCGTGGTGGAAGGCGCGTTCCTGGTTGGGTGCCTCACCGATGGACAGCTGCGCCTCGGGGATGGCGTGCAGGTCGCGGTAGGCCGCGACGATGCCGGCGCGGCGCACCCACTCGGCGCGCTGCAGGGGATCGGTCGGGGCCGGGCCGAGGGCCGGCGCGGCGAGCGCCCACGCCGGCGGGTTCGCGGCGGCGCGGTCACCGAGTTCGGTCTGGCGGGCGGTCGCGGCCGCGGCGAGCACCTGGGCGTACTGGCCGACCGGGCCGGCCCACGGTGCGGCGAAGGTGGTCCAGTCGCCGTCGCGCACCGCCCGTTCGGGAATGCGGCCACCGTTGTCGAGCATCCGGATGCGGTAGCGCAGCACGTCGG
>CAVRXF010000010.1:0-225685 GCA_963724925.1 uncultured Actinomycetota bacterium | reverse complement strand
TCGTGTCTGTTCACCCGAAGCGGCAGCGACGACGGACCCAGGAACCTGGCCCTGATGTGCTGGATGGATGACCGAGTCCTGTTCGGGCCACCCGTCGGCTGTCACCGCAGGTACGCCTCCAACGCCTCCCGCAGTACGTCGGACTCGCTCTTGTGCTCGGCCTGGGCACGTTCCACAAACGCTGCGTGCAACGAGTCCGGCACACGCCCTCTGACCACCCTCGACGCCCCGGGGCGACTCCCGGACAACGACGGCCGACCGGGACCCGGGCGCCGCTCGATCTCCTCGACCGCGGCCGCCACGTAAGCCTCATCGATCCGGCGACCAGCGCTGTCATGCAGGATCTCGCGATCTAGATCGATGTCACCGCCGTCGGTCATTTCGCGGATGCCGTCCGGCGTGCGGACGCTCACCCTTCGTGAGCGTGTCATCGGTTCCTCCTCAGCGCGGTTGGCATGACGTGGATGACGAGGAGGATGTCCTCGCCCGCTGGGAGCGCTGCTTCGATCTCCAGCTCGACGCCTCGGTCATCGACCCCGACCCAACTCCAGTGGACATCACGGTCCTCGGTAGCTGTGATCACCTCTGGCGCGGTCATCGTGATGACGTGCAGGGCGTGAGTTCGGCCGATGCGGTGCTTCCGCGCCGACCGGGCCCACCTGATCTGCACCAAGATATTGTAGCACAGAATTGGTCCTAGCGGTGAGGCTGTTCAAGACAGGCGGCTCTAGCCTGGTCGATATGCCGTGGGCGTGCGCGGAGGCCTGTCGGTGGTCGTCGATAGCGTCTTCGACATGGTCGGTTGGTATGCCGGTGCGCCAGGTCAGCGGCGATGGGTCGGCAACGGGGGTTGCTGGGTCTTCGTGCCGTCGGCACTGGTGGGCGTCCTTGTCAGAGGAGCGTTGTCGGTGGGTGCAGATAGCGTGTTCGACATGAGGCAGGAGAGCTCAGAGCCATCGGTGGTCTGCCCGGTGGCGGACATCGGGGTGGTGCCGCGTGAGCAGCGTGGTTCGCTCGGCGAGGTGCGGGCGTCAGTGGCAGCGACGGTGGCGTTGCTGGCTGGGGCGCCGAGTTTGCTGTGGCAGTCCTGCGGAACGGAGCTGGCCCAGCTGCTCGCCGAGGTCGATCAGCTGGCAGCGCTCGCTGCCGGCCTGCGCGTCGCGGTGACGGCGGAGGCCGTGGACCGTGGGGACGTCGCCTCGTCACAGTGCGCCAATACGGCGACGTGGGTGGCGCAGCATGCGCCGTCGCTGGCGAATGGGCCTGGGGCGGGCCAGGTGGCCAAGTTGGTGGAGCAGACGCTGCGCAAGCCAAGCTTGGCGCCCGTGCTTGACGCCGTGGTGGCCGGGAAGCTGCCAGTCGCGGTCGCGCAGGTGGTGCTGAGCGAGTTTGACAAGCTGCGCAAGCGAGTGGTGCCGGATGCTCTCGAGCTGGTGTTGGAGGGCCTGGTCCACATCGGGGTGGCCGAGGGCGCCCGGCAGGTTCGCCGGCTGCGACCTGCGCTGCTGGCGAAGTACGGGCTGGCCGACGAGCTGCAGCGGGACCAGGACCGGGCGGCCCGGCTGGTGGCCTTGTCCTATGGCATGTGCACCGAGGACGGGATGTGGGAGTACCGGTTCACCGTGGGTCCAGAAGGGAAGGCGGTGCTCGAGGCGGCGATCGGGATGCTGTCGGCGCCGTGGCATCCGGACGGAGCGCGCGACTCACGCAGTCCGCAGCAGCGGCGGGCGCAGGCTTTGATAGAGGTGTGCCGGCGAGTAAACGCGGCGGCGAAAGCCGCCGGCCCCTTTGGTGGCTACCCGACCACGGAACGTGCCGGTGAGGACACTGCCGGCTCACCTGGCCCGAGTGACGGTTCTGCTGGATCGAGCGCTGGTACGCGACAGTCGCCGGTGGACGACTCGAGCCCTGCTGATGTCCAGGCGCGGGCGGCGGAGGCGCCACAACCGGAGTGGGCCGGCGTGAACGAGGTGAACGGAGCACGCGTCGACCCGCCAGCCAATTCATCGGGGACTGGGTCGGGGGAGCCCGAACCGCCGGGAAGCGATCCGGTGGCAAGTAACGCGCCGCATAGGAAGGCGTTCGGCGCCGATCGAATGGGTGAGCCCAGCAGCCAGTCGCCAGAAGGCCAGCCGCCGAGTTATGGCGTTGGCCTGCCACGGGACTGTCTTGGCAACGACGCACAGAGCAATGGTCCGCCGGGCGCCGATCCGCCGGGGAATGGTCCGCCGGGGAATCGTCCGCCGGGCGCTGACCCGCCCCGCGGTGGGGCGACGGGTGCCGGACCGCCGACAGCTCGGTCGTCGAGCGCCGGTCCGCCTGGCGCGGATTCGGGTGAATGCGACGCCGCGATGATTCAGGCTGCGTTGGCGGGGTTAGGAGCCGGCGGCACGAAGGCCACTCTGCTGGTGACCATGGAGCTGGGTGACCTGCAAGAGCGTGTTGGGGCGGGCACCGTGCTGGGGACCGTTGAGGACGGCGCGTTGCTGGCTCCCGAGACGGTACGGCGAGCGGCGTGTGACGCGCGGGTCGTTCCGGTGGTCCTCGGCAGCCGCGGCGAGGTCCTCGAGCTGGGTCGCGCCGAGCGGCTGTTCACCCCGGCGCAGGCCCGCGCGGTGCTGCTGCGGGATCGGCACTGCACCTTTCCTCGCTGCGACGCTCCAGCCTTTTGGTGCGATCTCCATCACGTCTGGCACTGGGCCGACGGCGGCCCGACAGACCGGTCAAATGCGGCAATGCTGTGCGGTCGGCATCACGCGATCGTGCACCGCGACCGGCTCATCGCGACTGTCACCCTCACTGGCGTGCGCTGGGATACGACCGCGGGCAGCTACGACGCCGCGCTGGACCGGCTGACTCGCTGCTCGGCCTGAGGCGGTGACCATGAAGCTCGTGCCTACCCCGGTGTGCTTAGCCCCGAGCGCCTGCCACGGCCCTTGGGCCAGCGTTAGCGCCTGCCACGGCCCTTGGGCCAGCGTTAGCGCCTGCCGGGACAGCGCGTGCCCAGGCGCCTCGTTAGCCTTGAGGGATGCCGTCCCTCATGGACGAGGCCGCGCTCGCCGCAGAGCTGGCTCGCGCGCCCCACCCGTGGACCCTGGAGATCCACGAGCGGCTCGGGTCGACCAACGCGCGGGCCCTAAAGCTCGCCCGTCCCTGGCATGTCGTCGTCACCGAGCACCAGACCCAGGGGCGCGGGCGGCTGCAGCGGACCTGGGAAACCCCGGCCGGGGTGGCGCTCACCCTGTCGGCCACCGTGCCGCTCGGCCCGGCTCCGGGCTGGCTGCCGCTGCTGGCCGGCCTGGCCGTGGCGCAGGCGCTCGAGCAGGCGGCCCGGGTCACCACCGCCCTCAAGTGGCCCAACGACGTTCTGGTCCCGGGGGACGCCGAGCGCAAGGTCTGCGGGATCCTTTGCGAGGCGCGCCAGCCCACCGGCGACGAGGCGCCGCTCGCCGTCCTCGGCATCGGGGTCAATGTCACCCAGACCAGGGAGCAGCTGCCCACCGACCTGGCCACATCGGTCGTCCTCGCCGGGGGCCAGGTCACCCGCGAGGCGCTGCTGCTGGCCCTGCTCCACCGGCTGGCCGAGCTGCACGCGGCCCTCACCGGCGGCGAGCCGGCCGCCGAAGGCCTGCACACGGCATACCGCGGACGCTGCGCGACCATCGGCTCGCGCGTGCGGCTGGAGCGCCCCGGAGGCCCGGACGTCCTCGGGGTCGCCGTCTCGGTCGACGACGCCGGCTGTCTGGTCGTGCGTGAGCCGACCGGTGAGCGCGCCTGGGCTGCCGGTGACGTCACGCACCTGCGGTCGCCACGCACCGACCGGCGCGAATTGGCATGATGCACGCATGACGCCACGCGCCGCATCGGACGCGGAGCCCGTGCTGGCGTCACCCCTGCAGCCGCCACGTCCGATCGACCCCGCAGAGGTGGCCGAGCTGCTGCTCGGCGGCCAACGGACCCTCAGCCGGGCGACCGTGGCCAAGCTGGCCGGCGTCTCACTGTCCGAGGCGCGTCGGTTCTGGCACGCGCTCGGGTTCCCAATCGACGACATCGACGAGACCAGCTTCACCGAGGCCGACCTGCTCGCGCTGTTGCGGCTCTCGGAACTGGTCCGGGAGCACCGGCTGGCCAAACCCACAGCCTTGGCGATGACCCGAGCGGTCGGGCGCACCGCGGACCGGCTCGGTTCTTGGCAGGTCACCCTGCTGGCCGAGCACCTGGCCACCGACCCGGACGCTCCCAGCGACCCCCAGTTCTCCGACCCTGTGACGGCGCAGCGGGTCGCGGCCCAGGTCATCGCCCTGGCCGACGACCTGGAGCCGATGCTGGTCTACGCGTGGCGGCGCCACCTCGTCGACGCGGTCGGGCGGCTGCTGTCCGACGCGGCCCGCGCCGACGACGGCGAACGCTCGCTTGTGGGGGTCCCCCGCTTTGTGGCCTTCGCCGACCTGGTCTCGTTCGCGTCGGTGGTCCGGCGCCTGTCCGACGCCGAGTTGGCTGCGGCGGTCCAGCGCTTCGAGGCGGTCGCCTCCGACATCGTCACCGCCCATGGGGGTCGCGTCGTCAAGACGGTCGGCGACGAGGTGCTCTACACGATCCGCACCGCGGTGCCGGGCGTGGCCATCGGCCTGGACCTCATCGACGCCTTCGCCACCGACGCGGTCCTGCCCGAGATCCGGGTCGGCTGCGCCTACGGACCGGTCGTCTCCCGCCTCGGCGACGTCTTCGGCACGACGGTCAACCGGGCCGCCCGGCTCACCTCGATCGCCCAGGCGGGCACCGTCCTCGCCGACTCCGGCCTGGCGACTGCTCTCGTGAGCCAGTCCGGCTTCCGGGTGCGCCCGCTACGGCGGCGCACGTTGCGCGGGGTCGGGGCGGTCACCCCGCATGTCGTGACCCGCGAGACGACCAGCTCCCGGCTCAGGAGGCAACCGTGACCGCACCAACGCCCGAGCGGCTCATCGACGTACGCCGACACGGCGACGAGGGCCATGTCACCGAACTGGTCCTGGACCGCTACCACGCACTCAATGCGGTCTCGACGGCGATGGCCCAGGCGATCGCCGCCGCCACGGCCGAGCTGGCCGCCGACCCGTCGGTGCGCTGCGTCGTGCTCTCCTCCTCGCATGAGAAGGCGTTCTGTGTGGGCGCCGACCTCAAGGAACGCAACACCATGACCGACGCCGACCTGGCCCGCCAGCGCCCGCTCGCCCGGTCGGCCTACGGGGGCGTGCTCGCCCTGCCCATGCCGGCCATCGCGGCAGTCGACGGGTTCGCCCTCGGAGGCGGGTTCGAGCTGGCGCTGTCGTGCGACCTCGTCGTGGCCGGCGAGGCCGCCGTCGTCGGGCTGCCGGAGGTCTCCGTAGGGGTCATCCCGGGAGGTGGCGGGACGCAGCTGCTCACCCGCCGGATCGGCTGGTCTCGGGCGGCAAATCTCGTCTTCACCGCCCGCCGGATCTCGGCCGCCGAGGCATATCGGCTCGGCGCGGTGGACGAGGTGGTGCCCGCCGGAAATGCCCGGGATCGGGCCCTGCAGATCGCCCACGCCATCGCCGCGAACTCCCCGGTCGGCTGCCGAAACGCGAAGCGGGCCATGCGTCTTGGCCTGGACATCGACCTGCAGAGCGGGCTGGAGGTCGAGGACAACTACTGGCGCCAGACGGCGTTCAGCGCGGACCGGGCCGAGGGAGTGCGGGCGTTCAACGACAAGCGCGCCCCCCGGTGGCCGGGTGGATGATTCCGGCATACCATCCGACCGTGACCAGGGTGCTACTCGTCGAGGACGACCCGACCATCTCGGAGCCCCTCGCCCGAGCCTTGCGGCGCGAGGGGTATGACGTCGACGTGCGCGAGGACGGGTTTGCCGCGTTGGAGGCTGCCCGTGAGAGCCCCGACCTCGTCTTGCTCGACCTGGGTCTGCCGCACCTGGACGGGCTGGAGGTATGCCGGCGGATGCGCGCCAACGGCATCACGGTGCCTGTGCTCATCCTGACCGCCCGTGCCGACGAGGTCGACACCGTCGTCGGGCTGGACGCAGGGGCGGACGACTACGTGACCAAGCCGTTTCGCCTCGCCGAGCTGCTCGCCCGGGTGCGCGCGCTCATGCGCCGCTCGCCCGAACCCACGGCCCCGGAGGTGCCGCTGGTGCGGATCGACCCGGAGGGCCGGCGGGCCTGGTTCAAGGGCGACGAGCTGCAGCTGACCGCCAAGGAGTTCGACCTGCTGCGAGTGCTGGTACGCGAGCAGGGCCGAGTCGTCAGCCGTGAGCAGCTCATGCGGGAGGTGTGGGACACCTCTTGGCTCGGGTCGACCAAGACCCTCGACATGCACATCTCGGTGCTACGGCGCAAGCTCGGCGACGACGCGGGTCAGCCCCGCCATATCGCGACCGTCCGGGGTCTGGGCTTTCGGTTCGAGCGGCCCGAGCAGGACTAGGGCGTGCAGCGGCTGCTGGTCCGTGCGACGTTCCGGGCTGTGCTCGTGGCCGGACTGGTCGTGTGGCTTCCGGTCGTGATCATCGCCCTGATCTTGGCCTTCCGGAGGCCCGACCTGGTGGAGGCCTTCCTGGGCCAACCCGCGCCGGTGCGCGGGGCGCAGACGGTGCTGGTCGCCATCGGGTTGTTCACCGCGTCCTTCCTGCTCATCGCGGCGACGGCCCGGCGCCAGGCCCAGCAGATCTCCGAGCCGCTCACCGAGCTGACGAGCGTGGCCGAACACCTGGGTGAGGGGGCGTCCAGGGTGGAGCCGCTGCGCTCCGGCATACCGGAGATCGACCGCGTGTCGGACATCCTGGCGCGCAGCTCGGTGCACGTGACCAAGTCGCTCGCCGCCGAGCGGGCCTTCGCCTCCGACGCGAGCCACCAGCTGCGCACCCCGCTCACCGCCTTGCTCATGCGCTTGGAAGAGATCGCCGTTACCTCCGACCTGGACGCGGCCCACCAGGAGGCGACGGCCGCGATCGCCCAGGTCGAGCGGCTGACCCGCGTGGTCGACGACCTGCTCATGCGCCGGCGCGCCGACCCGGAGGCGGCGCGGCCGGAGGTCGCCCTCGACACGGTCATCGCGGCCCTGCAGCGGGAGTGGCAGCCGGCCTTCGAGAAGGCGCGGCGCAGCGTGCGGGTGCACGGCCAGCGCGGGCTCGTCGTGAAGGCCACACCGGTCGCGCTGAGCCAGGTGCTCAGCACCCTGCTGGAGAACTCTCTCGTGCACGGGCGGGGCACCGTGGACGTGCAGGCCCGCCGCAGCGGGCCGTCGGTCGTCGTGGAGGTCCGTGACCAGGGTGACGGCGTGTCAGCGGCGATGGCGCCGCATATCTTCGAGCGGTCGGTGAGCAGCGGAACGGGGACGAGCACCGGACTGGGCCTGGCCCTCGCGCGGGACCTCGCAGAGTCGTGTGGCGGGCGGCTGGACCTGATCGCCACCCAGCCGGCGACCTTCGCGCTCTTCCTCTCCGAGGCCGACGTGGGCTGGGGGACTAGCGCGCGGTCCGTCGCTCGCTGAGCTCGCTGCGCTCACCGAGTTCACTGCGCGTCTCGGCCCGCTCCGGCGCCTCCAGCGCCGACTGCTCGTCCTGCTCCCGCTCTTGCCCCTGCTGGGGGTCGCCGGGGTGCTCGCCCGCGAAGACGAACTGGCGGTAAGCCCAGAACCGGAAGACTGTCGCCAGGGCGATACCCACGACCGTGTTGATGCTGACCGCCGTGCGGGAGACCATGTCCAGGGTGTCGTGGGTGTAGTTCAGCCAGAGCGTGGCGATGACCAGACCGATGCCGTTGACGACGAAGAAGAGCATCGCCTCATGGTGTGCGGGGCGGCTGCGCCGGTGCCGGAAGGTCCACAGCCGGTTGCCCACCCAGGCAAAGGTCGTGGCGACCACGCCGGAGAGGATCTTGGCGGTCGTCAGGTGGCCCTGCAGTGGCCCGTAGAACAGTAAGTGGAACCCGCCGAAGTCGATGATGAAGGCGACAATTCCCACGACGCCGAACTTGGCCATCTCGCGCCAGAAGACGTCGACGACAGAGCGAATCCGGTCGACGAGGCTCGGTTGCGAAGTGGTCATGGGGGAGACTTTAACCGGACATGCTGTGTCCGCCGGGCATTGGGCCGCGTGGCGAGACGCTCTCCCGGCCGACCGATAGGCTGCCGCGGTGAGCCAGCCACGCCGCGCGCCGGGCGGGTTTCCGGTGGTCGGCGTCGTCGGCGGCGGCCAGCTGGCGCGCATGCTGCAGCCCCCCGCTGTGGCTCTGGGGGTCCAGCTCAGCGTCTTGGCCGAGTCGCCGGACGCCTCGGCGGCCTTGGTCATCCCCTCTGCGCCGGTGGGGGACCATGCCGACCTCGAGGCGGTATGCCGGTTCGCCCGCTCGTGCGACGTCGTCACCTTCGACCACGAGCACGTCCCGGCCCACGTGCTGGCGGCGTTGCAGGCCCAAGGTACGGTGCTGCATCCCAGCCCCGAGGCGCTGGTCTACGCCCAGGACAAGCTCGCGATGCGGGAGCGGCTCACCGCAGCCGAGGTGGCCTGTCCCACCTGGGCCCGCGCCCGCAACCTGGCAGACGTCAAGGCGTTCGCCGCCGATATCGCCGGCCCGTTCGTCGCCAAGCTGGCGCGAAGCGGCTACGACGGCAGGGGTGTTCGCCGCGTGGAGGTCCCCGAGGACCTCTCCGACTGGCTCGAGGCAGCCGAACGCGAGGCGGCGGCCGGATCGGGTCCGCTCGCGGACGGCATCCTGCTCGAGGAGCTGGTGGCGTTCGAGCGCGAGCTGGCCGTGCTCGTGGCCCGCAGCCCTAGCGGGCAGGCCGCCGCCTGGCCGGTTGTCGAGACGGTCCAGACCGACGGCATCTGCACCGACGTCATCGCCCCCGCACCCGACCTGGACCCAGCGACCGCGGCCGAAGCGACCCACGCCGGCCTGCGGATCGCCGGTGCGCTGGGGGTGACCGGGGTGCTCGCCGTCGAGATGTTCCAGGTGCGCCGGGGTGCGGCTCATCCCGGCGGCTACCTGGTCAACGAGCTGGCCATGCGCCCGCACAACAGCGGGCACTGGAGCATCGACGGGGCGGTCACCAGCCAGTTCGAGCAGCACCTGCGGGCGGTGCTCGACCTGCCGTTGGGCGACCCCCGCCCGCTCGTCCCGTGGACGGTCATGGCCAACGTCCTGGGCGGCGAGCACGAGGCGCTGTACCCGGCATACCGGCACATCATGGCCCGCGACCCCGGAGTGAAGGTGCACCTGTACGGCAAGGGGGTCCGGCGCGGGCGCAAGCTGGGCCACGTCTCGGTCACCGGCGCCGACCTCGCCGACTGCCGCGCCCGGGCGAGGCACGCGGCCGACTACCTGCACGGAGGCGTCGATGAGTGAGCAGCCCGACACCGACGACCCGGTCGTGGGCCTGGTCATGGGCAGCGACAGCGACTGGCCGGTCATGTCGCTGGCCGCGGAGGCGCTGGAGGAGTTCGGGGTGGCCTACGAAGCCGACGTGGTCTCAGCCCACCGCATGCCGGCGGAGATGATCGCGTACGGGTCCGGTGCTGCCGAACGCGGGCTGCGGGTCATCGTCGCCGGGGCCGGGGGGGCGGCGCACCTGCCGGGGATGCTCGCGTCGGTCACCCCGCTGCCGGTCATCGGCGTGCCGGTGCCGCTGGCACACCTGGACGGGCTGGACTCGCTGCTGTCGATCGTGCAGATGCCGGCCGGCGTGCCGGTGGCGACGGTGTCCATCGGCGGCGCCCGCAATGCCGGTTTACTGGCGGTGCGCATCCTCGCCGCGGGGGAGGGTGTCGAGGCGGCGCGGCTGCGTGAGCGAATGCGCCACTTCCAGGGGGCGCTGCGCGACCAGGCCCTCGCCAAGGGTGCGGCGCTGCGGGAGTCGCGGGGCTAGCGGCCAGCGTCGCGCCCGCGTGGTGCCAGTTTGGGGTACTCGATCTTGGGGCACCGGTCCATGACGACGTCGAGCCCAGCGGCCTGCGCCCGGGCGGCGGCTGCCTCGTCGATGACGCCTACTTGCAGCCACACAGCGGTGATGTGCAGCCGGTCCTTCTCGGTGATCGCCTCGTCGACGATGCCACCCACCCGCTGGGAGTTGACGAAGTAGTCGACGACGTCGATTCGGGTGTGGTTGGGGATGTCGGCGAGCTTGGCGTACCCCGGGCTGTCGAAGACCGGGACGGCCGCCGGGTGCACGGGCACGACGTGCTTGCCCAGTTCTGCGTGCAGGTACTTCGCGATGCGGTATGCCGTGCGCGAGCGGTTCTCGCTCAGGCCGACGACGGCCCACGTGTTCGAACGGGTCAGCAGGTCGCGGATGACCTCGGGGTCGTTGTAGGCCCTCATGTCCCCAGCCTGGCATACCGGATCGCACCGGCTGAGGCCGGCTAAGGCCCGCGCGGCGGGGCTTGGCATGATGGCTGGGCGGCCGGGTAGGTGGCTCTCTTGGTGCGCATCAGGTTGTGTGACACGGGCGACGGAGGTCGGGTGTGAGGTTCGGGGTTTTTGTGCCGCAAGGCTGGCGGATGGACCTGGTCGGGATCGAGCCGGCTCAGCACTGGGAGGTCATGAACGGGCTGGCCCAGCGCATCGACGCCGACCCTGCGTGGGACTCGATGTGGGTCTACGACCACTTCCACACGGTGCCGAGGCCGTCCGACGAGGCTACCCACGAGGCATGGTCGCTCATGGCCGCCTACGCCGCCTCGACCAGGCGCGTGCGGCTGGGCCAGATGTGCACGTGCATGTCGTACCGCAACCCGGCATACCTGGCAAAGGCGGCGGCCACCATCGACGTCGTGTCGGGCGGCCGACTGGAGATGGGCATCGGCGGCGGGTGGTACGAGCACGAGTGGCGCGCCTACGGGTACGGCTTCCCCGAGGCCGGGGAGCGGCTCGGGCGGCTGCGCGACGGGGTCGAGATCTTCCGGCAGATGTGGACCAAGGGCACGGCGACGTATGCCGGCAAGCACTACTCCGTGGACGGTGCCATCTGTGCGCCGCGGCCCCTGCAAGGCACCAGCCTGCCCGGGTCGCAGGCGAACGGCATACCCATGTGGGTGGCCGGTGGCGGTGAGAAGGTGACCTTGCGGATCGCCGCCCAGTACGCGGACAACACGAACTTCTTCGGCAATGTCGATGAGTTCCGCCACAAGGACGCGGTGCTGCGGCGGCACTGCGCGGCCGTCGGACGCGACAGCGACGAGATCGTGCGCTCGAGCAACTTCAACGTCTTCATCGGGCGCACCGACGCCGAGGTCGACGAACGGCTCGAGCAGTACGTCGCCCGGCGGGTCGGTGCCGGGCTGCGCGAGGACCGGGTGCGTGCGGAGGTCCAGGGGCTGCGCGGGACGCCTGGGGTCGGCACGCCGGCGCAGATTGTCGCAGACTTGAGCGCGTTTGCCGAGGCCGGGCTCGGATACGCGATCAGCTACTTCCCCGAGGCGGCCTACGACTACTCGGGAATCGAGCTGTACGCCCGGGATGTCATCCCCGCGCTCGCCGGCTGATGGCTCGCCCCAGCCCCCTCGCCTCGCCGAGCCCCTCGCCCCACCGAGTCCCTCGCCCCAGCGAGTCCCTCGCCCCAGCGAGTCCCTCGCCCCAGCGAGTCCCTCTGCCCCAGCGAGTGGTCAGAAGATGCTGTTATTCGCGGGGTTTGACAGCATCTTCTGACCACTCGATGAAGGGGTGGGGTGCTAGGGGGTGCGGTGGCGGGGTGGGGTGCCGCCCGATCGGGAAGCCATCGCTGACTCCTGCGGCGGTGTGGTCGTCACCCAGCGTCACCCAGCGGAGGTATAGAGGTGCGGAAGAGCGCACGATTACACCTCCGCTGCTAAATTTTACGTCCAGTGCTCGCTTCGCTGGAGGTGCAAAGGTGCGGAAGAGCGCACGATTACACCTCCGCGAGCCGGTTTTACCTCCACCCAGGGGGGGCTCGAGCCCCTCGCCCCGGCGAGCCCTCGCCACGGCGAGCCCTCACCACGGCGAGCCCTCACCACGGCGAGTGCTCACCACGGCGAGTGCTCACCACGGCGAGTGGTCAGACGATGCTGTTATTCGGGGGGTCTGACAGCATCTTCTGACCACTCGATGAAGGGCTGGGGGTGGCTGGGCTGGGGTGGCTGGGCTGGGGGGTGGCTGGGCTGGGGGGTGCGGTGGCGGCTGCTGGGCTAACCGCGGGCGAGCAACGCGTCGACGAAGACAGGGATGATCTGCTCGGGTTGCACGGCCGAGTACGACCGCCCGGCAACGGAGTCCGTGATCCGCTTGAGCACGGGCTGGTCGGCGTCCGGGCCGATGCCCACGGTGATGAGCACGATCGGCCGCTTGGGGTCGCGCAGGGCGGTGAGCTGACCGATCAGGCGGTCGAGGGTGATCGAGCTCGGGTCGTCGTTGAAGCCGTCGGTCAGCACCACGACCGAGTTGACGCGCGCCGGGTCGAACCCCGCCTGCGCCGCCTGGTAGGCGGCGAGAACGGTGTCGTAGAGGCCGGTTGCGCCTCCGGGCATGGACGCGGCCACGCCGAACCCGTCGGCCAGGATGCTCTTCTGGTCGCGGCCACCGACGACCTCGGTCATCCCGCGCGTCGGCACGAGCTCGCGCCAGTCCTGGCCCATCCGACCGAGGTTGTATCCCAGCTGCCACAGCCCGATCGCTGACCCGGATGCGAAGGCCGACAAGGCGATCAGCCCGGCCTGGTGGGCCAGGGCCATCCGGGTGCTCGCTCCAGCCGGGGACTTCATCGAGCCGGAGGTGTCGACCACGGCAAGCATCTTCATCTCGGTGCGCACGCTGCTCCACGAGCGCAGCAGCCCGGCGGCGATCGGGGCGGCTGGCGCGGGCAGGTAGGTGGGGGCACCGGCCGGCATACCGGCGACCGGGCTGTTGGGGTCCGTAGGCCCGGAGCGCAACCCCGCGTCCTTGAGCCGGGCAGCCGCGTCACCGCTGGTCAGCGCCTTCTGCAGGAGCTGGGTGGCGCCGGCGACCTCCGGGAGCGCGTCGGAGAAGGTGACGAAGGGGTGGTCGAACTGGGCGGTCCCGTCGGTCGGCAGCGCCGCGGTCAGCGGCGCATCGGGGTTGGCTTTGAGGTATGCCGCGACGACGGACTCCTCGACGGGGAACGCCTCTGCGGCGGCCGGGGCGTCCTTGGCCCGCTGCAGCAGCGCCGTGTCGGAGTCCGCCGCGACCCGGCTGAGCTGGATCATCGCGGCGCCTAGGGCGATCCGGGCCTGGTCGCTCGTGCCCAGCGCGGCGTAGCTGCTGAACAGCGCCATCCGGGCCGAGGCGTTCTCGCCGGGTCCGCCGTGCCCATCGGGAACGTCTTGGCCACCGCGCCCGCCCAGGACGGCGTCGTCCCGGCGGTCGCGAGCCGCTTCGGCACCGCGATGACGAGCGGGGAGCTGGCGACCGAGGGCCGGGCAACCAGGGGCGCCTGGGGAGCCTTGGCCCGCACGTCGTCGACCCAGACGGACGCGTCCGGGATCCACATGTCGGGGTGCGTGCCGGCTGCGACCGCTGCCGCGGTGTCGGCTTCGGGCTGCTCGGTCACGGCATACGTTGCGCAGGCCCGGCCCCGGCCGGCTGCCTCCGCCGCGGACTGGACCGGAGAGACCATGGCGCGCGACGTCGCCACCCGGACCGTCGCGGTCGTGCTGCACGTGGTGGACCCGGCCGCGCCCGTGCTGGACGCCGGCTCGGAGCGCAGGCGGGTGACCGCAAGCCCCCCGCTCCCAGAACCGCCACGACGGCCACCGCGGCGGCTGGCAGCAGCCATCCGGGCCGCGCGTTGGGAGTGCCGGATTCGTGTCGGCCCATGGTCCCCTCGTCCTGCGCACCCCCGACGCCACTTTAGGCACGACCGGATGGGCTCATGCCAGGGGCGTCGGGAACCAGAGGGTGATCCCCGTCGCGGTTGCTTCGCCCGTGTCGAGGGTATGCCGGCCGGCCGGCATACCGGCAAGGCCTAGCTCGCCGGGGCGGTGACCGCCTCGTCGTTCTTCAGCGCCGTGAAGAGCGCCTTGGCCTTGGCGTCGTTCCACTTCACGGCGACCCCGGCGTTGCGCGTCACGTAGGCGGGGTTTTCGACCGGGACCTGCGTGGAGATCCCGTCGCCCGCGCTCACCTGGCGCATGGCCTGGAAGATCGTCACGGCATCCGAGAGGGAGGTGGTCTCGCCCACGACCAGGCCCTGGCTGGCCGCGTCGGCGAACGCCCTGTAGCGGATGGGGTTGAGCACCGTGCTGGGGGAGGCGGCCTTCTTCATGACCGCCCCGAGGAACTGGCGCTGGCGCTCGGCGCGCCCGAGGTCGCCCTTGGGGTCGGCGTGCCGGGAGCGGACGTAGGCCAGCGACGTCTTGCCGTCCATCATCTGGCAGCCGGCCTGGACGTTCAGCCCGGAGAAGTCGTCCTTCATGGCCGTCGGCACGCAGACCTCGACCCCGCCCAAGCTGTCGACAATTCCTGCGAAGCCGACGAACCCGACTTCGAGGTAGCCGTCGATGTGCACTCCGGTGACCTGCTCGACCGTGTTGGTGAGCAGCTTGGCACCGCCCAGTGCGTACGAGGCGTTGATCTTGTTGTTGCCCTTGCCGGGGATCGCGACGTAGGAGTCGCGCGGTATGGACACGATCACTGGTGGGTGCCCCTGCTCGGACACGTGGACGAGCATGATCGAGTCGGTGTGCTGGCCGACGTCCTCGTTGTCGGTGCCGAGCGCCTTGGCCTCGGCCTCGCTGAGGCCGGCCCGGCTGTCCGAGCCCACGAGCAGGTAGTTCTTCCCGCCGACGTCCGCGGGGCGCGACGCCGGGTTGTTGTCCACCCGCTCCACGGCGCGCCAGGCACTGAACGGCACCCACAGCAGGAAGGCCACCCAGAGCACGGCGACGACGACGACGGCAGCAAGGATCCGCCGGAAACGGATTCCGCCTCGGCGGCCGGCGGGCCGGGGGTGCCGGCCGGGCGCCGCCCGGGCCAGGGGGCTCGGCGCCTTGGGTCGGCTCGGTGCCTCGTGGCGCCCGCTCGGGGCGCCGGATTGAGAACGACTTGCGCGTGTCGACGGTGTCGACGTCGTCGCCTGGCACGTGCTGGGGGATCGGCCGCGCCTCATCGGACCCCCGGGACGGACCACTCACGACGTCGGACTCCTCATGTTCTGGCTGGGCCGTGCCAGTTTGGCATGTCCCAGATGGCTACAGCGCGAGCACCTACACTGGTGGACGAGATGTCGCTTCGTCCGACCAGCCCCGCCGCGCCCGAAGGCACCTCCGCGAACCAGCCCGGGTGGCTGCTCGCCACGGTCAAAGACCAACGGGTGGCGTTCGTTATCGTGGGCACGGCAAACACGGCCATCGGCTTCCTGGCCTTCTTCGGGTTCGACGATCTGTTCCGTTCGATGGTTCCCGGCTGGGAGGGGGTGCCCCACAACACCGCCGTGCTGGCCGGCGCCCACATCGTGTCCGTGCTGTGCGCGTTCGTCCTCTACCGCCGGCTGGTGTTCCGGGTGCGAGGTCAGGCATGGCGCGACCTGGCCCGGTTCGAGAGCGTCTACCTGTCCTCACTTGCGGTCAACTGGGTCCTGCTCAACGTGCTGGTCGAGCTGGGGGACCTGACCCCCAAGATCGCCCAGACGATCATCGTGCTGGTCACCGGGGTGTTCAGCTGGTTCGGGCACAAGTACTTCTCGTTCCGCCGCCCCGAGGAGCAAATCCATCGGTGACGCCACGCGTCTCGGTCGTCGTCCCGACCTTCAACAACGCGGGCTTTGTCGAGGCGACCGTCGAGTCGATCCTCGCGCAGACCTTCACCGACTTCGAGCTGCTCATCGCCGACCACTGCTCGACCGACGGGACCTGGCAGACGCTGCAGCGCTTTGACGGCGTTCCTGGGGTGCGGCTATGGCAGACGCCGCCGGGCGGCGGGGCTGCCTCGAACTGGCAGGCGGTCACTGACGCGGCCGCCGGCGAGTTCGTCAAGCTGGTCTGCGGCGACGACCTGGTCTATCCCACGTGCCTGCGCGACCAGGTCGACGCGATGGACGCGCACTCCACCGTCACCCTCGTGTGCGCCCGGCGCGACCTGATCGACGCTCACGGGGGGATCGTGCTGGGCGGCCGTGGGATGGCGCGCATCTCGGGATACCACCAGGGCCGCGCCGCCATCCGTCGCGCAGTCGTGACGGGCACCAACATCTTCGGCGAGCCGGCCTCGGTGCTGATCCGCCGAGCCGCTCTGGCCGAGACGGGCGGTTGGTGGTCGGACTTCCCGTACGTCATCGACGAGGCGACGTACGCGCGTGTGCTGCTGCGGGGGGACCTGTATGCCGTGGACAAGTCCCTGGCCGCCTTCCGGATCAGCGACCACCAGTGGAGCGTCGAGCTAGCCGAAGAGCAGGCTCGGCAGGTCGTCGCCTTCCACAGCGCGCTCGCGGAGCGGACGCCGGGGTTGCTCAGCCGGAACGACCTGCGCCGGGGGCGGCTGATGGCGCTGGCACTCGGGCGGGCCCGGCGCCTGGTGTATGCCGGCCTGCGCCGGCGCATGTAGATGTAGCCGCCACCCACCTGGCCGCCACCTATCTGGCCGCCACCCACCTGGCCGCCACCCATCCCTGGGTCGAGGTGATATTGGGTCGCAAGCGAGGCCGGTTTCACCTCGATTCGGCGAGTCGGGGTCGGCTCCTTGCCGGTCGATGTGATACCGGGTCGGCTTCCGGTACGGTTTCACCTCGATTCGGCGCGGGGCTAGGGGTTGCGGGAAGGCGTCAGGCCAGGTCGACGGTCACCCGCTCGGCTGCCAGCCGGGCCGCGTCGCCCGCTGCCGCCCTCGCGATGAGCACGACCGAGCCGCCCTTGGCCCAGGCCGCGAGGCTGTCCCGTAGCACCCGCTCGAGGTCGCCGACGACGCGCACCCGGGGCTGGGCCGGCCAGTCTCGCGCTTCGACGAGCTCTCGGTATGCCGTGACGGCGCCGTCGACGACCAGCGCCGGGTCGTCCGGTGCCGGCCCGGCATACGGTTCGAACTGGTCGCCGTACGTCGCCAGCTCACGGGCTTCGTCGACCACGCCGGGCGGGGTGTTCGGGTTTGACCTGGCCAGGGCGGCCAAGGTGACGTGCACGGCATACCCGGCATGGGTGCCGCTGACGAGAGGGTCCGCCGCGACGAGCACGTCGCTGGGAGCGTCGGCCGGCCCGAGCACGAGAGTTGCGCCGACCGACCAGGTGGCCATGGCCCAGTACAAGGCCCGCCAATGCGGCGCCAGGGTGAGCCGGACTCTCGTACGGGGTCCGGCGTCGGCGTCGTCCTGCAGCAGGTTTGCCGCCTTCGCCACCCAGTTGGACAGGACCGCCGCCGACAGCTCGATCCGCTCACCCGCCTCGTCGTCGTACCAGGTGAGTCGGGGCAGGCCCGGGTCGGCGCGCACAAGCGCGGCGAGGACCTCGGCGGGGGCGGGCACGGGGTCAGGCTACGTCGGTAGAGTCCGCCGGGTGGCCACTGTCCCCTCGGCGCGCACCTGGCGCAGCCCGCGCCCGGTGGCGCTCATGGGCATCCTCGGGGTGTTCCGGCGTGGGGCAGGGGACCCGTCGTTCGTGCGGTCGCCCGACGGGTCGGTGTCCCGGGCGATACGCACCCCGGAGGGCATCGCAACACTTGAGCTGCATTGTGCGCCAACCGAGTCGCTGGTCATGGCCCGGGCCTGGGGGCCAGGGGCCGAGTGGGCGCTGGCCCAGGCGCCCGACCTGCTCGGGGAGTCCGACGACCCGGCTGGCTTCGAGCCGCGCCATCCGGTGGTCGCCGACGCTGCCCGGCGGTTCGCTGGCTGGCGGGTCCCTCGCAGCGGTCTCGTCCTGGACGCGCTGGTCCCGGCGGTGATCGAGCAGAAGGTCGCCGGTGATGAGGCGTTCGGGGGGTACCGGCGGTTGTTGCGCCGGTTCGGGGAGCCGGCACCCGGACCCGCGGGCGAACGCGGGCTGATGGCGCCGCCAAGTGCACGGGATTGGGCGATGCTCCCTTCCTGGGAGTACCTGAGGGCTCGGGTGGACCCGAGGCGCTCAGACACCCTGGTGCGGGCCGCTCGCGTGGCGAGCCGGCTCGAGGAGGTGACCGCGATGAACCCGCAGGCGGCTCGCGTACGCCTGCGATCGGTGCCGGGGGTCGGCGCCTGGACCGCGGCCGAGGTGGCCCAGCGGGCCTTGGGCGACGCCGACGCGGTGAGCTTCGGTGACTACCACGTGGCGCGCGACATCGGCTGGGCGCTCACCGGCTCACCGGTCGACGACGCGGGACTCGCCGAGCTGCTCGAGCCGTATGCCGGGCACCGCTACCGAGTGCAGCGCCTGCTCGAGCTCGCCGGTCACGGCCTGCCCAGGCGTGGGCCGCGCTTGCCCCGGCGGACCCACCTGCCCGGCTGACCTGGCTGACCGGCTGGCCGCGGCTGACCTGGCTGCTCTGGTTGGAGGTAAAACCGAGCGTCGGAGGTGAAACCGAGCGCTCTTTCGCACCTCTGCACCTCCATTGAGCCTCGGCCATGGTGCCTGGGCCGTCCCGGACCTGGGCGCGGTCGCCATCGAATTGTCCGGCGCGGTGTCCACAGCCGCCTGTCAGACAGTCACGGCATCCACAGGCAGCGATTCCGCCCGGTCAGAAAGCCTTCGTCGAGGTCATGCTGGCTGCGTGAGCCCCCGTCTTCGTCCCCGTGACGCGCTCGAAGGAGCGTTGGAATCGGCCAGCCAACGCGATGGGGTCATCAGCCGGATCGAGCTGCGGGCGTTCGGGGTCAGTCGTTTCGGCGTTCGTGACCAAGCCCGCGCCGGGCGGTGGAAGACCCACGGGCGCCAGACGGTTGCCCTGCACACAGGAGAGCTCAGCGACCTGGCCGTTGGTGGCGGGCGATCTACGAGGTCGGCCATGGGATCGCAGCACTCGACGGCGTCACGGCACTGCAGGCAGGCGGGCTGGTCCACCTCGCCGAGCGACGAGTGCATGTGTCGATCCCGCACGGCAGCCGCCCGCTCGCGGCGCCGGGCGCGCGCATCCATCAGGTCCGCAACCGTCCGGCGAAACAAGTGCTCGTCAACGGCATACCGCGAGTGCGTCCCGAGGCTGCCGCGATCCGGGCCGCGCAGTGGGCCACGTCGGACCGGCAGGCCGCCCTGTACCTCTGCCTGGCCGTCCAGCAGCGCCTGGTCACCGCCAGCGCACTGATGCGGGCTGCGACCACGGTTGGCGGTCACCTCCGGAAGGCGTTCATCCGCGACGTGGTGCGAGACCTTGCCGACGCCGCCCACTCCCTGGGCGAGCTGGACTTCGCCGCGATGTGCCGAAGGCGTGGCTTGCCCGAGCCGGACCGCCAAGTCCTGCGTCAAGGGCCAAACGGGCGCATCTACCTCGACGTTCGATGGTCGGCGATCGGGTTGGTCGTCGAGATCGACGGCTCCCAACACCGCGTCGGGCTCGCGCTCGCGGACGACAACCTGCGCCAGAACGCAGTAACTCTCACCGGCGACGTCGTCCTGCGGATCGACCTCGTCGGACTCAAGGTCTACGCCGACCAGTTCATGGACCAGGTATGCCGGGCGCACACCGAACTGACCGCAGCCCGCCTCGGACGGTAATGGGTCCGCGGTGGAGGTGCAGACGTGCGGAAGAGCGCTCGCTTTCACCTCCGTTGCTCGGTTTTACGTCCGTCCGAGGGAGGGCCGGCACCCGACGGAGCGTCTCCAACCGGCGCAGGGCCAGCACCCGCCGCAGGCTCGGGAGCCTCGAGGGGGAACCGGACCGATGCCTTCGTATGCCGGACTGGCCCGCACCCGACCCCCTCGCCGGCCAGCGCGGCGAGCAGGCGCGCGGCCACCATGCCCATGACGACGGGGTCGGACCCGGTCACCTCAACCCGGCCGGGCCTGGCGTCGACGGCGGCGTCCAGGCCGGTCGCGAGCGCCACGCCGACGGCCCGGCGCACCCGGTCGGCCGTCGAGTCGGCACCCGCCGGCCGAATGCCGACCCGCTCCGCGGCGGCGGAGCCGGGCGGCACGCCAAGGGCGTTGCGCACCGCCTCCTGGTCGCCCAGGGCGAACCAGTCCGCCTCGACCGGGCGGACGAGCGATCGAGCACCGGGCGCCGAGGGGTCGTCCGTCACCAGCTCGGCCAGCCCGCGAACCAGGACGGCTGGCACGCCGGTCGCCTTGCCCTTGACCAGCTCTGCCGCGGCGGCCACCTCGTCGGCAACGGCCCGAGCGGTCACCTCTAGTGCCCGCCCGTCCATGTCGGTGCCCCCCCGCAGGTCGTCCAGGACGCACAGCCCGTGGCTGCCCAGTGCGAAGTCGGTCTGCCCGGCCCGCCAGGGCCGCCCCGCGGTGTCGGTGAGCACGACGCCGAGCCGGCGCACCCCGGTGCCGGCGACGAGGCGCGCGTGCAGTGAACGGCATACCGCGTCGGGGTCGTCGGGGAGGCGCAGCAGCAGCCCGCCTTCGCCGGTGTTGGACGCGTCCACCCCGGCCGCCGCCAGCACCGGACCGGACACCGCCCGCACGACGCGCGCCACGTGGGTTGGCGTTGTCCGCTCGGCCACCACGGCGGCCGTGTCGGCGTGCACCGCCGCCTCCCTGCTACCGCCAGGTGCGGTCAGGCCGAGCGCCTTGGACGCGACCTTGCTCGAAACCGCCAGGATGTCGCCGTCGGTGAGCGCCTGCCCAGCGTCGGCGAGGGCAGCGAGCAGGAGCGCGGCGAGGTCATCGCCGGCCCGCACCGCCGGTATGCCGGTCATGCCAGTGACCGTGAACGCGCCGCTCACCGGCTGCGGGCGAGCAAGGCCTGGGCCAGCTCGAGGGCCTCCCCGGCGATCTCGCCCGCGGTCTCGATGTCAAGCATGAGCAACGGACGCGGGCGGACCACCAGGCCGGGCCGGTACGGCATACCGGCGTCGGACGGGTCGATGAGCCAGCCGTCCAGGAAGTCGGCGTACAGGTCGGCGACCGCAGCCGCCGTCGTGTCAACCCCGATCGCCGCCAGACACGCGTCGGCATACCCGCGGACCGGCCGCCCGCTCACCAGAGGCGAGACGCCGACGACCGCAGCAGCGGTCTCGCGCAACGCGTCGCGGACCCCGGGCACCCCCAGGATGATCCCGATCGAGACGACGGGGTTGCTCGGGGGCAGCAGGATGACGTCCGCGCCAGCGATGGCCTCCAGAACGCCGGGGGCCGCGGTCGCGTGGTCCATGCCGACCACCAGGAACCGGCTCGCGGAGGCGGCCGCGTGCATCCGCACCCACCACTCCTGGAAGTGGATGGCCCGCTCGCCGTCCTCGTCGGCCACGACGACGTGGGTCTCGACCGGCGTGTCGGTCATCGGCAACAAGCGCACCCCGCGCTCCGGTAGCCCCCATCGCGCAGCGAGTCGGGCCGTCACCTCGCTGAGGGTGTAGCCCTGGCCAAGCCACAGCGAACGAGCGAGATGGGTGCCGAAGTCCTTGTCCCCCAGTGCGAACCACCGAGGAGGCACGTCCAGGGCGGTCAGCTCCGCTTGCGCGTTGTGGGTGTCGTCGGCTCGGCCCCACCCTTGACCCTCGTGGACGTCTCCACCCAGCGTGTAGAGGATCGTGTCCAGGTCGGGGCAGACCCGCAGCCCGAACAGAGTGATGTCGTCGCCGGTGTTGCCGATGACGGTCACCGAGCTGCTCGAGAAGTCGCCGGAGCGCTCGAGGTGGTGGCACAGCCCCCGCAGGAACCGCGCTCCGCCGACTCCGCCGGCCAGGGCTGTGATGCGCATGTTCGCAGTCTGTCATCCGCCCGATGGCCGGCCGATGCCGATGAATATCAGGTCTCGCCTTGACGAAAGGGGTATGACACGCGTGTAATTCCCTTGGTGTCCTTTTACCGGGGCCGGTCGTCATGAGGGTTAGTCGTCAAGGCGGCCAGTCCGGCCCGGACAGCCGGTCACGGCGAGAGACCGGCCCCGGACCGGCAGTGCGTCCCGGTGGCGGCACCAGCATGGCCACACAAGCAGGAGCCAGCAGTGCAAGCCAGGGATGGGTCGAGGAGGCGCTGTGCACGAACTGCTGTTGATCACGTCCGATGTCGAGCCCGAAGGAGAGTTCGGTTGGCAGGAGCGCTCCCTGTGCGCCCAGACCGACCCCGAGGCGTTCTTCCCCGAGAAGGGCGGGTCCACACGCGAGGCCAAGAAAGTCTGCGTCAGCTGCGAGGTGCGCGTCGAATGCCTGGAGTACGCCCTGGCCAACGACGAGCGCTTCGGCATCTGGGGCGGGCTGTCCGAGCGCGAGCGGCGCAAGCTGAAGAAGCGCGCGGTCTGACCGTCTGCCCCGCGGTATGGCCGCGGGGCACTTAGCCCATGCTGGAGACCGCACCCCCCCTCAGCGCGACCGGGTCACCGAGTCGCGCCGAGTCAGCGACCCCGCCGACCACCTCGCCGCCGAGCGTCACCGCTATCCTCGTTGCCCGCGACGACGCCCCCTGGCTGGCGGACTGCCTGGATGCCCTCGCCGCATCGATCACCGCGCCCGACCGGCTCCTGGTGCTGGATGTGGGCCGCACCGGCCTCCCCCGCGACCTGGTGCTGGGGCACGACGGCATCCGCCAGGCCATCACGGCGGTGAGCGTCGTGCCCCAGCCCCCGGCGCGTCCCGAGGAGGCGGCGGTCACCGCCGCGCTCGGCGAGCTCGGACCCGAACCCGACGACACCCAGGAATGGCTGTGGCTGCTGCACGACGACGTGGCCGTGGAGCCCGACACTCTGGCCCGGCTGGTCGAGGCGGTCCGGCGCTCGCCTTCGGTGGGGGTGGCCGGGCCCAAGGTGGTGCAGTGGGACAACCCCCGCAAGCTGGTCGAGGCCGGCCGGGCGCTGACCCGTTCCGGCCGCCGGCTGTCGGCGCCAGCCCTCGGCGAGCTCGACCAGGGCCAGTACGACACGCGCAGCGACGTGCTGGCGGTTGGCTCCGCCGGGATGCTGGTGCGCAGGGAGGTCTTCGAGCGGCTCGGCGGGTTCGACCCGGCCTTTCCTGAGCACGGCGGCGACCTCGACCTCGGCTGGCGCGCGCAGCTGGCTGGGTACCGCGTCGTCGTCGTTCCGGGCGCCCGGGTGCGCGACGCAGGCGCGACGTATGCCGGCGAGCGCGGGCAGAGTCGCGACCGCTCGGCCGCGCGGCGGGCCGAGCGCCGCGCGGCGCGTCAGGTCGCGCTCACCCGATGCTCGCTACTCGCTGCCCCGTTCCTCGCCGGTTGGATGGTCCTGGCTGCGATCGGCTCCGCCCTGGCGCTACTGGTCCTCAAGCGCCCGGCTCACGCGTGGGACGAAGTATGCGACCTTGGGGCACTGGCCCACCCGGTGCGCAGCGTGCAGGCCCGGTGGCGCTTCCGTGGGAAGGCGCGGCTGCGCCGCCGCGACCTGGACACCCTGTTCGTCACGCCCGGGCAGGCCGCCCGGCATACCGTCGAGCGGGTTCAGGACGCCCTGACTCCCCAGCGCCCGGCGCGCGCCACGCCCGGCGTCGATCCCGACCTGGTCGAGCCGGGACCGGTCGCCGAGGAAGCCGAGGTGCTCACCTCGCTGCCGACCTCCCTCCCACAGCGGATCCTCACCAACCCAGGGTTTCTCGCCGTCCTCGCGGCCACCGTCGTCTCCCTCTGGGGTTTCCGGGACTCCCTGCGTGCCGGCTTGTTCGACGCGCGGGGCGCCGGGTTGGCCGGCGGTGAGCTGGGTCCGGTGTCGACCGACGCGGCGGGCCTTTGGCACGCCTTTCGCGACTCCTGGCACGGCGCCGGTCTCGGCACGGGCACCGACTCCGGCCCGCACCTGGCCATCCTCGCCGCGCTGACCTGGGTAGCCGAGCGCTTCCCTTATGTCCAGCAGGGGCGCTCGCCGGCATCGGTCATGATGACCGTCCTGCTCGTGCTCGGTATGCCGCTCGCGACCTGCACGGCATACCTCGCCGGGCGGGCGGTCACCTCGGCGAGATGGCCCCGCGCCGCGGTCGCGCTGGCCTGGGGGGCCAGTGGCGTGGTCTCCGTCGCAGCGAGCCAGGGCCGGGTGACGGCCGTGCTGGCCCACATCCTGCTGCCGCTGGTGGCCGCCGGCATCGCGCGGGTTGCCTCGCAATCCGGCACCTTTACCGCGGCCTTTGCCACCGCCCTCGGTCTGGGGCTCGTCGGGGCGCTGGTGCCGCCCCTGCTTGCCCTGGGCGCGGTCGTCGCGCTCGTCCTCACCGTCGTCGGGCCGGGGTGGCCCCGGCGGGCGCGGGCGCTCGTGCTGCTCGTCGTACCACTCGCGCTGCAGGGGCCGGGGCTGCTGCACCTGCGCGAACCGCTGAACCAGCTGGCCGCACCCGGGCTGCTCGAGTCCGCCGATAGCGCGGCCGGGCCGCCGTGGCTGCTCGCCGTCGGCTCGCTCGACGCCGAGCCCACGCTGCTCGCCTACGCGGCGATCCCCCTGTTCGCAGCGGGGCTGGTCGCGCTGGCCCGCCCAGGCACTTCGCGCGGGCAGACCGCGGCGCTGGCCGGGCTCGGGGCACTTGCCGTGGTGGGCCTGGGCTTCGCCGCCGGTGCCTCCCGCCTCGTGCTGGGCGATGCACTCGACGCCGACGGGGCCTTGCGACCGGTGACGGCGTGGCCGGGCATCGGCCTTCAGCTGTTGGTGCTGGCCGTCCTGTCCGCCGTGCTCATGGGATCGGTCGGCCAGGGTCGGCTCGTCGCCGGGCCAGGCTTTCGCTGGCGCCGGGTGGCGGGCATCGCGGGCCTGGCTGTCGTCGTCTCTGCGGTGCTGGCCGGAGCGGGCCTGGTGGCTATGCGCAGTCTCGACGCCACAGTGCGGGTTGGCCAGGACGGACTGCCTGCGGTCGCCGTCGACCAGGCGCGCGGGCCTGCGGCGAACCGGTTGCTGCGCCTCGTTCGTACTGGTGACCGGCTCGACTACGAGCTCGTCGGCAGCGAGCCGGGCGTGTTCCTTCGCGATGTGGTTCGCGGGGGTGAGGTTACCGATTCAGGGCTCGGGGCTGTGGTAGCCGGGCTGGCCGGCGAGCAGCGTCAGGGCGGCGCCAGCGAAGGGGAGCGGCTCGCCGATCTTGGCGTGGGGTTCGTCTCCGCAGAAGTGGCGTCCGACGACCCGCTCGTGCGGACCTTGGACGCCACCGGCGGGCTGACCCGGCTCGGTTCGACGGACGAGCAGACCTTGTGGCGGGTCCTGGCGCGTCCAAGTGCAGCTTCGGCAGCCGAGGCGGTGCCGCCGGCGAGGGTGCGGATCACGACCAGTGCGGGCGCTCCGATCGAGATGGTCCCGGTCGTTGGGCCGCACGGCGCGGTGGACCACGATCTTGGGGCTGGCCCTGCCGACCGTCGGGTCGTCTTCGCAGAGCCGGCCGGCTGGGCCGCGCGCGCCGAGGTGCGTTTTGACGGCATACCCCTGCAGCCTGTCGCCGGGGTGGCCCTGCCCACCTACGTGCTGCCCGAAACCGCGGGCCAGCTCAGCGCCGACGTGCCGCCGGTGCACCGGGAGTGGTTCCTCGCCCAGGTGGCGCTCGTGCTCTTCGTCGTGTTCATGGCTGTGCCGTTCGGCAACCGCCGGTCCCGGAGACCGTGGTGAGCCGGTGGACCGCCGTCGGGCGGGTGCTCCTCGTTGTCGGGGCCGCCGCGGCTGTGACGTCAGCAGCCACGTGGGTGCCCGGGACGATCCGCATCGGCCCAGCCACTGCCGCCTCGATGGCCGCGACGGCGTCCGACGTTCCCGTGCGGCTGGCCCAGCTCACCTGCCCGGGCCCGGAGACCGAGGGGATTGCGGGGGTGGCGGCGGTCTCCGGGGGATCAAGTACGGTGCTGGCCGCCAGCGCCCCCGCCGAGGCACTTGCCGGTCTGGTCGCGACGTCGGGGGATGGCGAGCTTGCGGTGCGCGGTATGCCGGCCGACTCGCCACTGGCCTCGTCCAAAGCTCGCGGCGCAACGGTCAGTGCAGCGCTGCACGGGGCCACCATCGCCGAGGTCACCGGCACCGGCTCGCTGGCCCCAGGGATCGCGGCGATGCAGACCTGGCTGCGCAGGGACGGCGATGACCGGGGGCTGGTCACCGCATCCTGCCCGCCCCCGCAGGCCGACGTATGGCTGGCCGGGGGCGGCGGGGACAGCACCCGTCGAGAACGGCTGGTCGTGGCCAACCCCGGGGCCAATACGGTGACCATCGACGTGCAGGTCTACGGCGAGAAGGGACCGGTCGCGTCGGTCAACGGGTCGCGGGTCACCGTGCCGCCGCACGGGAGGGTGGGGCTGCTGGTCGACGCCCTCGCGGCGGGCGAGAAGACGCCGGTCCTGCACGTTCGGGCTAGCGGCGGCACCGTTACCGCCGTCCTCGAGGACAGCTGGATCGAGGGTGCGGTGGGACGCGGTCGCGACGACGGCGCGGCTGCGCAGGCCCCGGCTACCGAGCAGGTCGTGCCGGCGGCCTACGTCGACGGGCCCGCGCGGCTGCGGATCCTCGTTCCCGGGGAGGCCGAGGCGGTTGTCCAAAGCCGGGTGCTCAGCGCCCAGGGACCGCAGGCCCTGCCGAACGACGGCGTCGTCCGGGTGCCCGGCGGCGCGGTGCGCGAGGTCGACCTGGGCCAGCTGGCGCCGGGCGGGTATGCCGTGCAGGTCCGCTCCGACCAGCCGGTCGTCGCTGCCGTGCTGGCCGAGCGCCGATCCGTTGGCAACGGCCCATCGGACCTGGCCTGGGTCTCATCCGCCGCGCCGCTCGATGGGCTGTCCGGCAGCCCAGTGCCCGAAGGCGCCAAGGCCGACCTCATGGTCGTGGGCACCGGTGAGCCGTCGGCGGCCACCGTCTTGACCGTGGGCCGCGACGGTGCGGTTGCCTCCCGGTCGGTAACGGTCGATGCCGACAGCGTTGCGACGACCGAGGTGACCGGCGCGCAGTCGGTGTGGGTCCGGCATACCTCAGGAACCGTCCGGGCCGGACTCGCCCTGTCGATGCAAGACCGCGAGGGCCCGCTCTTCAGCCTCGTTGCGCTGGGCCCGGCCGCCGTCTCAGCCACCGACGTGCCGGTGCACCAAATCCAGCGGTGAGCCGCGGCTGGTCACCCGGCGCTCGGCGCCGACCCCTCCCGCCTCCCGCTCGGAGGTAAAAGTGTCGAGTGGAGGTGCAGAGGTGCGCAAGAACGCCGTTCACCTCCATTGCTCGGTTTGCCTCCGTCGGGCCGGCCACCTCCGCTGCTCGGTTTTACCTCCGAACGGAGGTTGCAACCGAACCGTATCGACCGCAGCGCCCGTGCCTGGCCATCACCGTCAGCACACGTTCGACTGAAACTCTTAGCGGTCGTAGCCGGGATCGACCTCGTCCGGGCGCACCCCGAGCATGGCCGACACCTGCTCGGTCACGACCTCGCCGACCAGTGAGGACAGCTCACGGGTGCCCTCGACCCGGGTCTCGACCGGGCGGCGATAGATGACGATGCGGGCCGGCGTTCGCCCGTCGCCACCGAACAGACGTCCAAGGGGCACTTCCGAGTGCTCCCAGGGCGCCGGGTCGCTCGGCGGGACGTCCTCGACGGCGAACTCCACGGACGGGAACGGCCGGCCCCAGGTCTGCTCGAGCCGGGTGGCGTGGCCCACCACGAGCTCGTCGAAGCGCTCGGCTCGGGATGCCATGGCCGGCACCGGCGGCCAGGCGAGCGGTCCGCGCGGCCCGCGCCCGTGCCGGGGCCGGCGCCGCCGAGCCGTCGAGGGCCTGCGATTGCTCACCCGCCCACTCTACGGTCCGGCGCGCCGCACCCCGGCAAGCTCGCAGACGCCACTACGCTGCGCCCGTGGGGTTGTCTCGACAGTGCAGCAAGACCGGCTGCGTGCGCCGCGCCGTCGCCACCTTGACCTACGCCTACGGCGACCAGACCGCGGTGCTAGGCCCGCTGGCCACGTACGCCGAACCGCACACCTACGACCTCTGCGGGGCACATGCGTCGGGGCTGACCGCCCCCCGGGGCTGGGAGATCGTTCGCCTGGCGGTCGACCTCGACTCACCTGCGGCACCCACTGACGACCTGCTCGCCCTCGCTGACGCGGTGCGGGAGGGGGCCCGTCCGGCGGCCGCGGCTTCGGTCGAGGTTCTCCCGCCGGTCTTCGAGGGAGTGCGGCGCGGGCACCTGCACGTCGTGCGAGACGGCTGACGACGAGGCCGCGGGCACACCAGGGCCCAGGAGACTGACTAGGCTTGGCGCTCGTGACGACACCGACTCGCCCGGCATTGGCCGAGTTTGTCAAGGCTTACGACGTCCGAGGACTCGTCCCGGACCAGCTCGACGCCGATGTTGCCACCGCCATCGGGTCGGCCTTTGCGCGAGCGGTCGCCATGCCCGCGCAAGCCCGGGGCGTGGTGGTCGGCCACGACATGCGACCGAGCTCGCCCGAGCTGTCCCGGGCCTTCGCTGCGGGGGTCGCGGCCCACCAGCTCGACGTCACGCTCATCGGGCTGGCCTCGACCGACCAGCTCTACTACGCCAGCGGAGCGCTCGACCAGCCCGGCGCCATGTTCACCGCGAGCCACAACCCCGCGCAATACAACGGGATCAAGCTGTGTCGCGCAGGTGCCGCGCCCGTGGGTGAGGACACCGGGCTGGCCGAGATCACGCGTCTGGCCCAGCAGGCGCTGGACCGCGGTATGCCGGCGCCACCCTGTGCAGCACCGGGCTCGGTGAGCGAGCGCGACGTGCTCGCCGACTACGCGGCGTTCCTGCGGTCACTGGTCGACCTGTCCGGCGGACGCCAGCTCACCGTCGTCGTCGACGCAGGCAACGGGATGGCCGGCCTTACCGCCCCTGCCGTGCTGGGCACAGCTGTCGGCTTGCCCGAGCTGCCGCTGGCGGTCGTGCCGCTCTACTTCGAGCTCGACGGGACCTTCCCCAACCACGAGGCCAACCCTTTGGAGCCGGAGAACCTGCGCGACCTGCAGCGCGCGGTCCTCGAGCACAGTGCGGACATCGGTCTGGCCTTCGACGGGGACGCCGACCGCTGCTTCGTCATCGACGAGCGCGGCGAACCGGTCAGCCCGAGCGTGATCGCCGCGCTGGTGGCCAGCCGTGAGGTCGCCCGCGAGACCAACCGCGGCATACCCGCAGCCGACGTGCGCATCGTCCACAACGTCATCACGTCCGCCGCTCTGCGAGAGGTCATCACCGAGCTGGGCGCGACCCCGGTCCGCACCAGGGTCGGCCATTCGTTCATCAAGGCCGAGATGGCCAAGGCCAACGCCGTGTTCGGGGGGGAGCACTCGGCGCACTACTACTTCCGCGATTTCTGGTTCGCCGACACGGGGATGCTCGCCGCGATGCATGTGCTGGCCGCCCTCGGCGAGTCCGACGTGCCGCTCTCCAGATTGGGCGCCGGCTACGACCGTTACGTGGCCTCCGGCGAGATCAACTCGACGATCCGCCATCGCGCGGCGGCCACCGGCCGGGCCCTGGACTGGGCACGCGAGCAAGGACCGGTCGTACACGGACGAGCTCGACGGGGTGACGGTGCGCCATAGCGGCTCCCCGATGTGGTGGTTCAATATCCGCCCGTCCAACACCGAACCGCTGCTGCGGCTCAACGTCGAGGCGACCGACCGCCCGACCATGGAGCACGTGCGGGATCGGGTCCTTGAGCTACTCCGGCAGGAGGACTGATGCAGGGCACCCCCGCGGGCGGGCTGCCGCCCTGGCTGCGTGAGCTGCTGCGCTGCCCAGCCTGCCGCAGCGAGTTCGACGACGGCACCGACGAGCTTCGCTGCACCGGCGCGGACTGCGGGCTGCGCTACCGCGTCGAGGACGGCATACCGGTGCTGCTCGTCGACGAGGCGCGCGCGCCCGAGCGCTGAAGGCAAGGTCGCGGATGCCCCAGTTAGACGAGTCTCTTCTCGACGACGAGGAGCGCATCGCCCACCTGGACTCCCGCGAGTCGTTGCGGGCCCTCGCGACCGCGGGCGCACAGGTGCGAGAGGCGGAGCGGCTGGCCGACGAGGGGGGCATCGCGGCGCTCGGGAGAGGCGAGCGGCCCCGCTCGGTCCTCGTCGCGTCGCTGGGGGGTTCGGCGCTGGTGGCCGACGTTCTGGAGCTGCTGGCCGAACCTGGCTCACCTGTCCCGGTGCGAACGCGCCACAACATGCCACTGCCCGGCTGGGTCGGTGCCCTCGACCTCGTCGTCGCCGTCTCGCACTCGGGCCGGGCCCGAGGACCGCTCGCCCTGGCTGCCGAGGCCGCTCGTCGCGGCGCCTCGCTGCTGACGGTGGGTGCCGCTGACTCGCCGTTGGCGGACGTCTGCGCCCGAGCCCGCGGCATTCACGTCAACGTCCCTACCGGCGCTACGTCGACCCGGACCGCGTTCTGGTCCCTCGTCACCCCGGTCGTCCTCGCCGCTGACGCCCTCGGCCTGGTCGGTTCGACACGCCCAACCCTCGCCCGGCTTGCCGACCGGCTGGACGGCCACGCCGAGGCGTTCCGGCCGTCTTCGGAAGCTTTCGTCAACCCGGCCAAGGCCCTGGCGACCGACCTGGCCGACGGCATACCGGTTGTGCTCGGGGACGGCCCACTTGCCGGGGTAGCCGCTCGTCGGGCCGCGGTCATGCTTGCTCGCACGGCGCGTATGCCGGTCAGCTGGGGTGAGCTGCCCGACGCGGCCTCACAGGTCGTCGCTCTCTTCGACGGTCCGTACACGCAGACCTGGGCGGACCGCCAGAGCGCCCGTAACCCGCTGGACGACGTCTTCCGGGACCCATACCTCGACGGCGCGCCCGAACCGCGGTTGCGCCTGCTCGTGTTGCGGGACGCTGCTGACGACTCGGAGGCCGGGCAGCGTCGCGGCGAGCTGGCCGACGCCATCATGCTGACCGCCCGAGATGCCGGGGTGCAAGTGAGCCAGAGCTCGGCAGTATCCGGGTCATCCGCTGGAGCGCCTCGCCGACCACGTGGCCCTCGTCGACTTCACGGCCACCTACCTGGCCCTCGGGCTCGGCCTGGATCCGGGCTCTCCCCGCACCTGGCCGACCTGCGTGACCGCACCGGATAAGGCGACGAACAGCCTCATAGCAAATCCCTGGGTGAGTCTCAGCAGCCCCAGCAGCCACAGCCCGAACGGGCTTGATCATGTCGTATCTGACACGGACGCGACTCCTGGCGTAACCGCCGACGTCACGTCGCTAGCGCCATGTGGCTCAGGAGAGACGTGCCACTTTGGGATCCCCTCGCTGAAGCGCTGCGCTGGCTGAGATGCCCTCGTAGCGTCGCCCAGGTACTGCCTTCCGCCCAGAAGGGGGCGCCTCTCGGAGCCGCTGCAGCCGCCTAGATCGGTTTGAGCATCGCCACCACCGGCTCGCGGTCGGTGTAGGACACGAACCGCGTCGAGGCCCGGATCAGGTGCACCAAGCAGGTCTGCACGATCGCCTTCGACCAGGTCGCCTCGATCGCCTCCGGGAAGCCGCTCAGCCCGTCGCAGCAGACGATCAGCACATCCTTGACCCCCCGGTTGGCCAGCTCGGCGCACACCCCGGCCCAGAACTTCGCCCCTTCGCTGGCCTGCACCCAGATCCCGAGGACGTGCTTGACGCCTTCCAGGTCCACCCCGACCGCCAGGTGCGCTGCCCGGTTGCTCACATGCGCCCCGGTCGCGGACCTTCACCACGATCGCGTCCAGGTAGATCACCGGATAGAACGCCTCCAACGGGCGGGCCTGCCACTCCTTCACCTCCTCAGCGACCGCCTCGGTGATATTGCTGATCGTCTCGTGCGACAACTCCGTGCCCAACGTCGCCGCGAAATGATGCCCAATATCGCGCACCGTCATCCCACCGGCGTACAACGAGATGATCTGATCCTCCAAACCACCCAAACGGCGGGCGAACTTCGGCACCACCGCCGACGAGAATGTGCTCCTACGATCCCGCGGCTGATCCAAGCGGATATCGCCAACCTCGGTACCGAGGGTTTTCGGTGTGCTGCCATTACGGGAATTCCCCGAACCGTGCCCAGCCCGATCACCCCGCTCATACCCCAGATGCGACGTCAGCTCGGCGTTCATGCCCCGCTCCAACACCGCCTTAAGCATCTCCGGCAGGAAACCACCCGGCCCAGTCAAGGCCACCCCACGCTCATCGGTGCTATTGGGAGCGCACCGTCACTGTCCGCACAAGCTCCGCCGGGGCGGCCTCCGGCGTTGTTTCTCCAACGCTCGATCCGGGAACGCTGCGTCCCCTCCCCGGCACGGCCGGCCACCGACCTGGAGGGGCTGATCGCGGCGGGCGGCGCACGATCTACCTGTTGGGCCGCGAGGACCCCTACGCCAGCGCTTCGCCGCTGATGACCGCGGTCACCGAGCAGATCCTGGAACACCGCCAAGCGACTGGGGGAGACATCGCCGCACGGCCGGCGGTGCCCGTCGTTCGTTGCCTGTCTGGACGAGCTGCCCTCGACCGCACCGATCCCCACGCTGTCGACGCGGATGGCGAATGAGCGGGCGTTGGGGCTACGTGGGACCCAACGGATTGTTAACGAGGCGGCGAACAGGACGATCTGGCGAATCGCTCAGCCCCGACGTCCCGGGTACCAGCTCGTACAAGTGGAAGTCGACGGCGCCTGGCTGCGCCACCAACTGCTGTGCGTCCCAGCCAGACTGGTCCGCCACGGCCGCCGCCTGACCCTGCGCCTCCCACCAGGAAATCACCTGCTGCCAAGCGTGCTCACCAAGAATCCGAGAACTCCCCAGCGCGGCCTGAAGCCGCTGTCCCATTCCAACGACCAGGACCCTCGCACCAACGCCGGGCGAGACCGGGCACAGCGCCGCACCCGACACCACCTCCGACACCGAAACACACCTCAGACCCGGGATCACGGTCGGATCGCGGTCAAGACTCACGCCTCACTCGCGGATCCGGGTCAGAAGGGGGAGCGCTCGTGGAGAGCCTTACCTGGCCGCTGGCACGTCGGCTTCCCGTCCTCCGGCATGGCGGCCGAACTCTCTTGACGCGGCGAGTTCCCACCGACAGGATGACCCAATTGGATGGGAGAGCTCGTGTCCGAGCAGCCGAACTCTGCCGCGTTCCGTCGGGCCATCACCGACATGATGCGGGGCAACTTCGACACCTTCAGGGATTTGCTGGCCGCCGACGTCGTGTGGCACGAGGCAGGCAACCCGCAACCCGTCCGGGGCCGCGATGCGGTCATGGAGATTTCGCGGGTCTAGTGGAAAGCGGTCTCGAGTTCGAGGACAAGTTGCATGAGGTTCTCGCGAACGACGAGCACCTCATCTGACGTTCCGCACTTCTCGGGCGGGTTATCGGGTCGATTAACTGTGAGGGGTGTAGGCGCTCGGGGGGAGTCCGAGTAGGTCGAGGACGTGTTGCTGCTGTGGGGTGAGTTCTGGCTGGAACGTCTTCACGAGGGCGCCGTCGTGGTAGAGGTGGTGGCGGGCGGTGGTGGCGAAGATCTCCAGGATCCGCTCGGTCGAGGGTGCGCTGCAGCTGCGGAGTTCGGGGTAGAGCTCGATGGTGTTCAGGGCTGCCCGGGTCATGCCTTTTCGGAGTTCGCGTTCGATGAGTGCGGCCAGGAGCAGGGCCAGGAACTGGCAGCAAAACAGGGCTTCGATCCGGGCCGGGCTGTGCAGCAGGACCGGCGCGGCGTCTTGAACGCTCTTGAGCAGGTGGTGTCGTCGTTCGAGGTTGGGCTGGTAACGGTAGGCCGCGAGGACTGCGGCGTCGTCGAGCTGTTGGTCGCAGGTGATCAGGGGGAAGCAGCCGTCGCTGGCGGCGTCGTAGGCGATGCGGTCCAGGTTGATGTCGGCGGTGAGGGTGTAGCGGGTGGTGAGGATCTCCCGGTAGTTCGTCGTGGCGCCTGGGCGGCCGGGTCCTGCTTGCTTGTAGGTCTTGGTCGTGGTCTCGCCGATGGTGAAGGTCACCCAGCGGTCAGCGCGGGCCTGGGCCAGTGCCACGGTCGCAGCCTGCGTGACGGCGAGGCGGGTCTTGAGCCGGTTGCGCGGCCCGGCGAGCTTGGCGTCCAGCGCGTCGATGGCCGCGATGCCGGCTTCGGTGCGGGCCATCCGGCTGGCCGCGTCGCGGCCCGCTTTGGCCGTGGAGTGGACCCAGAGGATGCGGTAGCCCTCCGCTGAGGGCGCCAGCGCCGGTGTCGTGGCGTAGATCTCCTCGGGCTCGCCGAGCCGCGGGCCGGGCCGCCGCGCGGCTTGGGTCCAAACCGGGGTGTGGGTCTGTATCCAGTCCCGGAACGCCTTGTCTTCGGTGCGGGAGCGGGGCATCACGGTGACGAACCGGCCACCACGGCCGGCGATGTGCCCCATGGCTTGGCGTGAGCACAGCTTGCTGTCGGCCACGTAGAGGAAGTCGACCCGGCCCAGCAGAGCGACCAGGCCGTCCCAGGTCGGGATGTGCGTCGGGTCGTCGACAGTGTTGCCGTCAGCCAGGCGGTAGGCGATCGGGACGGCACCATCGGCGCTGACGGTGAGGATCCAGACCAGCTGCTTCAGGTCCGGGCGGTGGTCCTTGGAGTGGCCGTGGGTGATCACTGGGGTCGCCTTCCCGGCCCGCGCGGTGCCGTCGGCGTGGTGGTAGGCGCCGTGCACGCTGATCGACGTCGAGTCGTTGTGCAGCTGGCAGGTGTCCACCGAGAACTCCTCGATCGCGCGGAGCATGACCGCGGTCAGCAGGCTGGCCCGGTCCGCGTCGAACAGCGCGTCAAGCGCGCGCCCGACCCGGTCATCGTTGATCGCCCCGACCTCGGCGTCGGATAGGCCCAGCAGCGCTGGGTCGTACCGGGCGGCCCACTCGCCCAACGCGTAGAGCGGCTCCCGGCCCAGGACCAGGTTGCTGATCACCAGACGGATCGCCGCGGCCGGTGCCAGCTTGGCCCGTCCGTCGACCTCACCCAAGGCCTGGCCCAGCAGAGCCGCCAGGCCCAGGCGGTCCCGGATGTGGTTCACCATCGGCAGGCCGCCCAGCGTGCGTGACACCAACTGGTAGTCGCCCACGTCGCCGGCCTGCTGGGCAGTCTGGTTGTTGCCTTCGTCCATCACGACACCCGATCCCGTTGGCATGCTCGCAGCACACCCATGCTATCCTTCGATGTACAGTCGAAGGGCAAGACATGCGGACGGGGACCACGCAATTGGCCAAGAAGCCACCACCCGGTCCCCGGATCGGCGCCGAACTGGCCGACCTGGACTACGCGCTACCTGGCACCCTCTCGCGCAGGTTCATGCGCTGCGGCAAGGACAACTGCCGATGCAAGGCCGACCCACCCGCCCTACACGGCCCGTATCTGCACTGGACGCGCACCATCGCCGGCAAGACCCTGACCCGCACCCTCACCGAAGAGCAGGCAGCCCGCTACCAGGCCTGGTTCGACAACGCCCGACGGCTACGCGAACTCATCGCCGACGTCGAAGCACGATCCCTGACCGCCTTCAACGCAGCCGAAGACCCGCCCGCCAAATCGTCGAGATAACCCCGCCGAGAAGTGCGGAACGTCAGCCTCATGGCGCTCATCGAGGCGCGTATCCGCAAGGGCGACGTCGAGATCGTTTACTCGGTGGTGGAAACCATCACTTCCACGAGGGCAGGATCACCGAGCGATGGGCGTACATGGATGCCGTGCCCGCAGATGTAGTTGCCTTCTTCGCCGGCTGAACGCGCTGCGGCGATGTAGTGCCGCTCGGCCAGAGCCGAACCTGGGCACCCCCGGTGGCAAGCCCAGTAGAACGGCGATCCTGACGCGCTCAGCGTGGGGAGGGCAAGGGATCGCTCTCCGCGTTCGTTCGTGGCCTAGCCTCGGCTGGTCCGAACATGTGACTGCGGCTACCGAGCAAATCTGGCGGTCATACCTAGCCGGGCTTCGCCCCATCCAAGAAGGCATGCTTCTTGGGGTCACCCTTGGGAGGGCTACCGGCCGGCTGGGCTCGAGACCGTGACTAGCGAGCCAGTCCGGTGTATGAACCGCCTGTAACGGTTAGTTGGCCTGCTGGCCGCCCGTCCGAACCGGAGCCTGTTATGACCGTAGCGCGCAGCGTCGCCGATGTCCTCACCGATCACGTCCGGTTCGAGGTGGAGTGCGTGAACCGGATGTATTTGAACGTTCTGGGTGCCGCGGCTGGCCTACGGCGGCGGAGTTGCCGGGTTCTTCGTCGGTCACCGCGGCCGCGCGTACGCCTCGACCGCGTTGATGGATTCCGATGGCCAAGGCGTTCGTGACTGACATCCACGGCTTCATCTCCTCCCGCGGCCTGGAACTGGTGCACTTCGCCAAGGGCCAGCGCAAGAACGAGGTCACCCAACAGGTCCTGGCCCGGTTCACCGAGCCCGAAGGGGTGCTCTACGTGGGGCGGGCGCAGGAGAAGTCAGGGGTGTGGCGTACCCAACGCCGGTACAACCCGGTCACCGGCGGCAGCTACGCGTGGCTGGTGCGTTCCACGGCGTTCATCAACTTCTTCTACTTCTATTGCGTGGACGCCGACTTCGGCCCGTTCTTCATCAAGTTCAGCACCTACTTCCCGTTTACCGCGAGACTGTGCATCAACGGAAACGAGTGGGCCAAACGCCAGGCCGCCAAGGCCGGAATCGAGTTCGAGGCGTTGGACAACGGGTTCGCCGCCGTCGATGACGTGGACCGGCTGCAAGCGATCTGCGACAGCCTGGGCCCCGAGCAGATCGAGGCGCTGCTGCGCAAGTGGCTGCGATCCTGCCCACCCCGTTCACCGACGCCGACGACGCGGCCGGCTACCGCTACGACCTGTCGCTGCTGCAAACCGAGTTCTCCCTGACCCAGATGCTCGACACGTCGGTCTCCGCGGCGAATCTTCTTCGAGCAGGTGCTGCACGACAACCTCGACGCCGGCCGCCCGGACCGGATCAGCCTGGTCTTCGACCGGCGCATCATCCGCAAGGGCAAGCACCCGACCCGGGTCGCTTCCGCACCCGGGTCATCACGGCCGGGGTGACCCCGAGCCTGCACATCGACTACAAGCACACCACCGTGAAGCAGTATCACAAGGAGGGCAGGGCGCTTCGGACCGAGACCACCATCAACGACCCGCGCGACTTCGGATTGTCCAAACGGCTGACCAATCTTGCCGCCCTGCGGCGGATCGGCTTCACCGCCAACCGGCGCCTGCTCGGCGTCCAACGCATCAGCCACGACCCGATCCGCGGCGCCCAGGCGTTCACCGACCTCGACCAGCCCGATCATCACCAGCACCGGGCACCCGCATCCCCGCACTACGGTTCGGGAACCCCCGCGTGCATGCCCTGCTGCAGGCCCTGCTCATCCACCGGCTGCTACCCAACGGGTTCACCAACCGTGACCTACGCGCCGCCGTCGCGACCCTCCTCGGCACCACGATCGAGGACATCAGCGCTGGGAAGATGACCTACGACCTGCGCCGCCTGCGGGTGCATGGCCTCATAGAACGCATCCCCAAGTCCCGCCGCTACCAGGTCACCGACGCCGGGTTGCGCGACGCGCTGCTGTTCACCCACGCCCACGACCACCTGCTACGAACTGCGCTGGCAGAACTCGTCGATCCCGCACCGCCCTGGCCGTCGCAACTGCGCACCGCGACCCACGAATACCAAGCCGCGTTCGACAAGCTCGCCGGTCAGGCGCACCTGGCCGCCTGACCGGAACCCCGCACGCATCCAAGGCGACCTGGAATCCACAGTTGACTCAAAAATGACGGCCCCGCCGTCTAAGCCCTCTAACCCCGGTCATTCATGACGACGGCGTGCTCGCGTCGGGGCGGCGTGATCGAGTGGGTCTGTGTTCGGAGTGATCGCGGGTACGAGTTTGCGCCGGCGCTGCCGGGCTGCGGTTCTCCAGGTGGTGATGTCGTGGGCGGGCGGCGGTCAGGCCGGTTGCGGGATCGCGGCGATGTTCGCGAAGACCGCCACGATCGTGACCGTCCAGGGCCACGACTGGGGGATCTTGAGCCTGCGGCGACGCTGCCCGTGGACCAACTGGGCGGGCACGTGCAGGAACCGGTAGCGCAGCGCTTTCGGTTCACACGCCGTCAGGATCGCGGCGCCGCCCGGGCGAGCCACCATCCGGGCAGCTCGGTCCAAGGGATGCTGGCGATCGCGGGGCACACAACGTCTCCCATCCACTGAAACGACCGCGGGTGAGGCTCCGGGGCAGGCGCCGCCCGCGCTTGGTCGGCGTCATCGTCCCGCGATCAGGACCGAGCGTGATTCGAAGAGTGAACCGGGTAAATCCTGGTTGGACTCGGCTATCTTCGCGGGCGCGTCGCGTGCCGACTCCGGGCCGGCGGATTCGAGGTGGCTGGCCAGGAGCTGCTTCCGGGTGGGTCGGTGGGTGGGCGTCATGTGGTGTAGAGGATGAGTGTAGTGAGCGCGCCGAAGAAGACCGATGGAGCGAAGGCGAATTGTCCGTGTCTGCCGCCGACGAGCAGGGCAACGGCCCACCGGCCGCCGACAGCCAGGATGATGGGGGCGCTCATCAGCGCTGCCGGCCAGCTGATCCAGTCGAGGACAGCCCGACCGGGCCCATGAGCTGCACGTCGGTGAACCCCATGGACCCGAGCAGGGCGTAGAGGAAGAAGCCGAGCCACAGAGCGCCCGGGCACACCACGGCCCGCCACAGTGATGCCCACATCCCAGTCACCGCCGCGCCGGTCCCAACCCGGTGGTTACGCCCTTGGGGCCCAAGCCGGCGAACGCGATCCGCCGGGTCGCCACCGGAGCGGGATTCACCCGATTCCGACGAGCCACCGAAACCCCGTTCAACCTCGTTTACGAGGTCCGCCGGTAAGCGCGCCAAGCCAAGCTCGAGCGACTAAAATCATCTCGTGTTCGCTTCGCGTGACCGACCGGGGGGTTGACCAACTGGGACGCGGGTTCGACTGGGGAGCAGGAAATGCCAAAGGACAAACCAGAGATCCCTTTCGGCGAAATCGACCTGACAACAGGATGGGAGACGCCGCCGGGCTATCCGCCAGGTATCACACGAAAGACCCTTACCACAGACATCGACGAGAAGAAGTAGAGTGGAAGCCGGACGCACCTGCTGCGGTTCGATCCCGGGGCCTTCACCCAGGCACCGTTTGTTCACGACTACTGGGAGGAGGCCTGTCTTCTTTCCGGTGATCTCACAGTCGCCGGCGACGAAACAGGCTCGCACGAAGAGACCTTCACCCCCCTGTCCTACGCCTGCAGGCCACCGGGCACGCGCCATGGACCCTTCACGTCACACCTCGGCTGCCTGCTGCTGGAGTTCCACTATTTCGTCGAATGACACAAACGAGCGAGGGTCCGCCAATGCCGCAGTTGTCACCGCGAAACCCCAAGGATCCTTAACGGCCTCCGCCGGCACTCAGCGCAAGCGCAGGGCTTCGATATGCCGGACCAGACCCCCCGCGGGTCGTCGTCGGCCCTGAGGTGGGCAGCCGTTGCGGCCATCGGGCGGCGCGCGCAGATGGTGCTGCTGTCCGCGCAGGGCATGGAAGTGCCGGCGATCGCGACGGTGACGTTCACCAGCGCGGACCGGGCCCGGGACGTGCTGCATAACTTCAACAGCGACGGGTTTGACTCGCAAGAGCCGCACCGAGTTCCTCGCTCTCTGCCGCCATCTAGCAAGTGTGGCGCGATGGATTAGCAGCCATGCCCGACATTCGCCACGAGGTGCAGGAGGTCCTGGCCCAGGGAACGTGGAAATGGCACGTGTCATCGTCACCGGAACCCTCCGCCATTCCTTCGGGGGCGTCCCGAAACGGGGCGATCCTTCCGGATGGATCAGGCTGTCATCTGCCACCTTGACGACGGAAGGATATCCGAAGCATGGGAGATCGCCGACGTTGGCTCGTTGACCGACCAGTGAGTTCCCGACTGGGAGGAATTCACGGTCAGGCTGCCCCCCCGCTCGTGCAGCCTGGACCCGCCAGGCGCGTCACATCGCCGCCACTGGTAAACGTCTGTGGCATCCGGGTAAGTTGCACTTTGGCGGCTGTACAACTTGCCGCCGCCCAGTTTGGTGGGCATGAGACGCCTGCCACGTCGCACGGCTGCGGTCGTATCGTGGCAGGAATCCCCGAATGCAAGGACACCGACGCATGGCCACTCGAACCCTTGGAAACGCCCTCACGGTCTCGCCCATCGGGTTGGGCTGCATGGGGATCAGCCAGAGCTTCGGCCCCTCGCCCGAACGGCCGGCCATGGTCTCGTTCCTTCGCCAGGCTGTCGACCACGGCATCATGTTCTTTGACACGGCCCAGGTGTACGGGCCGTTCGCGAACGAGGAGATCGTCGGGGAGGCCCTCGAGCCGGTCCGCGACGAGGTCGTCATCGCGACGAAGTTCGGCTTCGCGTTCGACGCGGACGGCCATGAGAGCGGCGTCAGCAGTCGGCCCGAGAACATCCACGCCGCCGTCGACGGCTCCCTGCGACGTCTGCGCACCGACGTCATTGACCTGCTCTACCAACACCGTGTCGATCCGCAGGTGCCCATCGAGGACGTGGCCGGCACGGTCAGGGAGCTCATCAACGCCGGCAAGGTCCGCCACTTCGGGCTGTCCGAGGCCGGACCCACCACCATTCGCCGCGCCCACGCCGTCCAGCCCGTCACCGCGCTGCAAAGCGAGTACTCACTCTTCTGGCGCGAACCCGAAGAGTCGGTGCTCGACACCGTCGAAGAACTCGGCATCGGATTCGTCCCATTCAGCCCTCTCGGCCGGGGTCTCCTCACCGGGCGGGTCACCCGCGACTCCACCTTCGGCGCCGGCGACATCCGCGCCACCCTTCCCCGGTTCACCCCCGAAGCTCTCGCCAACAACCTCGACCTCGTCGACAAAGTCACCGCGATCGCCACCCGACTGCGCGCCACCCCAGGACAGGTGGCGCTGGCATGGCTGCTGGCGAGGAAGCCGTGGATCGTGCCCATCCCCGGCACTCGACGCCTAGAACGACTCGACGAAAACCTCGCCGCCGCCGACCTCGACCTGAAGCACAACGACATCGAAGAGCTGACGGCCGCGTCCGACAGCGTCAACGTGCACGGTGACCGTTACCCCGCCGCCATGCAGGCCATGGTCGACCGATCCTGATCCAAGACGGCCGCGTCTATCCGCCGTCTGCAGGCGCGCACTGTCATGCCGCGTGCGGGGGGTTGTGTGTTCACCGCTGAGCCGGTGGGTCCCTCGACAGGCACGAAGGCTGCCTTGGCCAGCGTCTGTCCGCGCCTCATCCCGGTTGGTTGATGTCCTCGAGGTGGTGTTTGAGGCCGGTCCAGATGGTTGGTTCCTGGCGTCGCCCGATCACCCCGATCGGTGGGCCGGCTAACCGGGCCGGGCCGGTCAGCGTCACGGTCCCGTCCCAGCAGAAGCGGGTGCCGACCGGGGTGGGTCTCGCACCGGATGTGCCCCTCGGCGGTGGCGCCGGGCATGAGACTGGGAGTGGATGCGGCGGGGGCGCTCGAAGCCTGTGTAGTCGATCGTCACCGGCAATGACCTGCCGCGCGAGATCACCGTGGCTTCGAACTGGGTGCCGACCCCGATCGGGCCCTCGGTCAGCTTCCTCGCAGCGGTCATGTGGGGGTGGTAGCTCGGTTCGTTTCGTTGGTCGGCCACGACTCGAACACCACCTCGACCGGGCGGGCGATCTGCACACTGCCCCGCACCCGGCTCATCAGGTGCCTGCACGGTGGAGGTGGAGCAGCTTCCACCCGGCCAGGGCGAACCAGGTGGGCAGGAGCAGCCCGTAGAGCAGGTAGGCCGGGCCGGTCATCGGGCGCAGCGCCTCGGACACGATGCCTGCCGCCCCGGCGGTCATCCCGATGGTGGCCACGACAGGTCCAAAGAACGACGCCCTGCGCATGATCGCCGACAACAGCAGGATCGCGGCCGCGGTCAGGATCCCCGCCCAGGACACCGCGTTGGTGGCGGCGATGAGCGCCTCAGCCGCACCGACCAGCCCGGCCCGCTCGGTCTCCCCACCGGCGCCCTGGTAGGCGTTGCTGAGCACGACCAGGCCGCCGTGCAGCGACTGTGGGCTGCTGCCCGCCGCCAACGCGATCACCTCGGAGGCGATCCCGAACAGGCCACCGATGGCCGCGATGCTCAAGTTCACATCCTTCAACGCCACCGCCAGCGCGGCGAACACGACCAGTGCGGGCACCGCCAGCCCGACGAAGCACACCAGTTCGGTCAGGTAGACGACCTTGTGGGCAGCGATGCACTCCAGCAGCGCCGCTGCCTGGGTGGGCGGGACCGGCGCGACGAAGACGAGCACCACCGCCACCAGGACGAGCAGCACGTACAGCAGCGCCGACCAGCCCCCGGCCTTGTGCAGCAGGCCCCACGCCGGGTCCGGGTGCACCGATCTGGGTGCTTGATGCCCCTGGTGCTGGGTGCGGCCTTGCCGGCCATCACCGTGGCCGCCCCGGCATGGGCACGCAATCGGCTTCACCGCACACCCGCTCACCGACGTCGACGCGGTTGGTCCCTTGGTGCACACCGTGGCGGCGTGGCCAGGCGTGATGCAGCTCGGCGTGATGTAGCTCGGGTCGTCGCTGCGCACGCAGGAGCAGGGTGAGCGCGCCGAGCATCGGCACGGCATACAGCCACAGCCACAGCCACCAACCCCAGACCAGCAAGCCGACGTGAAAGGCCATGAGCAGCACCAAGCCAGCTTCCATCCGCCGTCCGCCGGGCAGCACGAGAATGCCCGCGGTGGCCTCGCCGGCGATCAGCAGACCAATGAACAGGCCGATGTTCGGGACGACGAGCGTTGGCGCGAGGTCATCGCCGCGGCGGCCGGATCAACCCACAGCCTGGGCCTGCGTGCCGATGGCACGCTCCTGAGCACCGGCAACAACGCAGATCACCAGTGCGAGGTCCACGCCTGGACCGGAATCCAGCCCGCCGGGTAGTCCGCCCCTGTCGGCGGACAGAACTGCATTCCGCCGCCTGACGACCGCAAATGAGGGCGGATTGCGTGCGCGTTGGGTGTTGATCTGGTTGATCTTGGCGGTGCGCTCCCCGCGATCGCCGCAGGGCGTGGGCGCCGATCTGGACCGCGGCCCACCATGTCCAGGTCGCCTCTCGCTTCCGGCGCCGGCCGCCGTCAGGCCTGTCCGTCGGCACCACGTGCGCCGGCCCGTCACCCGGCCCGTGCTGAACGGCCGGCGGACGGCATCCTCGGTTGGTCATCTCCTGGCAGGCTTGTCAGGTGCCTGGCGCGATCCGCATTCGAGGAGCCCTCTCGATCCCTGCCGCCGAGCTCGCATGGCGCTTCTCCCGCTCCAGTGGACCCGGCGGCCAGAGCGTCAACACCTCGGACTCGCGGGTCGAGCTACTCTTCGACCTCGCGTCCTCTCCGTCGATTCCACCCGTGCTGAAGGCCCGCGCCATCGAGCGACTGGGACCACGACTCCGAGAAGGCGTGCTCGTGGTCGTCGCCAGCGAGGAACGCTCACAGCTGCGCAACCGCGTTGCTGCACGCCGGCGACTGCGCGAGATCCTCTCGGCCGCGACTGCTCAGCCACTGCGTGAGCGGCGGCTCACGCGTCCAACTCGGGCCTCCGACGAACGGCGAATCGACGCCAAGAAGCGACGCGGCTCGGTGAAGCGACTGCGCACGAGGCGTGACCGCCGCGAGGAGTAGGTGCGGAATCCTACCCACTGATCTGATGCGCCCCGCCATGTCAATCGCCGCAGACTCGTCACCCGACGCGCTCGATCAGGGACAGGTGCGTCACATCGCCGCTTGTCGACCACCACGTGCCCGGCAGATGCGGGCGGCCGCCTCACCCGAGGGAGTGCACCGCGGCTGTGGCCTGATGGCGTGATCCTGACTGGGTAGCGTGCACGGCGTGCCCATAAGACTCGAGAACGTCGGCATCGCGGTCCGCGACCTGGAAGCGACGATCGCCTTCTTCACCGACTTGGGGCTGACCGTTCTGGGCCGTGACACAGCGGTCGTCGACGCAACGGCAACTACCTCCGCGTACCCGGATAAGGAGATTCCGTAACAGACGCCGGACGGCATCGGTCGCCTTGGTTCTTCGGAATGTGGTGACCGCGTTGGTAGCGATGTGACCTATGTGGTTGTCCGCCTTGCTACAGCCCCGTAGCGGTGTCTTCGGGCACCATCTCGATGGACCCACATGGGCATTCCTCGACGCAGATGCCGCAGCCCTTGCAGTAGTCGTAGTCGATGGCGTAGCCGTGGCCGATTCCGGTCTTCTTCACCGCGTTGTCCGGGCAGACGCCGTAGCAGTTGTCGCAGGCGAAGCAGTTGCCGCACGACATGCACCGGCGGGCCTCGAACTGGGCGCTCGTCTCGTCGAGACCCTTGACGACCTCGTCGAAGGTGCCGGCCCGGCGCGGACCTTCCAGGTGCTCGCGCACTTGGTGGGGAGCGTCGGAGTAGTACCAGGTCGTGAGCTTGTCGAAGGTCGCCACCGGGTGCTTCGGGGGGGCGTAGTAGGCAGTGCCGCGCAGGAACGCGTCGATGTTGCGGGCTGCCTTCTTGCCGTGCCCGATCCCCACCGTCACAGTGCGCTCGGCGGGCACCATGTCGCCGCCCGCGAAGACCCCCTTGCGGCCGGTCATCATGTGCTCGTCGACACTGACCACCCCGTCGTCGACGGTGATGCCCTCGACGCCTTCGAGGAGGGAAAGGTCGGCCTCCTGTCCGAGGGCCAGGACGAGCGAGTCGGCTTCCAGCTCCTCGATCTCGCCGGTCGGCTGGGGGAAGCCGCTCTCGTCGAGGGCCATCTTCTCGACGAGCATCTTGCCATCCTCGACGTGCTTGATGGTCGAGAGCCACTTGAGCAGGATGCCCTCCTCCTCGGCCTCAACGACCTCGAAGTCGTGCGCGGGCATCTTCTCGCGGGTGCGCCGGTAGACGATGATGGCCTCCTCGGCCCCGAGGCGCTTCGCGGTGCGGGCGGCGTCGATCGCGGTGTTGCCACCGCCGTAGATCACGACCCGCCGCCCGAGCATCGGTTTGTCCAGCTCGGTCTCGACGTCGTGCAGGTAGGAGATGGCGTCCATGATCTTGGCCGACTCACCGGCGGGGATGTAGGCCCGCTTGCCGATGTGCGCACCCACGGCGAGGAAGATTGCATCGAAACCCTCGATGAGGGCGCCTTCGAGGTCCTCGACCTTGGTGTTCAACTCGAGCCCGACGCCCATGTCGGTGATCCGCTTGACCTCGGCATCGAGGATCTCGCGGGGCAACCGGTACTTGGGGATGCCGAAGCGCATCATCCCGCCGGCCATCGGGCCGGCGTCGCGGATGGTCACCTCGTGCCCGGCCTTGCGAAGGTGGTATGCCGCGGAGAGGCCGGAAGGCCCGGCCCCCACCACCAGGACGCGCTTGCCGCTGAGCTCCTTCGGCGGGTCGAACGTCCACCCCTGCTTGAAGGCTTCGTCGCCGAGGAAGCGCTCGATCGCATTGATGCCGACCGCTTCGTCGACCTCGACGCGGTTGCACGCGGTCTGGCATGGGTGGTAGCAGACCCGGCCCATGATCGCCGGGAAGGGGTTGTCGTCCACGAGCTGGCGCCAGGCCGCCTCGTAGTTGCCTTCCTCGGCGTGGAAGAGCCACTGCTGGATGTTCTCCCCGGCCGGGCAGGCGTTGTTGCACGGCGGAAGCAGGTCGACGTACAGCGGCTTCTCGGTGCGCCACGTGCCGGTCTGGTTGGCCAGGCTCGTGCCCACGTCAAGGGTGATGGCGAACGGCTTGTCCATCAGTTGGTCGACTCCTTCGGGAGCAGCCCGTATCGGGCGATGTTGCGGTTGGCGAGCGCCTGCATCCGGTCGATGATGTCGTCGCGGCGCTTGGGGGAGAACAGGTGGGCGTAGCGCTTCTGCAGCTTGAAGTAGTCCTCGACCGGGATCTGGTGGCGGATCGGGGTCGAGGAGGTGACCTCGCCGTACTCGGCCTCGAAGACCGGGAAGAGCCCGCTCTGGGTGGCGTACCGAGCCGACTTCACGCTGTCCTTGGACGCCAGGCCCCAACCCAGCGGACATGGGACGAACACATGCAGGTAGCGGGCGCCGCGGATCTTCATGGCCCGGGCTGCCTTGGCCTCCAGGTCGCGCAGGTCCGAGATGGTCGCTGTGGCGACGTACGGGATCTCGTGGGCCATGGCGATGCGGGGCATGTCCTTGCCCTGGCCGAAGACGTTGCCCGGCTCGGGGCCGACGGTCTGGGTCGTGTTGGTGCGGGCCGCCGGGGGGGTCGCGCCGGAACGCTGCACCCCGGTGTTCATGTAGGCCTCGTTGTCATAGCAGATGTACAGCACGTCGTCGTTGCGCTCGAACATGCCCGACAGGCAGCCGAAGCCGATGTCGACGGTGCCGCCATCGCCGCCCTGGCCGACCACGCGGATGTCTTCCCGGCCCAAGGCGCGGAATGCCGCCGCGACACCTGCGGCGACCGCGGGTGCGTTGCCGAACAACGAGTGCAGCCACGGCAGTCGCCACGACGTCTCGGGGTAGGGAGTGGAGAACACCTCGAGACAGCCGGTGGCGTTGACCGCCACAAGCTTGCCGTCTGCCGCGGCCATCGCCGCATCGAGTGCGTAACGCGCTCCTAGCGCCTCGCCGCACCCTTGGCAGGCGCGGTGGCCCGAGGTCAGGCTGTTGGAGCGGTTGGGGTCGGACTGGACCGACTGCAGCTCGATCGGCAGCAGCCGGTTGCCGACCGCAAAGCTACCGACCTGGTAGAACTTGACCGGCTGGTTGGCCGGACCCTCGTGCACTGTCGTTGACGTCATGCAGGCTCCTCTAGGTTGCCGCGGCGCGAACCGCGCCCACGTCGCGCAGGATGTTCTCGGCGGTCGGACCGGAGCGGCGCTCGACACGCTCGCGGGCCAGCTCGCGCTCGACGAGCTCGTGGTCCAGGTCGAGGAAGGTGAGGAACGGTAGCTCGTCGGCGACCGCCTGCTCGAGCATGGAGTGCAGCGAGCTCTTCAGGACCTGCCGCCCGCCGAGCCCGGCGACGACCGTGTAGTTCTTGATCGGGTGCGCCGACATGGCCATCCGCACGTGCGAGGCGACGATGCCGCCGATGCCCACCGAGAAGGCCTTCTCCAGGGCCACGAACCGGGTTGCGCCGCGTAGCGCCTCGCGCACCGCCGCCAGCGGGAACGGACGGAACGAGCAGATCCCGAGCACGCCGATCTTCTCGCCGCGCTCACGGCGCTCGTCGATGACGTCCTTGATCGTGCCGAGCACCGACCCGAGGGCGATGACGACGGTCTCGGCGTCTTCGATGCGGTAGGGGTGCAGCAGGCCGCCGGCCTCCCGCCCGAAGTGCGCCTCGAACTCCTCGGCCACCTGTGGGATGAGCTCCAGGGCCTGCATCTGCTTCTCGTGGGCGAGGTAACGCACCTCGGTGTACGCCTCCGGTCCGACCATGGCTCCGATGGACACCGGGTCGGCCGGGTCGAGGACCTGGCGCGGCTCGAACGGTGGCAGGAAGCCCTGCACCTGCTCAACGGTCGGTACCTCGACCTCCTCAACCGCATGGGTGAGGATGAAGCCGTCCATGCACACCATGACCGGAAGGGACAGCTGCTCGGCGATCTTGAAGGCCTGCACGTGCAGGTCGGCCGCCTCCTGGTTGGTCTCGGCATACAGCTGGATCCACCCGGAGTCGCGCTGGGACATGGTGTCGGTGTGGTCGTTCCAGATGTTGATCGGCGCGCCGATGGCGCGGTTGGCCACGGTCATGACGATCGGCAACCCGAGTCCGGAGGCGTTGTACACGGCCTCGACCATGAACAGCAGCCCCTGGCTGGCGGTCGCAGTGTAGGAACGAGCGCCTGCTGCCGAAGCGCCGATCGCCACGGACATCGCGGCGAACTCGGACTCGACGTTGACGTACTCACAGCCGGGCAGCGCGCCGCTCTTGACCAGCCGCGACAGCCCTTCGACGATGTGGGTCTGGGGTGAGATGGGGTAGGCGCAGATCACCTGCGGCCGACACGCGGCGACGGCCTGAGCGACCGCTTGCGAGCCCTCAATCTGCGTGCGCAACTGCTGCCTCCTCCACGCCGACCAGGGCCGACACGAGTTCGTATGCCGCGGTCGCCGCGGCGGCGTTCTTGGTTCCGAGCGAGCCCGGGAAATGTTCCTGCATCGCCGTGATGAGCGCCGGCAGGTGGACCAGCCCGGTGAAGGCGGCCAGGCCCGCGAGCATGATGAGGTTGGGCACCGGCCGGCCGATGTGCTCCATGGCCAGGTGGGTCGCCGGCAAGGTGATGATCCGGTTTCCGGCTTCCTCGATCTGGGTCAGGCCCAGTTGCCCGATCGTCGAGGTCGAGTTGATGAGCACGTAGCCCCCGGGTTTCAGGCCGGAGAAGACGTCCACCTGGTGCAACAGCGTGGCGTCCTGGACGACGAGAGCGTCCGGGGCCACGACGGGCTCCCGGACGCGGATGGGTTGGTCGGCGATTCGGCAGAAGGCGACGACTGGCGCGCCGGTGCGCTCGGAGCCGAAGGACGGGAAGGCCTGGGCGTGGCGGCCTTCGTCGAAGGCGGCGATGGACAGCAGCTCGGCGGCGGTGACGACGCCTTGCCCACCACGGCCATGGATGCGGACTTCGAACATGGTCCTGAACATAGTCGGTCGCGCACCCCTGGGAGGGGCCTGAAGTCCCGTGACCGGCATACCGGCGCACCCGCCTCGACCGTAGGCTGGGACCCATGTCGAGCGACGGTGGGACGAAGGCGGTCGTCGCCGCGCTCAGCGCCAACCTCGGCATCGCGGCAACGAAGTTCGTCGCCTACGCGCTGACCCAGTCCAGCTCGATGCTGGCCGAGTCCGTGCACTCGCTGGCCGACTCCGGCAACCAGGTGCTGCTGCTCGTCGGCGGCAAGCGGGCCCGCCGGGCCGCGACCCCTGAGCACCCGTTCGGCTACGGCCGGGTCCGCTATGTCTTCGCCTTCGTCGTGGCCATCGTGTTGTTCTCCGTCGGCGGCCTGTTCGCCCTCTACGAGGCCTACGAGAAGTGGCACGAGGTCTCGCTGGGCCATCCGAACGCGCTGCTGGAAAGCCAGTGGTGGTGGGTGCCGGTCGTCGTGCTGCTCGCGTCGATCGTCATGGAGAGCCTCTCGTTCCGCACCGCGATCCGCGAGAGCAACCGGGTCCGCGGCGCCGTGTCGTGGAAGGACTTCATCCGCCGGGCCAAGTCGCCCGAGCTGCCCGTCATCCTCCTGGAGGACTTCGCCGCGTTGCTGGGGCTGGCCTTCGCCCTCGTCGGCGTGGGGCTGACCCTGCTCACCCGCAACGGCCTGTGGGACGCGGTCGGCACGGCCATGATCGGGCTGCTGCTGGTCGCGGTTGCCGTCACCCTGGCGGTCGAGATGTCCTCGCTGCTCATCGGCGAAGCGGCGGCCCCCGAGCAGGTCCACGACATCCGCTCCGCGATCGCCGCCACTGAGGGGGTGCAGCGGATAATCCACCTTCGCACCTTGCACCTCGGCCCCGAGGAGCTGCTCGTCGTCGGCAAGTTCGCGGTCAGCGGCAGCACCGACGCAGCGCAGCTGGCCGAGACGATCAACCGGGCCGAAGGGGCGGCTCGGGCGGCCGCACCAGGGCTGACTCTGGTGATGTACCTCGAGCCGGACCTCGACCTCGGGCAGGGGTCGCGGCCCGCTTGGGAGCGCCCAGAGGCAGAGCCGGCGGCCCCGGCAGGAGGGGAACCGGCGGCCGGTCAAAGCTGAAGTTGTCGATGTGAAGCGGCAGAAATAGCCGCCGCCATGCCGCACAAGCGCCGCTACGCAGCGCAACTGCCGCCTTGCCGGGATGAGCGCGGCGGAACTGAGTCACGGCGGCGGACAGCTTCCCCTCAGGTCGCGTTCAGCTCCCCGTACGTGCGCCGCGCAGCGTCCAAGGCGGCGACGTAACCAGCGCGCTCGTAAGCGCCGGCGTCGACTCCGGCCGGCACGGCCAGCCGCGCCCGCGCCTGGCCCACCGAACCGAACCCCTTGCGTCGCATCCACTCGGTAAGCCCGTCGAGCAGCACCTCCGCGTGCCCGATCCCGTGCCGCAACAGGGCGGATGCGGTCATGACGACGTCGGCTCCGGCGAGCAGGTAGGCCGCCACGTCACGGGCGTCCTCGACACCGGTAGTCGCGGCCAGCGAGGCGCGCACCTGACCGCTGAGGATGGCGATCCACGACCGGGCCAGCCGCGCCTCCTCCGGCGTGGACAGCCCGGCGCCTGGGGTGACAACCAGGGCCTCCGGGTCGACGTCGGGGTGCAGAAACCGGTTGAACAGCACCAGCCCGTCGGCGCCCGCCTCGTCCAGCCGCAGTGCCATCTCGCCGGTGGAGCTGAAATGCGGGCTGAGCTTCACCGCTACGGGCAGTGAGACCGCGGACCTGACCCGGCCCAGAATCTCGACGTGCCGGTCCTCGACGGCGCGGCCCGAGGTGTGCGGGTCTCCGGGCACGAAGTAGATGTTGAGCTCGAGCGCGGCCGCACCGGCAGCCTCGATCTGACGGGCGAAGTCGGTCCAACCGCCCAGGCTGGCGCCGTTGAGGCTCGCGATCACTGGGATGTCGACCGCACGGACGGCTTCCTCGACCAGGCCGAGGTAGCGCGACGTCGCCCCGGGCAGTGCGGACTCGGGCAGGACGGGGAAGTAGCCTGCCGCCTCGCCGTGGGCGTCCTCGAACGGCTCGGTAACATCCAGCTCGTACAGCTCCTCGGCGATGACCTGCTCCTCGTACAGCGAGGGCAACACGACCGCCCCAACGCCGGCGTCGGCGAGCGCCCTGATGCGGTCCACGGTGCTCGTCGCGGGTGAGGGGCTGGCCACCAGGGGGTTGCGTAGTTGCAGGCCCAGGTAGCTGGTCGAGAGGTCGACGACCGGCGGCCTTTCGGGGACACCGTATGCCGCGGCTGCCGCCGGGTCGTCCCTGGGATCCCTGGGTGGGCCGGGCTGCCGACGGGCGGCCCCCGGGTCGTTGGCGAGCGGTCGCGTGGCGCCCGTGCCGAACGGCATACCGGCCGTGCTGCCCGGGCGCACCCGGGCCGCCGGGCCGCTGTTGGTCGCACCGAACGTGTCCGAGGTAGTCACTGCGTCACCTTCTCTGCCGGGTCGACGGCGGTTACGGGCCGCACGCCCGACTCGTCAGGCCGCGCGCGAGGATCAGTCGGGAAGCGCTGGGCACCGCGGGTGGCCATCTCCTCGTAGGTCTGCCAGCGCTGGTCGATGGCCTCCTGGGCCAGCACCAGCAGCCGGGCGGCCTCGACCGGGTCGCTGTTGCGCAGCACCTTGTACCGCAGCTCGTTGTACAAGTAGTCCCCGAGCGGGATGTGCGGCCGCGGCGAGTCCAGCTGGAACGGGTTGCCGCCTCGCGCCCGCACCGTCGGGTCGTAGCGCACCAGAGGCCAGTGGCCGGAGTTGACGGCCTTGTACTGCTGGTCGAGCCCCTTGCGCAGGTCGTAGCCGTGGGCGATGCAGGGGCTGTAGGCGATGATCAGGCTCGTCCCGTCGTATGCCTCCGCCTCGCGGAACGCCGTCAGCGTCTGGTGCGGATCCGCGCCCATCGCCACCCGAGCCACGTAGACGTTGCCGTACGCCATGGCCTGCAGCGCGAGGTCCTTCTTGTTGACCGTCTTGCCGGCCGCGGCGAACTTCGCCACGGCGCCGATCGGGGTCGACTTGGACGACTGGCCTCCGGTGTTGGAGTACACCTCGGTGTCCAGGACCAGCACGTTGACGTTGCGTCCGGTGGCGAGGACGTGGTCGAGCCCGCCGGAACCGATGTCATAGGCCCAGCCGTCGCCGCCGATGATCCAGACGCTGCGGCGAAGGAGATGGTCGGCCACACTGCGCAGGTCCTCGACGATCGGCCCGGACAGCTCGTCCAGCCTTCCGATGAGCTCGTCCACCCGCTCGCGCTGAGCGGCGAGCTCGGACTCGCGCACCTGGCGAGCATCGATAATCGCATCGGTGAGATCCGCACCGACGACGTCGCGCAGCTCGGCCAGGCGGGCGCGCGCCAGTTTGGCATGCAAGTCGGCAGCGAGGCGCAGGCCGAGGCCGAACTCCGCGTTGTCCTCGAACAAGGAGTTGGACCAGGCCGGTCCGCGGCCAGCCGCGTTCTTGGTCCACGGCGTGGTCGGCAGGTTTCCGCCGTAGATGGACGAGCACCCGGTGGCGTTGGCGACCGTTGCCCGTTCACCGAACAGCTGGGTGAGCAGCTTGATGTAGGGCGTCTCACCACAGCCCGAGCACGCGCCGGGGAACTCGAACAGCGGTTGGAGGAACTGCGTGCCGCGGACGGTTCCGAAGTCGACCCGCTCACGTGTGTTGACTGGCAGCGTCTCGAAGAACTCGATGTTGCGTCGTTGGTCGTCGAGCAAGGGGTCCAGGGACTCCAGGTTGATTGCCTTGCGCTCCGGCTCGTTTGGCGGGCTCACCGGGCAGGACTCGACGCAGAGGCCACAGCCCGTGCAGTCCTCGACGTAGACCTGCAGCCGGTATTGGGACTGCGGGAGGCCGACCGCGTTGAGCGGCACCGTTGTGAAGCCCTCGGGGGCATCCCCGAGTGCCGCACTGTCGATGTACTTGGCCCGGATGACGCTGTGCGGGCAGACGAAGGTGCAGTTGCCGCACTGGATGCAGGTCTCCGAGTCCCAGTCCGCGACGAACTCGGAGATCCGTCGCTTCTCGTACGTCGTCGTACCGCTCGGGAACGTGCCGTCGACCGGCATCGCGCTCACCGGCAGGGCGTCGCCGCGGCCGGCCATCATCTCGGCGGTCACGCTGCGCACGAACTGCGGCGCGGTGTCCGGAACCACGTCAGGGATGGCATGCCCAGTGCCCCCGGTGGTCGGCACTGGGATCTCCGACATCGCGGTGGCTGCGGCGTCGACCGCCGCCTCGTTGCGCCGCACCACCTCACGGCCGCGCCGGCCGTAGGTCTTGCGAATGGTGGCCTTGACCCGTTCGAGTGCCTCGTCTCGGGGCAGCACTCCGGAGATCGCGAAGAAGCACGCCTGCAGAACCGTGTTGGTCCGCCCGGGAAGTCCCGCCTCACGAGCCACGGTGTCGGCGTCGACCGCGAACAGGCGCAGCTTCCGGTCGATGATCTCCTGCTGGATCGGCGCGGGGAGCGCGTCCCATACCTGGTCCGGCGGCTGCGGCGCGTTGAGCAACAGCGTCGCCCCGTCCTGGGCAGTGGACAGCACCTCGACCTTGTCGAGCATGGTGAACTGGTGGATGCCGACGAACCCGGCCTTGTTCACCAGCCACGGCGCGGCGATGGGAAGTGGCCCGAAGCGCAGGTGGGAGACCGTGAGCCCCCCGGACTTCTTCGAGTCGTAGACGAAGTAGGCCTGGGCGTGGACCTGCGGGTCCTCGGCGAGGATCTTCACGGTGTTCTTGTTGGCGCCGACGGTCCCGTCGGAGCCGATGCCGTAGAACACCGCCCGCAGCGTGGCCGGGTTCTCGATGTCCAGGCCGGGGTCGTAGTCCAGGCTGAGGTTTGTCACATCGTCGGTGATGCCCACGGTGAACCGCGGCCGCGGCGACTCCTTGGCCAGCTCCGCGAAGATGCCGGCGACCATGCCGGGTGTGAACTCCTTGGACGAGAGCCCGTACCGCCCACCGATGACGCGCGGCATACGAGCCAGCTCGCCGCGGCCGTGCGCCTCGCTCAGGGTGGCGACGACGTCGAGGAACAGCGGCTCACCGTTGGACCCCGGTTCCTTCGTGCGGTCGAGCACGGCGATCGACTCAACCGTCGGAGGCAGCGCGGCGACGAGCTCGGCGGCCGGGAACGGCCGGTACAGGCGTACCTGCAGCACGCCGACGCGCTCACCGGCCTCCACAAGGGACGCCACGGTCTCGCGTGCGGTGATCCCGCCCGACCCCATGACGACAATGACCCGAGTGGCCTGCGGGTGCCCCGAGTACTCGACGATCCGGTACGCGCGGCCGGTGCGTTCGGCGAGCGCGTCCATGATGTCCTGCACGATCCCGCCGACCTTGGCGTAGAAGGGGTTGACGGTCTCGCGGGCCTGGAAGTAGACGTCGGGGTTCTGTGCGGTACCGCGGATGAACGGCCGCTCCGGGGTCAGCGCCCGGGCCCGGTGCTCGCGGACGAGCTCGTCGGGAACGAGCGCCCGCAGGTCGTCGTCGGTGAGCCGCTCCATGGTGTTGACCTCGTGCGAGGTGCGGAACCCGTCGAAGAAGTGCATGAACGGCACCCGGGTGCGCAGGGTTGCCGCATGGGCGATGAGGGCGAAGTCGTGGGCCTCCTGGACCGAGGCCGAGGACAGCAGGGTGAAGCCGGTCTGGCGGACCGCCATGACGTCGGCGTGGTCACCGAAGATCGACAGCCCTTGGGCAGCGAGCGAGCGGGCGGCGACGTGGAACACCGTCGACGTGAGCTCTCCGGCGATCTTGTACATGTTCGGGATCATGAGCAGCAGGCCCTGCGAGGCCGTGTAGGTCGTGCTCAGCGCCCCGCCCTGCAGCGCGCCGTGCATCGTCCCGGCCGCACCGGCCTCGCTCTGCATCTCCATGATGTCCGGGATGGTGCCCCAGATGTTCTTCCTCCCGGCACTGGCCCAGTCGTCGGCCAGCTCGGCCATCGTCGAGCTCGGGGTGATCGGGTAGATGGCGCACAGCTCGGTAAGCCGGTAGGCGACGTCGACCGCCGCCTCGTTGCCGTCAATCGTGCCGCGCATGGTTCAGACCTCCGGAACAGGGATAGCGGCGGTGCCCCGGCTGCTGGCGCCCTGCGGCGCCCGCTCGATCGCACCCGATTCGGGGAACGCACTCTCTGGTTCGGGGACCATCTCGATGGCATGCACGGGGCACTGCCGGTAGCACGCGGTGCAGCCGGTGCACTTGTCGTAGTCGTACTCGTAGCGGTTGCCCTTGCCGAGCCGGATGATGGCATCCTCCGGACAGGCCCCGAAGCAGCCGTCGCATTCGAAACAGTTGCCGCAGGACAGGCAGCGGCCCGCTTCGAAGTGGGCCTCCTCCGGCGAGAGCCCGGCGACGACCTCCGTGAAGTCGCTCACGCGGGCGGTCGGCGCGAGCTGGGCCTGCTGCCGGCGGTCGTGGTCGCCGAAGTACCAGAGATTGAGCTTCTCGAACCCTGCCAACGGGTGTTTCGGGCCTGGCGCGAACGGCTCGCCGCGCAGGTAGGCGTCGATGCTGCGCGCAGCCTTCTTGCCATGGCCGACCCCGATGGTGACCGTTCGCTCGCTCGGCACCGCGTCACCGCCCGCGAACACGCCCGGCGCCCCGGTCATCAGCGTGAACGGGTCGACCTGGACGACGTCCCAGTCGAACTCGACCCCGGCGATCGGGCGCAGGAAGCCCGTGTCGCTCTCCTGGCCCAGAGCAAGGATGACCGTGTCGGCCTCGAGGGTCTCGTACTGGCCGGTGCCGTGCGGCTTGCCCTTGTCGTCCAGCTCCTGGATCTCGACGGTGAGGTCGGCGTCGCCCATCGAGCTGATCGTGCGCAGCCAGTTGATCCGGATGCCCTCGGCCTCGGCGTCGGCGGCTTCGTCCTCGTGCGCGGGCATCTGCTCGCGGGTCCGGCGGTAGACGATGATCGAGTCCTCGGCGCCCAGGCGGCGAGCGACCCGCGCGGCGTCCATCGCGGTGTTGCCGCCGCCGTACACAGCGACCCGCCCGGACAGTGCTGGGGAGTCCCCGGACTCGACGTCGCGCAGGAAGCTCACCGCGTCGAGGATCCGGCCGGCGTCGCCGTTGGGGATGTCGACCCGCTTGCTCAGATGGGCGCCGACCGCGACGAACACCGCGTCGAAGCCCTGCCGCTCGGCCTCCAGGTCCGTGACCCGGTGGTCCTGCTCGAAGGTGACGCCCATCGCCGCGATCCTCGCGATCTCGGCGTCGAGGACGTCGCGCGGCAGCCGGTATGCCGGTATGCCGTAGCGCATCATGCCGCCCGGCAGCGGGCCGTTGTCCCGGACGACGACCTCATGCCCGAGCCGGGCCAGGTGGTAGGCGGCCGAAAGGCCGGACGGGCCGGAGCCGACGACGAGGACTCGGCGACCGCTGCGGACATCCGGCACGGTGAACCCCCAGTCCCGCTCCGTGGCCAGGTCACCGAGGTAGCGCTCGACGGCGTGGATCGACACCGACCCGTCGAGCTCCTTGCGGTTGCAGGACGTCTCGCACGGGTGGTAGCAGACCCGGCCGTGGATCGCCGCGAACGGGTTGTCCGCAGTGAGCAGCCGCCAGGCCTCCTCGTCCTTGCCCACCCTTGCGTGCCCCAGCCAGCCCTGGATGTTCTCGCCCGCCGGGCACGCGTTGTTGCACGGCGGCAACAGGTCGACGTAGACGGGCCGCTGCACGCGCACAGGACCGGAGCGCAACCGCGCCTGGCCGAGCGGAGCAAGGGGGGTAAGGTCGCGCTGCGACTCGGCCATCGACGCCTCCTGACAGGGATACGGAACGACTCCTGCCAACGTAGTGGTCTGAGCACCGGCCCCGTAAGCCCAGGGTCGACTATCGAGGCTCCGAGCGCAGCCCAGCGTCGGCGCCCCGTTGGCAGGGGAGGCGACCTGGCTCACCGTGAACCCGCTCCCGAACGGGCGCCTGTGTAAGGTGACCCGTGCCGCAGCAGGTGCCGTCCGTGGAGGTGGGTTCGCCGATGAGCCGCAAGATCGACGTCACGGAACTGGTCTTGCGGGATGCCCACCAGAGCCTGTTCGCGACGCGGATGGCCCTGGAAGACATGGTTCCTGCGTGCGAGGACATCGACTCGGCCGGGTACTGGAGCGTCGAGTGCTGGGGCGGCGCGACGTTCGACGCGTGCATCCGGTTCCTCAACGAGGACCCGTGGCAGCGCTTGCGGACCTTCCGCGAGCTCATGCCGAACTCCCGGCTGCAGATGCTGCTGCGCGGGCAGAACCTGCTCGGCTACCGCCACTACGAGGACTCGGTCGTCGACCGGTTCGTCGGCAAGGCGGTCGAGAACGGCATGGATGTCTTCCGGGTGTTCGACGCACTCAACGACGTTCGCAATCTCGACCGCGCCATCAAGGCGGTGCGCCGCGAGGGCGCCCATGCCCAGGGCACGCTGTGCTACACGGTGAGCGACCTGCATACCGTCGAGGGCTACGTCCAGATGGCGCGTGAACTGATGGACCTGGGTTGCGACTCGCTGTGCCTGAAGGACATGGCCGCCCTGTTGCAGCCGCGACCGGCATACGCGATCGTCAAGGCGATCAAGGAAGACCTGGGCCAGGACGTGCGGATCCACATCCACTGCCATGCGACGACAGGTGTCACCCTGGTCTCGCTCATGAAGGGCATCGAGGCCGGCGCGGACTGCGTCGACACCGCGATCAGCTCGATGAGCCTCGGCCCGGGGCACAACCCCACCGAAAGCCTGGTCGAGATGCTGGAGGGCACCGGCTACCACACCGAGCTGGACATGCCGCGGCTGATCCGGATCAAGGAGCACTTCGCGGCGGTGCGGCCCAAGTATGCCGAGTTCGCCTCGAACATCGTCGGCGTCGAGACCGAGATCTTCAAGAGCCAGATTCCCGGCGGGATGATCTCCAACATGGAGAGCCAGCTGCGGGCACAGGGGGCGGCAAACCGGCTCAAGGAAGTCCTCGAGGAGGTGCCGCGGGTGCGCGCCGACGCGGGCTACCCGCCGCTGGTCACCCCGTCGAGCCAGATCGTCGGCACCCAGGCGGTGTTCAACGTCATGATGGGCCGCTACAAGACGCTCACCGGCGAGTTCGCCGACCTCATGCTCGGCTACTACGGGGAGGCTATCGGCGAGCGCGACGCGCAGGTCGTCGAGATCGCCAGAGCCCAGGCCAAGAAGGACCCGATCAGCGTGCGCCCAGCCGACCTGCTGCCGTCTGAATGGGAGCAGGACACGGCCGAGGCGGGCGCCCTGCGGGGCTTCGACGGCTCGGAGGAGGACGTGCTCACGTACGCGATGTTCCCCAAGGTGGCCCCCACGTTCTTCGGGACCCGTGCGGATGGCCCGAAGAACGTCGGCAAGTCCTCCGACGTGGTCGCCGCGGAGCAGGCCGCCACTGCGGCGGGTGCTCAGCCTGGCCAGCCGGTGCGCACTCCGATCCGGTACAAGGTCACTGTCAACGGCGCTCCGCACAGCGTCACCGTCTCCCCAGCGTGAGGTAACCCGTGGCCTACCTGACCATGACCGAGCGGATCGAGCAGCTGCGCGACCGGCGAGCCCAGTTGTATGCCGGCGGCGGCGAGGCGGCCGTTGACAAGCAGCACGGCCAGGGCAAGCTCACCGCGCGCGAGCGCATCACCGAGCTCGTCGACCCGGACAGCTTCCAGGAGATGGCGGCCTTCGCCGAGAACCGCGCGACCCTGTTCGGGATGGCCGACAAACGCATCCCCGGAGACGGGGTCATCGTCGGGCAGGCCACCGTCATGGGCCGGCTGGTCCACCTGGCCAGCCAGGACTTCACCGTCCTGGGCGGATCGTCGGGAGAGGTTCACGCGGAGAAGATGGTCACCGCGGCGAAGGCGTCGCTGCAGACCGGGTCCCCGCTCGTCCTCATCAACGACTCAGGTGGGGCCCGGGTCCAGGAAGGGATCGACTCGCTGCACGGCTGCGGTCGCCTCTTCTACCACAACGTGCTGCTCTCCGGCGTCGTCCCGCAGGTGACCATCATCGCCGGACCGTGCGCCGGCGCCGCGGCATACTCTCCGGCACTCACCGACTTCGTCATCCAGACCCAGCAGGCCACCGTGTACATCACCGGGCCAGACGTGATCCGGCAGGTCACCGGCGAGGAGGTCAGCCACGAGGAGCTGGGCGGTCCGGCCGTGCACGCAACACGGTCCGGAGTCGTGCACTTCGTGGCCGCCGACGACCGGCAGGCTCTGCTCATCGCCAAGAAGCTGCTGAGCTTCCTGCCCTCGAACAACACCGAGGACCCGCCCCGTCTCGAGCACAACGGCAACGTCGACCCGGACGAGTCCCTCAACAGCGTCATCCCCGACGACCCGCGCAAGCCCTTCGACGTACATGAGGTGATCCGACGCGTCGTCGACGAGGGCGACTTCTTGGAGGTCCACGCCGGATGGGCCGGCAACATTGTCGTGGGCTTCGGACGCATCATCGGGCGCTCGGTCGGGATCATCGCCAACCAGCCGATGGTCATGTCCGGGGTGCTCGACATCAACGCTTCCGACAAGTCCGCCGGCTTCATTCGGTTCTGCAACGCCTTCAACATCCCGCTGCTCACCCTCGTCGACGTTCCGGGGTTCCTGCCGGGCGTCGCGCAGGAGTACGACGGGATCATCCGTCATGGTGCCAAGATGCTGTTCGCCTACTCGTCGGCGACCGTCCCGAAGATCACGGTCATCCTGCGCAAGGCGTTCGGCGGGGGCTACGTGGCCATGTGCGGCAGCTCGATGGGCGCCGACCGGGTGTTCGCCTGGCCCTCAGGCGAGATAGCGGTCATGGGTGCGGAGGGGGCAACCGGCATCGTGTTCCGCCGGGAGATCGCCCAGGCCGAAGACCCGGAAGCCAGGCGCCAGCAGCTCATCACCGAGTACCGAGACACGTTCGCCAACCCCTACGTCGCCTGCCAGCACCGGCTGGTTGACGATGTCATCGAGCCGGCCCACACAAGGCGATACGTGGCTTCGGTCCTGGAGGCCCAAGCCACCAAGCGCGAGATGCGCCCGCCCAAGAAGCACGGGCTCATCCCGTTGTGATTGAGGGGCTGGCTGTGACGAAGGGCTGGACGCGATGAGCAAGGACGTCACGTCGGTAGGCAACGGCGCCGATCCCGTCGACCTGGCTCACCTCGCCGACCGTATCGAAGCGCTGCAACGCCGAGTGGACCGGCTCGAAGCCGAACTGCTGGCGGCGCAAGAGCTGCGCGGGCCCGTGCCCATCGACACGATCCTGGCCATCTCGGCGGCGGTCGCGGCATACCTGGGCAAGAAAGCGACGGTCCGCCAGATCCATTACAGCCACAGCGACACGTGGGCCCGGCTAGGGCGATCGGCCGTGCACGCGTCGCACACATTCTCCCGACGGATGGGGTGACGATGCGCCTGAAGGTGACGGTCGACGGGGTGGAGTACGACGTCGACGTCGACGTCGAGCCGGAGCCAAGGCCGGCTCTGGGAGGCTTCGTCTTCTCCCCGACCGGCGCGGCCACGACCGCGCTCGGTGGCGTCAGCGCTGCCACCCGCGGAGAACTCGGCGGCCGGCGGGGGCGAGAACGCGCTGCGGGCCCCCATCGCCGGCACCGTGCTGCAGGTGAGCGTCCAGCCTGGTCAGGAGGTCAAGGAGGGCGACTCGCTCATCATCCTCGAGGCGATGAAGATGGAGACCGAGATCACCGCTCCAGTCTCCGGGACGGTCCAGTCGGTGCCGGTCAAGGTGGGCGTGGCAGTCCAAAGTGGCGACCTGCTCGTCGAGTTCGAGTAACCCGGGTTCGATCACCCAGGCAAACACATCGCCCGGGTACCATGGGACGTCTGCCGGCGTGGGTGATGACCTGCGCGATGTATGCGGTGCTGGATAGCCGCTACGCGATGCCCAGAAGGGCGGCGCCGGGTTCTCACCCATCAGCCCTTGCCGACCACCGAAGGACCCGCACCATGCCTGTTGAACACCGCTCTGCTGAACACCCCTCTGTTGAACACCGCGTTGCCGATCTCAGTCTCGCGGAGGCTGGTCGCCACCAGATTCGCCTCGCCGAGCACGAGATGCCCGGCCTGATGGCGCTGCGCGCCGAGTACGGCGAGAACCAGCCGTTGCGCGGAGCGCGCATCGCCGGCTCGCTGCACATGACCATGCAGACCGCCGTGCTGATCGAGACGCTGCTCGCCCTCGGCGCCGAGGTCCGCTGGGCCTCGTGCAACATCTTCTCCACCCAGGACGAAGCCGCGGCCGCCGTCGGTCGTCGGCCCGACGGCACCCCGCACGCCCCCGCGGGCGTGCCGGTCTTCGCGTGGAAGGGCGAGACGCTGGAGGAGTACTGGGGGTGCACCGAGCCGATCCTCACCTGGGCGCCGGACGCCGACGGGCACACCGGGCCGAACATGATCCTCGACGACGGCGGCGACGCCACGATGCTCGTGCACAAGGGCTGGGCCTGGGAACGCGCCGGGCAGGTGCCGCCGACCACGGAGGAGCGACACGGAGCAGTTCGCGGTCTTCAAGGCGCTGGTGCGCAGGACCATGGCCACCGACCCGCAGAAGTGGACCCAGATCGCCGACGAGATCAAGGGCGTCACCGAGGAGACCACGACCGGCGTGCACCGCCTCTACGACATGATGAGGCGGGCGCGCTGCTCTTCCCGGCCATCAACGTCAACGACTCGGTGACCAAGTCCAAGTTCGACAACAAGTACGGCTGCCGGCACAGCCTGATCGACGGCATCAACCGCGCCACCGACGTCCTCATCGGCGGCAAGGTCGCGGTCGTCTGCGGCTACGGCGACGTCGGCAAGGGCTGCGCGGAGTCGCTGCGCGGCCAGGGCGCCCGCGTCGTCGTCACCGAGATCGACCCGATCTGCGCGCTGCAGGCCGCGATGGACGGCTACCAGGTCGCCCCGCTCGACGACGTGCTCGACGCCGCCGACATCGTCATCACCGCCACCGGCAACAAGGACGTCGTCACCGTCGAGCAGATGGCGCGGATGAAGCACAAGGCGATCGTCGGCAACATCGGCCACTTCGACAACGAGATCGACATGGCCGGCCTGGACGCGTCCCCGGCGTCGTCAAGACCGTCAAGCCGCAGGTCGACGTGTGGACCTTCCCGGCCGAGGCGGGCAGCGGGCCACGTCGATCATCGTGCTGTCCGAGGGCCGCCTGATGAACCTCGGCAACGCGACCGGCCACCCGTCGTTCGTGATGTCAACTCCTTCACCAACCAGGTGCTGGCCCAGATCGAGCTGTTCACCAAGGCCGAGGAGCTACCACGGCAGGCGTCTACGTGCTGCCCAAGCACCTCGACGAGGAGGTCGCCCGGCTGCACCTCGACGCGCTCGGCGTGGGGCTCACCGAACTGACCGAGGAGCAGGCGACTACCTCGGCGTCGACGTCGGCGGCCCCTACAAGCCGGACCACTACCGCTACTGAGCCGGCCACGACGACGACGCGCAACCGGCTGTAGCCGCTCGCAATCAGCACGAACCGGACGGGTGTGGCCGGACCAACAGCCCTGTGGCGACAATCCGACGTGTGGCGGCTAGTGCCGCGACCGCGCACCCGCCATACTGGTCGCGCGAGGCGCCCTTCACCCCCTGGAAGGGCGCCTTCGCCAGCCATCGCGCTCAGTGTGTGATGATCGTCCGAGAACCAGTCGCCGACGACAGGCACAGGGGAGGCACGTGCCGTGAAAGGTCGAGTGCTCGTCGTCGACGACGACCTTGCCCTGGCCGAGATGCTCACCATCGTCCTCCGGCAGGAAGGGCTTCGAGGTGGCCCACGTGGCCGACGGTGCAGCCGCCATGGACGCCTTCCGTGACGTACCGCCCGGACCTGGTGCTGCTCGACCTGATGCTGCCCGGGCAAGGACGGCATCGACGTATGCCGGAGATCCGCGCCGAGTCCGGCGTGCCGATCGTGATGCTCACCGCGAAGGACGACACCGTCGACGTGGTCGTCGGCCTCGAGTCCGGTGCCGACGACTACGTCGTCAAGCCGTTCAAGCCCAAGGAGCTCGTCGCCCGGGTCCGGGCCCGGCTGCGCCGCTGCGACGAGCCCGAGCCCGAGCGCGCTGCAGATCGGCGACCTGCAGATCGACGTCGCCGGCCACTCGGTCACGCCGCGACGGCAGCCGCGCTCGTCCTCACCCCGCTCGAGTTCGACCTGCTCGTCTGCCTGGCCCGCAAGCCGTGGCAGGTCTTCACCCGCGAGGTGCTGCTCGAGCAGGTGTGGGGCTACCGCCACGCCGCCGACACCCGGCTGGTCAACGTGCACGTCCAGCGGCTGCGCAGCAAGGTCGAGCACGACCCGGAGAACCCCGAGATCGTCGTGACCGTGCGCGGCGTGGGCTACAAGGCGGGTCGGGTCTAGCCGATGAAGGTGGTGGCCGCTGTCCGGCGGGCCGGCGCGGCGTCGCTGCGCAGGGCTGACGCGCTACCTGGCGCCGGTCGATCCAGGCCCGGGTCGTCGCCAGCACGCTGCTGCTCGGCGCTGCTCGTGCTCGGGTCGGCTCGGCACCTACCTGTACCGCCAGGTCGGCGAGGGGCCTGGTCGAGCGAGCGGCGCGTCGTCGCCGTCGTGCCGAGGCGCTGCAGCTCGACCAAACGGGCCCAGCTACAGTTCAACAGCACCGACCTGGTCGACTCGCAGGAGCGGCTGACCACTGCCGCTCGCGGCATCGTCCAGGAGCAGGCTCGGCACCGAACGCTCGCGCTACGTCGTGCTCGTCCAGGCTGGACACCAACGTCAGCTCGGTCGACCGTCGCCGGTCGTCGCTCGTCCGGGGAGGTCGGCCTGGCCGACGTTCCCGACAGAGCTGCAGGAGCAGGTCGCGCACGGACGCCTCGCACCCAGCACGAGCAGATCGCGCCGATCAAGCTGTCCGGCCAGGCCGACCCGGTCGCCTCGTGGGTCATCGGCCAGCAGGTCGAGCTGCCCCGGGCGCGGCACGTACGGCTCTACTTCGTCTTCCCGATGGAGCGCGAGCGCGACTCGCTCGCGCTGGTCGGGCGCACCTTCCTGCTCGGCGGGCTGCGTCCTCATGGTGCTCATCGGCGGCATCGCCTACGTCGTCACCCGGCAGGTCGTCACGCCGGTCCGGATGGCCGCCGGCGTGGCCGAGCGGCTGGCGGCCGGGCAGCTGGACGAGCGGATGGTCGCGCACGGCGAGGACGACCTGGCCACGCCTCGGCGACGTCGTTCAACGAGATGGCCGACGGCCTGCAGCGCCAGATCCGCCAGCTCGAGGAGCTGTCCCGGCTTGCAGCAGCGGTTCGTCTCCGACGTCTCCCACGAGCTGCGCACGCCGCTGACGACGGTCCGGATGGCGGCCGACGTCCTCCACGACGCACGCGGCGAGTTCCCGCCGGCCGTCGCCCGGTCCGCCGAGCTGCTGCACGCCGAGCTCGACCGGTTCGAGGCGCTGCTGTCGGACCTGCTGGAGATCAGCCGGTTCGACGCCGGCGCGGCCGTGCTCGACGTCGAGCCCACGCGACCTGCGTCGATCGGTGGCCACCGGGTCGTCGACGCCACGCCGGCCGCTGGCCGACCGGCGCGGCAGCCGGGTGACCATGATCGACCCCGGCCACCCCTGCCTGGCCGAGGCCGACCCACGCCGCGTCGAGCGGATCCTGCGCAACCTCGTCGTCAACGCGCATCGACCACGCCGAGGGCCGGCGCGATCGAGATCCGGGTCAACGACGACGACACAGCGGTGGCCGTGTCGCGTCCGCGACTTCGGGTCGGGCCTGCGGCCCGGGGAAGTCGGCGATGGTGTTCAACCGGTTCTGGCGGGCCGACCCGGCGCGGGCCCGCACCAGCGGCGGAACCGGCCTGGGCCTGGCGATCTCCCTCGAGGACGCCCGCCTGCACGCCGGCTGGCTGCAGGCCTGGGGCGCACCCGGGGAGGGCTCGTGCTTCCGGCTGACCCTGCCGACGCAGCGCCCAGACCCCGATCGAGCAGTCCCCGCTGCCGCTCGAACCGGCCTCGCTGGTCGCACCCGCCGCGCTGCCCGACACCGCGGACGTGCCGGCACCGTGAGCCGCCTGCGCGTGCTGGTGGCCGCGGCGATGCTGGCCGCGTGGTCGCTTCCGGGCTTCGGCGCCTGCACCGGCCTGCCCGCGCGGCAGCGAGGTCCTGGCCGGCCGCAAGGTCGACGAGCGGGTGGCCGCGCAGGCCCGCGTCATCGTCCCACCGCCAGCGCCCGGAGCGTCCATGGAAGCCGTCGCCCTCGGGTTCATCCGAGCGGGTGCGGCCTTCCAGGAGGCCGACAACCAGGAGCCGGTCGGCAAGTCCTACCTGGCCCCTCGTCCGTCGACAGGTGGCGCCCGACGAGCCTGGTCACCGTCTTCGACCGGGATGCCTCGCTGGTCGCGACCGCCGTGTCGCCCACCCAGGTCAAGGTGAGCACCCAGGCGGTCGCCGTCGTCGACGGCGGTGGGCGATACCGTGAGCTCGCGCCGCAGACGCCCGTCGAGGCGATGTTCGACCTGGTGCAGGTTCAGGGGCAGTGGCGCGTCTCCTTGCCGGAGAGCGGCTTTGGCATCTGGGTCAACACCGACGACTTCGGCCTGCTCTTCGACGCGTATGCCGTGACCTTCCCCGCGGTGGCGCGGGCGCCGCCTGGTCCCCGACGTGCGCTGGTTCGCGACCGGACCGCGCTTGGTGACCGCATTGGCGCGCGCCCAGCTTGGGGGGATCCCGGAGTACCTCAGCGGCGCCGTGGAGACCGGAGTCCCGGACGGGCACCAAGCTCGCCGTGGACGCCGTGCGCCGTGCAGGACCAGATCGCGACGGTCGTGCTGTCCAGCGCGGCGAACACCTCCGATGTCCAGCGCCGGCGGGCGATGTGGGCCCAGTTCGCCGCGACGATGACCCAGGTCCCGGGGGTCTCCGGGGTGTCGCTCGAGGTCTCAGGGCATCGGGCGGATCGTCGTCCCGGATGCCCCCGACGTCGTCACCTCTCCCGACCAGGTCGGGTACAACCCGGTGGCCCTGACGACACCACGCGGTCCGGCCTGCTGCGCGTGGGCGAGCGCCTCGCCCGGGTCGACCTGACGCCGGCTGGACGCCGATCGACGCTGAACCGGGCATTCCCACTAGGTCGTCCGGACGGCCCGAGCTGCCGAGCATCCCCGCCGGCTACACCGGGCTGGCCATGTCCGCCGACGGTGCGGACCTCGCGGCCGTGAGTGCCGACGGCTACCTCACTGAGCCGTTGGCATGGCACGGCGCGGTGCCGGTCGAGGGGCCGGGACCTCGCTGACCCGGCCGGCATACGAGGGGCAGAGCCGGGTGTGGGTTGCCGGGCTTGGCGCCGACGGATGCCGCCCGCGTGTGGTGGGTCGACGCCACGAGCGGCGAGCGCCGCCCCCGCGCGGCCGGTCAACACCTCGTGGCTGCAAGAGCGAGTCCCGTTGTCGCTCGCCGTCTCCCGCGACGGCACTCGGCTGGCGATCATCACCCGCGCGGTCAGCCGGCGGGAGACACCCGCCTGGACGTCTGCGGTATCGTCCGCGACCCGTCGGGAGCACCGACCGGCGCTGGCCAAGGGATACCGCCAAGCCGAGCCGCTCACCCGCCTGGTCGACGCCACGTGGATCGACGAACGCACCATGGCCGTGCTCGGGGGCGCTGGCGGAACCGACGAGATCCGGGTCTTCACCGTCGACCTCGGCCAGGGGGTCGGCCTGCGCCGTGTCGGGCTGAGCCGACCCCGACCTCGCTCTGGGCACCCCGGTGCCCGGAGCCAAGGCCGTCGTCACTGCCGGTGGCAACCGCGGCTTCGCCGTCATGACGAACGGCCCGAGCGTCGTCGTGCGGGCCGGCGCCACCTGGCGTCGGCTGGGCGGGGCGACCGAGCTGGCCGTGCCGCCGGCTCCCTGACTGTCCACATCCCTGCCGGTCCACAGCCCCCGCCCGACCGATCGCACCGTCCACCGCCTCGCGGCGGCGACTGGCGGGTGCCAGGCTGCCACGGCATCGTCGGCTCATGACGGTGCTGCGCAGCTGGTGGCACGCGGCGGCGCGGCCCTGCTGGACCTGGCGCTGCCGCTGCGCTGCGCCGGTTGCCAGCGCCACGGGTCGGCCTGGTGCCCCGATGCACGAGCGAGTTCGCGCGGCTGAGCCAGTGTCCCGGGCTGGTGGCACCTGTCCGCCGCCAGCCGGCCTTCCGCGGTGGTCGCCGCGGCGCCTTACCGCAGACGTCGTCCAACGCGCCATCGTGGCCTTCAAGGACGACGACCGGCGCGACCTCGCGCCGGTGCTCGCCGAGGCTCTCGCGGCGGCGATCAGACCGTTCGCGGCCGCGGTGGGGCCGCTGGCCGTCGTGCCGGTGCCGACCAGCCGGGCGGCCCGCCGCCGGCGCGGAGACGCCCCGGTGCAGCTGCTCGCGGCCCGCGGCAGTCGCGGCTGGTCGGCCGCGCGCCGCGCTGGTGGCCGGCGCTGCGGGTCGACCGTGCAGTGGCCGACCAGGCCCGGCTGGACCGGGCCGAGCGGGCCGCTAACCTGCGCGGCGCGTATGCCGTCCGCCCCGGCCCGCGGCCGGGCTCACCGGCATACCCGTGCGTGCTCGTCGACGACGTCATCACCACCGGCGCCACCCTCGCCGAGTCGGCGCGTGCGCTGCGCTCCGCCGGGGTGCGCGTCGTGGGCGCGGCCGTCGTCGCGGCCACCGAGCTGCGCCTGGCGGCGGGGCCGCAGAGGCGCACCCCGCCTGGCACGGGTCAGGCTGGCCGACTAGCCTGATACCCCAGGCCGTCCGCCCAAGGAGGTAACCGTGGACATCGTCGTGACCGGCCGTCACATCCAGGTCTCCGACCGGTTCCGCGACCATCTGGACGAGCGGCTCGCCAAGGTGTCCCAGCTGGCCCCGAAGGTGACCCGCGTCGACGTCGTCGTCACCCACGAGCGCACCACCCGCAAGTCCGAGTGCGTCGAGCTGACCTGCCGCGATCGCGGGTTCGGATCGTGCGAGCCGAGGCCTGCGACGAGGACAAGTACGTCGCCGTCGACGCCGCCGTGGAGAAGCTGCTGGAGCGGCTGCGCCGGGCAAGTGGCAAGCGCCGCTCGGCGATCCGCGGCGGGCGCGACGTCGCCGCACCGGCTGGCGTTGGCGACCTGGTGGCGACGGCCGATGCCGTGTTCCAGGAGGAGCCGGTCGACGACTCGCCGCCAGCGCGTTTCGGTGCGGTGGGCGACTCGCCCATCGAGGTGCGTGAGAAGGTGCACAGCAGCGCGCCGATGACCCTGGAGGAGGCCCTCAACCGGATGGAGCTCGTCGGGCACGACTTCTTCCTTTTCAGCGACAGCGAGTCTGGCCGGCCGAGCGTGGTGTACCGGCGCAGGGGGTGGTCCTACGGCGTCATCCACCTCGAGGCGCGCCGTCGTCGGAAATCCGGCGCCCTCGTCGGAAAACACGGCATAGGTCCACTTGTGCCCTTTGGCGGGCGACGGCAGGCTTGCTGACGTGAACCCATCCCGCGACGCTCCCGCGCCGATCCGTGTGCTCGTCGCCGACGACCATGCGCTGTTCCGGCGCGGGCTGCGGGCGATGCTCGAGCTCGAGGGCGACATCGAGGTCGTCGGGGAGGCCGGAGACGGGCTGGAGGCGGTCGTCCTGGCCGAGGAGCTCGTCCCCGACGTCGTGCTGCTCGATGTGCGGATGCCGCGCAGCACCGGGATCGAAGCCTGCCAAGCGATCCGCGAGCGGGTGCCGGCAGCCAAGATCGTGATCCTTACCGGCTCGGACGAGGAAACCGACCTGTTCGAAGCGGTTCGCGCCGGGGCCAACGGGTACGTCCTGAAGGACGTCACCGGCGACCAGGTGGCCTCGGTATCCGGGCGGTGTACTCCGGGGACTCGCTCATCTCCCCGTCGATGGCCTCCAAGCTGCTCGCGGAGTTCGCCGTCATGCGCCGACGCGACAACGGCGAGTCGCAACACCGCCGTGCCCAAGCTCACCGAGCGTGAGGTCGAGGTGCTGGGGCCTGGTCGCCCGGGGGATGGGCAACCGCGAGATCGGCAAGAAGCTGTTCATCTCCGAGAACACGGTGAAGAACCACGTGCGCAACATCCTGGAGAAGCTGCAGCTGCACTCGCGGATGGAAGCCGTGATGTATGCCGTGCGCCAGAACCTCATCGAGCCGCCCCGAGCGTGAGCGAGGCTTCGGCGCAGGGCGTGAGCGCACCATCGTCGCCAGGCGTGACCGCGCTCGTCGGCCGGGCCGCCCCCGCACCCTCGGTCTGCCCAGGCACGCCGAATCGCCTTGGCAGCGCAAGGTTTCGCCGACCCCAGACCGCCAGCCGGCACGTGACGATGCGCCACCTGCAGCGGGTCGTCGACCGGGTCGCCGTCGTGCAGATCGACAGCGTCAACGTCCTCGTCCGCAGCCACTACCTGCCCTTCTTCTCCCGGCTCGGCCCCTACGACCGCAGACTGCTCGACCGGGCCCGCGACCGTCCGCCGCGCCGGCTGGTCGAGTACTGGGTGCACGAGGCCAGCCTCGTGCACCCGGCCTTGTGGGCCCTGCACGACTTCCGGATGCGCGAGGCCGCCCAGCGGGCCTGGGGCGCGATCCGGCGCATCGCCGGGAGCCAGCCCGAGCTGGTCGAGTCGGTGTTCGACGAGGTGCACCAGCGTGGCCCGATGACCGCCGCGCCAGGTCGCAGGCCGCCTCGAGCACGACCAGCCGCGCGCCACCGGCCGCTGGGGCTGGAACTGGTCGGACGTCAAGATCGCCCTGGAGTACCTGTTCTGGGCCGGGCGGATCTCCTCGGCCGGACGCACCGCCCAGTTCGAGCGCCAGTATGCCGGGCTGGCGCTCGTCGCGCCGCCGGCCTACCGGGCCGAGTGGCTGGACCCGAGCCTGCGTCCGCCCGAACCGCAGGCCCACGTCGAGCTCATGCGCGTCGCCGCGCGCGCCTGCGGCGTCGCGACCGAGAGCTGCCCTCGCCGACTACTTCCGCATCGCCCGCCGACACGGCCCGCGTGGCCATCGCCGCGCCTGGTTGCCGAGGGCGAGCTCGAGCCGGTGTCGGTCCAGGGCTGGGGCCGGCCGGCATACCTGCACGCGCGGCGCCCGCCGCCCACGCCAGCTGCACGTCGAAGCCCTGGTGAGCCCGTTCGACTCGCTCGTGTGGCAGCGCCAGCGGACCGAGGAGCTGTTCGGCGTCCGCTACCGCATCGAGATCTACACGCCCGCGCCGCCAAGCGCGTCCACGGCTACTACGTGCTGCCGTTCCTCTACGGCGACCGGATCGTCGCGCGCTGCGACCTCAAGGCCGACCGGGCCGCGGCGCGGCTGCTCGTGCAGCGGTTGACCTGGGAGCCGGAGATCGCCGCGCGGGACGCGATGCGCCCTGGCCCGCGAGTTCACGCTGAGCGAGGCCACATGGCCGGCTGGCTCTAGCTCCCGACTGGCCAAGGCGGCCGCTCAGCGAGCGTAGGCGGCGAGCTGCCCGGGGGTGAGGTAGCCGGGGTCGGCCTGCGCACCGTACCCACCACCGTCGATGACGAACAGCTGGCCGGTGATGTTGGCCGCCAGCTCGCTCGCGTAGAAGGCGACGACCTGGGCGACCTCCTCCGGCCGGGAGAGCCGCCCGAGCGGCACCAAGGCCGTCGCCTTGTCCATGTCGGCGCCGATGAGCGAGGTCGTCATCTCGGTGAGCACCCCACCCGACGCGACCGCGTTGACCCGGACACCGTGCTCGGCCCACTCCGCCGCGGCCTGGCGGGTGAGGGCGGCCACCGCGCCCTTGCTCGCGCTGTAGTGCGCCGAGCACAGCGGCTTGCGCATGCCGACCAGCCCGGCGATAGAGGAGAAGTTCACCACCGACCCGCGGCCACGCGGGATCATCGACTGGCCGACGACCTCACGCATGAGGAAGAAGAGTGCCTTGGTGTTGACGGCGAAGACCTCGTCCCACTCCTGCTCGGTGATGTCCTGCGGCGTAGCGCTGCGGACCGACCGCGGCCGGCTGGATCAGGACGTCGATCTCGCCGAGGTCGGCACGGATCCGTTCGACGAGGCCGGCCAGCTCGCCGACCGGGTGAGGTCCTGCGGGTAGGCCGCCGGCCGTGCCCTTGGCCGCCCAGAGCACGCGGCCGACTGCGCCAACCGGTCCGCCTGCACGTCCACCATGGCGACCGTGGCGCCGCTGTCGACCAGCAGCTCGGCGGTGGCCAAGCCGATCCCGCGCGCCGAACCAGTGACCAGCGCAGACCTGGCTGTCGAAGCGCACGTCCATGCGAGTACCCCTTTCCTGGAAGGCTCGACGCTCCATGATCGCCGCGCGCCACCGTCTGCGTGGCGAGTCGGCGGCATCAGGGATGGGGATACGAGCCATCCCAATCCCGGTGAGCGCCACGGCATCGCGGGCGCTATGACCGGCGGCGGCCTAGCGTCCGCAGGAGACCCAGCTCACCCAAGGAGCAGACCGTGGACCGCGCCGCCTTCGACGACTACATCCAGCGCTTCAACGCCAAGGACCTCACCACCTTTGACGATTACTTCCTCCCCGACGTCCGGATGCTCAACGGCACGCTGGAGCTGCTCGGCGTCCCAGCCGTGCAAGAGCACTACACGCCTCATCTGGTCACAGTTCACCGAGGCGCTGCAGCATCGACCGCGTCGTCATGGACGACGACACGGTCGCCATCAAGATGTGGGCCCACTTCACCGCCCTCGACGACAACCCGCAGGCCGCTCTTCGGCCCGGTCCGGAAGGGGGAGACCTTCGACTTCCGAGGGCTCATCATGTACTGGGTGCAGGACGGGCGCTTCGCCAACATCGAGGTCGCGTACAACACCTTCACGTTCACCGACGCAGCGGGCCAGTCAACCGAACTCGGCATCCCGCACTGAGCCGCTGCAGGCACTACGGTCGACGGGTGAGCGTCCCCACCCGCGACCCGCCCGCGCATCCACCGCGCCTGGTGGGTTGCGCTCGGCGTGCTCGCGGCCCTCGTCGCCGCGGCCGGGTTCCGGTCCTCCACCGGTGCGCTGATCGAGCCGATCGAGGCCGAGTTCGGGTGGAGCCGCGCGACGACCTCGGGCGCGGTCAGCGCCAACCTGCTCATCTACGGGCTCACCGCGCCGTTCGCGGCCGCCCTCATGGAGCGCTTCGGCCTGCGCCGGGTGCTCACCGCGCGCTGCTGCTGGTCTCGGTGGGCAGCGGGCTCACCGTGCTGATCAGCCAGCCGTGGCAGCTGTGGGTGCTGTGGGGCCTGTTCGTCGGCGTGGGCACCGGCGCGATGGCCCTCGTGCTCGGCTCGGTCGTGGCCAACCGGTGGTTCGCCACGAGGCGCGGCCTGGTGACCGGGTTCTTCTCCGCGGCGAGCTCGACCGGGCAGCTGATCTTCCTGCCGGCGTTCGCCGTGCTCGCCGACGGGCCCGGGCTGGCGGTATGCCGCGCTCATCACCGCGGCGTCTCGCTGCTCCTCGTCCCGGTCGCCCTGTTCGTCGTCGCCGACCGTCCCGAGGACGTCGGGACCACCCCGTACGGCGCCGAGTCTGCGCCGGCACGAGGCCTGGCGCGCCGGCGGCGGTGGCGCCGGCCGACATGGACGGGACGCCACGGCATACCGAGGCGCCCCCCAGCTCACCGCGCTGCGGGTGCTGCGGGAGGCCCTCCCGTCCTGGCCGTTCTGGGTGCTCATGGGGACCTTCTTCGTCTGCGGCTGGTCGACCAACGGGCTGGTCGGCACGCACTTCATCCCGGCCGCGCACGACCACGGCATGGTCGCGACGACGGCGGCCGGGCTGCTCGCGCTCATCGGCATCTTCGACATCGCCGGGACGATCGCCTCGGGGTGGCTCACCGACCGGGTCGACCCCCGCCTGCTGCTCGTGCCTACTACGTGCTGCGCGGGCTGTCGCTGCTGCTCGTGCCGGTCGTCCTCGGGCCCGAGGGTGCAGCCGAACCTGTTCCTCTTCATCGTGTTCTACGGGCTGGACTGGGTGGCGACCGTGCCGCCGACGATGGCGCTGTGCCGGCGCTACTTCGGCCTGGATCGCTCGAGCATCGTCTTCGGCTGGGTGTTCGCCTCGCACATGGTGGGCGCCGGGATCGCCGCCTCGTATGCCGGGTTGGTGCGTCAGAACACCGGCGACTACTTCACCGCGTGGCTTACTGCCGGGGCGTTGTGCATCGTGGCCGGGTTCGCCTGCCTGCGCCTCACCTCGCCGCCCACCACTGACCGCTGATCACTGACCGCTGACCTCAGTGAGGTCAGACGATGTCGTTATGAGGCCCCGATAACGAGCACCTACGGACCTTTCGCTGAGGCAGGGGCACCTACGGACCTTTCGCTGAGGCAGGGGGGCCGACGGCGCGCGGCGCCGGCACGGCATACCGGAACGCATCGGGCCAGGCGCGGACGTTGGGTGAGGTGACCCGCGAACGGCTACCCTGGCCGTGACCGCCGCACGCGCGGGCTCAGCGACGTTTCGTGAGGGAGTTCCAGCGTGGCCAAGGTGTTCGAAAAGTTGCTGCGCGCCGGCGAAGGTCGGGTGCTCAAGCGGCTCGAGGCGATTGCTGCGCAGGTCAACGTCCTCGAGGAGCGACTTCGAGAAGCTCAGCGACGCCGAGCTCAGGGCCGAGACCGACGTCTTCCGCAGCCGCCTCGCCGACGGTGAGACCCTCGACGAGCTGCTCCCCGAGGCGTTCGCCGCGGTCCGTGAGGCCGGCAAGCGCACCCTCGGCCAGCGCCACTTCGACGTGCAGATCATGGGCGGGGCGGCCCTGCACTTGGGCAACGTCGCCGAGATGAAGACCGGCGAGGGCAAAACCCTGGTCGCGACCCTGCCGTGCTACCTCAACGCGCTGACCGGCAAGGGCGTGCACCTGGTCACGGTCAACGACTACCTCGCCGAGTACCAGTCCGAGCTCATGGGCCGGGTCCACCGGGCCCTGGGCCTGGAGACCGGATGCATTCTCGCCGCGATGACCCCCGACCAGCGCCGCGTCGAGTACGCCAAGGACATCACCTACGGCACCAACAACGAGCTGGGCTTCGACTACCTGCGCGACAACATGGCCTGGTCCACCGACGAGCTGGTCCAGCGCGGCCACAACTACGCCATCGTCGATGAGGTCGACTCGATCCTCATCGACGAGGCTCGGACCCCGCTCATCATCTCCGGGCCTGCCGACCAGGCGACCAAGTGGTACGTCGAGTTCGCCAAGATGGTCCAGCACCTGCGCCGCGGCGAGCTCGACTCGGGCGAGGGCGACTACGAGGTCGACGAGAAGAAGCGCACCGTCGGCGTTCTGGAGGGCGGCATCGCCAAGGTCGAGGACCTGCTCGGGATCGACAACCTCTACGAGTCGGTCAACACCCCGCTCATCGGCTTTCTCAACAATGCGCTCAAGGCCAAGGAGCTGTTCAAGCGGGACAAGGACTACGTCAACATGGGCGGGCAAATCCTCATCGTCGACGAGCACACCGGCCGCATGCTGCCCGGGCGGCGCTACAACGAAGGGATGCACCAGGCGATCGAGGCCAAGGAAGGCGTCGACATCCAGAACGAGAACCAGACGCTGGCAACGATCACCCTGCAGAACTACTTCCGGATGTACGACAAGCTGGCCGGGATGACCGGAACGGCCCAGACCGAGGCAGCCGAGCTCAACTCCATCTACAAGCTGGGCGTCGTCTCCATCCCGACGAACATGCCGATGATCCGGCTGGACCAACCGATCTGGTGTACCGCACCGCCGACGCCAAGTTCAGCGCCGTCGTCGACGACATCGCCCAGCGGCACGCTGACGGGCAGCCGGTCCTCGTGGGCACCGTCTCGGTCGAGAAGAGCGAGCACCTGTCCAACCTGCTACGCCGGCGCGGCATCCCGCACGATGTGCTCAACGCCAAGCAGCACGCGCGGGAGGCCGCGATCGTGGCCGAGGCCGGCCGCCGGGGCGCGGTCACGGTCGCCACGAACATGGCCGGGCGCGGCACCGACATCATGCTCGGCGGCAACCCGGAGTTTCGCGCCGTGCAGGCCCTCAAGAACCAGGGGCTGGACCCCGAGGAAACGCCGCAAGAGTACGAGGCAGCGTGGGAGCGCACGCTGGCCGAGGCCGAGCACGCGGTCATGGCCGAGCACGACGAGGTCAAGGAGCGCGGCGGTCTCTATGTGCTGGGCACCGAGCGGCACGAGTCGCGCCGCATCGACAACCAGCTCCGGGGCCGCTCCGGTCGCCAGGGTGACGAAGGCGAGTCGCGTTTCTACCTGTCGCTGCAGGATGACCTCATGCGCCTGTTCAACGCGGCCATGGTGGACCGTTTCATGCAGACCGCGCGCTTGGAGGACGAGGTGCCCATCGAGTCCAAGATGGTCACCCGGTCCATCGCCAGCGCCCAGAGCCAGGTCGAGGCGCAGAACTACGAGATCCGCAAGAACGTCCTCAAGTACGACGACGTGCTGAACCGCCAGCGCCAGGTCATCTACGCCGAGCGGCGCAAGGTGCTCGAGGGCGCGGACATGCAGGAGCAGGTCCGCCACTTCGTCAACGATGTCATCAACGGCTACGTGGACGCGGCCACGGCCGAGGGGTATGCCGAGGAATGGGACCTCGAGCAGCTCTGGACGGCCATGCGCACCCTCTTCCCGGTCTCGGTGAGCATCGACGACGTCGCCGAGCGGGCTGGCAGCCGGCATAACGTCTCCGCCGAGGGCCTACGCGAGGAGCTCACGAGCGACGCCCACCACGCCTACGACCGGCGCGAGGAGGCCCTTGGCGAGGCGACCATGCGCGAGCTCGAGCGCCGGGTCGTGATGTCGGTCCTGGACCGCAAGTGGCGCGAGCATCTGTACGAGATGGACTACCTGCAGGAGGGCATCGGGCTGCGGGCCATGGCCCAGCGCGACCCCCTCGTGGAGTACCAGCGCGAGGGATTCCTGCTGTTCGAGGCGATGATGGAGGCCATCAAGGAGGAGTCCGTCGGCTACATCTTCAACCTCGAGGTGAAGGTCGATGCGCCGTCCACCTCGGTGGCCGCGGCTCCGGTCACGGTGAGCCAGCTCGTCGCAGGGCTGCCAGCCGGCCAGGCCGCGGCCACGCCCGCGGGGAGCACTGACGCCGGCCTCGGCGACGCTGCCCCCGTTCAGGATTCCGCTGCAGCCGACCGTCCCGTCATCTCGGCCAAGGGCTTGGACACCCCCTCGACCACCCGGCTGCACTACTCCGCGCCGGGGGAGGGCGGCGAGGTCGACGAGCGCGACGTCGACGCCACGGACGAGCTTGGCGCAAACGGCGCACCTGGGCGCAACCAGCCTCGGCGGCTGTCCAAGAAGGCGCGCCGGCGGGGTAAGTAAAGCGCCGATCCGTAGGATCCTCCTATGGGAGGCACCGTCGGCGACCGCGTCGGCGCGGCACGCCGTCGGGCGTTCGTTGGGCGGGCTGGCGAGCTGGCCTACCTCCAGAGCCTGCTGGACGACCCACAGGCTGAGACCGCGGTCGTCTTCGTCCATGGACCGGGCGGCATTGGCAAGTCGACCCTGCTGCGACGCCTCGCCGACGAGTGCGCCGACCGCGGTATGCCGGCGCTGCGCCTGGATGCGCGCGACCTCGCTCCGACCCCGGACGCGGTCATGGCCGCGCTCGCTCCGCTGACCGCGCCCGAGCCCGAAGGCGCGGCCGCCGGGCGCCGGGTCCTGCTCATCGACACCTTCGAGCAGCTGGCGCCGATGGAGGCCTACCTTCGGGACCGGGTGCTCGCGACGTTGCCTGCGGACACTCTCGTCATCGTCGCCGGCCAGCTGCCGCCGTCGACAGCGTGGCTCACCGATCCGGGCTGGTCCGCCCTCATCGAGACCCTGCCGCTGGCCAACCTGAGTCCCGCTGAGAGCGACGACTACCTGCACCGTCGCAACGTGCCGCAGCAGCAGCGCCCAGCCGCGGTCGCGTTCACTCGTGGTCACCCGCTCGCGCTGGCCTTGGTCAGCGAGGTCGCGCTCACCCGGGGCAGCTTTGCGCCTCAGCAGGCGCCCGACGTGGTCAAGGAGCTCGTCGACCAGCTCATGCAGGCCATTCCCGGTGCCGAGCACCGCCTGGCGCTCGAGGCAACGTCGCAGGTGCGCGTGCTGACGCTGCCGCTGCTCGCTGCCCTGCTTGAGGTTCCCGACGCTGCTGGCCTGTTCGACTGGCTGTGCCGCCTCCCGATCGTGGAACTTGGCCCAGGGGGCCTGCGGCTGCACGATCTGGCCGCCGACGTCCTCGACGCTGAGCTGCGATGGCGGGACCCGCTGCGCTACCGCCAGCTGCACGACCGCGCCCGCACCTTCTTCCTCGACCGGCTGAGCGTGCCCGACCCCGCCCAGCAGGCCGCCGCCATGATGGACCTGATCTTCCTGCACCAGCAGCTGCGGCCCTACCTTCAGCCGGCGGCGGCCCCCGCCCACGACCTGCGCATCGACGCCGCGGCGACGGCCGACGCGTCGGCGATTCTCGAGATTGTCCAGCGCCATGAAGGCCCGGAGTCGGCCGCGATCGCCAAGGCCTGGTTAGCCATCCAGCCCGACGCCTGGTCGGTCGTGCGGGCCTCCGAGGGCACCGTCGCGGGGCTGCTGTGCACGCTGGCCATCGAGGACCGCGGCGCTCTCCACGACGTGAGCGACCCAGCGGTGGCCGCGGCATACGCCGAGCTGGCTCGCCACTCCCCGCTGCGCCAGGGTGAGCGGTTCACGCTGGTCAGGTACTGGATGAGCGCCGACGGCTACCAAGGTGTTTCGCCGTCGCAAAGCCTGGTCACCGTGCAGACCGGGCGACACTATGTCACCACGCCCGGGCTCGCCTTCAGCCTGCTCAGCTTCGCCGACCCAGAGCCATGGGCGGCCGCCACCGAGTACTCCGACCTGCACCGGATGCCGGCCGCGGACTTCACCGTGGGTGGGCGCCGGTACGCGAGCTTCGGCCACGACTGGAGGGTGGTCACACCAACCGACTGGCTGGCCCGGCTGGCGATGCGTGAGACCGGGGCCGGCGGGCTGCCGCCCCCGGCGAATGACCCCACTGCCGTGCTGGCCCGGGAGGACTTCGCCGTGGCCGTCCGCCGGGCGCTGCGGGGGGTCACCCGCACCGACCGGCTGCGGGCCAGCCCGCTGCTCACCTCGCGCCTGGTGGCCAGCCGCGTCCCCGCCGACGCGAAGACCGCGGTGCGCGTGGAGGCGCTGCGTGAGGTGCTGGTGAACGCCTGCCGATCGATGCAGAGCGACCCGCGGGCCTACCGGGTGCTGCACCGCTCGTTCCTCGCGCCCGCCGCGTCCCTGGAAGCCGCCGCCGAGGCGCTCGGTATGCCGTCGAGCACGTTCCGTCGCCATCTCACCGCCGCGGTCGACCGGGTTGTCGACGTCCTCTGGGAGCAGGAGCTGGGGCTCTGACCGGGCCGGCGATGGTGTGACCTCACCCGATCTGCAAATCGGTGACGACCCAGCGCTGGTCCAGCCCGGTCAGGCGCACCGCGAGCGCGCGGACCCGGTCATGATGCACGACGACGGCGCAGGCTTCGACGATGCCCGGCGCAGGCTCCTGGACGCGCACCTTGCGGACCACGGCACGCCGGTGCGCATTCGGGGGACGGCGCGCAGCGACGAACGCGCGGCGGGCCAGCACCGCGTACACCGTGGGGGTGGTCCACCGCACGACCTGCTGGGCCGGCCGGATGCCCGCCATGATCTCGACGAACGCCTGGGCCATGCGGGCGACGAAGGGCTCCGGATCGGGCAGGTCCTGCCGAAGCGGGAGCCGGTCCGGCAGGTCCGGCTCGCCGAAGTCGATCGCGAGGGCGTCCCGGCCGCGCTCGCCGAAGTCGATCGCGAGCGCGTCCTGCACGTACGGGGTTGGCCGCCAACCGTACGCCTCGTCTGCTGAGACGATCGGCGGGCGTGGGTCGGGAGCGGGGGCGATGCGCAGGCGGGCCGGGCCGGTCATCGCGCTTCCCCCTCGGTCGCCGAGCCGGGCGGGCGCAGGCGCTGGCCGGGCTCGATGTGGTGTGGGTCCGGCCCGATGACCGCGCGGTTGGCGGCATACCAGCGCGGCCATTCCCGCGCGATCGCCGCGGCCGACCCGCGGGGGCCCAGATGGCGCGCGGCGACATCCCATAGCGTGTCGCCGCGCCGGACCACGTACTGGTCCTCCACGGAGCTGGGCACCCGCGGCCCGCTCGTCGTGAGCGGCCCCAACGTCGCCGGCACCGGCGGCGCAGCCGGGGCTGGTGGGCGAAAGCCGGGGTCAGGCACGGACCGTTCGGCCCGCGGGGGGTGGAAACCGGGGTCGGGAACGGTGATCGCGCCAGCCCCCGGATCGACGACGCTGACCGCGACGGTATGCCGTGCCGGCAGCAGTGGGCCAGCGGCGGCAGTGCCCGGCGCCACAGCCGCAGCGACGGTCGTGCCGAGCACCACGGCCGTCGCCTTGCGCACGGCTGCGGGGGCAACCCGGGCGGCGATGTCGGCGCAGGCCGCCCCGATCGCCCCCGGCAGCTGCGCGAGGGCGGACAGTACCGTCGCGGCGCCCAGCCACAGAGTAAGGACCAAGCCCAGCGTGGCCAGGATCGTCAGCAGGATGTCGGCGGCCTCGGTAGCCGGCCGGGCGAGATCAACCCAGCCGGAATGGGCCAGGTAGGCGAACGTCGCGGACGTCGCAGCCGTGGCTGCGCCGGTGATGCCTGCCAGCAGCCAGGATCGAAGGGTGGATGCCATGCCCTACCCGCTTTCGCTTAGCGGTCGTTCTGGTTGGGAGTTACTCGGTACCATCTGGAAGTCGTCAGTTAAGCCAAGAAACCTTCGATTAGCTTTGGTTACATGTGATAGCCTAGTTTCAGCATAGTCCGGTGCCACTGTCAAGAGGGACGCATGCGTCAGCCTGGAACCAAGCAGACAGCCGGCCGGAAGGGGTCAGCGTGATGCGCTGGGAACGGCTCTTCGCCGATCTCGAGGCGGTGCTGGCCGCGGAAGCGGCCCGTGAGCTGGACGCGGAGGTTGCCGACCGGACCCGGCGCGAACGAGCCCTGCTGGGGTTGCACGAGCGCCTGGCCGGTCAGCCCCACGATCTGCCGGTCACGGTTCGGGTGGCGGGGATCGGCCAGTTCGGGGCACAGGTCTCGGACGTCGGCGCGGACTGGGTGCTGTTGGTACGCCCGGTCGAGCGGCGCCTGCTCGTCGCGTTCCACGCCGTACGCCAGGTCAGCGGGCTCGTCGGACGGGTGTCAGAGACGTCGACGCTCGCCAAGGCGTTCGGCATCGGTGCGGCCCTTCGAGCGATTAGTCGGGACCGGGCGGCGGTTACTGTCTGCGACATCGACGGCACGACGGTCACCGGCACCATCGACGGGGTCGGCCAGGACTGCCTCGAGATCGCCGAGCATCCGTTGGACCTACCGCGCCGACCCGAGCACGTCACCGACGTGCGCGTGGTCCCGTTCGCAGCGCTGGCCGCGGTCCAGCGGGAATGAACCCGCACGGCGGTGCCGCCAGCTCGGGCTAGCCCTGCGACTCCTCGTCGTCAGGGCTGGACCCGAACGGGTGCGTGGTGACGAACTCGCGGGTCTCGGCATACATCCGCTGGATGTACTCCTCCAGCACCTGAGCCTCGACCCGCCACTGGCCGCGCCCCCCGACCTTGATGGCCGGCAGGTCACCGGACCGGACGAGGGCGTAGGTCTGCGCGGCGGAGATGTTGAGGATTTCGGCAACATCCGAGAGCTGGAGGAACCTCTGGGGCATGACCAGAGTTTGGCACACGCAACCGGACGTGTCCTGCGTCATCCACAGGCAGGGGCCCTCGTGTGGCAGGGCGAGAGCGCCTCGGCCATGATGGAGCGGTCGAACACGCCCCACAAGGAGGAGCCATTGGCTGGTCTGCAGCTGCCCCGTCCGGCAGCGAGCCGGTTACCGCGCCCAACGTGGCGGGACAGTCGGCTACTGGTGGGCATCGTGCTTGTCCTGCTGGCAACGGCGCTGGGCGCCAAGGCCGTCGCGAGCGCGGACGACCGGGTGCCGATGTATGCCGCCTCCGTCGCCTTGAAGCCGGGGGACCGGCTCGGTGCCGACAACCTGAGGCCGGTGGGCGTCCAGCTCGACGACGGGGTGGGCGCGTACGTGTCTGCGGCCACGTCGATCGCGCCAGATAGCTACGTGCTGCGAGAGGTCCGCGAAGGCGAGCTGCTGCCGCAGTCCGCAGTGGGCAGCAAGGCCACCGTGGCCGTCCAGTCGGTGACGGTGCGGGTGGATGCCAGCTCGATGGCGGCCTTGGTCGCCGGTTCGGTCGTTGACCTGTGGGTGAGCGACCGGGACCCGGCCACCACGCAGGAGCGCTACCTGGAGCCGAAGCTGGTGCTGCGCGGTGTGTCCGTCGCGTGGATCCCCACCGACCAGACGCGCTTCGGAGTGAGCACTGCGACAACGGCGTTGCAGCTGCTGGTCCCGCGCGACGACGTGCAGAAGGTCATTGCGGCGCAGGACAAGCAGTCCAGGGTGACCCTCGTGCCGGTGCCCGGCTCGACGCGCGGCTCCGGCTGATGGCTGGCGTTCTCGTTGCGGTGGGCAACCGGTGGGACAGCCGGGTCGCCACCGTGCTGGAGTCCTCCCGCGAGGTCAGCATTGCCCGCCGCTGCGCCGACCTGGCCGACCTGCTGGCCGCCGTAGAGGCGGGCAGCGGCGAGGTTGCGTTGGTCTCGGTGGACCTGCGTGGGCTGGCGCTGTCCGTGGTGTCGCGGCTGCGCGAAGCGGGCATCGCCGTCGTCGGGCTCACCGACCCGGCGGACGAGGAGGGCGAACGACGGCTTCGCCAGATGGGCGTCTCCTCGGTCATCCCAGCTGACGCCGACCGCACGGCATACGAGGGGGCACTGCTGGACCCCGCAGCGACGGGACTGGACGAGAGTCTGAGCTGGTCCGCGGGGGGCGAGCCGGCCAAGACCGCACACGTGAGCGCGGGCGCGTCGAAGCGCGCCACGCTCGTTGCGGTTTGGGGCCCGGTCGGCTCGCCGGGCCGCACGACCATCGCAGTCAACCTCGCCGCCGAGTTGGCCACGCTCGGGACGTCGGCGCTGCTTATCGACGCCGACACGTACGGCGGCTGCGTCGCCCAGACCCTGGCCGTGCTCGACGAGGCGCCCGGCCTCGCCGCGGCGACCCGCGCCGCCGACCACGGCACCCTGGATATGGCGAACCTGGCCCGCCTGGCGCCAGAGGTCATGCCGCGGCTTCGGGTGCTGACCGGCATACCGCGGGCGGACCGCTGGCCCGAGATCCGCGCTGGCGCGCTCGAACGCGTGCTGGAGCTGTCGCGCGCCCTGGCCGACGTCGTCGTGGTGGACTGCGGGTTCAGCCTGGAGGACGACGAGGAGCTCAGCTACGACACCGAGGCCCCGCGGCGTAACCAGGCAACCCTGACAACCCTGCAGGTGGCGGACTCGCTGCTCGCCGTCGGCGGGTGTGACCCGGTCTCGCTGCAGCGGCTCGTGCGGGCCCTGCAGGACCTCGGTACGGTCCGGGCGCCGCGGCCCAGCGTCGTCGTCAACCGGGTGCGGCCTGGTGCGGTCGGGGCGCAGCCTCAGACCCGGGTGACCGATGCAATGGCCCGGTTCGCCGGAATCGAAGAGCTGGCGTTCGTCCCCGAGGACCGGGCGGCCTGCGACGACGCCCTGCTCACCGGACGGACGCTGGCCGAGTGCGCCCCCCAGTCCCCCTGCCGCCAGGCGATTCGCGCCCTCGCGGTGGCCGTCGCGGGCGAGGGGTCGACGGTGCCGGACCAGGGCGCTGCCCGCAGCTGGGCACCCGTGCGATGGCGGCCCAGAGTGGCCCGGTGAGCTCCGTACAGCAACTCGTTGGTCCCGGTCTGAGAGGATGGTCGGGTGGCTGACCGGATGACATCGCTGGATGCCTCTTTTCTCTACATGGAGGAGTCCACCACGGTCATGCACGTGGGCTCGGTCATGGTGTTCGCCCCTACGACGAGCAAGTTCAGCTACCAGCGGGTCGTCGACCTCATCGGTCAGCGGATCGTCCGTCTCCCCCGGTACCGGCAGAAGATCCGGTATGTCCCGGGCAACCTGGCCAACCCCGTCTGGGTCGACGACGAGAACTTCGACCTCAGCTACCACGTGCGCCGGGCGGCCCTGCCCAGGCCCGGAGACGACGCTGCCCTGGAGGATTTCGTCTCCCGGGTGCAGCCGCGCCGCCTCGACCGAAACCGCCCGCTCTGGGAGGTCTACCTCGTCGAAGGGCTCGAGCACGGCCGGTTCGCCATCGTCACCAAGACCCATCAAGCGCTCATCGACGGCGTGAACGCCCTGGACATCGGCCACATTCTCGTCACCGACCAGCCCACCTGGGACGACGGCACGGTCGACCTCTGGGAGCCGCAGAACGGCCCCAACGACCTGCAGCTGGTCACCGAGGCGCTCTTCGACGGGGTCCGGGCGCCCGGGCAGCTCGTGGGCGCGGTCCGCGGCGGGGTCACCGACGTGGTCTCGCTCGGCGGCAAGCTCATCGGCGGCGTGGGCTCGCTGGTGTCGACGGTTGCCCGCGGAGCGGCCCGCCCGGCTCCGACATCGCCGTTGAATGCCGACGTCGGCCGCTCGCGCCGGTTCGTCATGGTCGGCACCGACCTGGACGACTACCGCGCGGTGCGCAACCGGCTGGCTCGCGGGATCACGGCCGAGGAGGTGTCGATCCACGACGTCATCCTGGCCACCATCGCCGGTGCCATGCGCGCCTGGCTGCTCATGCGCGGCGAGGCGGTGCAAAGCGGGACGGTCGTGCGTGCCCTGGTGCCGGTGAGCATAGAGGACGGCAAGACCACCGGCCTCGACCAGATCGTCGGCTGTGTCGTAGACCTGCCCGTCGGCGAACCCGCCGCTGGCATGCGCCTGCACCAGATCGCCTACACAATGCGCCAGCAGATCGAAGGGACCGGGCCGGCGGTCGAAGCGGACAAGCTGGTGGGCCTCGCCGGGTTCGCGCCGCCCACCTTGCACGCTCTGGGCGCCCGCATGGGCAGCGCGATGTCTCGCCGGCTGTTCAACGTCATCGTCACCAACGTGCCCGGCCCGCAGAGCACCCTGTATACCGGTGACGCGGCGATGCTATCGACCTATCCGGTCATCCCGCTGGCCAGAGGCCAGGCGCTGGCCATCGGGCTGACCTCCTACGACGGAGGCGTCTACTTCGGCCTCAACGCTGACCGGGACGCCATGCCGGACGTCGACGTCGTCGGGCAGAGCATCGTGGATTCCCTCGCCGAGCTGGCGGGCAGCAGATGAGATGACCCGGCGCGGTTTAGTCCTTGGCGGGGGAGGAGTCCTCGGCGCGGCCTGGACGGTGGGCGCGGTGACCGCGCTCGAGCAGGTCCATGGCCTGGACGCCCGCGAGTTCGACGAGTTCGTCGGCACCTCTGCGGGGTCGGTCGTCGCGTCGCTGCTCGCGTCCGGGGTCAGCATCGCCGATCTGCGCACCCACCAGCTCGGCGGTCGTGTCGAGGCCGGTCCTCTGGCCGCGCTGGAGTGGGACCATGACACGGCTACGGGAGGCGAGCGACCGCCCACGCCCAAGGTCGAGTTCGCGGTGGCCGGAGTGCTGCGCAAGGGTTTCAAGCACTGGCGCCAACTGCCGCCGACCGCGAAGATCTCCAGTTTCATGCCGATCGGGCAGGGCAGCATCAACCGGGTCGGCGACTTGGTCAGGCATGTCGTCCCGCACGGCTGGGTGCCCCGTCCTGGCCTGACCGTGGTCGCCTTCGACATCGACTCGGCCACCCGGACCGCCTTCGGGCGCCCCGATGCTCCACCGGCTGAGCTTGCCGACGCCGTCATGGCCTCGTGCGCGATTCCCTCCTGGTACCAACCGGTGACCATCGGCGGGCGCCGCTACGTCGACGGGGGAGCCTGGTCGGCGACCAACCTCGACGTGCTCCAAGGGCTTGAGCTCGACGAAGTCTACGTCTTGGCCCCTGGGGTCACCTTCGACCCGGACACGCCCACTCGGGTCATGACCAGGCTGGAGCGCCGGTGGCGGGCGATGTCCACGTCACGATGCCTGCGCGAGATGCGCGCGGTTCACCGAGGCGGTACCCACGTCACGGTTCTGGGGCCGAGCAGCACCGACCTGGAGGTGATGGGACACAACGTCATGGACGTGGCTCGCCGCACTGAGGTGCTCGAGACCTCGTTGCACACCTCGCTGGCCTCGCTCGGCACCCCGCACGTCCTGGACCTCGGCAGTCCCGAGCTGGCGCACGACGAGGTCACGGCATACATCGGCAGTGACGACCCCGAGCAAGAGCTCGCGTGAGGCGCGCCCGGGTCTATCTGCCCCTCTCGGGCGCAGACCTCGACGCGCTAACCGGCCCCGAGCGCTCGCTCGCACCAGCGATCGGGTATGCCGTCACCCAGCGGCTCGAGCGGGCCCACCCTGGAGCCGACGAGGAGGCGCTTGAGTATGCCGCGTTCAGCGCGGCGGTGGCGGAAGCGGCTCGACGCCTCGGCGGGTCGCCGGCGCGGCGCCTGGTCGGGGCAGCCGACGTCGACCGGGACACGCTGACGGACGCCGGTGACCCGCAGGACGTTGGCCGGATCCACCTGAACGCTCCTGTTCCATTGGGCGCCCTCGCGTCGCTGCACATCGACGAGCAGCCAGGAAGCGACGACGAGCTGCAGTGGTACGACATCACCGAGCTGCAATCCCTACGGGCCCTGCTGGGTTGACCGCATTCGTCCCGCTGAGCACGAAAAGGGCCGCCTCTTCGGCAACCACCTGGGTTGTTGTTGCGTCGTTGGCCAGTGTGACCTGCACCGTCTCGCCCGCGCTGGTGAGCACGAGGTTGGTGGCGAGGGCCCTGAGCTCTCGCTCGTGGGCAGTTGCAGTTTCGCGGTTGTCGACCGCGTGCGCGCCGTTGAATGCGTTCGTGGCGAGTTTGAGGACCGGCGCCTTGAGGATCGACACAGCTGCCCCGACGGGGTGTGCTGCCGGGATCGGCAGCAGGTCGATGCCGTCGGCAAGGGCCCGAACGAAGGCTTGGTCGCTTCTGTTGACGGTGTCCAGCGTAGCCCCGGCGTGCTTCATGGCCTCAGCCGCGGACTGTGCAGTGAAACCCACGTCCTTGCCCAGCCGAGTCCAGGCGAGCTTCACCTCCTCGCTGGTCATCGGGTCCGGGGTGCTCGACATCGCCTGCTCGAGGCGGTGCGTCTCGAATGCGGTCACTGAGGCGAGCAGCGTGTTGAGTGAGCGGGTCGTGGGGGCACCAGCTGAGCTGGTGATGACGTCCTTGGCGATCTCGCCGATCAGAGCTTGTTCGTGGGCCGCGGCTGCGCCACCGTCGGCTAGGACGGCCGTCACGTTGATGGCATCCCAGATGCGGGACGGGTTGGCTGACAACAGGACCGCGGCCGGCCACCGAAGCGGGTCCAGGTGACGGTCGACGTTGACCGACTCGTGAGCTTGCAGCGGCCACCAGCCTTGTCCGGCAGTGCCGAGAGCGTCGAGGAACGCGGTAGAGAACTCCCGTTGGGTCGCCGAGGGATGCCCGAGATCGCCGGCAAGGGGCAACACCAGCTCACCCAGGGCCTGCGAGGACTGCAGCGGCTGGCTCGCCTGCGACTGCGCGAGCGGCCGATGCACCACGAGGTCATGCAGCAGGGTCGGGCCGTGTGCCCCCGAAGACATCAGGACCTGCCGACCCAGCTCGGGGCCGGCCTTCAGTACGCCGAGCAGCGAGGCGTAGGGGTCGGGAAGGGGCCGGGAGGTGGGAGTCAGGTACCCGCCGGTCCCCTGCCGCTGCAGGTCCAGGGGGTGCACCGGCATGGGTCGGGAGAGCAGCGCTCGCAGCGCTCCTGATGCATACGAGTACCCGGGCAGCAGCCGGGGAGACCCAGCCGCTGCGGTTGCGGCGAGGGCCAGCTGGGTCGTGAGGCCCTCAAGCGGCTGGTCGAGCAAGGCATTCACCCAGCCTTGCCGCCACGGGTCCAACAAGACGGCGCTGCCGGCGTCGGGGTACGGGGCGTCTGAGACAGAGGTGACGAAGCCGGCCGCCAGGCTCTTCAGCGCGGCATCTGCCGCCTCGGCCTCGCCTGGTAGCTGGCCGGGTCGCGGCTCGCCGGAGGACTCCCACAGGCTCGCCGCGACGTGCTGCAGGCCCGGCCCGCCGAGCCGGTCCATCAGCGCCCTGGCCATCATCGGGTCGTCGACCGACCCGGACAGGGCACCCAGGACCCGCTCGATATCCTTCCTGCTCCAGCTGGTCGCGTCTGGTACGAGACCCGCGCACGCCTGGGCGACGAGGGCCGCCACCTCCGCCCGCCGAGCCGCCCCCTGGGTAAGGGGCAGCTGCGAAAGCATGAGCAGGCGCTGCCCACCCGGTGACACCGCCTGGCCGAGCGCGGCGGAGACGGTTGCTGCGGCCTGGTCCTCTGAGGCCTCAAGCGATTGCAGGCACGCGGCATGGCGGGTGAGCAGCTCGGTGCGGGTGCGCTCGCGATGGGCGTCGGCCGCTCGGGTCAGTTCCAGTGCCGCCGCCGGATCAGCGCCCGATGCGACCGGCCCCGCAGCCGTCTCGGCGAGCAGCCGGTCGGCTGCCAGCCATTGTTCGCGCAGCGCCTCGACGGTCCTGCGGGCATTGGTCAGCTGGCCAGCATACTGGTTCACCGCGGAGACCACCGGACCGATCCGGTCAGACACCTCGTGCGACAACCGGGCTCCCGCCTCCGCCTCGGCACCCGCCGCCTGGAAGGCCGGCCCGGCCCAGGAGCCACCGAGGCCCAGGCCGCTGGCCCCCGTGCGCGCCAGCTCGGTGTCGGTGCCGTGGCTCGCGACGTAGGCGAGGTTCTTGCCCAGGTTCGTCAGCAGCGGGGCGTCCCCGGTGGGCAGCGCCAGAGCCGTGTCGATCTCAGTCATGGCTCCCGCCCAGCTGCAGTCCGGCGTTCAGCTCGGTCTCGCGATACTGCCGGGCCGCGAACGCCAGGCCCTGGGTGAGCAGCTCGGCCGTTTCGGCCAGGGTGGCCAGCGCGGCCTGTTGCCCGTCGAGGAACCCATCGAGGGCGGCGGCCAGCCGGCCTTGACCCCCGGCGGCGGCCGACGTGTCGCTGCGGCTGGCCCCGATCAGCGCGGCTAGTCCCCGCAGGTGTGGGCCGTCGCCCGAGAGCGAGGACGCGCCGGCGGAAAGGTCATCTGGTGCGACGCGTAGCAGCATGTCCCGACGATAAGCCGAGCCGCCCGCGTGCCTGCGAAGTTATCCACAGAGGGGCCAGGAGGCCAGAACTCGACGAGTTTGCGTTCGCTCCAGGATGCGTCATGGAGTAAGCAACAACTCCACGAGTTTGTAGTGGTTACCCCTGCATCCAGACGGCGACGTCGGACCCCAACGACCCCGCGGGCTCCAACGGCGCGGATGAGACCAGGACCGCCCCGTGCGGCAGCCGCACCGGCTGGCGTCCGAGGTTGACCAGGACCCGCACCGGCTGGTGTCCCGGCGTTGCCGTCGTGAAGGCGAACACGCGGCTGCTGCTGCGCGCCTCGTCCCACGTCAGCCTGCCCCGGCCCAGTCGGTGGCAGCGCCGGAGGGCCAGCAGGCAGCGGTAGAGCTCGAGGGTCGATCCCGCGACACCCTGCTGGCGGTCCACGGCATACTCGCGATAGACCGGCGGCTGGGGCAGCCAGGTGCGCCCGGACGGCCCGAAACCAAGGCCCGGCGCGTCGGCTTGCCACGGCAGTGGCACCCGGGCACCGTCGCGCCCCGTGTCGCGCCCGCCCGAGCGCCGGTATGCCGGGTCCTGGCGCAGCGAGTCCGCCAGCGTGGTGTGCTCGGGCAGACCGAGCTCCTCACCCTGGTAGAGGTAGGCGGCGCCCGGCAGCGCGAGCATGAGCATCGTGGCCGCCCGCGCCCGGCGCAGGCCGAGCGCGACGTCCGGCTGCGGGTCGGTTGACCGGATCCCGTTGGGGCGCGGCAGGTTAGGGGGCAGACCCAATCGGCTGGCGTGCCGGACCACGTCATGGCTGGACAGCACCCAGGTGCACGGCGCCCCCACGGTCGCCATCGCCGCCAATGCCCGGTCCACCGCCCCGCGCAGAGCGATGGCGTCCCAACTGCTGTCGAGCAGGTCGAAGGTGAACGCCTGGTGCATCTCCTCGGGGCGTACGTAGCGCGCCAGGCGCGCTGGCGGAGTCACCCAGGCCTCCGCACACAGGATCCGGGCCGGGTCACCGTACCCGTCGAGCACGCGTCGCCAGTCGGCGCATATCTCGTGGACCTCGTCCTGGTCCCACATCGGTGCGACGGCCGAGCGCGGGGGTCCAGGGTCATGGCCGTCGTCCCCACGGCCGGAGCGTGAACCGAGCAGCCGGGTCGCGGGCGCAAAGTCCGGCAACCCGGCCCGCTTGAGCAGCCCGTGCGCGACGTCGACGCGAAACCCGGCGACGCCCCGGTCCAGCCAGAACCGCAGGATGGACCGGAACTCGGCGCGCACCGCCTCGTTCGTCCAGTCGAAGTCCGGCTGCTTCGCGTCGAACAGGTGCAGGTACCACTGGCCCGCACGACCGTTCGACTCGACCCGAGTCCAGCCGGCTCCGCCGAAGACGGACGTCCAGTTGTTCGGCGGGAGCGCACCGCCGCGGCCCCGGCCGTCCCGGAACAGGTAGCGGGCCCGCTCGGGGGAGCCGGGCCCGGCCCCGAGCGCTGCCTGAAACCAGGGATGCTCGTCGGACGAGTGGTTCGGGATGAGGTCGACGATGACCTTGAGCCCGAGCCCACGCGCCGCGGCGAGCAGCGCGTCCGCATCGGTCAGCGTGCCGAACCGCGGGTCGACGGCGCGGTAGTCGACGACGTCGTAGCCGCCGTCGGCCTGCGGCGAAGGGTAGAACGGCGAAAGCCACAGCGCGTCGACTCCGAGGTCGCGCAGGTAGGGCAGGCGCGACGTGACACCCGGCAGGTCGCCCCAGCCGTCGCCGTCCGCGTCGGCGAACGAGCGTGGGTACACCTGGTAGACAACGGCGTCCCGCCACCACGAAGGCCCGTCCGGGTCGGCTTCAGTCACGGTATTCCGGCGTCCAGGCCCGAGTTGACCATCTGGTATGCCGCCCGCTCCAGGTAGTCGCGCAGCGCGGCGTCGTGCTCCGCGTCCAGCTCGAGGCTATCGAGCGCGGCAAGCATGTGGTGCAGCCAGCGGTCGCGCTGGGCTGGCGTGACGACATACGGCTGGTGGCGCATACGCAGCCTGGGGTGGCCGCGCTGCTCGGAGTACGTGCGCGGCCCGCCCCAGTACTGCTCCAGAAACATGCGCAGCCGCCGCTCGGCACCCACCAGGTCCGGCTCGGGGTAGAGGTCGCGAAGGGGTGGGTCGCTCGCGACGCCTCGGTAGAACTCACTGACCAGGCGCACGAAGGTGTCGTGGCCGCCGACCTCGTCGTAGAAGCTCATCCCGGCCCGCCCGTCGCGGAGCTCGTCGGGGCCGCCGCCATCTCGATGCCCTCGCGGTCGAAGGCGGCTTTGACCCGCTTACGGATCTCGCGTTGCACGGTGTAGTTCTCGTTGGCGCTGCAGCGCGCCGTCACCTGGATGGTGACGACCCCTGCCGACATGGCCTCCACGCCCGCGACGGTGGGCTTGTCGAGAATGCGCTCGGCCCACTTGGGCTCCTGCTCTATCCCGGCGACCGCCTCCTTGATGACCTCGATGGCGCGCTGGACGTTCTCGGTGTAGGCGACCGGCAGGTCGACCGTTGCCGTCGACCAGCCTTGCGACCGGTTGCCAACACGGGTGATCTCGCCGTTGCGGACGTACCACATGACCCCCCCGCCGTCGCGGATCATGGTCACCCGCAGCGTGACGTCCTCGACCGTGCCGGTGACGATGCCGTTCGCCGTCCCGGTGTCGATGACATCGCCCACGCCGTACTGGTCCTCGACGATCATGAAGATGCCCGAGAGGAAGTCCTTGACCAGGCTCTGCGCGCCGAAGCCGAGTGCCACCCCGCCGATCCCGACCGAGGTGAGCAGCGGGGCCAGGGGTATGCCGAGAGTGGCCATGATCATCAGCAGCGCGATCGTCGCTACCACGATGGTCACGATGCTGCGCAGGACGGCGCCCATGGTCTGGGTGCGCTGAACGTACCGCGCGTTCGCCAGACCCGTGACATCGGCGAGCGCCCGGCGCGCTCTTCCGGGGATGGCAGCGAGCCGGTCTGTGCGTCGCTTAGATGCAGAGCGCACGACCCGGTCGATCACCCGGTGCAGCAGCCAGCGCAGGACGAAGGCGGCGATGAGGATCCCGAGGATCTGCAGCGTCGGCGTGAGGAAGGCGTCCGCGCTCGAGGCCCAGTCCTGCGCCAGGCGCGGCGCCTCAGGCACGGTCGCGCCCCTGGGCCCGCACGCCCATCTCGACGAAGGTCAGCTGCTCGATCACCAGACGGCGCAACCCGCCCGGCGCATCTGGGTTGGCGGCCAGCCACGTGCGCGAGGCATCCCGAAGCCGGGTGTCGGCCAGGTCCACCGGGTAGAAGTACATGACGCACCGGGCGGCAATGGCGAAGGAGCGCGACTGCCAGGTGGGCAACAGCATGGCGTGGTAGCGGTCCACGTAGTCGCCCAGCAGCTCGTCCGCGTCGTTGGCGCGCCGGAACCCCTTGCCCAGGTGCTCGATCGCGGCGTTGGTCTGGGTGTCCTGCTCGATGGCGAGGGCCCAGGCCTGCGCCTTGGCCTGCGGGGTCGGGCGCGCGGCCCGGGCTGACATGGCACGCTCCTGCCCCGCCACGGACGGGTCGCGGGCCAGCTCGGCGTCGATGTCTGCCACCTCGATGGCGCCCGCGGCGGCCAGCGCGAAGACGAGGTTCCACCGAGCGTCCTGGTCGGGAGCAAAGCCGGCGAAGGGGCTGCGGCCGTCGAGCACGGCTCGGGTCCGGTCAGTGTCGTGTGGGTCCGTGGCGACCGACGCGTATGCCGTGACCAGTTGCAGCTGCGCGTCGCTGCCGGGCGCAGCGGAGCCGGCGGCGGCTCGCAGGGCGGACGCAACTGTGGAACGGGTCTGGGCGCGTTCGGCTGGGGGAGTGCACCAGTTGACTGCGGCCATGAGCATGGACGGGATCTGCTTGGTTGTGCTGAGCATGGTCCGCAGCGCGGTGGGATGGTCTTCGACGGGGATGCACCGCAGCAGGTACGCGATGAACGCACCGGGCGCCAGCTCGCCATCGCGAAGGAGCTCCCACAGAGCCCCGGTCACCAGGCTTCGGGCCAGGCTGTCCGAGAACGCCTCGGGGTGGGCAATGGCGGCCTCGAGGGACCGCGCGTCCAGTCGGATCTTGGTGTAGGTAAGGTCCGCGTGGTTGGGCAGCAGCAGGGTCGGCCGAGGGCGTCCCACCAGCTGGTCGAGCGGCGTGGCCGGGCCGTCGACGTCGACTTCGACCACGTCCTTGCGCTCGAACCGGTCGCCGAGCAACGCGACCGAGGCGATGGCCAGTCGATGCGGGCGCAACGTCGGGTGGCCCGGCTGGCCGGTCTGCACCATGGTCGCGGATGTGACCAGGTCGTGCTGGTCGGTCTGCAGGTCGATGGCCAGGGTGTTGACCCCTGCGGTGCGCAACCACCGCTCCGCCCAGTCGGACAGGTCGCGCCCCGAGCTGGCTTCGAGCTCGGCGAACAGGTCGCCCATGGCCGTGTTCGTCCAGGCGTGCTTGCGGAAGTAGCCACGCAACCCGGCGGTGAAAGCGGGGCGTCCGACATAGCTCACGAGCTGCTTGAGCACCGCGCCACCCTTGGCGTACGTGATGCCGTCGAAGTTCACCTCGACGTCGTTCAGGTCGCGCATGTCGGCATACACCGGGTGCGTGTCGGCCTGCTGGTCCTGCTGGTAGGCCCACGCCTTCTCATGCGAGTGGAAGGTCGTCCAGGCCTGGTCCCACTGGGTCGCTTCAGCCTGGCACGCCGACGCGGCCCACTCGGCGAACGACTCGTTCAGCCACAGGTCGTCCCACCACCGCATGGTGACCAGGTCGCCGAACCACATGTGCGCGATCTCGTGCAGGATCGTCATGGCCCTACGCTCGACAAGCGGCTCGGGAGCCTGTCCACGGAACACGTACACCTCGGTGATCGTGACGCAGCCCGCGTTCTCCATGGCGCCGGCGTTGAACTCAGGCACGAAGATCTGGTCGTACTTGGTGAACGGGTAGGGGCGCTCGAACTCGCGCTCGAAGTAAAGCAGGCCCTTCTTGGTGACGTCGAAGACATTGTCAGCGTCGACGTGGTGCGACAGCGACCGCCGGCTGTACAGGTCAAGGGGCACGACGGCGTCCCTACACTGAACCTGGTCGTGCACGACCTGGTAGGGCCCGGCGCAGACGGCCGTGACGTAGCTGGGCAGGCGTGGGGTCGTCGGAAAGACCCAGCGCGACGTCCCGTCGCCGAGCGGGACCGGTTGAGGCGTGGGCTGGTTGGAGATCACCGTCCAGTGCTCGGGCGCCCGCACGGTGAAGGCGAAGCTGGCCTTGAGGTCCGGCTGCTCGAAGACGGCGAAAGCCCGGCGGGCGTCGGGCACCTCGAACTGGCTGTAGAGGTAGACTTCGTTGTCGACCGGATCGACGAACCGGTGGATGCCCTCACCACTGTTGGTGTACCCACCGTGGCCGCGGACCACCAGCTCGTTGTGAGCCGCGAGGTCCGGCAGGGTGATCCGGCCGTCCGACCAGGACGTCGCCGGATCCAGGACAAGACCGTTGAGGACGACCTGCTCCACCGAGTCCCCGACGAAGTCGACCCAGGTGCTCGCGCCCGGCGTGCGAGCGGTGAAGCGGACCCTGCTGGTCGTGGCAAAGGTCGTCGGGCCGGTCGTGAAGTCCAGGGACACCTCGTAGCGGACGACGTCGAGCAGCGCGGCTCGGCCGGCGGCCTCGTCGCGGGTGAGGTTGGTTCCGGGCACGGCACGAGCTCCAGGTGCGAGAAAGGTGCGGATTTCGGTCTCGACATCCTCGCATGCTGCCTGCGCCAGGCCAGCCGGCCATGATGGTTTGCGGCAAATGAGAGACTGGCGCCGTGACGCCTACCAAGACCCGCCGGAAGCAGGCGGTCGAGATGTGGTTCGACCCGGTGTGCCCGTGGGCCTGGCTGACCTCTCGTTGGCTCACCGAGGTGCAGCAGGTCCGCGACATGGACGTCACGTGGTCGGTCATGAGCCTGGCGGTGCTCAACGACGGACGCCACCTGCCGCAGGAGTACCAGAAACGCATGGATGCAGCGTGGGGACCGGTCCGAGTCATCACCGCAGCGGCCGGGGCACACGGCGACGGGGTCGTCAAGCCGCTCTATGACTCCATCGGCACGCGGATCCACGCGGGCCGACGCAGGGACTTCGATTGCGTCATCACCGAGGCGCTGGCCGACTGCGGGCTGCCGGCTGCTCTGGGCAAGGCGGCTGGCGTGAAGAAGCACGACGCGGCCCTGAAACGCAGCCACAAGCGGGCGATCGCCCTGGTCGGGCTCGATGTCGGCACACCGGTCATCGAGGTCGAAGGAGTCGCGTTCTTCGGGCCGGTCGTCACGCCGGCGCCCAAGGGGGAAGCCGCCGGCAAGCTGTGGGACGGGTGTGTCCTCGTCGCCGCCACGCCCGGTTTCTATGAACTCAAGCGAACTCGGTCCGTCGACCCCATTCTGGACTGACTACGGTTCAGGTATGCCGCTGGACGGCTTCACGCAGCCTGCGACACGGCACCACGAGAGGACCTGACCACATGCGGGTGCATATCGGCGGCGACCACGCGGCATACGAGCTGCATGGCGCGCTTGTTGCCCACCTACGCGACGCGGGCCACGACGTCGTCGACCACGGACCGCCGTCCTACCGGGAGGGCGACGACTACCCGGTCTACGTGTTGCGGGCCGCCGAGGGCGCAGCCAGCGATCCTGGCTCCTTCGGCATCGTGCTCGGCGGCTCCGGGAATGGTGAGCTCATAGCCGCCAACAAGGTGGTCGGCATCCGCGCGGCATACACCCCAACGGTCGAGCTGGCGCGCCTGGCCCGCCAGCACAACGACGCGCAGGTCATGTCGCTGGGCGGACGCTTCACGACGAGCGAGGACGCTGTCGCCATCGCCGACGCGTTCCTTGCCACGGCGTTCTCGGGGGACCCTCGCCACGTGCGGCGGGTCGAGATGATCAGCGACTACGAACGCGACGGGAGGCTGCCTCCGCAGTGAGGCGAACGGCATGGCCACGGTAACCGCGCAGCTACGGCGTCGCCGCCGCTCAACGCAGCTGCTGCGACGCATGCGACGCGATGGGCGCGTCGTGCGGCTGGTGCCGTTGGTGTGGACCATCAGCCTCATTGCCGCGGGCCTGCTTCTGCTGGTGCTGATCTGGCTGCGCCCGAACGATGTCACCTGGGCGTTCTACGGACCGCTCATCGTGCTCGCCGGCCTCTTCCTGCCCACCCGGCCCTTCGCGATCGTCTGCAGCGTCTACCTCGTGTGCCTGTTCCTGGCCGGGTTCCTGCTGCACGGCTGGGGTCCCTCGCAGCTGGGGGCTCTGCTCGCGCTGGTCGTGACCATGGTGCTCATGATGCTGCGGGCCCGCAGCCGCGACCGGCTCGGGGTGCACGGCAACGACACCGAGGACATGCTCGTTGACCTTCGCGACAAGCTGCGCTCGCTCGCCGACATCCAGGGGCTGCCGCGCCAGTGGCACGCCGAACGGTGCATCCGCTCCGCTTACGGTGACAAGTTCTCCGGTGACTTCGCGGTGTCGTCGACCTCCCCGGACGGGCGCTGGCTGGAGATCGTGCTGGTCGACCTGTCCGGCAAGGGCGCCAAGGCCGGGACGACGTCACTGCTCTTCTCGGGAGCGTTGGGCGGGCTGCTCGGCCAGGTCGAGTCCGATCGGCTGCTCGCGGCGGCGAACTCCTACCTGCTGCGCCAGCAGTCGTCCGAAGGTTTCGCCACCGCGGTGCACCTTGCCGTCGACCTGCAGACCGGGCGGTTCAGCATCGGCAACGCCGGCCACCCGGCGCCGGTGCAGTTCGTCGCCGGGTCCGGACTGTGGTCGCAGCATGCCTCGCTCGGCGGCCCGGCGCTGGGGCTCATCGACGGCGCCAAGTTTCCGCGCTCGTCGGGCGTCATGCACAAAGGCGACGCCCTCGTGCTGTACACCGACGGGGTCATCGAGACCCCGGACCATGACCTGGCCACGGGCATCGACCGGATGATCGGCACCGCCGAAGCCCTGGTGCGACGCGGGTTCGCGGGCGGGGCACGTCGGCTGTGCTCGGTCGCCAAGGCCGGCGAGACGGACGACCGGGCGGTCATCATGCTCTGGCGCAGCTGAGGTGATGGAAGCTGAGGTGACCGAAACCGCGTGGGTGCGGACCTTCCACGCGCGCCGCGGCCGCCGGTCCGCGCTCACCGAGGATCGCCTCGCGCGGCTGCTGCCGCAGTATGCCGTTCCGCCCGGGTTGCTCGACACGGCGCCGCATGGGGAGCTCGAGGCGCTCGTTCTCGACGTCGGGTGCGGGCACGGGGCCGCCGCGCTCGGCTACGCGACGGCATACCCGCGCCGTCACGTGGTGGCCGTCGACGTCTACCCGCCCGGGGTGGCCCGGATGCTCGCGGCGGCCCAGCAGTCCGGCGCGACGAACCTGTCGGCGGTCCTCGCGGACGCGGTGCAGCTGCTGCGCCTTGCGGTCGGGCAGGGGGCGCTCGGCGCCGTGCACCTGTTCTTCCCGGACCCCTGGCCCAAGACCCGCCACCGTCACCGGCGATTCGTCTCGGGCCCCACCCTGGACCTGCTGGCATCCCGGCTCGGCCCAGAGGGTCACGTCCTCGTGGCGACCGACCAGGACGAGTACGCGGCGCACGTGTTGGGCGAGGTGGGCGCCCACGGCGCGTTCACGGCATACCGGGTCCCGCGCCCCGCCTGGCGACCGGTCGCGAGGTACGAGGCCAAGGCGCTGGACGCCGGCCGCGCGATCACCGAGCTGCGGCTCGATCGGGCGACCGTCGCAGCGACATACCCCGCCCGATGAGGACGCCGAACGAGATGGCGACCATCGTGACACCCGTGGTCATCAACGAGGCGAAGGCACTGCTGCGGTCCTCCCCGAGCAGCATGGTCACCCCGACCAGGCCGAGCGCGCCGGGCACCAGCATCCAGAACGCCGGCAGGAAGCTCACCTGGGTGGCTGGGCCACTGGGTCTGCTGGCGACGTAGGCGGCGACCGGCGACATGGTCACCGCGCCGACGAACGCCGACAGCTCCGCACCGAGGAATAGCCCCCCGATGATCTGGGCTCCGTACGCGACGTAGAGGACGAGCAGAATCCACCCCGTCGACGAGGGCCGGGCGCATTTGTTCACCACCACGCCGACGCCGAACAAGGTCACGCCGAGCCACGGGGCGAGATCGCCCAACGGTTGTGACGCAGGCGAGCCCGCGGTCGTCGCCGGGACGCCCACCAGCTGGGCACCGGCGATGATGCCAAGGGCCAGCAGCACCAGCTGCATGGCTCCGGCGGCGAGCCGCCCGGCTCCGGCGAGCATCTGCCCAGTGGCGAGCTCGATGACCGAGACGGTGAGCAAAGCTCCCGGCAGGAACGTGACGAGTGGCGCGACCAGCGGCGGGAGGATGCCGATGCCGAGACTGCTGCGCTGCAGCAGGAAGACCACGACCGCCACCCCGAAGGCGCATGCCATGGGCAGCACGGCGCGCCACCCCGGCGGGATGGCTTCGGCCGAGAGCAAGACGGTCCCGACGAGCGCACCGAGCCCCGCAGCGATGAGCAGGTCAAGCAAGCCACCGTTGAGGATGAGAGCGAGGCCGGCACTAAGCAGGACATAGCCGATGGTGCGCACGAACGGACCGAACGGCGGTGGCTGGTCGGAGACCTGGCGCAGCCGCTCGAGCGCCTCCCCGGGACGCAGCGCCCCCGAGCTGGCAGCAGCGGCGATGTGGGACACGGCATCCACCTGGTCGAGTCGCAACGGCGTCAGCCCCGCGGTTCCGGCAGCGGTCTCGACGGCCTCCTGCCCGGGCAGGGAGACCAGCAGTGCGGTGGGCAGCACGATGATCTCGGCGTTGGGAATGCCGCGTACTTGGGCTGCCCGGTGCAGCACCTCCTGGACCTCCGTCACTGGGTAGCCGGCGTCGACCATCGCCTCCCCGAGCTCGACCAGCATGGTGGTGAGGCCCTCCTCAGCGCGCCCGTCCATCCGGGCAGGTCGCGCGGGTGCCTGCTTGCCTGGGGGAGCGAGGGGCCGCGGGCTTGCCCGGCGATGAACCAGCCACAGCACCAGCGCGGCAATGGCGAGTGCGGCCACGGCCAGCACAGCGGTCGGCATGGAGATTGCTGAGTGTTGGACTGCCGGCGGGCTGCCCGGCTGTGTCGGCATCGTGGCGGGCGGCGCGGTCCCGGTTGCGGTCACGGTGACGGTGGGTGCCGTCGCGGTGACAGTGACGGTCGCCGTGGCGGTCTGGGTGGGGGGCACCGGCCCGGTCGGGCCCGACGTCGGCGAGGTCGGGCCGCTCGTGGTCGTGCTGGTCGGCGCGTCGGTCGGTGTGGCCGTCACTACCGGGAGCGCCGTCGCCGAGCCAGTGGCGGGGGCGGCGGCCGAGCACCACACGGCCAGCGTCGCGGCCAGGACGAGGCAGGCGGCGGCCATCGCGCGGACCCGACGTCGCGGCACCGCGCACCGGGTCGTTGGGGACGTCATGCGTCCCACGCCGGGTCGGTGTGCAGCTCCACGTTGAGCCACAGCAGCTGGCCGGGTCGCTGCAGCTGCTCGACGAGCTGGCGTCGCAGGCGGTCGGCATCGGAGAGGGTCCAGCCGTGTTGGGGATCCACGACGAAGTCGAGCTCGACGTAGACCTTGCGCCCGAGCTTGCCGATGCGGCACTGCGGCTCGGGCAGACCGAGCTCGCGTCGCATCGCCCCCACCGCGTCATTGATCGGGCCGGTGACCTCGGCATCGGGAGCGCCCTCGAGCAGCTCACGAAACGACGTGCGCAGCATGTGTACCGGAGTCGGCAGGATCAGCGTCGCGGCGACGAGCACCAGGATCGGGTCGACGAACGGCGCCAGGAACGGCCAGGCCGTCCAGGACGCGGCAACCGCGATGGCGAACCCCACGACCATCGCGACCCCGAGCACCGATGCGGCACCCCACTGGGTGACTTCGGCGGCCACGAGGTCCGAACCTTCTTGGTGGCGAGCCAGCACCGCGCGGACCAGGACCGCTGCGACCAGCGTCACGACCGAGTACACCAGCGCGGAACCGACCGACGCGTCCCCTCCTCCTGACAGGATGACCAGAACCGCGTCGACGGACGCGTACCCGAACGTGCCGAGGAGCACGAGAGCCTGCCCGGCGACGACGAAGGGCGCCAAGGCCTCGCGGCCGAACGGGTACCGCGGCGTGGGTCCGGCCGCGACGAGCGCGGCAGCTCGAATGCCGAACCACGACATCACGAACCCCACCACGGCATACACCCCGTCAAAGAGGATGACCTGCGAGCGGGCGAGCAGTCCCCAAGCGATGCCGAGCACGGCTAGCGCCAGCGAGGCACCAGCCGACAGCCGCAGCGCGCGACCCTCCGCGGCAGTGGGGTCGGGCTGGGCGGCGTCAGGAGCGGCCATTCCGATCCTCCCGGGTCGGTCGCGCGCCATCATGCCAAATTCCTGGAATGTCGCGGTAGGCGGTCCGGTTCGCTCTATAGTCAGAGATCGGGAAATGACCTGAATATGGTTGGCAGGCATGGGGTTTCCGAGCGCGATCGGGCGCAGATCGCCGAGATTGTCGGCTGCCGGATGGTGGGCGGAGCCTGTGTGACCCATCAGTCGCGTGAGTGGGAGGCGCGCCGCCCGGGCTGCCCCTACGTCGACTCGCTGATCGGGTACGCCAGGTCGAAAGTCCCGAGCGCGGTGACCGACCTCACGCCGAAGCGCGGCGGAACCACAGCCGCGTAGCGGGATCGAGCCGACCGAGCGGGCGACGAGAATCGAACTCGAGCGGCGAGTTCGCCTGGCTCCTACGTGCGCGCGGCGGCAGCCAACAGGTGCGCGAATCGGGCGGGATGGGCGAGGTGGGGGAAGTGCCCGGCACCGGGCCACACGTTGACGGTGGGCGTGAAGGGCTGTCGGCTCATCCAGGCCAGAGTGCTCGGATCGAGATCGGCGCCGGCGACGTAGTGGTAGGGGATTCCCGCGGCGGCGATGGCGCTGCTCGACCTATCGATCATCGCGGTCAGATGCTCGATCGGGTCCTCGATCAGACTCCGCCAGTAGCACAGCACGACCTGCTGACGCGGCCGGCAGGTGGTCTCGACGAACTCTCGCGCCTCGGGCGGCAGCAGCTCGACATGGAAGGCAGCGTAGAAAAGGTTGCGCCAGAGAGCGGGAAACTCTGGCCCGCGTAGCCGATCGGCGATGGAGCGGACGAGCCCGACGATCGGGCCGAGAACAGGGGAGGCGTCGACGTTGATCACCCCGCGGCTGGGAATAGCGGGCGGCGTACACGCTGGCGATCCCGGCGGCTGCGGAGTGACCGACCACCACGGGTTGCGTCGAGCCCTGCACTCTGGGCGGCCGCGTGCACCCGCTCGACGAGAGGCTCGAGGTCGTAGCTGCTCTGGTCGGGTGACTCCCGCCCGGGCAGGTCGAGCGACACGGCGCGCCGATCCGGGTCGATGTGGTGCAGCTCGGCGACGTTGCCCCGCCCCATCGTCCGATCGAAGGTCATGCCGTGCAGCAGTAGCAACGGTGGTCGGTGGTCATCTCGGCCCCGGTCATCGGCGGCGAGACCGGCGTACCGGCAGGTCGGTGCGGTGGTGGTCGGCGATAGCGCATTGATGGCAGGTCCTCCCAGATGGTGGTGTCACTCAAGAGGCGTAAATCGGTGACGAACGTTTCGTACGATCGCTACACCAGCCAGCGCGTAGGCCGTCGCGGGTCGGTTGGTAGCGACAGGCCCGTCCCGTGGTGATGGCGACGTTCAGGTGTGCTCCCGCGATCGGGGCCTTGGCCCCGATCCGGGCCAACGTCGCACGCAGGGTCCGGTCACGTTGACCCGGGCCCGCTCCTCTTCGAACGTCATCCGACGGGTGCGGGCGCCCAGGCCGGCGGCGCGACCGAGTTCGGCAAGCAGGGCATCCCGCTCCGCCTCGGCGGCGGCGGAGCGTTCAACGTCGCCTTGGACGTCCGCCTCGTCCAGGTCGATTGAAGCGCGGCCAACCGCCGACGGTAGGCGGCTCGGGCCCGCTAATCGAGCACAGGTTGGGAGTCGGCTACGACGAGTCCGGCTCCGCCGCCGGCCATGAGCTCCCAGCCGCCTTCGTCCCGACGCAGCGACCACTCGTCGGCCCGCGGCATGAACGCGTCATCCGGCCTCGCAAGACCGGGCTGACCAGCCAGCTCCGACGCCCGCCTGCGGTAGCCGGCGGCCTGCCGGTGGTCATCGACGTTCCCGCGCGAAGCCAACGTGTCGGCGAGCGCGTCGAGGGTCAACGCCAGGAACGGCCACGCCCCGATCTGCTCGGCCAGCACGGCGGCGGCGTCCAGCCAGTCGATCGCCTCGTCCAGCCGGCCGAGCGAGGCCGCCAGCCTGCCCACCCAGTGGTCCACCGGCCCCATGGTCGTGTTCGCGCCCGCGAACACGACGAGCCGACCGCGCTACCCGTACTGGCCAGCGCCGCGAACAGCTCCATCCCCTCGGGCCACCCTGGTCGAGGTCGTCGATTGCGACAAGCCGCGGGCTCGCCGCGGAGAAGGCGGCGGCTGCGACGTCCGGATCGAGCGGACGCACCGCGTCGAGCAGGCGATCGGCCAGGTCGGACGCGCCGATGTCGCGCAGGAGCTGGGCCCAGACCCGGCGACCGGACCGGCCCCGTACCTGGGTTCCGCGGACGACCTCGAAGCCCCGTTCGGAGCCCAGGCGGATGGCCAGGTCGGCAAGCGCGGTCCGTCCCGAACCCGACGGACCATGGACTACGAGCACCCCTTCCGGTACCGGCAGCCGCGCGTCCCAGGAGCCGACTCAGGGGGTCGGTCTGCAGGAACCGCCCGACCAGGTCCACCCGGTCAGCCTATTCGGGCTACACGCGTCCGGGTGGTGCGTGCCGGGCGGCGCCGCGGCTCACCACCTGCCGATACCAACTCGGCAACCGCGCACGGGGAAGCGGGCCGGCTAGTTGCATGTTCGTTGCACGCCGGTGCTAGGCAACCCGTTCTACACGAGATAGCGCAGCCAGGATTTGGGTCCTGACCTGCGGCGTTGTGGTGGGAGCGGGCGACGAGAATCGAACTCGCGTTGCCAGTTTGGAAGACTGGGGCTCTGCCACTGAGCTACGCCCGCGAAGGAGGGCTGGCCGTGGCCAGCCCACGGGGGGTTAGCCTAGTGCCCGCTCGACACGGTCCGCGAACCGCGCCTCAGCGGTGAGGTCCGTATGCCGTGCCGGGACCTACGGGCTGTGGCGCAGTTTGGTAGCGCGCTTCGTTTGGGACGAAGAAGTCGCAGGTTCAAATCCTGTCAGCCCGACCAAGCCCCTGGTTGGGTCATGCCAACCGCGCGCTATTTCGCGCGGTGGCATGACCCAAGAAGCCGGCTGCGCAGCGCAGTGACGTGCCGCGCCCCAGGGCAAATGGCCAGCCCGACCAGCGCGCCCGTAAGAAGGCCGGCGAGCACGGCCGGCAGGACGCCGACGATCGTCCCGATGATGAAGGTCACCACCGAGCCGGTAACCAGGTCAGGGTCGGTATGGAGCTCGCTCACGACATACCCGGCGATGACCAGCAGCAGGTAAAGCACGGCGCAGCAGGCTGATATCCAGGCGCCGAATGCCGCTCCGCGCGCGGCCACCTGCCACCTTGTCCTCGTTGCCGTGTGAGACCTCATTGCGCCCCCTGGAAACCCGAGCGGGACTGGCATCTGCTCGTCGTGAGTCGATGCGAGCAGGCTAGCCTCCTGACCCAGCTGCACATTGGCGCTCGCGCCGCTCGTCGTCGCGTGGTGGGTAGCATGGACCGAATTGCCAGCGGGCCGGCGGCTTCGCCCACGGCTCACCCTCAACGTTCACCCTGGAGCACCCATAGTGAAGAGCGCGCGCGAGACCCTCGGCCCGACCCGGGTCAAGCTGACCGTCGAGGTCCCGTTCGAGGAGCTCAAGCCGAGCCTGGACGCGGCATACAAGACGATCGGCAACCAGATCCAGGTGCCGGGGTTCCGACGCGGGAAGGTCCCCAGCCGCATCATCGACCAGCGCCTGGGCAAGGGTGCGGTCGTGCAGGAGGCCGTCAACGACGCGCTCCCGCAGTTCTACGACCAGGCCCTGCAGGAGCATGACGTGCACCCCCTCGGCCAGCCGGAGCTCGATGTGAGCGAGGTGCCGATCGAGGACGGCCAGCCCCTGAAGTTCAGTGCCGAGGTGGACTGCCGGCCCGAGATCACGCTCCCGGAGTACGCCGGCCTCGCTGTGACCGTCGACCCGATCACGGTCTCGGACGACGACGTCGCCGAGCGCCTGGAGAGCCTGCGCGAGCGCTTCGGCACGCTCAAGGCGGTTGAACGGACCGCGGAGGGCGGCGACTTCGTGACGATGGACCTGTCGGCCGAAATCGGGGGGGAGCCCGTCGACTCGGTCACCGGGGTCTCCTACGAGGTCGGCTCGGGCAACATGCTGGACGGGCTCGACGAGGCCCTGGCCGGCTTGGGTGCCGGGGAGTCGAAGAGCTTCACGGCGGCCTTGGCCGGCGGCGAGCATGAGGGCCAGGAAGCCAACTGCACGGTCACCGTCGAGTCGGTCAAGGAGCGCGAGCTGCCCGTCCTGGACGACGAGTTCGCCCAGCTGGCATCCGAGTTCGACACGCTCGAGGAGCTCAAAGCCGACCTCACCAAGGACGTCGAGCGCGCCAAGCGACTCGCACAGGGAGTCGAAGCTCGAGACAAGCTCATCGAGGAGCTGGTCGACCGGGTCGACATCCCGGTGCCGGAGTCGGTCGTCGAGCAAGAGTTGATCTCGCACCTGGAAGGCGAGCAGCGCCTCGATGACACCGAGCACCGGGCCGAGGTCGAGTCCTCCACGCGCCAGGCGCTCAAGGTGCAGCTGCTTCTAGACGCAGTTGTCGAGAAGGAGCAGATCCAGGTCGAGCAACCCGAGCTCATCGAGTACCTCATCATGACTGCGCAGCAGTACGGCATGGACCCCAACGAGTTCGCCAAGGCGATCGACAGCCAGAGCCAGATCCCCGCGATGGTCGCCGAGGTCGGTCGGCGCAAGGCCCTGGCCTGGATCATGGAGCAGGCCACCGTGACGGACACGGAGGGCAACGTCGTGGACCTGACGTCGCTCGCTGCGCCGGACGAACCCGCTGACGACGCCGAGGCGACCACCGAGGACGCTCCGGACGCTGCGGACGATGGAGGCGAGGCAGGCGAGACAGGCGATATCCCCGACACTCAGGACGAACCCGCCGCCAAGCCCTGACCGGCTTTCTTCGGCCGGCTGCCCCGCGCGGTAGGTGACCGGCGTATCCGCGGACGCGCCCGCACGGCATACCAGGGTCCAGGTGAGGTGCGCTCACGGCGAACACGGCCGGATGCGGGATTTCGCCAGCGGAGGCGGGCGTTAGGGTCAACAACGAGAACCACACCGACGAGGTACGGAGATATCGGTGAGCCAGAGCAACGAGGTCGTCATGGCCGGCGAGACCACGCCCGCAGGCTTGGACGACCACATCTATAACCGCCTGCTCAAGGAGCGGATCATCTTCCTGGGCTCGGAGGTCCGCGACGAGAACGCCAATGCCATCTGCGCGCAGATGCTGCTGCTGGCCGCCGAGGACCCGGAGAAGGACATCTGGCTGTACATCAACAGTCCCGGCGGTTCAGTGACCGCAGGGATGGCGATCTTCGACACCATGCAGTGGGTGAAGCCGGACGTCGCGACCGTGGCCATGGGCATGGCCGCTTCGATGGGCCAGTTCCTGCTGTCGGCGGGGACGCCCGGCAAGCGCTACGCGACGCCGCACGCGCGGGTCATGATGCACCAGCCGTCCGGCGGTATCGGCGGGACGGCCTCAGACATCAAGATCCAGGCCGAGCAAATGCTGCACATCAAGAAGCAGATGGCCCAGCTCATCGCCCAGCACACCGGCCAGTCGCTCGACCAGATCGAGAAGGACTCCGACAGAGACCGCTGGTTTACCGCAGAAGAGGCCCGTGAGTACGGCTTCGTGGACCGTGTGGTCGAGCGGGCGTCCAGCGCCGGCAATCGCAGCGACAACCCGGTCGGCTGACCCGAGACGAAACGGAAGACTGACATGAGCGTGAACCCGTCCGGGCGCCTCTACGTTCCCGGTTACCAGCCGCCCAGCGCGAGGTACATCCTCCCGCAGTTCGAGGAGCGCACCTCCTACGGCATCAAGCGGCTGGACCCGTACACCAAGATGTTCGAGGACCGGATCATCTTCCTCGGCGTCCAGGTCGACGACGCCTCCGCTGACGACATCATCGCCCAGCTCATCGTCCTGGAGTCGCAGGACCCCGACCGCGACATCCTCATCTACATCAACAGCCCCGGGGGCTCGTTCACCGCGATGACGGCGATCTACGACACCATGCAGTACATCCGGCCGGATGTGCAGACCTTCGTCGTGGGCCAGGCCGCGTCGGCAGCTGCGGTGCTCCTCGGCGCGGGCGCCCAGGGGAAGCGGTTCGCGTTGCCGAACGCGCGCATCCTGATCCACCAGCCCGCGCTCATGGGCGGCGACTACGGCCAGGCTTCCGATATCGAGATCCAGGCCAACGAGGTGCTGCGCATGCGCTCCTGGCTCGAGGAGACGCTCGCCAAGCACTCGGGCCGTTCGATCGCTCAGGTGCAGTCTGACATCGAGCAGGACAAGATCCTGTCTGCCGCTGAGGCGAAGGAATACGGCCTCATCGACGAGGTCCTCGGTTCGCGCAAGGCATCCCTGCAGACCTAGCGCAGCGGCCCGGACCGCGTCTGTGGCGTGCACGAGTGAGACCAATCGCGCTCGTGTACGGCAAACCGGCGCCGCGGCGTGCACGAGTGAGACTACTTGCGGTCCTGCACGCCGCAGCCCCTGAGAGCCAACGACAACGGGCTGTGGATAACCCGGCCACGTGCGCTTGGGTGCGTAACCCTGTCGGCATGCCAGTTGACACCAGCAGACCGTTTCGCGGGTCGGTCGCACGGGCCGACGGGCTGAGCCGGCGGGCGCTGGCCGGGTCCGCGTTCCGGCGGCTCTTCGCGGACGTGTACGTGCAGTCCGCGGTGCTGCCCACGACGCGCATTCGGGCCGAGGCGGCCCTGCTCGTGATGCCGACGGACAGCCACGTCTCGCACCACACCGCAGCCCTGCTGTGGGACGCAGTCGTGCCGCCGACAGCCGCCGTGCATGTCACGACGTCCGGTACCCCGAGCCGGCGGGAAGGCATCAAGGCCCATCGGCGCTCGCCGAAGGCCGACGTGGTGCGATGGCACGGCATACCGGTGTCGTCGCCCGCCCAGACCTTCGTGGAACTGGCGTGCCACCTATCCCCCGTCGACCTGGTTGTGCCCGGTGACTCGCTCGTGCGCGCTGGCCGGATTACGCCTCGACTGCTGGTCGAAGCCTCGCGGACCTTCACCGGGCGTGGCGCGGCGCGTGCAAGGAAAGCCGCGCGTTGGGTTCGACAGGGCGTTGACTCGCCCATGGAGTCGCGGCTGCGGATGCTTATCGTGCTGGCGGGGTCGCCAGAGCCGGCCGTCGACTACCGGGTCTACGACCATGATGGCCGGCTGCTGATGCGGTTCGACATGTGCTATCCCGAGCTCAAGCTCATCATCGAGTACGACGGTCGGCTGCATGCCGAGTCAGACCAGCAATGGGGACGAGACCTGCAGCGCCGCGAGGATCTCGACGGCCGGGGCTGGCGCATCGTCGTGGTCCGTGCCGCCGACATCTACGAGTGCCCCGGTCGGACCCTCACCCGTATCGTGGCGGCGCTGCGCGATCGCGGCGCGGACGGCCCACTACGACTGCGGTCAGACTGGGAGCGCCACTTCGCCCAGCGAACGTTCGGTCCTCGCAGCGCGTCCTGACGTGCACCGGCCCGACGGATCTCACTCGGGTACGCCGAAACCGGCTCGGGGCGTGCAGGAATGCGATTGGTCTTACTTGTGTACGCCGGCGTCGGACCCTTTACCGCTCAGCGTGTCAGGACAATGCTGGCGCAACGCGGTTCCACGCTGTGTGTACATCGTGGTCAACTCCTCCGGCGGGGTGTCGGCCCACGCATCGATCACCGACGCAGGCGGCGGTGGGAACTTCGACGTGGCGGTTAACAATGTCCGCCTCCAATACGTCACCCCGGCGGCCACCCGGGCCACGGTGACCGCCAGCGGGGTCGGCGACTACGACGGCTGGCACCCCACTTACGACACCGCCGCGGGGAACTCGGTCAACTGCCAGTCCGGGGCAGCGACGATGCGGGCCGCGGCATACATGCAGTACCGGGGGGCGGCGTCCAACGACTACACGATCTACAGCTCGGCGGTGGTGGTCAGCTGCTAAGCCCCGTGGGCTGCCTTCCCAAGCACCATCGAGAGGTCAGCAACTGCTGCTATCTTGGCCGCATAGCAGCACCTGTTGACCTCTCGGCGAAGGGTTGTCACGGAGGGTGAATGTTCAGCTTGTTGGGGTTGCGCCCTTAGCGGACAAGGGCGACGCGACGACAACTCAACGCGTGTAATGAGTACGGGCGACGCACTGTCACCTGTAGCGTCGTCCCACCGGACTTCACCAGGAGTCTGGCCGGCAACCGGGCGGGAGGCCTCGTGGCGCGCATGGAAGGCAGCGACCTGCTGAAGTGCTCGTTCTGCGGGAAGTCGCAGAAGCAGGTGAAGAAGCTCATCGCTGGCCCCGGCGTGTACATCTGCGACGAGTGCATCGACCTGTGCAACGAGATCATCGAAGAGGAGCTCGCTGAGTCCACCGATCTCGGCCTGGACGACCTGCCCAAGCCACGGGAGCTGTTCGACTTCCTCGGCAGCTACGTCATCGGCCAGGACACCGCCAAACGCGCGCTCGCCGTCGCCGTCTACAACCACTACAAGCGCATCCAGGCTGGCGAAGGTCCGGGCAAGAAGGACACCGACAGCGTCGACATCGCCAAGTCCAACATCCTGCTGATCGGCCCGACCGGCTGCGGCAAGACCTACCTCGCGCAGACCCTGGCCCGGCTGCTCAACGTCCCGTTCGCCATCGCCGACGCGACGGCACTCACCGAAGCCGGGTATGTCGGCGAGGACGTCGAGAACATCCTGCTCAAGCTCATCCAGGCCGCGGACTACGACGTCAAGAAGGCCGAGACCGGGATCATCTACATCGACGAGGTCGACAAGATCGCCCGCAAGTCCGAGAACCCGTCGATCACTCGAGACGTCTCCGGCGAGGGCGTCCAGCAGGCCCTGCTGAAGATCCTCGAAGGCACCACGGCCTCCGTCCCGCCGCAAGGCGGCCGCAAGCACCCGCACCAGGAGTTCATCCAGATCGACACGACGAACGTGCTGTTCATCGTGGGCGGCGCGTTCGCCGGCCTGGAGAAGCTCATCGAAGCCCGCTCCGGCAAGAAGGGCCTGGGCTTCGGCTCCGAGCTGCACACCGCCAGGGACGACGGGCAGTCCTTCGCTGACGTGATGCCCGAGGACCTGATGAAGTTCGGGCTGATCCCTGAGTTCATCGGCCGGCTGCCGGTCATCACCACAGTCGCCCCGCTGGACCGCGACGCCCTGTTCCGCATCCTCACCGAGCCGCGCAACGCCCTGGTGCGCAGTACCAGCGCATGTTCGAGATCGACGGGGTCGAGCTGGAGTTCACCCAGGGGGCCGTCGATGCGGTCGCCGACCAGGCTCTGCTGCGCGGCACCGGCGCTCGGGGGCTGCGGGCCATCATGGAAGAGGTCCTGCTCCCGGTGATGTTCGACGTGCCGAGCGAGCAGGACGTCGCCCGGGTCGTGATCACCCGCGAGGTGGTCCTCGACAACGTCAACCCGACCCTCGTGCGCCGCGAGGTGCCGCCGGCCGCGGCCAAGCGCCCGCAGCGGCGGCAGTCCGCCTGACCTGACCCGCGCGCCGACTCGTGCACCTGCGCGTCGGCGACCCGGCCCCTCGGCAGCAAAGCCCACTGACCTGCGGTGCCACCGTCCTGACCGTCGCCCGGGCCTTGGTCGACCCGGGCTTCGACCACTGGCTGGCCGGTGAGGGCACCCGTCCCCGACCTCCCGGCCGCGGCCACGCCTGAAGCCCGGCTCGCGGCATACGAAGCCTTGGTCCATCGGCGCACGACATCCGTCAGGGGTCCCACCGGCGGGCCGCAGCTGCCCTGGCCCCGCGCGCTCGGGACCCCGCCGTGGGGCGCGCTGGCCGAGCTGGAGAACGGCGCGTCAGCCCCGGGCACCCGCTACCGGGTGCGCATGGTGCGCCTGGCCGGTCCGGACGAGCTTCGCCGTGAGGTCGCCAGGCTGACCAGCGTTGTCACAGACCGCACCTCAGCCGTCTTCTACGTCGGCAGCCGAAGTATGCCGCGCCACGTCGCCCTCGTCGTGCCGGGCGACGACGGCCTTGCGGTCTATGACCCGGGATACGGGCGCGTCCAGCCGCTGCGCACTGACGAACTCGTCGAGCACCGGCTCGACGTCGGCGGCTGGGCGGTGCCCTGGTTCGTCGTCGAGCCAGTCGGCGGCTGAACCCGCGGCCAGGCCCGCCGCGTACTCAGCGGCTGCGCTCGGCCGGTTCCAGGCGGGCATCCAGGACCGCGACCGCGTCCGCGACGGCATACTCCAACCCGGCGATGCGACCAGCGGCCCGCAGGTCCGGCTCGACCTGCTGGACCGCGTCGAGCTCGGGCGCCGGCCCGGCGAGCGTCATGGACGCGATGCCCGCGCGCATGCCGACCTTGGCGTCCGACTTGACCCGTCGCACGGCGGCGAGGGCCTCGCCGACTGCAACGAGCACATGGGGGTCGCCCGTGAGACCGTCCGAAAGCGCGTCGTCAGGGGTGGGCCACGGCTGCCGGTGCACCGACCCCTCCCGCCACCACGACCAGACCTCCTCGGTGACGTACGGCAGGATCGGCGCGAGCAATCGCAGCAGCACATTGAGGGCCAGGCGCAGGGCCGCCCGAGCAGACGTCGCCGCCGGCACGCCCTGGCCCCCGTAGGCCCGGTCCTTGACCAGCTCTAGGTAGTCGTCGCAGAAGGTCCAGAAGAACGTCTCGGTGAGCTCCAGCGAGCGCGTGTAGTCCCAGGCGTCGAAACCGGCGGTTGCCGCCCGCACGACCTCGGCGAGGCTGGCCAGCATTGAGCGGTCCAACGGCTCGGTGACCGCGAGCGCGAGCGGCCCCCCTGCGGTGTCGACCTCCCCGAAGGCGAGCGCGAACTTGCTCGCGTTGAGAATCTTGATGGCCAGGCGCCGGCCCACCTTGATCTGGCTGGGGTCGTATGCCGCGTCCGTGCCGAGCCGGCCGAAGCGGCCCAGTAGCGGACCGCGTCGGTGCTGTGGTCCTTGACGATGTCCTCGGGCGTGACGACGTTGCCCTTGGACTTGCTCATCTTCTTGCGGTCGGGGTCGAGGATCCAGCCGCTGATCGCCGCGTTGGTCCAGGGCAGGGCGCCGTGCTCGTAGTAGGCGCGCACGATCGTGGAGAACAGCCAGGTGCGGATGATGTCGTGGGCCTGTGGGCGCAGGTCCATCGGGAACACCGCAGCGAACAGGTCCGGGTCGCCGCGCCACCCCGCGGCGATCTGCGGCGACACCGACGAGGTGGCCCACGTGTCCATGACGTCGGGGTCGGCCTCGAAGCCGCCCGGCACGCCGCGCTGCGACTCGCCGTAGCCAGCAGGCGCCTGGACGCGCGGGTCGATCGGCAGCGCGTCCTCGGGCGGCACGAGCGGCTGGTCGTAGTCCGGCTCGCCCGCCTCGTCGAGGGGGTACCACACCGGGATCGGCACGCCGATGAACCGCTGCCGGGAGATGAGCCAGTCGCCGTTGAGGCCCTGCACCCAGTTCTCGTACCGCGCGCGGAAGAACGACGGGTGGAAGCTCAGCTGGCGTCCGAGCTCGATGAACGCCGCGTTGAGCGAGGCGTCGCGACCACCGTTTCGGATGTACCACTGCCGCGACGTGACGATCTCCAGCGGCCTGTCGCCGCGCTCGTAGAAGCTGGCCTTGCGTTGGGTCGGCACCGGCTCGCCGACCAGGTCACCGGACTCCCGCAGCGCCGCGACGATCGCCGCACGGGCCGCGTATGCCGTGGCGCCAGCGACGTGCTCGGCATACATCTGCGCCCCGGCGCCGCTGAGCCACGGCGGCGTGTCGGAGGCCAGCCGGCCGGTGCGGGTGATGAGCGAACGGGTCGGCAGCGCCAGCTCACGCCACCACAGCACGTCGGTGAGGTCGCCGAACGTGCAGCACATGGCGATGCCCGAGCCCTTGTCCGGCTCGGCAGCCGGGTGGGCCAGGACGGGCAGCGCCACCCCGAACAAGGGCGAGACCACTACCGTGCCGAACAGGTCGGCATACCGCTCGTCGTTGGGATGGGCGACGAGGGCGACGCAGGCCGGGATGAGCTCGGGCCGCGTCGTCTCGATGTGCACCGGCGAGTGGTCCGGACGGTGGAAGGCCACTCGGTGGAAGTGGCCCGGGTAGTCCTTGGCCTCCAGCTCGGCCTGCGCGACCGCGGTCTGGAACGTCACGTCCCACAGGCCCGGCGCCTCGGCGGTGTAGGCCTCGCCTCGGGCGAGGTTGCGCAGGAAGGCCTGCTGGGCGGTGGCCCGGGAGTGCTCGTCGATGGTGCGGTAGGAGATGGTCCAGTCCAGCGAGAAGCCCATCCGGCGAAACAACGCCTCGAAGGCCTCCTCGTCGACCGCAGTGAGCTCGGCGCACAGCTCGATGAAGTTCTGCCGGCTCACCGCGACCTGGTCAGCGGCCTTGATCGATGTGACGTCGCCCCGGTGCGGGGGTTGGAAGCCCGGGTCGTACGGCAGCGAGGCGTCGCCGCGCACACCGTAGTAGTTCTGCACCCGCTTCTCGGTGGGCAGCCCGTTGTCGTCCCAGCCGATCGGGTAGAAGACCTCGAAGCCTGCCATCCGCTTGTAGCGCGCCATGACGTCGATGTGGGTGTAGGAGTAGACGTGGCCCATGTGCAGCGACCCGGACACCGTCGGCGGCGGCGTGTCGATGGTGAACAGCTCGGAGCGCGGCGCGGCGAGGGCGCGCGCCCGGTCGAACCGGTAGGTGCCCTCTCGCTCCCATACCGTGCCCCACTTCTCCTCCATCCCGTCAAGCGTCGGGCGCTCGGGAACCGTGGTGCGGGCGGGTGCGCTGGTCATGGACGGCATCCTCCCAGACTCGCCCAGGGTGGGCCTTGGGGTGGGCCCTAAGGTGGGCTCTGTGGAGCCCCTCTACTGGTCGGTCATCGGGTTCGCCCGCACGCTGTTCGCGGCGCAGGGCCTGCGGTTCACGGTCACCGGTGGCGAGGACTTCCCGCGCACTGGCGGGGCGGTCGTGGCGATCAACCACACGGGGTATCTCGACTTCACGTATGCCGGTCTCGCGGCGCTGCAGGCCCGCCGCCTCATCAGGTTCATGGCCAAGGACTCGGTGTTCCACCATCCGGTCACCGGACCGCTCATGCGGGGCATGCACCACATCCCCGTCGACCGGGCTGCTGGGGCGGGGGCGTTCGACGAGGCCCTGGGGGCGCTGCGCCGCGGCGAGATCGTCGCGGTCTACCCCGAGGCGACGATCTCGCGCTCGTTCGAGCTCAAGGGGTTCAAGACGGGGGCGGCCCGGCTCGCTCAGCAGGCGCAGGTGCCGGTCGTCCCGATCGTGGTCTGGGGCGCGCAGCGGGTCTGGACGAAGGACCATCCCAAACGGCTGGGCCGCACGAACCTGCCGATCTTCGTCGACATCGGCGCACCGCTGCGGGTCAGCCCGGACGAGGACGTCGAGCGGGCGACCGAGCGAATCCGCTCGGCCATGGCCGATGCGCTCGAACGGCTGTGGACGGCATACCCGCCGATGGAGGGCGACGAGCTGGTCTTCCAGCCCGCCCGGCTGGGCGGGCGCGCCCCTACCCCCGAGCAGGCCGCGGAGCTGGACCGGGCTGAGCTGGCCGCGCGGGCGGCCAAGCGCGCGGAGCCTCGGTAGCTGGCGGCAATGGCGACACCGCGCACGCCGCAGGGGCCACCCGCGGCTGCCGTGGTGCAGAAGCTGCGGGTGCGTTATGCCAAGCGGGGCCGGCTGCGCTTCTCCTCGACCCGGGACTTCCAACGCGCCCTCGAGCGGGCGCTGCGCCGCACCCGCCTCCCGGTGGCGTTCTCTGCGGGGTTTCACCCCCATCCGCGGATCTCCTACGCCAACGCGGCATCGACCGGGACCGCCAGTGAGGCCGAGTACGTCGAGATCTCGCTCACCGAACGAGTCGACCCTGACGCCGTGCGCACAGCGCTGGACGGCGCCCTGCCTGAGGGCCTCGACATCGTCGAGTGCCAGGAAGCCCGGCCGGGCGCGCTCGCTGACCGGCTTCAGGCGAGTGACTGGGAGGTCCGCTTCCCTGGGCTCGACCCAGAGGTGCTGCGTGAGGCGGTCGCCCGGTTTCTCGTCGCCTCGCGCGCGGAGGTGACCCGGATGGGCAAGAGTGGCCTGAGAACCTTCGACACCAGGGCGCCGGTGGTGGAGATGCACGTGATCGATGCGGGATGTGCGATACTCCGAATGGTCGTACGGCATACCACACCTGCTGTGCGCCCCGACGACATTCTGAGCGCGCTGCGCGCAGTCGGTGGTCTGGAGCCGCCCGCATCACCCCGGGTGACCCGGCTGGCCCAAGGCCCACTGCAGAGCGGGAGCGTGTCGGTGGCCGACCCGTTGGCCCCCGAAGGGAACGTTGCCGGTGCCTGACCCGGTGCCGCGCATCCCGCGCGAGCCGAGCCAGGTATGACAACACGACTTCCGTCGCGCCGCGTGCGGGGCGACGAGACACGCCGCGCCGCGCGGTGACGTGGAGCCCGCTCCGAGGTGTGGCCGTCGCCGCACGGGGCGACGAGAGGACGCCTGATGGCATCCACAGACGAGATGGCATCCACAGCCGAGCAGCCGGCCGCAGCGGCCGCCCCCAAACGGATGCGAAAGAAGACGGTCGTCCGGCCAGAGGGCGAATCGACTGCGCCGGCTCCACGGAAACGGGCCACACGCAAGCGAGCTCAGCCGCAGTTGCCGGCCAGTGCCGTCGAGCCGGACGAGACCGCCCTGGACCTCGTCGTAACCGAGGCATTGGGCCTCGACGATGGCTCGCCGCGCATCGAGTTCGCCGCGCAGGTCGAGGAACCCGAATCCGACGGGCCCCCGAACGACGCCGCTCCCGATAGCCGGCAGCAGGACGTCGGGCTGGACGAGCAAGCGTCGGACCAGGACGAGCAGGACGAGGAGCGCAACCGCGCGACGAGCTTCGGTCCGCTGTTCCGGGCCCCTGAGCCCCTCTCGCCCGCACCCCGTCACCGGGCGCCGAGCGAGCCCACCGGACCCGAGCCGCAAGAGCCGGCCGGGCCGGACGGCATACCTGAGCCGGTGTCTGCAGACCAGCCGGCTGAGACAGCCGCTGCCGCGGACGAGCAGCAGGGGCCGGCCGGCGAGGCCTCCGCCACGGGACGTCGGCGTCGCCGACGCGGCGGCAAGGGCCGCAAGGGCCGCACTGCGGAGCAGCTCGCCCGCGCCGCCGGGGAAGCCGGCGACGAGCCGTCCGCGGGCGAACCTGGGCAGGACGAGGGCGAGGCGGCGGGTGACGGCGGCGCATCACGGCACCGCACGCGCCGCCGCCGCCGCAGCGGCTCGTCCGTGGAGGGGGACGACGCACCAGGCGTGGTGACCAAGGTCCGCGAACCTCGTCGTGAGCGCGACGAGGTCACCAGCCTGAAGGGGTCGACCCGGCTGGAGGCCAAGAAGCAGCGCCGCCGCGAGGGCCGCGAGGCCGGGCGTCGGCGGACCATCATCACCGAGGCCGAGTTCCTCGCCCGGCGGGAAAGCGTCGAGCGCGTCATGCTCGTGCGCCGGACCGGGGACCGGACCCAGATCGGCGTCCTCGAGGACGGCGTACTCGTCGAGCACTACGTGTCCCGCGACACCAACATCTCCATGGCCGGCAACATCTATCTGGGCAAGGTCCAGAACGTCCTGCCGTCGATGGAGGCCGCCTTCGTCGACATCGGCAAGGGCCGAAACGCCGTCCTGTATGCCGGGGAGGTCAACTGGGACGCGGCCGGGCTGGAGTCGGGCGCTCCGAAGCGGATCGAGAACGCACTGGAGTCGGGGCAGTCGGTCCTGGTCCAGGTGACCAAGGACCCGATCGGCCACAAGGGCGCCCGACTGACCTCGCAGATGTCCCTGCCGGGCCGCTACCTGGTGTACGTCCCGGACAGCGGCATGACGGGGATCTCACGGAAACTGCCCGACACCGAGCGGGCGCGGCTAAAGCGGATCTTGCGAGACGTGGTGCCCGAGAGCGCCGGAGTCATCGTGCGTACCGCCGCAGAGGGCGCCTCCGAGGACGACCTGCGCGTCGATGTGGAACGACTGAGCGCAACATGGGAGCAGATCCGCGCCCAGGCGGGAAGTGCGGGCAGCGCCCGAAAGGGCAAGGGTGGCCCGCCGGTCCTGCTGCATGGCGAGGCCGACCTCACGGTGCGGGTGATTCGCGACATCTTCAATGAGGACTTCGCCCAGCTGGTCGTCGCCGGCGAGGCCGCCTGGGAGGAGGTGAGCGGGTACGTCCACACGGTGGCTCCGGACCTGGCGGACCGGCTGTCCCGGTGGACCGGCGAAGAGGACATCTTCGGCCAACACCGGGTCGACGAGCAGATCGCCAAGGCGATGGACCGCAAGGTCTGGCTACCCTCCGGCGGGTCGCTCGTGATCGACCGCACCGAGGCGATGACCGTCGTCGACGTGAACACCGGCAAGTTCGTCGGCTCGGGGGGCAACCTCGAGGAGACCGTCACCCGCAACAACATCGAGGCGGCCGAGGAGATCGTGCGCCAGCTGCGCCTGCGCGACATCGGCGGGATCATTGTCATCGACTTCATCGACATGGTGCTGGAGTCCAACCGCGACCTGGTGGTGCGGCGGCTGCTCGAGTGCCTCGGCCGCGACCGCACCAAGCACCAGGTGGCCGAGGTGACCTCGCTCGGGCTGGTTCAGATGACCCGCAAGCGGGTCGGCTCCGGGTTGATCGAGGTGTTCTCCGAGACGTGCGAGCACTGCAACGGCCGCGGCTACCTCATCCACAGCGATCCGGTCGAGCGTTCGCCGGAGCCGCCCGAGTCGTTCGGCTCGAGCCCGGGCCGCGCGTCCGGGCGGCGGGGACGGCCGGCGTCCGTCGAGTCATCGCCGACGCCCGCGCCGGGCGGGCCGACCCCCGCCCAGATCGCCGCAGCGGCCCATGCCGCCGCGATCAAGAGCACTCCCCCGGAAAGCCCGACGCCAGGCCTGGAGGAGCAGCCCGCCGCGGCTGAGGCTGCATCCGACAGCGAGCAGCTGCGTGTTGATCTCGGTGTTGATCTCGGTGACAGCCCCTCAGACATCGACGAGACACCCGTGCTCTGGGACGAGGCGCCTGAGGAGCTGGCCTGGGCGGCAGAGAGCAGCGACAGCAGTGGCGACAGCAGTGGCGAGGGCGATGCGCCGCCGCCCCGACGCCGCAGGCACGGCCGGGTCATCTCCCCCGCTGGGCCGCCGCCAGCCCCGGAATGAGCGGGCGGTTTGGCCGACCCTGGGCCGACCGGTAGGCTAGTCGTTTGGTGCGTTCACCCATCCCCACACCGATCCACACCGATCCCTGGACCCACAGAACGAAAGTGAGCCCGACGTGTACGCGATTGTCCGCGCTGGTGGGCGCCAGGAGAAGGTGTCCGTCGGCGACACGCTCATCATCGACAAGGTCGGTGCAGACGTGGGAGAGACCGTCGACCTGGCTGCGTTGCTGCTGGTCGACGGCCAGACGGTGACGGCTGATGCTGATGCACTCTCGCGGGTCTCGGTGCGGGCCGAGGTGGTCAAGGCGGTAAAAGGCCCCAAGATCCGGATCCTCAAGTACAAGAACAAGACCGGCTACCGCAAGCGGCAGGGGCACCGCCAGCACCTGACCCAGGTCAAGATTACCGCGATAGCTACCTAGGCATAGGCGACGACATGGCACACAAGAAGGGCGCGTCCTCGACCCGCAACGGCCGTGACTCCAACGCGCAGCGGCTGGGAGTCAAGCGCTTCGGTGGGCAGGTGGTCAACGCCGGAGAGATCATCGTGCGCCAGCGCGGCACGCACTTCCATCCCGGCGACGGCGTGGGCCGCGGCAGCGACGACACACTGTTCGCACTCGTGGCCGGCTCCGTGGCGTTCGGCACCAGGCGAGGCCGCAAGACGGTGAGCGTGCGGGCCGCGGAGTCGGACTCCTAGCCACATCGCCATCGCCGGAGCATGACGACGACCTTCGTCGACCGAGTGGTCCTGCACGTTGCCGCCGGTGACGGAGGCGACGGCGTCGCGTCAGTGCGCCGCGAGAAGTACAAGCCGCTCGCCGGGCCGGACGGCGGCAACGGGGGTAGGGGCGGGTCGGTCATCGTCCGCGCAGACCCACAGGCCTGGACCCTGCTCGACTACCACCATCACCCGCACCGGCGGGCCACCGACGGGCGGCCAGGTGCCGGGGACGAGCGCAACGGTGCGAACGGGCAGGACCTGGTCCTGTCCGTCCCGGAGGGCACCGTGGTCAGACACCTGGATGGCCGGGTCATCGTCGACCTGGTCGGAGCAGGTGCCCAGCACGTCATCGCCCGCGGCGGCCGGGGCGGGCTGGGCAACAAGGCGCTGGCCTCGCCCCGGCGCAAGGCTCCGGGCTTCGCCCTGCTGGGGGAGCCTGGCGAGGCCTTCGAGATCGTCCTAGAGCTCAAGAGCCTCGCCGACGTCGCGTTCATCGGTTTCCCGTCGGCGGGCAAGTCCTCGCTGGTGGCGGCGCTGTCGGCGGCCCGGCCCAAGATCGCCGACTACCCCTTCACCACGCTGGTCCCCACGCTCGGAGTCGTGACCGCCGGTGACGAGCGGTTCACCGTCGCCGACGTGCCTGGGCTCATCCCTGGGGCGCACGAAGGCAGGGGGCTGGGACTGGAGTTCCTTCGGCACGTCGAACGGTGCTCGGTGCTGGTCCATGTCATCGACTGCGCAACCCTTGTGCCCGGCCGCGACCCGTTGACCGACGTTGACGTGATCGAGCGTGAGCTCTCGCTTTACGTACCCGATGCCGACCTCGGGGGTCGCCCGCTCGCCGAGCGGACCCGGGTCGTCGTGCTCAACAAGGCGGACGTGCCCGAGGCTGCGCAGCTGGCCGAGCTGGTCCGGCCGGACCTGCGGGCCCGTGGCCTGGAGGTCTTCGTCGTGTCGGCCGTGGCCCGCACCGGCCTGCGCGAGCTGTCCTTTGCCCTCGCCCGCCACGTGCACGAGGCCCGGGCGCATGTCATCGACCGCGAGCCGACCCGAATTGTGCTGCGCCCCAGGGCAGTTAACGACACTGGGTTTGTCGTGCGCCGCGAGCGGACCCCGGACGGGCCGGCATACCGGGTGGTCGGGGAGCGCCCGACCAGGTGGGTGCGCCAGACCAACTTCAGCAACGACGAGGCGGTGGGCTATCTCGCCGATCGGCTGCAACGGCTGGGAGTCGAGGACGAGCTGCTGCGGGCCGGCGCGGTCGCGGGGGACACCGTTCTCATCGGCGACGCGGACAACGCGGTGGTCTTCGACTGGGAGCCGTCGCTCGCGAGCGGGGCCGAGCGGCTCGCCGGCCCACGCGGCAGCGACCCCCGCCTCACCGAGCCGACCCGGCCCACGCGCGGCGCCGGACGTGAGCGCCAGCAGCAGCGGTATGCCGCCCGGGCGCGAACCCAGGCCGAGCTGGAGGCCGAGCGGCGCGCCGAGCAGAACCGCTAGCCACCAGAGAGTGCTCTTGGACGGCAATTGCGCTCCTGGCACGGCATCCGGTGCTAGGAGCGACCTCGTCCTGCCCCGGATAGAGTGGCATGCCGTGCCGCGCACCGCTCTTGTCAAGGCGCAACGCCTGGTCGTCAAGGTCGGGTCCAGCTCGCTGACCAGCCCGGACGGCGGACTCGACGTCGGTCGGCTCGTCGCCCTGGTCAACTCGGTTGCGGCCCGGCACCGCGCCGGCGACTCGATCGTCCTGGTCTCCTCGGGCGCAATCGCCGCCGGGATGGCCCCACTCGGGCTGACCCGTCGCCCGCGCGACCTGGCCACCCAGCAAGCGGCGGCAAGCGTGGGCCAAGGCGCGCTCATCACGGCATACCAGCAGGCGTTCGCGGCCCACGGGGTCGGCGTGGGGCAGGTGCTGCTCACCCTCGACGACGTCACCCGACGCAGCCACTACCTCAACGCCCGCAGGACCCTCGAGCGGCTGCTCGACCTGCGGATCCTGCCGGTGGTCAACGAGAACGACACCGTCGCCACCCACGAGATCCGCTTCGGCGACAATGACCGGCTCGCGGCGCTGGTCGCGCATCTCGTGCAGGCCGATGCGCTCGTGCTCCTCTCGGACGTCGACGCCCTGTACGACGGCCCACCCAGCCGCACCGGCACTCGCCGGATTCCGCTCGTGCGTGGGGGCGATGACCTGGCGGGTGTCGCCGTCAAGGGGGCCGGCACCCAGGTCGGTACGGGCGGGATGGCGACCAAGATCGAGGCGGCGGCGATCGCCAACGCGGCCGGCATTCCGGCCTTGCTCACCGCGACCGACCGGGTGTCGGAGGCTCTAAGCGGGCAGGATGTCGGAACGATCTTCATTCCAGGACAACGACGCCCGCCGAGCCGGCTGCTATGGCTCGCGCACGCGACCACACCGCAGGGGCGGCTGCTGCTCGACGAGGGTGCCGTTCACGCGGTGGTGATGCGGCGCAAGTCCCTGCTGCCTGCGGGAGTGCTCGAGGTGCGCGGGTCGTTCGTCGCCGGGGACCCGGTCGAGCTGTGCGAGCCGTCCGGACGCGCGGTAGCCCGCGGACTGGTCAACTACTCCGCTGATGAGCTGCCCCCGCTGCTCGGGCGCAGCACGCGCGAGCTGGCCCGGGAGCTGGGGCCCGAGTACGAGCGCGAGGTCGTCCACCGGGACGCCATCGTCATCCTCGGGCGCGACTGAGCCTTCCAGGCGCCTACCCTTGACGTCATGGCCGAACCCATCGACCCCGCCGTCGTCGCGCACGTCGCCAACCTCGCTGCACGCGCCAGGACCGCCGCACGCCGGCTCGCCCTGCTCAACCGCGCCGACAAAGACGCCGCGCTGCATGCCATGGCCGACGCCCTCGACGCGCACGTACGCCAGATCGTCGCGGCCAACGGCGAAGACCTCGCGCGTGGACGTGAACGCGGTATGCCGGAGGGCCTGCTGGACCGGCTCATGCTCGACGAGCCGCGGGTCCGCCAGATCGCCGACGCGGTGCGAGAGGTCGCCGCCCTGCCCGACCCGGTGGGCGAGGTCGTGCGCGGCTCGACCCTGGCCAACGGCCTGCAGATCCGCCAGGTCCGCGTGCCCATGGGCGTGGTCGGGATGATCTACGAGGCCCGGCCCAACGTCACGGTCGACGCTGCGACGCTCGGGGTCAAGAGCGGCAACGCCGTGATCCTGCGGGGCGGCTCGGCCGCGTCGTCATCCAACCAGGCCCTCGTCGCGGTGCTGCGCGAGGTGCTCACGTCCCGACGCCTTCCGCAGGACGCCGTCACCCTGCTCGACGGCGGCGGCCACGACGCCGCCCGGGCGCTGATGACCGCGCGCGGTCTGGTCGACCTGGTCATCCCCCGCGGCGGCGCCGAGCTCATCCAGACCGTGGTGCGTGAGTCGACCGTCCCGGTGATCGAGACGGGCATCGGCGTGAACCACGTGTACGTCGACGCTGCCGCTGACCTGAGCCGCGCGCTCGCGGTCGCGGTCAACTCCAAGACCCAGCGCCCCTCGGTGTGCAACGCCGCGGAGTCGCTGCTGGTCCACGACGCCGTGGCCGAGAAGTTCCTGCCGGACGTCATCACCGCGCTGGCCGGCGCGGGCGTGCTGCTGCACGTGGCCGAGGAGGTGCGCCCGTACGCCGAAGCCGCGGGCGCGGCATACCAGCTCGTCACCGGGGCCGACTACGCGACCGAATGGCACCGCTTGGAGATGAACCTGCGCACCGTCGCGACGCTGGACGAAGCGCTCGAGCACATCCGCGTCAACGGCACGACGCACACCGAGGTCATCGTCACCGAGGACCGCGGGGCGGCCCGTCGGTTCGTCGCCGAGGTCGACGCGGCGGTCGTCATGGTCAACGCGTCGAGCCGGTTCACCGACGGCGGGCAGTTCGGGATGGGGGCCGAGATCGGCATCTCCACCCAGAAGCTGCACGCTCGCGGCCCGATGGCCCTACCCGAGCTGACGACGACGAAGTGGGTCGTCGAGGGAGACGGGCAGGTCCGGCTTTAGCTCGGGGATCGGCCCGGGGCTCAGCGCCGTCGGCCGGCTGGGCGCCTTGGAGTCGAAGGAGATGAAGTATGCCGGACGGCCCTGCATCTGGGTGTACATCCGCCCGACGTACTCGCCGAGGACCCCCAGACACACCAGCTGGACGGCGCCCACGGCCGCGACGATGAGAACCGTCGAGGTCCAGCCGGGGATCGTGGAGCCTGCGCTCGCGGCGAACAGCAGCGCCACGCTGGCCAGCACGATCAGTGCCGCACCGCCCAGCCCGAGATAGGTCGCCAGGCGCAGGGGGAAGAGCGAGAACCCCGTCACCGAGTCCACCGACAGCCGCAGCATCTTGACGAACGGGTACTTGGAGGCGCCCGCGGCCCGCGCGTCGCGCTTGTACTCCACGGTTGCGGACGGGAAGTGCAGCGCGGGGACGACGAACCGCAGGACCCGGTTGGCCTGGGGCAGCTGGTTGACCGCATCGACCGTCGCGCGGGACATGAGCCGGAAGTCACCGGCGTCGCTGTGCGCCCGGGTGCGGCTGATGGCCCGGATGCCGGCGTAGAACGCCCGCGCCGATACCCGCTTGAACAGCGAGTCGGTGGAGCGGTCGCTGCGGACCCCGTAGACCACGTCGACCTGCTCGTCGTGGGCGGTGGCCAGCAGGTCCGCGATGACCTCGGGCGGGTCCTGCAGGTCGGCGTCGATGGTGACGACATAGTCCCCGCGCGCGACCTCGAGCCCTGCGGAGATGGCGGCTTGGTGGCCGGCGTTGGCGCGCAGCCGTACGACGCGCACCTGGGGCCACTCACGGGACAGCCGCGTCAGCAGCGCAGGGGTCAGGTCGCGGCTGCCGTCGTCGACGCACACCACCTCGTATGCCGTCGTCAGCCCGTCGAGCACGGGACGCAGCCGGGCGGCGAACAAGGGCAGGACCTCCTGCTCGTTGTACATCGGCACGACGACCGACAGCTCGGTGCTCATGGGTTCAAGAGTACGGTCGCATCTGTGCCTCGGCTGTGCTGAATGCCGGTGCCGACCATGAGCCCATCAGCTTTCCCCACCCGCGCCGTACAGCGACGACCATTGGTCTGGGTATGCGCGCCATGAGCCGGCGTGTCGAGGACCAATGGTCGTCGGTGTGCTACGTAGGCAGGGGGGTGGGAAGGGGACCCGCTACGATGAGCGCCATGTTCGCGAGCGTCCTGACGGCCCTGGTGATACCGGTCCTGGCCAGCGAGGAGGAGCCGCACCGCGAGCTTCCGATGCCCGCGCCGATGTACGGGATCCTGTTCTTGCTCGGGTTCGCGCTGTTGCTCGCGCTGGTGTGGGCGTTCCGGGGCACGGCATACAAGGTTCGCGACCGGTACACCCGTCCCGCCGGCGAAGGCCATGCCGCAGGCGGGCGGCCCGCAGGAGGGCCGCACTGAGCAAGCGGCTCGGCGTGATGGGCGGCACCTTTGACCCCATCCACCACGGCCACCTAGTCGCCGCGAGCGAGGTGGCGTCGCTGTACCACCTCGACGAGGTCGTGTTCGTGCCGACCGGTCAGCCGTGGCAGAAGGCGCTGACCGAGGTCAGCACCGCGGAGCACCGTTACCTGATGACCGTAATCGCCACAGCCGCGAACCCGCGCTTCACGGTCAGCCGGGTGGATCTCGACCGCCCCGGGCCGACGTACACCATCGACACCCTGCGTGACCTACGCCGCGAACGCCCCGAAACCGAGCTGTACTTCATCACCGGAGCCGACGCGCTCGCCGAGATCCTCACCTGGCGCGACGTCGACGAGCTGTGGCCCCTGGCCCACTTCATCGGGGTCACCCGCCCAGGGCATCTGCTTTCGAACCGGGGACTGCCGAGAGACAAGATCACGTTGCAGGAGGTGCCGGCCATGGCCATCTCCTCGACCGACTGTCGCGAGCGGGTGGGCCACGGACAGCCGGTGTGGTATCTCGTGCCCGATGGGGTGGTGCAGTACATCACCAAGTACAGCCTGTACCGCCCCGGCGTTCCGAGCTTCGCCGAATGACCCCTGCCTCCTAGGAGATCCGTGCCCGCAACCCCACGAGCTCTGAGCCTGGCCAAGGTCGCCGCCGAGGCGGCCCTGGACAAGATCGCCGACGATGTCGTCGCCATCGACGTATCGAACCGGCTCGCGCTCACCGACGTGTTCCTCATCGCGACCGCCTCCAACGATCGGCAGGCTGGGGCAATCGTCGACGAGGTGGAGCAGCGGCTGCGTGAGCAGGGGATCAAGCCGATCCGCCGCGAGGGAGGTAGGGAGGGTCGGTGGGTCCTCATCGACTTCGCCGACCTCGTCGTGCACGTCCAGCACACCGATGAGCGGCGCTACTACCAGCTCGAACGGCTGTGGAAGGACTGTCCCACGGTCGACCTTGACGCGATCGAGACCCTGCCGCGGCCGTTGCGTGACGCCGACTCTGCCTGATGTCCACTCACGCAGACGGTGCCTGATGTCCACTGACGCAGACGATGCCTGATGTCCACTGACGCAGACGGTGCCTGATGCCGACCCGCTGGAGCACCTTCCCGTCTGACCGCGTGCGCAAGCTCGTCCTCGTGCGCCACGGTCGCACCGGGTGGAACGTCGGCCGCCGGGCTCAGGGGCACACCGACATCGAGCTGGACGAAGTGGGGCACGCCGAAGCCGAGCGAGCCGCACCGTACCTGGCCGCCTTGCGCCCCTCGCGCCTGTGGTCGAGCGACCTGGCGCGCGCGAGCCAGACCGCGGCATACATTTCGGGGTTCACCGGGCTGCGCGTCGAGCCCGACCCCCGTTTGCGCGAGTACTCGGTCGGGGCGCGCTCAGGAATGACTCGCACCGAGTTCGCGCAGCGCTTTCCGGTGGAGTATGCCGCGTGGGGGCAAGGCGACGAGACCGTCCTGGTGCCCGGGGCCGAGTCGACCGCCGACGTGCTGGCCAGGGCCGTGCCGGCCATGCGTGAGTACGTTGCCGCGCTGGGGGAGGGGCAGACCGGGATGGTCGTCACCCACGGGGCCTGCCTGCGCGCGTCGATGCTGGCGCTGCTCGGGCTGGCGCACAGCGCCGAGGCGGTCTTCGCGACGATGGCCAACTGCACGTGGACGACCCTGCAGGAGGGCGAGCCGGGCGGGCGGCTGCGGCTGCTCACCTACAACGAGGGCGTGCCCAACCATGATTTCGCGTCAGAGGATGAGGTTGGCTAGGATCGTTGGGTTTCCCGGTTCGGCCGGGGCGGGGCTGTGGCGCAGCTGGTAGCGCACCTCCATGGCATGGAGGGGGTCAGGGGTTCGAGTCCCCTCAGCTCCACTGGTTTCGCCGCACTCACATGATCATGACTCCAACCCTCGCGCTCGCCATCGCCGTGACCTTCGTCTGGCTGGGCATGGTTCTCGCCATCTCGTTTGTCGAGGCACCACTGAGGTTCCGGGCCCCCGAGGTGACCCTGCCGATCGGGCTCGGCATCGGCCGGCTGGTCTTCCGCGCGCTCAACACGGTCGAGACGCTCTTCGCGGTGGTTTTGGCAACGACGGTCGCCGCATCGGCCGCCGGGTCGGTGCTCGCGGCGGTTGCGGTCACGGACGCGACCCTCGTCGTGCAGCTGCTCGTCGTCCGGCCGCGGCTCACTCGTCGCTCCGACCTGGTGCTCGCGGGGCGGGCGGCCCCGCGCTCACGAGCCCACCATGCCTACGTCGCCCTCGAGATCATGAAGGTCATGGCACTCATCGTCACCGGCGCCTTGCTCCTCCGAGCTGGCTGAGCATTGCCACGGGCGAGCAGGTCCGGTTGTCATCCGGGGGCAAGGATGTCGCGGGCGGTCCGTCCCAGGCCCGGCGCCAGCTCGACGACGTCGGCACCCGCGACGTCGGCGTGCGCTAGCAGGGAACGGGTCATCTCGAGACCACCGGGGCGCAGCACCCGTTTACCCAGGCGGGCCAGCAGCCAATGACCGGCCACGTCCGCGTCCGCGCGGCCGCTCTGCGGCAGTTCAGTTGCGGTGACCGAGCGCATCGGACGTGGCTTCTCGCTCATGGCAGCTCCATTTCTACCCGCAGCTTCTACCCGCAGTGCAACAGTCCCATTCTCTCCTTGAGGCCAAGGACGCGGGCCACCGATCTTTGCACCTGCTCGGCGAACGGGGGGTCCTGGGCTGCGCGTGACGTGATCGCCGAGGCCATCGCGGGCACCGTCGACGACTGCGCAGTGAGCACGATGTCACCGCCCGCTGCCAGGAAGCGGGTGGCGCGATCTGCGGCCGGCACACTCGACACCGACTCGGCGACGCCGACGTCGTCGGTGACGACCACCCCCTGGTAGCCCATCGCGGTGCGCAGCAGGCCGGTAATGACGGCTGGCGAGAAGACCGCCTGGTTGGCCGGGTCGAGCTTCGGGTAGCGCGCCGACGACACCATGACCAGGCCCGCACCCGCGTCGATGCCGGCTCGGAAGGGCGCCAGGTTCGGGTCGTTAGGGGTCGCCGTGTCGTCGGTGATGCCCTGGGCGGTGACGTCGGTATTGCCGGTGACCCGTCCCAGCCCTGGGAAGTGCTTGACGGTGGCCTGCACCCCGCCTTGGGCCAGACCGGCCACGACCGCCCGCACGGCCCCGGCAACCTGGCCCGGGTCGCTACCGAGCTGGCGGGAGTACCGACCGATCGGGGCGTTGCTGCTCTCCTGTCCTTTCGCAACGACGTCGGCGACCGGCGCGAGGTTGACGTTGACCCCCGCCGTGCGCAGCTCCCGGGCGGCGCTCGCCCACATCGCGGTCAGCTCACCGGCCGCCATCCGGCCCTGGTCGAGCGCGGACGGCAACGCACTGAACCCGCCGCTGCGCAGCTGCTGGATCTGCCCGCCCTCCTGGTCTGCTGCGACCAGCAGCCCAGCTTCGCGCGTCGCATGGCGCTGGAGTGCAGCAGAGGCCGACGCGACGGTGGACGAGTCGCGCCAGCCGCCGAGGTAGACCACGGCGCCGACCCGGTGGTCGCGCACGGTTGGCTCCACCGCAGCTGCCCCGGCGGAGGCGGACACGCCGACCATGAGCAGCTGGCCGACGCGCTCCGATTCGGTCAGCCCGGCCAGCACTCGCTCGGCACAGGTGGGTGGCGCAGGCGGTGTCGAGCCGGTGGGCGGGGTCGAGGGCTCCGTGGGTGGCGTACCAGCCGTGGCGGCGGCCGGTGGAACAGTCGCGTCGGCGGAGGTGGAATCCGAGGCGGTATCGCTCGGCGCAGGTGACCCGGCGCTGCAGGCCCCAGCCGCCAGCAGCGCGCCAGCGGACAGCAAGCCGATCGCCCGGTGAGACAAGGACACTCAGCCGGACGGCACACCGAGCTTGTCGTGGAAGAAGGCGACCATGCGTTCCCAGGCGAGCGCCGCGGCTTGCGGCTGGTAGTTGCCCATTCGGTTCTCGTCGTTGACGAAGGCGTGCCCGGCGTCGTAGAAGAACAGCTCGACGTCGGCGCCGCTTTCCCGACGGATTTGCTCGGCGAGGGCGCGGGCCTGCTCCGGGGGGTAGCTGGCGTCGTGCAGCCCGTAATGGCCCTGGACCGCCGCCGTCAGGCCGGTGTAGGTGTCAGGCAGCGCCGGACCCACCCCGTAGAACGGGGCTGCGGCGCCGACCCGGTCGCCCTGCTGGGCAGCCAACATGAGGACGAACCCGCCGCCCATGCAGAACCCGACGGCGCCGACCGCATCAGAGGTCGTCGCCGGCAGCCCGAGCAGGTAGTCGACCGCCCCGGACAGGTCCAGCGCCGCCCGGGCAACGGGCAGGGCGGCCATCATCGCGGCGGCGTCCTCACGCCCGTGCGCCACCCGCCCGCCGTAGAGGTCGGGCGCAAGTGCGACGAACCCCGCTGCGGCCAGCCGGTCGGCGACGCTGACGATATGGGTGTCCAGGCCCCACCACTCCTGGATGACGATGACTCCGGGACCCCAGCCGGCCTCCGGGACGGCGAGGTAGCCGCTAGCCATCCGCCCGTTGCTTGGGAACTGGACGTTTTGGGCCGGCGGCTGCCCGGTCATGATGGTGCTCCTGGACGCTGCCCGGTCATGAACCGAACTTTATCGGGGTGAACCCCGCCCCCATGCACACGAAGCCCGCTGCAGCTGCGTAGGCCCTCCCGTCGAGGGGGTCAATGCTTTCCTGGGCTCGGGCGAGGGCCTGCGCCACCGGCGCGCCGGCCGCGAGATCGCGGTGGAACGCGACCATCGTCGGCGCGGTCGCGGCGTCAGGGAGCGCCACGACCGACGCGACGACGTTGCGAGTGCGTTTGTTCAGAAACGCGGCACTCAACCCGATCATTTCGTCGCCGGCGAGCACGACGTCCCTCCCGCTGTTGCACGCGGCGAGAACGACGGTGTCGGCGCCGTGAGCTAGCCGCTCCAGCTCGTACACCGTCAGCGGGCCGTCGGCAAGGTGCAACGACGAGAAGAGCGGGTTGTCGGCGCGCACCGTGCCGTGGGCGGCCAGGTGAGCGACGGATGCTCCGTCCACTGCGGCGCTGACCGCATGCGCCGTGCTGGCGTCACCGACGAGCGGCGGCTCGGCTTGGTAGATGGCGGCGACGTCGACGGCCTCCGCGTGCGCCCCGGGCAAGCCAGGCCCGGCGGCCGCGGCGACGTGGCCGTGCTGCGGGGCCCGCCCGGCAGCGCCGTGCCAGAGCGCAGCCGACGGCCCGACGGTCACTGCACGCCCGCGCAGCTGCGGCAGCAGCGACCACGGCATCGACTGGAGCAGACCGGTCGGGACGATGACCGCCGGGCGATCGGCAAGAACGGCGTCCAACGGCGCGAGCAGCAGGGTGCCCAGTTCCGCAGCCGTACGACGCACCAGGCCGATGGCCGCGTCGGCGCTCGCGGCACTCGTGCGCAGCCGGGACAAGCGGGTCAGCGCGAACGGAAGCCACCGCACGAGGTCCGCTACCGGCGCGGCTGGCCCGAGGCAGACGAGGGCCACCCCGCCGTCGGCGGCGGCCACGGCATACAGCTGCCCGTCGGACTCCACGTACTCCAGCAGAGCGGCGCCGTCGAGGGCGGCATGTAGCTCGTGAGGTGTCGGAGGCTCACGCCGCGGGGATCCTACGACGTGAGGCATTCGGCGGTTGGCGTCGCGGATCGCTCGTTCCAGGGCCAGCTGCCGCCCGGCCAGCCGTCCAGCGGGTCGCCCTTCCCGCTGCCGCTGCTCGATCTGTACGACCGCCGTACGCAGGTCTGCAAGCAGCTGCGCGAGCAGCGGATCCTGGGGCGGCAGGGCGGGCCGGCCCAGCAGGTGGCGCGCCCGGCCCAGCTCGGCCCAGGTGAGCACCGCTCGGGGGTCGCCCCCCGCCAAGGCCGTTCGGAGGCCCAGCGCGGCGAGCTCGACGCCCAGGCCCGAGATGTGGGCCCGTAGGTCGGTCGCGCCCATCGTGTCGCGGTAGTCGTCGATGATGCGCAGCCCCCGCCGCGCCGCAGCGCGGGCGCCACGGCGGTCACCGCCGTCCGCGCGCAGCAACGCGGTCGCATACCACCCCTTGGCCCGCCGGTCGGCCGGCCCGCCCCTGCGGGCCGCGCTGACCACCTCGAGCTGGCTCAGCCCCGCCCCCCCGTCATGGCGGCCCCGGGACAGGGCAACCAACCCGGCCCGCAGATGCATCTCCAGCGCTGTGTTAGGCCACCCCGCCGCTTGCGCAGCCGCCGCGGCGGTGCCCAGCTCGCGTGGGGTGACCCCGCTCGGGTTCCGCTGCGCCAGCCGAGCGAGCAGGACGTGGCACCGGGCGAGCGCGACGTACTCGCCGCGGTCCTGGCGGCGGAACTCGCGTGCTGCCCGACGCGCCTCGGCGACGGCAAGTGCCGGGTCGTCGTCGAGAACAGCGGCCCGGGCGAGCAGCAGGCGCGCCTCCGGGGTGCTCAGCCCCCGGTGGGCCCGCTCGAATTCGGCGACCGCCTGCTGGCACGCCTCGCGGGCCTCGGCGAACAGCCGCACGGAGAGCAGGATCTCGCCCCGTTCCAGGAGCAGGGACCCGGTGGGGGTCCGCACCGACGCGTAGGTCCGCTCGGCCCGTTCGAGGTGGGACAAGGCCAGGGGCACGTCGCCGAGACGGCGGTGAACCAGCGCGAGATTCTCGTGGACGAAGGCGGTCGGCAGGGTCAGTCCCAGCTGTTCGCAGATCTCCTGGGCGGCGGTGAGGTCCCGCAGCGCCAGGTGGTACTCGTGCCGGAACGCGTGCAGCAAACCGCGGTTGGACAGCACCCGCTGGACCCACACCGGGTCCCCTGCCCGGCGCAGCAGAGGTAGGGCACCACGGTAGTCAGCCGTGGCCTCGTCCAGGCGGCCGAGCTGCTGCAGGATGGCGCCGCGTTGCGCCACTGCCCTCGCCCGGCCGGGACCGTCCAGGTCGGCCACGGCAGCGTTGATCTCGACGAGGGCCCGGCCCAGGCGTCCCTGACGGTTCAGGCCGAAGGCCAGCGTCATCCTTGCCTCGGCGGCCAGCTCCCGGCGGCCGGCGCGCCGCGCCAACCGCACCGCATTGCGAAGCCTGGCGCACGCCAGATCGAGGTCGTGCAGGTGGACCATGGCCAAGCCCTGGGCCCGGTCGGCCACGCTGGCCGCGTCCCAACGGCGCTCGGCCACGGCCGCGGCAGACGCCGCCTGGGCCAGCGTTACGGCCCTGGCTGGGTCGACCGATGCCAGCCGCAGTGCCTCGTGCGCGTGCGCGAGCAGCTCCGCGTCAGGCACGCCCGCGAGTGTACGCGGGGGGCGTCCGGCTTGGGGACCTCAGAGGGTGATCCAGGCTGTCGTCACTGTCGGCTCGCCAGTCAGCTGTAGTCGGAACGGAACGCTCGGGATGGGGGACACGGTGAAGCACCCGACGGGATCGACCTGCACAGATCGGGATTCGCCTTCTCGTGGCACGACCTGGACGCTTCCCGCGTGGGCCGGCACGGTCTGACCCAGCAACACCAAGGGACCTACCTCGATCTCGATGATCATCGATGCGCTCGCGAAGGTCATCGCGCGCAGCGGCGCCTGCTGCTGGGAGCGGGCTCCCGACAGCATCGGATACCTCCATCGTCGAGTCGTAGGTGAGAGCGGCCAGGTCGGCGTCGATGTCGCGCCAGGCGTACGCGGCATACCCGATCTCCCGGACGTCGCGGGGCACCGTCGGGTCCACCCGCAGCGCGTGACGGAGGGCACCGATGAGGACCTCGTCGTCGTCCCAGGAGTGCGACATGTCAGCCGTCCTTCCGGTGGTCTTCGTGCGTCATCAGCCACTCGGTGAGGACCGGATTGCGGCGCAGCCTGCTAAGGCACCGGGCTCGGGTGGGGCCGATGCTTCCGACGGGTATGCCGAGCAGGGCACTGATCTGCTGGTACGACCTTTGCTCGTCGTCCATGAGCATGGTCAGCAGCCGTTGGCATGGGTCGGAGAGCTGGCCGAACGCCTCACGCAGAATCGAGTCGCGTTCGCTCGCCAGCAGCGCTGCGTCCAGGGCCGTCGAGTCGACGTCCGCCGCCGGATCGAGCTGCGGTGACCCCCAGGCGATACCCACCCGTGAGGACGCGCGGAGAGCGGCGAGGCACTCGCGGCGAGTCACGGTGGAGAGCCAGCCAGGTAGGGCGTTCGGTTCGCGAAGCGAGGAGAGTCGCTCAACGGTGCGCAACCAGACGGTCTGCGCGACGTCCGAGGCATCGGCGTGGTCGAGTCGAAAGCTCCGGCAGATCGCCCACACGAGCGCGGCGTACCGGTCGACGATGGCGTTCCAGGCGGCCTCGTTCCCGTTGCTGGCCTCGGCAACGAGCACGTCAACGCGTTCCAGATCCAGCGCCACGGTCCTCACCTCCTCGTATCGTCACCGGCCTGGCGGCCAGCCCGGCACCGTTGCCCCCAGCGGCACGATCGGAACCATACGACCGTAATCAGCACGCTTCTGCGCTGCGTCGTCGCAGATCGTCGCCCACGCCTGCATCGGGTCGACGCCGGGGCCAACTTTGGCTGCGACCGCGCCTGAGACGACGGCCGCGGCGAACGACGTCCCGTTCCACTGGGCGAACGTCGGCACGCCCTCGTCGTTCACCCCCCAGGTGCTCACCACACCGACACCCGGCGCCAGCGCATCGATCCACGGGACGTTCGGGCTGAAGTCGGCGGGCCGACCGTCGCTGTCGACCGCGCCGACGGCCACGACACGTTCCATGGCCGCTGGCCAGGTCGGGGCGCTCGGGGTCCGGTCCCGGTCGTGGTTGCCGGCTGCTGCGACGACGAGCGTTCTGGGAGCCAAGGTCTGCAGCGCCCTGGTCAGCACCAACGGCGCTTGACCGTCGTCGGTGGCGCAGCCGAAGGAGAGGTTCAGTACATCGAGCCGATCCTCGGCCAGGGTCGCGATGATCTGGGCCACGGCCCAGCTGTCCTGCTGAGCCTCCGTGTCCAACGCGGCCCTGGCGACCACCGTCGCCCCGGGGGCCTGGTTTAGGACCAGCCCCGTGACAAACGTCGCGTGATAGGCAGAATTCGGCAGCCCGCTCCATTCGTCGGGCGACCAGAGATCCTCGGTGTGCGCGACGAAACCGCCATCAAGCCACGGATGCGGCAGCAGCTTGGTGTCCACGACCCCTACCCGGGCCCCGGCCCCGGCCCCGGCCTGGGCTGGGCGCCGGCCGACGACGTTGCCCTGTTTGACGAGCCGGGGCTGGCTCGATCCGCCTCCGTCGATGACGTAGGGCTGCGGCAGCGGCGTCCCCCTACCACCGCCGTCGATGACATAGCTCCCTGCGACCCGTCCCAGAAGGCGGTTCTTGGCCAGCGTCGGCACCCAGCCGCCGAACTCGTCCGCGAAGAAAAGGCGCAGACAGCGAACGAGGATGTCGAGAGGGGTGGCTGCGTAGCGCTCCTTCTCAGCGGCCGCCTTGGCCGCCTCCACCCAGTCCTTGTGGTTGCTCTCCAGGTAGTTCGCCGCAGCACTGGGGCGCACCGTGACCAGCGCCAGCTCCAGCCGCGGGTCGACACTCATGATCGCGGGCCCAGCGCCCCAGTCCGCCAGCTTGCTGCTGACGAGGCGTTCGTATGCCGTGCCGATGACGAGCTCGTTTCCTCGGTAGCTCGAAACGCGCGAGCTCTCGATGCCGCTCGTGTCGTCGACGTCCGCTGTGGCCATCGTCGCGCCCTCCCTTTGTCGAGATGCCCGTCAACACTCGACGGAGTGGTTCGTGACAGCCCTGATACGTCAGCGCCGGACGAAGATAATCCCCGGACAAATCCAATCTCAGGTGCCCAGGCGTCGGTACCGCGCCAGGCGGAGGGCCTTGCGGGTCGAGGGGTCGGCACGCCACAGCGCGTCCAGCTCCTGATGAATGGCATGGGCCATCCTGCGGCAGAACGCCTCGGGCTCGTCAGCCGCGTCGCGGTGCTCGGGGACGATCCGGTCGACGATCCCGTCGGCAAGCAGGTCGCTGGCCCGCACGCGCTGAGCCTCGGCCAGCTCGGGCGCGCGGTCGGTCACCCGGTGCACGATCGCCGACGCGCCCTCGGGCGGCAGCGGCGACAACCAGCCGTGGTGGGCAGCTGATCACCCGGTCGGCGGGCAGGATCGCGAGCGCCCCACCGCCGGTGCCCTGGCCGAGCATCACGCACAGCGTGGGCGCGTGCAGCATGACCAGGTCGGCCAGCCACCGCGCGATCTCGCCGGCCAGCCCGCCTTCCTCGGCGCCCGGCGACAACGCCGCACCCTGGGTGTCGACGACGCTCACCAAGGGCAGGTCCAGGTCAGCGGCGAGGTGTATCCCGCGCCGGGCCACTCGCAGCGCCCCCGGCCCCAGCGGTTGCTTGGCGGTCGGCGGCGGCGGTCCTGGCCGAGGAAGACGCACGGCGTCCCCGAACCGGACCAGCGCGAGCAGCAGCCCGGGGTCGTGCTCGCCCTGCCCGGTGCCGTTGAGCGGGATGACGTCGCTGGCGGCGTGCTTGAGCAGCCGGCGTACGCCGGGCCGGTCCGGCCGCCGCGACCGATGACCGGTCCCAGGCTCGACCCTGGCCGCGGCTCGGCATCGTCCGGCGGGGCGGGCACGGGCGGCGATCCCGTGCCGGGGGGCGAGCACGATGTCAGCGCCCGGTCGAGGATGCCCGGCGATCTCCTCGGCGGGCACGACGGCGTCGATGATGCCGCGGGTGTAGAGGTTCTCGGCGGTCTGCACGCCCTAGGGGAACGGCCTGCCGTAGAGCGCCTCGTAGACCCGCGGCGCCGAGGAACCCGACCAGCGCGCCCGGCTCGGCCGACGGTCATGTGCCCGAGCGAGCCCCACGACGCCATCACGCCGCCCGTGGTGGGGTGGCGCAGGTAGACGATGTAGGGCAGCCCCGCGGCCTTGTGCTGCGCCACCGCCGAGGAGATCCGCACCATCTGGAGAAAGCCGGCGTGCCCTCCTGCATCCGCGTCCCGCCGCGACGCGGGCGCGGCAAGCAGCGGAATCCCCTCGCGCGGTCGCCCGCTCGATGGCAGCACGAGCGCTCAGCGGCGCGCCCGCCCGATCGACCCGGCGAGGAATCGGAACTCGCGAGACGACGACCGCGACCCGGCGGCCGTGCATCCGGCCCTCGCCGGTGAGGACCGCCTCGTCGGCGCCGCCCCCGCCGCGGCCTGGCCAGCTCGCGGCATACTCCTCCGGGCTGGGCGTCGCGCACCGGCGCGGCGTCCCACGGACGTCCAGCTGCCCTCGTCGAGGACCGCGTCGATCAGCTCGCGGGCTCCGAGGCGCCGCGTCAGCGCGGAGCCTCCGGGGCGTCCTCGCCCTCGGTGAACCGAGCCATGAACCGGTCCGGGTCGATGACCCGCCGCTGGATCTCGCCGACGGCGATGTCGTCGCCCTTCTCGTCGGTTGCCGTGACGTGGAATATCAGCCGCCGCCCGTCACTGATCGGCTTGGAGCTGCAGCAGGTGACCACGGTGCCCACCGGAGCGCCCTTGACGTGCTCGACCTTGACCAGCGTGCCCACCGTGGTCTGGTCTGGGTCGATCGAGTGCTTGGCGACAGCGAACGCGGCCCGTTCGAGCCAGTTGATGAGACGGGGTGTCGCTAGGACGGGCAGGTCGCCGCTGTGCAGCTCGACGGCGGTGTCCTCCTGGGTGACGGTGTGTTCCTGCTTCTCCAGGGGCATGGTGTCGAGTGTATGCCGGGGATCACACGCGCGCCGTGCCGCTCAGCGAGCGGTTCGGTGCGAGAGGGTGAAGCCGATGAACGTCTTCGCCTGGGTGCTGCTGCTGGCGCTCGCGGTGGCTGCTGGGACGACCTGGCTGGCCATGGGCCAGCACCGGGAGGACCTGCAGACGGCGAGCCGCCCGCCTTCCGCGTGCTGCTGCTCGCCCTGGCCTGGCTGCTGCGGGCCGACACCGTCGACTACGGCCGGTTCCTGCTGCTGGGGCTGCTGCTCGCGCTCGTGGCGGACTGGTGTGGCTACGGCCGACTGAGCGGCACCAGGCTGGGCGACCGCGTCGGCGTGGCCAGCCTGCTCGCGAGCCGGCTTGCCTGCGTCCTCGCGATCAGCCCTGATGCCGGGCAGTGTCGCGCCGGTGTGGCTCGTGGTGGGGCTAGCCGCGATCGTCGTCGCCTTCACCCTGTACTTCTGGCGGGCGCCGGCTGCGCGCGCGAGGTGGCGGGACGGCATACCAGGGCTCGGCTATGTCCTCGTCATCGCCGCCGTGCCGGCAGCAGCCTGGTCCAGCTCCAGCGCGCTGCTCGGGCTCGGGGCGACCCTGCTGTTCGCCGGCGACCTGGTGGCGGCGTACGAGCGCTTCGAGCGGCCGCTCTCCAAGGGTGCCCTCGCCGCTCAGGTCCCGCACGACGTCGCCGAGGTCCTCATCGTTTTAGGGATGCTGCGTCCCTGACCCGGTGCGCTAACCTGACCGCGTGGCACGGCAGCGTCTCCTTAGCCGGCCGCGCTGAGAGATGGGCGTCAGCGCGGCATCCCCTCCTGCGTGAGGGGACTTTTTATGCCCGGCATACCCAGCCGCCGGCCCGCGATGACGAGAGAGCACGATGAGCGACGAAACGCCCTACCGCTACACGGCCGCCCTGGCCGGCCAGATCGAGCTGGCCTGGCAGGACCGCTGGCAGGAGAGCGGTGCGTTCCACGCACCCAACCCGGCCGGGCCGTGGGCGCAGCCTGAGCTGGTCGCCGCGCTCGGCGAGAAGCTGCTGGTGCTCGACATGTTCCCCTACCCGTCGGGCGCCGGCCTGCACGTGGGACATCCGCTGGGGTACATCGCCACCGACGTGTTCTGCCGCTACCACCGGATGCGCGGGCGCAACGTGCTGCACGCCCTGGGGTACGACGCCTTCGGGCTGCCGGCCGAGCAGTATGCCGTGCAGACCGGCCAGCACCCGCGCAAGACGACCGAGGACAACATCGCGATCATGCAGCGCCAGCTGCGCCGGCTCGGACTGGGTTTCGACGAGCGGCGCAGCTTCGCGACGATCGACGAGGACTACTACCGTTGGACCCAGTGGATCTTCCTGAAGATTCGCGACAGCTGGTATGACCCGGACGCGGTCCGCCCGGACGGCGCGCGGGGCGCGGCCCGGCCGATCGCCGAGCTCGTCGCAAAGCTCGAGTCCGGGCAGCTGGCACCGCTGAGGGCGGACGGGCGAGGCTGGCTGGCGCTGTCGGACAAGGAGCGCGCCGACCTGCTGGACGGTTTCCGCCTCGCGTACCCTTCCCAGGCGCCGGTCAACTGGTGCCCGGGCCTGGGCACGGTCCTGTCCAACGAGGAGGTCACCAACGAGGGCCGCTCGGAGCGGGGCAACTTTCCCGTCTTCCGGCGCGATCTGCCGCAATGGATGATGCGGATCACCGCGTATGCCGACCGGCTGGCCGACGACCTCGACCGGATCGACTGGCCCGAGAAGGTCAAGATCATGCAGCGCAACTGGATCGGGCGGTCGGCGGGTGCGCAGGTGAGCTTCCCGGTGCTGCTGACCGACGGGTCAGTGTCGCAGATCGAGGTCTTCACGACCCGGCCGGACACCCTCTTCGGCGCGACGTTCATGGTGCTCGCGCCGGAGCACCCGTTGGTGGATGCCCTTGTACCGCAAGACGGCTGGCCTGACAACACTCCCGAAGTCTGGAAGGGGGACGACGCGGCGGCGAGCGCGGGCGCGGCGGCTGCGGTCACGGCATACCGGCTGGCTGCCGCGGGTAAGTCGGAGGTGGAGCGCCAGACCGAGGGCAAGGACAAGACCGGGGTGTTCACCGGCTCGTTCGCCACCAACCCGGTGACCGGCCAGGCGATCCCGGTCTTCGTGGCCGACTACGTCCTGATGGGCTACGGCACCGGCGCGATCATGGCCGTCCCGGGGCACGACCACCGCGACTTCGAGTACGCGAGCGCCTTCGAGCTGCCCATCGTGCGGGTCATCGCCCCGACCACGGCGCAGGCCGACGCGCCGCTGACGGAGGCGTACGTCGCCGACGGGTTCGCGGTCAACTCGCACAGCGAGCGCTACGACATCGACGGGCTCGCGGTACCTGACGCCAAGGCCAAGATCGTCGCCGAGCTGCAGGCCGACGGGATCGGTGTGGCAACGGTGACCTACCGGCTGCGGGACTGGCTGTTCAGCCGGCAGCGTTACTGGGGCGAGCCGTTCCCGGTCGTCTTCGACGACGCGGGGGCCGCGCACTCGCTGCCGGACTCGATGCTGCCGCTGACCCTGCCGGACGTGCCGGACTACAGCCCGAAGACCTTCGACCCCGAGGACGCGTCGAGCGAGCCGGAGGCGCCGCTGTCGAGGGTGCCCGACTGGGTCCACGTCGAGCTGGACCTGGGCGACGGCAGAGGCGTGCGCACGTACCACCGCGAGACCAACACCATGCCGAACTGGGCCGGGTCCTGCTGGTACTACCTGCGCTACCTCGACCCGGCGAACGACGTGGCAATCGTCGACCCCGACAACGAGCGGTACTGGATGGGGCCACAGCAGACCCCGGTCGCCAGCGCTGCGCCGGCAACCCTCGACCCGGGTGGGGTCGACCTGTACGTCGGTGGGGTCGAGCACGCCGTGCTGCACCTGCTGTATGCCCGGTTCTGGCACAAGGCCCTCTTCGACCTGGGCCACCTGTCGAGCGAGGAGCCGTTCCGGACCTACTTCAGCCAGGGCTACATCCAGGCCCCCGCCTACCAGGATTCCCGCGGGCAGTACGTCCCGGCCGAGCAGGTCGTGGAGGTCTCGGCCGGCGCAACCGGCGAGGCGGCCTTCGAGTGGCACGGCGAACGGGTCACCCGTGAGTTCGGCAAGATCGGCAAGTCGCTGAAGAACATGATCACGCCGGATCAGATGTACGACGAGTACGGCGCGGACACCTTCCGGGTGTACGAGATGGCCCTGGGGCCCCTCGAGCAGAGCAAGCCTTGGGAGACGCGCACGGTCGTCGGCGCCCAGCGGTTCCTGCAGCGGCTCTGGCGAAACGTCGTCGACGAGACCGACGGCACGCTGCTGGTTCACGACGTCCAGCCCGACCCGGCCTTGCTCACGGCGATGCACCGGACCATCGCGGGGGTGCGCGAGGATTTCGAACGGCTGCATTTCAACACGGCCGTAGCCAAGCTGATCGAGCTGAACAACGCCCTCACCAAAACGGCTGTCGCGCCAAGGGCGGTCATCGAGGCGCTCGTGCTCATGGTCGCGCCGGTCGCGCCGCACATCGCTGAGGAGCTGTGGGCCCGGCTGGGGCATGAGGGCGGCATTGTTCGGGCGCCGTTCCCGGAGGCCGATCCGGCGCTGCTGGTCGACGAGCAGGTCACCTGCGTCATCCAGGTCAACGGCAAGGTCCGCGACCGGGTGCAGGTTCCGGCCGACATCGGCGAAGCCGACCTGCGCGAGCTGGTGCTGGGGCGTGCCAAGGTGGTGGCTGCGACGGGTGACGGGGTACGGACGGTCATCGTGCGCCCGCCCAATCTCGTCAACGTCGTTCCGGCGTAAGGGAGGTCGCTCGTGGGCGTGGCAATCGTCACCGACTCGACGGCATACCTGAGCCCGCAGCTGCTCGAACGCGCTCCGGTGCCGATCCACGTCGTCCCCCTGCACGTTGTCATCGCCGGCGTGCAGCGTTGGGAAGGCGTCGACGTGAACGCCGAGGACCTCGCCGCGGCGCTGCGGGCGTTCCGGCCGGTGTCGACGTCTATGCCGGCGCCGGCCGAGTTCCTCGCGGCCTACGATCGGGCCATCGCTGAGGGGGCCGACGAGATCGTGTCGGTGCATCTGTCGGCAGAGATGTCCGGGACCGTGACCGGGGCTCGCCTCGCCGCCCAGCAGGCGTCGGTGCCGGTCCACGTCGTCGACTCGCGCACGCTCGGCATGGCCATGGGGTATGCCGTGTTGTCGGGCGCCGAGGCGGCTGCCGCTGGCGCGGTCGGGGACGTGGTGGCCGCCGTGGTCCGCTCCCGGGCCACGCAGTCCTTGCTGGTGTTCTGTGTGGACACCCTTGAGTACCTTCGCCGAGGTGGACGGATCGGGGTGGCGTCGGCCCTGCTCGGGTCGGCTCTTGCGATCAAGCCGATCCTCGCGCTCACCGACGGGCACATCGAGCCGCTCGAGAAGGTGCGCACGGCGAGTCGGGCCCTCACGCGGATGGCTGACCTCGCGGTCGCGTTCGCTGCGGCCGCACCCGCCGAGGTGGACGTGGCTGTCCAGCACCTGGACTCGGCGGCGCGCGCTCAGGAACTCCTCGACACCTTGCGTGACCGCCTCCCTGCCGCTCGCGACGTGCGCCTAGGTGAGCTGGGAGCGGTCATCGGCGCGCACGTGGGCCCTGGGACCCTCGCTGTCGTCGTGTCGCCGGTCGTGCCGCTTTCGGGCCAGGGCCTGGGGCTGGGGATGGGGTCGTCCACATCCTCCTGACCGGTCGTCACACGGTCCACAGGTGCTGAGGCGCCGTTGGTGGACCGTCGGCCGGTTACCTAGCGTCGCCGCATGCCGCGCACCACCGAGCCCGACCCGGCGCTCGTCCAGCGGATCCGGGACCTGCTGGGGCGGCCGGGGGCCCGGGGCAGTGCTGGTCGGGTGGGGTGGGGACCTGGGTGGGTCCCAGGCCCGCCCACCGAGCCGCCGCCTTCGGGCACGTCGCTGACAGCGGGCGAGTCGCAGCCGCCCGGCTCACTGCCCCCGGGCAAGCCCTCGTCACCCCGCGTCGTCACGATGCCCAGCTTCCTGCGGGGTGCCCGCGTGCGCGTGGGCCGACGCGCGCTGGCCGCGATGACCGTGCTCGTCGCCAGCGCGGCTGGGGTCTTCGTGATGCGGGTCAGCGTGGCGATGCACCAGGGGGAGCCGGTCGCAGTGGCTGCAATCGGGTCCGGGTTGGTGGGCAGGTCGGTGCCACCAGGCTTCACCGCGATTGCGCCGGCCAGCTCTGGGGCTGGACTGTCGACGTCGGCCCAGTCCCAAAACGGTGCGGCCTCGTCCTCGGGAGGAGCAGGACCGCCGACGGTCCTGGTCCACGTCGTCGGCGAGGTGGCCAGCCCAGGGGTGGTCACCCTGGGCGTGGGCAGCAGGGTGGCCGACGCGGTGGCCCGAGCGGGCGGTGCGTTGCCTGCCGCGGACCTCGAGCGGGTCAACCTGGCCCGGATCGTGGCCGACGGCGAGCAAGTGCATGTGCCCGCCCCGGGTGAGCCCCTGCTGCCAGGATCCGGGGGTGCAGCAGCGCCCTCGGGGCCAGCCGGAGCCGGCAGCTCCGGGATCGAGAGCCCGCCGGTCAACCTGAACACGGCCGACGTCGCGGCACTGGACACGTTGCCCGGCGTCGGGCCGGTCCTCGCGCAGCGGATCGTGCAGTGGCGCCAGGAGCACGGTCCGTTCGCGAGTGTCCAGGAGCTCAATGAGGTCAGCGGCATCGGGGACAAGCTGTTCGCCCAGCTGCGGACGAGGGTCATCGTGTGACGGCGTCGCCGGACCTGCGCCTGCTGATGCCCGCGATCGGCGCGTGGGTCGTGCTCGTCGGGCTCCTGTGGGCCGGCGCGCCGGCAGCCGTGCCGGTTGGCCTGGCCGTGGGCGGTGTCGCGGCCGCCGGCGCGGCCCTACTCCCGCGACGCCGCCGGTCCAGGTCCTGGCGCGTGGTCGGGCTGACCGGTGCCGCAGGCGCGCTGGCCGCCACCGCGCTCGCAGGTCAGCTCGCGCTACGCAGCGCAGGGACCCTCGACGAGCTGGCCTCCGCCGCTGCGACCGTCGTCATCGAGGGCACCGTCGACTCCGACCCGCGTCCTCTGGCGCCCAAGCCCGGTCGCCGGGTCGAGGGGGCAGTCGTCCTTACCCAACTGCGGGCCGAACGGGCCACCGGCCTGGGCAGCACCAGCGAGGTGTCCGCCCCGGTGCTCGTCCTCGGGGACCAGTCCTGGCTGAGTGTCCAGTGGCGGCAACGGGTTCGCGTTGCGGGCCGCCTCGGCGCAACCGCGGCAGGCGACCAGGCGGTCGCGGTTCTGCGCCCCAGCAGCGCGCCCGTCGTGCTCGCACCCGCCGGCGGCATTGCCGACGCGGCAGCCGTGGTGCGCGGTCGCTTCCGCGACGTCACGTCAGGCCTGCCGGCCGACGCCGCGGGGCTGCTTCCAGCGCTCGTCGTAGGCGACCGGTCGACGACCCCGGCTGACCTCACCGAGGCCATGCTGGCCACCGGCATGACCCACCTGTCGGCCGTCAGCGGAGCGAACATCGCGATCGTGGCAGCGAGCGCGCTCGGCGCATGCCGTGCCCTGGGGCTGCGCCGTCGTTGGCGGCCACCGGCGGTGGGCCTGGTCATCTTGGCGTTCGTCATCCTGGCGCGGCCCGAGCCGAGCGTGCTCCGCGCGGCCGTCATGGGGCTAATCGGGCTGCTCGGCCTCGGGGCCTCCCGCCGGCGGCTGGGGCTGCCGGCGCTCGCGGCGGCCGTTCTGGTCCTGCTGTGCTGGGACCCTTGGCTGGCCCGCTCGTACGGCTTCGCCCTGTCCGTGCTGGCCACGCTCGGGCTGTTACTGCTCGTCGCGCCCCTGCAGTCCCGCCTTGCCGCGGTGCTCCCGGCGGGGCTGCGGGAGTGCGCCAGCGTCATTGCCGTGCCAGTGGCTGCCCAGCTCATGTGCGCTCCGGTCCTGGTCCTGCTGCAGGGCTCGGTGTCTCTTGTTGCGATCCCGGCCAACCTGCTGGCCGCACCGCTCGTTGCGCCAGCCACGGTTACCGGGGTGCTCGTGCTGGCCACCGCGCTGGTCTGGCCATCGCTCGCGGCGGCGCTCGCGTGGGTCGGCGCCCTGCCGGCGCTGCTCATCGCCCAGGTCGCGCGCGTCGGAGCCGAGGTGCCCTACGGCACCATGCCCTGGCCGAGCGGGCCGTCCGGGGCCTTGCTCCTTGCGGCAGTCGCCGTCGTGGCCCTCCTGGCCGGACCATGGCTGGCCCACCACGGCCGGCGCCGCCCCGTCGCGGTGTTCGGGTGCGCCGTCCTCGCCCTCGGCTCGACGTGGCCAACACGCGACGCGGGGTGGCCGCCGCAGGGCTGGCAGGTCGTCATGTGCGATGTCGGCCAGGGCGACGCGATCGTGCTGGCCACAGCGCCCGGCCGGGCGGTGCTGGTGGACGCTGGACCCGATCCGGCCGCGGTCGACGGCTGCCTCAGCCGGCTAGGGGTCATCGCGCTCGACGCCGTTGTGCTGACGCACTTCCACGCCGACCACGTCGACGGTCTTCCGGGCGTGCTGCACGGCCGCTGGGTGCCGGAGATCCTCACCTCTCCCGTTGCCGAGCCGCCCGACCAGGCGAGCGAGGTCCTGCGCCGGGGCGGACTCGCCGGTGTGCCGGTCTCCCCGCTGTATGCCGGCGACGTGTTGCAGTGGGGAGCCGTGCGCGCCCGGGTGTGGTGGCCGGCCCGACTGGTACGCAGCGGGTCGGTGCCGAACAACGGCTCGGTCGTGCTGGCCGCGGAGGTATCCGGCTTGCGGGTGTTGCTGCTCGGTGACATCGAGCGCGAGTCCGCCCAGCAGGTCGAGGCGACCTTGCGCGCCGATCCCGGGTGGGCCGGGCACGTCGACGTCCTCAAGGTCGCCCACCACGGCTCCGCCGACCGCGACGACGAGCTCTACGAGCAGGCCCACGCGGCCGTGGCGCTGGTCAGCGTCGGTGCCAACAACGACTACGGGCACCCGGCGTCGTCAACTCTTCACGCGCTCACCCGGTTGGGGTCTCGGGTGCTGCGGACCGACGAGGAAGGCGACGTGGCGATCCACGCCGGCCCGGACGCCGGGGTCCTGGTCGCGGTGCGCGGGCGATAGGCCCGGCACAACGGCCCACACCCTCGGTCAGCCTAGGCAGTCCAGGCACCCCTGCGGCGGTGCGAGCCCGACGCGCATGAGCCGCGAGTAGAAGAAGCAGCCCACGCAGAACCCCGCCAACGCTTCCAGTGCCGGGAAGACCACCATGATCGTCCCGATCGCGAACATCACGGTCACCGCCGCCGACCCTCCCGTCGAAGCGGCAACTCCCATCAAGAAGGCGCTCGCGGTCAGCACGGCGCCGACCATAGCGGCGAAGCGCTTCGGGGCACCCGCGGTCAGCTGGGGCAGAGCGGGCAGTCGTGGGCGCAACCAGCGCAGCGAAACCTGGGCCAGCGGGCTCATCGACGGGCCGAACGCGGCCCGCAGCACGAAGTCAGCGGCCAGCACGGCATACAGCCACCACCGGCCAGTGAAGAGCGCAACCGTGGCGAGGACGAGGACCAGGGTTGCGACCAGGCGGACTGTGACCGCATCGACCACATCAGGGAACCCAAACCGGGGCATCGGGTGATGATGCCCATCAATCGTGGTGTTATTCAAGCGTCGTCCGCGATGTGGACGGGGCGGAGACAGCCCCACCGGGCTCGTGTATACGCTGGATGCATGGTGCAAGGTGGCGCTCATGCGACCTGAGGAGATTGCCCGGGCGGTCCGACGGTCGATCCGCGAGCGGATATTCTCGCCGGGCCAGGTGCTCAACCAGGACGAGCTGGCTCGCCAGTACGGCGTAAGCCGCATCCCCCTGCGCGAGGCCCTGCGCACCCTCGCCGGGGAGGGTCTGATCGTCATCAACCCAGGCATGGGTGCCGTCGTCACCGAGCTCGACCCCGGCGAGGTCGACGAGCTCTACGGCCTGCGGCTACTTCTGGAGCCGTCGCTGGCTGAGGCGATCCTCGACCGCGTCGGCCGCCGCGACATCGCCGACCTCGCTGGCCTCGTCGAGCGGCTGGCCGCCGCGGCCGACGGGTCCGGAGAGGACTGGTCGACGGCCCTCTACGCCTTCCACCGGCGCCTGTTCGAGATGTCGGGGCGCCGGCATACCGTTCGCCTCGTCGTGCAGGTGCTCAACCTCGTCGAGCCCTACGCCCGGTTGCACGCGCAGGAGTCGGGCAACCGCGGTCAGCTCACCAAGCTGTGCCAGGCCATGGTCGCCGAGCTGGAAGCCGGCGACGGCGCGCAGCTGCGCGCGATGATCGAGCGGTCGATCACGACGACCCGTGAGTCGCTGGTGGGCTAGCCGGCTGGCCGGCCCAAAAACTCGCAAACCATCCGCTCGGCGCTCTAGCCGACCGTTCGCCCGCGCACGTGGCCGTCCAGCCCCCCAGCGGGCCCTTCCCCGCCATCGTTCTGGTTGCGCCTTGGTTGTCAGACGACCGCTGAATACAGTGAATAATCTTTATCGGCCACGCGCGGAGGTGGTGTCAATGTCGACTCATCGGAAAGCAACAACTGACGTTCCGCACTTCTCGGCGGGGTTATCTCGACGATTTGGCGGGCGGGTCTTCGGCTGCGTTGAAGGCGGTCAGGGATCGTGCTTCGACGTCGGCGATGAGTTCGCGTAGCCGTCGGGCGTTGTCGAACCAGGCCTGGTAGCGGGCTGCCTGCTCTTCGGTGAGGGTGCGGGTCAGGGTCTTGCCGGCGATGGTGCGCGTCCAGTGCAGATACGGGCCGTGTAGGGCGGGTGGGTCGGCCTTGCATCGGCAGTTGTCCTTGCCGCAGCGCATGAACCTGCGCGAGAGGGTGCCAGGTAGCGCGTAGTCCAGGTCGGCCAGTTCGGCGCCGATCCGGGGACCGGGTGGTGGCTTCTTGGCCAATTGCGTGGTCCCCGTCCGCATGTCTTGCCCTTCGACTGTACATCGAAGGATAGCATGGGTGTGCTGCGAGCATGCCAACGGGATCGGGTGTCGTGATGGACGAAGGCAACAACCAGACTGCCCAGCAGGCCGGCGACGTGGGCGACTACCAGTTGGTGTCACGCACGCTGGGCGGCCTGCCGATGGTGAACCACATCCGGGACCGCCTGGGCCTGGCGGCTCTGCTGGGCCAGGCCTTGGGTGAGGTCGACGGACGGGCCAAGCTGGCACCGGCCGCGGCGATCCGTCTGGTGATCAGCAACCTGGTCCTGGGCCGGGAGCCGCTCTACGCGTTGGGCGAGTGGGCCGCCCGGTACGACCCAGCGCTGCTGGGCCTATCCGACGCCGAGGTCGGGGCGATCAACGATGACCGGGTCGGGCGCGCGCTTGACGCGCTGTTCGACGCGGACCGGGCCAGCCTGCTGACCGCGGTCATGCTCCGCGCGATCGAGGAGTTCTCGGTGGACACCTGCCAGGTGCACAACGACTCGACGTCGATCAGCGTGCACGGCGCCTACCACCACGCCGACGGCACCGCGCGGGCCGGGAAGGCGACCCCAGTGATCACCCACGGCCACTTCAAGGACCACCGCCCGGACCTGAAGCAGCTGGTCTGGATCCTCACCGTCAGCGCCGATGGTGCGGTCCCGATCGCCTACCGCCTGGCTGACGGCAACACTGTCGACGACCCGACGCACATCCCGACCTGGGACGGCCTGGTCGCTCTGCTGGGCCGGGTCGACTTCCTCTACGTGGCCGACAGCAAGCTGTGCTCACGCCAAGCCATGGGGCACATCGCCGGCCGTGGTGGCCGGTTCGTCACCGTGATGCCCCGCTCCCGCACCGAAGACAAGGCGTTCCGGGACTGGATACAGACCCACACCCCGGTTTGGACCCAAGCCGCGCGGCGGCCCGGCCCGCGGCTCGGCGAGCCCGAGGAGATCTACGCCACGACACCGGCGCTGGCGCCCTCAGCGGAGGGCTACCGCATCCTCTGGGTCCACTCCACGGCCAAAGCGGGCCGCGACGCGGCCAGCCGGATGGCCCGCACCGAAGCCGGCATCGCGGCCATCGACGCGCTGGACGCCAAGCTCGCCGGGCCGCGCAACCGGCTCAAGACCCGCCTCGCCGTCACGCAGGCTGCGACCGTGGCACTGGCCCAGGCCCGCGCTGACCGCTGGGTGACCTTCACCATCGGCGAGACCACGACCAAGACCTACAAGCAAGCAGGACCCGGCCGCCCAGGCGCCACGACGAACTACCGGGAGATCCTCACCACCCGCTACACCCTCACCGCCGACATCAACCTGGACCGCATCGCCTACGACGCCGCCAGCGACGGCTGCTTCCCCCTGATCACCTGCGACCAACAGCTCGACGACGCCGCAGTCCTCGCGGCCTACCGTTACCAGCCCAACCTCGAACGACGACACCACCTGCTCAAGAGCGTTCAAGACGCCGCGCCGGTCCTGCTGCACAGCCCGGCCCGGATCGAAGCCCTGTTTTGCTGCCAGTTCCTGGCCCTGCTCCTGGCCGCACTTATCGAACGCGAACTCCGAAAAGGCATGACCCGGGCAGCCCTGGACACCATCGAGCTCTACCCCGAACTCCGCAGCTGCAGCGCACCCTCGACCGAGCGGATCCTGGAGATCTTCGCCACCACCGCCCGCCACCACCTCTACCACGACGGCGCCCTCGTCAAGACGTTCCAGCCAGAACTCACCCCACAGCAGCAACACGTCCTCGACCTACTCGGACTCCCCCCGAGCGCCTACACCCCTCACAGTTAATCGACCCGATAACCCGCCCGAGAAGTGCGGAACGTCAGCAACAACGGCAGCGATCATGGGCTGTGCGCTGGCGCTCGCAGCATGCGGGTCCAAGGGCGAAGCCAATTCCGGGTCAACCGGATCGGACACACTCACCCTCGGGGCAGCGGTGTCGCTCACCGGCAAGACCGCCCGCGAGGGCGTGCTCACCCAGGAGGGCTACATGCTCTGCCAGGAGCGAATCAACGCCAAGGGCGGGATAAAGTCGGGGACAAGACCCTCAAGCTCGACATCATGTACCAGGACGACACGTCCAAGCCGGACACGGCCGCCCAGTTGGTCGACCAGTTCAACGACCAAGGCGTCAAGCTCATCCTCGGCTCCTACGGCTCGGCCAACACCGAGGCCCAGGCCGCCGTCATCGAGCGCAACGGGCAGGTCATGGTCGACTCCTCGGGCGCGGACGACAAGATTTTCCAAAGGGCTACAAACGCACGTTCGCCGTGCTGTCGCCGGCGACGGAGTATGCCGCCTCGATCGTCAAGGCGATCAACGAGCTGGCTAACCCCAAGCCCACCACGTCGTGTTCCTCTCGGCGGACGACGGCTTCTCCAAGCTGCCACCGAGGGCGGGATCGCAGGCCGCCCAGAAGCCCGGGCATGACGGTCCTGGAGACGCAGTACTTCCCCAACGGCGCGACGGACGTCAGCTCGGCCCTGACCAAGGCCAAGGGCGCACAATCCAGACGTCATCATCGGCTCGGTCCACCTTGCCGAGGGGTCGCCATCGTCAAGCAGGCCAAGGAGCTGGGCGTCAAGCCCCGGGGCTTCGGCGAGACCGTCGCGCCGCCCACTCCCGACTTCGCCAAGACGCTCGGCCCGCTCGCCGAAGGTGTCCTCGGCTCCAGTCAGTGGACCAAGTCACCGCGGGTAAGGACGAGTACTTCGGCACTGCGACGCAGTACGACAACGACATCAAGTCCCGGTTCGGCCACCCGCGGAGTACCACGACGCGGAGGCCACGGCGGCCTGCCTGGCCCTGTGCTCTGGCCGCCCAGAAGGCCGGTACGCACCGAGCCGGACAAGGTGCGCGACGCGCTCGCGGCTCTGGACACCGACTCGTTCTTCGGCCGGATCAACTTCGACAGCAACGGGCAGAACACCTACAAGCCGATGGCCGTCATCCAGATCCAGAATGGCACTGCCGACCGTGTGGCCGAAGGACTCGGCCGAGGCCCCGATGGTCTGGCCGGGCACCGGGTCGTGAGCTCGCTTCGTCCAGGCCACCTCTACGGCCTGCTCCAGGGCGGTCTGCTCGCGCTCAGTCGCCGTCGGCTTCTCGCTGGTCTGGGGCGTGATGAACGTCGTCAACCTCGCTCATGGTGCGTTCGTCGTCCTCGGCGCGTACATCGGCTACCTGCACGCCTCGTTCGGGCTCGACCCGTTCCTCGGATGTTCGTCTCCGCCGCGGTCCTGTTCGCTCTTCGGCTACGCGGTGCAACGCCTGCTCATCAACCTCGTGGTCAACGGGCCGATCTTCATCACGCTGCTGTTGACGTTCGGCTTGGAGCTGCTGCTGGTCCAAGGCATGAACCTGTTCTTCACCGCCAACTACCGGAGCATCGACCTCGTATGCGGGAACTGGCCTGTCCCTCGGGGAGATTCAGGTGCCCGTGGGGAGGCTGCTCGCCTTCGGCCTGACCATCGCCGTCACGCTCGCGCTTGTCGCGACGATGACGCGCACCCGGACTGGCCTGTCCATCATGGCGCACCGGCATGGACCGGGGCGCCGCCCGGCTCATGGGCATCCGGGCGCGGCACGTCTACGCGTTGACGTTCGGCATCGCGGCCGCGCTGGCGGGCCTGGCTGGGGCGATGGTCGGCATCGTCGGCACGTTCAACCCGGCGGCTGCCGGCGGCTTCACCTTGCTGTCGTTCGTCATCGCCGTGCTCGGCGGGCTGGGCAACATGTACGGCGCGCTCGTCGGAGGCCTGCTCATGGGGCTCGTCGAGGCGTGGAGCGGGTACATACCTGCCCGGCACCTGGGTCAACGCCCTGGCGTTCCTCCTCCTGGTCGTCGTGCTGTCTTCGGCCCACCGGCCTGGTCGGCAGGCCGTTCTACGCGCCCCGGGTGGAGGTCGGATGACCACTCAAGGCGACGGCCCCGGTCCCCGGAGTGGCCGCAGACCGCCACGGCCGCAGCCGTCGCCCGGTGGCGACCAATGCTGCCGTGGCGGCTTAGGGCTCCTGGCCGTGGTGGCGGCGTTCGGCCTGCAGACCCAGCTGTACAGCGGCCAGGTCCGCACGGTGTCGGCGATCTTCATGTTCGTCGCGCTGGCCCAGGCCTGGAACCTGCTCGGCGGTTTCGCCGGCTACGCGTCCTTCGGGCAGGTGGTCTTCTTCGGCCTGGGCGGCTACCTCACCGCGGTGACGATGACCCACGCCAGCTGGACCTTCTGGATGGCACTGGCGGTCAGCGGGATCGTCGCGGCGCTGTTCGCTGCCCTCATCGGCATGCCGTTGCTGCGCCTTCGCGGGCACTACTTCGCCATCGCCACCCTTGGCGTCGCCGAGGGAATGCGCGAGATCATCATCAACGTGCCGGCCCTCACCGGTGGGGGGGCGGGCATCACCATCCCCACCGTCGGCAGGGCGGCGAGCACGCCCTACCTGGGCAACGATGGGTTCTACCTGGTCTTCCTCGCCTTGGCCGCCTTCCGTGCTCACCACCGGTAGCCTCATCTCGCGCAACAAGATCGGGTACGCCCTGCGGGCCATCCACCAGGACAAGGACGCCGCCGCGGCGGTCGGCATCAACACGACCCGGGTCAAGGTGCTCACCTTCGCCCTGTCCGGCCTCCTGACCGGGCTGGTCGGTGCCACCTACGCGTTCCAGCAGGTGACCATCTACCCGGAGCGGCTGTTCGACGTCGAGATCACCGTGCTCATGGTCATCATGGTCGTCATCGGCGGCAGTGGCACGGTGCTCGGCCCGCTGCTCGGGGCGGTCATCTTGCAGTTCCTCTCCGAGTGGCTGCGGCAGAACTACACGACGATCCACACCTTCTGCTCGGGGCCATCATCATCGGTGCCGTCATCCTGATGCCTCAAGGGCTGGTCAACTACTTCGGGAGGCCCGCCGCAGCGGGGAGTGGTCGCTGCTGGCGAACGTCCGCAGGTACCGGCTATGAGCGCGACGCCAGTCTTGGACACCCGCGACCTCGGCATCCACTTCGGGCGGCCTACGCGCCGTCGACGGTGCTGTCGCTCGCAGGTGCCGGCGGGCGAGACGCTCGGAGTGATCGGCCCGAACGGCTCGGGCAAGAGCACCTTCATCAACCTGGTCACCGGCCACCTGCGCCCGAGCACCGGGTCGGTGCTCATCGACGGCACGGACCTCACTGGTGCGCGGCCCTGGGTCATCGCCAAGGCGCGGGTCGCCCGGACCTTCCAGATCGTCAAGCCGTTCCGGGGGATGACGGTCCGCGAGAACGTCGCCATCGGCATTCTTTACGGCCAGGACGGCACCAGCCGCATGGCTGCGGCTCTCAGTGCGGCCGACGAGGTTCTGGGCGAGGTCGGCCTTGCCGCGGCGGGGCGACCGGGCGCCCGGCGAGCTCAGCGTCGCCGACGCCCGGCGGCTGGAGTTCGCCAAGGCGCTGGCCCTGCGGCCCCGGCTGCTGCTGCTCGACGAGGTGATGGCGGGCCTGCGGCCCACTGAGATCGAGCCTTCGCTCGCCCTCATCCATCGACTCAAGGAGCAGGGCATCACGATTATCGTCGTCGAGCACGTGATGAAGGCGATCCTCGCGGTGAGCGACCGGGTGCTCGTCCTGAACGCGGGGAAGATGCTGACCGACGGCGCACCCCGGGACGTGCTGTCCGACCCGAGGGTCATCGAGGCCTATCTGGGTCATCGGTACGCGCGACGGCACGAAGGCGAGGCGGAACCCTCCCAAACGGAGGTAAAACCGAGCGCTATATCGCACGCTCATACCTCCAACCCTGGTGGAACACCCCCTCAAGCCAGCGCCCAGGATGCGGGCGGAGGTGTCCGGGATGCTTGAGGTGAGCGGGCTCTGCACGGGCTACGGACGCGTCCAGGTGCTGTGGGACGTCGACCTGGCGGTGCGGGCCAACGAGATCGTCGCGCTGGTCGGCCCCAACGGCGCGGGCAAGACCTCGCTGCTTCGAGCGGTCTCGGGCATGATCGAGATCCGCCAGGGGACGGCGTCGTTCCGGGGCAGCCGGCTCAAGGGCCGCTCGATCGAGCAGATCGTCGACCTCGGCATCGCCCATGTGCCCGAGGGCCGGCGGTTGTTCCCCGGGCTGACCGTGCGCGACAACCTGCGTCTGGGCGGCTGGCGCAACCACAACAGCGACCTGGACCGGGTCATCGAGCTGTTCCCCAAGCTGGGGGACCGGCTCGACCAGATCACCGGGAGCATGTCCGGCGGTGAGCAGCAGATGTGCGCGATCGCCCGCGGGCTCATGGGAGCGCCGGAGCTCATGATGATCGACGAGCTCTCCCTGGGCCTGGCGCCGGTGGTCGTGGAGGAGATCATCGGACGACTGTCGGACATCGCAGCAGCAGGAACGGCGATCCTGCTCGTGGAGCAGGACGTCGACGCCGCGCTCACCGTGGCCGAGCGGCCTACGTCCTGGAGACCGGGCGGGTCGTCATCGCCGGCCAGGCCGGGGAGCTGCTGGCCGACCCGCGGATCCGGCAGAGCTACCTCGGCATCGCCTAGCGGCGCAGCCTGACGAGGGGCTGGCGCTGGGCTGATTCGCTGGGCTGATTCGCTGGGCTGATTCGCGGACCGGTGGAGGGCTAGGCGTCGGTGCGGGCGCTCTCCACCAGGGCGTCGAGCGCGGCCCCTACCGCAGGCACCCGCAGCAGGTCATCGGTGGTGACCGCGTGGATCTGGCGACGAGACGGCTGGCGCAGCCGTGCGGTCGCGACGCCTTCCGGGTGCGCGGCCTTGAGGATCATGTCGGGCACAAGAGCCACCCCGAGGCCGGCCCGGACCAGTCCCAGCACGGCGACGTAGTCCTCGGTCTCGAACGCCACGTTGGGAGTGAAGCCGGCCGCCCTCGTGAGGGACATCAGATGTCCGCGACACCTGGGGCACCCGGCGATCCACACCTCGTCGGCTGTGCGACGCAGGTCGACGACCTCGTTGACGGCAAACGGGTGGTGCTTGGGCAGCGCGATGCGCACCTCCTCCTCGAGTAGTGGGCGGATGACGAAAGACTCCAGGTCTTCCCCGCGGCCGATGTCGGTGCCGTCGTAGGTGAAGGCGACCGCGAGGTCGCACTCCCCGGCCCGAAGGGCCGAGAGCGACTCGGGCGGCTCAGCCTCGGAGAAGCGGACCGAGACCTGGGGGTAGCGCTGCTTGAGCAGCGCAAGTGCCCGAGGGACAAGCGACGCGGAGGACGACGGGAAGGCCATGAGCCGCACCCGCCCCGAGCGCAAGCCCGCGATCGCGGCCACCTCTTCCTCGGCCGCATCGAGAGCCGACAAGACCGTCCCCGCGTGCCGCGCCAGGACCTCGCCCGCCTCGGTGAGCCGCACGTGCCGGCCCATGCGCTCCACCAGTGCAGTGCCCGTCCGGCTCTCTAGGCGACGCACCATCTGGGAGATGGCCGGCTGGGTGTACCCAAGCGCCACGGCCGCCCCCGTGAAGCTGCCTTGGTCGGCAATGGCCTTAACGACCCGCAGCCCCGCGGCATCGATCATGTGACGGAGTATAACGCGGCGTTATACTCTCAGTTATAGTTTGCCGGTGGCCAACCCGGACAGTGAGCGACTCGCCGACCTGGTGCAGGCCGGCGGCGTGCTCGTGCTCACCGGCGCAGGACTCTCGACCGACTCGGGGATCCCGGACTACCGCGGCCGCGACGGCATCCGGCGGTTAATGCCGATGCAGTATGGCGAGTTCGTCGGCTCCCTCGAGGCGCGGCAGCGGTACTGGGCGCGCAGCTTCATCGGGTGGGCCCGGTTCGCTGGGGCCCAGCCCAACGCCGGTCACCTGGCCGTGGCCCGGATGGAACGGCTCGGGCTGCTCGAGGCGGTGATCACCCAGAACGTCGACGGGCTGCACCTGGCCGCGGGGACGAAGCACGTGGTCGAGCTGCACGGGTCGCTCGCGCACGTCGTCTGCCTTACCTGCGGCGACCGGACCGCCCGCGCAGCGGTGCAGGAGCGGATGGCGCTGGGGAACTGCGGGTTCGAGCGGCACGTCGCTGCACTTGCGCCGGACGGGTCCCAGGTCAGCAGCCAGATCCGTCCGGACGGCGACATCGTGCTCGCCGACCGCGCTGTCTCCTCGTTCCGGCTCCCCAGCTGCCTGGTGTGCGGGGCGAGCACGCTGAAGCCCGACGTGGTCTTCTTCGGCGAGTCGGTGCCCAAGGCGACCGTGCAACGCTGCCTAGGCCTGGTCGACCGAGCCAGGTCGGTGCTCGTGCTCGGCTCATCGCTCGCCGTCATGTCGGGGTACCGGCTGGCCCGCCGGGCGGCGGCGAACGGAATACCCGTCGCGATCGTCACACACGGGCCAACCCGCGCGGACGCGGAAGCGTCGCTTCGACTCGATGCACCGCTGACCCCGACGCTCAGTGCCCTGGCCGCCGGCCTCGGAACCCCTAGATTCGCCGCAGGACCGCGGTGACCTTTCCGAGGATGGTGGCGTTGTTGCCGTCGATCGGCTCGTATGCCGGGTTGTTGGGCAGCAGCCAGACGTGGCCAGCCTTGCGCGTGTAGGTCTTGACCGTCGCCTCGCCGTCGATCATGGCTGCGACGATGTCGCCGAGGTTCGCCGTGGGCTGCTGGCGCACGACGACCCAGTCGCCGTCGCAGATCGCGACGTCGATCATGGAGTCGCCGATGACCTGCAGCAAGAACAGCTGGCCTTCGCCGACGATCTGGCGGGGCAGCGGGAAGACGTCCTCGACCATCTCCTCGGCCAGGATCGGCCCACCCGCGGCGATCCGGCCCACAAGCGGCACATAGGACGGCTCCGGCCGGGCGTCCCCCCAGCCAGTCTCGTCGTGGTGTCTTTGCCCGCGAGACGATCTCGATGGCCCGCGGCCGGTTCGGGTCTCTACGTAGGTAGCCCTTGCGTTCCAGCGCGGCCAGCTGGTGGGCGACGCTGCTGGGGCTGGTCAGGCCTACCGCGTCGCCAATCTCACGCAGGCTAGGGGGGTAGCCACGGCTCTCGACGCAGTCGGTGATCACCTCCAGCACCCGTCGCTGCCGCACGGTCAGCCCGGCGCTGTCGCGTTCGGGCATCTCGTGGATGTCTGCCATGCCTACCTCCCGGTGTCGCGCTCACGTCGGTGGACACCCGCCAGGGCCTGATGCCGCTGCCCCAAGGGGGTGTCGGTGGTCCCTGATGGACTTGCCAGCATGACGACAGCGTACGCCGCTCGAACACGATTCCCAAACATTTGTTCGAGGTGTGTCTCGACTTCGTCGAACATCCGTGCTACTACTCAGGTAGGGATGAGTCCGCACATTCGTTCGAGCAGATTCGTTTGGAGCCATGGAGGAGACCATCATGGGTGCAGCCGCCTGGGGCGACGTACCGGTATCGACGGACCAGCCGGTTCGGCCGGCGCTGCGTCTGGTCCCGACCGGCACCGACGTGCAGGTGCGACGGGCCGGCGTCCGACTTACCGGCAGCGGCCGGTTGGCCCTGGTACTGATTGTCGCGGCCGTGGCCGTCCTGCTGGTGTCGGGCCTGGCCCGGGCAGGCGCGCCGACCCAACCCGGTCCGCGCTTGGTCACCGTGCAGGCTGGGCAGACGCTGTCGCACATCGCGGCACACGAGCTGCCCGACCTGCCGATCGGTACCGGGGTCGCCGAGATCCAGCTCGCCAACCAGCTCAACACCTCGCATGTCCACGCGGGGCAGCAGTTGGTCATTCCCGAGGTCGGCTGACCTCCCGCACGCTGCGGCCACGCCTCGACCCCGTGGTCGCAGACCCTGATGACGGGTCACGGTGGTCGCCCACCCCTCGCCGGGGTGGGCGACCGTCGGGGAATCGGCGGATGGCGGGCCGGGGTTTACATCGTGTCGCTCTTGTGTTTAAGTACCCCTAGATGTAGTAGTTACATAGATGTAAGTCGTCCACATCTAGTCACAGACTCATCAACAGGGTAGTCCACAGAGCTATCAACAGGGCCATCAACAGGGCCTGGGTACTTACCCACAACGGGTCCACACGGCATACCGCGCGAAGGGAAGGTGAGTGACATGTTCTGTCCGTTCTGCCGGCATACCGACTCGCGCGTCATTGACTCGCGCACCACCGACGACGGCAGCGCGATCCGCCGCCGCCGCCAGTGCCCGAAGTGCAACCGCCGGTTCACCACGGTTGAGAGCGCGAGCCTGTCGGTCGTCAAACGGTCCGGGGCGACCGAGCCGTTCAGCCGGCAGAAGGTGCTCGTCGGGGTACGCAAGGCGTGCCAGGGCCGTCCGGTTACCGAGGACCAGCTCGCCTTGCTCGCCCAGCGCGTCGAGGAGCAGGTCCGAGCGCAGGGCAGCGCGGAAGTCGAGGCGCACGAGGTCGGCCTCGCCGTACTGGAGCCGCTGCGCGAGCTCGACGAGGTTGCCTATCTGCGGTTTGCGTCGGTGTACCGGGCCTTCGCGAGCCTGGAGGATTTCGAGGAGACGATCACGTTGTTGCGGGCCGAGCGCTCGGTTCACGACCGCATTCACGACAGTGGTCACGACAGTGGTCACGACAGCACCGTCGCGCAGGACACGACAAAGCCAACCACCAAACGCAGGGAGGACCAGCCGTCATGACCGAAACCGCCAACCGGTCCGGGGCCCGTCGACGGGGCGGCAACGGAGTGCAGGTCGAGCGCATCCACACCACGCCCGGCGTCCACCCTTACGACGAGGTGACCTGGGAGCGTCGCGACGTCGTGCAGACCAACTGGAAGACCGGCGAGACGATCTTCGAGCAGCGCGGTGTGGAGTTCCCGGACTTCTGGTCGGTCAACGCCTCCACCATCGTGACGACCAAGTACTTCCGTGGGGCTCTCGGCTCCGACAAGCGTGAGTCCTCATTGCGCCAGCTCATCGACCGGGTCGTGCTCACCTACGTCAAGGCGGGCCGGCAGTTCGGCTACTTCGGCTCGGAGCAGGATGCCGAATTGTTCGAACACGAGCTGACCTACGCCCTTCTGCACCAGGTGTTCTCGTTCAACTCGCCAGTGTGGTTCAACGTCGGCACGCCGTCCCCTCAGCAAGTGTCTGCCTGTTTTATCCTTTCTGTGGAGGATTCGATGGATTCGATCCTGGGCTGGTACAAGGAAGAGGGAAAGATCTTCCAAGGCGGCTCGGGGGCCGGCCTCAACCTGTCGCGCATCCGCGCCTCGAGCGAGCTGCTCTCCTCGGGCGGGACCGCGTCGGGCCCGGTGTCGTTCATGCGCGGAGCGGACGCCTCTGCCGGCACGATCAAGTCCGGTGGGGCCACCAGGCGGGCGGCCAAGATGGTCGTCCTGGACGTCGACCACCCCGACATCGAGGAGTTCATCGACACCAAGGCGCGCGAGGAGGACAAGATCCGAGCCTTGCGGGACGCCGGGTTCGACATGGACCTCGGCGGCAAGGACATCGTGTCGGTGCAGTACCAAAACGCCAACAACTCGGTCCGCGTCTCCGACGAGTTCATGCGCGCGGTCGAGGACGGCACCGACTTCGGGCTTCGGGCCCGGCTGACCGGAGAGGTCGTGCGCCGGGTCGACGCCAAGCAGGTGTTCCAGCGGATCGCCCACGCCGCGTGGGAGTGCGCTGACCCGGGGCTGCAGTACGACGACACGATCAACGACTGGCACACCAACCCCGAGACCGGCCGGATCACCGCGTCCAACCCGTGCTCGGAGTACATGTCGCTGGACAACTCCTCGTGCAACCTCGCTTCGCTCAACCTGCTGAAGTTCCTTCGCGATGACGACATCTTCGACACCGCGGCCTTCCAGAAGGTCGTCGAGCTGGTCATCACCGCGATGGACATCTCGATCTGCTTCGCCGACTTCCCGACCGAGGCGATCGGCGAGACGACCCGCGACTACCGCCAGCTCGGCATCGGCTACGCCAACCTCGGCGCCCTGCTTATGGCCACCGGCCACGGGTACGACTCCGAGGGCGGACGTTCGCTCGCCGCCGCGATCACCTCGCTGCTCACCGGCGCGGCATACAAGCGCTCGGCCGAGATGGCCTCGGTGGTCGGCCCGTATGCCGGGTACGCCCGCAACGCGAAGGCGCACCAGCGGGTGATGCGCAAGCACCAGGCCGCCAACGACGCGATCCGCGCCGTAGGCCCGATGGACCGCGAGATCCAGCAGACGGCCACCGCAGCCTGGGCGCAGGTGGTCACGCTCGGCGAGCGCGACGGCTTCCGCAACGCCCAGGCCAGCGTTCTCGCTCCCACCGGAACTATCTCCTTTATGCTCGATTGCGACACAACGGGCATCGAGCCGGACTTCTCGCTGGTCAAGTTCAAGAAGCTGGTCGGCGGTGGGTCGATGCAGATCGTCAACCTCACCGTGCCGCGGGCACTGGCGATGCTGGGCTACCACCCGGAGGCGGTCGAGGCGATCGTCGAGTACATCGCCGACAAGGGGCACGTCATAGACGCGCCTGGGCTTCGGCCGGAGCACTACGAGGTTTTCGACTGCGCCATGGGAGCACGGGCCATCTCCCCGATGGGTCACGTGCGGATGATGGCGGCCTGCCAACCCTTCTTGTCCGGGGCCATCTCCAAGACCGTCAACCTCCCCGAGTCCGCGACCGTTGAGGAGATCGCCGACGTCTACCGGCAGGGCTGGAAGATGGGCCTGAAGGCGCTTGCGGTCTACCGCGACAACTGCAAGGTGGGCCAGCCGCTTTCGGACGCCAAGGCGGATAAGGAAACCGGAGCCGCCTCCGCCAAGGTCGAGAAGATTGTCGAGTACCACCCGGTCCGCAAGCGGCTGCCCAAGCGCCGTCCGTCGCAGACCATCTCGTTCTCGGTGGGCGGAGCGGAGGGATACCTCACCGCCGGCTCATACCCCGACGACGGCCTCGGCGAGCTTTTCCTCAAGTTCGGCAAGCAGGGCTCGACGCTCGGCGGCATCATGGACGCATTCTCCATCGCGGTCTCCATTGGGCTGCAGTACGGCGTGCCGCTCGAGACGTTCGTCGAGAAGTTCACCAACCTGCGCTTCGAGCCGGCCGGCTCTACGGACGACCCGGACATCCGGATGGCCCAGTCGATCATGGACTACGTCTTCCGCCGGCTGGCCCTGGACTACCTCGACTTCGAGACTCGCAGCTACCTGGGCATCCACACCGCTCAGGAGCGGGCCCGCCACCTGGAGACCGGCTCGTATGTCGTGCCGGAGGACACCTCGCAGGAGGACATCGCCAAGGAGGTGGAGTCCTCGTCACAGTCGGTGTTCCGCAAGCCCGCGGTCACCAAGCCGGCAGAGGTCCAGTCGGGGGCGGGCGCGGCCTCGGCTCGTGAGGTGGGCCGAGACGTGCACTCATCCCAGGACCTGCTCGCCGCCTTCCAGGGCAAGGCGGCGGACGCCCCGATCTGCCTGACGTGCGGCACGAAGATGCGTCCCGCCGGTTCCTGCTACGTATGCGAAGGCTGTGGCAGCACCAGCGGCTGCAGCTAACAAGTGAGCGGCACACCACCGCCGCAGACGCACGCTCCCGAACGGATGCGCTGTTCGGTCATGCCAACAGGGTGAAATACGACGCCGATGGCATGACCGGGCGGTTGCTTGGCCTCGTAAGAAGCGCACAGGGACGGCTGGCGGTCTAAGGCGCCGGTGACCGGAACTGAGGGGTGCTGACGATGTGAACCTGGCGGCCAACCCCGGATGCTGAAGCCTCCGCCGATCCCTGGAGGCCCACGCATGTCGCTGGCATCTCGTCCCCTGGTCCGCCGAACGGCGCTGGTCCCGCTCGGCATCCTCGCTGGCGCCTTGACGTTGGCGCTGCCCGCTGAGCCTGCAGCAGCCGCCACCATCGCCACGTTCAGCCCGACGGCGGGTGTCCTCTCGGTGTTTGGCGACAACACTGACAACGTCATCACGCTCGGTCGGACTGCGGCTGGCTCCATTGTCGTCAACAACGGCACGGTCCCCATTAGCGGCGGCACCCCGACGGTAGCCAACACCACGTCCATCAACGCGTTTGGGCTGGGCGGAGCCGACTCGATCCGCATCGATGAGGCGCAAGGTGCGATGCCGCGCGCGTTGCTGTTCGGTCAGTCCGGAAACGACGTCCTTACCGGCGGTTCAGGTGCCGATCAGATCTTCGGCGAAGCCGGCAATGACCTCATCTTCGGGCGCGGCAACAACGACGCGCTCTTCGGCGGTGACGGCGACGACGAGCTGCAGGGTGAGGACGGCAACGACGATCTGCGCGGTGAAACCGGTAACGACAAGCTGGTTGCCCGAAGCCAGGACGACAGCGACCGCATGGACGGCGGCCCGGATGTCGACCTCGCCGAGGTCGACGGCGGTCCGCAGGGCGACACCATCACGATCTCGCCATCGGTCACGCCAGGACGGGTGCGCGTCGACGGGACCGGGGTTGACGTGGACCTGGCGGCCGAGACGACGCAGGTTCTCGGCGGCGCCGGAGACGACCGGGTCTTCGGCTCCGGAGGGTTGGCTGGCCGTACCCGCCTGCGCCTCGTGGGAGGTCCGGGCTCGGACCTCCTTCTCGGCGGCGACAGTGACGACGAGCTGCTCGGATCGGAGGGCAACGACGTTCTGGTGGGTGACCGAGGAGCAGATCTGCTTCAGGGCGGGGTGGACAACGACACCCTGAACGGGGGACCGGGCACCGACCAGGTCTTCGGTGAGTCCGGTGACGACCGCCTGGAGTGGAACGCCGGCGACGGCGACGACCGGCTCGACGGCGGCGACGACGTGGACGTCATGTCGGTGCGGTCTGGCAACGGTCCGGACACCATGCTCGTGACGCCCGCGCCGGCCGGCCGGGTGCAGGTCCGCAGCCCAGGGGTCTTCGCACTGGACTCCGCCGCAGAGCTGACCGAGGTCATCGGAGGCGGTGGCAACGACGTACTCAGCGTCGGCGTCGGCCTAGCGCTGCTCACCAAGGTCCGGCTCGACGGTGCCGACGGGGACGACCGGCTGGAGGGCAACGACGCTGCTGACGAGCTGGTTGGTGGAACAGGCAACGACCTGCTGTTCGGTCAAGGCGGCGACGACCGCCTCGACGGGGGAGCCGGCAACGACCAGCTGGTCGGTCAGGGCGGCAACGACCTCGCCTTGGGTGGCGACGGCGACGATGTCCTTGTCGGCGGCCAGGGCAACGACAACCTCGACGGGGGAGCCGGATTCGACTACCTGCGCGGGGGAGCCGGTTTCGACGTGGGCTTCGGCGGCGAGGACGTCTCGGGCATCCCGTAACCGGGGTGCTGTCAAGCCAAGCTCCCGACCCCATGCTTGGCCTCACCCAGCATTCGACGGACCGCGGCGCGGGATAGCAGCAGCGTGAGAATCAGCAGCGTCACGGGCAGGAAACCGCCGAGGCTGACCCGATCACCGAAAACGATGTCGACGACCTCGAGCACGACGAACTTGCTCCCCACCAGCACCAGCCAGAGCACGACTGCAGCGGCCACTTTCCCGGTTCGGGTGGACGCTTCCCGGAACCGCGCCCTGACCCGGCTCTTGGCGACCACGACAACCTCGAGGACACCCTTGAGGAGAACGGCCGTGAGCAGCGACAGGGTGAAGGTCTCGCTCAGCACACTGGGCAGGTACTCCACGAAGAGGTTGAGCACGACCACATAGACGAAGACATCTATGACGGCGGCCGCAATGCGGGGGTCCAATGGCGCAGCGTCTTTGACTGGATCAGACACGTGGGAACTGTAGGCGACCGGGTCGCCTCCGGGACGGCTGCCGGGCAACCTCATCGCCTCAGACCGAGAAACGACAACGCTGTGCAGCGCAGTCCAACAGGGAGGAATTGTCAAGACCTGTGGATTGGCGTGTCACGCGACTTGCTGGTCACCTCCGATCTCCTCGCTTGATTCGTCTGGTCGTTCGACGAGTTTGCCCTTCTCGAAGGTTGCGCCGGCACGGACCAGCGCGACGAGGTGGGGCGCGTTGACGGCGCGCCAGCGCGCCTGTGCCGACTCGATGAGCTTGAACGCCATGGCCATGCCGGCGGCTCTCGAACCGGGGCCTTTGGTGACCCGTTGCCGTAGCCGCACCGTGGCGAAGGTCGACTCGATCGGGTTGGTGGTGCGCAGGTGGATCCAGTGCTCGGCGGGGTAGTCGTAGAACGCGAGCAGCACGTCAAGGTGCTCGGTGATCTTCGCCGTTGCCTTGGGCCACTTGGCGCCGTAGCCGGTCTCGAACGCTTTGGCGGCCTTGCGTGCGTGGTCCTTGTCCTCGGCGTTGAAGATCTCCGCCAAGGCGCTCTTGGCGCCGGGGTGCGCCGACTTGGGCAGCGCAGCAAGGACATTCGCCTGGACGTGGAACCAACACCGCTGCTCGCGGGTGTCGGGGAAGACCTCACGCAGCGCCTTCCAGAACCCCAGCGCCCCGTCACCGACCGCGAGCACCGGGGCCCGCATCCCGCGGCGCTTACAGTCACGCAGCAGGTCGGCCCACGACTCGGCTGACTCGCGGAACCCGTCGGCCAACGCGACCAGTTCCTTCTGGCCGTCGGCGCGCACCCCGATCATCACCAGCAGGCACACCTTGTCCTGCTCAAGACGGACCTTCAGGTGAATGCCATCGACCCACACGTACACGAAGTCGCTGCCCTGCAGCGACCGCTTGGCGAACGCGGCGGCGTCGTCTTGCCATTGGGTGGTCAGCCGGGTCACCGTCGCCGCGGACAGCCCCGCGGCCGAGCCCAGGAACTGCTCCAACGCCGGGGCGAAGTCCAAGGACGACAGGCCATGTAAGTACAGCAGCGGCAGCACCTCAGCCACTTGCGGGGACTTACGGGCCCACGCCGGCAGGATCGCCGAGGAGAACCGCTTCCGTTCCCCGCTCGCCTCATCGATGCGCTGGTCGTTGACCCGCGGTTGACGCACCGGCACCGCCCCCGCCGCGGTGCTGACCTCCCGCGCCTGGTGGTAGCCGTTGCGGACCACCAGCCGACGACCGGCCTCGTCCACCTCGTGCGCGAACGCCTCGACGTACGTGGCGACCTCTGCCTGCAACGCCGCCGCCAGCATCTGCCGGGCACCGTCGCGGACCAGCTCGTCCAGCAGCGACCCACCCACTCCGGCCGGGGCGTGCTTGTTGGACTCGTTCTCCTCTTCGACTACCGTGAGCACAGGCGTACCTTCCCGAACCAGCGCGCCAACGCCGGTCCTGATCAGAGCTATCGGACTTTCAGATCATCCCCGGGAAGGTGCGCTCCTTCACGTCACCAGGCCGAGGGGGCCATCCACAGGTTCTGATCATTGCTTACCCGGCCAGAAACTCCTCGAACCGCTGCCGCAGCCGGTCCCGGTCTGGCCGGTCGCCCCGCCTAGGCGGGGCGTGCAGCGCACGTCCATGCATCTGCTGTATGCCGTGGCGAAGCATCGGGCCGTCCTCCTCACGTAGCCGGCGGTCGTTGATGCGCACGACGAGGTCTGGGGAGATGCCTAGGAAGCGACGGTCGAAGGCGGCGTGGTGAATCTTGCACAGGCTCAACCCGTTCGGAACGACGGGGTCACCCTATCCGTCGAGTCCTCGATGATGTGGGCGGCATCCAGAAGCTCAGGATGCCGCAGCCCGCATACCGAGCACTGGCGCTCATAGGCGAGCAGAACTCGCGCTCGGAACGCGGGCTGGTGCACGCGCTGGCGCACGATTCGCTCCGCGAAGGCCTTCGTCAGCGGCGAGACAGCCTCTCCAGGCACGACCCGCAGTACCTCATCCAGGGTGATCGTGAACTCCCGGGTGATGGGGTTGTCGTCGACGACGAAGACGGGGTAGATCGGCTGGTAGAAGCCGGCGGCGACCTTGTTGAAGCGGATCAGCGGCAGCGCATACGTGATGGCGTCGCGCATCTTCAGGTTCTTCCCGCCTTCTGGTCCCTTCTGGTAGTGGTACTGCAACAGCCCGGCTTCGGTCTCGCGGTCGGCGTACGGCCCGTCGGACGAGGTGACGATGGACAAGGTGGCGAGCAGTTCAGCTGGGTTCCAGATGCCCCTGGGTTAAGCAGACGTTGCGTCGTGCCGTCGGGCAAACGGAAGCGCAGCAGCTGCTCCCGAGGGATGGCATCGCCGAAGACCCGGGCGAGCTCAAGGACCGACACCCCGATCACCTCACGGCGGTCGCTCGGTGGCGAGGCGATGGTCGACACCCACTTTGCGCAGCTTAGGTCTCGAGAATAACTCTGGTTTGGCCCGGGGTGGTACGTCTTGCTATGACGTGGCTATCGTGCAGGATCGCTGGCCCGCGGTGGGAGGTGCTGCGCCCGCATCTGAACGAGCGGCAGCGTCGTTGTGGCTGAGTCGAAGGCTCTGGAGTCGGGTTCCGGCCGCGCAGAGCACGTGGCGGCCACGCTGGGTGTCGCCGCCGATACCGTGCGCCGTGACCGTGTCGAGTTCGACGGTTCCGAGATTGTCCTGCCTGGGCGTTCACTCAGGCCTGCGGCGGGCGCAAGCGAGCCGAGCAGCATCAGCCCTGTCTGCAGCTGCCGCTGGACGATCTCGTGGATCCTTCCACCCGCGGGCATCCCACCTCGCCGCTGCGGTGCACTACTAAGTCGCTGCGTGAGCTGACCCCAGCGTTGCAGAACAAAGCGTTCCGGCTTACGCACAAGGTCGTCTGGCGCTCTTGAAGCAGGCGGGCTACAGTCTGCAGGCCAACGTCTAGACCGCCGAAGGACGTCAACATCCCGACCGGGACGGCCAGTTCCGGTACATCAACGACGCCGTCCGCGACCACCAGGGCGACGGTCAGCCGGTGATCAGCGTGGACGCGAAGAAAAAGGTGCTCATCGGGCCGTACAAAACGCCTCTCGGGAATATATGCCTGCCCAGCCCGAGCAAGTCAACGTGTATGACTTCATCGACCCCGAGGCCGGCAAGGTTACCCCGTACGGGGTCTACTACGTGACCGCTAACACCGGCTGGTCCGCGTGCGCACCGACCACGACACCTCCGCGTTCGCCTTGTCCACCATCGGCCACTGGTGCGACCAGGTCGGCCTGGCCGGCTACCCCGACGCCACCCGGCTGCTTATCACCGCCCACGGCGGCGGCTCCAACAGCTACCAGACCCGGCAGTGTAAGACCTAGTTCGCCGCCCTGGCCGCCCGCACCGGGCTGACCATCACCGTCACCCACCTGCCACCCGGCACCAGCAAGTGGAACAAGTCGAGCACCAGCTCTTCTCGTTCATCTCCATTAACTGGCACACAGGCCGCTCACCAGCCACTAAGTCGTCCTCCAGACCATCTCCGCTACCACCACCGCCACCTCACTGACCGTCCACGCCGACCTCTACACCATCGCCTACCCCACCGCCATCAATATCCCCAACCAGCACATGAAACCCTCACCGACACCAGCTCCTCGCTGCCACCACTACCACTGGGAGTAACTACACCCTCAACCCGCCCAACCCGCCACCCCCAACGACTGAGTTATTTCTCCGAGATATCTTAGGGCATCCGCTTCGGGAGACTGTGGATAACTTCTGCGGCGCCTGAGGCCGCTCGGGCACGCTGTGCGGCATGTCCTTCGAAGACCTGCCCGCCGACTGGGCAACCCGTCCGCTGACCGACGAGGCGATCTTCGCCGACGTCATCGACCTCGTCGTCACCAACCGCGACCGGGTCGCCGGCGCGGCATACGTGCTGCTCTGCGGCCCCACCGACCGGCTGCTGCAGCCCTGCGCCATAACCGACTTCGAGCAGGCGCCGCCACCAGAGCCGCGGGAGGTCATCGAGCCGTTCGCCCGCATCGTCGCAGACACCATCGTCGGGGGCGGGATCGTGCTCGCCGTGGCCCGGGACGGCCGATCCGGCGTCACGGACTCCGATCGGCGGTGGCACCAAAGCGCTATCGAGGTTTGCCGTAAGTACGGCATCCGTCTCGTCGCAGTCGCCGTGGCCACGCCGCGCGGTGTTTGGCGGCTGCCCGACTTCCCGGCCGAAGCCGCCCAGCCGGCCTGAGCAGGCCTAGGCCTTGGGTGGGCGACCCCGCCGCGGCAGCGGACCAGCGCCCGCGGGCTGGCGTCCCGCCTGAGCCAGTGCCCGCCGCAGGATCATCTCCACCTGGGCGTTGACGCTGCGCAGCTCATCAGCCGCCCACTTGGACAGCGCCTCGTGCACGGCGGGGTCGAGGCGCAGCAGCACCGCGTGGCGATCAGTCTTGGGTCGCGGGGCGCGCTCGCCCGGCCGGTCACCCACGTCACCCACGTCAGGCGTACAGGCTGCCTGCGTTGATGACCGGCGAAGCCTTCGCCTCGCTGCACAGGACCACGAGCAGGTTGGACACCATGCTGGCCTTGCGCTCGTCGTCGAGCTCGACGATGGAGTCGGCCTCCAGCCGGGTCAGAGCCATCTGGACCATGCCCACGGCGCCGTCGACGATCCTGGACCGCGCCGCGATTATCGCCGACGCCTGCTGGCGCTGCAGCATCGCCTGGGCGATCTCGGGCGAGTAGGCCAGGTGGCTGATGCGCACCTCCACGATCTCGAGGCCGGCGACTTGCACCCGTTCGGCGACCTCGCGGGCCAGCTCCTCGGACACGATGTCGGTGGAGCCGCGCAGAGACTCGCCGTGCCCGTCCGGGTCGTCGTACGGGTGGGTGGTGGCCACGTGCCGCAACGCCGCCTCGGACTGGACCTGGACGAAGTTGCGGTAGTTCTCGACCGCGAAGCTTGCCTTGGCGGTGTCCGCGACCTGCCACACGACGATCGCCGCGATGTCGACCGGGTTGCCGTCGGCGTCGTTGACCTTGAGCGGGTTCGTCTCGAAGTTGTTGACCCGCACGGAGACCTGCCGCCTGGTTGCGAACGGGACGACCATGGTGAGCCCGGTGCGCCGGGTGGTGCCGACGTAGCGGCCGAAGAACTGGACCACCTGGGTCTGGCCCGGCTGCACGACGACGATGGCGGACAGGATTGTGGCCCCCACCAGCACGAGTACGACGGCCCAGCTGAGAGCCGAGTTGCTGTGTGAGGGGCTGGTAAGGACCGTCCAGTTGGCCAAGACCAACCAGACGGCGACGGCAAGAGCGGCCAGCCCGACGAGGGCAGCAAGAAAGCCGTTGGCGGAGAAGGCGGGATGCTCGGTGACAGTGACCCGTGTGCCAGCGTGTCCGACGGGGGTGGTGGCCGGCGGCTGGGTGATCGGGTCCTGGGTTTGGTCCAGCGCGCTGCTCGGGGTGGTGCTCATGGGGTCCTCCACATGTTCCTGCCACTTGGTGACATCAAAACGATATCATATTTTGCAGGAACGCCTTGGATAGGAGGGTTACCGTGGCGAATCACCCCGCTAACCCTCCTTCCCAACCGCTGAGCGTGAGCAGAAGGTTCGAGCAGCGCCCGGACTAGCGCGGCTCGAGCAGGAAGACCGGCAGCACCCGGTCCGTCCTGGTTTGGTAGTCGCGGTATGCCGGGAACGCCTCGACAGCGCGTGCCCACCACTCGTCACGTTCGGCACCCTTTAGCTCGCGGGCTCGCATGAGCAGGGTCCGCGTCCCGTCGAGGACCTCCACGTCGGGGTTGGCCCGCAGGTTGGCGACCCACTTCGGGTTCTTGGGGGCGCCGCCGAGGCTGCCGACGGCGGCATACCGGCCCGCGTGTTCCACCCGCATCACCGGGACCTTGCGGACCTTGCCCGACGACTTCCCGCGCATGGTGATGAGGACGACGTGGCGACCGTCGATGCCCACGACACTCGAGTCCCCCGATGCGAGGATGCGCTCGACCTGGTCGCGCACCCATCCGGAGGGGCTCGGTTGGTAGTCGGCCCCGGTGCTCATGCGGTCAGTGAACCACGCGCATTAGCATGCGATGGGTACCAGGTTTGGATGAGAGGTCACTGATGCCCCCTCAGCGTCGCACCACCAGCAAAGCCGATGCGCCTCCAGCGCAGGAGCCACCGGCCGCCACCCCGAACGGCGCCGACGGCCACGCCCCGGAGAGCGCAGCCAGCCAGGACCTGCTGGCCGACTCGGTGTTCACCTACTCGAGCTCGACGTTCACGCCGGCCGACGAGGCCCTCGACGAGCTGCGTGGCCGCGTGCTTGCCGAGCAGCACGGGCAAGCCGAGCCACCGCACCAGTTCGCCGAATCACCGGACCTTGATCCGCTCGCCTGGCGGCACAACTACCCGTACGGGCGCAAGCTCAGAGTCCGCGAGTACGAAGCGACCAAGCGGTTGCTGCAGATTGAGCTGCTCAAGCTGCAAAAGCACGTCAAGGCCGTGGGCCTGAAGGTCGTCGTCGTCTTCGAGGGCCGCGACGCCGCCGGCAAGGGGGGTGCCATCAAGCGGTTCACCGAGCATCTGAACCCGCGTGGCGCTCGGGTGGTCGCGCTCGAGAAGCCGACCGAGCGCGAGTCCACCCAGTGGTACTTCCAGCGGTATGCCGTGCACATGCCGGCCGCGGGGGAGATCGTCCTCATGGACCGCTCGTGGTACAACCGGGCCGGCGTCGAACGGGTCATGGGCTTCTGTACGCCCTTGGAGTATCTCGAGTTCCTTCGCCAGTGTCCCGCGTTCGAGAAGATGCTCATCGGCTCTGGGGTGCGCATGGTCAAGCTGTGGTTCTCGGTCGGGCGGGCCGAGCAGATCCGCCGCTTCGAACAGCGCAAGATCGATCCCGTGCGCCAGTGGAAGCTCTCGCCGACCGACCTGGCCAGCCTGGACAAGTGGGACGACTACACGCAGGCCAAGGAGGCGATGTTCTTCTACACCGACAGCGCCGACGCCCCGTGGACGGTCATCAAGTCCAACGACAAGAAGCGGGCGCGACTCGAGGCGATGCGGGTGCTGCTGTCCAGCTTGGAGTATCCGGACAAGGACGAAGGGGTGGTCGGCGCCCCCGACCCGCTCATCGTGGGCCGGCCCGAGCTGGTGTACGACGAAGGCGAGCGCCCGATTCGGCCCTACCTGGGCGTCTGAGCGGGTCGGTCACCCTTCGGACGAGGCTGCCCACAGGTTGATGCCCGCGTCGACGGCATGCCGGTCGATGTCGGCCAGCTCCGCGCCGGTGAAGGCGAGGTTGGCCGTCCCGTCGAGGCTGTCTTCCAGCTGGGCGACGCTCGAGGCGCCGACCAGCACCGAGGTGACCCGTGGGTCGCGCAGTACCCAGGCGAGCGCGAGCGCAGCGAGGGTCTGGCCGCGGCGCTCGGCGATCTCGTTGAGCCCGCGGATGCTGGCCAAGGCCGCATCGCTGATCAGCTGCGGGTCGAGCGACTTGCCTTGCGTGGCGCGGGAGCCGGTCGGTATGCCGTGCAGGTACTTGTCGGTGAGCATGCCCTGCGCGAGCGGCGAGAAGGCGATGCACCCGGTGCCGGATTCGCGGAGGACGTCGAGAAGCCCGCGCTCGACCCACCGGTTGAGCATCGAGTAGGACGGCTGGTGGATGAGCAGCGGCGTGCCGAGCTCGCGAAGCACCGCGATCGCCTCGCGGGTGCGTTCGGCCGAGTAAGAGGAGATGCCGGCATACAGCGCCTTGCCCTGGCGAACCGCGGCGTCGAGCGCGCCCATGGTCTCCTCCACGGGGGTGGAAGGATCGAAACGATGGCTGTAGAAGATGTCGACGTAGTCCACGCCCATCCGGGTAAGGGACTGGTCCAGCGAAGCGAGCAGGTACTTGCGCGAGCCGCCGCCCTGGCCGTACGGGCCGGGCCACATGTCGTATCCGGCCTTGGTCGACAGGATCAGCTCGTCCCGGTACGGGCGGAAGTCGCGGGCGAACACGGTGCCGAAGTTGCGCTCGGCCGAGCCGTACGGTGGGCCGTAGTTGTTGGCCAGGTCGAAGTGGGTCACGCCGAGGTCGAAGGCTCGGCGCAGCAGAGTCTGCTGGCGTTCGAGAGGCACGTCGTCGCCGAAGTTGTGCCACAGACCGAGCGACACAATCGGCAGGTCGAGCCCGCTGCGTCCGCAGCGTCGGTAGGGCAGGCGGTCATAGCGCTCGGGTTCGGCCCGGTACTCGTCGGTGCGGTAGGTCATGTCGGTCATGTTCCCAGGCGGCGTGTCCATCATCAGAGACACACCTGCCTCGCTGGTGCCGCGCCCGCGTCCTACCGTCATGCCCAGGTCATGAGTGTCAGCGTCAAGCCCCGGCTCGCTGACCGGCAACCCTCTGTTCCATCTCCGCGGTGGGGTGCCCCGGGTGAGGACCTGGCCCAGGCCAGTTGGACTGGGCAAGCGCGGAGTCGCCAGGCTCCCGCACCGATGACGTTAGGGTCGCCGCGGCGCCGCGACGGCATACCAGACAACACGGGAGGCACCAGCCGATGAGCAGCTCCGAATGGGGTTTCGAGACCCGCCAGATCCACGCCGGACAGTCGCCGGACAGCGCCACGGGGGCCCGCGCCCTGCCGATCTACCAGACGACGTCCTACGTCTTCAACGACACCGAGCATGCGGCGAACCTGTTCGCGCTCAAGGAGTTCGGCAACATCTACACCCGCATCATGAACCCCACGCAGGACGTCATCGAGCAGCGGGTGGCCGCGCTCGAAGGCGGGGTGGGTGCGCTGCTCGTCGCGTCCGGTCAGGCCGCCGAGACCCTGACGATCCTCAACCTGGCCCAGGCCGGTGACCACCTGGTCGCCTCGCCGAGCCTGTACGGCGGCACGTACAACCTGCTCAAGTACACCCTGCCCAGGTTCGGGATCGACGTGTCGTTCATCGACGACCCGACCGACCTAGGCTCCTGGCAGGCCGCGATCCAGCCCAACACCAAGCTGCTCTACGGTGAGACCATCGCCAACCCCAAGGTCGAGATCCTCGACATCGAGGCTGTGGCTGACCTGGCCCACTCCGTCGGCGTGCCGCTCGTCGTCGACAACACCGTCGCCACCCCGTTCGTCACGCGTCCGATCGAGTGGGGCGCGGACATCGTTGTGCACTCGGCGACGAAGTACCTCGGCGGGCACGGCACGTCGATCGGCGGCGTCATCGTCGACGCGGGCCGCTTCGACTACGCCGCCGACCCGGACAAGTTCCCGGTGTTCAACACCCCCGACGAGAGCTACCACGGGCTGGTCTTCGCGCGTGACCTCGGTGTCGGCTCGCCGCTAGGGGCCAACCTCGCCTTCATCCTCAAGGCCCGGGTCCAGCTGCTGCGCGACCTCGGCCCGGCCGTCTCCCCGTTCAACGCCTTCCTCATCGGCCAGGGCATCGAGACGCTGAGCCTGCGGGTCGAGCGTCACCTGGCCAACACCCACAAGGTCGCGAGCTACCTGCAAGGGCACGACCAGGTCGAGTCGGTGCTGTGGGCCTCGCTGCCGGACAGCCCGGGCTACAAGCTAGCCCAGAAGTACTGTCCCCTTGGTTCGGGCGGGGTCCTCGCTTTCGAGATCGCCGGGGGCCTGGACGCGGGCCGGCGATTCGTCGAGGCGCTCACCCTGCACAGCCACGTCGCCAACATCGGCGACGTGCGCTCGCTGGTGATCCACCCCGCCTCGACCACCCACTCCCAGGGCCCCGACGCGGACCGCCTCGCCGCGGGCGTCACGCCCGGGCTGGTTCGCCTCGCAGTGGGCATCGAGCACATCGACGACATCCTGGCTGACCTGGAACAAGGGTTTGCCGCGGCACGATAGGGGACATGGCCAGACGCGGTGACGAGCAGCGTCGCCGCGCGCTTGTCCCGGAGATCCGCTATCCGGAGCAGTTGCCTGTCGTGGCGCGGCGGGCCGAGATCGCCGCAGCGATCCGCGACCACCAGGTCGTCGTCGTCGCGGGCGAGACGGGCTCGGGCAAGACCACCCAGTTCCCCAAGATCTGCCTCGAGCTGGGCCGCGGAGTCCGAGGCACAATCGGGCACACCCAGCCCCGCCGGATCGCGGCCCGCGCCGTCGCCGAGCGCATCGCCGAGGAGCTCGGCGTCGAGCTCGGACGGAGTCGTCGGCTACCAGGTGCGGTTCGCCGACCACAGCAGCCGACAGTTCGCTCGTCAAAGTGATGACCGACGGGATCCTGCTCGCCGAGATGCAGCGGGACCGCACCCTGCGCCGGTACGACACGATCATCATCGACGAGGCGCACGAGCGCAGCCTCAACATCGACTTCCTGCTCGGCTACCTCAAGGCAGCTGCTGCCGCGCCGGCCGGACCTCAAGGTGGTCGTCACCTCCGCGACCATCGACCCCGAGCGGTTCGCGCGCCACTTCGCCGACGAGCGCGGTATGCCGGCGCCGGTCGTCGAGGTCTCCGGCCGCACCTACCCGGTCGAGGTGCGCTACCGCCCGCTCGTCGGGACTCACCGGACGAGGCGAGCGACCGCGACCGCCAGATCGATCGAGCGTGGACCAGGTCACCGGCATCTGCGAGGCCGTCGAGGAGCTGTGGACCGAGGCCAGCGGCCACGACGGGCAAGCCGAGCACGACATCCTCGTCTTCCTCTCCGGCGAGCGCGAGATCCGCGACGCCGCCGACGCGCTGTCCGCGACTGCGCCTGCCCGACACCGAGGTCCTCCCGCTGTACGCGCGGCTCTCGGCGGCCGAGCAGCACCGGGTCTTCCCGCCGCACCCCGGGCGCCGGATCGTCCTGGCCACCAACGTCGCCGAGACCTCGCTCACCGTGCCCGGCATCCGCTACGTCGTCGACACCGGCACCGCCCGCATCTCCCGCTACAGCCAGCGCACCAAGGTGCAGCGCCTGCCGATCGAGCCGGTCAGCCAGGCCAGCGCCCGCCAGCGCGCCGGCCGGTGCGGGCGCGTCGCCGACGGCGTCTGCATCCGGCTCTACTCGCGAGGAGGACTTCGAGTCCGCGCCCGGAGTTCACCGAGCCGGAGATCCTGCGCACCAACCTCGCCTCGGTCATCCTGCAGATGACCGCGCTCGGGCTGGGCGACGTCGAGGCGCTTCCCGTTCGTCGACCCGCCCGACCGGCGCCGCGTCGCCGACGGCGTCGGCCTGCTGCGAGGAGCTCGGCGCGCTCGGCCGCGACGGCCGAGCGCCGGCATACGCGGCGCACCCAGCTCGGGCCGCCGCTTGCCCGGCTGCCCTCGACCCGCGGCTCGGCCGGATGGTGCATCGAGGCCGGCCGGCTCGGCTGCATCCGCGAGGTGCTCGTCGTCGTCGCGGCGCTGTCCATCCAGGACCCGCGCGAGCGGCCGGTCGACAAGAGCAGGCCAGCCGACGCAGCCCACGCGCGGTTCGCCGACGAGCACTCCGACTTCGCCGCCTCCTCAAGCTCTGGAGCTACCTTCAAGCGAGCAGCAGGAGCTGTCGTCACAGCGCCTTCCGCCGGATGTGCAAGGCCGAGTACCTGCACTACCTGCGGATCCGCGAGTGGCAGGACCTCGTCGCCCAGCTGCGCCAGGCCTGCCGCGCAGCGTGCGGCTTCGACCCTCGAGCGCGAGCTCCGCCCGCGACGCCGAGCCGACTGCGACGCCATCCACACAGGCGCTGCTCGCCGGCCTGCTGTCGCCACGTCGGCGGCTCGCGGACCAGGCCAAGCGGCGAGTACCCCGGCGCACGCGGGCGCGCAGTTCGCGATCGCCCCGGGGTCGGCCCTGTTCCGCAAGCAGCCCGACCTGGTCATGGCCGCCGAGCTGGTGGAGACGTCCCGGCTCTGGGCCCGCGACCGTGCGCCGCGGATCGAGCCCGAGTGGGCCGAGCAGCTCGGCGAGCACCTCGTCGAGCGCACGTACAGCGAGCCGCGCTGGGAGCCGCGGCGCGGCGCGGCCGTCGCCACCGAGCGGGTGACGCTCTACGGCGTGCCGCTCGTCGCCGACCGCACCGTCCAGTACGGCCGGATCGACCCCGAGGCTCTCGCGCGAGCTCTTCATCCGGCACGCCCTCGTCGAGGGCGACTGGCAGCACCCAGCACCGCTTCTTCCACGACAACGCGCGCACTGCTCGCCGCGCGTCGCCGAGCTGGAGGACCGCGCCCGCCGGCGCGACATCGTGGTCGACGACGAGGCGCTCTTCGCGTTCTACGACGCGCGGCTCCCGCCCGACGTGCCGTCTCGGCGCGCCACTTCGACCGCTGGTGGAAGCAGGCGAGCCGGCGCCGCCCCGACCTGCTCGACCTTCACCGAGGACGCTGCTCACTGCCGAGGCCGCGCGAGCCAGGTCGACCGCGGCCGACTATCCCGGACACCTGGCGCCAGGGCGACCTCGGCCTGCGCTCACCTACCAGTTCGAGCCGGGCTCGGCGGCCGACGGCGTCACCGTCCACGTCGCCGCTCGCCGTGCTCAACCGGGTGACGTCCGACGGCTTCGACTGGCAGGTGCCCGGGCTGCGCGACGACCTCGTCACGGCGCTACTCCGGCCCTGCCCAAGTCGCTGCGGCGGCCGCCTCGTCCCCGCGCCCGACCACGCCGCAGCGACCGTCGCTCCTGCGCGAGCGCGGCCCGGCCCCGGCGACGGCCCGCTCGACGGGGAGCTCGCCGCGCGTGCTCCGCGAGCCCACCGGCATCCGCATCCCGCCGGGATGACTGGGACCTCGTCGCGGGTGCCCGACCACCTGCGGGTCACCTTCTGCGTCGAGGCCCCGGCGGGCGGGTCGTCGCCCGCGGCAAGGACCTCGACGCGCTGCGCGACCGGGCCGGCGGCGCGGTGCGCCGGGATGGCCGGGCCGGGGCCGCGTCGAACGCACCGGCCTGCGCACCTGGCCGGTCGGCACCGTGCCCGGAGTCCTTCGGGGGCGCCGGCGGGCGCACGGTCGGGGCTACCCCGCCCTCGTCGACGAGGGCGACTCGGTCGCCCTGCGCGTGCTGCCCCGCCGGCCGAGGCCGAGGCCGAGCACCGGCTCGGGGTGCGCCGGCTGCTGCTGCTCAGGACGACCGCCGCCCTGGAAGCGGGTGCTCGCCCGGCTCAGCAACGCCCAGAAGCTGGCTCTGGCCGACAACCCGCACGGCGTCGGTGCCCGCCCTGCTCCGACTGCCTCGCGCTCGCCGTCGACGACATCGTCGCCGAGCACGTCCCCGATGTCGCGCACCGAGGAGGCGTACGCCTCCGCGCTCGCCGCCGTGCGCACCCACGCCGCCACCCGGCGTCGCTCGGTCGTCGCGGCGCGTCGAGCCGGTGCTCGCCCGCACCGGCGGTGGCTCCGGCGCGGCTCGACGCGATGCCGCCCCAGCGCTGCGCCACCTGGTCGCCGACGTGCGCGCCCAGCTCGACGAGCCTGGTCCGGCCCGGCTTCGTCGCCGACACCGGGCTCGCCCGGCTGCGCGACCTGCGGCGCTACCTGCTCGCCATGCAGCACCGCCCCGAGAGGGCCGCCACCAACCTCGCGCGACCCCGCCCGCCAGGAGCAGGTCCATGCCGTGGAGGCCGCCTACGCCGACCTGCTCGACGCGCTTGCGCCCCGCCGGCGCGGCCGCGACGACGTCACCGACATCGGCTGGATGGTCGAGGAGCTGCGGGTGTCGCTGTTCGCCCAGTCGCTCGGCACGGCCGGCCCGGTGTCGGCGAAGCGGGTCCAGCGGGCCATCCAAGGAATGCGCGACCGGGCTCGGCTCGTTGGACCAGTGACCAACCGTCTCGAGAAAGGCCTGTGCCGTGCAGACCCCTCAGCGCTCTACCGCTTCGAGACCGACGCCGACCGCTGATGCCGCGGACGCCGCGGTGCTCGTCGTCGCCCTGGGCGCCTTCATCGACGCCGGGCACACCCAGGGGGTCCTCGGCGGTCACCTGCTCGAGACCGCACCCCGAGCCCGTCGTCGCGTCCTTCGACATCGACCAGCTGCTCGACTACCGCGGCCGCCGCCCGGCCATGGTCTTCGACCCCAACCGGTGGGTCGAGTACGACGACCCGTCGATGCTGCTGCACCGGCTCATCGACCGCGACGGGCAGACGTTCCTGCTGCTCACCGGCCCGGAGCCCGACTTCCAGTGGGAGCGGGTCGTCCAGGCGATCCTCGAGCTGGTGCGCCGGTTCGGCATTCGGCTCACGGTCAGCGTGCACGGCATCCCGATGGCCGTGCCGCACACCCGCCCGCTCGGCATGACCGGCCACGCCACCAACCCGCGCCTCATCGCGGACTACGAGCCGGCGTTCGGCCGGGTGCAGGTGCCCGGCAGCATCTCCTCCCTTCTCGAGCTGCGCCTCGGCGAGGCCGGGCACGACGCCATGGGCTTCGCGGTCCACGTGCCGCACTACCTCGCCCAGGCCGAGTATGCCGGCGCGCGCGCTCGCCGGGCTCGACGCCCTCGTCGACGTCACCGGGCTGAACCTGGCCCGCAACGACCTCGAGCAGCTCGCCGAGAGCAACCGCGCCCAGGTGGCCCGCGAGCTCGAGGACGCCGAGGAGGTCCGCGGGGTCGTGGCCGCGCTGGAGCAGCAGTACGACGCGTTCCTGCAGGGCCGCGAGCGGCCCAGCCTGCTCGCCACCGACGTGTCGAAGCTGCCCTCGGCCGAGGAGATCGGAGCCGAGTTCGAGGCCTTCCTCAGGGAGGTCACCGACGACGGCGACGGCGAGCAGACCAGCTAGCTACGCTTTGGCCTCGTCCCACGTGCGGATCACCGACACGTCGGCGACGAACCGCACCGCATCAGTGCCCGCCCACCGGCGGGCACTGTCGTGAGCGCCCGGTCGACCGCGCGCGGCCACCTCGTGCGCTGCGGGCTCGGGGCACGTGCACGAGCAGCTCGTCGTGCAGGCACAGCACGAGCTGCCCCCCGAGCGGGGCGACCGTATGCCGCACGGTCGCGGCCCAGGCCTTGAACAGCTCGGCGGCCGACCCCTGGATGATGCGCGTTGCGGGCGAACCGGCCCCCGGGCAGCGCCGGGTCGGCGACGACGTCGCAGGCGGGATGAGCCGCCCGCCGTAGGTGCGCAGCGTCTCGCCGCGGCGCCCCGGCGCTCGTAGGCCCGCTCGAGCAGGCCCATCGCCACCGGGTAGGCACGCTCGAGGTCCCCGAGCGCCTGCCCGGCCGCGCCGCAGCGCTGGCCGTACATCGCGGCGAGCACGGCGACCTTGGCCACCGGGCGAGGCGCACCCAGCCGGGCGGCCACCGGTGCGTAGAGGTCGTCGGCGCGGGTCGCCTGCGGCGAACGCCGGGTCGCCGGACACGACGGCCAGCACCCGAGGCTCGATCTGGCCGAGGTCGGCGCGCACGAAGACGTGGCCCGGGCTCGGCCGCGACCGCGGGCCGCAGCGCGGCCGGCAGGTTGTGCAGGCCGTTCTGCGCGGTCATCCGCCCGGCCGCCCCGTCGCACGCGGTCCACGCGCCCCGCAGCCGGTCGTCGGCGCCTACGTGCTCGTCCAGCCACCGGTAGCCGTACGTCGTCGCGATCCGCTCCTGCTTGCGCCAGCCGAAGCAGGGCGTCGACCAGCGGGTGCACTCGCGGTACCGCTCGAGCACGAAGCCCTGCGTGGTCGGGACGTCGACGCCGACGGCGGTGAGCAGGTCGCGCACCTGGGCCGGGTTGCGCAGGTCGCGTCGCTCCCGGCCGGGGACGTGGCGCAGCACCGCGGCGTCGCGCGCGCGCTGGATGCGTTCGGCCTCGGCCGGGTCGGCTCGGGCGCGGGCCGACGGCGTCGGCGATGAGCCGCTCGGCGACGCGCCCGGTCGATCGGCAGCCCGTCGCGCTCCAGCTCCAGGCACAGCATCGCGGCCGCCGACTCCGAGATCGCCGTGGACCGACCGGGGGCCGACCTCGCCGAGCCGCTCGCTCTGGGCATTGTCGCACGTCCTGGACCCAGCGGCCAGCGCTGGCCAGTCGGGCGGTCGCTGCTCGCCCAGTCGGATTCGAACGCGTCGGACGCAGGTAGCCGGCCGCGTCCACCGGCCTGTCGGGGTCGAGGTCCGGGTCAGCGTGGGCCCCCGCGAAGTCGAACAGGTCGCCCAGCGGAGCGGACGGCATACCCTGCGGGTCGAGGCCGCGCAGGCCGCCCAGAGGTATGCCGGCTCGGCTCGCCACCCGCCGAACAGGAGCCGGTGCGCCTCGGCGAGGTCCCAGCCCCGCGCGACCGGCACCCGGCGGCCACCAGTGGCGCCAACGTTGCGCGCGCGCTGGTGACCGCCCACCGGGGGCGCTCGGCCTGCTCGAGGCTGGCGGCCGCGGCCAGCGACAGTCGGAAGCGCGCCGACCACAGTCCGCTCCGTGCCGGGCGGCGCCGGCAGGACGCCGCCTGCGTCGCCCACGACGACGAGCGGAACGAGCGCAGGCGGCCACGGTCCCTCAAAGCCGACGCCACCGACCGGTAGCCTCAGGGCGGACGGGGCCGGGAGTCGCCGGCTCGACGGCGAAGGGACGGCACAGCGTGGAACCGACGCGGGATCGGACAACAGCGGCCGCGACGCGGGACGGCGCGGCGAAGCTCGGGGCTCTCGAGCGGGCCGCCGACCCGACTCGGACCGAGGGGTTGCGGGGGTCGGTGGTGAGACCGCTCGAGCGAGGTCCTCGACGCGGGTATCGACGGGAGGGGTCCGCTGGAGTCGGCCCAGCAGGTGGCCGACCGCGCGCTGAACGCGACGTCGACCCCGAGGCCGCCATCGACCCCATCGTCCGGACCCACCTGGGCATCGGGGCGGCAGGCGGCTTCGTCACCGGGATCGGCGGGTTCCTCACCATGCCTGTGGCGCTGCCGGCCAACGTCGCCGAGTTCTACCTGACCGCCACCCGGATGGTGGCCGCGATCGCCGCGCGTGCGCGGCTACGACCTGCGCCAGGAGCAGATCCGGGCCGCGGTGCTGCTGACCATCGTCGGCGCTGAAGCGGACGACCTGCTGCGCAAGGCGGGCGTCACCGCGCCGGGCGGACGGACGACCCGTTTGGTCGCGCAGCGGCTGCCCGGCCCGGCGCTGATGATCGTCAACAAGGCGCTGGGGTTCCGGGTGGTCAACCGCGTGCTGCGCGTGGGCCTGACGCGGGCCGGGCGGATCATCCCGGTTATCGGCGGGGCGCTGGGTGCCGGGCTCGACACCTACCTGCTCAAGCGGATCGCCGACCAGGCGCGCCAGGAGTTCCCGCCACGCGGCGCGCAGGATCTGGAATCCTCGCCTCGGCTCGCACGTTAGAGAAGGTGGCGGGCTGATCGGCCCGCCGCTGTGTCGACAAGACGGATGGGGCGCATGGCTGCACGGTCGACGGGCGCTGCCCGGTGGGTGGTTCTGAGCAGGCTGCTCATGGCCGTCCGAAGCGCGCTCACCCCCGGAACGCCGGGTCTGCTCGAGCGGGTCAGCGCCGTGCCACGCATGGTCGCGGCGACGCTGCGCGGCCAGTATGCCGGGATGAGCCGGGTGCGCCTGCTCGCCTTGTTCGGCGCGTTGCTGTACGTCGTTTCGCCGATCGATCTGGTGCCCGAGGGTCTGCTCGCCGTGATCGGGCTCGCCGACGACGCCGTGCTCATCGCCTGGATGGCCGCCGCACTGGTCTCTGACACCGAGAACTTCCTGCATTGGGAGCGCGGCATGCGGACCGTGCCCTCCCACGTGGTCGGCTGAGCCGAGCCGGCTTGTCCCCATCCCCCTGAGCGGCTGTCACACCTTCCACAGGGCATCGCCGCACCCTGGTGGGCTGGGCGGCCCGACCTGACGATCGGGGTATGCAGACCATTCGGGTAAGCGACCCCATCGACCTCGTCAAGGTGCTGCCCTACCAGCTGGGCTACCACCCCATAGACTCCCTTGCGCTCGTCGGCCTGCGTGGCCGTCATCTGGGCGTCATCCAACGGCTGGACCTTCCGGGCCAGCTCGACGAACTGGGCAAAGCCGTGGCCCTGATGACCGACAACCTGGACACGGCTGGATGCGACGCGGCTGTCGTCATCCTTTACGAAAGTCAGGCCGGTCAAGGTCGGCGAGCTGGGGTCGAGCTGGCCAGGGGGCTGCGCGAGAGCGGCATCGACGTCGTGGAGCATCTCGTGGTGCGCGACGACCGGGTGTACTTCCCGGAGTGCCACGACTCGTGCCACCCCGCCAGTGGCGTCCCCCTCCCGCAGGACAGTGAGGTCCCGGCGGTCGCCGACTTCGTCGCCTTGGGCGCCAACCCGCTGCCCACTCGAGAGGGCCTGGCAGAACGGGTCGGCGCGGCGAGTGGCCCGACGGCCGCGCGGGTCAGGGCGGCAGCCGATCGGCTCGACCGGATCGTCGCCCCAAAGGCGCTGCGCAGCCGCGCCATCGCCGACTGGGCTCGCCTGCTCGACGTCACCAACCCGGGGTTCGCCGGCGCGCCCACGTCCGCCGCGGCGGCCGCCCGGATGGGGGTGTCCCTGCTCGATGTCCACGTGCGGGACCTGCTGACGGCGTGGCTGTGTCCGGACACCTTGGGGGTCGCAGCGTTCGAGCCGGAGCTCATCGCGCTCGCCAGAGCTCACCTGCCTGGGTTCGACCGCCGGCTCAAACCCGACGAGTGGGACGACGAGACGGAGCAAGAGACGGACGAGGCGATCTCCGCTCAAGAGCTGGACGACGAGGGGGCGATCGAGGCCTCCGCGGTCAGGGTCGAGCGGCTGTGCTGGCTGGCCCGGCATACCCCGCCAGAGCTGGCCCCGGGTGTGCTCACCGTCCTGGCCTCCTACGCGTGGTGGCTCGGTGACGGGGCGCTCGCCACCGTAGCGCTGGATCGGGCGCTCCTGATCGACCCGGCATACCGGCTTGCCCAGCTGGTCGAGCAGATGGTCAGCCTGGCGATCCGCCCGCAGCGCACGGCGTGAGCCCGTCCCAGCGCCTGGACCCTCTCGTGGCGGGGACAGGCGGAAGCGTATAGTTCGCGCAGGTCATGAGTGCCAGCGACAGCCCCGGCTTGCTGGCCGGCAACCCTCCGCGCGGTGGGGTGCCCCGGGTGATGACCTGGCCCAGGCAGCAGGCTCGGGCAAGCGCGACGCGAGGAGTTCCCCGTCATGACCGTCACGGATAACCCGTCCGTGCTTCAGGGTCCGTGGCGTGACGGGCAGGAGCCGGGCGATCGTCAGTTCGCCGACCTGGGGCCGGTTGCGCTCGAACGTGGCGGAACCCTCCCTGCGGTTCGGGTGGCCTACGAGACGTGGGGGCGGCCCAGCGAGCACGGCGACAACGCGGTGCTCATCGAGCATGCCCTGACCGGCGACAGCCACGTTGTGGGTCCGGCAGGACCGGGGCACGCCTCGCCAGGCTGGTGGCCGGGCCTGATCGGCAGCGGCAGCGTGCTCGACCCGGACGAGCACTTCGTGGTGGCCGCAAACGTCCTCGGCGGCTGCCAGGGCAGCACCGGTCCCTCGTCGACCGCCCCTGACGGCCGACCGTGGGGCAGCCGGTTTCCATTCGTCACGATCCGCGACCAGGTCGAGGTCGAGGCTCGTCTTGCCGACCGGCTCGGCATCCGGCGGTGGGCGCTGGTCATGGGTGGCTCGATGGGCGGCATGCGCTCGCTCGAATGGGCGGTCACTCATCCAGAGCGGGTGGCTCGGGCGGTGGTCATCGGCAGCACCGCCCAGTCGTCGGGCGACCAGATCGCCTGGTCGCAGCCGCAGCTACTGGCCATCCGGTCGGACCCGAACTTCCTTGCCGGCGACTACTACAGCAGCGGTCGGGCACCCGACGAGGGAATGGGAATCGCGCGGCGAATCGCCCATATCACCTATCGCAGCGCTGCCGAGCTGGACGTGCGTTTCGGCCGGGCCCCGCAATCCGGCGAGCAGCCGCTCGGGGGGCACGGCCGGTATGCCGTGGAGAGCTACCTCGACCACCAGGCCGAGCGTCTGCGGGGTCGCTTCGACGCCAACTCCTACCTCGTACTCACCGAGGCGATGAACTCGCACGACATCGGCCGTGACCGCCACGGGGTATCCGCCGCGCTGTCGCAGATCAGCGCCGAGGTGGCGGCCGTCGCCGTCGACTCCGACCGGCTGTACCTTCGCTGGGAGTCCGAGCAGATCGCCGACGGTGCACCGCGCGGGCGCCTGGCGATGATCACGTCACCGCATGGCCACGACGGGTTCCTCACCGAGATGTCCCAGGTGGGCCAGATCGTGAGTGACCTTCTTCGCTAGGCCATGCTCGGCTCCCAACCGATCCGGTACGGTCGGTGGCGGGACGTTGTTCGTGCGCTAGGAGGTTCACCGTGTCCGTCGTCGTCGGTTACGTTGCGACCAAGGAGGGCCGCGCCGCTTTGCGCAGGGCGGCGGAGGAGTGCGAGCTACGAAAGACCAAGCTCATCGTGATCAACTCGCAGCGCGGCGGAAAGGACTTCGACTCGGAGGAGGCGCTCCGGTTCGAGAGCGAGCTCGAGTCGGTGCAGACCAAGCTCTCGAGCATCGGGGTGGAGCACGAGGTTCGCCAGCTCGTTCGTGGCAACGAACCAGCCGAGGACCTGATATCGGTCGCCGAGGCCGAGGACGCCGACTTCATCGTCATTGGGCTTCGCCGACGCACGCCCGTGGGCAAACTCATCCTGGGCTCCAACGCGCAGCGCATCCTGCTGGACGCCACGTGCCCCGTGCTTGCCGTCAAGGCTGAGCTCGGAGAGTAGGCCAACGCGGTCCGGCTTACGCTGCGGGCATACGCGCCAGCCATTCGGCGTTTTATAATGGCAGCGAGCCTGGGCGCGGGGCCCTCAGCCGGGCATACGGCGGACGTCCACGGTCGCGTCGGTGCTTTCGACTTCCGCAGCCCAGCCAGCGGCCTCGTCGGCTGTGCCGACATACCCAACGAACGGCGAAAGGCGACCGGTGCCGGTCTCGAAGGTCCCAACCCCTCAGGGTGCTGTTACCCAACCACTCTCGACGAAGCCCGTCCAGGCAACATCTGCGATGGCCGCCTCGGCGTCGCGGGCGGTGTCATCCGCGAACGTGGCCAGCCCCTCGGCCAGCAAGGGCGCGCCCCACAAGAAGGTTGCGGCCAAGGCCCCCCTGGCCAAGAACGGGGACCAGTCTGGCGCCACGTCGCCGCCTGCCGAGGAGGCCGGCACCGACAAGCAGACCGGCAAGGCGGGCTCGCCATCGGCGCCCGCCAAGGTGGCCCCCGCCAAGGCTGCACCCGCCAATGCTGCATCGGCCAAGGCTGCACCCGCCAAGCCGGCGGCGCAGGCCGCAAAGGCGGCTAAATCGGCTCCAACCCTGCCCTCCGGTGCCGCCAAGGCGGCCCAGGCCGCCGGCCCTGGAGGTGCCGAATCGGCAAAGTCTGCCGACGTCGTCGCCACGGGAGCAGACGACGCCGACCGCGTCGACACCGATGCCGAAATCGCGGACCCAGAGCCGGACATCACCGATGTCGAAGCATTGGGGAAGGAGGCGGCTGTCGACGAGGATGTCGAAGCCGTCATCGCGGCTGCCGTTGTCGAGGCCGACGAGAAGGACGTCGAGCAGGACGTCGACGACCTGGAGGAAGGCGACGAGGACGCGCCCAAGGCGAGTGTGGGTGAGCGCGAGGAGGAGTCCGACGACGCGGGTTTCGTCATTCGCGACGATGACGAAGACGACGCCCCCGCCCAGCAGGTCGTGACCGCTGGTGCGACGGCCGACCCGGTCAAGGACTACCTCAAGCAGATCGGCAAGGTGGCTCTGCTCAACGCCGAGCAGGAAGTGGAGCTGGCCAAGCGCATCGAGGCGGGGTTGTTCGCCGAGGAACGGCTCAACTCCGGCGACAAGATGGACATGACCCTCAAGCGCGAGCTGTGGTGGATCGCCCAGGACGGCAAGAAGGCCAAGAACCATCTCCTCGAGGCCAACCTGCGGCTCGTCGTATCGCTGGCCAAGCGTTACACCGGGCGCGGGATGCTCTTTCTCGACCTCATCCAGGAGGGCAACCTCGGTCTGATCCGGGCCGTCGAGAAGTTCGACTACACCAAGGGCTACAAGTTCTCGACCTACGCGACCTGGTGGATCCGCCAGGCCATCACCCGCGCCATGGCCGACCAGGCCCGCACCATCCGGATCCCGGTCCATATGGTGGAGGTCATCAACAAGCTGGCCCGCGTGCAGCGCCAGATGCTGCAGGACCTGGGCCGCGAGCCCACCCCAGAAGAGCTGGCCCGGGAGCTGGACATGACCCCAGAGAAGGTCATCGAGGTCCAGAAGTACGGCCGGGAGCCTATCTCGCTGCACACTCCGCTCGGCGAGGACGGCGACAGCGAGTTCGGCGACCTCATCGAGGACTCCGAGGCGGTGGTGCCCGCGGAGGCCGTCTCGTTCACCCTTCTGCAGGAGCAGCTGCACTCGGTGCTCGACACCCTCTCCGAGCGGGAGGCGGGTGTGGTCTCGATGCGGTTCGGCCTCACGGACGGCCAACCCAAGACTCTGGACGAGATCGGCAAGGTCTATGGGGTGACCCGCGAGCGGATCCGCCAGATCGAGTCCAAGACGATGAGCAAGCTGCGTCACCCGTCGCGGTCCCAGGTGCTTAGGGACTACCTGGACTAACGCGTTCTCACGCCCTCAATGGGAGGTTCGTGTGGTCAAACGTGCGAAATACCGCACCTTCGACCACACGAAAGCGCTTTGGCGCTCGCCCGGCTCGGCGTTATGCGGTGCCTCGTGCGGCGCGGCACCAGCCGTTGCAGGAACGTGGACCCGGCGCCGATACCCGCGAGACAGCCGTCGGCCGGCCGCTGCCACCAGCGCAGCCCGTCGCCGGGCACACAGCGGCCCGTACCCGCTGGCGGACCGACCGGGTGCGCGCTGCAGCGCGGGTCACCGTGCGCACCTGCGGCGACAAGTCCGTCGGCACAGGCGCCCCCGGGCGCGCGTAGCGGGAGGTCTCGACGGTGGCGACGACCTCGCGCAGCGCGGTGCCGGAGTGCTCGTCGAGGGATGCCGCGCGGCGATAGTGCGCTTCCCAGTCCCGCAACGTCCCCCCGGGCGGACTGGGCAGCCCGAGGTCGCCCAGTCGCGAGGTCAGTCCGGCCCATTGCGCCTCGATCCGACCCTGTTTGCCCGCGCGGCGGTTGCGGCGCAGGCGCAGCACGAACGCGGTGGCGGGCAGCACGAGCCCGGCCAGCAGACCGAGCAGCAGGCCGACGAGGACGATATGGCCAGGATCGGAGAACCACAGCGTCACCCGGTCCCAGAGTGGCTGGTCGATCTCGGTGGTGCCGCCGTCCAGCCCGCCGTCCAGGCCTCGGTCGAGGTCACGTCCGAGCCGCTCCGGTGAGCTACCGGCAGATGTGTCACCCGAGGACGCGGTCGCCGTGGAGGCAGCCGGCAAGGTCCACTCGGGAGCCGTCCCGGTCCGGACCTGGGGCGTCGGCTCGAACCGCACCCACCCGGCGCCAGCGAAGTACAGCTCGGGCCAAGCATGCGCGTCGTCGTCGGAGACGGTGTACTGGCCGGACTGGTCGCGACGGCCCGCCAGGAAGCCGATGGCCATCCGGGCGGGGATGCCCTTGGCCCGGGACATCATGATCATCGCCGAGGCGAACTGCACGCAGTATCCGGTGCGGCGTCTGCAGGAACCGCGAGATCGGGTCAAGGCCGGCCTGCCCCGGCACCTGCGGCAGGACCAAGGAGTAAGTGAACCGGCTGTCGTCACGCAGCCAGGCCTGGATCGCCATGGCTGTGTCGTATGCCGTGGATGCGGACCCGGCAGCCTCCTGCGCCGCCGCTCGCACGCTCGTCTCCGAGCGAGGGTCCACCCGCAGCGCCACGCTCAGCGCACGGCTGGACGGTAACGGGTCGGTTCCGGGCCGCCCGTCGAGGCCGTCGCGCAGCAGTGCGGTGGTGAGCTTGGGCTCCAGGTAGGTGATCGAGTAGTAGTCCGGGCGCGTCTCGACGTAGATGTCTGACGTCGCCTCGTCGACCGACCAGGAGGCGCCCTTGAAATCGGCCGCGACGACCGGCTGTGGCGTGGCCAGCGCCGGCGGGTCCAGGGTGTTGTCGTTGACCGTGATCATCCGCTCGGCGCGCTCGACCTGCGGCGACAGCTCCAGGCGAGCGGCGCGACCGAGACTGGGCGACGGACGCGTCCAGGCGGTCCCGTCGTAGGCCGAGGTGGCTAGCACCCGCAGCGGGGGAGCGTCGGATGCGGTTGTGGTGTAGCGCAGCACCTCGGTGGTGAGCCCGCTGCGCAGGCTGCGGCTCACGTCTAGGGTGGAGCTGAACCCGACCTTGGCGTTCCCTGCGCCGCCCGCGCTGCGGGCCAGCCCGTCCAGGACGTAGCGCGTGGGCAGGTGCGGCACGACGGCCGGCACGAGCAGAGCGAGCAGGATCCCGGCCAGCCCAAGCCGCCGGGCGGCGGCGCCGAAGCCAAGCGCGGCCGACTCGCCGAGGTCAACCGCCCTCGTCGGGGTCTCGGCGCTGGCCGATGTTGTGGGCCAGCGCCTCATGAGCCCGCGCCCGTGGCGGGCGACGAGCCCGAGCCACGCCAGCGCTGCGACGAAGAAGAACAGTGGGGACAGCGATGTGCTGCTGTTCGCGGTGGCCGTGAGGAAGACCGCGAGCAGCGGGATTCCCGCGGCTGCTGGTGCCTGGCGGGTCACTGCGATGTCGTCGACGAGGATGGCAACCAGGGCGGCGGCGAGCGCGAAGAGCAGGACGACCCCGGAGGAGGGCGGCAGCGGAGCTGTCCCGGCATACACCGTCCTGCCGAAGTCCTGCAGCAGCTCGGCGATGCGCGCAGCCGTAGCGGGCGTGGGTATGCCGTAGAGCGTCGAGCTTTGCGCGAACGACCAGGCTACCGCGAGGGTCACCACGACAACCTGGCCGAGGACCACGAAGGGCTCGCGGGCTCGGGCCTGCCGTAGCCCGAAGCCAACCGCGGCCACGAGCATGACCAACACCACGGCTGGGCCGATCCAGGTCGCCGACTGCACCAGGGTCGTGACCGCGAGCATGGCGGCCAACGTCGTCAGCGCGGCAAGAGCGGTGTCGCCAGGTCGCCCTCTCATGCCGGCACCCCGCGCCCGACCCGGCCGGCCGTCCCGGCGCGGCCGACCGCCGCGTCCCAAGCTTCGGGAATGCTGGCCTGCGCGTCGACGACCGTGGCAGTCCACCCGGCACCCCGCATCAGGTCGGCCGCCGCGTCGACCGATCCACGGGGCCGGCTCGCCGGTCCGTCGAACGACGCGGTGTCCAGAACGAAGGCCAGGGCGCTGCAGCCCGGCTGGCGCAGCTGGCTCACCCGGCGGAGTACGGCTTCGTCGTGGTCGGCCAGGATGGCCACGACCAGGCCGCCGCCCCCGATGAGGCCGTGGGCCGCGCGCACCACGTCGGTGAAGGTCGACGACGGGCCGGTCTCGGCAACGGCCAACGCCTCGAGCATGGTGTCCGAGTCGGTTGCCAGATCGGCCCGCCCCTGCCGGACCGTCTCGGACGAGACCAGGTGCACGGCGTACCCGTGCCCGCTCAGGTGCACCCCGATCGACGCTGCCGCGGCGACCGCCCATTCGAAGGAGCTGCCCGGGCCGGCGCCGTGGTGGCCTTCGGCGCGCGGGTCCAGCAACACGACGGCGCGCCGCCGGGCCGGGCGGTCCTCCTGGCGCACCATCAGCTCGCCCGTGCGCGCCGTTGCCGGCCAGTGGATCCGGCGCAGGTCGTCGCCGTCGCGGTACTCGCGAACCGACTGGTCGTCCTCCCCGTGCAAGGCCACCATGTGTGGGATCTCGCCCTCGGCGCCGATCCCGGTGCCCAGCGGGCGGCTACCGTCGAGGGGGTGCACTCGGGGCAGGACGACCAGCTCCACGGTCCCCCCGAGCTCGACGAACCGCTGGGTCATCCCGAACGGATCGCGCAGCTGCACCGAGAGCGGGCCGAGCCGAAAGCGCCCGCGCAGGCGTGGCCGGACAGCATACCGCACGGCTCGCCGCGCGCCCGGTCCGAGCGCGCCCAGCAGGAACCGGGGTGGGTCCCCCAGAACGCCGGGAAGCCGGTCCTCGGCCAGGATGAGGGCCGTGCCGCGAGAGCCGGTGTTGGCCACGGTGAGCTGCACCGTCACCGGCTCGTCGGCGGTGGCGCGGGCCGGGTCGGTGATCCGGTCGACGAGTATGCCGGCCGGGCGGCGACGGGCCAGCGCCAGGCTCACCAGGGTGAGGGCGAGCAGCAGGACGCCGACCCGCGTGATGTCGGCGAACCCGAGTCCCAAGCCGGCGAGCGTCAGGGCCAGCCCGGCGGCGGCGAAGGCGCGTCCGCGGGTGGTGAGGACCTCGCCGCGTCGGCTCATCGCAGGGCGACCGGAATGGGCGTGGTCCGTAGCAGGTCGGCCAGCGACGTCCGCCGAGGTGCGCCGAGCCAGGGTGGCCTCTCCGGAAAGCATGATCCGGTGGCCCAGCACCGACGGGGCGACCCGCTGGACGTCGTCGGGCAGGACATGGTCGCGGCCCTCGAGGGCGGCGTGCGCGCGGGCAGCGCGCAGGACGTGTAACGCCGCCCGGGGCGATGCACCGAGCCGGACGGCGGGGCTGGTGCGGGTTGCCGTCGCCAAGTCGACGACGTACTGGCGGACCGCCGGTGCCGCGTAGACGTCGCGGACCACCTCGATGAGCTTGGCGACGGTCGCGGCGTCGGTGACTGGTTCGAGGTCCTCAAGCGGCGAGCGTCCGCCGTGCGCTTCGAGCATGGCGACCTCGGCGGCCGCGGCCGGGTAGCCCATGGAGATGCGCGTCATGAACCGGTCCCGCTGGGCCTCCGGCAGGGGGTAGGTGCCTTCCATCTCGATGGGGTTCTGGGTGGCCATCACCAGGAACGGCTGGTGGAGCCCATACGTCTGTCCGTCGACGGTGACCTGTCCCTCCTCCATGCACTCCAGCAGGGCCGACTGGGTCTTCGGCGAGGCTCGGTTGATCTCGTCGCCGACGACGACGTTGGCAAAGATGGCCCCAGGCCGGAACTCGAAGTCGCGCACGTCCTGGTTGTAGACGCTGACCCCGGTGATGTCGCTCGGCAGCAGGTCCGGCGTGAACTGAATCCGCCGGACGCTGCAGTCGATGGAGCGCGCCAGGGTCTTGGCGAGCATCGTCTTGCCCACCCCTGGGACGTCCTCGATGAGCAGGTGCCCGCCCGCGAGCAGCACGGTGACGGCAGTGCGCACGACGCCTGGCTTACCTTCGATGACGCTCTCCATGGCCCGGGCGACCCGGGCGGTGACCTCCCTGAGGTGGGCCAGGGCTTCGGGGGTGGCGTGGATTGTGTCCAGCCGGTCCAGGTCGGTGCTGGGCCGGGCGCGGGTGTCGCTCACGGGGTCCTCCGTCTTATGCGCATCCAACGATTTTCACCCACGACCGGGCCTCTCACCAAGGTGATGACGCAACCGGTGGCTGTTCGGTTCAGCCGCGAGGTTGGCAGGCCCACCGCACAACCCGCCCTCCACCTCCCCCCACCCCATCTGACCTCGGCAAACGAGTCACGATGGCGGCGCCATGGCGGGTCGGGTGGTTGCTTGTGGAGGGAAGTGGAGTAAAGTGGGGCGCCACGGTGGACAGTGGCGGACTCGGGTTGACTGAAGGGGGGCCGGCATGTCGACGGGCATGTTCATCGGCACCCACTTCCCGCGGCTCGACGAGAAGGGACGGCTGATCATGCCGGCCAAGTTTCGCGACCGGCTCGCCGACGGCCTGGTCATGACCAAGGGTCAGGAGCGCTGCCTGTACGTGTACACGGTGGCGGACTTCATCCAGATCGCCACCAGACTGCAAAGCGGCCCGACCTCCTCAAAGGCGGTTCGCGACTTCGGCCGCATGCTCCTCGCGGGCGCCTCCGAAGAGGTGCCCGACCGCCAGGGCCGGGTCACCATCCCTGCCTCGCTGCGTGGGTATGCCGGCCTCGACCGCGAGGCCGTGGTCGTCGGCATGGTCGGTCGGCTGGAGGTCTGGGACGCAGCTGCCTGGGAGCGCTATTCCGAAGCCACCGAGCCCGGCTACGCCGACACGGCCGAGGAGGTGTACCCGGGGGTGTTCTAGCCGCGCGCGACCCGCGACCCTGCCGTGAGGTCTCCAGCCGCTTCTGTCCCGACGCGTCTTCCCCCGCGCCGGGCCGCGAGCGGCCGAGGGGCCCCCACCCGAAGCGGATGGGGACCTGACGTCAGGGTCACCGGACCCGAAGCGGCCAAAACACCGAAAGAACACTGAGCGAACCCGACCAGCGGCGGCAAGGAGCCAGCGATGACGCCAGACGTGACGGGCGCTTCCCCGCACGTTCCAGTCCTGCGTGACCGGGTGGTCGAGCTCTTGGCGCCAGCGCTTGCCGAGCCCGGGGCCGTCTACGTCGATGCCACGGTGGGAATGGGTGGCCACCTGGACGCGGTGCTGGAGCGGCTGCCGCACGCTCGGGCCGTCGGCATCGACCGCGACACCGAGGCGCTGACCCTAGCGAGCCAGCGCCTGCAGCGGTATGCCGACCGAGTCACCCTGGTGCACGCCGTCTACGACGAGTTCGCCCGGGTGGTCGACGAGCTGGGCATCGCCACCGTTGACGCAGCCCTGTTCGACCTGGGCGTGTCGTCGGTGCAGATCGACCACACCGACCGCGGGTTCGCCTACGCAGTCGACGCACCGCTGGACATGCGGATGGACCAGACCCACGGGCGCACCGCGGCCGAGGTCCTCAACACCTATCCGGCGAACCGGCTGGAGAGCGTGCTGCGGGAGTACGGCGAGGAGCGCTACGCCCGCCGGATCGCCCGCGCGGTCGTCGCCGAGCGAGCCAGCGCGCCGTTCTCGAGGTCGGGACGCCTGGTCGCGCTGCTCACGCGGGTGGTGCCGGCGGCCGCTCGGCGCAGCGGGGGACACCCGGCCAAGCGCACCTTCCAGGCGCTGCGGATCGAGGTGAACAGCGAGCTCGAGGCGTTTCGGGCCGCGTTGCCCAGCGCGGTAGGCACGCTTCGGGTGGGCGGGCGGATCGCCGTACTCAGTTACCACTCGCTCGAGGACCGGATCACCAAGACCGTGTTGATGTCCGGCGCCTCCTCGCGGACCCCGCCGGAGCTGCCCGTGGAGCTGCCCGAGCACGCGGCATACCTGCGGCTGCTCACCCGCGGTGCCGAGCGCCCCAGCCCGGACGAGATCCAGAGCAACCCCCGCGCTGCGTCTGCCCGGCTGCGCGCCGCCGAGCGGATCCGGATGACGACCCAGGGGGAGCGCAGGTGAGCCAGGCCACGACCCAAGCCCGCACGCCGCGTCACCCCGGGCGTTCCGCCCGGCGCGCACCCCTGCGTGCTGTCCCCAAGGCCATCGAGCGCTCCGGCAACGGGGTGTTCGCCGTCCTATGCATGGCGGTGCTGGCCGTCGGGCTGGTCGCCCTGCTGCTGCTCAACACGGCTCTGGCGCAGGGCGCCTTCACCGTGCAGAACCTCACGATCAGCTCCGGGACGCTCACCGACGAGGCGCACGGGCTGCGCCAGTCGGTCGAAGCGCAGAGCAACAGCGCCGCCCTCGCCCAGCGTGCCGTGGCGATGGGCATGGTGCCCGCCAAGAGCATGGCGTTCGTGCGGTTGTCGGACGGGAAGATCATCGGGGTCGCCGAACCGGCCAAACCCGACCCCCTCGTCGTCGTCACCACCCCACGCCCCGCGGCCACTCCGGAGCCGACCACGGCGCCACCCGCAGAGGCCGCTCCAGCTCCAGCTCCAGCTCCAGCCTCAGCGGCAGCACCAGCCCCAGCGGCACCAGCCTCGGCCGCACCGGCACCGGCAGCTCCAGCCGCGGGCCAGCCATGAGCCGCGCCCGAGCGCGGAGGCTGCGGCTGTCCAGGCGAATCGGCAACCCCCGCAAGCGGGTCCGGGTGATGTTCCTTGCGGTCATGTTCGTCCTGACGATCTTCGTCGCCCAGCTGCTGCGGGTGCAGGCCTTCGAGGCCAGCCCGGTGCAGCTCGCCGCCCTCAACAAACGGCTGACCACCAAGATGGCCATTCCCGCCCAGCGCGGGAGCATCCTGGACAGCAAGGGCGTCGTGCTGGCGTCGAGCGTGGAGCGGCGCACCGTCACGGTCAACCAGAACGCCGTGCAGGAGTACGTCCGCGTCGTCGACGGCAAGCGCACCAAGGTCGGCGTCGTGGGTGCCGCGGCGGTGCTCGCGCCGCTGCTCGTCACCACGGCGGACCTGCTGGTCGGCGAGCTCATGGGCAACAGCCCCTACCGGGTCATCGCCAAGAACGTCACCCCGTTGACATGGCGCGAGATCCAGAAGCTCGGGGTCCCCGGCATCTACAGCGAGGTGACCTATGAACGGATCTACCCCTCGGGGATAGCCGCGGCCCCGATCACCGGGGCGATCAACCTCGACCAGGCCCCCTCAGGTGGGCTGGAGTCGGCGCTCAACGCCCAGCTGGCCGGCGCGCCCGGCGAGATCCAGTACGAGCAGGCCCGGGACGGCAGCCCGATCCCCTGGGGCGACGAGATCGGAACCGAAGCCGTCGCCGGGCAGGACGTCACCACCACCGTTGACGCCGACCTGCAGTGGTTCGCCCAGAACGCCATTGCCGGGCAGGTCACCAAGACGGGGGCCCTGTCCGGGTACGTCGTCGTCATGGAGGCCAAGACCGGCAAGGTCCGCGCGCTGGCCTCCTACCCCACTCTCGACCCGGCCGCCGCCAAGGACTGGACGCCCGAAATGCTGCGCAACCACGCGGCCGAGGACGTCTACGAGCCGGGCTCGACCGGCAAGGTCATGAGCGTTGCCGCTGCGATCGAGGAGAAGACGGTGTCGCCGACGACCGGGATCGTCGTCCCCAACCGGCTCAAGCGCTCGGACAAGGAGTTCAAGGACCACAACGAGCACGGCACACTCAACCTCACCGTCGCAGGCGCCCTGGCCAAGTCGAGCAACATCGGGGTCATCCTCGCTACCGAGTCGGTCAAGGCCTCGACAATGGAGCGCTACTTCCGCGCCTTCGGGATGGGCGCCAAGACCGGGCTGGGCCTGCCCGGGGAGTCGCCCGGTCTGCTCACGCCGACCAACCAGCTGTCCGGATCCCAGCGCTACACAATGCTGTTCGGTCAAGGCTACGCACTCACCGCGTTGCAGTCAGCCAGCGTCTTCCAGACCATCGCCAACCAGGGCGTACGGGTGGCTCCCAGCCTCGTCGAGGGCACCCGGACCGGTTCCGGGCCACTTGTGGCGGCCCAGCAGAACCAGGGAACGCGAGTCGTCTCGGAGGACACCGCCCGGCAGATGGGCGAGATGCTCGAGGAGGTCGTCGCCCCGGGCGGCACCGCGCCGCAGCTGGCCATCCCCGGCTACCGCGTCGCGGGCAAGACCGGCACCGCCAACCGCTACGACGAGAGCGCGGGCAAGTACAGCGGCTACACGACCTCGTTCATCGGCTTCGCGCCAGCCGACGACCCCAAGTTCGTCGTCGCAGTCACCTTGCAGCGCCCCCAGGTCGACAACCCATCCGGCGGTGGGCTGGCCGGGCCGGTGTTCAAGGACGTCATGACCTACGCGCTGCAGGCCTACCAGGTGCCGCCCACCGGCGCCTCGCCCCCCAACATCCCGCTCACCATGAACGGCGCTGCGGCCGAACCTGGCGTCATCATCGACAGCAAGCCCAACGGCTAACCTCAACCTCGTGCGTCCGCCCCGCCCGCTCGACACGCCTGCGGTCTCGTTGGCGCGCGTCCTCGAGCGATCCGGCGCTGCCCTGGACCGCGGGCGCACAAACCCGGAGACGGTGCAGGTCCGCGGCATCAGCCACGACTCCCGCGCGGTCTCGCCCGGGGACCTGTATGCCGCCCTGCCGGGCCAGCACGCGCACGGCGCCGCATTCGCGCCGCAGGCCCTCAAGGCAGGCGCCGTAGCTGTGCTCACCGACCGCGCCGGGCGCGTCGCTGTCCGTGAGCGGGACGGCGACGTGCCGCTGCTCGTGGCCGAGGCCCCCCGCAGCGTGCTCGGTCGGGTCGCCGCCCTGGTCTACGCCGACCCCGCGGCCAGCCTGGCCACCATCGGAGTCACCGGCACGAACGGCAAGACAACGACGGCGTACCTCATCGATGCGGCACTGCGCGCGCTCGGCACGCGCACCGGCCTAATCGGCACCGTCGAGACCCGCATCGGCGAGGAGCGGCTGCGCTCGGCTCGCACGACCCCGGAGTCGACCGACCTGCACGCCATCCTCGCCGTCATGCTCGAGCGGGGCACCCAGACGGTCGTCATGGAGGTTTCCAGCCACGCCCTGGTCCAGCACCGGGTCGACGGCCTGGTTTTCGACCTCGCCCTGTTCACCAACCTCTCCCAGGACCACCTGGACTTCCACGAGTCGATGCAGGACTACTTCGACGCCAAGGCCGCCCTGTTCACCCCGGAGCACTCGCGCCGCGGGGTGGTCTGCGTCGACGACGAGTGGGGGGTGCGCCTGGCCGCGCAGGCCGGCGTACCCCTCGTGACGGTCTCCAGCCAGCCCGGCGCCCCGGCGCACTGGCACGTCACCGCCGGGCCATGGCCGAGCTTCACGCTCACCGGGCCACCCGGCGAGCTGTCGCTGCGCGCTCACCTGCCGGGCACCTTCAACGTCGCCAACACCGCGCTCGCTGCGGTCGCCCTGCTCGAGACGGGGTATGCCGTGCCGGCCGTCGGCGCGGCCCTCGCGGCCGAACCCGTTGTCCCCGGGCGGATGGAGCGCGTTGCGGGTGGTCCGGGCGACCCGCGCTGCATCGTCGACTACGCGCACACGCCCGACGCGGTCGAGGCGGCCCTGGCGGCCCTGCGCCCCGGCACCCCGGGCCGGCTCGTCGTGGTCCTCGGAGCCGGCGGCGACCGCGACCGAGGCAAGCGCCGGGCCATGGGCGCAGCCGCCGGGCGGTGGGCCGACGAGGTCGTCGTCACCGACGACAACCCCCGCTCGGAGGACCCGGCGGCGATCCGCGCGGAAGTCCTCGCCGGAGCCCGCACGACTCTGCGCGGCGGCCAGGCTCATGGCTCTGCCAGCGGGCACGGGCGCGCGTCGGACATCGCGCGCGCCGTCGGCCTGGCCCGCGAGCGGGGACGGGCGCGCGACAACACCGTCGTCGTCCTCGGCAAGGGCCACGAGACCGGTCAGGAGATCGGCGACTCGGTGCACCCCTTCGACGACCGAGACGCCATCCTGGCCGCCCTGCGCGGCGAGACCTACCGGCCGAGCGACCCCGACGCTGAGGGCCACCGGTGATCCCACTGACCCTCACCGAGGTCGCCGCCCGCACCGGCGGTCGGCTGTGGGTCTCCGACGCCATGGTCCGGCGGGGTGTCACCGACCCCGGGCAGATCGTCATCGACGGGTCGGTCGTCACCGACTCTCGGCAGATGTGGCCCGCCGGCCTCTACGTCGCCCGGATCGGCGAGCATGCCGACGGGCACAGTTACATCGCGGCGGCGCACGATCGCGGAGCGGTGGCCGCCTTGACCACCCGGCCCGTCGACGAGGTGCCGTGCGTGGTCGTGCCAGACGTGCAGACCGCGTTCGGCCAGCTCGCCCGGGCCGTGCTCGACCGCGCGCGCGACCTGACCGTGGTCGCGGTCACCGGGTCGTCCGGCAAGACCAGCACCAAGGACCTGCTGTGGCACGTGCTGCGCGGGGCCGGGCGCACCGTGGCCGCACGCGACTCGCTCAACGGTGAGGTCGGGGTGCCGCTCACGGTATGCCGCATCACCCGGGACACCCGCTTCCTCGTCGTCGAGATGGGCGCTCGTGGGATCGGCCACCTTCGCTACCTCACCCAGATCGCGCCACCGGACATCGGCGTCGTCCTCAACGTCGGTTCGGCCCACGTGGGCCAGTTCGGCAGCCGGGAGAACACCGCTCGCGCGAAGGGCGAGCTCGTCGAGGCCCTTGGGCCGGACGGCGTCGCGGTGCTCAACGCCGACGACGCCGTCGTGGCGGCGATGGCCAGCCGGTGCCAGGGCCGCGTTGTGCTCGTCGGGGAGTCGCCCCAGGCAGCCATCCGCGCGGCTGACATCACCCTGGACCGCCAAGGCCGGCCGACGTTTCGGGTGACCACGCCGGGCGGCGAGGCGTCGGTGACGCTGCCCCTCTTCGGTCGCCACCACGTCGGCAACGCCCTGGCCGTCATCGCCGTCGGACTGCAGTGCGGTATGCCGCTCGCCGACCTGGCGACGGCCCTGGCCACCGCGCGCCCCGCGAGCCGATGGCGGATGGAGCTCACCGAGCGGCCCGACGGCGTCACGATTGTCAACGACGCGTACAACGCCAACCCCGACTCGGTGGCGGCCGCCCTGCAGGCCGTGGTGGCCATGCGCACCCGAGCCGACGGGTCGCCACGACGGACCTGGGCAGTGCTCGGCGAGATGCTCGAGCTGGGCGACACGGCACAAGCAGAGCACGAGCGGGTCGGAGCGCTGGCCGCCCAGCTCGGCATCAGCCGGGTCGTTGCCGTCGGCGAGGGCGCGCGCGCGATCGAGTCCGGTGCCCGCGCTGCGACCCAACGGACGACCTCCGGCACGACGTCAGGGACCACGGGCGCCCCAGCCACTGAGGCCACCTGGCTGCCCGACGTCGACACGGCATACGACCATGTCCAGCAGCACTGCCGGGCCGGCGATGTTGTGTTGCTCAAGTCCAGCCGCGACGCAGGGCTGCGGTGGCTAGGCGAGCGGCTGAGCAACCGGATGAGCACAGGGGAGCCGGCGACGTGAAGGGCGTGCTCGTGGGCGCCGCCACGTCGCTGCTGTTCTCCCTGCTGCTCACCCCCTGGTTCATCAGGTTCCTGGTGCGCCGCCACTTCGGTCAGTTCGTCCGCGACGACGGGCCCACCTCACACCACATCAAACGAGGCACCCCGACCATGGGCGGGGCAATCATCGTCGGGGCGACCCTCGTGGCCTACCTGGCCTCGCACCTGTTCACCCTTACCCTGCCGTCGGCGAGTGGGCTGCTGGTGCTTTTCCTCATGACCGGCCTCGCGTTCGTCGGGTGGCTGGACGACTACATCAAGATCTCCCGGCAGCGCAGCCTGGGGCTGCGCACCGGGCAGAAGCTCGCCGGACAGGGGCTGGTCGCCGTCCTGTTCGCGATCCTCGCGCTGCAGTTCCCCAACGGCCAGTTCCGCACGCCTGCCTCGACGTCGATCTCGTTCGTCCGCGACACCCAGCTCGACCTGGCCTTCGCCGGCGCGGTCGGCGGGGTGCTCCTGTTCGTCGTCTGGGCCAACGTCATCATCGCGGGCATGTCCAACGGGGCCAACCTCACCGACGGCCTGGACGGGCTGGCAACCGGGGCGTCCACCATGATCTTCGGCGCCTACGTCCTCATCGGGATCTGGACGTCGAACCAGAACTGCCAGACCAACCCTGGCCTGAAGTGCTACGAGGTGCGCGACAGCATCGACCTGGCCGTCGTCGCGGCGGCCGGCATGGGTGCCTGCTTCGGCTTCCTGTGGTGGAACGCCTCGCCCGCCAAGATCTTCATGGGTGACACCGGCTCGCTCGGCCTCGGCGGGGCCATAGCGGGCCTGGCGATCATGACCCGTACCGAGCTGCTGTCGATGATCCTGGCCGGCTTGTTCGTGCTCGAGACGCTGTCGGTGATGCTGCAGGTCGGGGTCTACAAACGCACCCGGCGCCGGGTGTTCCGGATGGCCCCCCTGCACCACCACTTCGAAATGCTCGGCTGGGAGCAGATCACCGTCGTCGTGCGGTTCTGGATCATCGCCGGGCTGTTCGTCGCGATCGGCCTTGGGGTGTTCTACGCCGAGTGGGTGGTGGGGGTGGTATGACCGGCAGCTACGAACCCCGGCCCGGGCTGACCCACCAGGGCGCGGACTGGTCCGGGCTGCAGGTCCTGGTCACCGGGCTGGGCATCAGCGGGTTCGCCGCCGCCGACGCGCTCGCCGAGCGGGGGGCTGGGGTCACCGTGGTCGACGCGAGCGAGCCGGGCAGCTCGCGTCTCATCGACGAGCGCGCCGGCATCCTGGACATCCTCGGGGTCGAGGTGCGCCTGGGGGACCGCCACACGGTGGGTATGCCGGACCAGCCCGTCGACCTCGTCGTCACCTCGCCGGGCTGGCGGCCCACCCAGCCCGTGCTCGTCGCGGCCGAGGCGGCCGGCATACCGGTGTGGGGGGAGGTCGAGCTCGCCTGGCGGATGCGTCCGCTCACCGGCGCGGCCCCCTGGCTGACCGTAACCGGAACCAACGGCAAGACGACGACGGTCAACATGCTCGCCGCCATCCTGCGCGCCTCCGGGCTGCGGGCCACCAGCGCCGGCAACGTCGGCACCCCGCTGCTGGAGGCGGTCCTGCACCCGCAGCCCTACGACGTGCTGGCCGTCGAGTTGTCCAGCTTCCAGCTGCACTGGCAGCGCTCGGTGTCGGCCGTGGCCTCGGCATGCCTCAACGTCGCGGCCGACCACATCGACTGGCACGGCTCGTTCGAGGACTACCTGCGGGCCAAGGGGCGGGTCTACCAGAGCACCCACATCGCCTGTATCTACAACGTCCAGGACCCGCTCACCGAGCAGCTGGTCATCGACGCCGAGGTCGTCGAAGGCTGCCGTGCGGTCGGGTTCACCTTGGGTGTGCCGGCCCCGTCCATGGTCGGGATCGTCGACGACGTGCTGGCCGACCGGGCTTTCGTCGAGCAGCGGGCCCACTCGGCCGCCGAGCTCGCGACCGTCGCGGACGTGCGGGGCGACGCTCCGTCGGTCGCGCCCCACTACCTCGCCAACGCGCTCGCTGCCGCGGCGCTGGCGCGGGCCTACGGAGCGGGGCCGCTCTCGGTGCGCGACGGCCTGCGCAGCTTCCGGCCGGACCCGCACCGCATCGCCGAGGTCGCCACGGTCGGCGCAGTGCGCTACGTCAACGACTCCAAGGCCACCAACCCGCACGCCGCCGAGGCCGCGCTGGCGTCGTTCGACCGAGTCGTCTGGGTGGCCGGCGGCCTGCTCAAGGGCGCCGACGTCGAGCCACTGGTGGAGCGGATCGCCGGGCGGCTGCGCGGCGTCGTGCTCATCGGCGCCGACCGGGCCCAGATCGCCGCCGCCTTGGCCCGACACGCGCCCGAGGTCCCCGTCGTCGACATCGCGACGCCAGAGACTGAGGGCATGGACGTCATGGACCTGGTCGTCGGGCGGGCGGCGGCGCTGGCCCAGCCCGGCGACGTGGTCCTGCTGGCCCCGGCCGCGGCCTCCATGGACATGTTCTCCGGGTACGGAGCACGCGGTGAGGCATTCGAGGCCGCGGTGCGTCGCCTCGCCGAAGGGGGCGGGCGTTGACGAGCACCACGAGCCGGGCCCAGCGCGCGCGCACCCGGGGTGCCGGCGCGTTCGCGTCCCGCCTGGACTCGCCGGTCACCTCGTACTACGTGCTGCTCGGCGCCACCGCGGTCCTGGTCGTCATCGGCCTGGTCATGGTCCTGTCGGCGTCCATGGTGACCGCCTACAAGGACGACGGCTCCTCGTTCGCGGTCTTCCTCAAGCAGGCCCAGTTCGCCGTCGTTGGGCTGGTCGCCGCCGTAGTCGGGGCCCGCCTGCCGGTGGCCTGGTGGAAGCGGCTCGCGCTGCCTGCCCTCGTCGGAGCGCTGCTGCTGCAGCTGCTCGTCTTCACTCCCCTCGGGGTCACCGTCAACGGCAACCGGAACTGGCTGCGGTTCAGCTCTGCGCTGTCGTTCCAGCCCTCCGAGCTGACCAAGCTGGGGCTCGTCCTCGTCGGCGCGCTCGTGTTCGCCAACAAGGGCCGACAGGTGCGGACCCTCCACCAGATCGTGGTTCCCTACGTGTTCCCGGTGGCGGTGGTGACCATCGGGCTGGTCCTGCTCGGCCACGACCTCGGGACCGCGCTGGTGCTCATCGGGATCGTGAGCGCGGTCCTGTGGTCAGCAGGGGTGCCCTCGCGGTTCTTCCTGGCCACCGCGGGCGCCGCCGCCTTCGCTGCCGCACTCCTGGTCGTCACGAGCGCGACCCGCGTGGGGCGGATCACCAACTGGCTCAGCGGCTCCTGCAACGATCCCGACGGGGCCTGCGGCCAGTCGGTCCATGGGCTGTATGCCCTGGCCGACGGGGGCTGGTGGGGGGTCGGCCTGGGCGCCAGCAAAGAGAAGTGGGCCTGGCTCGCCGAGGCCCAGAATGACTTCATCTTCGCCATCATCGGCGAGGAGTTGGGCCTGCCGGGCACCCTGAGCCTGCTCATCCTGTTCGCCATGATCGCCGCCGCCTGCTACCGGATCGTCTACCGCGCACGCGACCCGTTCGTGCGGGTCGCCACCGCCGGGGTCATGGCCTGGCTCATGCTCCAGACCATCATCAACGTCGGCGGCGTCATCGGCCTGCTGCCCGTGGTGGGCGTGCCCCTTCCCCTGGTGTCCGCCGGTGGCTCGGCGCTGGTCACGACGATGGTCGCCATGGGGATGCTCATCTCGTTCGCCCGGGCCGAGCCCGGCGCCGCCGAAATCCTGTCCACCCGCCCGAGCGTGGTGAAGCGCTCCCTCGCGGTGCTTCCCGGGCGCCGGCGCAGGCGCTGACCGCGCTGACGACCGGCATGTCCGACGATCAAACGGGGCCAAACACTGGGCCGTTCGCTGGGCCCAACGCTGGGCCATACTCTGTGCTGCTCGCCGGGGGCGGCACCACGGGCCACGTGTCTCCACTGCTCGCCGTCGCCGACGCGCTGCGCCGCCGGTGGCCGCAGACCCGGCTTACCGCCCTGGGCACCGAGACCGGACTGGAGGCCTGGCTGGTGCCCGAACGCGGCTACGAGCTGCGGTTCGTGCCGCGGGTGCCGATGCCCCGGCGCATCGAGCCGGCGCTGCTGCGGCTGCCCGCCGCTCTGCTTGGGGCGGTCCGCGCCGCAGAGCGCGCGATCGTCGAGCGCGAGGTCGACGTCGTGGTGGGTTTCGGCGGCTACGCCTCCGCTCCGGCATACCTGGCCGCCCGGCGCCGGCGCCTCCCGTTGGTCGTGCACGAACAGAACGCCAGCGCGGGCCTGGCCAACCGGCTTGGCGCGCGCCTGACCCGGTTCGTCGCAACGACGTTCGCCGCCACAGCGCTGCCGCATGCTCGCTTGGTCGGTATGCCGTTGCGCCGCGAGATCTCGACCCTCGACCCAGCCGCGCACCAGCAGGAGGGCCTGACCCACTTCGGGCTCGAGCCTGGGCACTTGACCCTGTTGGTGACCGGAGGGTCGCTCGGTGCGCAGCGGCTCAACGAGGCGTTCGCCGCCCGGTCGCGCGCCTTGTCGGCTGCCGGTGTGCAGGTCCTGCACATCAGCGGGCGGGGCAAGGCGTTCACCCCCGAACTGGCCCCAACCGGCGCCCGGTACGTGGTCGTGCCGTACACCGAGCGGATGGACCTGGCCTACTCGGTTGCCGACCTGGTCGTCTGCCGGGCGGGTGCGAGCACCGTCTGCGAGCTCACCGCAGTGGGGCTGCCGGCAGTCTATGTCCCGCTGCCGATCGGCAACGGTGAGCAGCGGTTCAACGCCGCAGACGTCATCGCCGCCGGTGGGGGACGCCTCGTCGACGACGCGTCTGTCACGCCGGGCTGGGTCGAGCAGTTCCTGCTGCCGCTGCTCGCGGACCGGGCCCAGCTGGGCGCTATGGCTGCCGTCGCAGGGTCGGTGGGGCACCGGCACGCCGACGAGCTCATGGTCGAGCTCATCGGCGAGGCCGCGAGCCACCGTTCGCGCGCGACGCGGGGAGGGCAGCGCTGACCATGGCGCAGGTCCGCTTCGACTTCGCCGAGCCCGTCCCCGACCTCTCCGAGCTCGGCGCGACACACCTGGTCGCGATCGGCGGCGCCGGGATGTCGGCGCTGGCCCGCATCCTGCTGGACCGGGGCACCCTGGTCAGCGGCTCCGACGCGGTGGACTCGCCGACCCTGCGAGCCCTGCACGATGAGGGGGCCGACGTGCACGTCGGCCACGACCCGGCATACGTGCAGGGCGCCGACACGGTCGTGGTCTCCTCGGCGATCCGCGAGTCCAACGTCGAGCTGCACGCGGCGCGCCAGCTCGGCCTACGCGTGCTGCACCGGGCGCAGGCCCTCGCTGCGGCCATGGGCGAGCAGCGGCGGGTGGCGGTTGCCGGGGCCAACGGCAAGACCACCACGTCGGCCATGCTCACGGTGGCCTTGCAGCACTGCGGGCTCGACCCGTCCTTCGCCGTCGGCGGAGAGCTCTCCGGGTCCGGAACCAATGCGCGGGCCGGGCAAGGCGACGTCTTTGTCGTCGAGGCCGACGAGAGTGACCGCTCGTTTGTCGTCTACCACCCCCAGGTCGCGATCGTCACGAGTGTGCAGCCGGACCACCTGGACTTCTTCGGCAGCTTCGAGGCCGTGCAGGCGGCCTACCGCGACTTCGTCGCCACGCTTGGCCCGGGCGGGCTGCTCGTCGCGGGCGTCGATGACCCTGGGGCCAGGCGGCTGGCCGGCTGGGCGGCTGGGCGGGGCGTGCGGGTCATCGGCTACGGGATGTCGCCCGACGTGGATGTGCGGGTGAGCGGCCCGGCATACGAGGGCATGCGGGCCCGGGCCACGGTGCTGGCACCTGGCGCCTCGTGGCCGTTGGCGCTGGGCGTGCCCGGTGAGCACAACGTGCTGAACGCCACCGCGGCGCTCGTCGCGGCAGTCGAGGGGCTGGGGGCCCCGCAAGGCCCGGTCCTGGAGGGGCTCGCGTCGTTCGCCGGTATCCGGCGCCGGTTCGAGCCCAAGGGCAGCGCACACGGGGTGGAGGTCGTCGACGACTACGCCCACAACCCCGGGAAGGTGGCCGCGGCCGTGTCCACCGCCCGGCGGCTCGTGCGCGCTTCTGGTCGGCTGCTGGTGGTCTTCCAGCCGCACCTGTTCAGCCGCACCCGGGACTTCGCGACCGAGCTCGGGCGTGGGCTCAGCGCGGCGGACGTGGTCGTCGTCATGGACGTGTATGCCGCGCGCGAGGACCCGGTCGCCGGGGTGAGCGGAGAGCTGGTCGCCTCAGCTGTGCACGCGGCCCGCGCCGAATGCGACGTGCGGTTCGAGCCGTCCTGGTCGGCCGTCGCCCCCCTGGTCGCCGGCCTCGCGGCACCTGGCGACCTCGTGCTCACCATGGGCGCGGGCGACGTGACGATGGTCGGCCCGCAGGTGCTGGCGCTGCTCGGCGAACGCTCAGGTGAGGCATGACCGCGAGGCGCCCGGCGGGTACCTCGTCGCGGGCCCGGTTCGAACACCGGGCGTCACGGGTGCGTCGGCGTTGGCTGCGGCTGGCGCTGGTGGCGTGGCTCGCCGTGGCCCTGGTTGCCGGGTTGGGCTGGCTGGTCGGGTTCAGCCCCGTCCTGGCCAGTACGTCGGTCCGGGTCGAAGGGGTGGACGACGCGGACGCCGGCGCCGTGCTGGAGGCGGCGGCGGTGCCCTTGGGCACCCCGCTCGTGCGCCTGGACACCGGCCGGATTGCCGAGCGGGTGCAGAGCCAGGTGCGCTTCGTGCGGGCGGCCACGGTCCACCGGGCCTGGCCGCAGACCGTCGTCGTCGAGGTCTCGCCCCGCGCCGCGCTGCTCGCCGTTCGCGGACCTGACGACCAAGTCTCACTCGTCGACGACCAAGGGGTGAGCTTCCGCGATGTCGAGACCGTGCCGGCCGGCTTGCCCGTGGTCAGCTCGACCGACACCCCCGCGGAGGACGGCCTGGTGGCGGCCGTCGAGGTGCTGCGGCTGCTCAGCGACGGCCAGCGCTCCACGGTCACCGGCATCACCGTGTCCAGCGCTGACCTGGTCACCTTCATGCTCGGCAAGGTGCAGGTGGTGTGGGGCGGCCGGGGCGAGGGAGCCAAGAAGCTGGCGGTGCTGAACGCCCTGCTCAAGACCGACCCTGACGTCGTGGACGTCAGCGCTCCTGACACGCCGGTCACGCGTTAAGGGATGGACTTAGGGTTCAGCGGTCGCTCGTACCCGTAAGCCGCCGGGCTGGCCCGCAACGGTTTGTCGCCTCCCGTGTCGCTTCGCCACCCAGCACTCCCTTGACCAGCCCATACCGCTTGTATCCGCATATATGAGGCTACAAGCGCGGGATTCGTACAAGCGTGCGGGGATGCTTGGGCTGAGCGGCCCCTACACGAGGTGAGACGAGCCGAAGGGAGTGTGCCGGATGGCACCACTTCCAGAACTCGTTAGGAGAGAACCCGTTGCGGATCGCGCGGGTAAGTCTCCTGTCCGCCGCCCTCATGATGGCGGCGAGTCACAGCGGCATCACTGGGCCCGCAGGTCACGGCAGGCTCAGCGGTACACCCTGGCAGCGCAAATCTCGCCGAGAGGTTTAGGACACGCCGCGCGCCGTGTTTGCTGCCGCCATTGCCCCCGCATACGGTCGACCCGTCGAACGAGGCAGAGCACTATAAACCTCTAGTCGACGTTGAACCTAGCACCTGACCCGCTCGGTTTCCAGGAAGGCCCCGCCGTGGTTGCAACACCCCAGAACTACCTCGCCGTCATCAAGGTCGTCGGGATCGGCGGCGGCGGCGTCAATGCCATCAACCGGATGATCGAGGTCGGGCTCAAGGGCGTCGAGTTCATCGCGATCAACACCGACGCCCAGGCGTTGCTGATGAGCGACGCGGACGTCAAGCTCGACGTAGGGCGAGACCTGACCCGCGGTCTGGGCGCCGGCGCCGACCCCGAGGTCGGCAAGAAGGCTGCCGAGGACCACTCAGAGGAGATCGAGGAGGTGCTCCGGGGCGCCGACATGGTCTTCGTCACGGCCGGCGAGGGCGGCGGCACGGGCACCGGCGGAGCACCGGTCGTCGCGCGGATCGCCAAGAGTCTCGGCGCGCTGACCATCGGCGTGGTGACCCGGCCGTTCACCTTCGAGGGCCGTCGTCGCGCCAACCAGGCCGACTCCGGGATTGCCACGCTGCGCGAAGACGTCGACACCCTCATCGTCATCCCCAACGACCGGCTGCTGTCGATCAGCGACCGCACCGTCTCGATGATGGATGCCTTCCGCAGTGCCGACCAGGTCCTGCTGTCCGGCGTCCAGGGCATCACCGACTTGATCACCACCCCCGGGCTGATCAACCTCGACTTCGCGGACGTCAAGTCGGTCATGCAAGGCGCCGGCTCAGCGCTCATGGGCATCGGCTCCTCCCGCGGCGACGACCGCGCCGTCCAGGCTGCTGAGCTAGCCATCTCGTCCCCGCTGCTGGAGGCGAGCATCGACGGGGCGCACGGCGTGCTGCTGTCCATCTCCGGCGGCTCGGACCTCGGCCTCTTCGAGATCAACGAGGCCGCGCGACTGGTCCAGGAGGCGGCTCACCCCGAGGCAAACATCATCTTCGGCACCGTCATCGACGACGCGCTGGGCGACGAGGTTCGCGTCACTGTCATCGCCGCTGGCTTCGACGGGGGCAACCCGACCGCTCGCCAGGACCCGCGGGCGCTGGGCACCGTGCAGGCCGGCGGTAACGGCCGGCTGCACACGCATCCCCTCCAGCCGCAGACCCAACCAAGGGCACAGCCGCCAGCCACACCGCCAGTCGTCCTCGAGGCTGAGGCGCTGCTGGACGGCGAGCCCGAGCCAGGATCTCCCCTCGAGAGTGAGGTCCAGAAACCGCCGCGCAGCGTGAGTTTCGACGAGGGCGAAGAGCTGGACGTTCCCGAGTTCCTCAAGTAGCGCCGCCACCTGGCGCCGCGGTGTTCTTCTGGCAGGACCGGCAGGGGCAGATCAGCCGCACTGTGACCGACCGCTGGGGCGGCATCAGCGCTGCGCCGTTCGACACGCTCAACCTCGCAGGCCACGTCGGCGACCAGCCCAGCGCGGTTGAGGCCAACCGCGCGCGACTTGCGGACGCCCTCGGGGTTGACCGTTCGCGGTTGGTGTTTATGAACCAGTGCCACGGCGAGACGGTCCATGTCGTTGAGGAGCCTTGGCCCGGTGAGGTCCCCCCTGGCGACGGGATGGTCACCGCCGCATCGGAGTTGGCTTTGGCGGTCCTGGTCGCTGACTGCGTACCGGTGCTGCTGTGCGACCGCAGCGCCGGTGTCATCGGGGCCGTGCACGTCGGCCGCGCGGGCCTCTCGGCCGGCGTCGTCCACCGAGCCATCGACGCCATGCGCGACCTCGGTGCCGATCAGGTCGATGCGCTCCTCGGCCCGTCGGTGTGCGGCCGGTGCTACGAGGTCCCGGGGCCGCTGCGAGAGCACGCGGCCAGCCCCGTAGCCGCCACGGTGTCGTGGACGGGCACCCCCGCCCTCGACATCGCCGCCGGAGTGGTAGACCAGCTTGCGGCACGGGGGACGAGCATCACCTGGGTGCCTGGCTGCACCCGCGAGAACGCCGAGCTCTTCTCCTACCGGGCCCACCCGAGGACGGGCCGGTTCGCGGGAGTCGTCGTGCAGTATGCCAGTGAGCCGGGCAGCTTCCCGATGAACACTGCCCGATGAACACTGCCCGATGAACACCGACCCGCGCCGGGACGAGCTGGCCCACCGGCTGGCGGCAGTGCGCCGGCGGGTCGACAATGCCTGCCGGCAAGCCCATCGCTCGCCAGATGAGGTCACGCTCGTCGTCGTGACGAAGTTCTTCCCGGCCTCGGACGCACTGCGGCTCGCCGAGCTCGGCGTCACCGACGTGGGCGAGAACCGCGACCAGGAGGCCCGAGCCAAGTACGCCGACGTCAAGACCCGGGTGCCGAGGCTGACCCTGCACTTCATCGGCCAGCTGCAGTCGAACAAGTCCCGCTCGGTAGCGACCTACGCCGATGTCGTGCACACCGTGGACCGGCCGAAGCTGGTCGGCGCGCTGGACCGGGCGGCCGACGCCGCCGGACGGGCTTTGCGCGTCCTGGTGCAGGTCTCGCTCGACGATCCGTCGGTGCCGCCGGCCTCACGCCCCGAGCTGCATCGCGGCGGCATCGACCTGGCCGACGCCCGCGGCCTCGCCGACCTGGTCGGCGAGGCGGCGCACCTGGACCTCGGCGGCGTGATGGCGGTCGCCCCTTTGGACGAGGACCCCGACGCGGCGTTCGCCAGGCTGGCCGAGGTGGCACACGGCATACGCGCCGACCATCCTGGGGCAACGTGGATCTCGGCTGGCATGAGCGGCGACCTCGAGGCGGCCATCCGGCACGGTGCGACACACCTGCGTGTCGGGACGGCAATCCTCGGATCGCGTCCGCCGCTTCGCTAACGTCAAGCACGAGGCGGCGGCGACGCCCGCCCCATGCTGGACATGAAGACGACGACAGGGAGCTGCACCATGGCTGGGGCCCTTCGCAAGACGATGGTGTACCTCGGACTGGCCGAAGACGATGACGCGTACGACCGCTACGACGACGGCTACGACGAGCGCCGTTCGCAGGACGGTTCCGCGCCGGTCACCCAGCTGCCCACGCGTAACCAGCCGGTAGCGCGGGTCGTGCGTGAGCATGAGGTTGGCCCGCTCAACCGGATCACGACCATCCACCCCCGCACGTACAACGAGGCCAAGAGCATCGGGGAGTCTTTCCGCGACGGGACACCGGTGATCATGAACCTCTCTGACATGGGCGATGGAGACGCCAAGCGGCTCGTCGACTTCGCTGCGGGCCTGGTCTTCGGCCTGCGCGGCACCATCGAGCGCGTCACCGCCAAGGTCTTCCTGCTCTCCCCGGAGCACGTCGAGGTGGCCGCAGAGGAGCCCCCGGCGACGCGGGCAGCGAGGGGTCCGTTCAACCAGAGCTAAGCGGCGTGGGGCCGATTGTCGTCGTTTGCCAGGCTCATCGGTGACACTGGGGCATGCGCTCCATCTGGCAGTTCGTCTCTTTGTTCTTGTTCTTGTTCTTCCTCATGCTCATCGGCCGGCTGGTCTTCGACTGGGTGCGCGTGCTGGCACGGGACTGGCGACCCAAAGGGGCCGTTCTTGTGCTGGCCGAGTCCGTATACACCGTGACCGACCCGCCGCTGAAGGTGCTGCGCAGGGTGATCCCGACCATCACCTTGGGAGGCATCCGCATCGACCTGGCCTTCCTGGTGCTCTTCCTGCTCACCTCGACGCTGATGGGGCTGCAGCCGTTCTGAGAGAGACACGCACGGAACATGCGACCGATTCGATACGGTGGAGCGTTGGATCCGACTCGTAGTAGAGGTGACCGATGGCCCTGACGCCCGAACAGGTTCTCAACCGGCAGTTCCAGACCACCCAGTTCCGCAAGGGTTACGACGAGCGCGACGTTGACGACTTCCTGGACGAGATCGTGGCCGAGATGCGCTCGCTCGTCAGCCAGCGCGAGGATTTCAAGACGCAGCTGAACGACTGCCGCGCCGGCCGGGGGCTGGAGCCGGTGACCGAGTCCACGGCGGCCGACACCGCTAAGTCCAGGGCCGAGATAGCGGATGCCGACAAGCGGCTGGTGGACCTGCGAGCAGAGATCGAGGCGGGGCGGGCAGAGCGGGACCGGGTGCGGGGTGAGGTCGAGGCAGCCCAAGCCGAGTTCGAGACGGTCCAGAGTGCTCCGCCAGCCGACAGCGCTCCGCCAGCGGAACCGGCTGCTCCGGCCGCATCCGGCGCGGCCGGAGCCGTGGCCGCCGGTGCGGCTGGTGGGATGAGTGCCGCTGGCATCATCGAGCTGGCCCAGCGCCTCTACGACGAGCACGTGGCCAAGGGCCAGGCGCGCCATGACGAGCTGGTCGAGACCGCCCAGCAGCAGCACGACTCGATGCTCTCCGAGGCGCAGACCGAGAAGGACCGGCTGCTCAGCGAGGCGCGCGAGCGCTCGACCGGGATGCTGACCGAGGCACAGGACAAGCGCGCCTCGGTACTGGCCGGGCTCGAACAGGAGCAGTCCCTGCTGCGACGCAAGATCGACGAGCTACGCGGCTTCGAGCGCACCTACCGCGGCGAGTTGCGGAGCATGCTCGAGACCAAGTTGGGCGAGCTCGACGCGTCGCCAGCGGAGCCGCGACACATACCGGACGAAGGCCCGGGCGAGGCGGCCCAAGCCCAAGGCGAGGTGGAGAACGCCACTCAGTGATCCGGCGGCCGCGCCGGGTGTGGGGTTGGTCACCTTCGGGTAACGAACGGTGTGATACTTAACGTCGCCGGCAACCGACGCCGGTGTCGTGGCTTATCCTCAGCCGCGACTGCCACTGACGACGTGATTCCCAAGGGGGCGACTGCATTGGCCTCGAGCAAGGCCGCGGCACCGAGGAACGCGCCCACGGCCGCGCCCCGCCGCAGACCGCTGGCCGCGAGCTCACGCGCCGGCCGGGTGTCGGGTGCGAGCAGCTCGGTCGTTCTGCCGGTACTCGACGCCGAGGAGCCCTGGACGGACGAGGAGCTGGCCGAGCTTCGCGGCGAGCTGGAGGGTGACATCCGCCGAGCAATGCACGACCTCAAGATCGCGGAGGAGGACCTGCAAGGTCTCATGCGGGACTCGGGCGACGGCTCCGGCGATGACCAGGCCGACGCCGGCACCAAGACCTACGAACGCGACCAGGAGATTCTCGCTGGCCAACATCTCCCGGGAGAAGCTGGCCCAGAGCAGGCACGCGCTCGGGCGCCTCGATGATGGTAGCTACGGAGTGTGCGAGTCGTGCGGCCAGCCGATCGGCAAGTTTCGCCTGCAGGCCGCCCCACGTGCGACCCTGTGCAGGTCATGCAAGGAGAAGGCGGAGCGCGGCTGAACGCCGGCGAGTCTGGCGAGAGCGACCCAGCCCCGGACAGATCGGCCACGCCTCGGCGTTCACCGCTTCCCTACCTGGTGCTCGTCTCGTTGACCGTCGCCGTGTACGTGTTGGACCAGGCTGCCAAGGCCTGGGCGGTGGCAGCCCTCACGGACCAGCCGCCACGTCAGGTGCTCGGGGATGTGCTGCGGCTTGAGCTGATCCGCAACCCGGGAGCGGCGTTCTCCCTCGGCACCGGCAACACCTGGCTGCTCACCCTGCTCGCGGTGGCCGTCCTCGTGGTGATCATCCGCAGCAGCAGACGACTGGGCTCGCTCGGCTGGGCGTGCGCGTTCGGGCTCATCCTGGGGGGCGCGCTCGGAAACCTCACCGACCGCCTGACCCGTGAACCCGGGTTCGGCCGCGGTCGCGTCGTCGACTTCCTGGATTACAACGGCTGGTTCATCGGCAACGTCGCGGATATCGCGATCGTCGCCGCCGCCGCCCTCATCGTCGTGCTGTCCGTTCGCGGGATAGGCATCGACGGCCGGCGCGACGCAGAGGCATGACGGCCGACACGCGGGCCGTGCTCATCCCTGATGGGCTCGCGGGCGAGCGCCTTGATGCCGCCTTGTCGCGGCTGTTCGGCCTCTCGCGGACCAAAGCGGCCGAGCTGGTCGCACAGGGGGGAGTCACCCTCAACGACCGACCGGCCGCCAAGTCAGACCGGGTCGGGACGGGCGACCTGCTCCACGTGACGCTCCCGCCGACACCGCAGACCGAGACGGTCGCGGTCCGCTCCGAACCGGTGCCCGGAATGCGCATCGTCCACGATGACCGCGACCTGGTCGTGGTCGACAAGCCCGCAGGGGTCGCCGCCCATCCGAGCGTCGGCTGGGCCGGCCCCAACGTGCTCGCCGGCCTGGCCGCCGCCGGATACCGAATCTCGACTTCGGGGGCGGCCGAGCGCCAGGGCATCGTCAGCCGCCTGGATGTCGGCACGTCAGGCCTGATGGTCATCGCCAAGAGCGAGCTGGCCTACAGCCGGCTGAAACGGGCGTTCAAGACCCGCCGGGTGAGCAAGTCCTACCAGGCGTTGGTGCAGGGCCTGCCAGACCCGCTCGTGGGGACCATCGACGCCCCGATCGGGCGTCACCCCGGGCACGAGTACAAGTTCGCCGTCATGGACCGTGGCAAGCATGCGGTCACCCACTACGAGCTCGTTGAGGCCTTCCGGCGGGTGGCGCTGCTGGACGTCGGGCTGGAGACCGGGCGGACCCACCAGATCCGGGTGCACTTCGCGGCCGTCCACCATTCGTGCTGCGGAGACCCGCTGTACGGAGCGGACCCCATGCTGGCCGCGCGGCTTGGGCTGGACCGCCAGTGGCTGCACGCAGTGGGTCTGGGCTTTGAGCACCCCGGCTCCGGTGAGTGGGTCACCTACGTCAGTCCCATCCCCGCCGACCTCTCGCGTGCTCTGGAGCGCGCCCGCGAGTGACCGACCGCGCCCGCTGGCCGGTTAGCATCGCGCATGTCCGCTCGTAGCGCCGGGCTGGTCGCCCTTGCCATCGCTGCAGCGGCGGCATGCACCGCGACCACGACCGACCCCCAACCAACCGGCACCCCCGCTGCCACCACAACGGCATCTGGGAGCGGCTCGGCCGCAGCCCGTCGTCTCAGCCGCAGGGGCCGCTTGCGCTTGTTGTGCATCGTTCCCGAGTCGCCAAGGACCTGCCGTTGGGCACCGCCCTGGCCCTGCTCGCGGGGCAGGTGAGCGACTGGTCGGCACTGGGCTACTCCAGCGCGCCGATGCGGTTGGTCGCCGGGCCGAGGGTGGCCTCGACCGGCGCGGCACCGATGGGCAGCGATGCCACCGCGGCTGCTGCGGCCCAGCACGACCCTGGCACGCTCGCGCTCGTTCCCGCCGCAGCCGCCTCGCCGATGGTGCGGGTGCTGCGCGTCGCGGGCGTGGACCCCGTCCGCCAGCCCACGGCATACCCGATCACGACCTCCGCGGACCCGGCCGGCCCCGTCACTCGGATCGCCGTGGTCGGTGACGTCATGCTCGGGCGCCGGGTGGGCGCCTTCATGGCGCGCGGCGGGGACTTCGCCGCTCCGCTGCGTCCCATGGCGGCGCGGCTGGCGGCTGCCGACGTGACGATCGGCAACTTCGAGGCCACGCTGTCCCGTGACGGAGCGCCGACCCAAGGCGGTGACTCGTTCGCCGCCGACCCGCGCGTCGCCGAGGGCCTGCAGCTCGCCGGCTTCGACGTGCTGTCCCTGGCCAACAACCACGTGGGTGACTGGGGGTCGCGGGCCCTCGTCCAGACGGTGGACCGGGTGCGGGCCATGGGGATCACCCCGGTCGGCGCGGGAGCAAACCTCGCGGCGGCGCGGGCCCCCGCCGTGTTCGACGCACACGGCATACGGGTCGGCGTCGTGGCCACCGACTCGATCGGCGAGTCGCCCGCAGCCGGCCCCGGCACCCCGGGAACCAACCGGGTGAACATGCCGCCCCGCACCGGCCCGCTGGACCAAGCGGCGGTGGCTCGGGTCGCCGACGATGTGCGGGCGCTGCGGCCCCAGGTCGACCTGCTCCTCGTGGTGTGCCACTGGGGCACCCAGTACACGAACGTCCCCGAGGACTCGCAGCGCACGCTTGGCCGGGCGCTGCTGGCTGCGGGTGCCGACCTCGTCGTGGGCGGGCATCCGCACTGGGTACAGGGCATCGAGGTGGTTGGCGAGCGGCTGCTCGTGCACTCGCTCGGCAACTTTGTGTTCGACATGGACTTCTCCTGGCAGGTGCAGGAGGGCGTCGTCCTCGAGGCGGTCGCCTGGGGCAACCGCCTGCTCTCCGTGGAGCTGGTGCCTTATGTCATCGGGCCGGACTTCGCGCCACGCGAGGTGGACCCGGGGCGTGGCGCCCGGGTGCTCGAGCTGCTGCGGGCGAGCAGCGACGCGCCGTTCAGCTCGGGGAGCTAAGCCAAGCCCAGGCGACGGTCGCGGTCCGGAGCAGCTGCGCAGGGTCCACCACGCTCGGCACGTCCCCCGGCGAGTGGTACTCGCGGTAGGCCACCTTGCCGATGCGGGCCGCGTCGAGCCCGGCCCGCTCGAAGGACCAGTGGTCGCTGGCCCGATCGGCACGGGCCTGGGCCGGGACACCCACCCGGGCGGCCGCGCTGAGCACACTCGCCCGGACTGCGCCGTCGGCGAGCCCACCATGGCAGATGGGCAGCACCCCGGCAGTGACCCCGACCCGGTCCAGGCTGAGCATGCCGGCGAGGGCGGCTCGCTGCGCGGGCCCCAGGCCGGCCACGAGGGCTTGGGAGCCGAAGTGATGCTGCGCGTCGCCCGACCCACGTGGCTCCTCGGCCCCGAACGCCACGAAGACCACCGGTACAGGCGGGGGCTGCGCCGCGGCGAGGCGCGCCAGCTCTACCAGGACTCCGACCCCGGAGCCGTTGTCTTCCGCTCCGGGGGCCTGCGGGACGGTGTCGAGGTGCGCGCCGACGAGCCGGTGCGGTGCGCCGGGATCGAAGCCCGGCGGAGCGGCAATGACGTTCTGAGACTGGCCCGCGGGCACCCGGACCCCCCAGGACACGCCTGCGGGGACCGGGAAGGGCATCCGTGATACCTGCCAGCCCTGCGCCGCGAAGCGCTCCGCCACATAGTCGGCCGCGGCCGAGTATGCCGGGCTGCTGGCTTCGCGGGGGCCGATGCGCTCGGCGAGGTGGGCCATCACGGCATACGCCGCCTGCGGGTTCACCGTGGCTGGGGCACTGAGGTTGTCGCAGGTGGCGCCGGCGTGGCTGGGGAGGGCGCCGCAGCGCTGGCGGACGTGTCGACGGTCGAGGTCGTCGTGCTGGGCGCCGCCGGCTGCGGGCCGGCGGTGCACCCCATTGCGAGGGCCATCGCGCCGGCCGCCAGGGCGGCTAGCGCGGCGCGGACCAACCCACCTCGGGTCGTCACGCCTGGCCAAGCAGGGTGCGCCCGTCGTCAGTGACCGGCCACCCGGGGTTGTAGGCAACCTCCCAAGGGTGTCCATCCGGGTCGAGAAACACACCCGAGTAGCCGCCCCAGAAGGTCTCGGCCGGGCCGCGCCCGATGACCGCGCCCGCCGCCTCCGCGTCGCGAAGAACCGCACCCACCTGCGCGCGGTCGCGGGTGTTGTACGCCAGCGTGACGCCGCCCCAGCCGCCGGGGTCCTGCACGCACGAGTCCTCGGCGAGCCGGGCTCGGTCCCACAAAGCCAGGACCAACCCACCGGCCTGGAAGAACACGACGTCGCCTTGGACCTGGCCCGACCAGCCCAGCGCCTCGTAAAACGCGCGGGAGCGGTCCAGGTCGGCGACCCCTAGGGTGATGCAGCTCAGTCTCTGCTCCATGCCTTGAACGCTAGCCCGCCCCCGCGAAACCTCCCTCTGGTTGGAGGTAAAACCGAGCGGTGGAGGTGATACCGAGCGTTCTTGCGCACGTCTGCACCTCCAAACGCTTGGTTGGATGGAGCAGCTTGGTCACTGAGGCAGGCTCGACGTTGGCCGGCATACCGCTGGTGTCGAGCGCTGGGAGAACCGGGTGCTGAGACACCGGCCGACGCCATGTCCGACACACTGTGCCGACACGCCGAGGCCGCCGCGTGGGCGCCAGAGAGCGGGCTTAGACTCCGGTCCGATGCCAACCTCGCCGCCGACCTACGACCCGCCCGCGAGTCGGGGGCGCTCGTTTGTGCACCTGCACTGTCACACTGAGTACTCCATGCTCGACGGCGCAGCGCGCATCGACGAGCTGCTAGCCGAGGCCGTGCGGATGGGTATGCCGGCCATTGCGTCGACCGACCACGGGTACGTGTTCGGGGCCTACGAGTTCTGGTCCAAGGCGCGAAAGCACGGCATCAAGGCCATCATCGGGGTCGAGGCCTACGTCACCCCAGGCACGCATCGCAGTGACAGGACCCGAGTCCGGTTCGGCAGCGAGGGTGCGCCCGGCCGCGACGATGTCGGCGGGTCGGGCGCCTACACCCACATGACCCTGCTGGCCAGCACCACCGAGGGCATGCACAACCTGTTCCGGATGAGCTCGCTGGCCTCGCTTGAAGGGCACTACTTCAAGCCGCGCATCGACCGCGAGTTGCTGTCGCGGTATGCCGGTGGGCTCATCGCCACGACCGGCTGCGCCGGCGGCGAGATTCACACCCGGTTGCGGCTCGGGTCAGTACCGCCAGGCGCTGGAGGCCGCCGCCGAGCTGCGGGACATCTTCGGCGCCGAGAACTTCTACGCCGAGGTTATGGACCACGACATCCCCATCGAGCGCCAGACGCACAAGGAACTGCTGCGCCTGGCCACCGAGCTTGGGATTCCGCTGCTGGCGACCAACGACCTGCACTACACCCATGCCGAGGACGCCAAGGCCCATGCGGCGCTGCTGTGCGTGCAGTCCGGCTCGACCCTCATGGACCCCGGCCGGTTCAAGTTCGACGCCGACGAGTTCTACCTCAAGACCCCCGCAGCAGATGCGCCACCTGTTCCGCGAGCTGCCGCAGGCCTGCGACAACACCCTGCTCGTCGCCGAACGCTGCGACCTCACCTTCGTCGAGGGCGAGGGCCGCTACATGCCGCGCTACCCCTGCCCGGCCGGGTGAGTCCGAGGAGTCCTGGTTCATCAAAGAGGTTGACCGTGGGCTGGCGGATCCGCTACCCGGCCGGGGTGCCCGCCGTATGCCGCGGCGCAGGCCAACTTCGAGTCAGACCATCATCATCGGCAAGGGGTATGCCGGCTACTTCCTCGTCGTCGCCGACTTCATCAACTGGGCCAAGGACAACGGCATCCGCGTCGGCCCGGGCGCGAGGCTCGGGCGCCGGCTCGATGTGCTCCTACGCCATGCGGCATCACCGACCTCGACCCCGTCGCCACGGCCTGGTCTTCGAACGCTTCCTCAATCCGGAGCGCATTCGATGCCCGACTTCGACGTCGACTTCGACGAGCGCCGCCGCGGCGAGGTCATCCGCTACGTCACACGAGAAGTACGGCGAGGAGCGGGTCGCCCAGATCGTCACCTACGGCACGATCAAGGCCAAGCAGGCGGTCAAGGACGCCGCCCGCGTGCATGGGCCACCCGTTCGTCATGGGGGAGAAGCTCACCAAGGCGATGCCCGCGCCGATCATGGGCAAGGACATGCCCCTGTCCGGGGTGTTCGACACGGGCCACCCGCGCTACCACGAGGCCGCCGACCTGCGCGCCCTGCACGACGAGGACCCGCAGGCCAAGGAGGTCGTCGCTACCGCCCTCGGGCTGGAGGGGCTCAAGCGGCAATGGGGGGTGCACGCCGCCGGGGTCATCATGAGCAGCGAGCCGCTCATCGACCTCATCCCGATCATGCGACGCGAGCAGGACGGGCAGATCATCACCCAGTTCGACTACCCGAGCTGTGAGACGCTCGGGCTGGTCAAGATGGACTTCCTCGGGCTGCGCAACCTCACCATCCTCGACGACGCGATCGCCAACGTGCGGGCCAACCGCGGCGACGATGTCGACCTCGAGGCGCTGTCCAAGGACATGACCGACCCCAAGGCCTACGAAGTGCTCGGGCGGGGCGACACCCTGGGTGTGTTCCAGCTCGACGGAAGCGGCACCCGCACGCTGCTGCGTCAGATGCAGCCGGACCGGTTCGAGGACATCTCGGCGACCATCGCGCTCTACCGTCCGGGCCCGATGGGCACCAACAGCCACACCAACTACGCCCACCGCAAGACCGGCCGCCAGCCGGTGACCCCGATCCATCCCGAGCTGGCCGAGCCGCTCGCGGAGATCCTCGGCCCGAGCTACGGGCTCATCGTCTACCAGGAAGACGTCATCCAGATCGCCCAGAAGGTCGCCGGCTACACCCTCGGCCGGGCCGACCTGCTGCGCAAGGCGATGGGCAAGAAGAAGAAGGAGGTCCTCGACGCCGAGCTCGTCGGCTTCCAGGCCGGCATGAGGGCAAACGGCTACAGCGACAGCGCGATCAAGGCGCTGTGGGATGCGCTCATGCCGTTCGCCGACTACGGCTTCAACAAGGCTCACGCCAAGGCCTACGCGCTCATCTCCTACTGGACGGCATACCTCAAGGGCAACTATCCCGCCGAGTACATGGCCGCACTGCTCACCTCGGTGCGCGACGACAAGGACAAGTCCGCGCTTTACCTCGGCGAGTGCCGACGCATGGGCATCAAGGTGCTGCCCCCGGACGTCAACGCCTCGATCGGCAACTTCGCCGCAGTCGGCACGGACATCCGCTTCGGTCTGGAGGCGGTGCGCAACGTGGGTCACAACGTCGTCGAGGCGATCATCGCTGCCCGGCAGGAGAAGGGCCGGTTCGCCCACTTCAAGGACTTCCTCGCCAAGGTCCCGGCCGTGGTCTGCAACAAGCGCACCATCGAGTCGCTCATCAAGGCCGGCGCCTTCGACTCGCTCGGCGAGACCCGTCGGGGCCAGCTGGAGGTGCACGAGCTCTACATCGATGCGCTGGTCGAGACCAAGCGCCAGGAGGCGATCGGCCAGGACTCGCTCTTCTGTTCAGCTCGCTCACCGCCGTCCATGACGAGCTCGGGGTGGCCGACGCGTTCGACGGGCTGCCGCCGATTCCCTCCGGCGAGTTTGACAAGGCGACTCTGCTCGCCTTCGAGCGCGAGATGCTCGGGCTCTACGTCTCCGACCACCCGCTCATCGGGATCGAGCACATCCTGGCCCGGCACGCCGACACCTCAATCGCCTCCCTCACCGGCGACGAGCCGCAGCCCGACGGCACGCCAGTCACCGTCGCCGGGCTGGTCAGCGGCCTGCAACTCAAGCGCACCCGCAAAGGCGACCTGTGGGCCATCGCGACGGTCGAGGACCTCGACGGCGCGATCGACTGCCTGTTCTTTCCCACGGCATACCAGGCGGTGGCGGCGAAGCTGCGCCATGACTCGGTCGTCTGCGTCCGCGGCCGGGTGAGCACCCGAGACGACGAGATCGCCATCTTCGCCCAGGAGCTGACCCTGCCGGACGTTCAGGACGGCCCGCGCGGCCCCGTCGTCGTCTCCATGAGCGTCCGTCAGGCCAGCGGCGGCCAGGTCGAGCGGCTCCGCGACGTCCTCGGCCAGCATCCCGGGGTCACCGAGGTCCATGTCCGGCTCACCCAGCCGGGCCGCTCCACGTTGCTTCGTCTCGACGACACCTTCCGCGTCACCCCCTCGCCGGCCCTCTACGGGGACCTCAAGGCCCTGCTCGGGTCCGGCTGCCTCGCCTAGCCGAGCGAGTATGCCGTGACGCCCACCGACCGTCGCCAGGTGCGCCGGTTGCGCCTCGCCGGGCAGCTGCTCGCACCATCCGTGCCGTGCCGGCCGCTGGATGTCGTGCGCCACCTGGGCGCGGCGCAGGCCCAGGACCTGGGCAGTGGCAGGTGGTCGGTCGGGCTGCGGGCCGGGGTGGATGCCGCCGCGGTCGACCAAGCCGTCGCGGACCGCCAGATCGTGCGGACCTGGCCGATGCGCGGCACGCTGCACTACGTCCCCGCCGAGGACGCCCGCTGGATGTGCCGGCTGCTGGCAGCGCCCGCCGTTCGGGCCGCGCGGGGGCGCTTCGCCCAGCTCGGCCTGACCGACGACGTGGTCAACCGGGCGCGAACCATCGTGACCGCAGCCGTCGCGGACCGGCCGCTCAGCCGCCCCGCTCTGTTCCAAGCATTGCGGGAGAAAGGAATTGACCCGGACGGGCAGCGCGGGATCCACCTGCTCGGGCGGATGTGTCAGGACGGGCTGCTGTGCCAGGCCACGCCCGAGGGTCGCCAGCCCACGTTCGCGCTCATCGACGAGTGGGTGCCCCGCTCGCTCGCCCCGAGCCGGGAGGAGGGGCTGGCCACCGTGGTCGAGCGCTACCTGCGCAGCCACGGCCCGGTCACCCAGGCCGACGTCGCCGGCTGGCTCGCCGCGCCGCTGGGGGTCGCGCGCGAGGCGCTGGCCCTGCTCGCCGACCTGGTCGTCGAGCAGCGGGTGGGGGACACGGCATACCTGCTGCACCGCGACGCGGCCCCTGCGGCGCCCGCGGGCAGCCTGCACCTACTGCCGATGTGGGACGAGTACCTGCTCGGGTACAAAGACCGCTCGGCGGCGATCGCTCCCGACCTCACCCGCAAGGTCGTGCCTGGAGTCAACGGGGTGTTCCAGCCGACGGTGCTCGTCGACGGGCAGGTGGCCGGCGTGTGGCGACGCCAGCAGGCGCGTTCCGCGGCGGGGTTGACGGTCGAATTGTTCTCGCCGCTGAGCGGGGTCGTACGGCGGCGCCTGGAGCAGGCTGCGCAGCGCTACGCGTCCTACCTCGGTGTTCCAGTCCTGCTGCGCGAGAAGGGCGTTGGCTAGGGACGGGAGACGCGCTCGAGACGAGGCCACGGCACCCGTCCGCGTGTCGCTGCGTCTACGCCGCCGCCGTGGGTAAAGGGAAAGTAAAGCAATCCGGCCCAATGACGGCGCAAGCTGTCGTCTAATGGGACTTGCGTGGTTTTCGACATCGCGCGACGGCGCCGGCCGGGTTGGGGAACCCTCTTCGGGATAGGCCGACGCCTGCGGCTAACGGTGCGACCTGCGGGTTGCGCTGACATACGGGGGGATTGACAGTTCGATGACGCATACCTACACGCTGCGGCTGCTGTCGGTCGTGGCTATCGCCGCGGCCGGTCTGGTCTCGGTTCTCGCGGTCAGCTCGGACACGATGGGCGTCGGCATGGCCTTGCTCAGCCTGGCTCTCGTGGTGGTCGGCGTGACCGTGCTGCTGGTGCAGCGGCGCCGCTACACCGGTCGCCACCGCACCTGACACCGGCGCGACAGCGCCTGAGCGAATCGCTCACTAGAGTGACCCGGTGCATCCCCCACGCGCGCCCCGCGAGCCGGTCACTCGAACGACACACGGCGACCCGGTCACCGACGAGTACGCCTGGATGGCCGACCGGGACGACCCGCGGCTGCTGGCCTACCTGCAGGCCGAGAATGCCTACGCCGCCAAGCGCACGGCGCACCTGAGCCCTCTGGTCGACCGGATCTTCGGTGAGATCCGCTCTCGGACGGTCGAAACCGACCTGTCCGTCCCGGTCCTGCACGGCGGGTGGTGGTACTACACGCGCACCGTCGAGGGCCAGGAGTATGCCGTCCACGGGCGGGTGCCGCGGCGTGAGTGCCCGCAGCGGCCGGTCCGCGGCGGTGGCGCCGCCCCGGCCGGGGAGCAGGTGCTCCTCGACGGCAACCTCGAGGCGGCCGGAAAGGACTACTTCGCCCTGGGGGCCCTGGATGTCAGCCCGGACCACCGCCTGCTGGCCTGGGCGGTGGACACCGAGGGCGACGAGCACTACGCGCTTGCCGTGCGCGACCTGGCGAGCGGGCGGACCCTGGACGACGCGGTCCGCGACATCGGCGCCGGCGCCGCCTGGTCACTGGATGGCACCCACGTCTTCTACACCCGCCTCGACCAGGCCTACCGCCCGCACGAGGTGTGGCGCCACCGGGTCGGCGCCTCCGCCGAGCAGGACGTCCTGGTCTTCAGCGAGCCCGACGAGCGGTTCTTCCTCTCGGTGGGCACGTCCAAGGACGAGCGCTGGGTGCTGGTCGACAGCTCGTCGAAGACCACATCCGAGGTAGGCCTGCTCGACGCCGCCGACCCGACCGGCCGGTTCCGCGTCGTGGCGCCACGGCATACCGACGTGCTCTACGGCGTCGAACCGTGCGGCGACGGGCTGCTCGTCGTGCACAACGCGGGGCGCGACAACTTCGAGGTGGCCTGGGCGCCCACGACCTGCTCGTCGGCCGACGAATGGCGCGCTCTGGATTTGACCGCCCCGGAGGAGCTGGTCAACGATGTGGAGGCGTTCGAGCGGTTCGTCGCGGTGTCGCTGCGTCGCGAGGGGCAGACCGCGGTGCGGATCGTGCCCCGGCGCCGGCCTGGCGCCGAGGGATTCGGCGAACGGCACGACATCGCATTCCCGGGGGAGTGCCGGCGGGTGGGCCTGGGCTCGACGCCCGATCCGGCGTCGACGACGGTGCAGGTCGTGCACCAGTCGATGACGATCCCCCCGACGGTCTACGACTACGACGTGGCCAATCGGGAGCTGACCCTGCTCAAGCGACGCGAGGTGCCCGGCTACGACCCCGACTCGCTCCTCGAGTGGCGCGAGTGGGCGAGCGGCGCCGACGGCTCGCGCGTACCGATGTCGCTGGTGCGCCGGCGAGGGGTCGAACCCGACGGCAGCGCAGCGGGGGTGCTCACCGGGTACGGCGCGTATGGGCTCAGCAGCGACCCCTCGTTCTCCGTGGCCCGCCTGTCGCTGCTCGACCGGGGCGCCGTCTGCGGGGTGGCCCACGTGCGTGGCGGGACCGAAATGGGCTGGAGCTGGTACGTACAGGGCCGCATGGAGCACAAGGAGAACACCATCGGCGACTTTCTGGCGTGCGCCGACCGTCTGGTGGAGCGCCGGTGGGTGGCAGCGGATCGCCTTGCGGCAGTGGGGGCCTCGGCTGGAGGCATCGTCATGGGCGGGGTGGCGAACCGTGCCCCCCACCGGTTCCGGGTGATCCACGCCGAGGTGCCGTTCGTCGACGTGCTGACCACGATGCTCGATGGCTCAATGCCTCTCACGGTCACCGAGTGGGAGGAGTGGGGCAACCCGGTCGCCGACCCCGCGGCATACGAACGGATCAAGGGCTACTCGCCTTACGACAACGTGGCGGCCCACGACTATCCCGCGATGCTGGTGACGACCAGCCTGCACGACGTGCGCGTCTTCGTCACCGAGCCGGCCAAGTGGGTCGCCCGCCTGCGCGCCGTGTCGACATCGGACCCGGCGACCCGCCCGGTCCTGTTCCGCACCCAGCTGAGCGCCGGGCATGCGGGACGGTCCGGCAGGTACGAGGCGTGGGGTGAGCTGGCCTGGGAGTATGCCGTGCTGCTCGACCTTCTCGGGGCAGCCGACGCCGAACCACCGACCTCTACCCCCCGATCCTCCGGAGGTAAAACCGAGAACGGAGGTGTAAGCGAGCGGTAGAGCGCACGCTCACACCTCCATTCGACAGTTTTACCTCCGGGGAACCCACCTAAACTGACGGGCATGCTGTCTCGCATCGACCTGCGCGGCCTTCGCCTGCAGAACCGCACGCTGCGCGAGCTGCTGCCGCGCGCGGAGTTCGACGTCGCGGCGGCCGCCGAGCAGGTGCGCCCGATCGTCGAGGGTGTTGCCCAGCACGGCGCCCAGGCGCTGCGCGAGCTGCTCGGCCCGGTTCGACGGCGTGACCCCCGAACACCTGCGCGTGCCAGCCGCGGTCCTGCAGGGCGCCCTGGATCAGCTCGACCCCGCTCTTCGCGCTGCGCTCGACGAGTCGGTCCGCCGGGCCCGCCTGGTCCACGCCGACCAGCGGCGCACCGACGTCACCACCCGCGTCGTTGCGGGTGGCACGGTCACCGAGCGCTGGGTTCCGGTCGAGCGGGTCGGCCTCTACGTGCCCGGCGGCCTGGCCGTCTACCCCTCCAGCGTCGTCATGAACGTCGTGCCCGCGCAGCTGGCGCAGGTCGGCTCGCTGGCCGTCGCGAGCCCCCCGCAGAAGGAGAACGTCGGCCGCTTCGCCGGCTATCCCCACCCGACCATCCTCGCCGCGTGCGCCCTGCTCGGCGTCAACGAGGTGTATGCCGTGGGCGGCGCCCAGGCGGTCGCCATGTTCGCGTACGGCTTCGAGGAGACCGTCGACGGCGAGACCACTGTCTGCCAACCGGTTTCGATGGTCACCGGCCCGGGGTCGATCTGGGTCGTCGCGGCCAAGCGGCTGCTCCAGGGCCTCATCGGCATCGACGCCGAGGCCGGCCCGACCGAGATCGCCATCCTCGCCGACGACACCGCCGACCCGGACCACGTCGCCGCCGACCTGGTGAGCCAGGCCGAGCACGACCCGCTCGCCGCCTCGGTGCTCGTCACCGACAGCGAGGCGTTGGCCGACGCGGTCGACGCGGCTCTCGCTCGCCGGGTGCCCGAGGCCAAGCACGCCGAGCGCATCCGCCAGGCCCTGACCGGGCGTCAGTCGGGGGTCGTCCTCGTCGACGACGTCCAGCGGGTCTGCGCGTGTGCAACGCGTATGCCGCCGAGCACCTGGAGATCCAGACCCGCGACGCCGACCGGTCGCCGCGCGGTGTGCGAACGCCGGGGCGGTCTTCGTCGGCCCGTACTCCCCCGTGAGCCTCGGCGACTACGCCGCCGGCTCCAACCATGTCCTGCCCACCGCCGGATGCGCCGGGCACAGCAGCGGGCTGTCGGTCCAGTCGTTCCTGCGCGGCATCCACGTCGTGCGCTACGACGAGGCGGCCTTGCGCGACGTCGCCAGGCACGTCGTCACCCTGGCGAACGCGGAGGACCTGCCCGGCCACGGTCAGGCCATCACCGCCAGGTTCGGCGACACCGTCCCGGAGCCGACGTGAGCGACGCTCGCGACGCCGTCGCTCGGGTGCTGCGCGAGGACCTTCGGGGGCGACGGCATACGGCGCCCCCCAGCTCGACGTGCCCGTGCGGCTGAACACCAACGAGAACTCCTACCCCGTCCCGCCGCAGGTCGCCGAGGCGATCACCCAAGCCGTAGCGTCGATCGCCGCGGGCCTCAACCGCTACCCCGACCGGGAGTTCACCGCGCTGCGCGAGGACCTGGCCGCCTACCTGCACAGCCAGTCCAGAGTGGCGATCAGGCCCGAGCAGGTGTGGGCAGGCAACGGCTCCAACGAGGTGCTCCAGCACCTCGTCCTCGCCTTCGGCGGGCCGGGGCGGGTGGCGCTCGGCTTCACCCCGGCATACTCGATGCACCCGATCATCAGCGCCACGATGGGCTCGACGTGGGTTGACGGGCTGCGCGGCGTCGGTGCCCCGGCGCAGTTCGACCTCACCCCGCAGTCCGCGGCCGAGCCAGGTGCGCGAGCACCGCCCGCACGTGGTCTTCCTCTGCTCGCCGAACAACCCGACCGGCACGGCGCTGCCCTTGACCGTCGTCGAGGCGGTGCTCGCCGCGGCGCCAGACACGGTGGTCGTCGTCGACGAGGCGTATGCCGAGTTCGCCCGGCCCGGGACGCGTTCCGCGCTTACTCTGCTGGCCGACCACCCGCGGCTTGTGGTCACCCGCACGATGAGCAAGGCCTTCGCGCTCGCCGGTGGCCGGCTGGGCTACCTCGCCGCGGCGCCCGAGCTCGTCGACGCGCTGCGCCTGGTGCGCCTGCCCTACCACCTGTCCACGCCCACCCAGGCCGTGGCCCGCGCGGCTCTGGCGCACGCCTCGACGATGCTGGCCACAGTCGACGCGATCAAGGCCGCAGCGCGACCGCATCGTCGCCGAGCTGACCACCCTGGGCTACCGGCCGGTCCCGAGCGACGCCAACTTCGTCCTGTTCGGTGGCCTCGCCGACGCGGACGCCACTTGGGCGGCCCTGCTCGAACAGGGCGTCCTCGTGCGCGACGTCGGGCATCCCGCACCACCTGCGGGTCACCGCCGGCACGCCCCAGGAGACCACCGCCTTCCTCGATGCCATGCGCGCACTCCCGGCCACGCACCGCTACGGTGTTGCCGACCCCGACAGCGTCCCCGAAGGAGCGCGCGCATGAGCCAGCCCGTCGTGCCGCACCGGCGCGCCACGATCTCGCGGTCCACGAGCGAGTCGTGCGTCGAGCTGACCCTGGACCTCGACGGCACCGGCGAGTCGAGCATCTCCACCGGCGTGCGGTTCTACGACCACATGCTCGCCTCGCTGGCCAAACACTCCCTGATCGACCTCACGTCAAGGCCAGCGGCGATGTCGACGTCGACGCCCACCACACGGTCGAGGACGTCGCCATCGTCCTCGGCGACGCGCTGCGCGAGGCCCTGGGCGACAAGCGGCGGCATCGCGCGCTTCGGCGACGCCGTCGTGCCGTTCGACGAGGCACTGGTGCAGGCCGTCGTCGACGTCGCCGGACGGCCCTACTGTGTGCACCGAGGAGAGCCGGCCGGCCAGGAGTACGTCGTCATCGGCGGGTCCTACATCGGCTCGCTGACCCGGCACGTGTTCGAGACGCTCGCGCTGCGAGCCGGGATTGCCCTGCACGTGCGGGTCCTCGACGGGCGCGACCCGCACCACATCGTCGAGGCCCAGTACAAGGCGCGTGGCGCGGGCCCTGCGGGCTGCCGTCTGCCGCGACCCGCGGGTCACCGGCATACCGAGCGCCAAGGGCACTCTGTCGTCGTGAGCGAACCGTCGCCACCGAGCCCACCAGCGCTTCTGCTGCTGCGCGGCCACGTCGACACCATCGGGCGCTGGCTGGGCAAGGGGGTGACCCCGGCCGTGGTGGCTGGCTACCCGAATGGCTGGGTGGCGGTGACTCCGGCGACGGGTGTCTCGCTTGCCGCACCCCCGTACGACGATGCTGGCAGCACGCTGCTGGCCCGGCCGATCCCCCGACGGCACCGGCCAGCGCTCGGGTGGCGGCTCGTCGGCCCTCGGCTGCTGGTCTGCGTCGTGCCCGACACCGTGGCCGCTCGACCGGCCTGGCTCGCCTGGGAGCCCGGCCACGGACTGGTGAGCCCGGGTGGGCTGCCCGCGGCTTCGGCCGCCCAGCTAGCGCAGGCCGCCGGCGCTGCCGGCCAGGTAGAGGGGGTGCGCGAGGTCCTGCACGCCCCGCACGGTCGGGCACTGGAGGCGGCGGCCGAGCTGTTCGAGGTCCTGGGCCTTCCCGGCATCGAGGTGTTCACCGGCGCCGAGACCCTCCTCGACCGGTCCGAGGCGCGAAGGGTCGACCCGGACCGCCATTACGTGGCCGCCTTCGAACGCGCGGTCGGCGACGGGCGGGCCAGGCGCGAGGAGCGCGAGCCTCGGTGAGCCCTCGGGTCGTCGTCTTCGACTACGGCAGCGGGAACGTCCGTTCGGCCGTGCGGGCCTTGCAGCGGGTCGGCGCCGAGGTGACCCTGACTGCCGACGGGCCGGCGAGCCTTGCGGCCGACGGGCTCTTCGTCCCCGGAGTCGGCAACTTCCACGCCTGCATGGCCGGCCTGCGCGCGGCCCACGGTCCCCGGCTCATCGAGGTCCGACTGGCAGGAGGCCGCCCGGTGTTGGGCGTCTGCGTCGGGATGCAGGTGCTCTTCGACGGCTCCACCGAGCCGGCAGCACAGCTTCAGGAGGGCCTGGGGGAGTGGCCGGGTCTCGTCGAGCGGCTCAAGGCCCCGGTCGTCCCGCACATGGGCTGGTCGCAGGTGTCGGTCGGTGAGGGGTCGCGTCTGTTCGCCGGGGTCGAGCAGGAGCGGTTCTACTTCGTGCATTCGTATGCCGTGCAGGGCTGGACGCTCGAGCCCAAGGGCCCGTTCGCCGCTGTCGCTCCGGTCGTCAGCTGGTCCGAGCATGGCGGGCCGTTCGTCGCCGCAGTGGAGAACGGTGCCCTCTGCGCGACCCAGTTCCACCCCGAGAAGTCGGGGGACGCCGGTGCCCACCTGCTCGAGAACTGGGTGCGGTCATTGTGACCCGACCCCGCCTCCAGCTGCTCCCCGCCGTCGACATCTCCGAAGGCGCGGCGGTGCAGCTGCAGCAGGGGGTCGCAGGATCCGGCTGGCAGTTCGGCGACCCCTGGGCGGCCGCCAAGCGCTGGCAGGACGGGGAGCGGAGTGGATCCACCTGGTCGACCTCGACGCTGCCTTCGGGCGGGGGCACAACCGCGAGGTGATCCGCGACATCGTGGGGAGGCTGGATCTCAGGTGGAGCTGTCCGGCGGTATCCGAGACGACGAGAGCCTTGGCGTCGCCCTGGCGACGGGGTGCCGCCGGGTCAACGTCGGCACCGCCGCCCTGGAGGACCCGCGGTGGACCGCACGAGCGATCGCCGAGCACGGTGACCGGGTCGCCGTGGGCCTGGATGTTCGTGGCACGGCTCTCGCAGCGCGCGGGTGGACGACCGAGGGCGGGGACGTCTGGGAGGCCCTGGCCCGCTTGGACGCGCAGGGCTGCGCTCGCTACGTCGTCACCGACGTGGCCAAGGACGGCATGCTCGCCGGTCCGAACCTTCGCCTGCTGCGCGACGTGTGCGCCCGGACCGACCGTCCGGTCGTCGCGTCCGGCGGCGTCTCGACACTTGCCGACATCGACGCCATCCGTGAATTGGTCCCGCTGGGAGTGGAAGGCGCGATCGTCGGCTCGGCCCTCTACAAAGGCGCCTTCCTGCTCGCCGAGGCGCTGGACATCGCCGGGCGCCCATGACCGGGCGTCGGCTCGGCCCAACGGGCTTCGAAGACGACGACGGCGCGGCCGACCCGCAGCTGCTCGCCGCGCTGGCGGCTGCCGAGTCCGCGACGCCGGATCAGGAAGCGGCGCTCATGGCCCTCGTCGCGCACGCGCGGTGGCTGGTGCCGGTCGTGGCCCGGCCCACTGATCCGGCGACGGACACCGTGGAGACCGCCGTGGTCAAGCTCACCCGACCTGACGGACAGCGCGCGCTGCCGATCTTCACCAGCATCGACTCCCTGGCGGCGTGGGACGCCGATGCCCGGCCGGTCCCGGTGACGGCTGACCGCGCGGCCCAGGCCGCGGTGAGCGAGGGCTGCGACGTCCTCGTCGCCGACGTCGGATCGCCGCACACGACGGTGCTGCGCCCGAGCATGGTGTGGGCGCTCGCGCAGCGGCGCGAGTGGCTACCGGCATACCGCGACCCGTTCGTCGTGCAGGCGGTGGCCCGGGCGCTGCCCGCCGAGCACGACGAGGCCGGCATCGCCGGGCACGCGCTCGAGCCGGGGCTGGCCGGCACGGGTGCGCTCGTGGTCGTCCTGGGTCTGCGGCCCGGGCTTGGCCCTGAGCGGGTCGAGGCACTTGCCCGGCGGGTCGGCGAGCGCCTGGCCACGGACGGCGAGCTGCGTGCGCGGGTCGACGACCTCGTGTTCCGGGTCACCGCCTGCTAGTGGCGGAGCCCCCGGGCCGTGCGTGCCCGGCGTGAGTGCGGCCCCACCTATAGGCCGCGATTGAGTCGACATCGGCGGAAGCGACGTGAGGGGCTCAAGGAGGGAGGCGACGCGATGGAAGGCAGCAAGCGCTTCAAGGGACAGGATCGGTGCTGGACGTGGGGCAAGGGCCTGGATGACCTGACGATCCCGTCGTTTCGGACTCACCCGCTCATGGGCGCGACCTTGCGGG
>CAVRXF010000009.1:0-30980 GCA_963724925.1 uncultured Actinomycetota bacterium | reverse complement strand
CCGGGCCGGGGTCAGTGCGTGAGGGTGATGAGTCGGTCGAGTTCGGTGCGCAGCCCGTCGGCCAGTGGTGTGGGGTCGGGGCACAGTTCGTGGAGTGTGGTGATGCTGAAGTCGATGAAGCAGGCGTACGTCAACGCTTGGAAGGACAGATGGATCGGCGGGCAGATGATGGTCCGGACGTACATGCGGGTGAACCGGCGAGTGGCCAGGTAGAGCGGTTCGGCGGACCCGATGACGGTGGATACGGTGAGGTTCTGGGTGGGTGGGAAGGCGCCGAAGGCCTGGGTTCCGGCGAAGGCCATCACGGCCGACACCACCCCTGGAAGCAGGAGGTCGCCCACGTCGGAGAGGGCCTCCCACGATGCCTGCGTCTGGGGCAGCGACGCCTTGGCCGCGGTCGCGGTCGCGCTGACCGCGGCCAGCCGCTCGGCCGGGTCGGACAGGTGGACGGGCAGGTCGATCCAGATCGTGGTGATGTGGTTGCCCGCCCCTGCGTCCTGACCCGGGACGCGGATGCTGGCGGGACAGGTGGCCCGGAGGGGCCCCGGGGGTAGGTCGTCGTTGGGCGGCGAGGTAGTCACGCATGGTGCCGGTCACCAGGGCGAACAGGATGTCGTTGACCGTCACGTCGGGGAATGCGCGCCGCACCCGCTTGACATCGGCCAGTGGCACGGAGGTGACGGCCATCGACTTGCGCGGGTTGTCCACGTGCGTGTTGAACATCGTCATCGGCGGGGGGTTGGTCAGTGAGGGGATGTAACCCGGGTAGCTCGGGCGGGTGCTCGGGTCCAGGCCCCAGCCCCAAGCGTGAGGCCAGGTCCGGCGCGGTCTTGCGGACTGCGCGTACCGGTACCGCGAACACTGCCTGCGGTACCGCAGTGCCCACGGTCTTGACGATCCGCCCGGTCGTGGCCACCTCGGTGGAGACCCGGTTGGGGACCTCGAACAGGGCTCTGCGCAGCAGGGACGGGTGACGCGGGCCCTGGAGCCGGTTTCGTTTGCACGTGCACGTCCACGGGGGTCGGCTGGGTGTCGAACAGGGTCCGATGCAGCAGCCATGATCCCCAGGCCGTCGATGGCCGCGTGGTGGGTGCGCAGGACCAACGCCGCCGCTCCGTCGCCCATGCCGGTCAGATACCACGCCTCCCACAGCGGTCGGCGCCGGTCCAGCGGGTTCTTCGTGAGCGCGATGACCGTGGCCAGCAGGGCATCGGTGTCTCCCGGCGCAGGGACCTGCCAGTGGTGGACGTGGACGTCGATGTCCAACGTCGCGGCCTGCGTCCATCGGTCCTCACCGATGCCGAGCGGGGCAGGCGCCAGCATGAGGGTCAGCAGGGGCGTTCGATGGGCGCGCTGCTCGAACAGCGCGCGCACCTGCTCGAACGGCAACAGGACCCTGCGGTGAGCCTTCCAGCACGTTGATGCCCGCGATGTCACAGGGGAACCCCGCCCGTTCCATCCTCGGGTCGATGCGTTCGGTGCTGTTCATCGCCGGCATCGCTCTACTCCTCACCTCCGCGACATGGGTCCGCTGCTCGGACGTTCGTCCGGTGTCGACTGTGCCCTCGGCGGCGGTACTCAGGCTCGGCTTCCCATGCCCTGTCCTCATCCTCGTGCTCGGACGAGGGCCCCTCCGAGGCTGGACCGGGGCGCCGAGCTCCGTTTCGCTGAGATCATCGACGCCTGGACATGTCACCTTGAGTCTATCGGTGCCCAGGCAAGCGGATCGAACCAAGGGACGGTCCACTCGGACCGCTGCCGTGCCGCCGTGTCAATCGCGTGGGTCCGGAGGGGCCGGGCCCGGGTCGAAGCGGGTCGCCGGCGCGGGCTCGCCGCGTAACTGCTCCACCAGAGCGGTGATGCGATCCATGATCCGCTCGGTCGCCTGGTGCAACACGACCGGATCGTCCACCCCACCGCGCAGGTCGGCCAGGTCCACCGGTGGCCCGGCGAGCAGGTGGACCGGATGCCGGTGGATCAAGTCCGGGACCTTCTGCCCGCGCGGCATGATCAGCTCGGTGCCCCACTGCCCGACCGGGATCACCGGGCACCCGGTCATCAGCGCCAGCCGCGCGGCGCCGGTCTTGGCGACCATCGGCCAGCGGGCCGGGTCCTTGGTCGTGGTCCCTCCGGGAAGATGACCACCACCTTGGTCCACGATCTGGGGCGGGTCGCGATCAGCGCGGCGGTCTGGAGCAAGAGTGGCCCGTTGAGCGATGAGGACTGGGAAAGAGTGCGAATGCATCCTTATCACTCCGAACGGATCCTGACCCGCTGTCGGCCATTGGCCGATCTTGCTGAGCTGGCGGGCTCGCACCACGAGCGGCTGGACGGCTCCGGTTACTTCCGGGGCAGCCGTGCACCGGCATTGCCCCGGGCGTCTCGGCTGCTGGCTGCCGCCGACGCCTACGCCTTGGCCGGCTCGGCGAATGGAATCGATCACGACCCATCCCGGGCGGCCGGGTCTGTGCTGGCCGAGGTCCGCGACGGTCGGCTCGACCGGCAAGCGGTCACCGCGGTCCTGCACGGCGCCGGCCACGCTGCGGTACCAGCGATGCTCGGACCGGCCGGGCTGACCGAGCGCGAGCAACAGGTTCTTCGACTGGCCGCGCAGGGCCTGACGATCACCCAGATGGCCAACCGGCTCGGCTTTTCGGCCAAGACGATCGACCGGCATCTGCAGAACAGCTACGCCAAGATCGGCGTGACGAGTCGGGCCGCTGCCGCGGTATTCGTTGTCACCCAGGCTTGATCCCCTGACCTGGGGAGATCTCCCGATTGCCGATGCCCCTTTGACGTCGCACCCTCGAGGCATGCGCACCAGCCTCACCGACCTGTTGGGCATCGACGCTCCCATCATCAGCGCTCCGTTCGGCCCCTGGGACAGCGTCGAGCTCGCGGCGGCCGTCGGGAACGCGGGCGGACTGGGTAGCCTGGGCACCGCCCTCCGGCCGGTCGCGGAGTTGCGGCGGCAGTGGACGCGGCTGCGCAGCCTGACCGACGCACCGTTCGCGATCAACCACCAGCCGCGCCCGTTCGATCCGGCGGCGTTCGAGGCCACCCTAGCCGCTCGCCCTGCGCTGATTTCCTTCCACATGGGTGACCCGGGCGATCTGGTCGAGGCCGCCCACGCCGCCGGTATTGCCTGGATGCAACAGGTGATGGATGTTGATCAAGCTCGGCAGGCGGTGGATCGCGACGTGGACGTGATCATCGCTCAAGGCAGCGAGGCCGGCGGACACAGCGGCCACGTCAGCACGCTGGTGCTCGTGCCGCAGGTCGTCGCGGTGGCTCAGGGGCGGCCCGTCGTGGCGGCCGGCGGCATCGCGGACGGGCGCGGCCCGGCTGCGGCGCTGACCCTGGGCGCCAGCGGGGTCGCCATGGGTACCCGGTTCCTGGCCTCGACCGAGATGGCGATCAGCCAACCATGGAAGGACCTGCTGGTGACTGCCGAGTCGCGCGACGCGCGGCACTGCCCGCTGGTGGACAGTGTCTTGCCGCTGTTCAACCGGCCGCACTATCCAGCCACCGCTCGCCTGCTGCCCACCGAGTTCGAACGCGAGTGGACCGGGCGAACAGCCGAGCTAGCAGCCCACGCGGCCGAGATCGGCCAGCTCATCGTCAAGAGGTTCTGGCCGGCAGCGGCGAACAACACGTCCCCTTCGCCGGTCAAAGTGTCGGCCTCGTGCGAAACATCCGGCCCGCCGCCGACATCGTCCGCGACACCGTCACCGAAGCCGAACGCATCCTCAGCCAGCTCGGCTCGATCACCTCACACGGGCACCTCGGTACTGTCGGCTCGCGACCCTGACACGTTGATTGCCCGGTGATTGGCTCATGCAGTCGAAGTGGGCCCAGCCGGTTCAGGCGGTCGTCTGGTGCCCCGTGTCCTGACTCACACCTCGTCGAACGTCCGCTCGTGGCGCGGAACCTGCGACCACGTCGCGCTGCGGACGGGACGACGGCGGCCGATCGACCCGGGGTGTGCCGGAAGCTGCCTTTCGAACCTGCCGTATCGGCGGCATAGTTGGCGCCAGCGGCGCTCCACTCGGACGACCGACGACCTCCGACTCCACATGACTCAATCCTGGCGACTGCCGCAACCGCGTAAGCCTGATTCACCCACCCTGAGGAGGGGCCGGAATGCAACTGTTCAGCTCGGACAACCCCAATGAGGCGGCGGTCGCGGCCAGCAACACCGCGAAGGGACCGGCCGTGTGGGCAGACACGACCGAAAGCCGGGCCGTGGTCGGCATCGGTCACGGCGAGTCCTGCGCAATCTGGGGCGAAGTCGACTCCGGACGGGCCATTGTCGGGGCGGCCCACGGGGAGGGAACCGGTCTGTGGGGCGACGTGAACACCGGTCGAGCCATCGTCGGGGTGGTCCGCGGCGGAGCCGGCGCCGGGGTGTGGGGCGAGACCACGAACGGCAGCGGCGTGGTCGGCAAGGACACCGGCGGCGGCGACGGCGTGGTCGGTGAAGGTCGGCGTGGAGTCGTCGGGAGAAGCCCCGACTACCAGGGCGTGTACGGATGGAGCCGCGAGAACGCTGGAGTGGTCGGTGAGAGCGAGAAGATGCATGGCGTCTTCGGCGTCTCTCGGGGGCCGGGATTCGCCGGCGTGTTCGGCACCGCCGCCGACCCGGCCGGGCTCGCCGCCGCGTTCGACGGCAACGTCGAGATCGGACGGCGGGGACAACTCACCCTCAAGGGCGGAGACCTGATCCTGGCCAACGCCGACTGCGCTGAGGACTTCGACCTGGCCGAGACGCTGTGAACCAGGCACCGTCATGGTGCTCACCGATGAGGGGGCGGTGCAGGCCAGCGAGAGCGCTTACGACCGGCGCGTGGCCGGGGTGATCTCCGGGGCAGGCGGCTACCGGCCCGGCATCGTGATGGACCGCCCGGAACCGCGGCCGGGCCGCTGCCCCATCGCCCTGGTCGGCAAGGTGTACTGCAAAGCCGATGCGTCCACCCATCCCATCCAGGTCGGCGACCTGCTCACCACCTCGGCCGTCCCAGGTCACGCCATGGCAGCTGTGGACCCCAGGCGAGCATTCGGCGCCGTCATCGGCAAGTCACTCGGTGTGTTGGCCTCTGGCGTGGGCATGGTTCCCATCCTGGTAGCCCTGCAGTGACATGGGCTTCTTCACCTTCCAGCTGGCCAGCCTGGACCCACACAGCATCCGCAGCCGCACCACCGACATCGACCTGCTCACCTTCGCGGTGCTCGTAGCCGGTCGTGACCAAGGGCACGGGGCCGCGCTGATCCCGGTCTGGCCAGGTCACCCGATCACCGCCGAACAGTTCAATCACGCCGCAGCCATCAACGGTCATCCCTACACGGCCAGCCGGATGTCGGCGGACTGGACCATTGGCCCGCTGTGGGTCGAGGACGGTGACCAGGTCCACGTCGTCTACAACGCCACCAACACCAGCGATTCCCAAATCCCGACCGCGGACCAGGAACAGGTCAATCAGTGGATCATCAAACTGACCAACATCTACCTGAGCGTCCTCGTCGGGGAATTCATCAGCGCCCTCGGGCTAGGACAGATCGCAGCGTACATCGGTGGCCAGGCCGGCGAAGCCATCGCCGCCTTCTTCGCCGACCCAGTCGGCACGCTGCTGGGCTACAAGCCACCCGGCCCGTGCAACGGCACCGTCTTCGCCAGCAAGAAGACCTTTACCGGCGCCTCCCTCACCGCCGCCACGACCACGCCCAGCAGCATCACGCGATGGGGACGGGAAATCTCAGACCTGGTACACCGACCAAACCGAAGTACTGACCGACGCCGCCACCCACGACTCGGACATTTGCGGAGCGGTCGCCGAGACTGAGATCACCCTGCGCATCACCAGGCTGGACCACTGGTCCCTGCACATGTTCTCCGACAACAGCCTCGCCCAAGGACTACGCCCCCTGCACCCCAGCGGCGGATCACTCAAGACCATGTACGGGCTGCGCCTCTGACCCGGCGCACAGCGCCCATGTCACCACGTGTGTGGAACCACGGGTCCGAATCCGTCCCGCTGTGACGGCTCAACCGATACGCCCCCGGCTCGCCGATGCAGCAGCCATACGGAGAGGCTGAACTGCCGTGCCGCGGTGCGGAGCTACCTTCCGGGTCGTCTGCTCGTGCCGCGGTGAGGACGGCTACGCTCGTCCGATCATGCCGCCGATCGATCGTGCAGATGTGCGGACGTGAGTGTTGGGTCGACGCAAACGCGGACTCCGGAGCAGTCCGAGGTCCAGCGGGGAGCTCGTCGCCCTCGCCCCGTTGTTCCTCCTCGCCGGGAAAGGCCTGGTGGCGTCCAGCCAACGTCGCGCGGTCGACGCTGCCTGACCCAGCGCGGCCTCCCCCGGCAGACCGCCGGCGAGGCCGCAGGTCACCAGGCGACGGGCATCGACTGACGAAGGCCGAGGAGGTTCCCGTTGGCGAGCCGGACGACGGCGAGCCTGGCCCCGGGGACCTCGACGATGCCCGTCTCGGCGCTTCCGTTGGTGATGGGAGCGCTGCCGAGCTCGGCGAGCGAACCGTCGGCGACCTCACCGAGCCCCGTGGCGCCGGAGCCGACCAGCTCTTGTCGGGTCTGCTCGATGTCGCCGGTGTCGAGGAAGAGGAGCGGCTCGTCCACCCAGGGCAGGGACGTCAGCGCGATCTCGATGTCCGGCGTTTTGAACACCGCGAAGTCGGCCTCCCCCGGCGCGGTCTGCTGGCCGCTGCTGGAGAAGACGGGGCCGGTGCCGAACACCGACGTCCACGCGTTCACGCCGGCCTCGAACTCGCGGGCCGGGAAGACGACGGTGGCGATGGTTGGGGTACCCATGACGAGTTTCCTTTCGTGGATTGGTCGCCACGATTCCATCACCTATTGCGGCAGGTTCACTTCGGCATTGTCTGGAGACCGCGCCGTGGCAGAGGCGCTATCGGGTGCGCCTGCTCCCTCGGCCGACGTGATCCGCGAACGGGAACCCCCTTCGGTCGAGATCGAGCCCCACCGTGACGGCGCCTGCGTCGTCACGGTCGGCTCCGACGATGCCGCCGCGGTCGCCAAGTACCTGGCCTGGTGGGATGCGCCGTTCGAGGTGCTCGACTCACCCGAGCTGCTCGCGGAGGTAAGGCTCTGGCCCATCGGTACGCCGACGCGTCGCGCCGTTCTAGAACGTCCGCCCGTGGACTTCTGGCCGTCGATGCTCTCGCGCAGGATGTCGGCGTGGCCGGTGTGTTGGGCGGTCTCAGCCAGGATGTAGGTAAGTCGCGCCCGGCGCTCGACGACGAGCCAGGCTTGAATATGTCAGCTGGTCGTGTGCCCACGCTGAACGCACTCATCTGCCGCGTGGTAAGCGTGACCCAGTGCGTCCGCCTGACCGTGCATCATCGACTTGATCTCCGACTGGTTACCGGATGAGAAATCTTCAGCGTCTCCCCCGCTGGTCACGATGGGGGTGTTTCTGCCCACGCAGGCTGAGCGATGCCAGCAGATGCTGGACGTGTCGACGGGCTACGTTGAGTCCGACGAGGAGTTCGACCTGGCGGCCTGGACCGAGGAGTACCGGCGGATGGGCTGCCGGCAGCTGGCCGAGGAAGGCACGATTAGCGCCCGCCCGCCGGCGCGGTGACGTTGGAGAAGGTCGAGGGGTTTCCGCTATCGGTGATCAACTCGCTGAGCGTAAGTAAGAGGATGACCGCACCAGGATGGCTGCCGCGACGAGGGCCACCACGTCCCACCTGGTGCGCCGCGGCACCGGAACCCAGGTCCCGTCGAGCCGACGGATGTGCCCGTTGGCGCGGTCGCCGGGTTTCCACTGCGGGTCGTCTACGCCGTCCTGCATCGAGATTCCTGTTCTCGGTCACGCCCCGGGGTGTTCACGCAGCGCCGAAGCACTCTCGCACGAACCCGACCAATCGTACGTCAACGCCCCGAGACACGTCACCGACGAACCGGGCCTCCAACACCCGCTGCGGACGCCAGAATGTCCTCGATGCCGCTACGAGCGCCACGACGCATTCGGCCCGCTGTGGGGTGATCCCGGCTCGATCAACTGCTCCACTTCGCCGCGATAGACGCGCACCATCGCGGCGTCCGCTAGCGGCAAACTTCCGCTCCTGCCGCCGTGCGCGCGGAACGCGCGACCATCCGCCGTGCGTACGCTAGCCTGCTGCCGCACGAAATACGCATCGCACTGCAGCCGGGGCGCCGGCGGCTCGAGGCTGGACACGACAACTCGATGACCTTAGGGCTTGCTGATGAATTACTGGGGTTTGTTCGGGCGTGTCTTGCTGGGCAGTGGTGCTGCGGTGATCGTGTAGTTCCAGTCCCCGTGGAACTGGTGTCGCTGGAGGTGTTGGGCCTCGAAGCTCTTCATGTCTTTGTCGGTGATCCTGATGCCTTTGGGGTAGGAGTCGGTGTCGAGTGCGGCCTGGACCCTTAGACCGGTCTTGGTGGTGACGGCGCCGATCGTGTCGATGATGACCTGGTGGGAGATCAACGGTCGTGCGCGCCAGTTCATCGAGATGTGGCTGAAGAGGCGGTGCTCGATCCGGTTCCACTTGGAGGTGCCGGGAGGAAGGTGCACCACCGTGATCGCCAGCCCGCTCTGGGCGGCCAGGCCGGCGAGTTCGGTCTTCCAGAGCCGCAGCCGCTGCCGTTGGAGCCTCACCCGATCGGCGGTGATCAGCAGCCGGGTCGCACCCGGGTAGGCAGCGTGTCCGACGGTGTGCCACCAGCGTCGGATCGACTCGACCGCGAACGCGCCGGTGTCTGCGTCGGTACCGACGTTGACCCAGCCGGTGTTCGCGGTGACGTCGTAGATGCCGTACGGGGTCGCCTTGCCCAACTCCTGGTCGGCGAAGTCGTGCACGTTCACCCGTTCGGGGGCTCCCGCGGGCATCCACTCGGCGCCATTGTTGGCGAAGTCGCCGACCAGTTCCTTCTTCTTCGCATCGACGGAGATGACCGGGTCACCGGTGCTCTGGAACGCCCCGACCTGCGTGGTGATGTACCGGAACTGAGCGTCCCGGTCCGGATGCTGGCGGCCCTCGACGGTCTTGGTGTTGCCCTGCAAGCTGTACCCGGCGCCTTCAACAACCGGCCCACCGTCACCGAACTCACCTGATGGCCGGCCTTGGCCAGTTCATCGGCCAGATGCGACGTCGACTTCGTCGTCCACCGCAACGGCGACTGCGGGTCCCCCCGGGTCACCGGATCCACCAGCTTCTCCAGCGCCGGCGCCAGACCCGGATCAGCCACCGCGCGGCCGGGCGCCCAGCCCCCACCGCCCGCACCCGCCCGTCCGGCACCACCCCGGACTCAACTCGTGCGCCCCCCGCGACACCGTGTCCGCCTTCGCGTTGGCCGCAGCCGCCACCACCTTCATCCCGCCATACCCCATCGCCGCGCCTCCGCACCCAGCAGCAGCCGCCAGGCCCGCTCGTCCAGGAACGGCCGCATCGCCCCAACCTGGCCGCCATCCGGTCCTGCTCCAACGCCGAGATCGACATACCACAACGCTACCCAGTCATCTCGGACAAACCTGGGTAATTCTGAAGCGAGTCCTAAGAGCGTGTGATTTTTTGGGACTCCTCGGGTTTCTGTGGGTCGGTTGAGGTTCTGCGCAGTGCGTGCGGGGGTGCCCGTGGGGGTGGCGGGGTCGTTTGGAGCCGACTCAAAGGGCGGGGGTCGTCGCCGCCGTGGCGCGTCCGCCGGGGCAGGCCCTGGCCTGCCCGTGCTGCCGTCTTGCACCCGGCCCGGAGGCTGCCGGTCAAGGGATGGGTCCGATGATGCTTCGCGCGAAGCGTTTGCGAAGGATCGTCGGGGTGCCCTTGACCGGGAGGGGGCCGGGTGTAGGCAGCGGCGCGGCGGCGACGACCCCCGCCACTGGCGCCGAACCGCTACCGGGACAGCCTGATCGGCTCGTTCGATCGCACCGGCTTCACCCAGCAAGATCCCGGGCGGACCTCGTTTCGGTGGGTAACTGGACGGTGATCCCGCCGCAGCACAGGTAGATCATCGCGATCAGGGCTGCGGCAGAGTGGTGACCGTAGCCGCGGTGGTTGATCAGCCGGATCTTGCTGTTGATGCCTTCCAGCTTGGAGTTGGACAGGCCCAACTCCACGGCTGCCAGGATCCGCTCACGGTTGGCCCGGATGGTCTTGGCCAGGGTCACGAACGCGGGGATGCGACAGCGGCAGGCCCACGCCAGCCACCAGTGCAGGTGGGTTGGGGCGTCGGTCGGATCGGCCAGCCGGTACAGGTCACGCAGGCCTTCCTTGAGCTGCCAGCACCGGTAGAGCACCGAGTTGCTGCGGCGCAGTTCGTGCAGCACCTCGAGCTGGCTGGGCTTGAGCTGGTCGGGGTCCTTGACCAGCGCCCAGCGGGTGTGCTTGACCCAGCGGCTCTGATCACGCGCCGGCGCAGGGGCGTCCTTGCGGGGCCGACCACGGGCGCGCTTGACCGGTGGCGTTTGCCGGGCCTGGTTCCAGGCCACCCGCCGGGTCTTGTCGATCGCCTCGTTGGCCAGCTTGATGACGTGGAACGGATCCGCGCACTGACGCACGTGCGGCACCTTGGTGTTGGTGGCCTTCTGGTAGGCACCCCCAAGGTCGAGCGAGATCGCCTGCAGCCGAGCACACCCGGCCTGCCCGAGCTGGTCGTAGAAGCCCTCCAGCACTTGGGCGTTGCGGCCCTCTCCGGCCCACACCACCCGCCCGCCCTGGTCATGGTCGGCGACCACGGTCAGGAACCGGTGGCCCTTGCGGTAGGACACCTCATCCACCCCGATCCGCACCAGCCCCGCCAGCCGGGCGCTGTCGATCTGCTCACCCACGACCCGCGCGATGATCCCATCGACGGTCTCCCAGCTGCTGCGCAGCAGCGTGCTGATCGTGCTCTTGTCGGTGTGCTGGGCCAGCCAGGCCACCACATCCTCGAAGTCGCGGCTGTGCCGGGCCCTGGGCCGGGCCCACGGCACCTGCTCAGTGCGCACCCGACCACAGGCTCGGCAGTCCAGCCGGCGCACCTGCGCCTGCAGCCACACCTTCGACCTTCCCCAGTCCAGGTGCCGCCACCGGCGCACCGACCGGTCATAGCTGCCCGTGCCGCGCCTGCCACACGGACACACCGGCCGGGCGCGGCGGCGGCCAAGCCCCAGCACCAGCCCGTCCTCAGCGAACTCCACGCTGGCCACCCACGCCCCGGGAAGGTCCAACATCTTGTTGAATGCCGTTGTGACGCGCACGTGACTGACCCCTCGCTCGACCGCCTTCGACAGCCTCGAACGTAGGACCCCCAGTCCGTGCGCGCCACGCACCCCCAGCCACAGCCCGAATCCCCCACAGAACCAAGCAAACCGCTCCTCAAACCCGGGTCAACCGACCCACAGAAAGCCGAGGAGAACCGGTTTTTCGCCATGTTCACCGACCTGGCGATCCAGAAGACCAATGTGCTCAGCGACGGCGCATGGTACGCGACGGAATGGGTGATGACCGGAGTCCACACCGGCGATACGCCTGGACTGCCCGCCACCGGACGCAGCTTCCGCGTCCTCGGCGCCGGGATCGGCGAGGTCCGCGACGGGCTGATCGCGCACGCCACTGAATACTGGAACATGGCCGACTTCCTCGGCCAGATCGGTGCACTCCCGCCCCCGGCGGAATAGCAGCACGATTCAGACCGGAGTATCTCTCCAGCGCCGCATCGGGCGTTCCCCTTGTCGACGTCCGACCGCGTGCGCTATTAGAGCCGCGGTCCGGACGGTACCTTTCGGGTCGTCCGACATCTCTGCCGCACTGAGGACGGCTACGCTCGTCCGAATCTGCCGCATGGAGGCGGCTCCGCTCGCCCGACTCTGCCGCATGGAGGACGTACCGTTCGGATCGTCCGCTCGTGCAGCACTGAGCGCGGCCGTCACGCTTGCCGCTGTGAGGGGCGGCCGCGCTGGCCGTCGGCTGGTTGCGCGCCTGTCGTGCCACGGCCATGTCCGACCCGCACATCATGCACGTGGTCGCGTGACGGCTGGCGGCGGGACCCAGCCTTGGGGTCAGTGATGGACCAGGCGCACCTCCAGGCCGATCCCAGCCGTCTCGATCGTGGCGGTGCCGAAGGCGCTGCGTTGTGCCATCTGGGCGAATTCGTCGGCAGTCATTGCTCTGTGGCGTAGCCAGCGCAGCGCCTGTCGGGTGAAGAATGCCCCCGGTCGGCGGATCCCCATGCCGGCCACCTCGGCGGCGATGTCCGCGGTGGTGGCCTGGCTGGCCAGGTCGTGGATGACGGCGCTGCGGCTGGGCCTGAGCACGCGGTGCATCTCGTCCAGCGCCCGGATCGGTTCGGTGAAGTTCTTGAAGGCGGCCTGGCAGATGACCAGGTCGAACGAGGCATCGGGAAACGGCAACCGGCTGGCGTCGCCGTGGCGCACGTCGACCTCGACCCCGGCCCGGGCCGCTGTCTCGCGGCTGATCTCGACCATGGTCCGGCTGATGTCGATGGCTGTGACGGCGAAGCCGAGCCGGGCGAGTTCGACGGCGAAGTAGCCAGGGCCGGGCGCCACCTCCAGCACCGCCGCCGAGCCAGGCAGCCCGGCGGTGACCTGCGCCGCCTGCCGCCGCCACTGGGCCAGCTGGGACGGCGTCCCGCGGTTGTTGGCGTACCACCGCGCCGCGAAACCCTCCATCTCAGGGACCAGCCGTTGACGTCGGGTCGTGGTGTTCATGGGTTCTCCTGTTCGCCTGGTTCGGATGGATGGTCGATCCGGACCTGCAGGTGACCCGGCTGCCCTTCCTGGTTGCCGCCTCGTGGCCGGGTCGTGTCCGCACCTCGGTCCGGGGAGCAGAGCCCCGGCCGGGGTGTTGCCCGCGCTCGCACTCGCCGGGGCTCGACCTGACATCAACCCCCGCGGTCCTTGGGACCGCCGGAGTCCTCGAAGCGGCCCCCGCCCGCTGGTTCCCCGAGTGCGGCGACCATGGCCGGCTCGTCGAGCAGCGCTCGCCTCTGGGCGACCCAAGCCCGCCAGGCGTGCAGGCCGGGGAAGGAGCCGGCAGCCAGCTCCTCGAGCAGCGCCCGGACCCAGTCGGCCTCCGCCGCCTGGATGGCCAGGTCGTACCCGGCCTCGATCAGGAACAGCCGGGGCACCTGCGCCGACGTGGCTTCCAGCCCGGCGCGTTCGGCGCCCAGCCGTTCCTCCAACGCGGTCAGGCGTCGGCGGAGCAGCGCGATCGCCTCGTCCGGACCGACCATGGCAAGCACAGACAGTCCCGCCTTGAACAGGGGTCGTTCGGGCATCGGCTCCGCGACGAGTTCCCGGACCCAGTCCAGCAGCTCGGCCAGGCCCTCGTCGGTGAGGGCGTAGACGGTCCGCTCCGGCCGGGAGCCGTGCCGGTCGCTGCCGGTAGCCACGATCAGGCCGTGCCGCCCAGGCTGTCGACCACCGTGTACAGCGAGCCCCACTTGACCGGCATGCCCCGGTCCTTGCCCCGCTCGCGCGAGGTACCGGCGAGCTGGTAGGGTGCATCGGTCGCTCCACCAGCCCAGACAGCACCGCCAGCGCGAGCAGGTTGCCGACTCTGCGTCGCTTGGGCATGGCACCGCCTACTCGGGTACGGATACTCGTAGACGAGTACTGAGGTTGGACGTCCAGATGTCCAGTGATCTCCACGAAAGACAACCGTGCGCAAGGCGGCTCCAGCCCCGTTGCGTGCCCCGGACCCAGGAGAACGCACTGTCATCAGCGTGAGGCGTTCTGTGTCAAGTGAGATGAGGGGGCAAAGCGTTTGATCCGCGCCAGCGGATGACCGGGCATGACGGCGAGGCGCCGCGCGAAGGGTACCGGTCCGCCCCTCCGGGGCCTCAAGGGCGCTTCGCGTCGCCTGCGGCGATCGGCCTGACGGCCGACCTTTGACCCCGGAGCCTCTGCGGACCCTAGGCAGGCGAATTCGCCGGGTAGGCCGATCGCCTCTCGTCCCCGGGGCGCGCGGCGCATCACCCGGTCATCCCGGTGCGGCGGTTGCGTCAACAGCTGGGGGTTGGGTCCCCGGGTTCGTCGTCGGTCCCTGCATAGCGGTAACGGGGCTGTGCTCGACAGCGGGTATCGGGTTGTGTCGACGACGAGCCGGGCGGCCCGTGATGATCGGCGAGATACCTGTCGGTTCTCGATGCCGCGGAAGGCTCGCCCCGACCCAGCTTGTGGACGCGCCGCGCCGGCCGCGCAATCGAGCTACGCCGCAGCCACCTCCACCGTGGTTCGAGTGCCGTGGGCGGCGATGACCGGGTCCCAGGCCTGTCCGCTGACCACGACGGCGTGCACCTGGCGAAGCAGCGCCGCGGCGATCACGCTCTGGGCCTGGGTCGGGGTGAGCTTGTTGACCCCCCGGGTGGTCAGGTGCCGGTAGCGGGCGGCGTAGACCCGGTTGTTCTGCAGGGCGGCCCAGGTGGCCCGCCACGCCGCGACCCGCAGGCCTGGCCGGCCGGCGCCGGTGAGCCGGGCCCGGCCGGTGAAGGTCCCGGACATCCGTTCCCGCGGTGCCAGGCCGGCGTGTTTGACCACGGCCCGGGCGCTGGTGAACCGGCGCAGGTCCCCGGTCTGGGCCAGGATCGCCGCGGCACCGACCGGCGACAGGCCCTCGATCGAGCAGACCAGCTCGGTCAGCCCCGGCTCGTGAAGGACCGCGACCATCCGGGCCTCGGTGTCGGCCAGCTTGGCCCGGGCGCTGTCCCAGTCGGTCAGGATCCACTCGATCCGCTCGAACGCCCCCCGCCGGTGCGCGAGCACGCCGGCCGGGTCGGCCAGCGCGGCGTAGAGCTTGCGCACGATCCGCAGGCACGGGCGGACCTTCCCGGTCCGGGTTACTTCGCCGGCGGACGGCGTGCTCGAACCGGGCCGGTCCCAGCCGGCGGGTGCGGGCCAGGTCACCGCCGTCGCGGGTCATGATGACGCGCATCGCCGCGACCCAGCTGCTCGACTTGAACGGCTGCTTCGCCGTCTCCAGGGCTGCGGGCCAGACGCATTCGAGCAGATCCCGGATCTGCTGCACGCAGCCGACGTGCTCGTCCAACAGCTGCTGACGGCGGGTACCCAGGTGGCGCAGCCGGCCCCAGGTCTCATCCCGGTTCGGGCAGGTAGCAGCGCAGCTGCGCGGTCAGCCGAGCGATCAGCACCGCGTCCTTGTCGTCGGTCTTGTCGCAGGTCAGGTCTTCGCTCTTGCGCGCCCACGAGGACAGCATCGGCTGCACGCACACGAACGGCATGCCCCGATCCGCCGCGAGCTGGCCCAGCACCCGCCAGCGGTGTCCGGTCGGCTCACACGCCACCGTCACCCCCGGGAAACCCGCCCGGGCAGCACGATCGGCAGCCCAATCCAACGCGACACCAAGATCCCAGGCCTGACACCCAAAGGTGCGCCGCGCCAGCACCTTGTCGGGTTGGTATCCCATCGCATGGAGGAGGACGTTCGTGTCCAACGGTAGTGGCGTGTCCCGCGGTGATCGCAACCGCAATGCACGGCTGGAGCGGCTACGGGAGGCGGTGCCGACGAGGAACGCGATTGTGGGGATCGATCTGGCTGGCCGCAGCAGATGCTCGTGGTGACCGACCACGACTCGAAGGTGCTGGCGCGGCCGGTCGAGCCCCAGCTCCTGCTGATCCGGCACGAACGCAGATGCCAGTCCCATCGCCGTGAACGGCTCGGTCAGCCCGAGTACGCAGCGCCGGAACCACGAGTCGTGCACGAAGACGAGGTGACGCGTGGTCTCGACCATCGACCACTCGCCGTCGACGCCGTGATGCTCACTGCCCTCGGGCATGGACCGGGCGCGCTCGGTAGTCGTGGCCCAGGCCTGCCGCAGCTGCTGCCACGCCTCGCGCAGGTCGGCCGGATCAGCGGAACGGATCAGCAGCCGCACCGGTTGGCGGCGGTCGAGCTCCGCCTCGACGTACGGCATCACCTCCACGCCGTTGACCACAAGATGGGTGACCAGACCGTCGATCTCGACGTCCTGCAGGACCACGCCGACCAGACGCGCCCTGCTCAGGTCGCACTCGCGGAACTGCGCGTCGGTGAGGTCTTCGTCATCGAAGCGTCGCATGCGGACAGGTTAAAGCCGCACCCCAAACACCGACGAAAGGTCATCGGCGCCTCAGAGACGACTGTTCTGACACGTCGCCGACGTCCGCTGGCGGTGCTTGTTGTGCCGATGAGCGAGCGAAGGATCAGCTTCGACCTCACTCCCCGGAACCTGAACGGACTTCACTTCTTGCTCGCAGCCCCCTTGACCTTGACGCGGCGTCAACCCTGCACGCTGTCGTCATGTCCACAGATATCCAGATCACAACCGGGCAGGTCCGCGGTCCAGCGATCCACGTGCACGCCCTAGAGAAGTCGTATGACGAGCTGCACGTGCTGCACGGCGTCGAGTTCGACGTCGCGCGGGGCAGCATCTTCGCCCTGCTCGGTTCCAACGGCGCCGGCAAGACCACGGTCGTGAAAATCCTGTCCACGCTGCTGAAGGCCGACGCCGGGACGGCCACCGTCGATGACTTCGACGTTGCCACCCAACCGGCGAGCGTGCGGGAGTCGATCAGCCTGACCGGGCAGTTCGCGGCCGTGGACGACATCCTCACCGGCCGGGAGAACCTGGTCCTGGTGGCCCGCCTACGGCACCTCAAGGACGCCGACCAGATCGCGCACGACCTGCTGGCACGCTTCCAGCTGCCCGACGCCGCCGACCGGAGGGTGTCCACGTACTCCGGTGGGATGCGCCGCCGGCTCGACATCGCGATGAGCCTGATTGGGAACCCGCCGGTGATATTCCTCGACGAGCCGACCACCGGCCTGGACCCGCAGGCCCGGCTCGAGGTGTGGAACAGCGTGAGGGAGCTGGCCGGTGAGGGTACGACGGTGCTGCTGACCACGCAGTACCTGCACGAGGCCGAACAGCTGGCCGACCGGATCGCGATCCTGCACGGGGGACGGATCATCGCCAACGGCACCCTGACCGAGCTCAAGGCGCTCTTCCCGCCCGTCACGGTCGAGTACGTGGAGAAGCAACCGAGCCTGGAGGACATCTTCCTGGCCATCGTCGGCGAGGACGCGAGCACCGTCAACAACCCCGGCGACAACGCGGCCACGGCCGCCGTCGACGGCACGGACAAGTGAGGAGCAACCCATGACCACGCACATCCTCGGCGACACCACCGTCCTGGTGGGCCGGTCCATGCGCCACATCACGCGCAGCGTGGACACCATCATCACGGTCACGATCATGCCGATCGCCATCATGCTGATGTTCGTCTACGTGTTCGGCGGCGCGATCGACACCGGCCCGGTCGAGTACGTGACCTACATGCTGCCCGGCATCCTGATCATCACGATCGCGACGGCCACTGCCTACACCGCCCTGCGCCTGTTCACCGACCTGCAGAACGGGATCTTCGAGCGGTTCCAGTCCATGCCGATCGCACGCTCGAGCGTGCTGTGGGCGCACGTGTTCACCTCGCTGGTCTCCACCGTGATCTCGCTCGTGCTCGTCGTGGCCGTCGCGGTCCTCATCGGGTTCCGCTCGCCGGCGGGAGTGCTCGCCTGGCTTGCCGTCGCCGGAATCCTCGTCCTGTTCACCCTGGCGCTGACCTGGATCGCCGTCATCGCCGGCCTGTCGGCCAAGACCGCGGACGGCGCGGGTGCCTTCTCCTACCCGCTCATCTTCCTGCCGTTCATCAGCTCCGCGTTCGTCCCCACCGACACCATGCCCACGCTGGTGCAAGCCTTCGCCGAGCACCAGCCGGTGACCCCCATCGTCAACTCGATCCGCGACCTGCTGACCCAGCAGCCGGTCGGCAGCCGACATCTGGCTCGCCCTGACCTGGTGCGTCGGCATCCTCCTGCTCGCGTACGCCTTCGCCATGGCCGCCTACCGCCGCAAGATCGCCTGAGGATATGTCCCCGTCGGGCAGGCTGAGGCCATGCTGACGATCGGACAGTTGGCCTCCTACGCCGGGGTGACCATCCGCGCGGTGCGGCACTATCACCAGATCGGACTGCTGCCGGAGCCCGAGCGCGACGCCTCCGGCTACCGCACGTACGACGCCGCCGCGGTCGTGCGACTCATCCGGATCCGCACCCTGGCCGAGGCCGGCGTCCCGCTGGCCCGGGTCCGCGAGCTGCTCGACGCTGACCCGCAGACGTTCGCCGACGCGACCGCCGAGATCGACCGGGCAGCTGCGTGCGCAGATCCGCGCACTCCAGCAGCACCGCCGGCGGATCGCCCAGCTGGGCTCCGGCGACTCGTTGGCTCTCCCGAAGGAGGTGGTCGACTACCTGGACCGCCTGCGCGCCACCGGAGCATCGGAGGCGATCATCGAGCCCGAGCGGGATGCCTGGATCCTGATGGCGGCGCGATATCCGGACGCGCTGCCGGCAATGATGGCCGACAAGGTGGCCCAGCTGGCCAACCCGAAGATCGTCCGGCTCTACCAGCTCATCAGCCGGATCGCACAGAACTGGCAGGACGAGCAGCTCCTGCGCGAGACGGCCGATCTGATGAGCGAGCTGCTAGAGCAGGCAGCGGCCAGCGGGGAGCTGGACCGGCAGGACGCAGATCATGCCCGACCCGGCGTTCATCGGTCTGATGGACTCGTTCGCCGATGCCTCCCACCCGGTCGTCGGGCGGCTTCGGGAGCTGATCGCCGAGCGTGGATGGACCGGGTGGACCCTGATCGAGAAGCGCCAGCCCTGAAGCCTCACCCCGCGCCGGCACCCACGTCTGATCGGACGCACTTATCTGCCCACTGGGAGGGCGTTGGTCAGACGACTGTGCCGCACAGCGTGATTGGCGCTGTCAGGTCGATTCAAGTTGTGACAGTTCTGCGTTGAACTGCGATCCACGCTTCGACCGCTGCCTGCTCCCGGTCAGCTTCGGTGGGCTGGGTCGCCAAGCCGAGGTAGGCGGCTCGAGCGGTCAGGGCGGCCACGACCGCGTCCAGCGCGTCGTCGTCGTGTCGGCAGAGCTGGGCGTATCGGCCGAGGTCGAGCCACGGCGCCCACGCATCAGCGCATCGACCAGGGCGTGGCGAACCGAGGAATTGGCAGCCCCCTTGTCCCCGCGATGGGGCAGACCCAGGCCCACAACGAGGCGGCGGGATATACCTCGACCACCAGCCGGGTCCCAGCACGATCAACGCGCATGCCGCGGGAGGCCAACTCGGCCAGCAGCCGCGACGCTCAACGGAATCAGCGTCTGCTCCGTTGTGGTCCGCACCGCCGCATCGGTGGTCCGAAACGCGAGCCGGCGCCGCCAATCCAGCCCCTGCACGCCAGGAGGAAGGACCACGTGCCCGTTCTGGTGACTGGAGATGAACTCGACAAAGGGCATCGGCCACCCCAACGGGCAATCGATGCCCAGCTTCTCGCCACCATTCGCGACCTCGAGGATTTGACCATCCCGAACCCCACCCTGTAACTGCGCCACTTCGGCCCGGCCTGCCAACCAGTCGATGACGGCCAGCGCCGTCTTCCTAGGGCTCGGCCGCCAGAATCCAGACCCGCCGTCAACAAGCTCGGAGATTAACCCGGGGACGCCAGCGCACCCGAGCGGCGCCGCAACCACACCAGCAGTCCCGCGGACGGGACTCGCTGCAAGGTCTCTCTCGACCGGTACCAGCGAGGTCACCGGTTTGCCGTCGCAGATGAAGAGCACGACCCACTGCGCCCCGGCTGAATCAGCGGAAGCGAAGCGAGATCGTTTCACCCGACGTCGCCACCGCTCCCGAGCCACGCGCCCGCTCTCTGGCTGCAGCACCGCCACCCATGGTCCGCAGCGAACACCTTTGGTCACAGAAGGTCTCAGCGCGCACAGCACCTGGCGCATCCTCGACCCCGAGAACCTGCGCCGTCCAGGCCGGCGCCCCGAACGGGTCGCGGCGGCGCCACTCGTCGATCCCGTCGGATCTCGGGCGCCCGATGGTGACCCAACGGCAGCGTCAGCCCGACATGCACTGATGTGGCAGGTGCAGGATTCGAACCTGCGTAGGAATCATCCGTCGGATTACAGACCGACGACCGCACCGCGCTGACCTGCACCGATGCCGTTTCCGACCAGACTTCCCCACGGATTCCGCACAGACCCTCGAGGACACCCGTTGCGTGTCGGAGACGGTCGGACCCCACCGCATGCAGGGGCACCCCCGACGCGCGCCGATCCCCAGTCCCTTGGTCGGGCAAGACCACCCGCGAGCTCGATCGAGGCCGCAGACGCTAGCGCGGCGTAGCCCGCCGTGATCGCGAAGACTCGTGGCACCGAGCCTGGGCGGGGGGCGAGCCGCAGGGCTACCACCAGGTAGAGGGCCGCGATGACGACGCCAAGGTGGGCAACGACGAACTGGAGGAACTCAAGCTGGGGAAAGCCCCGCACCGAGGTCAGGGGTGAGGACGGCCTGCAGGGTGCCGGCCAGTCCCCAGTAGTAGGTGAGCTCGACGCCCAGCGACCACCCCGGCGACCAGCAGGCGATCGCGGCCACCACAAGCGCCACGTCGCACAACGCCAGCGGCAGGGAGCTGCGCACCGACCAGTGGCCCTCGACCAACGGGTTGCCGGCGAACACCACGGCATCGACGGCCAGGATCGCCGCGATCGCACGCCCGGCCCGACGCACCCACGCGCCCGGCCAGCGTCGGCACCCGACGCACAGCAGCGCAGCGATCACCGCGCCGGCCGACACCGCGGTCCAATAGGCGAGCGGCGTGCTCACAGGCTCATCATCGCCCCGCTCGTCGGGGATTTGGGTGCACTATCCAGTGCAACTCACATGCCTACTCCGGAGCGGGCGCCGCCTGCGGGTCACCGGAGGGTGTTGGCCATGTCGCTCCCTCCCTCTCGGCCCGCGACCGTTTGCGCCTGGGGGCAGAAGCCGCGGATCCGAAGCAGCGACCCCCTCGTTGACGGTTCCCTGGTCGCACCGACACGAAGCTTGGGCCCGGATCGGTGGCTCACCCGGCGCGGGACAGCAGCCGTACCACCGGCGGGGTGCGGTACCCGGGCAGGCGGATCAGTCGCACGCCCAGACGGTGCTGACGTTCGGGCATTGGCTGTCGACCCGAGCCCGGGCGCCGCCATCTTGGGCCTAGCGGACGCAATGCGGAAGGCCGAGCGTGGTGCCGGCATCACCCGCCGCAGGCGGTGTCGGCGAACCGCTGGACCGTCTCAGGGCACCGGAACGGTCCGTTTACCGTGCCCACCTCGACGCTTGGCGACTGTCGTAGCGGAAATCCACGATATCCACCCAAATCCACTGCATCATGATTGAGGAGGACACGAGCGACGAGACCGCTTGTAACAGGTCGGGAACCTGCCCATCACCCTTACAGAATCCGAGGAAGGACTCATGAACATCATCGCCACGCCGGCGTTCGCCCGGACACCGTGCCGCGATTGCGGCGACCTCATCAAGGTTGGGCAGCAGATCACCAGCGCGGTCGACGGCTTCCGGCACGGCGACTGCGTCACGGTCATGCAGCGTGAGACGCAGGGCTTGCTCGCGAGCTAAGTGGTCTCGCTCGTAAGTTCGTCGGGGGTCAGATCCAGGCCGTGGGGTCGCCCAGGTAGAGACCGCAGGCGCAGTCCAGGGCGTCTTCGGGTGATCCGGCGGTGTACCCGGTGGGCAGGACGGAGTCTTGGTAGCCGTCTTTGCTGGCTAGGTAGATGGCGAAGCCCCAGCGTGCGGCGGAGCCGCCGTAGCGCAGTCGCATCAGGGGGATGGTGTCGCCGTCGGGTAGGCGGCCGGTGATGTAGGCGAAGTTTGACCGGAAGCGAACGTCGAGCCCGGACAGTTGGGGCCACCGTTCGCGGGCGCGGGCCGAGAGCCGTTGTTGCAGAGATGTCTTGGTTGATTCCGGTGGGGATGCCATGTGGTCATGCTGCCGGATCGGCGTGTCAACCGCGACGACGACTTGTGGCGGGTGAGGCTGGAGGGACTTGTGATGTCCAGTCGCCTCGCTGAGTGCTTCGATGGGTGGGTCCTGGGCGGATGTCGTGGTGTTGACCGACGCGCAACGGGAGGAGTTGACCGGGCTGGTCCGCGCCGGACGTACGGCCCAGCGGGTGGTGCTGCGGGCGCGGATCGTGTTGTTGGCCGCCGCTGGACAGTCCAACACGGCGATCGCCGCAGCGGTCGCCTCCTGCGCGGACACGGTGCGCAAGTGGCGCCAGCGTTGGGCGACCAGTCCCGGGACGGCGTCGCTGGGCGATGCGAAACGCTCCGGTCGCCCGCCGCGGTTCACCCCGGTGCAGGTCGCGCAGGTCAAGGCGCTGGCCTGCACCCCGCCCAGGGATGCCGTGGTGCCGCTCTCCCGCTGGTCATGCCCGGAGCTGGCCCGCCAAGCGGTCACCGGCGGGATCTGCGCCTCGCTCTCGGCGCCCACCGTGCGCCGGTGGCTGTCCGAGGACGCGATCAAACCGTGGCAGCACCAGTCGTGGATCTTCATCCGTGACCCCGATTTCGCCGGCAAGGCCGCCCGAGTGCTGGATTTGTACGCCCGGACATGGAACGGAGCGCCCCTGGGCGCCAACGAGTACGTGATCAGTGCGGATGAGAAGACCTCGATCCAGGCCCGCTGCCGCTGCCACCCCAGCCTGCCGCCTGGTCGCTCACGGATGATGCGCGTCAACCACGACTACGACCGGCATGGCGCGCTGGCCTATCTGGCCGCCTACGATGTCCATCGCGGCCACGTGTTCGGACGATGCGAGGACACCACCGGCATCGTCCCGTTCACCGCGCTGGTCGACCAAGTCATGACACTCGAGCCCTACGCTTCAGCGGGCGCGTGTTCTGGGTCGTGGACAACGGCTCCTCACACCACGGCCAAGCAGCCATTGATCGGCTCGCCGAGCGGTTTCCGAATGCCATCATGGTGCACACCCCGGTGCACGCGTCATGGCTCAACCAGGTAGAGATCTTCTTCTCGATACTCCAGCGAAAAGTCCTCTCTCCCAACGACTTCACCGACCTGACCATGATCGAGGAACACCTCGCCAACTTCGAAAACCACTACAACGCCACCGCCGGCCCGTTCAAATGGAAGTTCACCACCGCCGACCTGGCCGACCTCCTGACCCGCCTCGACCAGCACGATCCCCATCCCGCCAGCCCCACTCAAGCCGCCTGACCCCCGACGAACTTACGAGCGAGACCACTTAGGCCCGCGCTGGGTCGGTGCTCGTCGTCCCCGCAGGAAAGGCAGGTCCAGGAGTACCAGCAGGGCGAACGCGACGGCTGTCGCGGTGAACAGGTACCACGGCCAGGGACCGAGGACCGACAGTAGGGAGGGGTTGTCGGGGGGTGCGGCGAGGAACATGTAGTTCGAGCCGGTGAGCCAGTCGAAGGCCCCCGACGAAGCTCGCCGGGGGACGATCAACCACGCGGTGGTGGCCATCGTCGCCGGCGCGTGCCGTCGCTACATGGCCGAACATGCCGGCATACCGGACCGTCCGCTCATCGCCGCGGTGCCGATCTGGTGGCGCACCGGCGAGGAGGAGCACCGGTGGGCCAACCAGGTGTGGATGATCTTCGTGCCCATTCCGACCCACCTGGACGACCCGCTGGCGCGGTTGACCTACGCCAAGGGAGCAGTTGAGCATCGCTAAGCGCAACTGGCAGGACATGCCTGCGCACCTGATGCGCGAGGCGAGCATGCTCATGCCGGCCGAGCTGACCATGGGCCCCGCCGTCAAAGTGATGACCCGCGTGCCGAACAAGCTCACCCCCCGCAGCTTCAATCTGAGCATCTCCAACGTGAAGGGCCCCTCGCAGCGGCCGTATTATGGCGGCACCCAGATGGAGCGGTTTGTTGTCTTCGGAGTCCTGCCCCCAGGTGTCGGGGCGATCTTCGGCGGTCAAAGTTTCGGCACGCCCATCGCGGTCTCGGCGACCTGCTGCATCGACATCCTGCCCGAGTACCGCACGTTCGACCGGTACATGCACGAGGCCCTCGACGAGCTCGTTGCGCTGACCTGACCCCGTCGCAGTTACTGCCGCGAGTGAAGCCTGGTTGGCGTTCTGGACGCTCATCCCGACGGGCACCGCCGCGATCTGCCCGAAGCTGACTGAACTCCTACGCTGACCAGCTCCGGCTCTGCGAGCTGCCTCCCCCGGGCAGGACGGCCACCAAGATTCCCTCCTACACCGACGAACCCGGCCGGTGCCCTCGAAGACGAACTCCACACCGCCCCCGGGCTCTCGCTCGCCGTCTACCGCCCGGGCCTGACACCCGGACGACCTACCACCCGACGACCTGGGCTGGCACGGCCTCGTGATGAGCCGCCGCATAAGTGTGCTGACGCCGGCGCAGCTAGCCAACCAGCTCGGCCACATCGGATATGGGCTGCTCGCTCGGAGGGCAGGATCCGTGACAGGGACGCGGTTCACGTCGAGCTGGACCGGCGCGGTGGGCGATCATGCCCTCGAGCCGGACGCGGACCTCGAGCGGATGCCCCCCGGAAGCCGGTCGTGTTTGATAAACATCCCCTTGGGCCCGGTTGGCCGGTGGTGACGTACCTGCCGGGTAGACGCCAGTGGTCAGTGGTGGGACACCGTCGTTGATCGTCGTGACCAGGCCCTTGTGCAGGACCACTTGCCCAACGGCACGGTCGCCCGCGGCGATCGCACGAGCCCAGCGGGATCAGCACAGCCCGGTTCGACGGCAGGAGCCGCGACAGCGCCTGCGGGGGCGCGGTACCACACCACCTGCACGGCTTGGAGGGGCGGGACGGGGGACGTGACTTCTCGCCAGCCGGTACTTGTCCCTCCGGGGGCGTGGGGGCGAGAACCGGGCGGCCCGGTGGCCGACCGTCTGCTCGTCCGACGACACCGATCGGCGCTCGATGCGCGCGCTATCACGTACGAGGTCATCCGGGCTGGTCCTCCGCGTGGTCGGGCACGGTTGGTCGTTGACTACGGCGGGCCCGCTGCTGGCGATCGCGCCGCCGCGGGCGCGCCGCCGCGGGCGCGCCGGTGGATCGCCCGCCGGGGCCCCGCGCAGTTGCCGGCGACCCGGGAGCGTGGGCATCAACGACGGCACGAGCCGCATGGCAACGGGGGGCGCAGCCGAGATGCGACCGCCATCGCGATCCGAGCCCTGCGTCCTAGCCTGTCGCCTTCCAGGTTGTCTGGGTCAGTGCCCCACGGGGGTTTCCCAGATGCGATTGACGTAGTCGCGCATCGACCGGTCGGAAGAGAAGAAGCCGCACCGCGCGACGTTGAGGATGGCCGAGTGGGTCCAGGCGTCGGGGTCGGCATAGTGGGCGTCGACCCGCTGCTGCGCGTCGAGGTAGGACTGGTAGTCCGCGAGCACCATGAACCGGTCGTTGTACAGCAGGTCGTCGACCACATGGCGGACCTGCAGCCTTGTCGCCTTCGGTGAACGCACCGCTGGCGATGAGGTCGATCGCCCGCTTGAGCCTCGGGTTCGACTCGTAGAACGAGCCCGGCACGTAGCCCTTGGCCTGCAGCTCGGCGACCTCGGGCTCGCTCATCCCGAAGAGGAAGAAGTGCTCGTCGCCGACCAGCCGGCGGATCTCGACGTTGGCGCCGTCCTCGGTGCCGACGGTCAACGCGCCGTTGAGGGTGAGCTTCATGTTGCCCGTCCCCGAGGCTTCCTTGCCGGCCAGGGAGATCTGCTCGGACAGGTCGGCAGCCGGGATGAGCTGCTCAGCCAGGGTCACGTTGTAGTTCGCCGGGAAGACGACGGCGAGCCGTCCCTGAACCCGGAAGTCACCGTTCAGGGTGCTGGCCACGGCGTTGATCAGGTGGATGATCTCCTTGGCCATGAAGTAGCCAGGGGCCGCCTTGGCCCCGAAGATGAACGTCCGCGGCGTGACCTCGTTCGGGTCCAGCTCGCCGGAGAGGATGCGCGTCGTACAGCGTGACGATGTGCAGCACCTTGAGCATCTGGCGCTTGTACTCGTGCAGCCGCTTGACCATGACGTCGAGCATGTGGCCATGCGGCAGGTCGATGCCGTCTCGGACCTCTGAGCAGCTCGCGCAGCTGGGTCTTGTTGGCCTCCTTGGCCCGGCGGAACTGCTGGCGGAACTCGGGCTCCTCCGCGAACGGCTCCAACCCCTCCAGCCGGTCCAGGTTGGTCACCCAGCCCACCCCGATGGCGGCGGTGATCACCTGCGACAGGCTGGGGTTGGCCAGCCGCATGAACCGACGCGGGGTGATCCCGTTGGTGACGTTGGTGAACTTCTCCGGCCAGTACTGCGAGAAGTCCGGCAGCACCTTGTCGCGCAGCAGTCGGGATTGTAGTTCGGCGACGCCGTTGACCTTGACGCCGCGCAACGGTCGCGAGGTACGCCATGCGCACCGCGCGCTCGGTGTCCTGGACGATCGACATCCGCCGCACCCGCAGCTCGTCGTCGGGGTAGGCCGCTCGCACGTCGGTGAGGAACTCGTCGTTGATCCGGACGATGATCTCCAGGTGCCGCGGCAGCAGCCGGCCCAGCAGGTCGACCGGCCACACCTCCAACGCCTCCGGCAGCAGGGTGTGGCAGGTGTAGGCGAAGCACTTCTTCGTGATGTCCCACGCCTCGTCCCACTCCATCCCCCGCTCGTCGAGCAGGATCCGCATCAGCTCGGGGATGGCGATGACCGGGTGGGTGTCGTTGAGCTGGAAGATGATCTGCTCGGGCAACCGGTGCGGGTCGAAGTCGCGAGGCAGGGTCTGGTCCAGGTAGTCCTTGAGCGAGCAGGCGACGAAGAAGTACTGCTGCTGCAGGCGCAGCTCACGCCCCTGCGGTGTCGAGTCCTCCGGGTAGAGGACCTTGGTGATGTTCTCGGCGAACGTCTGCGCGCGGACCGCCTCGGCGTAGTCGCCGGCGTTGAAGATGGTCAGGTCGAACGCGTTCGTCGCCCGGGCGCTCCAGAGCCGCAGGGTGTTGACCACACCGTTCTGGTAGCCGGGGACCATGTAGTGGTAGGGCACCCCGAGCACGTTCCACCCAGGCACCCACCGGGTCCGGGGCCGTCCAGACTCGTCGGTGTACTGCTCGGTGTGGCCGCCGAAGTCGACCTGGACGGCCCGCTCGGGGTGCGGGAACTCCCACGGCCCGCCCAGCGCCAGCCAGGAGTCGGGGACCTCGACCTGGCGCCCGTCGACGAAGGTCTGGCCGAAGATGCCGTACTCGTAGCGGATGCCGAACCCGATGCACGAGACGTCCATGGTCGCCAGCGAGTCGACGAAGCAGGCCGCCAGCCGACCCAGGCCGCCGTTGCCGAGCCCCGGCTCGACCTCCTGCGCCAGCAACGTCGACAGGTCGATCCCACAGGACGCGAGACCCTCCTCGACGACCTTGCCCAGGCGGGTGGCCAGCAGGGCATTGCCGAGCTGACGGCCAAGCAGATACTCCGCGGACAGGTAGCCGACCATCTTCGGCCTCGACTCACGACGCCGGCGCGCGGTCTCCAGCCAGTCCGCCATCAGGTAGTGCCGCACCGTGCGCGCCAGCGCAAGGTACTGGTCGTTGACCGTCGAGCGCGACAGCGACGACGCCCTGCCCGAAGTTGAGCTCGCGCAGGAACTCGCGCACGAAGCCCTCGACGTAGTGGGCCGGTCGCAGCACCGGGCCCTTGGCGAGGGGGTGGGTCGGTGGGGAGCTGGGCCCCTTGGTGCGGCTGTCCGCCGACGGGGACTGCACCCCGACCGGCGACACGTCCGCGGGCTGCGGTGCGGGTGGTTGGGTCACGACCCCTCCAGGTAGGGCAGCGCACGAACCCCGCACTGCCTGACAGCCCCATACGAACGGGCTGCGCCGCCTCCGGGTTGGCGCGGCCATCCAGTAGATGCATACACCCCGCGGGGTTTGGAGGAAAGCAAGCCCGGTTGGAGCCGCACAGCTAACGGCATACCCACACGGCACGCAAAGGCATACCTCGTGCAGCACGTCAGCATGACCCACCTGCCGGCGCGCATCCAGTTATGCCTGATGAGGTCGAGGGTCGCGTTCGGCAGGAGGTAACGTCGCCTCCTCGGGCGGGTGGCGGGCAGCCCTCCCCGAACCCGTGCGCGCCCCAACGGCCGTCGCAGCGTGAGATGGCAGTCAGCCTAGTGACGGGCCGCGTCCCCCAGCGAATGGTTGCGGGTTGGGGCCCGCCCGATGGTCGGGACGAGACCGTCGGAGCCTGCGGTCGGCGAGAGTGCGTGGTGGTGGCGCGGGCGAGGGCGGCGACCACCTTGTCGGCGTCCTGCTCCTGGCCGCGGTAGCTGCGGTGCAGCAGGTCGACCATGACGCCGCCGAGGGCGATGACCACGGCGAAGATCCCGTACAGACCCGGCCCGCTGACGCCAACGGCGAGCAGAGAGCCGGCGACGACCGGGCGATGATCGAGGGTGGGCAGGCCCAGGGTGCCGGCCAGGGTGTGCGCCGCGGCAATCGCGGCGGTGTCGCCGCTGCGGGTTCGCCGGGTCTTGGCGCGTGCGGGTGGGGGTGGCGGTCATGAACTGGCTTCTCCTGCCTGGGATGTCGGCTCGGGTGTCGGTTGTGCGGTTGGGTCGGCCGGCGTGCCGCTGGGGGCAGCGGTGCCGGTGAGCAGTTCGTTGTAAGCGGCCAGTGACGCCACCGGACGCGTGTCCCGGCGCGATTTCGGCGTCCCGGCGCGATTTCGGCGTGGCAGGGCCAGTTACTTCGATTTCGACGGCCCGATCATCGATGGCTACACCGCCTCGACGCTCTACCAGCACCGGGTTCGCGCTCGGGAGCCAAGGGTCGCTGTCCGGCTTCTGAGCGCTGAGGCTAGGAGTGTCCCGGGTTTCGTGCCTCATATGGGTTGCGGCTCTCTCGGTTGAGAGCGGCCTGGTGGGTGGGCCCGTGCTCTACGGGTGGGAGCATGCCTAGGGCACCCGTGGAGCCTGGGCGTGCTGGTCGGGGCCGGCGCTGTCCGTGTTGATCGTTCTGGCTGAGCTCGTCCCCCCTGGGTTGCCTGGCTGTCATCCTCGCCGCCGAGGTGGATCGATGGTCGGCTTCGTGATCTTCGCGCTGCCGAGGGTCCGGACTTCGCCGTGCGGAATCCGCCACGACGACCTCGGCTGCCCACCCCCGTCGGCTGCCGACGGCGCCACGTGCCAGAAGACGTCGCTTCCGACTAGGGGAGGCCCGTTGCGCCCGGATTGTGACTGTTGTCACGCTGCCTTAAGCTTGCATTCGCTAACTGTAGCAAGCATGATGGAGGCATGGCTTCTGCTCTCGTCGCTGACTTGGGGGCTACCTGACCAACGGGTGGCGGCCCGCCTGTCCGTGCGCCAACTGTCAGACCTGGCCGGAATCTGCAACCCGCACCTGCCGCAGATCGAGCGTGGGCTAAGAAGCCCAGCGCCCAGGTCCTGCAGCAGATCGCGCACGGGCTGTCGCTGTCGGCCGAGTCGCTGTACCTCAGGGCCGGGATCCTCCAAGAGGGTTCCAAGCGCCCGGCGACGCCGGGGGTCCGCCAAGCCATCGCTGCCGATCCGTTGTTCACGCCCAGGCAGCGCGGCGTCCTCGTCGAGGTCCACCGGGCCTTCGGCAGCCGGACGCCTGACGGACCGGGCGCCCGAAGCCAGCCGGCCCACCCCGACGAGCCCTCCCACCCCACAACCCACACCGACGGCGCAGGCGCGAGAAACCGCTCGACGCCCCCACCGCGGCCAATTCCACCTATTCAAGGAGACAGACACCATGACCACCACCACCACCGCTACCGAAAGACGCACCGAGCTGAAGAGGGCCGCCGCCAACATGTCCCTGACCCCGGCCTATGTCGCGGTCGGGCTCACCGACCTGGCGCTCGAGACAATGCGCGAGGCGCACCTGTTCGACCCCATCGAGCTGCGCAAGGAGTTCACCGCCCAAACCGAGAAGAGCGTCAAGCAGGTCCGGCAGGCCCCGGCGAGGGTCGTCAACCACGGCCGCAAACTGACCGAGCGGGCCCAGGCCCAGCACGACGTGCTGGCCGAGCGCGGCGAGCAGGTCATCGACCGGATCCGCAATACGCAGGCCACCCAGGACCTCAAGGCCCAGCTGGACAACACCGTCTCGGTCACCAAGGGCGCGATGAGCACGGCCCGCAACGCCGTCCAGGAAACCGAGCGTGCCGCGGTGGTCACCCTCAAGACCGGGGTGAGCGAGGCCGAGCAGGTCGCCGTCAAGCTCGCCGAGACAGCCCGCGAGGACGCCACCGGCACCGCCGCGTCGATGCGCGAGGCCACCGCCCGCACCCGCGCGGCCGCACGCCGCACCCGCGCGGTCGCCCAGCAGGGTGCGAAGCACACCTCCTCCCGGGCCAAGGCCACCAGCACGAGCGCCCGCAAGAGCGCTTCGAAGGCCGCCACCGCCGCCAGCGCAGCCGCCGGGAAGCTCGACGGCTGACCCTTCAGGATGCGGCAGTGGGCCGGTACTCCTTCGGGATCCCGGCCCACTGCCGTCACCCCTGGGCCAAGTCAAGTTGACACAACCACTCGCCTGCGCGAGCCGGCGAACAGGGCCCTCATCATCCACAAGGCAGCGACCCTGCTTCCACGCTGCTTCTAGGGCGGGGCGCCTCAGGGTCGGACTGCGCAAGGGGCAGAAGGGCGGCCGGTGGCGGCCGGGTCGGCGCTGGTGATGCGCGTTCGAGCCGGCGGACACCCGGACGGGACGGCCGCTACCACGTGGTAGCAGAGGCCACGACTCGCACTCCAGGAGCCGGTCCAGCCCCCGGTGACGGCGCCGTCAACGAGGCGGGCGAGAGCGGTCGCGACCAGAGTGACGACCAAGTGAGTGGCCCTCAATCCCCCTCAATCCCCCGGGACGTCCCCAGCCCCAACCCAGCCCCAGCGAGTTCGACTCGGGCAACGATCATCACACGGCCAGGCCCGAAGGCCGCATAGTGACCCAACGGACCCGGTAAATCCATCGCAACACTGCGTGGCAGGTGCAGGATTCGAACCTGCGTAGGAATGCTCCATCGGATTTACAGACCGACGACC
>CAVRXF010000008.1:0-35428 GCA_963724925.1 uncultured Actinomycetota bacterium | reverse complement strand
ACCCCCAACCTTCTGATCCGTAGTCAGATGCTCTATCCGTTGAGCCACGGGCGCAGCGAACGCCGCCGCGGCGGCAGACCAGCGAGAGCCTACCGGCATACGCAGCGCCCGAGAAACCGACGTTCGGACGTCGACTCACAAGTCAGGCGCTGCGGCGAGCCCGCGTGAGCGTCGCGGCGCGCAGCTGCTGGGGGTCCACGCCGAGGCGGGTGAGCAGGCTGACCCCAGGGCCGCTTTCGTCGAGCACCCCGAGTAGGAGGTGCTCGGACCCGATGGACCTGTGGCCGAGCATGAGCGTCTGACGGACGGCGCGCTCCAACGCCTTCTTAGCGTCCGGCGTGAACGGGGTGTGCCCGCCTCGCGGCCGGCCGGTCCTGTCCAGGGGCCCGTCCAGCGCTCCGTCACCGAAGGTGCGCTCCGCGGCGCGTCGGACGTCGTCCAAGTCGATCCCAATGCTGCGCAGGGCCTCGGCGTCCAGGTCGCCGTCCTCACCTTTTGGCTTGCGCGCCAGCTCATCCCGCAACGCTTCGGCGGTGACGCCAGCCTCCCGGAGCACCTCCCCGGCGATCCCCTCGTCCTCGGCGAGGGCGACGAGCACGTGGTCAATGCCGATCCAACCGTGGCCCAGCTGGTGCGCCTCCTCCCGGGACCGCATGACCACGCCACGGGCCGACTGGGTGAACCGCTCGAACATGTCAACGCCTTTCCGACAGACGAAAGCTGGAACCGTGCTTCTGATGGACCGCCTGGCGCGACACCCCCAGAGCGCGGGCGATGTCCTGCCAGGACCAGCCCTGCTCGCGGGCCCGTTGCACGTGCAGGTGTTCGAGCCGCTCGAGCAGCTGACGCAAGGCCACGACCGCGCGTAGCCCGTCGCCGGGGTCCTTACTTGCCGCGGAGGCGAGCAGGTCGGAAGCTGATGCCATGCCGTCAAGTTACCTTGACGGGGTAATCGCTGTCAAGGCACCTTGACAGCGGTCGGAAAAGCCGTGGCGTCGGAACTCTCGCAGGCCCCACGCTGAGAGCATGCAGATCGTCCAAGTGCTGCCCGACGACGCCGCGCTCGTCGACGGAGTCCTCGACGTTCACGCGGCCGCAGAGGCGCTGGATTGCCCGTGGCAGAACGCCCTCACCGCCCGCAGCCTGCGCAGCATGGCGCGATGCGGTTGGGACGGCGAGCCGCCCTGGTTCTACGCGGGGCTGCGTGCCGGCCAGGTCGTCGCCTCGGGTGAGGTGTGGCTGCCGATGCGCGACAACCTGCAGAACGCCTTATGGACCGCGACGGTGCACCCACAGCACCGTCGTCACGGCCTCGGCACCCAGATGTCCGACCACCTTGAGGCCGTCGCGGAAGCGCAGGGACGCACCGTCCTGAGCATCCACGCCAACGAAAGCGACGGCGCGTCGGCCTTCGCGACTCGGCGCGGGTACGAGCTGAAGTACATCGGGGTGACCCGCCGGGTGACCATTGCGGACGTTCCCGCCGAAACAGTCGACGCGGCATACCGCGAGAGCCTTGGCAAGGCCACCGACTACGACGTGGTCCGGATCGCGGGCCCGCTCACCGACGAGCAGATCGCCGACAGCCTGCCCGTCGTCGCCTCCATCAACGACGCCCCCACCGACGATCTGGTCATCGAGGACGATGTCTTCACCCCCGAGCGACTTCGGGCCGACGACGACGCGAAGCTGGACGGGGCGCCCGCATGTACCGGGTGTGGGCCCGCCATCGTGACACCGGCGAGGTCGCCGGGCACACCGTCGTCGCCGTCGAGGAGGACCGGCCTGGCTCGGGGAGCAGCACGACACCACCGTGCTACCGAAACACCGGGGACACCGGCTCGGGCTGCTGCTCAAGGCCGACATGATGCGCTGGCTTCGCGACGCCGAGCCGGCCCTTGCGACGAGTCACCACGGACAACGCCGAGTCCAACGCGCACATGATCGCGGTCAACGAGCGGTTGGGCTATCAGGCGATGGGCCGCAACCTGGAGTTCCAGCGCGTCCTCCGCTGAGAGTCGTCGCCCTTGGCCGTATGCCGTGAGCGCCCTCCTTGGCGGGTCGGTTCGCCGGCGCCACAAACTCCATGACTTGGAGTCTTGCGCGGGGGCGGCTGGCCCTACCGGTTCGGGCCCTGCTGGCGCTGCTGGCCCGGCATACCCTGCTGGCCGGGCACGCCCTGCACCGGGGCGCCGTCGTTCTGAGCGCCACGCTGGAAGCCGCCAGGTCCACCCCGCCCCGACGTGTCGGTAGGAGCGGCGATCCCGTTCGGCGTGGCTGCCGCCGCGGCGACCGCTCCCACCGAGCCCAGGCCGATGGCCGCAGCCGCCACGATTGCCGTGCGCTTGGCGTTCCAGCGAGGAGGCGGGGTCGGCCGGTCAGCCACGTAATAGGGATCAGCCGGGCGGCGGCGCGGCAGCGGGGTCGGGCCACGGGCCTTCCGGCGGCGGAACCGGCCAGGTGGCTGCCGATGTCGGGATGGGCGTCGTGGGCGCCTCGGACGGCCCCAGCGGCGGGCCGGCTGCGGGGTCAGCACCGGACGGCTCGGCTGGTCGGCCCGGCTCGTTCGGGAACTGGGCTTCGGGCAGCTGGGACAACGCGCCTCCTCCATCGACGGGCCCGCGGCGGGACCTTGACCGAGCTACCGTGACGCCCCCATCTGTGCCGAACCTGTGCCCCGGGTGTCTCGTGGCTGGGACGTGGGTGGATGATTCACAGGAAGAGCACAGGGAGCGCACATCCCACGCTCACCACGCACCAGGAAGGTTGCCATCATGGACAGGAACGCGGTCAAGCCACAGAAGCTCGAGCGGCCTGACGGTACGTCCCCGCGGGTCCTGGTGGTTGACGACGAGTTCAACATCACCGAGCTGCTGAGCATGGCGCTTCGGTACGAAGGCTGGGAGGTCCGTAGCGCCGCGCACCGGCATGGCCGGCGGTGCGCGCCGCTCGCGAGTTCGAGCCCGACGCAGTCGCGCTCGACATGATGCTGCCCGACATGGACGGGCTCGAGGTGCTGCGGCGGATGCGCGAGCACAACACCCGCATCCCGGTGCTGTTCCTCACCGCCCGCGACGCCGTCGAAGACCGCATCGCCGGCCTCACTGCGGGCGGCGACGACTACGTCACCAAGCCGTTCAGCCTCGAGGAGGTGGTCGCCCGGCTGCGCGCGCTCATGCGTCGCACCGCGGTGGCCGCCCAGGAAGAGCAGGACTCCATGCTCGTTGTCGGCGACCTCACGCTTGACGAAGACAGCCACGAGGTCACCCGAGAGGGCGAGCAGATCCACCTGACCGCAACGGAGTTCGAGCTGCTGCGCTACCTCATGCGCAACCCCAAGCGGGTGCTGTCCAAGGCCCAGATCCTCGACCGGGTCTGGAACTACGACTTCGGCGGCCAGGCCAACGTCGTCGAGCTGTACATCTCCTACCTGCGCAAGAAAGTCGACGCCGGGCGCCACCCGATGATCCACACGATGCGCGGCGTGGGCTACGTGCTGAAGCCAGCGAGCTGACCGTGAGTATGCCGGCGCGGCCCGGACTGGCGGCACGCGTCAACCTGGACGCTTCGGGCCAAGATCGTCGCGTCGATGCTGGCCCTGTTCACCGTGATCACCGTGGTGACCAGCGCGGCATACATCGTCAGCCTCAGCTCGTTCCTCACCGGTCAGATCGACGACCAGCTGCGCAGCTCGCTCACCCAGCTCGACCGGCCGCACACCGGACCCGTCGACCCCCCCGGTGCGTCACCTACGCGCCGACGGGCGAGGCCCGGCGAGGAGGGCATCGTCGTCACTCATCCAGAACGGTGTGCCCTACACCATGAGCCGCACCGACGTCACCTACGAGCAGGCGGCTGCGCTCCAAGACGCCGGCCTGGGCAACAAACCCCAAGACGTCAACCTCGGCGGCGACCTGGGCCTCTACCGGGTCATGGCCGGGTCGCGACCCAGCACGTCCGGCACCACGACGGTCGTCGTCGGGCTGCCCCGCGCCCGCCAGGAGAACACCATCGGCAACACCGTGCGCACCGCCATGCTCGCCAGTGGGCTGGGCCTGCTCGCGGTGGGGGTCGGTGGGGCCTGGCTGGTCAAACGCAACCTGCGCCCCCTCAGCCGCGTCGCGGCAACCGCCACCCGGTGTCCGAGCTCGACCTGGCCACTGGGAAAGTCGCTCTTGCCGAACGCGTTCCGCCCGAGGACACCGACCGAACGACCGAGGTCGGGCAGGTCGGCGCGGCCCTCAACGAGCTACTCGACACCGTCGACAACGCCCTCAACGCCCGCCATCACAGCGAGCAGCAGGTCCGCCAGTTCGTCGCTGATGCCTCGCACGAGCTGCGGACGCCGCTGGCCACCATCCGCGGGTATGCCGAGCTGACCCGGCGTGAGCCCGAACCGGTTCCTCCGTCGGTCACCCATGCGATCGGACGGGTCGAGTCCGAGGCAATGCGGATGTCCACGCTCGTGGACGACCTGCTGCTGCTGGCCCGGCTTGACTCCGGGCGACCCTTGGAGAACACCGACGTCGACCTGTCCGAATGGTCGTCAACGCGGTCAGTGACGCCGCATGCCGCGTCACCGTCGCACCGGTGGGCGCTGGATGTCCCGGACGACCCGGTGGTCATCCACGGCGACGGCGCCCGCCTGCACCAGCTGGTGACCAACCTGCTGGCCAACGCCCGCGTCCACACCGGTCCCGGCACGACCGTCAAGACGAGCGTGGCCAGGGCGGACGGCCACGTCCTCATTGCCGTGCACGACGATGGGCCTGGCGTTCCAGAAGAGCTGCAGCAGAAGGTCTTCCAGCGCTTCGCCCGTGGCGACAGCTCTCGCAACCGGGCCGCTGGGAGCACCGGCCTGGGCCTGTCGATCGTCGCCGCGGTCGCGCATGCGCACGGTGGCTCGGTCGAGCTGTCCAGCAAGCCGGGCGACACGACGTTCACCGTCGTGCTCCCGACCGTGGACCCTCTCGACAGGAGCCAATCCGCCGTCCTGGCGTTGTAACCGCTGCTCTTGACACGGGCGGGTTCACCGATCCAGCAGGTATGCCGCCCAGCTCACGGACGGGTCCTGGCAGCGACACAGCAGGCGCACAGCGGCAGCGGCAATCGTCCTGGTCATGAACGAGATGACCCTGCACCGCACCGCGCCGGCAGCCGCCGGCACAGCCCCGGGACGATCGGCGGCGCCACCCTCGACGTCGTCGGGGAAGGCGGGGCATCTCGGCCGTCGGCTATGGCGGGGGCCAACGCCGGACCCCTCCTGGGCACGTCCGGCCCTGCTCGGCCTGCTGCTCGCGACCGCGGCGTTCTACCTGTGGAACCTCACCGCCAGCGGGTGGGCGAACTCCTTCTACTCCGCGGCGGTGCAAGCCGGCTCCGAGTCGTGGAAGGCATTCTTCTTCGGCAGCTCCGACGCCGCCAGCTGATCACCGTTGACAAGCCGCCGGCCTCCCTGTGGGCCATGGCGCTGTCGGTGCGGGCTTTCGGCCTGTCCTCGTTCAGCATCCTGCTGCCCGAGGTGCTCATGGGCGTCGCCTCGGTGGGCGTCCTGTACGCCACTGTGAAGCGCCAGTTCGGTGCGGCAGCCGGGCTGATCGCCGGTGGCATCCTCGCCCTCACGCCGGTGGCCGTGCTGATGTTCCGCTTCAACAACCCCGAGGCCCTGCTCACCTTGCTCATGATCGCTGGCGGCCTGGGCGACCGTGCGCTCGATCGAGAAGTCCTCGCCGAAGTGGTTCATGCTCGTCGGCGTCTTCATCGGGCTGGGCTTCCTCACCAAGACTCTCCAGGCTTTCCTGGTCGTGCCCGGCTTCGCGCTGGCCTACCTCCTCGCCGCCAAACCCCCACTGCTCAAACGAATCTGGCACACCGTCCTCGGCGGCCTCGCCATCGTCCTCATCAGCCGGCTGGTGGGTCGCCATCGTCGAGCTGATCCCCGCATCCATGCGGCCGTACATCGGCGGCTCGCAGACCAACTCGATCCTCGAGCTGACCTTCGGCTACAACGGCTTGGGCCGCATCAGCGGTGACGAAACCGGCTCGGTCGGCGGTGGCGGCGGCGCCGGCGGCAGCTGGGGCGCTACCGGTCTCGGGCGCCTCTTCAACGCCGAGAACGGCGGCCAGATCTCCTGGCTGCATGCCGGCCGCGCTGATCCTGCTCGTCGTCGGCCTCGTGGTTCGCCCGCGGCCGCCGCGCACCGACGCCCGCCGCGCGGCTACCTCGTGTGGGGTTCGCTGGCTCGTCGTCACCGCTGCTGATCTTCTCCTGATGGCCGGGATCTTCCACGCGTACTACACGGTCGCGCTGGCCCCGGCCATGGCCGCGCTCGTCGGCATGGGTGCCCGCGAGGCGTGGGAGCGCAAGGACACCGCGTTCGGCGCGATCAGCCTGGCCGTCGCGATGGCCGCGACGAGCGTGTGGAGCTTCCTGCTGCTGTCGCGGGTCACGACGTGGAACCCGTGGCTGCGGGTCGTCGTGCTGGCCCTGGGCCTGGCCGCGGCGCTGTTGTTCCTCGTCGTCGGCCGGCTGCACCGCAGGGCGCTGCCCGCCCTGGTCGGGCTGGGCCTCTTCGCGGCGCTCCTCGGGCCGGCCGCCTACAGCGTGCAGACGGTCAGCGTCGGGCACAGTGGGTCCATCGTCACCGCCGGGCCGTCGACGGGCGGCACGGGCGGCCCAGGCGGCGGCGGTATGCCGGTTGGCACCGCTCCCGGTGGCATGGCAACGGGCGGCACCACGCCGGGTCAGGCTGCACCTGGCGGCGGCGCGGCTCCGGGCGGCACCGCCCAGGGCGGTGTGACCGGCGGGGGAACCCGCGGGACTGGCGGCGTCGGGGGGCTGCTCAACTGAGTACCCCGAACACCGAGGTCATCGCCGCCCTGACCGCTGACGCCGACAAGTACACCTGGGTCGCCGCCGCCATCGGCTCGCAGAACGCGGCCGGGCTGCAGTTGGGCAGCCAGCTGCCGGTCATGGCCATCGGCGGGTTCAACGGATCGGACCCGTCACCGACGTTGGCGCAGTTCCAGCAGTATGTCGCCGACGCCAAGATCCACTACTTCGCTTCCGGTGGCGTCGGCGGAGGTGGCGGCACGGGCGGGAGTCGCGAGGCCTCCGAGATCGCGACCTGGGTTCAGCAGAACTACACCTCCGTGACGATCGGGGGGTCGACGTTCTACGACCTGACCCAGCCGCTGTCGACCGCGACCGCCGGAGCTTGAGGGTGAGTGCCATGGCAGTGGCCGACCGGCGCGAGTTGACCGGCCAGCCCGAGGGGACGGCGGTCGCCCAGCGGCTGCGGACGCACATCGTGCGGTTCGCCGCAGTTGGAGCGACGACCACGGTGCTGAACCTTGGCCTGTTCGCCGTGCTCCGGATGGAGCTTTCGAGCCAGGCCGCCAACCTGCTCGCCCTGGTCGTGGCAACGGTCGTCAACACCTACCTCAACCGGGTGTGGACCTTCGGCCGGCCGCCCGGGGCCGGCAGCGCCGCGCGCGAACAGGCGCTAGGGATGCTGGGTTCCTGCTCACCTGGGCGTCGACGGCGGGTGGCCTGTCCGGACTCGCGGCGGTTTGGCCGGACGCCAGCACCCCGGCGCAGGTCGGCGCGGTGGCGCTCGCCACAGCGGCCTCAACGGTCGTACGGTTCGTGGCCATGCGCTATTGGATCTTCGCGAATCGACCCGTCCGCTGACTCGGCTCCGCTCGCGAAACTGGTCAGCCCGGGGCTCACCCGCTCGAGTGGGTGACTGGCGGAGGCGGCGGGATTTGAACCCGCGAGGGGTGTTACCCCCAACCCGCTTAGCAGGCGGGCGCACTAGGCCACTATGCGACGCCTCCGTGGACACAAGCCAAGACAGGCTACCGAGGGGCACGTCCCGGGCCAAACCGCCCGCGAGCCGAAGGTGGCAGGCCCGGGACAGGATCCCAAGGCACAATTGAGCGGGCCCAAGCCCAAGGACACCGAAGGAACTACATCGATGAGCAGCGGCGCACGCGAGGGTATGCCGTCGGGTGCCCGGGCACGCCATCGCGCCGACATGCGCCATCTGGTCCGCAAATCGGTCACGCTGACCACGCTGAGCACGGTGGTCCCAGGCCTGGGCCTGACCTGGACGCGCTACCGGCGCCTGGGCTGGCTGGCGGTCGCGGTCACCGTGCTGGTGGGCCTAGTGGTCGCTGGCCTGGTCCGTTCTACGGCGTCACTGAGGCGGTCCTGGCCGTTGCCGTGCGCCCGAGCGTGCTGCTCGCCGTCGCTGGTGGGCTGCTGCTGGCCGGCATGGTCTGGGTCTTCTGCGTCCTGCTCACCCACCGCGACACCATGGACGAGCGCTTCGACGGCCGCCAGCGGGTGGGGCTGCGGCTGTTCACGGCGCTCATGTGTCTGCTCATCGCCGTGCCCGTCGTTCAGGCCGCCCGGTACGCGCTGATCCAACGCGACGTCGTCGGCGTCGTCTTCGGCGCCGCCCCCGACGACCGGTCCGGCTCCACGACGACGGCCCGGCCCACCTCGGGTTCGGACCCCTGGGCGGGCGTCGGACGCGTCAACGTCCTGCTCATCGGCTCGGACGCCGGCGACGACCGGATCGGAATTCGTACAGACTCGATGATCGTCGCAAGCATCGACCCGGCCTCTGGTCAAACCGTGCTGTTCGGCCTGCCCCGCAACTTGGAGAACGTGCCGTTCCCCAAGAGCAATCCCCTCCTCCAAGCTGTGGCCGAACGGCTACAACTGCGGCAGCGAATGCCTGCTCAACGCGGTCGGAACGAAGCGGTCACCACAAGGACCTGTTCAAGAACGACCCGAACCCCGGGCTGACCACCGTCCGGGGCGTGATCTCCGGAGGTCCTCGGGCTGCCCGATCGACTACCTCGACGGTGATCGACCTCAAAGGCTTCCAGTCGCTCGTGGATGCCATGGGCGGCGTCGTCGTCGATGTCAAGGAGCGCCTGCCGGTGCAAGGCGCAATGACCGCCTCCGGCGCGTTGTACGGGGTCGAGGAGTGGATCGAGCCGGGCCATGCAGCGCCTCGACGGGTACCACGCCCTGTGGTACGCGCGCTCGCGGCTGCTCTCCGACGACTACAGCCGGATGCGGCGCCAGCGCTGCCTGGTCGGCCAGATCGTCGACCAGGTCAACCCGGCCACGATGCTGGAGAAGTACCCCGACCTGGCCCGGGTCGCAAAGGAGAACATCGTCACCGACCTGCCGGCAACAGATTTGCCAGCCTGGGTCCAGCTCGTCGACCGGATCAAGAACGCACAGATCAGGTCCCTGCCATTCACAGCGTCGAACATCTCGGTGACGCGCCCCGACTTCGCCAAGATCCACGTCATGGTGAACCAAGCCATCCAAGCGAGCCTAGCCCCACCATCCGCGACCGCCACGACGCCGAGCCCGACCCCGACTCCGTCGACCACCAAGCCCGGTTCAACCAGGCCGGGCGGCAGGACGACTACGACCACGCCGGCCGCCCCGACCCAGGAGGCCCTCGTCGACGTCGCCCAGGCCTGCTAGCAGCTGATCCCGTCCCGACAGGAGTGCTTACGACGTCAGGGCGGCGCAACGGCTCCTATCGGCGCGGCTTGAGCAAGCAGCAAGCCCCCCGAGCGGACTCCGGGGGCTTGCTTCACGACCTGGGTCGTCGTGACGTGCCTGCAGGGTTCCTACAACGGGCGGACCGCGTCGGCCTGCGGTCCCTTGGGACCTTGGGTGACCTCGAACTCCACGCGCTGGGCCTCATCGAGCGAACGGTAGCCGCTGCTCTGAATGGCCGAGTAATGCACGAAAACGTCCGGGCCACCACCATCCTGGGCGATGAAACCGAAACCCTTTTCCGCGTTGAACCACTTGACGGTTCCTTGTGCCATGGGGACAACTTTCTGTGTAACTGACGACGGGAGCCCGCACCTCGCGAACCCCGGTGCTGCCGCCCTGTCCCCACACCCGGTCGGGCCGGTGCTGCTGAAAAACCAAGCCCACTACAAGGATCTGCAGTGGGCTTGCTTCTTCGACCTGCGAGGAACTGCAACTGCAACCGGGCCGACGCTAGCACCCATCGGGGGCGGTCAGGGACCGCTGGCCACAGGCATTTTGTGCCACCGCCGGGTAGTCCTGCCTACTGGAATCATCCCCGGGGAGGACCCACCCCACGCAGGGAATGGACCGGCTCCCGATCCCCGCGGATCGTGGCGACCATGTCCACCACGTGCCGGGTGGCCTGCACGTCATGGGCGCGGAACACGGTCGCCCCGAGCCATGCCGCGACGGCAGTGGCAGCCAGGGTGCCCTCCAGCCGGTCGTCCGGAGGCACGCCCAGACTCTCCCCCACGAAGTCTTTGCGCGAGAGCGCCTGCAGGACCGGGAAACCTAGCGCTACGACGTCACCGGTGTGCCGCAGGATTTGCAGCGAGTGCGAGGTCGTCTTGCCGAAGTCGAGGGTGGGGTCGAGCAAGACGCGCTCGGCCGGCATACCCGCGTCGAGGGCCCGCAGCGCGCCGGCGCGCAGGGTGCGCAGGACATCGCGGACCACTCCGGAGCCGTCCGGTCCGTAGCTGACATCCACCGGGTCGGTCCGTGGCGGCAGGCCGCCGGTATGCGACACAACGATCCCGGCCCCGATGTCGACGGCGACCCCGAGCAGCGCCGGGTCGTGCCCGGCCCAGGTGTCGTTGACCAGATCGAGGTCGACATGGGCCGCGGCTCGGGCTACCTGCGAGCGCCAGGTGTCCAGGCTGAGAATGAGGTCCGGGTGTGCCGCGCGTGCGCGCTCGAGGAACGGCACCACTCGGGCGATTTCCTCTGCGAGGTCGACCGACACGCCTTGTTGCCCGGCCCGCACCCCGCCCACATCTACCAGGTCCGCGCCTGCCCCCACTGCCACCTCGAGCGCGACCAGGGCCGCATCGAGGTCGGCGTACCGGCTCTCGGCCCAGAACGAGTCGTCGGTGCGATTGATGACGGCCATGACGGCCGGCCGCGCCGAATCAAAGGTGCGCCCGCGCAGGACGAGTGCGGCCGGCTGCGGCAAGGTCAGCGGGTGCAGCCCCTCGGTCACGTCGCCCATCGTGACATGCGCGACTTCGGTCAAACCTGGCGCAGGCGGCGTTCGGCGGAAGTTACCGCGCGGTAGGCTCTGTGTCATGCCCAGCCCACCGCTCGGCATACCAGAATCAGTACGTCGTACCGACCCGACAGGGCACGAGATAGGGGTCCGGAGGATGACCGGCGTTCTGGCAGGGATGCGCGTGATCGAGGGATCGGCGTTCGTGGCCATGCCCTTGGGTGGCATGACCATGGCCCAGCTCGGCGCGGACGTCATCCGCTTCGACCCGATCGGCGGCGGCCTGGACTACACCCGCTGGCCGGTCACCCTCGACGGGAAACACAGCCTGTTCTGGGCTGGGTTCAACAAGGGCAAGCGCTCCCTCGCGATCGACTTCCGCTCTCCGGAGGGCCAGGAGATCCTCACTCGGCTGATCACGGCGCCCGGCCCGGACTGCGGCTTCTTCCTCACCAACTTCCCGACTCGAGGCTGGCTGTCCTACGACCGGTTGCGCAGCCTGCGGGAGGACCTGGTCATGGTCAGCCTGGTCGGTCGACGCGACGGGGGCTCCGAGGTCGACTACACCGTCAACCCGCAGACCGGGTTGCCGTTCGTCACGGGACCGACCGACTTCCACCGCCCGGTCAACCACCTGCTTCCGGCGTGGGACTGCATCGCCGGCCAGATGGCGGTCGTCGGCCTGCTGGCCGCGGACCGGCACCGGCGACTGACCGGCGCCGGCCAGCTCGTGCGCCTGGCCTTGAAGGACGTGGCGCTGGCCCTGCTCGGGCACCTGGGCAAGATCGCCGAGGTCGTGGTCAACGACGCCGACCGGCCCAAGGACGGCAACTACCTCTATGGGGCGTTCGGTCGCGACTTCGGCACGCTCGACGGCAAGCGGCTCATGGTCGTCGCGCTCACCATGAGCCAATGGACCAACCTGGTCCGGGTGACCGGACTGCAGGAGGAGCTGGGCAGCCTGGCCAAGCGCCTGCGGCTGAACTTCGACAAGGAGGGCGACCGGTTCCGGGCCCGCCGCGAGATCGCCCGCATCTTCGAGCCGTGGTTCGCGACGAAGATGCTCGCGGAGGTGCGCCACCAGTTCGACACCAACGGGGTGACCTGGTCGCCGTACCGCACCGTGCGAGACACCGTCGACCACGACCCGGACTGCTCCACCGAAAACCCGATGTTCGAGATGGTGGAGCAGCCCGACATCGGGACCTACCTCATGCCGGGCCTGCCCATCGACTTCGGTGCGCTGGATCGCGAGCCGGTCCGCCGGGCGCCGATGCTCGGGGAGCACACCGACGAGATCCTCCTGGACCTGCTCGGTATGGCCAGCGCCGAAGTGGGCCGGCTGCACGACCGTGGCGTGGTCGCAGGCCCTACGGAGTCCGCCTTCAGCCACCCGGTGGACTAGGCCGCGATGACCTCCGCCGACTCGCCCCGAGGCGCGGCCGCCCGCGCCGTGACCTGGCTGTTCGTCCCGGGCGACCGACCGGAGCGGTTCGAGCGGGCGCGGGGCGCCGGCGCGGACGAGGTGATCCTTGACCTCGAGGACGCGGTGCCGCCAGGCGCCAAGGAGCTCGCCCGCGTGCAGGTATGCCGGTGGCTCGCCGACGGCGGTGGCGGCTGGGTGCGGGTCAACTCGCCAGAGACCGCCTGGTTCGAGGGGGACGTCGAGGCCCTGGGGCAGGCACCCGGACTGCGTGGGCTGCTCGTGCCCAAGGCGGACGACCCGTCGGTGCTGGAGGGCCTGCGGGCCTCGCTCGGCGCGATGGCTGGGCTGGTCGCCCTGGTCAGAGCGCCCGCGGTGTCGTGCGGGCGGGTGATCTCGCCGGGTCCGCCGCCGTGGACCGACTCGCGTTCGGCTCGATCGACTACGCCGTCGACATCGACGCCGCCGAGGAGGACGACACGCTGTTGCTCGCCCGCTCGACGCTCGTGCAGGCTTCGCGCGCGGCCGCGAAGCCCGGGCCGATCGACGGGATCACACGCAGCCTTGACGACGCCGAGCTCATCACTGCCGACGCGCGTCGGTCCCGGCGGCTGGGCTTCACCGGCAAGCTGTGCATCCACCCCGCCCAGCTGGATCCGGTGACGACCGCCTTCGCCCCCACGCCGCGGGAGGTTGCCTGGGCACACGAGATCGTCGCTGCCGTCGGTGCCGACGGGGTGGGTGCGGTTGCCGCCGAGGGTCAGATGGTCGACAAGCCGGTCGTGGACCGGGCCCGGCGAATCCTCGACCGCGCCGCCCACAGCGAGGTGCTCACCGACGGCCGGACCGGGGTGGCAGCCACCCGGCAGGAGGCGACGTGACCGAGAGCATCGAACGCACCGAGGTCCTGGTCCGCGGCCCCGCCCTCGGGCTGGCTGGCCTGCTCGGCGTCTCGGCACCCGATCTCGCCGGCGGCGAGGGGCTGCCGTTGCTGTGGCATTGGGTGTACCTGCTCGAGCGGCCGATCCAGACCGAGCTCGGCTCGGACGGACACCCAGCGCGCGGCGGCATACCGGTCCCTCCCGGTCCCGGTCGACGCCGGATGTGGGCGGGCGGACGGGTGACGACGTTCGGCCCGTTGCGCTGCGACGAGCCGGCCACCCGGCATACCGGCGTGCTCAGCTCGACCGACAAGCAGGGGCGCACCGGGGCGATGACCTTCGTCAAGGTGGGCCACGAGATCAGCCAACGCGGGCAGGTCGTGATCCGCGAGGAGCAGGACATCGTCTACCGGGCGGCCGCGGCACCCGCGGCCCTTGCGGCCGACGAACCGGGCGCCCCGCCTGCCGAGCCGGAGCTCGAAGTGGGCGACGCGCTGCCCGTCGGGCCCGACGAGTGGGCGGTCGAGGTGAGCCCCACCGTGCTGTTCCGGTACTCGGCGCTGACCTACAACGCCCATCGCATCCACTACGACCGCGCCTTCAGCCGCGACGTCGAGGGCTACCCGGGGCTGCTCGTGCACGGACCTCTGCAGGCCACCCTGATGGCCGAGGCGGTCCGGCGGCGAGGCATGGAAACGAGCGCACCGGTGCAGTTCGACTACCGGCTGCTCTCCCCGCTGTTCGACCAGCAAGGTTTGTTCGTCTCGGCGACCCTGACCGGTGACGGGTGGGCCACGTCGGTGCGCGACCGGTCCGGGCGCCAGACCGCGACCGGCACCCTGCGCCCCGCGTGAGCCGCTCGGCCAGGTGAACGGCGCCTCCCGAGACGATGTCGCGGGTCGGGTGAACACTACGGTGGTAGAAGGCGACAGGAGAGGTGGTGTCTACGGTGGACGACCGTTTCGATATGCCGCTCTACACGTTGGCCGAGGCAGCCCGCGCACTGGACGTTCCTCCCGCAACCTTTCAGACCTGGTCGCGCGGATACGTCCGCCACCGTTCTGATGGAGCAGACGTGCACGGCGACGCGATCCTGAGCGATTTCCGAGCGCGTCCTGGTGAAGCGACGGTCCCCTTCATCGGGCTTGCCGAAGGCTTCGTACTGGCGGGCATCCGCAAGCAGGGCGTTCCCCTCCAGCGCATTCGGCCGGCCCTAAGCGCACTCCAGAGGGAACTCGGGCTCAAGCATGCTCTGGCCTCTCAACGGCTCTACACCGATGGCGCCGAGTTGCTATTCGACTACGCGACGTCGACGGGCGACGCGAGTGCGCGCGACCTGGTGGTGGTTCGACACGGGCAGCGGGTGTTCAACGAGGTCGTTGAGTCGTATCTCAAGAAGATCACCTTCGCCGATGACGGGTTCGCTCAGAGACTTCAGTTGCCGCAATACCACGTGGCCAACGTCATCGTCGACCCACGATTCGGATTCGGGCAGCCCACGTTCTTCCGGGGCAGGGCGCGCCTTTCAGACGTGTTCTCAAGGTTCTGGGCTGGGGAATCGCTCAGCGACCTGGCGGACGACTACGGGGTTTCCCAGGCCGACCTTGAGGACGTCGTACGCGTTGCATCCCGACGGGCTGCCTGACCTCTTCATCGATCGGAGCCTGGGCAGACGCCAGGTTCCGGACCTGCTTCGCTCACGGGGACTGCGGCTCGTCACCCTCGCTGAGCACTACGGTGTCCCGGCGGACGAGGAGATCGAAGACACCACCTGGTTGGAACTCGTCGGAACTCGCGGCTGGATCGCCCTCATGAAGGATGCCGAGATACGCCGTCGCCCGGCGGAGAAGCGGGCTCTGCATGATCATTCGGTTCGAGCCTTCTGCCTGTCCGGAGGGAATCTCCGCGCCGACGAGATGGCTGCCCGATACATCCTCAGCCTCGCCGCGATGGCCCGCGCGTGCGTGGAGTCGCCAGGTCCGTTCCTCTATGCGGTACACGCCAATCGGATCACCAAGCTCAGCTTGAATTGACGTGACGAATGTCGTCGGAGTGACAACAGTTGCGGAGGGCGTGGGATTCGAACCCACGTGACGGTTGCCCGCCAAGCGGTTTTCAAGACCGCCGCACTAGGCCACTATGCGAGCCCTCCCAGAGCCGCTGCGCCCGGCCCGACACTGCATCGTAGTTGAGCGATCAGTCCCATTCCTGCACGCACGGCCCGGTCAGGAAACCGCCGAAAGGGTGCGGCCACGGGGTCGGGCGCTCGCCCCAGCACCCGGCCCCGTGACCAGCCCCCAGGCCACGGTTGCGTCCCCCAGGTCGCGTCCCCCACGCAGACCACACCCGTGACGCACCGGCTCCATCAGCGATGTGGCCGACACCTGCCAGGAGCCCAAAGACCCGAGCCTGATACGCGCCAAGCGCCACTAAATGTCGCCAGATGCCCGACTCATTACCTGAACCAGGAGGTATCAGGCACCGGCCCAAGATCTCCTGTCCAGCGAACGGCCCCACGCCATAGCCTGGAGGGTGGGGCATTCCGAACCGACAGGACGAGTCATGACCTTCCCCGAGTTCGAGGCGTTCGTCCCGTTTACCCTCCCCCAAAACGGCGACGGGTCCCCCAGGAACGCCAGCTACGGTAGGGGCTCATGACCAGAGCACCCGGAGAGAGCCTGGCCGAGCGGTCGGCACGGGCGTTCGCGGCATACCAGGCTGGCGACCGCGAAAGCATGGGTGACCTCGTCGACCTGCTCACGCCCATCCTCTGGCACACCGCGCGCAGCCAGCGCCTGGATCACGCCGCCGCCGAGGACGCGGTCCAGTTGGCCTGGATGCGCCTGGTCGAGCACGCCGACTCGATCCTGGACGCGCGGGCTGTGCTGTCCTGGCTGATCACCACCGTGCGCCGCGAAGCCTGGCGACTCACCAGGCGCGAGCAGCGCCTCACCGTCACCGACGAGCTGCCCGAGGTCGACGGCGACAACGCCCCCACGCCGCTGGACCCGGCCATCGCGGCAGTGCTCAACGACGACCAGGCGCGCCTGTGGCAGCACATCTCCGGGCTGCCAGAGCGCTGCCGCGCCTTGTTGCGGGTCGTCGCCTTCGTCGACCGGCCCGACTACGCGGAGGTCTCCCAAGCCCTCGGTATGCCGGTCGGCTCCATCGGCCCGACGCGGGGGCGATGCCTGGCCAAGCTGCGAGCAGCCTTGCTCGCCGACCCTTCCTGGAGCTCGCAATGAGCCGCGACGACATCGAGGCCACCCTGGCCGCCGGCAGCCCCGACGACACCGACCGGCTCGTGCTGCGCGACGTGCGCGAGCTGTACCAGCGGTTGGACCCGCCGCCCGCGGGGCTGGCCGAGCAGGTGAAGTTCGAGCTGACGCTGGCCGCACTGCACGCCGAGATCGCCGAGCTCGAACAGCTGACATCGGCAGGTGTGCGACACGACGAGTTCACGACCACCGGCTCGGTGACCTTCACGAGCAGCTCGCTCAGCCTCATGGTCACCGTCGCCCCTGAACCCAACGGCACGACGGTGCGCGTCGACGGCTGGGTGACCGGGGGTGAGACCGACGTCGAACTGCGGGTGGCCGGGCGCAGTCACCACGCGACGGCCGACGTCAACGGCCGGTTCGTGCTGTCGGGCATCCCGGGTGGCCCGGCGCGCTTCATCCTGCGGCCGACCGCCGCAGGCGTGCGCCCTGTCATCACCCCGACCATCGAGATTCTAGTGGGTCGCTCGGCTGGGGAGACCACGCAGTCGAGGTCCGGGCCGGCCCTGGACGCCGTCGAGGGATACGTCGCGCAAGCCAAGGACCAGCTCGCCCGTTACAGACCGGACCGAGCTGCCGCCCTGCTGGCCACGGCCCGAGCCCTGGCCGGCGAGCGGCCGGAGCTGTTCGAAGCCCCCCGAGGCCGCGAGGCACTCATGCGCGTGACCCTGGCCGAAAGCTGGGTCGCCTTCGAAGAGCGGGGGCTTCGCGCCGGCGAAGAGGTCCTCGGCAAGGCGGTGGCACAGGCCGAGGCGATGGACCGGCTCGACCTGGTCAGCCTCTGCCACATGCAAGGGGCCTCGATGCACGGGCGGAGCGGCAACCTCGGCGAGTCGCTCGCTCGGATGAACCGGGCCAACGCGGGCCTGGACGTGCTGCCGCTGGACGACCGGGCGAAGCTGCTGCTCAACCGGGGGGCGCTGGCTGCCCAGCTCATGCAGCTGGACCAGGCTGCAGCCGACCTCACGCGCAGCGCTGCCCTTGCTGGCGGGGCCGGCGAGGCGAACCTCGAGTTTGCGGCCGTCCACAACCTGGGCTACGTCGAGTTCCTGCGTGGCGACCTGCCGACCGCGCTGGCCCTGATGGACCGGGCCGACGCGATGAGCGTGGAGGTCGAGCGCGGGGTGTCGCAGTTGGACCGCGCGCGAGTGTTGCTGGAAGCAGGTCTGGTCACCGAAGCGCGGGACACGCTGCGAGAGGCGACCTCGGCCAGCGCCCACTGGAACGACCAGGACCTCGGCGAGATCGAGCTGGTCCAAGCGCGCACTGCGCTGCTGCTCGGCGACGCGACGGACGCGGCCCGCCTGGCTGGTCTGGCCCGTCGCCGCTTCCAGGGCCGCGCCTCGGCGGCCTGGCGCCGGCAGGCCCAGCTGGTCGGGGTGGAGGCCGCACGCGCCGCTCGCGCGGACCCTCGGTCCGTTGCCCGCGTCGCCGACGCCCTACACCAGTCCGCCCTCCGGCACGACGAGACGCACGTCGCCCGCCGCGCGGCGCTCGTCGCCGCTGACGCGTTCCTGGACCAAGGCGCGCTCGACGCGGCCCGAACGGCATACGCCAGCGCTAGTCCACTGGCGCACACCGCCGGCCTGGCTACGCGCCAGCACGTCGGCCTGGTGGCCGCCCGGATCGCGGCGGGCCAAGGAGCCCCCCGGCGGGCCACCACCATCCTGCGCAGAGCGGCCGAGGACCTTGCCCATGCCCAGCAGCGCGCCTCGAGCCTGGACCTGCGCACCGCCCTCGCTGTGCATAGCGGTCGGCTCGCTGCGCTCGACCTGCGGCTGGGTATGCAAAGCGGTCGGGTCGACTCGGTCTTTACGCGCACCGAGCGGTGGCGGGCCATGTCGGCGCGGCTTCCGGTGGTTCAGCCTCCCCCTGACTCGGAGGCGGCCACCCTGCTCAGCCGGCTTCGTCGCACGCGGGAGGATCTGCGCGGCACCCCGCCCGGAACGGACGCAGAGCGGCTGAGAGACGATGCCTCGCGCCTGGAGCGCCGCATCCGTCGACTGGACTGGTCGCGGACCAGCACGGAGGGCACGTTAGGCACGCGAACCCGTCCCATCGGGTATGCCGACGCGCTCAGGGCGGCTCGGGCACAGGACACCACCCTGGTGTCCTACCTGCCGTTCGAGGAGAGCCTGTATGCCGTCGTGCTGGATCCGCAGGACGCTGGCCGCCTGGTCCGGCTGGCTCCCATCGCTGCCGTCGACGAGGTCACCGGCAAGGTTCGCGCCGACCTGGAGGTAGCGTGCCTGCCGACGGTCTCCGCGTTGCGTGGCGTGGTCGAGGAGTCGCTGCGCCGGTCCCTGGACGAGCTCGACCGGCTGCTGCTGCGCCCCCTCGGGCCGCTCGGGCGGATCGCGGTCGTGCCCATGCTGGCCCTCGCCGGCGTGCCGTGGGCCATGTTGCCCAGCCGAGAAGGGCTGCCAACGACCCTCACCAAGACGGTCACCGGCTGGGCACGCACCGATGAGCGGCCGGCATACGCTCCTCGCGTCGCCGCCCTCGCTGGTCCCGACCTGCCGATGGCCGTACAGGAGGTGCGCGAGATCGGCGCGGCCTGGCCGCACGCCACCGTAGTCGAACCGGACGCGTGCACGACACAGGAGCTCATCCGGGTGGCCGCCACCCACGACCTCGTGCACATCGCAGCGCACGGGCGGCACAACTACGAGAGCCCGCTGTTCTCGACGCTACGGTTCACGGACGGGCCGGCGTTCGGCTATGAGGTACCGGGCAAGGCCATTGCCGCCTCGCACGTGGTGCTGTCTGCCTGCGAGGTCGGCCGGGTGACGATGCGCTCGGGTGACGAGGCGCTGGGGCTCACCTCGGTGCTGCTCAGCCTGGGCATCCGCTCGGTGGTGGCCGCCGTGGCCCGGGTCCCCGACGACGTGGCCGCACACACCATGGTGGCCTACCACCGGGAGCTGGCTGGGGGCGCCGAGGTCGCTGCGGCACTAGCCTCGGCGACCCGGGATGCGCCGCTCATTGCGCGCGCGTTCATGGCGTTCGGGTCGCAGTGGCGAGCCGCGCCGCCAGGCTGATGCCGGCCGCCATCGCGCCGAAAGGTCAGTAAGTGCTGTTATCAGGGTCTCATGACAGCATGTACTGACCTCTCGGCGACGTCTGGATGATGGCGCCTAGATGAAGATCGCGGGACTGTGCTCGAGCAGCTGTTCCGGGCTGAGGCCCTCGACCGGCGTACGGATCTGCGCCGGTATGCCGACGGCGACGCAGCCGGCCGGCACGTCGCTCACGACCACCGAGTTCGCTCCGATCTGCACGTCGTCGCCGATGCGCACCGGCCCGAGCAGCCGGGCACCTGCGCCAATGGTGACCCGGTTGCCGACGGTCGGGTGCCGCTTGACCTTCTGCATGGACCGCCCACCCAGGGTGACGCCGTGGTAGAGCATGACGTCGTCACCGACCTCTGAGGTCTGGCCGATGACCACGCCCATGCCATGGTCGATGAAGAACCGCTTGCCGATCGTGGCTCCCGGATGGATCTCGACCCCGGTCGCAAACCGCACGACCTGGGACAGCACGCGGGCCAGCAGCCGGTACCCTCCCAGCCACAGCAGATGCGCCAGCCGGTAGGCCCAGATCGCGTGCAGGCCGGAGGAGGCGAGGAACATCTCCAGGCGTGACCCGGCAGCCGGATCGCGGGCCATGGCTGCGTCGATGTCCTCGATCATGGCGCGCCAGCCGCGTCGTAGCAGGCCGGGGCGGCGCGGCTTATCGCCGCTCATCCGAGCATGCGGGGTCATGAAATGCTGGACCATGGCCAGACTCCCGTTCGGTCAGTCGAGCAGACCCTCGAAGAGCACCGTCGACAGGTAGCGCTCACCGAAGCTCGGGATGATGACGACGATGGTCTTGCCGGCGTTCTCGGGCCGGGCGGCGACCTGTGCGGTAGCGGCCAGCGCGGCGCCCGAAGAGATGCCGACGAGCAGGCCCTCCTCGACGGCGGCCCGTCGGGCGTAGTCGACGGCCTGGTCGACGTTCACGTCGATGACCTCGTCGTAGATGCTGCGGTCGAGAATCTCGGGGACGAAGTTCGGGCCGATGCCCTGGATCTTGTGCGGGCCCGGCTGGCCGCCATTGAGGATCGGGGACTCCTCCGGCTCGACGGCGACCATCTGCACCGTGGGCTTACGGGCCTTGAGCACCTGTCCGACGCCGGTGATCGTGCCGCCGGTCCCGATGCCGGAGACCACGATGTCGACCTTTCCGTCGGTGTCCTTCCAGATCTCCTCGGCGGTGGTGCGGCGGTGGATCTCGGGGTTGGCCTCGTTGGCGAACTGGCGGGCCAGGATCGCGCTCGGACGCTGCGCGACGATCTCGTTGGCCTGCTCGACGGCACCCTTGATGCCCTTGGCCGGGTCGGTGAGGATGAGCTCGGCGCCGAACGCCCGCAGCAGGGCGCGGCGCTCCTTGGACATCGACTCGGGCATGGTCAGTACGACCTTGTACCCGCGCGCTGCAGCCACCATCGCCAGGGCGATGCCGGTGTTGCCCGATGTCGCCTCGACGATCGTGCCGCCCGGCTTGAGCTCTCCGGATGCCTCGGCGGCGTCGATGATCGATACCCCGATGCGGTCCTTGACCGAGCCGGCCGGGTTTTGGAACTCCAGTTTTGCCGCGACTGTGGCCGTGCTGTCGGCGAAGAGCTTGTTGATGCGGACCAGGGGGGTGTTGCCGACGACGGCAGTGACGTCCGGGTGGATGGGCATAAGGGGGGGCCTTCGGTGCTCGGCGCGGCGGGTCCCTCGCGGCAACCCCCGCTGCGTTATGGATATTCCAACGCCACGTTATCGAAAGACAGCCGGCTGACCCAATTCCGCTCCGCTTCGTGGACGCCCCGCGCCCGGGAGCCGCGTCGAGTATGCCGGCGGGCCGAGCGCGCTGTTTGGCTGCGGCGCCTAGTTCTGAGAGGCTGCGTAGGAAGCGCCAACCGAATCCGTGCGGAAGTGGGGCTCAACATGATCGGTTTCGTCGCCGGTGTCGCTGTCGGCTTCGTGCTGGGCGCGAGGGCCGGACGCGAACGATACGAGCAGATCAAGGCGGTGGCCCGCCAGACCTGGACGTCCGAGCCGGTCCAGAACGGCCTGGAGCAGGCCGGCCACACGATGAAGACCCAAGCCTTGCCCTACCTTGCGGACAAGACCGGGGACGCGGTGAAGGCTGCCGGGCAGAAGGTCAAGGAGCGGGCCAGCAAGACGCCCTTGCCGGCGACGGTGCGACGCGACGCCAACGGCACGGCATACGCCGACGTGACGACCGCCCCAGGCGTGCCGATGACCGAGCGCGTGGACGGGTCGAAAGTGCCCACAAAGGGGCCATAGGGCCCGGCGAGAGACGTCACACGCCACCGGGAGCCTCGACCCGCCAGGCGTAGAGTTCACGGGCATGAGCGCCCTTCAGATCACGGCGATCGTGCTGTGCTTCACCATCCCGCTGCTGGGCTGGGCTCTGCTGTTCCGGCAGGCTTTCCGGTTCAAGAGGCTCTTCTCGACCGGCCAGGTTGACCGCTCGCGCACCGGCCAGCCCGGCAGGCGCGTGCTGACCGTGGCTCGCGAGTTTTTCGGGCACACCCGCATGTCCCGGCTGCCGATTGTCTCGATCGCGCACTGGTTCACGGCGCTCTCGTTCTTCCTGCTGTTTGCGACGCTGGTCAACGCCTTCTTCCAGCTGCTCTGGGCTGACTTCCGGTTGCCGTTGCTCGGGCACTTCCCGCCGTTCGAGTGGCTCATCGAGCTGTTCGCGTGGGGCGGGCTCATCGGCATCGTCGTGCTCATGATCATCCGCCAGCGCAACCATCCTCGGTTCGCGAAGGGCATCGCGGGCCGACGAAGCCGGTTCTTCGGGTCCACCTGGTGGCAGGCCTACTACGTCGAGGTCACCATCCTCGTCGTCACCATCTGCATCCTGTCGTTGCGCACCCAAGAGGCTGCGCTCATCAAGCTGACCGAGCCAGGCACCAACATCACCCTGCACTTCCCGCTAACCGGGTGGATGAGTGGCATCTGGAGCGGGGTGTCCGAGCAGTGGCTGCGCGAGTCGATCTACGTCGTGGCCGCCATCAAGATCCTCGTGAGCTTCGCGTGGATGATCACCATCTCGCTGCAGCCGACGATGGGGGTGGCCTGGCACCGCTTCCTCGCCTTCTTCAACATCTACTTCAAGCGCCACGCCGACGGGCGCACCGCGCTCGGCCCGCTGCAGCCGCTGGTTATCGACGGCCAGCCGATCGACCTGGCGGCCATCGAGGACCTCGACGAGAACGCCGCGCTGGGCGTCGGCAAGGCCGAGCACTTCACCTGGAAGGGGCTGCTGGACTTCACGACGTGCACCGAGTGCGGCCGGTGCCAGAGCCAGTGCCCGGCCTGGAACACCGACAAGCCGCTGTCCCCCAAGCTGCTGGTGATGACGTTGCGCGACCACGCACACGCCAAGGCACCGTGGCTGATGGCCTCCGAGAGCAAGCGTCCCGACCTGCCGGCCCACACTCTCAAGCTCGCCGACGCCGCCCTGATCGGCACGACCGGCTACAACGCAGAGCACCCGCTCACGGCATACGACCCGCTGAGCACCGACGCGGTCATCGACGAGGACGTGCTCTGGTCCTGCACGACGTGCGGAGCCTGCGTCGAGCAGTGCCCGGTCGACATCGAGCACGTCGATGCCATCGTCGATATGCGCCGCTACCAGAACCTCATCGCGTCGGCCTTCCCCAGCGAGCTGGGCGGGCTGTTCAAAAACTTGGAGAAGAACGCGAACCCGTGGGGCATGGCGCCGCGGCTGCGGATGGACTGGGCCAAGGGCCTGCCCTTCGACGTGCCAGTCGTCGGGGCCGACGTGGAGGACCTCTCGCAGGTCGACTACCTGTTCTGGGTCGGTTGCGCCGGGGCCTTCGAGGACCGCGCCAAGCGCACCACCCGAGCGGTCGCCGAGCTGCTCCACACGGCCGGCGTCACGTATGCCGTGCTCGGTGACGGTGAGTCGTGCACGGGCGACTCGGCCCGCCGCGCGGGGAACGAGTTCCTCTACCAGATGCTCGCCCAGCAGAACGTCGAAGTGCTGACGGAGATCGGCGCGACGAAGATCGTCGTCACCTGCGCCCACTGCTTCAACACGATCAAGAACGAGTACCCCCAGCTGGGCGGGCACTACGAGGTTCTCCACCACACCCAGTTGCTCAACCGGCTCGTTCGCGAGGGCCGACTGGTGCCGGTGTCGCGGCCCGGCGAGTCAGGCGGCACCAAGGACGCCTCCACGGCGCCGACCGTCACCTACCACGACCCGTGCTACCTCGGCCGGCACAACCAGGTCTATGCGCCCCCTCGCGACCTGCTCGGCGCCCTCCCTGGCGTGACCTTGTCGGAGATGCCGCGGCACGGCCAGAAGTCGTTCTGCTGCGGCGCGGGCGGTGCCCGGATGTGGATGGAGGAGAAGCTCGGCAGCCGGATCAACATCAACCGCACCGAGGAGGCCTTGGCCACCGGCGCGGCCCGGATCGCGGTGGGCTGCCCGTTCTGCAAGGTCATGCTCAGCGACGGGCTGAACGCCAAGATCCAGGAGGGCGCGGCGGCCGAGGGGTCGGTAGAGGTCGTCGACGTGGCCCAGATGCTGCTTGCCGCGGTTCGCCGTGGCGAGCAGGGTATGCCGGCCGAGGTCCCCCAGGGCGAACCCCAGCCGGTGCCCTAGCACCCAGCGACCCCAGTGCCGCCCCACCCGGATGGAGGTATATCCGAGCAGCGGAGGCGAGACTTCCGTCATCGGAGGTAAACCCGACAACGGAGGTGATAAGGAGCGCTCTTGCGCACGTTGACACCTCCGACCGACGTTTTACCTCCACCGAAGGGCCAGCAGCAAACGTCACGTAGCCGGTGCTGGATGGGTCATATCAGCTGGGACCACCCATTGGTCGAACTGATCGGGGGTAACCGAGCCGGAGCTCACGGCCGCCTCTCGCAGCGACGTGCCGTCCCGGAACGCCGCCTTGGCGATGGCCGCCGCCTGGTCGTACCCGATGTGCGGGGCGAGCGCTGTCACGAGCATGAGGTTGCGCTCTAGGTTGGCCTCGATGCGCTCGTGGTTGGGCTCGATGCCTGACGCACAATGCACATCGAAGGACCGGCACGCGTCTGCGAGCAGCCGGATGCTTTCCAGCACCGCGTGCGCCATCACCGGTTTGTAGACGTTGAGCTCGAAGTTGCCCTGGCTGCCCGCGAAGGCCACGGTCGCGTCGTTGCCGAACACGCGGGTGCAGACCATGGTCAGCGCTTCGCACTGGGTCGGGTTGACCTTGCCCGGCATGATGCTCGACCCCGGCTCGTTCTCGGGGATGGTGATCTCGCCGATGCCGTTGCGCGGGCCGGATGCCAGCCAGCGCACGTCGTTGGCGACCTTCATCAGCGCGACGGCCAGCGTGCGCAGGGCGGCGCTGACCGCCACCAGCGCATCGTGAGCCGACAGGGCTGCGAAGAGGTTGTCGGCCTGCCGGAACGCCAACCCGGTCTCCTCGGCGATCCGCTCAGCGCAGCGGGCACCGAACTGCGGGTGCGCATTGAGCCCGGTCCCGACGGCCGTGCCGCCGATCGCCAGCTCCCGCAGTCCACGCTCGGCCTCATGGATACCGCCAAGCGCCCCGTCCAGCTGGGCCACCCAGCCGCCGAGCTCCTGACCCAGCGTTACCGGGGTCGCGTCCTGCAGGTGGGTGCGGCCCACCTTCACGACTCCGGTATGCCGGGCGGCCACCTCGGCGAGCGTCGTGCGCAGCCCCTCCGCCGCCGGGTACAGCAGCTCGCGCAGCTGCAGGACGACAGCCACGTGCATCGCGGTGGGGAAGGTGTCGTTGCTCGACTGGCCGCGGTTGACGTGGTCGTTCGGGTGGATCGGGACCTTTCCGCCCCGCCCCCCGCCGGCCAGCTCGTTGGCGCGGCCGGCAACGACCTCGTTGGCGTTCATGTTGCTCTGCGTGCCGCTGCCGGTCTGAAAGACGACGAGCGGGAAATGGGCGTCCAGCTCGCCGACGATCACCTCCTGCGCCGCCTCGACAAGGTGCCCGGCCAGTCCCTCAGCCAGGTCGAGCTCGCCCAGCTCGATGTTGGTGAGCGCGGCGGCCTTCTTGAGGATGCCCAACGCTCGGATCATCGGCCGTCCCCACACAAAGGTGTCCCGGCCGATGTCGAAGTTCTCGATGCTGCGCTGGGTCTGCGCCCCCCAGTACCGGTCCGCCGCAACGGCGATCTGGCCCATGCTGTCTTGCTCGATGCGTGTGCTCATGGTGCGCTCCCGCTTGGCGTTGGCTCGGAACTCGCGCCTTAAGGCGCCTTGCTTTTCGCGAATTTGTGTGCTGGGGTGGTTACATACCGGCTCGAACCCGTGGCTGGCCTCCTTACTGTTGTGGAGTCGCCATGAGCGTTCAAGCCGTTTCTGCTGTGTCCTCTACCCACTGTGCCGAATCCGAGCAGCTTCATCCGAAAGGCCTGGCCGAGGCTAGGGACCGCCGAGTGTGCGAGCTGGTCACAACGGCCCGGGCAGTCCGGGACGAAACGCGGCGTCGGTCCTTGTTCGAGGAGGCGATCCTGGTCGGCCGGCCGATGGCCGCCGCCCTCGCCCGCCGATACCACCGTCGAGGCATCGACGAGCAAGACTTGGAACAGGTTGCCATGCTGGGGCTGTGCAAGGCGGTCCGGGGGTTCCAGCCGGCCCGAGGGGTGAGCTTCGCGGCATACGCGGTGCCTACGATCACCGGGGAGCTCAAGCGGCACTTCCGCGACGCCGGGTGGATGGTGCGCCCGACGCGGTCGCTCCAGGAGTTCGGCCGGTCGATGCGAGCTGCAGAGGAGCATCTCGTCCAACGCAGCGGACACCAACCCTCGACCGTGGAGGTCGCCGCGTTCCTCGACGTCCCCGTCGAGCAGGTCGAGGCGGCCCGGCAAGCCGAGCGGGGGTTCTGGGCTGGCTCGCTTGACACCCCCGACGGGGCCACTGGACAGGCGCTCGGGGCTACTCTCGCCGATCCCCATGACGATTTCGAGCTCGTCGACGCGGCCCTCGTGGTCTGTCCGGCCCTGGCCGCCCTCACCGCACGCGAACGGCGCATCGTCCAACTACGCTACGTCAACGGCATGACCCAGGCCGAGATCGGTTCGCGGATCGGGGTGTCCCAGATGCAGGTGTCCCGCCTGCTGCGCGACGTGCTCGCAAAGCTGCGCCGCGGAATCGGCGACCCCAGCGTGGGGCTGGTGTAGGCGCCCACGCAGAGTCGGACCCGAAAAGGTGTGGCGCCCGGATGCCTCGGGTAGAAGATCGCCGCACCGTCCGTCTCAAAAAGCCGGGGCGGACGGTGTCAACTCAGCACGCCCAGTCGGGCCGGGGCAACGGGTGACGGTGCGGATCGGGACGTCCGGGTGGAGCTATGACCACTGGGCCGGCGTCCTCTACCCACCAGGGCTGCCGACGGCCGACCGGCGCGATGTGTACGCGCACAACTTCGACACCGTGGAGCTCAACGCGAGCTTCTACCGCTGGCCCGGCCAGCGCAGCTTCGCCATGTGGCGAAGGCGCCTTCCGGACGGGTTCGAGATGTCGGTCAAGGCGCCTCGCGGGCTCACCCACGCCAAGCGGCTCTACGCCCCGGAGATGTGGCTCGATCGGATCGAAGCAGCGTGGAAGGCTTTGGGCCCGCGGTTCGGTGTCCTGCTCGTGCAGCTGCATCCTGCGCATGAGCGCGATGACGCGCGGTTGGCGTGGTTCCTCGACCACGCCCCGCCCGGGATGCGCCTCGCCGTCGAGTTCCGCCACCCAAGCTGGCACGTGGACGAAGTCCGCGAGCTGCTGGCCTCGCGCGGCACGGCATACGTGGTCATCAGCGGGGCGAACCTGCCCTGCATCCTGTGGGCCACGGCCGGGTTCGTCTACGTGCGGCTCCACGGTCCGAGCTACGACAGCTTGTATGCCGGGTCGTACTCTGACGAGGACATGTGGTGGTGGAGCGAGCGCATCCGTGAGTGGAGATGGCAGGGCCGCGACGTCTACGCCTACTTCAACAACGACGGCGACGGCAACGCGGTGCGCAACGCCTGGACGCTGCGCAACTTCGTCAACCGCTGAGCGCTCGACACGTTGGGGCCGCCCAGCCATAGTGGTCCGATGGCCGCCCAGGACGAGTACGACGTAATCGTGATCGGAGCCGGCCCCGCGGGAGAGGTTGCGGCTCAGCGGATTCGGCGTGGGGGCCTGTCCGCCGTGGCGGTCGAGCGTCGGCTCGTCGGCGGGGAGTGCTCGTTCTACGCGTGCTCGCCGACCAAGGCGATGCTACGACCGGTGCACGCGACCCGGGCAGCGCAGCGGGTCCGCGGCAGCGAGGGCGCGGTCCTGGTGGCGCGTGAGGTGCTGGCGCGGCGGGACGAGTTCGTCTCCAACGGCGACGACACGCACGCTGCCGAGTGGTTGTCCAGGAAGGGGATCGACCTGGTGCGTGGCTCGGCTCGGCTGGTCGGCGAGCGCGAGGTCGCCGTGGGCGAGCGGGTGCTGCGGGCCCGACGGGCGGTCATCGTCTCGACCGGCTCGGCTGCTGCCCGTGCCCGACATCCCCGGCCTGCGTGAGGCGCGACCCTGGACCAACATCGAGGCGACGAACGCGAAGACGGTCCCTGCTCGGCTCACGGTGCTCGGCGGCTGGGGTGGTCGGCTGCGAGCTCGCCCAGACCTTCGCCGCGCTCGGGTCACAGGTGGTGCTGCTCCAGCGGGGGCCGCGGCTGCTCGATCGGGTGGAGGCGTTCGCCGCCGAGGCGGTTCTGGAGGCGCTGCTCCGCGACGGGTCGACGTGCGGCTGAACACCCGTGTCGGCTCGGTGCGCCGCGACGGGTCTTCGGTGGGGGTCACCCTGACGGACGGCGGAGTGGTGACCTCGGACGAGGTGCTGTGCGCGTTGGGCCGGGTGGCCGCCACTGCCGACCTAGGGCTCGAGACCGTCGGCGTTGTACCTGGACGAACGCGGCTACCTACCGGTCGACGAGACCCTGGCCGTCCGCGGGGCGGACGGTGGCCTGCCCTGGCTGTATGCCGTGGGCGACGTCACCGGGGCGGCGCTGCTGACCCACATGGGCAAGTACCAGGCCCGCGCCTGCGCCGACCTCGTCGTCGCCCGGGCAACCGGTGGCGACCAGCTCGACGCCGGCGCTGCGGGCGACCTCGACGTCGACCGCCATCACCCAGGTGATCTTCACCGACCCGGAGGTCGCCGCCGTCGGCCCGACCGTCGAGCAGGCCCGCTCCCGGGGCACGGATGTGCGCGCCGTCGACGTGAGGATGACCAGTGCCGCCGGAGCCGGTGTGCAAGCGGACGGGTATGCCGGGTCCGCTCGGCTGCTCCTCGACGAGGCCCGACGCACCCTGGTCGGCGCGACCTTCGTCGGTCAGGACACCGCCGAACTGCTGCACGCAGCGACCATCGCTGTCGTCGGAGAGGTGCCGCTGGAGCGGCTCTGGCAGGCGGTCCCGGCGTACCCGACGATGAGCGAGGTGTGGCTGCGCCTGCTCGAGGAGTACGGCTGCTAGCGGCCCCGCTGGCCGCGGACGTCGGGTCCAGCCCGGATGCCGCTTCAACAGGAGCGTTTGCGCCGCCCCAACGGCGTTCCGGCTCCTTGCGAGGGCTGCTTCGAGCGCACCCTGAACGCCCAGCTCCTTGGCACGAGCCATTAGTTCGGCCTTGGTGCGCTCGTCGTAGTTCTCGGCCTTGGCTCCCTTGTGCCCGACGCTCGATCGGGACGTCTTGGCCGCAGCGTTGGCGATGCGCGCGGCCTTCTCCTTGCTGGCGCCCTCGTCCCGCAGATCCTCGTACATCTCGGGGTCCTTGACCGAGGGCCCCGGCTTGTTGCGCGGCATACCGCGCCTGTTACCCGTGGCGGCCACGGGCGAACGGGGCCGATGGGCCTAGCCGAGACCGTTCTGGTGACGAACTCCTTGGCGACGACCTTGGCGTCCTTCTTGTCGATGTCGGTCTGCTTGAGCAGGTCGGTGAGCACCGGCGTGGTCAGCTTGGCCGAGACCGCGTTGAGCGTGTTGTGATCGTGTCGGTGACCCTGTCCTTGCGCATGAGCGGCACGACATTGTCCGAGCCGAACAGCAGCTTCGGGTCGTCGAGGGTGACGAACCCGTTGACGGCGATCCACGGCGTAGTGCTGAAGATGTTGGCGACCTGGACCTGGCCGTTGACCAGGGCGTCGACCGATGCCTTGCCGCTTCGGTCGATGAACGCCTTGGGGACGAAATGACTCGGACTTCAGCCCGACCAGGCCCTGCTGGCGGGTCTGGAACTCCGGCGGCGCACCGAGCGTGATCTCGTCCTGGTGGGCCACCAGGTCCCCGATCGACTTGAGGCTCCACTTGCTCGCGGTGTCCTTGGTGACCACGAGCGAGTTCTTGTCCTCGGCCGCGCTCTTGTTGAGGATCACCCAGTTCGCGGGCAGCGCCGCTTTGAGCGCTGGTACACCTCGTCGGACCCCTTTGCGGTGGAGTCCTTCTTCAGGTAGGTCAGCAGCGAACCGGTGTACTCGGGCACGATGTCGATCGACTTGTCGTCCAGGGCCTTGAGGTAGACCTCGCGGCTGCCGATGTTGAGCCGGGTCGTCGCGGTGACCCCCTTGGCGTTGAGCGCAGCGGCGAGATCTCGGCCAGCACGGTCGACTCGCTGAAGTTCGCGCCGCCGACGACGACCGGGGTCGAGCCCGCCGCCCGTTGCGGAGGTCGTGCGCGTGGTGGGGTTCGACGAGGCGCCGCAGGCGGCCAGGCCAAGCGTCGCGACCGCGCGGTGAGGCGATGAAGGTGCGCTTCATGGGACTTCCCTTTCGGTGGTGGACCTGGCACCGCTGGGCGCGAGGATACGGGCTGGGCTGGCGTCGGGTGCAACGGGGGCGGCAGTGGGTCTCGGGCGTGCTTCGAGGGAACCTACCGCTCAACCCCGGGGACACGGCATACCTCGACACGATGATGAGTAGACCCTCGAGGATGAGGGCGAGCGCCGCGACGAGGATCGCGCCGCCGGCCATCTGGGCGTAGTCGCGCACCGCAAGCCCGTCGAGCAGGTACCGGCCGAGGCCGCCGAGGCTCACCGACGCGGCGATGGTGGCCGTGGCGACGATCTGCAGGGTGGATGCGCGCAGCCCCGACAGGATGAGCGGCATCGCGCAGGGCAGCTCGACGCCGCGCAGCACCTCGCGGGAGCGCATGCCCACCCCGTATGCCGCGTCGCGGGCCGCGGGGTCGACCGCCTGAATGCCAGCGTAGGTGCCCGATAGCAAGGGCGGCACCCCGAGTAAGAAGAGCACCACGATGCTGGGGATGATGAAGGCCAGCTGGCTCGCGAAATGCGGCCCGACGATCATCTCGACGGCGACAGCAAACCGAGGCTCGGCACGGCACGGGCCACGTTGCTGATCGTGACCACCCAGCGGCCGCGACCGGTGTGGCCCACCCAGAGGCCCGCCGGGAGCGCGACCGCGGCGGAGAAGGCGAGGGCGAGCGCGGAGTACCAGAGGTGCTCGACGACGCGGGTCGGTATGCCGCGGGGGCCGGCCAGTTTGCCGGGTCGGTGAGCCAGCCCAGGATGTCGTTCAGCACGAGGTGCTCACTGTGCCACCCGCTGCCATGGGGTGAGTGCCACGCCCCGGCCCGGATCACCGTGTCGAAGACCAGCGCCAGCAGCAGGCAGCCGACCATGCCGGTGGCGATCTCCAGGGGGAAGTCCCGCTCGTAGCCGTCGGTGAGGTAGTAGCCCAGCTGGGGGTAGCCGATGAGCGACGCGACGCTGACGATGCTCACATTGCTCACCGCGGCGACCCGAAGGCCGCTGGCGATGCCCACGGCGAGTGGGAGGTCGACGGCGAAGGCCCGCCCGAGCCTGCGGTAGCCCATCGCCGTGGCGGATTGTCGGGTCGAGTCGGGCACCGAGCTGAAGCCGTCGGCGACGGTGCGCACCAACAGCGCGACCGTTAGATCGTCATGGCGACATAGACGTTGATTGCGTCGAGGATCTTGGTGCCGAGCAGCAGCGGCATCAGGATGAACAAGGCCAGGCTGGGGATGGTGTAGAGCAGGCCGCTCCCGCCGACGACGACCGGTGCCAGGCGCGGGTCACGCTGGGCCACCGAGCCGAGCGGCAGGGCGACGAGCAGCCCCACCACGAGCGGGATGCCGGCCAGCAGGGCATGAGCGACGGCATACGAGCCGATCTCGCCGAGGTGGTCGGAGACCCACGTCACGGCGGGCCGGCTGGCTCGGCCTGCAGGGCCGCTAGCACGTGCTCGGCCGTCACCGTGCCGCGCAGTATGCCGTCGCCGTCGACGAGCACGCCGCAGCAGGAGGACGCAGACAGGGCTGCGTCGAGCACCGCCCGCAGGCTCGCCCCTGCTCTGGCGACGGTGCCGCCGCGATGGAGGGTATTGGACTCGATGGGGCCGGTGAGGTTGGCCGGCTCGACCCAGCCGACGGGGCGGCACCGGGGTCGACGACGAGCAGCCACCGGTCGTCGGTCGCGGCGCGGGCCGCCTCCGCGCTCGCGCCGAGGGTGACGGTCTGTTCGTCGGCGACCGGCAGGTCTGGGGCGTCCCGGAAGCCCAGAGCGCGGTAGCCGCGGTCGCGGCCGACGAAGTCGGCGACGAAGTCGTCCACGGGGTCGGCGAGCAGCCGGGCCGGCCCGGCGACCTGGGCGAGCTGACCGCCCACGCGCAAGATGGCGACGAGGTCGGCGAGCTTGACCGCCTCGTCGATGTCGTGGGTGACGAACAGGATGGTCTTGCCCAAGTCGCGCTGCAGGCGCAGGAACTCGTCCTGCAGCTGCTCGCGCACGACGGGGTCGACGGCCGAGAAGACGGCGTAGTCGACGACATGACGGGCGGGTCGGCCGCGAGGGCCCGGGCGACCCCGACCCGCTGCTGCTGGCCCCCCGAGAGCTGGCTGGGGTAGCGGTCGGCGAAGGCCTGCTCCAGACCGACCCGGTCCAGCAGCTCCCGCGCGCGGGCGTCGGCGCGCCTGTTGTCCCAGCCGAGCCCGCTCGGCACGGTGGCGATGTTGTCGATGACGGTGCGGAGGTGCAGGAACAGGCCGGCATGCTGGATGACGTACCCGATCCCGCGGCGCAGCTGGGCCTCGTCGACGGCCGAGGTGTCCTGGTCATCGAGCCAGATGGTGCCGGACGTCGGTTCGATCATCCGGTTGACCATCCGCAGCGTCGTCGTCTTGCCACACCCGGACGGACCGACGAGGACAGTGATGCGGCCGGTGGGCGCCTCAAGGGTGAGGTCGTCGACGGCGACCGTGCCGCCGGCATACCGCTTGGAGACGCCCTCGAAGCGGATCATGGCGGCTAACCTAACCGACCCCTCGGACTACCCCGGGCGGACCCGCGGCCAGTTGAGCCTCGTCGGCCCGCGGTCAGCTGCCCGGCGGCCGGTAGTCCACCGAGCGCCGCAGCGCCTCGTCGACCTGCTCCACAGTCTTCAGCAGCTTGGTGGTGCGCGCGTTGACCGCGCCGCTGCTGTTGATCGTGAGGGCTACCGCGGCGGCTGCCTCGTCGTCCGGCACTTCCATGATGGCGAACACGTCCGTGTCGCCGAAGGCGAAGTGGAACGACTCGAGCCGGCCGCTCATCGCCTCCAGCATTGTGGACACGGCATCCGACCGTGCCCCGCGCCGCCGGAGCGGACCCCGGCCATGCCCTGAGCCGTGTAGTTGGCGCTGATCAGGTACTTGGGCATGTACACACCTTCCGGTCGAGGACCCGCCGCGCTTGCATGCTAGTCCGCTCCCTGACCTGTCGCCGGAAAACGGCGTAGTGCCCCATCGGCCACTCAACTGGTGACCGGGTGCGCCTCGCCTCGGACCGCCGCCTGCCCCGCGGGAACCTTGCTGAGACGCAGCAGCGTCGGCCCGTGGATTCGCCCAACCGCGCGCCCCCTGCGACGAAGAGCGCCAGGGCAGCCCCGGCGACCATGACCACCGTTGGCGTGCCGACCGGCATACCTCCCGCGCCGAGCTGGATGATCGGCAGGCCGACCGCCCAGGCACGGGCGTTGGCCCACACCCAGGCCCAGGGGTGCCGCGTGACCCGGCGCAGGACGAGCGCCTGGGTGCCGCCGAGAACCGGCCCGGCAGCGAGCCCGGCGAGCGCCATCATGGCCAGCTGCAGGACCAACGCCGGCTCCGTCGCGCCCTCGGCTGAGGTCGCGTCGTCCTGCATGAGCGCGAACGGCAGGCTCACGGCCAGCCAGGCGATCAGCCCGCCGAGCATGGTGGCGCCCACCCACGCGCGGGCCGCGATAGGCGGGGGTCGCTTCGCGCAGGACCCGCCACTGCAGCCCACCGACGATCACGCCCTCCAGCACCGCGAACACCACGGCGGCGACCAAGGCCGCGGCGGCAGACGGGAGGGCCGGCTCCGGCCTGCCGGCTTGAAGCGGCAGGCTTGCCAGGGCGCCAAAGCCCAGGCCCAGCAGCTCCCCCACTCCGTTGGCCAGCACCCAGCGCCGCAGCATGGTCTCGCCTCAATCCCTTGTCGTGTCAGTCCCGTCCATCCTCGCCCTGTTGCCGCCCGATCCCCCGCGACTGCGAGAGAAATCACGCAGCCGGTGCGGAGGAGGGAAGAAACTGCACCACTGGCGCCTCAGCGGAGGTCGAGCGCCGGGCCATGGGCACGCGCTTCAGGTATGCCGTGAGCGCGGCCTCGCGAGCCGGTCCCTCGAGGACCTGGCCCTGGACAGAGTGCGGCCGGGTGCCGGCCTGCAACGAGGCCGCCAGCGGCCGGCGGAACGCCCGCCACCAGGACTTTCCCTCGTGCTCGCCCACGACCACGATCCACCCCGCGCCAGACTTCACCGCCCAGACCGGCAGCTCGATCGCCCGGCCGGACTTGGGCGCGGTGTAGCTCACGACGGTGGTACTCGGGCCGACGAGCCAGTGCAGCGGCGTCCGGGCCAGGAAGATGACGAGGCGGTTCACGGCATACCCCTAGACCGAAGCCCGCTGGAAGTTCTGCCAGGACCGGCTCGCGGTGGGGCCGCGCTTGGCCCTCCTGGGAGTGCGAGCCGGAGACCCCGCTGCCGTAAGGGCTCTCAGCGGCCGAGGTAAGCCGGAAGAAGCACAGCTGACCGATCTTCATACCCGGATACAGCACGATCGGCAGGGTGGCCACGTTGGAGAGCTCGAGGGTGACGTGGCCCGAAAACCCGGGGTCTACGAAGCCGGCGGTGGCGTGGGTGAGCAGGCCGAGCCACCCGAGTGACGACTTGCCCTCGACCCGTGCCGCCACGTCGTCGGGCAGGCTGATGACTTCCAGGCTGGACCCGAGGACGAACTCGCCGGGGTGCAGCACGAGGCTGTCGTCCGGCTCGCCGACCTCGACCAGACGGGGTGAGGTCCAGCTGTTCCTGGGCGGGGTCGATGTAGGGGTAACGATGGTTGTCGAAAAGGCGAAAGTAGCGGTCCAGGTGCACGTCGACGCTGGAGGGCTGCACCATCGCCGGGTCCCACGGCTCGAGGCTGATCCGCCCCCACGGCAACCTCGGCGCGGATGTCCCTGTCGGAGAGCAGCACGGGCTCACGGTATCGCGCAGGCGTCGGCCGACAACTCCAGGAGTTGTTGCTTGCTCCACGATGCATCATGGAACTGCTGACAGATCGAGGTATTCATCGCGGCGGCGGGTCGGCTAGACTCCCTGATCGCCCGCTGCCTGACCGGATTGGCGGCGCGCGAGCGTAGCTCAATGGTAGAGCGCTAGC
>CAVRXF010000007.1:0-24430 GCA_963724925.1 uncultured Actinomycetota bacterium | reverse complement strand
CGCAATGAGAAGGCCAGGGGTTCGAGTCCCCTCAGCTCCACCTGACGGGGAGTGGTCTCCACCGGGCCTGGAATCGTCGTCGAGTGCGATGGTCCGAGCAGAATGCGTGCGCTGTTTGACTGACGGGCGCAGGTTCTCAACGCACAGCAATGATTTCGAGGCCGGGGATTCGTTCGAAGTCGTGTACGTTCGTCGTCGCCACCCTCCACCCGATACTGATCGCGGTGGCCGCGACGGCGCCCATCGTGGGGTCCGATGTCTGCGCCGCTCGCCGAGGGGTCGGCCCGCGGTCTTGCGTGGGCTCGAGCCGCAAGCAGGTCGAAGTCGAGTACTGGTATGACCGAAACGGATCGTCTCCACCAATGCTTCGCGGCGCGGGCGATGTTCGGCGCTTGCGCGGTGCACGCCGTGTAGCAGTTCGCTGGCGGTGATCGCTGCGATCGCGGCCTCGTCATCCGCCCCAAGGCATTCGGTCAACCGTTGGCCAATCGAGCTTCCGGGTGCAACTCCTTGCGGCCGCCTGCTTGCACGCTCCAAGTCGATCAAGACTGTGGTGTCTACGACGGTTCCCACGGGTCCTCCCGAGGAGGCCCGACGCTGTTGCGCACTGCAGCCATGTCCGTGGCGAAGTCGGGGTCGGGGGCAGGAGCGCTGGCGAGCGCTGAAGCGATCTCTCGTACGGGGCGGCCACGACGTCTGGAACCAGGCCCCGGGAGGTCATCAGGGTGGACGATGGCAAGCACCGGTCGCTCGCGGTTGAGCACCACGACTTGTTCGTGGCGGGTGACCGCCTCCCTGATACGCCTCGGGATCCGCACCTCGTCAGCGTTGATCGTCGTCATGTTGGCTAGCATTGCTCGTACGATTCCGAACACTTCCGTTCGGTTATGGTTGGGCACTAGACAGGCCCGGCTCAGGTCGCTTAACGGGCAGCCTTCACCGGGAGCACCATGCTGGTCGCCAGTGGCGGCCTGTGCGCGGGCGTCAGCAAGGCGGCGCTCAAGGCCGCCGGCGCCCCAGTCGCCCTGGGAGGATGACCCCCGAGCGTCACGCGGAGTAACCGCGGTTGGCGTCCGTCACCTCCCGCTCACCACTAAGCGCCCTGGGCGAACTCGTCCGACGTCGCGGGGTTGGAGAACATCGGGTAGTCGTACTCGAGGGCGTTGTCGTGCTCCGCCTTCGAGGTAGCCGCCACGCAATCGCTCAACGTGATCACCTTGATACCCATTTTCGTAGGCCGACGCATCGTCGACTCGACGCAGCAGTTCGTGAGGAACCCGCCGAAAGCGACGTGGGATCCCCTTGCTGCGCAGGATGAAGTCCAGGTTGGTGCTCGCGAACGTGTCGACCCCCGTTTGCCCTCAACGACGATGTCGCCCTCGTCGGGCGCGAGTTGAGCGACGATGTCCGCACCCCATCGCCCCCGACGAACGCGTTCCTCATCGACGACGCCGGGAGGATCCCGTATGGGTGCGAGGTGATCTCGTCGTAGCCCGGGCAACTGATGGGCGAGTGGATGATTGTCGCGCCCGCGCCGCGCGCGGCCTTCGCCAGCCCGGGTGTTGTCCAGCATGCCGGTCGAGTCCATGACCTCGGCGACCGCACCGTGCAGAGCGCCCCCGTCGGAGGTGAAGTCGTTCTGGTACTCGATGAGTACAACCGCGGTTTCGCGCGGTTCAATCGCCAGAAGATCCCGCTTCCTTGAGGGCTTGACGGCCTCAGGGTACCCAGCGGAGGCGCCCCTTGGTCGGGGGACAAGGCACCCGCTCTTAGCGCATTCTGATGCCTTTAGCCCCGTACATGAGGCTAAGAGCGCGATCGAGGTGCCAAGAGCGGAGCAGGGGAAGTGCCAAGAGCAGTCCGCGACTAGACCCTCAGAACTCGGTCAGCGACAACGTGTTGCCGTCGGGGTCGCGGAACCAGGCGATCCGTGCGCCGCCTGGCGCAGTCCACACCCGCGGCCGAATCCTGCTCGAGACTGTCATAGACCTCGAACTCGACTCCGCGCGAACGCAGCTCGGCGACATGGCCGCAGCGATGTCGTCCACCACCCAGCCGAGGACCGTGAACGGGTCCGGCGTCAGCGCCTCGACCCTGGTCACCCGAAGGCGCTACCGCCGCTGCGCACACCGAGCGCAAAGGGGCTGTCCTGCTCGATGGCGAGGCCGAGGGTCCCCACGTAGAACGACCGAGCCTGCTCGAGGTCCAGAGTGGGAACGAACGCCATGAGCTCGGCACGATCCAGCATGCTTCGACTGTAGCCAGCCGCGCCGTCACCTCGTCCGTCACAACGGGTCCACAACCGGCCGATCTTGCACCATAGGAGAGCGAAGGAGTCGCGCATGAGCGAGCAAGCTGGGTGTGTCGTCGTCGGAGCCGGGCTGGCGGCGGCGAACGTCGTCCAAGGTCTGCGTGAGGGCGGCTACGACAGGCCGATCACCCTCGTCGGCGACGAGGCCGAGCGACCCTACGAGCGGCCCCCGCTGTCCAAGGCCTACCTGCAGGGCAACGAGGAGCTCGGCGCGCTCTTCGTCCATGACGAGGGCTGGTATGCCGAGCACGAGGTCGACACCGCGGCTCGGCACCACGGCCACCGCGGCTCGACCGCGCCGGCCAGCGGGTGCAGCTCGACGTCGCTGAAACGGCTGCCTATGACCGGCTGGTGCTGGCGACGGGCGCCAACCCGCGCGCCCTCGACTTCCCCGGCTTCGGCTTGTCCGGCGTGCACACGCTGCGCCGGATCGGCGACAGCGCCGCCTTGCGGGCCGCCTTCGCCCCGGGCCCGCGGTCGTTGTCGTCGGCGCCGGTGGATCGGCCTAGAGGTCGCCGCGGCCGCGCGCATCGCGGGTGCGCAGTCACGGTCCTGGAGTTTGCCAGTCTGCCGCTGCAGCGGGTCCTAGGCGACCAGCTGGGCCAGCACTTCGCGACGCTGCACCGCGACAAGGGTGTCGACCTGCGCACCGGGGTCGCCGTCACGGCCATCGAAGGCGCAGCGGGGCGGGTAACCACGGTGCCGACCGACGCCGGCCAGGTGCCCGCAGACCTCGTCGTCGTCGGTGTCGGCGCGGCGCCCAACACCGAACTTGCCGAGGCGGCGGGGCTGACGGTAGAGAACGGCATACTCGTCGACGAGCAGCTGCGCACCAGCGACCCCGCCGTGTTCGCGGCAGGAGACGTCGCCAACGCCGTCAACGTCACCCTCGGTACGCGGCTCCGAGTGGAGCACTGGGACAACGCCATCCGGCAGGGGCAGCTCGCCGCGGGGGTGCTCCTGGGCGGCCGGACCGCTACGACTGGCAGCCGTACTTCTACACCGACCAGTTCGACCTGGGCATGGAGTACGTCGGGTACTCCGACCCCGGCGACGAGGTCGTCGTCCGCGGAGACGCAGCCGGCGGGGAGTTCATCGCCTTCTGGCTGCGTAACGGCGCGCTGACCGCGGCCATGAACGTCAACATCTGGGACGTCAACGACCTCCTGCGCGGACTACTGGGACGCACGATCTCCGCCGACCGGCTCCGTGACCCGGGCGTCGAACTGGCCGACCTGTAGGGCCGGGCTCGCCGAAACCCGAGCCACTCAGCGGTGGTGCTTGAGCGAAGAACGCCCAGATCTCCGCCGTGGCGTCAACGGTTCCTGTGTCGCTGCTGGGGGTGGCCGGCGGTGTCTCGGTCGCCGTCGGCGAGGCGTCGAGAGGTCCGCTGCGCTCGACCCCGGCCATTCGTGACCACCTCCTTGGATGGTGATCAGCTTCACCGTGCGGTCGCTGGGGCACTGGGCCACCGAGGTGAGCCACGGCCCCCTCCACAGTGAGGACCTCTCCGCCGCACCGGGCCGTTGTGCGCCAGGACCTGATGACGTCGGGCACGGGGGGCCCGTCGATCTGGGCCAACCCGTCAGGGCGGCTACCGGCATACGGGACGATCCGGTCGGCGGTGCCGTTGATGGCGATGACCGACATGGGCGCCGGGTTGGGGCAGTCCCCGAGCATGGTCGCCGCCACCGGTCCAATGGCCGCGAGCAGGTCGGTCTCGCAGGCCAGCCGGTAGGCCATCATCCCGCCGACTGACATCCCGGTGGCGTAGATCCGCTTGGCCGTCGACCGGGACCTGAGCCTGCACCGCCGCGATGGCTCGGGTCAGGAACTTCACGTCGTCGACGCGCTCCGCCGCGGCTATTCCACAGCAGTCGCGGCCCACGTTCCAGGCCTCGCCGACGGCGTCCGGATAGACGATGACCACCTTGTCGCGGTCGGCTACCACGTCCCAGCCGTACGCCTGCTCAGCGCCGCGGGCGCTGCCCAGGCCGCCGTGCAGCATGACGACCACTCGGCGCGTCTAGTTTGTGATGCCCTCGAGGCCGGTAGACGCGGTACATCCGGATCCGCCCGTCCACCTCAAGGGCGTGCTGCGTCATGCCCGTCGCGAGGGTGAGCCCGACCGGCGTCGTCAGCAGGCTCGCTGGCGGTGCGGCTGTCGGGCCCGGCTGGGCCTCGGGCACCGCCGTGCACCCGGCCAGGGCGAGCAGGGCGAGGAGCGCGGCAAGAAGCGTGGCGATGCGGGTGGCGCCACGGTATGCCGTGCCGCTTCTCCCCGCATGCGTCATGCCGGCCATTCTGGCAGCGCCGGCTGAGGGGCCCCCCGCACCCAGCCGGTGACAACTCAAGGAGTTCACAACCGCTCAACGATGCATCGTGGAGCCAAGGACAACTCAACGAGTTTCCAGCTAGACCCAGCTGGGGAACCACATGTGTAAGAACCAGAACGAGTGCGGCACGACCTGAGCGGTCCAGATCGGGTAGAAGTACGCGAACAGCAGCACCGTGAGCACCAGGTAGCTCCCGACGGCCAGCACCCCCACCTGGCGCCGCTCACTGGAGGCCCCGGCGGGGCCGAGCACCATGCCGATGACGTAGGTCACCCCCAACACGACCCACGGGACGAACGACACAGCGTAGAAGGCGTAGATCGTCCGGTCGCCGAGCAGGAACCACGGCAGGTAGCCACCGGCATACCCGGCCAAGATCGCTCCAGCCCGCCAGTCGCGAGCGAAAGCCCACATGAAGGCGAGGACGGCGAGCGAGATCGTCGCGGCCCACCAGATCGTCGGCGTCCCCACCGACGTGATGATGCGCGCGCACATATCCACGGTGCAGCCCTGCTCGCCGCTCTTGGGGTACTCGGCGAAGAACAGGGTCGGGCGGCCCTGGATGACCCACGACCAGGGGTTGGACTGGTAAGGATGCGGCGTCGACAGGCCGCGGTGGAAGTCCAGGATCTGGGCGTGGTAGTTCCACCAGGACCGCAGGGTGTCGGGCACCCAGGCCCAGCGCGCGTCCGCCGGATGGGTGCGGGCCCACTGTCGGTTGTAGCCGACGTCGCTGCGAAACCACCCCCACCAGCTGAGCCGTAGACAGCCAGCGCCGTGGGAACCATGGCAACGAACGCGAACAGGCCGTCCTTGACCACGCCGGCATACACCCAGGACCGGATGCCGGCCGCGCGGCGCGCCCCGATGTCCCAGAACACGGTGAGCATCCCGAAGACCGGGATGAAGTAGAACCCGGACCACTTGGTGCCGGCGCACAGCCCCAGCAACACCCCGGCCACCCAGCGCCACGGTCGTAGCCCGAGCCACGGCCCCAGCCAGCGGGCTGACGGCGGTGGTCCCGCCGCGTCGGCGGCAGCCATCCGCCGCACCAGGAGGGCGCGGGACCGGTCGCGGTCGATGAGCAGCGCGCAGAAGGCACCAAGCGCGAAGAACATGACGATGATGTCAAGCAGCCCGGTGCGGGAGTGCACCAGGTGGTGGCCCTCGACGGCCAGCAGGAGTGCGGCGATCGTCCCGAGCAGGCTCGACCCAAACAACCGGCGCGCCGCCCGGCCCACCATGACAATCGAGATGGTTCCGAGGAGGGCGACAGCGAACCGCCACCCGAACGCGCTGTCGATGCCAAACAGCCACTCGCCCAAGCCAATAAGCCACTTGCCCACCGGTGGGTGCACCACGAGGTCGCCCGATGTCGGGTCGAAGACGTTCGGGGTCCCCTGGGTGAAGGCTTGGTCGACCTGGTCGCCCAGCTGCCCCGAGTTTCGCATCTCGACGCCGTAGAGGATCATCGACCAGCCCTGCTTGACGTAGTACGTCTCGTCGAACACGAGCTGGTGCGGGTTGCCGAGATCCCAGAACCGCAGCACGCCGCCCAGGACCGTAGCCGCGAGCGGCCCGAGCCAGCCGAGCAAGCGCTGCCCCGGTGGGTCCCCGAGCAGCCGGTGCCGCAGTGCCTCGGGCTGCTGGAGCGGCTGGCGAGCAGCTGCTCCACCTGGCTCATGCCCGCCATCGTAGGCAGCCTCTCTGGGTGTCAGACTTCGGACATGGACCCGCCGGCCGTCGCGCCCACGCGTAGCCCCGCGCGGCCCGACCTCACCCGGTACGCCTGGTTGTCCATCGCGACAGCCGTCGCCACGATCGCCCTCAAGAGCGGGGCCTACCTGCTCACGGGGTCAGTCGGGCTGCTTTCCGACGCCGCGGAGTCGGTCGTCAACCTGGTCGCGGCGTTCGTCGCGCTCATCGCCCTGCACATCGCCGCGCGTCCGCCCGACGCGGACCACCATTTCGGGCACAACAAGGCCGAGTACTTCTCCGCAGCCGTCGAGGGCGTGATGATCCTCGTCGCTGCGGTCTTCATCATCTGGGCGGCGGTAGGACGCCTCCTCGCGCCGCAGCCGCTGGAGAACGTGGGAATTGGCCTGGGCATGTCGGTCGTCGCATCGGTCCTCAACGGCGTTGTGGCCGTGGTGCTCGTCCGGGCCGGCCGGCGGCATCGGTCCATCACACTGCTCGCGGACGGGCGGCACCTGCTAACCGACGTGTGGACCTCAGCGGGCGTGGTCGTCGGTGTCCTGCTCGTGGGCCTCACCGGGTGGCTGCGCCTGGACCCCGTTGTCGCGTTCCTCGTCGGCCTCAACATCGTGTGGACCGGCGGCCAGCTGCTTCGCGCGTCCGTCGACGGGCTCATGGACAAGGCCGCGAGCCCTCGTTCGCAGGCCCGGATCAACGCCGTCCTGGACGCGATGTCGGGCGAGCAGGTCCGTTTCCATGCCGTGCGTACCCGCGAGGCGGGCCACCTGCTGTTCGTCGCCATGCACGTGCTTGTGCCCGGCGACTGGACGGTCCAGCGCGGGCATGACCTGCTCGAGGAGGTCGAGACGCGGCTGCGGGCCGAGTTCGGGCAGATCGAGATCGACACGCACCTGGAGCCGATCGAGGACCCGCGCTCCTACGAGGACGGCACCGTCCCGCCGGGCGCGACCGGCCCCGCGCGCTAGGGCGTCGGCGCTGTGGGCTGGGGCTCAAAACGGGTGGCGCCCTTGCGGGGAAACACCGGCGCGGCCAGGGTGTATGCCGACACCCTCGTCCGCGCGCGGTCACGGCGGGCCCGCCCGGCATACCTGGGGTGACGTGACGTGATGACGCGCGCAGCGCAGAAAGCAGGCCCAGATGAGCCAGGCTCCCGAGGTCGAGACCACCACTGTCGGCATCGTCGGCGCAGGCCCCAGCGGGCTGATGCTGGCCCACCTGCTCGCCAAGGCGGGGATCGACAACATCGCCATCGACAACCGCTCTCGCACGGAGATCGAGGAAACCCACCGGGCCGGCATCCTCGAGCACGGCGCGGTGAAGATGCTCGTCGACACCGGGGTCTCCGACCGGGTCCTGCGCGACGGGTACGAGCACGAGGGGATCTACCTGCGCTTCCGGGGGGAGAGCCACCGGATCCACTTCAAGGCCTTGGTGGGCGAGTCGGTGTGGCTGTACCCGCAGCAGGACGTGTTCATGGACCTCGCCGACGCCCGCGAACGCGACGGCGGCATCGTGCGCTTCGGGGTCACCGACACCCAGGTCGAAGGGGTCGAGACCGACAGCCCGACGATCAGCTACACCGACAGCGACGGGGTGCTCCGGGCGATCCGCTGCCAGATCGTGGTCGGCGCAGACGGGTCGCGGTCCATCTGCCGCTTCCTTGTTCCCGAGGACCGGCGCCACCAGTTCTTCCGGGAGTACCCGTTCGCGTGGTTCGGCATCCTCTGCGAGGCTCCGATGAGCGCCCCCGAGCTGATCTACAACCACTCCGACCACGGCTTCGCGCTGATCAGCCAGCGCACTCCCAAGGTGCAGCGGATGTACTTCCAGTGCGACCCGATGACCGACGTCGAGGACTGGCCCGAAGAGCGGATCTGGGAGACGTTCCAGACCCGACTCGCCGGCGCCGACGGCTTCCGGCTCACGGAGGGGCGGATTTTCGAGCGCACCGTGCTGATCTTCCGCTCCTTCGTGCAGGAGAACATGCGCCACGGTCGGCTCGTGCTCGCCGGCGACGCCGCGCACACCGTGCCGCCGACCGGCGCCAAGGGCCTCAACCTGGCGTTCAACGACGTGCGGGTGCTCTCCGAGGCCATCATCAAGGCGCTGGGAAAGCACGACCTGGACCTGCTGGACGAGTACCCGCCGCGAGCCCTCGAGCGGATCTGGAAGGCGCAGCACTTCTCGTACTGGATGACCCAGATGCTGCACACCCCGGTCGATGCGAACGACTTCGACGTGCGCCGTCAGCTCGGCGAGCTGACCATGGTCACCTCGTCCACGCACGGCATGAAGTACCTCGCCGAGGCCTACACCGGCTGGCCGGACCCCAAGCCCTGAAAGCCCTGACCGGACCCGATCTCGCCGAGCCCGTCCGCCTCCCCACCGAAAGGTCAACAGGTGCTGCTATTCGGCCCTGATAAGCGCACCTACTGACCTCTCGCCGACCCGAGGCCGGCGTCCTCGCCGACCCGAGGCCGGCGTCAGAGCCAGGTGACGCGGTCGTGCAGCCAGGCATAGCCAAGGAAGGCGACCACGTCGATGAGGGAGTGGGCCACGATCAGCACGCCGACCCGGCGGGTGCGCCGCCACACGAGCGCGAAGACCACGCCCATGACGACGTTGCCGACGAACCCGCCGAAGCCCTGGTAGAGGTGGTAGGCGCCCCGGACCACGGCCGACACGGCGATCGCCCACCGCGCCTGCATGCCCACCTGCTCTAGGCGGGTGAGCAGGTACCCCACGACGACGACCTCTTCAAGCACCGCGTTCTGCACCGCGGCCAGCACGAGTACCGGCACTGTCCACCACGCACCGGCGAGGTTGGCCGTCGACACCTGGGTGTTCAGCCCCAGCGACCGCGCCACTAGGTACAGACCGAGCCCAGGTATGCCGATGACCGCAGCCAGCGCGGTCCCGGCCCCCAGGTCGAACCCCGGTCGGCGAAGGTCCAGCCCCAACGCGTGCCGAGGCGCCGTTGTGAACGGGCGGGCCACCTGCCCGAGCAGGTAGAGCGCCAACCCTGCGGGGACGAGGGCCAGCCCGATCGTGGTGAGCTGGTAGGCCAGGTCCAGCCACAGCCGGTCTGGGGTCACGGACTGGTTGAGCGCCGACGTCTGCTCGCTGAGCGGCTGGGCCCGGGTGAGCCGCTCGACGATCCGCAGCAGCGACCAGATCGCGGACGCTCCCAGCGAGACACCCAGGACGAGCAGCACCTCCACCGTCAGCGTCTGTCGCTGCTGCGGCCCGCTCTGCGTCGTTGGCCCACCTTGCTCGCTCGGCGCGGTCATGCCGGTCACTGTAAGGCGGCCCGCCTGCCACAATGCGCCCATGGACCCCGGCGTGCTCGTGCTGGCCGCCACCCCCATCGGCGACACCAGGGACGCCTCACGACGCCTGGCGGACGAGCTCGCGAGCGCCGACGTCGTCGCGGCGGAGGACACCCGTCGGCTGCGCCGCCTGCTCGCCGACCTCGACGTGCGGCGTGCCGGACCCGTCGTCAGCTACCACGAGCACAACGAGGCCACCCGAACCGGCGAGCTCGTGGCTCGCCTGCTGGCCGGCGAGCGCGTCCTTCTCGTCACAGACGCCGGTATGCCGGCCGTCTCCGACCCCGGGTACCGGCTGGTCGCGTCCGCGGCCGAGGCCGGCATACCGGTCAGCTGCGTGCCTGGTCCCAGCGCCGTGCTCGCCGCGCTAGCCGTCTCCGGGCTGCCCACCGACCGGTTCTGCTTCGAGGGGTTCCTGCCGCGAAAGGCCGGAGGGCGCCGGCGAGCCCTTGCGGACCTGGCCACCGAGTCGCGGACCATGGTCTTCTTCGAGGCCCGGCACCGGCTCGCCGAGATGCTCGGCGACGCCGCGCGCGCTTTCGGCCCTGAACGTCGTGCCGCGGTATGCCGTGAGCTCACCAAGACGTGGGAGCAGGTGCGTCGAGGCACCCTGACGGAGCTGGCCGCGTGGGCCGCCGACGGCGTCAAGGGCGAGATCACCGTCGTTGTCGGCGGGCGCAACAGCTCGGACCCCGACCTCGACGCCCTCGTGGACGGCATCTTCGCTCGGGTGGCAGCAGGCGAGCGACTCAAGGACGTGACCGCCGACGTGGCAGCAACCCACGGCGTCGCGCGAAAGCGCCTCTACGACATGGCTGTGGCGCGGCGTCAGGCGTAGGCCGAGCTCTCGGCTGCGCGCTTGAGGGCGGCCAGGGTGAGGTGGATGCCGTGGCGGTTCACCGCGTTCCGGTTGCCAAAGAAGCGTTCGAGAACGTTGCGCTCCATCGCCGAACGGCGGTCGGTCCACTGCTCGGCCACTGTGCAGCCGCGGCCGTCCTCGTGGGGGACGATGAAGTACTCCCACACTGAGAGCTTGACCGGCCCGACGTAGACCTCGAAGGCGAAGTGCCGGCCGGGTTCGGCGGCGATCACCGTCCCGAAGGTGACCCAGCGCAGCGTCCCCCGTCGGTTGTAGCCGACGAACCGGGCCCCCTTGACGGGCGATTTCACCTTCCCGCTCCACGAGACCCGCTCGCACTCCGGAGACCACTCGCCCATGCGCGGCAGGTCGGAAACCAGCTCGTAGACCCGGGAGGCCGGCGCGTCGATCTCCATCGTCTCGCGCACGTCCGCCATAGCCCCATCCTCCCGTACTCAACGCGCGCGACCGGCCGTCCAGGGCGTGAGACGCCCCACGTCGGCGCCCTGCCGCCCCGACCCCTCGCGCCATGGTTTGCTGGACCTGTGGACGGGCCGGGTGAGGTGCCGCAGCTACGACCTCCCGCGCAGCGGGTCTCGCCCCGGGCCCGCTGGCTGTGGACGGTCGAAGCCCTGGTGCTCTGCGCCGTGTTCGCCGCCGCTCAGGTGGTCTGGTGGGTGCTCGACCGGGGTCCGGACCGGTCGCTGCACGTGCTGGTCGCTTGGATCAGCGGGGCACTCGCGGTGGGCTACGTCGCGGTCATGCCGGTCTGGCGCTACCGCGTCCACCGGTGGGAGGCCACCCTTACCGCGGTCTACACCCAGACCGGATGGCTCAACCAGCAGCGGCGGATCGCTCCGGTCAGCCGGATCCAGACCGTCGACATGAGCCGTGGCCCCATTGCCCAGCTGTTCCGGCTGGCCACGGTCCGGGTGACGACCGCGTCGGCTGCCGGCCCGTTGGACATTCACGGTCTCGACGTGGATGTCGCTCGGGCACTGGTCGACTCGCTCACCGAAGCGACCGTCGCCGAGGCAGGCGACGCGACGTGAGTGCGCCGGCAGAGCTGCGCGAGGTGGCCTGGCGGCGGCTGGACGCGCGGATGCTGCTGGTCCACCCGGTCCAGGAGGCGGTCCGGTTCCTGCCGGCCCTGCTCGTTCTCTTCATCACCGGCCGCTCGAACCAGCGCAGCCCATGGTGGGACGTCGCCGCAGTGACGTTCGTCGTCGTGCTCGGCCTGTCCCGCTGGTTCACGACCCGGTACCGGATCCACCACAGCCAGATCGAGCTGCAGCGGGGTCTGCTCAAGCGAGAGATCATTGCTACCCCAGCGGAGCGGGTCCGCACGGTCGACGTCACGGCGCCGATCTGGCATCGGGCGCTGGGTCTGGCAAAGGTCGAGATCGGGACGGCTGGCGGTCATGGGGTCGAGCGGCTAGTCCTGGACGCGCTGTCGGCGGGGGAGGCAGCCAGCCTGCGCGGTGAGCTGCTGCACCGGCAGGCGGGGGCAGCAGGCGGCGGGCCGACCCAACCGGTGCCGTCGGCGGCTTCTGCCGCGGCCCCGGACGTGCCCCTAGAGCGTCCCGGCGCCGAGGTGGAGACCGTGCTGCTGCGGTTCAACCCCGCGTGGATCCGCTACGCCCCCCTGACGACGAGCGGGCTGGTCTCGGCGGCGGCCATCGTCGGGTTCGCCTCGCAGTTCTTCGGCGAGGCCGTGGAGGGGCACGAGGCGCAGATCGGCGGCGCGATCAACCGCGCGCAAGCGCTCGGCGTGTGGGCCCTGGTGCTGCTGGTCCTCGTCATGGGGCTGGCGTTGGTGTCCGTGCTCGCAGTGACCGGATACGTCCTGAGCTACTGGGGCTTCCAGCTGACCCGGCATACCGGCGGGACCCTGCACGTCAGGCGCGGCCTGCTCACCACGCGAGCCACGAGCATCGAGGAAGCGCGTATGCGTGGCGTCGAGGTCGGCGAACCGCTCGGGCTGCGTCTGGCCGGGGCGTCCCGACTTTTCGCCATCACCACTGGCCTGCGGCGCCGGGAGTCCGGGCCGGGCAGCGCCTGGCTGTCGCCTCCCGCGGCACGGGCCGCAGTCGACGCGGTGGCCGCCGCGGTCGTGAGTGATCTGCCGGCGCTGACCGGCGCTCTCGTCGAGCACGGCCCGGCTGCCCGGCGTCGTCGCTGCATCCGGGCGGTGGGCTCCGTCCTGGTCCTTGCGGGCGGCCTCGCCGTGCTCGGTGTTTGGAGGCACTGGCCGAGCGGGATCGTGGCGATCCTGGTGCTGTGCTGCATCGGCTCACCCGTGCTCGCGAGGGACCGGTATGCCGGGCTCGGCCACCTGCTCACCGACCGGCACCTGGTCATGCGGTCCGGCTCGTTCTCCCGCCGCCGAGACGTCCTGGCCCGGCAGGGGGTCATCGGCGTCGTCCTGCGGGAGTCGTTCTTCCAACGGCGCGCCGGCGTCGTGACGCTGACGGCGACCTCTGCAGCGGGCAAGCAGGGCTACCACGTGCTTGACGTCCCGGCCGCCCGGGCCGTCGAGCTCTCCCGTGAGCTGCTGCCCGACACGGTTGGCCAGTTCCTGGCGTGAGGGGTGCCGGCGTCCGCTCTTGGGGGCGCCGCGCCGCGGCCCCCACCCCCAGCGCCCCCCAGCGAGCCGCGCCCCCACCCCCAGCGCTCCCACCCCCAGCGAAAGGTCAAACGATGTCGTTATTGGGCCCGGATAGCAGCATCTGTTGACCCCTCGACGGGGGGTGGCCAGGGGGTGGCCGGGCCCGAAGCTGCGCGCACGGCATACCAGAAACCTCGTTTGCAGCGGCCCCTAGGATTCAGGCGTGAGCAAGGTCCTGTCCGCCGTCGCCTGGCCGTACGCCAACGGCCCGCGCCACATCGGCCACGTGGCCGGGTTCGGCGTGCCCTCCGACGTGTTCAGCCGGTACATGCGGATGGCCGGCCACGACGTGCTCATGGTCTCCGGCACCGACGAGCACGGCACGCCGATCCTGGTGCTCGCCGAGCAGGCGGGGGCCAGCCCGCGCGAGCTCGCGGACAAGAACAACGCCGTGATCGCCCAGGACCTCGTCGACCTCGGGCCTGTCCTACGACCTCTTCACCCGCACGACGACGCGCAACCACTACGCGCGTCGTCCAGGAGCTGTTCGTCGGCTGCTACCGCAACGGCTACATGGTCGAGCAGACCACGTACGGCGCGGTCAGCCCCTCGACCGGGCGCACCCTGCCCGACCGCTACATCGAGGGCACCTGCCCGATCTGCGGCTACCCGGATGCGCGCGGCGACCAGTGCGACAACTGCGGCAACCAGCTCGACCCGACGACCTGATCAACCCGCGCAGCCGGATCAACGGCGAGACGCCGACGCTTCGTCGAGACCCAGCACTTCTTCCTCGACCTGCCGGCGCTCGCCGACGCGCTGGGCGAGTGGCTCGACGAGCGCGAGGCGTCGGGCACCTGGCGCCCGAACGTCATCAAGTTCTCCCTGAACCTGCTCGAGGACCTGCGCCCGCGGGCGATGACCCGCGACATCGACTGGGGCATCCCGGTGCCGCTCGACGGCTGGCGCGACAACCCGACCAAGCGGCTCTACGTCTGGTTCGACGCCGTCATCGGCTACCTGTCGGCCTCCATCGAGTGGGCGCGCCGCATCGGCGACCCCGAGCGCTGGCGCGACTGGTGGAACGACCCGCGAGGCGCTGTCCTACTACTTCATGGGCAAGGACAACATCACCTTCCACTCCCAGATCTGGCCGGCCGAGCTGCTGGCGTACGCCGGCCGGGGCGCCAAGGGCGGCGAGCCCGGCGACGTATCGGCGTGCTCAACCTGCCCACCGAGGTCGTCTCCAGCGAGTTCATGACGATGGAGGGCAAGCAGTTCTCCACCTCCCGCGGCCACGTGATCTACGTCCGCGACATGCTGGCCCGCTACCGCCCCGACGCGTTGCGCTACTTCATCTGCGCCGCCGGCCCGGAGACCCAGGACTCCGACTTCACCTGGGCCGAGTTCGTGCTGCGCACCAACTCCGAGCTGGTCGCCGGCTGGGGCAACCTGGTCAACCGGACCGCGACCATGATCGCCAAGACCTTCGGCTCGATCCCGGCTGCGCCGGCCCGCTAGAGCCGGTCGACGAGGCGCTGCTGCGACTGTGTGACACCGGGTTTCGACACCGTCGGCGACCTGATCGGCCGGCACCGGCAGCGGGCGGCGATCGCCGAGGCGATGCGGGTCGTGGGGGAGAACAAGTACCTCTCCGACACCGAGCCGTACAAGATCAAGGACGAGCCGGAGCGGGAGCGCCTGGCGACCGTCCTGCACGTGCTCGCCCAGTGCGGTCACGACTGCAACACGATGCTGTCGCCGTTCCTGCCGCACTCGGCCAACCGGGTGCACCGGCGTCCTCGGCGGCGAGGGCGACCTGGTGCCGATGCCGCGGATTCGGCACGTCGAGGACCTCGACGGCGGACCGGCATACCCGGTCATCACCGGCGACTACTCCGGCGACGCCGCTGTGGCGGTCTCGGCCTGTGGTGCCGGGCACGCGCATCGCCAAGCCGGCCCCGGTCTTCACCAAGCTCGACCCGTCGGTCGTCCAGGAAGAGATCGACCGGATGCGCGCGGAGGCCTGACCCTCGTGGACCGGCGCGCTCAGCCACGAGGCCGACCGCTCGCGCCGGACCCGCTGCCCATCCCCGTCGTGGACAACCACGTGCACCTCGACCACGCCCGCGAGGGGGAGCAGCCCGTCGACGTCGCCGCGGCCGTCGCCGACGCTGCCGCGGTGGGAGTCGACCGGCTGGTGCAGATCGGCTGCGACCTGCCGGGAGCGCGCTTCACGGTCGATGTGGTCGATGGGTATGCCGCGGTGCTGGGTGGAGTTTCGTTGCACCCCAACGAGGTCCCCCGGCTCGCCGCTCGCCGCCAGCTGGCGGCGGCGTTGGAGGAGATCGAGCTGCTAGCTGGCAACCCGCGGGTCAGGGTCGTCGGCGAGACCGGTCTGGACTACTACCGGACCGGCCCCGACGGACGGCCGGCTCAGCAGGACGCCTTCCGCTGGCACATCGACCTGGCCAAGCGCACCGGCAAGGTCCTGCAGATCCATGACCGCGAGGCCCACGACGACGTGCTACGCATCCTCGACGAGGAGGGGGCGCCACGGCATACCGTCCTGCACTGCTTCTCCGGTGACCTCGCCATGGCGCGGACCGCGATCGAGCGCGGCTACTTGCTGTCCTTCGCCGGGCCGGTGACCTTCAAGAACGCGACGACGCTGCGCGACGCTCTCGCCGTGACCCCGCTGGAGCAGATCCTCGTCGAGACCGACGCTCCTTACCTGGCGCCGCATCCGTGGCGGGGAGCGACGAACGCCTCCTACCTGGTGCCGCTGACCGTGCGCTCGATGGCGGCTGTGCTCAACGTGGCGGTCTCCACGCTGTGCCAGGCGCTCTCGGCCAACTCCGAGCGGGTCTACGGGCCGTGGACTCTGTAGAGGATGAGTGTCGACCCCGCCGTTGGTCTCACGAGCCGCAACCGTCACATCCGTTCAGAACGCGGTGGCTCGGAGGTAAAAGTGTGGAGTGGAGGTGAAGAGGTGCGCAAGAACGCTCGTTTTCACCTCCGTTACCGGAGTCCGATTGAACTGCTGTGACTGCTGGGGCCTGTGAGACTAATCACAGGCGGAGGCCACGGATTGCGGAAGCCCGCGGACCCTTTTGCCGTCGGTGATCTTCCGCGATGTCAGCTGATCGGGGCAGCAGCTGCTCGACAACGACCCGCATGAGCTCAGGGACACTGTGCCCTTGCTGTCCGCCGACGCCCGGTCTGCTGCCGACGGAGGTGCAACCGTGCGGAAGAACGCACGGGATCACCTCCACTGCTCGGTTATACCTCCAGCCACCCACCTGAGCGGAGGTGCGAACGAGAGCAAGAGCGCACGGTTTCACCTCCGTTGCTCGGGTTTACCTCCACTGCTGGTCGTTCGACGTACGTGGCTGATGGGGCAGCTGAGGTTGGCCAAGCTAGCCGCTGACCAACGGGCAATCACATCAGGCACCTTCTATGAGATGTGTCACTCGCAACACCGGTAACACTGTTCACATCAGTCCCTCTGTCGTTACCAAAACTTGACCTTCGGCGCCGCTGCGGGCACGGTGGGCGGGACCCAGCCGGAAAGGGCCCCCGCTGGAGGCGCGGCAGCCAAGCGCCTCGGATTGCCGCGCCGATGCGTGCGGGCGGGCAGGTCCGCCAAGTCCCTCGGAGCCTCATGTTGTCAGCCCCGCTGCTCAAGCGTGTCGCCATCGCTGGCGCTGCGACCGCGTTCGCCGTCGGCGGCTTCACCGTGGCCCAGGTGGACAAGGCGGTCGACCTCAGTGTCGACGGCCAGCAGACTGCGGTACACATCTTCGGCAGCACGGTCGGCGATGCCCTCTCGACGCAGGGGATCAGCGTCGGCGACCACGACGTCGTCGTCCCTGGCGCGGACGAGCCGATCCAGGACGGGTCCCTGGTGGTGGTGCGCTACGGGCGAAAGCTCAGCGTCACGGTCGACGGGCAGACGTCCGAGTACTGGACCACCGCGACTACCGTCGAGGCGGCCCTAGCTGACCTGGGCATCCGAGCGGACGCCGCAGCGGCGCTGTCGGTCTCTCGTTCCGAACCGCTTGGCCGCGAGGGGCTTGCCTTCACGGTGACCAACCCGCGCAACGTCACTCTCGCGGTCGACGGGGCGACCGTCGCCAAGAGCACGTCGACAACGACGGTGGGCCAGCTGCTCGCCGAATTGCAGGTCGCCGTCGGGCCGATGGACCGGGTCACCCCGGCAGTCGACGCGCCGATCACCGAGGGGCTCGCCGTCGCGGTCGCGCGGGTGTCCGAGAAGGCGACCACCGGCACGGCCTCGATCGCCCCCGGGACGGTCCGCAACGAGGACGCCAACCTCTACCAGGGCCAGACCCAGGTCGTTACGGCCGGCGAGACCGGCCAGCGCACGATCACCTACAAGGAGACCTGGGTCGACGGTCAGCTCGAGTCGAGCGTCGAGGTCGGCTCGGAGGTCACCAAAGCCGCCACTGACCGGGTGCTGGCGGTCGGCACCAAGGCGCGCCCAGCCGCGCCCAACGCTCCGGCCGCCCCGGCCGCGGCCGCCGCCCCCAGCTCTTCTGGCGGGGCCTTGAGCCTGGCCAACGCGGGCATGTGGGACCGGATCGCCCAGTGCGAGTCTGGCGGCAACTGGCACATCAACACCGGGAACGGCTACTACGGCGGCCTGCAGTTCGCCTCCGGGACCTGGCTTTCCAACGGCGGTGCCGACTTCGCCGCCCGCGCCGACCTGGCCTCCCGCGAGCAGCAGATCACGGTCGCAAACCGGCTGTATGCGCGGGCGGGACTTGGCCCCTGGGGCTGCGCGCACGCCGCCTGACGCTCGGTCAGCTGTGTTGGCAACGCCCAAGGTATGCCGGGAAATCCCGTCCGCGACCGTGCCCGCTGGGGGTAGTGACGACTTGAGCATGCGGCGGCCCAGATCAACCAGGCCGCTTGAGAACAGCAGGCACGAGACTGCGGCCGTCCAGCCGCCTCCGGGCGCGACCTGCATGGTGAGCAAGCCCAACAGCACCAGGCCGGGCGACCACCACGGGGCGAAATGTGCCCGCCAAACAGCGGCAACGAGGAGCGCAAAGCCGAGGACCATTCCGGCGATGGTGGGCAGGAAGATCACCATCATTGCGGGGTAGCGACTGAGCTGCTCGGTCGCCCAGTTAGGTCGCTTAACCGAACGTGAGGCGCCGGTGTTGCGTCTGATTGCTCGCGGACTCTCCAACGCCGAGATTGGCCGAGAGCTCAGCGTGACCGACGCGACGGCGAAAACGCACATCAGCAACGTCCTCACCAAGCTCGACCTGCGCGACCGTGTCCACGCGGTAATCCTGGCCTACGAGGCCGGGGTTCGTTCGGGCCGACGGTCCATCCCGCGGTGGCTCACCATTTGGCGCGCCCTAGGTCCGTAGGCTCGCGTCATGTCGGCAGAGCTGGGCGACGCGGCATCCGTCGCGCTGCTGGGGCCGACGCAGGTGCGCAAGCTGGTGGCGAGCCTGCGGCTGCGCCCGAGCAAGAAGCGGGGGCAGAACTTTGTCGTCGACGCCAACACCGTGCGACGCGTTGTGCGGCTGGCCGAAGTCGGGCCTGACGACAGCGTGGTCGAGGTCGGCCCCGGTCTTGGCTCACTCACCCTTGCCTTGCTCGAGCGAGCCGGCCACGTTACCGCCGTCGAGGTGGACTCGGCCCTCGCCGCGCAGCTTCCGCACACCGTCGCAGACCGGGCCCCAGCGGCCACGGGACGGCTCACCACGGTCCAGGCCGACGCCCTGACGCTCGAGCGGCTGCCCGACCCCCAGCCAACCGCCTTCGTGGCCAACCTGCCGTACAACGTGGCGGTTCCGGTCGTGCTGACCTTCCTCGAACGCTTTCCCAGCATCGAGCACGCGCTCGTCATGGTCCAGCTCGAGGTCGCCGAACGGCTGGTCGCCGGCCCCGGCTCGCGGGCCTACGGAGTCCCCAGCGTCAAGGCCGCGTGGTGGGCGCGCGCTCGGCTGGAGGGCACCGTGCCCCGCACCGTGTTCTGGCCCATGCCCAACGTCGACTCCGGTCTGGTGTCTTTCGTGCGGCGTCCAGCCCCGCCAACCACAGCGAGCCGCGCGGAGGTCTTCGCCTGCGTCGATGCCGCTTTCGCCCAGCGGCGCAAGACGCTTCGGGCGGCGCTGGCGTCCTGGGCCGGGGGAGCGCACGCCGCAGCCGCCGCGCTGGTGGCTGCCGGAGTCGACCCGTCGGCACGCGGAGAGCAACTCGACGTCGCCACCTTCGCGGCCATCGCCGCGGGGCGCCCCCCTAGGGTGGACGCGTGAGCACGGCAGCCCCGATCGCGCGAACCGTCACCGTGCGCGCTCCGGCGAAGATCAACCTCGAGCTACGCGTCAGCTCCCGTCGCGCGGACGGGTACCACGACGTGTCAACGGTGTTCATGGCCGTCGGGCTCTACGACGAGGTGAGCGTCACGGCATACCACGAGTGGTATGTGGGGGTCACCGGACCGTTTGCCGATGTCGTGCCCACCGGTCCGGACAACCTCGTCGTGCGGGCCGCGCGGCTGCTCGCCGACCGGGCGGACGTCGCCGACGAGACCCTCGCGGTGCGCATCGCCAAGGAGATCCCGGTCGCTGCCGGGATGGCCGGTGGCTCGGCCGACGCTGCCGCGGCCCTGCTGGCCTGCGACCACCTATGGGGCCTGCGCCTTGAGCGGGAGGCCCTCGCCGAGGTGGCTGCCGAGCTCGGCAGCGACATCCCGTTTGCCCTGCACGGCGGCATCGCCATCGGGTCGGGCCGGGGCGAGCAGCTCGCCCCGGTGTTGGCCCGGGGCAGCTTCCATTGGGTGTTCGCCTTGCGCGAGCAGGGCCTGCCCACGCCCACGGTGTATGCCGAGTGCGACCGGCTGCGGGGCCGGCGGCCGGTGCCGGTCCCCACCCCCTCGCCGCAGGTCATGTCGGCGCTGCGGCGCGGCGACCCTGCAACGCTCGGCCGCGCCCTCAACAACGACCTGCAGGAAGCGGCCATCTCGCTGCAGCCCGACCTGCGGGGCGTCCTGGACGCCGGACTGGACTTCGGAGCCCTCGGCGGCATCGTCTGCGGGTCAGGCCCGACCATCGCATTCCTCACCGGCTCGGCCGAGCACGCCTTGGACCTGTGCGTCGCGCTCACCGCATCAGGCGTCGTTCGCGAGGTGCGCCGAGCCAAGGGCCCGGTGCACGGCGCCCAGCTCATCCCCACCGTCGTTGCCGACTGATGACGGTCCCGGTCACCGTCTCGGAGGCCACCGTTGTCCACGGGGTCGCCCACGTGCTCGACCGGCTCACGGTTGCCGTGGTCGCGGGGTCGCGGATCGGGGTGGTCGGGCGCAACGGCAGCGGCAAGTCCACCCTGCTTCGGCTGCTCGCCGGTCGGCAGGAGCCTGACACCGGGCGCGTGAGCCGGCCGTCCGGGCAGTCGGTCGGGCTGCTCGGCCAGGCCGACGACCTCGACCCTTCACTGAGCGTCCGGGCCGCCGTGGTCGGTCGCCGGCCCGCACACGACTGGGCGTCGGATGCCCGTGTGCGGGAGGTGCTCACCGGCCTGCTCGGCGGCCTGGACGCCCCATTGGCCGGTGGCCTGGAGGCCGCGGTGGGCCGGCTGTCGGGCGGCGAGCGTCGCCGGGTGGCCCTGGCTGGCCTGCTCGTGGCCGATCTGGAGCTGCTCCTGCTCGACGAGCCCACGAACCACCTGGACATCGAGGCGGTCGCGTGGCTGGCAGCGCACCTGGCCGCTCGTCGAGCCCGGTCGGGCTCGGCGCTCGTCGTCGTGACCCACGACCGGTGGTTCCTCGACGCCGTCGCCACCCTCACCTGGGAGGTCGACGCCGGGCTGGTCCATGCCTACGAGGGCGGCTACGCGGCATACGTCCTCGGTCGGGCCGAGCGGGAGCGGATGGCAACGGCCGCGGCAGAGCGGCGAGCCAACCTGCTGCGCAAGGAGCTGGCCTGGCTGCGCCGAGGCCCGCCGGCTCGAAGCAGCAAGCCACGGTTTCGGATCGAGGCGGCCAATGCGCTCATCGCCGACGAGCCCCCCGCCCGGGACGAGGTTGCGCTCACCCAGTTCGCCACGCGACGGCTGGGCAAGGACGTCATCGACCTCGTCGACGCCACCGTGGTCCTGGGCGCCCGTACCCTGCTCGACCGGGTGACCTGGCGACTGGCACCAGGGGAGCGGGTCGGCGTCGTCGGAGCCAACGGCTCGGGCAAGTCGACGCTGCTGCAGGCCGTTGCGGGCGAGGTCGCCCTGGCGGGCGGCCAGCGGCGCGTGGGCCGCACCGTCGCCGTGGCTCACCTGACCCAGCTGGTCCGCGAGCTGGACCGGTTCACGGCATACCGGGTCATCGAGGCGGTCGAGGACGTCCGTCGGGTGACCAGGATCGGCAAGCGGGAGGTCACCGCGAGCCAGCTCGCCACCCGGCTCGGCTTCCCCCGAGGCCGCCAGCGCACCCTGGTAGGCGACCTGTCCGGTGGCGAACGCCGGCGCCTGCAGTTGCTGCGCCTGCTGATGGCCGAGCCGAACGTCCTGCTGCTCGACGAGCCCACCAACGACCTGGACATCGAGACGCTCACCTCCCTGGAAGACGTGCTCGACGGCTGGGCCGGGACGCTGCTCGTGGTCTCCCACGACAGGTACCTCCTCGAGCGGGTCACCGACCGACAGGTCGCCCTGTTCGGCGACGGCCAGGTGCGTGACCTGCCCGGCGGGGTGGACCAGTACCTGCAGCTGCTCGGCGAGCAGGCACCGTATGCCGTGCCGGAGCCCGCTGCGCGCGCCGAGCCCGATCCTTCAGCCCCTGCCGGACTCACTGCTGCGCAGGTGCGCGAGTCCCGCAAGGTGCTCGCGCGGGTGGAGAAAGCCCTCAGCCGGGTAGCCGAGCGCGAGGAGCGCCTCCACGCCCAGATGGTTGACAAGGCAGATGACCACACCGCGGTCCTCGCGCTGAACGACACGCTTCGTGCCCTCGTCGACGAGCGGGAGCAGCTCGAGCTGCAGTGGCTGGCCGCTGCTGAGCAACTGGGCTAGGGCGGTCCGCGATCTGACGAGCACGCCGCGCGGCGGCATCGAGGGGCATTTCCGCTCCAGCCGTTGAGTCACTGCGGTCGCTCCAGTCACACCAGCCACACCCTGTCCATCGTTTTCCAGATCAACGACCGGATCCGGTCCTCAATCTGGAAAACGGTCGTTGGCCTCCGGGCCAGCTGGTTACTCAGAGACGGCAGACGTGCCCTCACTGCTGCAGTGGGGCGTTGAGCCGGCGCAGCAGGCCGGCGAGAACGTCGAGCTCGGGCTCGCTGAGGTAGCCCAGGATGGCCCGTTCGTGGACGAGCAGGTCGTCCAAGGCTGCGTCGACAACCCCGCGGCCTTCGGGGGTCAGCTCGACGATGACCCCTCGACGGTCAGCTGGGGCCGGGCTGCGTCGCACCCAGCCGCGCTGCTGCAGCCGATCGACCCGGTTGGTCATTGTCCCCGAGGTGACGAGCGTCTCGGACACGAGCCGGCTCGGCGAGAGCCGAAAGGGGGCACCGGCTCGGCGTAGCGCGGCCAGGACGTCGAACTCCCACCGCTCGACGCGGTGCTCCGCAAATGCGCTCGAGCGCACCAGGTCGAGCCGCCGAGCCAGCCGCGAGATGCGCGAGAGCACCTGCAACGGCGAGACGTCGAGATCCGGGCGCTCGCGAAGCCAGGCCGTGACGATCCGGTCGACGTCGTCCTCACCCTCGGGCGCTGCATAGCGACTGGCCACACGGGGAATCTATTGCCTGAGCGCTGACGTCGAGACTCTTGACGTCGAGAAATCCCTCCTTCGGTTACCGGAGGCGCCCGGTGTCCGGCAGACTGGAGGGCGGATATCAGCCAACGAAGGGACACTGCCGGTGTCGGCGACCGCTGGCGTCTGGGGCCAAGCCTGGGTGGACGCCGACGACCCGACCTTGCTCGAGCACGTCCGGGCGGGCGACTCCGAGGCGTATGCCGAGCTGTGGCGCCGGCATCTGCCCGCGGCATACGGGGTAGCGCACCGCTACCGCGGCCGAGCGTCAGCAGAGGACATCGTGGGCGAGGCGAGCCTGCGCGTCTACGACCTCATCCGAGCGGGTAAGGGCCCGACGAGCAACTTCCGCTCCTACTTCCTCACCTCCGTCAAGACAGTCGCCGTGGACCTGGCCAGGACCGACCTGCGCGTGGTGCCGTCGGAGACCGAGGACCTCGAGGTGGCCGCCGACCCTATGCAGGCCTACGACCCGGGTGCCCGCGTTGACCAGCAGCTGGTCCGCACCGCCTTCCGGCGCCTCCCCGAGCGCGACCAGCGGGTGCTGTGGCACACCGCGGTCGAGGGGACCTCGCCGGCGGTCGTCGCGAGCACCATGGGAATGACAGCCAACGGCGTGAGCGTCGCCGCCTTACGGGCGCGGGACACTCTGCGCGCCCGCTACCTCGACGCACATGCCGACCGGGCCATCGAGCGCGCCGACGACGAGGAATGCCGTTGGGTCCTCTCGCAGCTTGGCCGCTACGTGCGGGGCAAGCTGCCGGTGCGCCAGCGCGCCAGGGTCGAGCGCCACCTGCAGGACTGCTCCCACGCGCAAGCCGTCCTGCTGGAGCTGGCCGAGGTCAACCGCGGGCTGCCCGCCCTGATGGTCCCGCTCATCTTCGTCGCCGGATCGGCGACGGCAGCTGCCTGGGTCGGCGCGGCCGCGGCCGGGGCCTCCGGTTCGAGCAGTCCGCAGGAGCCGACCAGCGTGGTCCTGGCCGGGAACGCGGCTGGCTTCGTCGCCAAGGCCGCTGCGCTGGTGGCCGCGGGTGCGCTCGGGATCGGTTTCGTCGCTGCTCCGTCCGGTGGCCTGGATTGGTTCGCGCAGGGCGGCGGCGGGCCGGCTCAGGCCGCAGGCGCGGGTGGCGGGTCCGGCTCGTCAGGTGGGGCTGGTGGGGCCGGGTCCGGCCCGGGTGCCGGTGCCGGAGGCACCCAGGGCACGGCGAGCGCCACGGCGACCAGCAGCGAGGTGCCCGCCGAGGCGACCGCGGCCTTGACCGATGCCGGGGCCGCTGGCGCCGTGCTGGCGGGAGGTTCGGCTGCGTCCAGCACGGGCAGCCGCCAAGCCGCTACGACCCCCGCCCGGTCCACCACCCCGAGCTCGGGGGCGACGCCAGCAGTGCCGGTGCCACCGGCGCCGGTCCCCCCTGAGTCCACGACGGGATCCTCGTCCAGTTCGTCCTCGTCCTCCAGCTCGTCCTCGTCCTCCAGCTCGACGTCGT
>CAVRXF010000006.1:0-60616 GCA_963724925.1 uncultured Actinomycetota bacterium | reverse complement strand
GCGGGCCGAGCCCGTAGACTGGAGAGGCACGAGTCGGTCAGGCGGTCGCGTCATCCGGCGTCAGCCGGGTGCCGAGGAATGTCTGCGGTTTCTCGTAGGGCACACGTGGCGGCTAACAGCCCCGGGAGTGATCCGCGGGACAGTGCCACAGAAAACAAACCGCCGCCCTTATGCCGGTTCGCCGGCTCGGGCGGTAAGGGTGAAATGGTGGTGTAAGAGACCACCAGCGGCCTGGGTGACCAGGTCGGGGCTCGTAACCCCCACCCGGAGCAAGCTCGCAACAGCAGGCGCTCGAGGCGGCCCGCCCGATGCTCCGCGGGTAGAGCGCTAGAGCCGGTCAGCAATGGCCGGCCGAGATGCATGACCGCCACCGGGAAGGCTGGCACGCGGCCCTTCGGGACAGGACCCGGCGTATCGACCGACCGTCGACTTCTGGGCCAGCGCTTCTGTGGTCCATCCGGCGGGTCGTCGGACCCACCCCTCGGTCGCCGCCCCGGGGGCCGGTAGGTCCACCTGGACGAGGACCAGGGCCTGGCCGGACGGGACGGGAGGTGTGGCCCAGCCTTGGGCGTCCTCCCGGCCGCAGAGCTGCTGGTTGACCGGCAGCAGTGGGCATTGCAGGTTGTGCACGCGCGCGCCGGACACCTCGACCACGAACCCGGCGGCCCTGTCGGCTGCGCGATCAGGGCGCGGCCCGGGCGGGCGCGGCCGCGCTGCGTTGCACAGCGCCGCCGAGCCGGTAGCGCAAGGCGATCGCGGTCGCCGGCTGCTGCAGGGTGACGTCGACCGGCCGGTCGATGGCATCGGCGGAGGGCACGGCAACGACCTGACCGTCGGCCGAACCCTGGATCTGATGCAGGACCGGCTGCAGATCGGGCAGCCCCGGGATCGAGGCGGTTGGCGCTGGCCCGAGCCTGAGCTGGGTCGACGGAGTCGGCAGGAGAATCTGCTCAACGACCTCCACCTCGCCGTCGGTGCCCGGGCTCGCCTGCAGCCGGATTCCCGGCTCGTCGGCGCCAGGGCCGGTGGCAACCGCCCGGTGCCGTGGTGGCCGCCCTGGTCGTCGGCGGACCTTCTCGGGTCGTCGCGGCCGCCATCGGGGTGCTCGCCGTGGTGCGCGGTCGGGCAAGACCAGGACGGCCACCAGCGACCCACCGACCAGCATGACAGCGGCAACGACCCCGAGCAGGTGCGCCCGCCGAGGCCAGGCGCGTCTCGACTCGTGCCTGCCTCGCACCCTGTGTCTGCCGCTGCCGGCTCGTGCCTCTCGTCGCACAGCTCACCGTCCTGCCGGGTGCCGCCGGTGTGATCCATGTCCACGCTAGACGGGCATCCCGGCCCCCGCCGCCGATTTCCTGCATTCGCCCGGCTGTCCGGGCATCCCGCGCCATAATGGCGTCCGCGACGTTCTCCCGGGCAAGCGATGGGGCCCGCGCGGCCCGACTTGGAGGCAGGCATGGTCGCTGCGCGTGCATCCCGCATGGCATTGGCTCTCGCGTTGGCCACGATGGCGGCCGCTGGGGTCCCCCCCGGCCGTGGCGGCAGCAGCGGACAACGGCACGGTCTATCCTCATTCAGGGGGTCGATGCCACGACCGTCACGCTCTCCCTGGACGGACGCCCCGTCGCAGCCGGTGCGCCGGCCAAGACAATCGTCGGACCACTGTCCCTCACCCCCGGTGAGCACACCCTCTCTGCGAGCGATGGCGGGGCGCCCGTGACCGCGAGTTCACGGTCACCCCCGGTGGCAACGTCGACGCGATCCTGCACCGACAGGTGGATCCGTCTGAACCTGCTGTGTTCACGGTCTTCCCGAACGACCTGTCGCCCGTCGCTGCCGACAGTGGACGGGTGACGGTCGCCCACACCGCAGCCGTGGGCCCGGCGGACATCCGGGTCAACGGCCAGGTGCTGTTCGCCAACGTGGCCAATGGCGAGTCGCTCACACTAACCGTTCCGGCGGGGAGCTACGCCGTCGACATCGTCCCGGCCGCCGCCACCGCGCCGGTGGTGTTCGGTCCGGTCACGCTGCCCGTCAAGGCCGCATCGCTCACCCGTGTGTTCGCCATCGGCGTCTCCGCCGCCACCGGATCCATGGACGCTGTCGTTCAGGTTCTCCCGCTAACGGCGCGCGGCTCCGGCACACCGCCCGCATTGGTCAACGCTGGTGACGGCGGGGCAGGCGCAAGGCTGATTGCGGACCAGTCCCCGGTGCCGACTCGGGGGTTGGCTTGGGCGTTGTCGGACGGATCCTGGGGGGTTGCATCGGGCTGGCTGCTCGCCGCATTCGCCGTCCTGCGCATTCGGCGTGGCCGCTGACGCGCGGCGTCTCGCTCGGCTCACCGGCCTGACGGTGACCGTCTGCCTGGGGCTCGTCGCCGGATGCCGGACGGTGGGGGGTTTTCCCAGGCCACCTCCTCCCCGTCCCAGAAGCGGTCCAGCATGCCGACCGTGCCTTTCCTCCCGCTGCCTCTCCGGCTGACGCGACCGATCCGAGCCCCCACCCGGTGAACGCCGCGGCAGCGCCCCAGGCCCGGCTGGGAGCAGCGGCACCTGGACAGCGGATCACCTTCGTTCCCACCGTCCTTGACCTCGTCACCAGCTCGGCGGGGAGTGGTCTGTCTCGGTCGACCCCGTGACACTCAACCCGATGGTGAGCTAGCCCTGCCGGAGGATCCCGGCAGGGTGGGGTGGCGGATGAGCGGCGCGCTTGCCGGTGACGCGTTCGGAGCGTCCGGCCGGGCACATCGCACTCCCGCGCCATGGCCTCGGCTTCTTCGCCCGGCTGCTGGACGTCCTGAGACCGGCGATCGGATCACGCTCGGCGACTCCGGCACGGCAAGCCAGGCTACTCGGCTCGCCTCGGTCATGCGCCTGTCCCCAAGTCAGGTCTGGCGACAACGAGGAGGCGACTCCTCTTCTCACCAAGGCATTCCCGGTCGGCTGGTGCTGGTCACGTGCACGGGTCGGTTCGACCCCGCGACCCGCCACTACGAGGAGGACGTGGGCTGGCCACGCCGCTCGGCGTCGCGACGCCGGCAGCAGCGTAGGCAGGTGTCGGACGGGCCCACCTTCGGTAACTGGTCATGAAGGCGTCGGATGTCCTCCGCGGGCCCGAGGACATCGGGCTCGCGGAGGCCGCCCTCGCGTCGCTTCGCCGGCTCGTCGGTCGCGACGACGCGCAGTTCCACGACGGCCAGCTCGAGTCGGTGCACGCGTCGGTGCGTGACCCGCGCCCGGGCTCCTCGTCGTGCAGCGCACCGGCTGGGGCAAGTCGCGGTCTACTTCGTGCGCGACCGCGATGCAGCGCCAGGCCGGACTCGGCCCTACGTCATCGTCTCGCCGCTCCATCACTCATGCGCGACCAGATCGGGCAGCCGAGCGAGCCGGCATACACGCTGTGACCATGAACTCTGCCAACGCGCTTGACTGGCCGCAGGTGCGGGCGGCCCTCGTGGCGCGACGGCAAGCCGATGTCCTGCCGGTCAGCCCCGAGCGACTCAACAACCCCGCCTTCCGGGACGAGCCGCTCCGACCTGCTCCGGCGCTGCGGCCTGCTCGTCATCGACGAGGCCCACTGCGTCAGCGACTGGGGCACGACTTCCGGCCGGACACCGACGCATCGGCGAACTGCTGCAGCGCCTGCCCGACGGCAGACCCGTCGCTCGCCACAACGGCGACCGCCAACGCCGGGTGGTCGCCGACGCGCAGCACCAGCTGAGGCCGAGCGCCGCTGACCGCAACACCCCGGTCCACACCATCCGGGGTGGCCTCGCCCGGCTCCTCGCGCCTTGGAGCGCCAGGGTCCACAACGCCGCAGCAACGGCTGGGGCTGGCTGCTGGCCCACCCTCCGTACGAACCTGCCCGGCTGCGGAATCATTTACTCCCTCACCGTCGCCGGCGCCGAGGACCTCGCGAGAAGCCTCGCGAGGGCACCACGTCGCGGCATCACCGGGGCGGACCGACCCGGCCGAGCGTGAGCGGCTCGAGGCGGCGCTGCGCGACAACGCCGTGAAGGCCCTCGTCGCAACGTCGGCCCTGGGCATGGGGTTCGACAAGCCCGACCTTGGCTTCGTCGTCCACCTGGGTGCCCCGTCGTCGCCGGTCGCCTACTACCAGCAGGATCGGCCGTGCCGGTCGTGCGACTGAGCGTCCGACGCGCTGCTGCTGCCCGGTCCGGAGGATCGCGACATCTGGACCTACTTCGCCTCGGCGTCGATGCCCCGCGAGCTCATGCAGGCCGTCCTGCAGGCGCTCGCTCAGGCGGGGCCGTTGTCGACGGCGGCCCTCGAGGCGATCGTCGACGTGCGCCGCACGCGCCTGGAGCTGCTGCTCAAGGTCCTCGACGTCGACGGTGCGGTATGCCGGGTCAGCGGCGGCTGGAGGCCACGGGCGCGGCGTGGACGTATGACACCGAGCGCTACGACCGGGTGGCGCAGGCCCGTCGCCACGAGCAACAGCTCATGCTCGACTACGAGCAGACCACCGATGCCGGATGGCGTTCTTGCAGCGCTGTCTCGACGACGCGACGGCGGCCCCTTGCCGTGCGACTCGTGCGCGGGGCCGTGGTGTGCCTGGACGTCCCGGCGCGGCCGTGGGGCTGGCGTGCCGCCCTGGCTTGAGTCGGGGTCAAGGTTGAGCCGCGGCTGCTGTGGCCGACGGCTGGACCGGCTCGGGGTGCCGGTCGAGGGAGGGCTCTCGGCCGCCGAAACGTGCTTGGAGGGCCGCGCCGTGGAACGGCCGACCGCTGGGGGCGCGGCTGCGCGAGCTATTGCGTACGACAGGAGCGTGGACCAGGACGCGCCGGCCGACGTGATCCGCGCCTGTGTCCAGGTCCTGGCGCATGGGGTTGGGCGCAGCGGCCGAGCGCGGTCGTGGCGATGCCGTCCCGCGGCGGCCGCGGCTGGTCGGGTCAGTGGCGGCGGCGCTGGCCGAATCGGGCGGCTGCCGCTGCTCGGGTCGCTCGACCTCGTCGACGGGGGCCCTGTTGGGGAGCCCGGGGGCAACAGCGCCTTCCGGCTGGCTGGTGTGTGGGGGCGTCTGCAGGTGGGGCCCGAGCTGCCGAGTCGCCTCGCGGCCACCCATGGCCCGGCGCTGCTCGTCGACGCCTGGTCAGCTCCCGATGGACGCTGACCGTGCCGGCCGTGAGTTGCGCCGGGCGCGCCGACGCGGTGCTGCCCTTTGTCCTTGCGATCGAGGGCTGACCATCCTCGAAGGTCGGCCTGCCCGGCATACCGGAGCCATTGCCGCGAACCTTCCTGGTGCCGGCTTCGCTTGGCGAACCCTCGCCCACGAACTGCATGCAAAATTCATGAACTCGGCTGGCGGTCCGTATGACCAACGAGGATCTTCCAGGTGCGCGACCTCCCCGCCGCCGACGTCGCGGTCTTGCGGGCGCGGGCTGGGTCTCGGAAGATCTCGCTGTCGCTATCTCCGGGAGCTGATTCACGACGCGCGTCGCGCCCGACATGACGAGGCCCTCGCGCGGATCGCCGCCCGAGCCAGTGTCGAGGCCACCAGTGCGGACATCCGGTTGTTCATCGACGAGGACCGCTTGTAGATGACCGTCGTCGACGCCTCCATAGTGTTGCGGCTGCTACAAAACCGTCGAGACGATGACCGGCTACGCGAGCGGTTCGGACGGCATCGGCACCTCCATGCCCCCGCACTGATCGACGCCGAGGTGACCTCCGCTGCCTGCGGGCACTGTTCACGTCGAGAGCGGCGATCAAGATCACGGTTGCCCGGGGTGAGCAGATATCGAAGACTTCGCGGCCTGCCCTTGGTGCGCTACCCGATGCACCCGCACCAGAGACGGGTCCTGGCTCTGCGCGACAACTTCTCCGCCTACGACGCGTTCTACGAGCGCTGGCCGAGACGCTTGCATGCCGCTGCTCACCGACGACCGGAAGTACGCCAAGGCCGTCGGCCATGTGGCCGTCATCGAAACATGGGCATAAGGTCTCGACCCCAACGTACGTGCCACGTTGGTCATCCATGAGCCAGGTCCAGACTCAGCTCGACTCCTCGACGACATAGGAACCGATTGCGTCCGGGTCGTCGAAGGTGAACTGGGCGGGACGCCGTCCCACTGAAGCAGCTCGCCCACGGTGACTGCGCGCGCCCGCATGGTGGCGCGTTCAGCTTCGGCGTCGGGGCTGAAACGAATGCCGGTGTCGCTGCCGGGAGTCGCGGGTCAGCGGCAAGGAGGGCGAGCGAGGTGCTCGCGCCGGCAGGGGCGACCTCGATCCATCGCGCAGTGGGCTGACGGGGCGTCGAGCCGCTTCTCGAAACGAGAGTGTCGACGTAGAAGGCAATCGCGTGGTCTTGGTTGGTCACGGTGATCCGGATCGTGCGCACGTCCGTGATGGTGGTCGGTGCCATGGTTGATCTCCTTCAGCGCTCGTCGTACATGAGGGAACCCGGGCTCGTGAGGCGCCGGCCAGTCTCCAGCCACGTCTTGAGGCCGGAGAGGATCATCGGCCAGCCGCCGTAGAGCTCGGGTGGGGCTGTGTCGCTGAGCTGGTCGTGCTCACCGTGAGCCGGCAGGAGTCCCCGACGGGTCCGATCTCCCACGTCACACGCGAGGTGCCCTCGCGCTCGGCCTGCTCGCTCCACAACGTGCGCATGGTCTGCACGAGTCGGCCGGGTGGTTCGACGACGAGATTCTCGCCCTCGGCGAGGGGGCGTCGGCCTCGGGGTGGGTCAGCTCGTAGTGGGAGCCTGGCGTCCAGTCGGACTCCACGCCCGCGCCGAAGTGATACTTGGTGCGGATCACCATCGTGATCGCCTCCCAGAGTCGCTCCTCGTGCGGATGTAAATATCGAACACCTTCTCCATCGGGCCCTCCAGTTCGCGTTTAAGCCCGCCCCGGCGGCCGACGCTCGGTGTACTTGCTCACCCACCAATGGAGGGCGGATCGGGATCGGGTTCAGGTAATGCAGCTTCTCCCGGCCTCGTCGCCGCAGACGACCAGGCCGGCGTCCTGGAGCAGCCGGAGGTGCTTCGCCACGGCGATCCTCGTCATGTCGTGACCGGCGGTGAGGGCGACCAATGTCTGGCCGTCCTGCTCGAACAGTGCATCGAGCAGCGCCCGCCGCGTGGGTCAGCGAGGGCCCGAAACACCGTCTCCACGAAAGAAAGCATAGGAAACCAAATGGTTTCCTGTCAATGCCCCATCGTGTGATTGCCTCGCCGGGTATCGAGGCCTCCCAAGCCTGTACGGCCCGCACCAGATAACTTGCTTCCTGTGGTATTCCTGAACAGTAACACTTGTGTTCGAGTAGTCAGAGAGTAGAATCGAACACGTGAGCGAGACTCAGGGGGTGGTGCGACCCATGAGGTGGCGGCGTGGGTGGCCTGCTGGTGACCCTGGATCCGAGACGATACGGAGCGGGTCTGTCAGCTGGGGTTGTTGGAGTCGGTGAACCGCCGCGGCGGCGGCGCAGGCTCGGGTGGCGGTCGCGTTCGACGCTCCCGAGCCGCAGGCGCAGCAGGCGCGGGGTATGCGGTGGCCAAGCCGGGGGCGGGGATCGCCGCCAGCGTCGGCGCGGCGGGAGTCGCCCACCATGGTCGGCATCTGGGGTTGGCCAAGGCGTTGGTGAACGAGATGCCGCACACGTCCCGCGTCGACGGCCGGGCGGATCAGCGGTGGCGGGCCACGCTGGGGCCCGGGCCGCGGTGCTGACCGTGGAGGACCGGATCGGCGTGGACGCGGACTTGGCTGGGCGACTGGAGGGCATGCGGATCGGGCGGTCAACGCCGCGGCCCCGAAGGCGGCCTACGAGCGAGACCCGCAAGCCGCCGTGGCGCAGGCCCGGCGGGCCGAGGCCGACGGGCGGGTGACGATCCGGCCGGCGTGGACATGATGACCAACCTGACCGGGTTCGTTCCGTTGGCGCAAGGGGCGGCCGCGTACGCGGCGTTGCGTCAGCATGCCAAGTCGTTGCGGGCGCAAAGGGGATGAACGCAGCCTGGGGCAGATCATGGCCGACACGTTCGTGAACGGCTCACCGGCCAGGCCACCGCGGCGGCGGTCCGTCGAGATTCACCTGGTGGTGACCGATGCGATGTTGTTCGGCGAGGACGACACGCCCGCGCACATGCAGACTATGGGCCGGTGCCGGCTGGCACCGGCCGCGATCTGTCCGGGACGCCGCTGCGGCGGACGCGCCGGCGTGGGTACGCCGGATGGTCCCGACCCGGTCACCGGCACGGTCCTGGACACCGAACGGGTCGCTAGTTTCCGGCCGTGGTCCGCCGGGTTTGATCGCTCGGGACGAGTGGTGTCGCACCCCGTGGTGCGGGGCGCGGATCCGCCAAATCGACCACGTGACGCCGTTCGCAAGAGGTGGCCCAACGCAGTTGGGCAACGCGCAGGGTTATCGAACGGTGCAACCACGCCAGCAAGCCCCCGGCTGGCACGCCAAAGCGGTCCCCGATCCCGACGACCCGACCAGGGTCTGCACCACCACGCCGACCGGGCACACCTATCTCCACCGCCCCACCCGGCCTCGCGACCGGGCAAGCACCCCCCGCGAACAACATCGGCATCGGCCGGTTTCCCCGCCGAGTTCACGCCGCGTCGCCGCTGGCCGTAGCCGAGCTCGCGGCGGACCCGAAGTCCGGCGGGACGACCCCGTCGAGGGCGTTCATCGCCTGGCCGAGCAACCGGGTCAGTTGCGTCCGCAAGGCATCGGCTTGGGTTGAGACCCGGTCGGCGCCCTTGTGAATGGCGCTCGCCTGCTTGGCAATCTCGTCAATGCCCCGCAGCGCAGTCACCGCTTCAGCGACCCGTTCGCGCAGGTCCCGTATGTCGTCCAGGTCCTGTCGGCTGGTGGCCGCCAGCGCGCCGATGCGAAGCAGCAGCCCGACCGTGCGCAACATCTCCACATCGTCCGTGGCCGGGTCGAAGACCATGACGATCCGCCGCGGCCCGAGCACCCGCACCGTGTGTCCGGCGTTGTGCTCGGGGGAGCGGACCAGCCAAGCGCGCCGCGGCATCGCGATTGCGCTCGGCCTCGTCCAGATACCCATGCCAGCCGCTGCGCGGCGAGTCGCTCATCTCGAGGACCACCCGAGTGTGTCCACCGGTGAGGGTAAGCACGCCGTCCCCTTCTTGCAGCGCGCGATCGCACGGCGAGGCTGCCAGTGTCGATGTACTCGTCGCCGATCTCCACGGCGAGCTCGTGGATGATGCGGTGAACCTCATCGGCATACGACCACCTTTGAGCGGGTGACTGAGGCGATGGCGCTCGCGGCGGACTTGGCCGCGGTCGCTACCTGGACAACGGTGGTCAGCTCGTCCACCTTGCCGGCCAGCGCAGGTGGTTACGTTCGAGCACCGTGGCCAGCGCGGTCTGCTGGCTCTCCAGGACCTTGACCTGCTTGGCGATCGGGACGTCGGGTCGGCAGGGTTGAACTGGCGGGTGAGCTTGGCGAGCATCGTGTCGGTCTGCTCGGCCGACAACAGAGCCATCCGCTGACCGGTCCCTTCCAGCAGTGGCGTGGTCCGCTGCAGCAGCTGCCGGTTGTCGCCGCCGAGCAGTTCGGTCAGCTGCTTCTTGAGCGTCTTGCTCAGCAGCCGACACCGACTCCCCGAAGCCTGCGACTCACCGTGTGTCGTAAGCCTTGCGCAGCTTGTTGGAGCACCTACTCCCGCCTTCGCAGTGTTGGCCTGGTGGCGGTTGCCTCGGTCGCCGCCGAGGCGCTCTCGGCGGTGCGCGTACCGACATCCTGGATGAGCTGCTCGAGGTTGACCTTGTCCTGGGTCTGCCCGCTTCCGAGATCGCCTGCGCCCCAACGACGAGCGCCTGGGTCGCGAACGCGAACAGGTCGGCATCGACCATTTCGTCGGTGCTGACCGCTGGGCCGCGTGCCCCGGGTCACCAGCGCAGCGCCTCCGTGCACCCGCCGGGGTGGGTGACGGTCAGCGCGTCGATGAGCGAGGCCGGGGATGCTGCGGTCGTAGCGGGAACTGGCCATGACGGCCTCCTGTGTGCTCGCGACGCTCGGTGTGGTTGCCGGGCGTATGCCGGTTCACCTCACCTTGCGATCACACACTCCCGATCGCCACGTGCCTATAAGAGGTCTTATCATTAATACATCTGACCATCCGACCACTACTTCTCGTAGTGATCCGACAGGCGGCGATCCGGATCTCCTTCTCGACCGCCTTGTAAACGAGCCGATGCTCCTCGGTGATCCTGAGGGCCTAGCCCGGGAACCCGTCGTTGAGTGGCTCGGGCTTGCCGACTCCTTCATTCCGTTGCGTTCGATGTCCTGGATGAGAGTGTTGATCCGCTCGAACACTTTGCGGTCCTGGGCCTGCCACCAGACGTAGTCGCCCCAAGCGTTCTCGTCCCAGCAAGCCTCATTGACGAGGTCGTGCACGCTTCCTTGGCCGCGCTCAAGTCCTCGATAGACGCGAAGAAGCGTCGGCATTTCCGGGCTGCGAAGCAAGTAGGCCGTTCCTCGAGCGACTGATAATCGTCTAGGGAGTCAATCACCGGGTCGTGGCCGGCGCGCGTGATGACCACCTCTTCCCGGTCGTTGACCACGGCGTCGAGTGTCTCAGCGTACTTCGCTCGCGACTGCGAGTAGCTCATGGTTCGCATGCGGACCCTCCTTCCGTACAGGAAATTTACTTCCACACGGCACTAGGGCCAACCGAGCAGTCCTGTTCGAGGTTCCCTTAGCAGCGGAACGAATCTGGTTCCTTCCGCCTAGCTGTCGCTCTGATGCGCCGCCAGCGTCCGCAAACGCGGCGTCGCCGCAACGACTCCTCCACGCGTTCAACCACCCGATCCGCTACGAGGACCTTGACGGACGGATTTGTGATGTTTATTTGGCCCTGCCCGCTCCGACCGCTTGATCGAACTCGGGTTCATCGACGCCGACCACGGTTCCGGTCATCGTGGACGCGATGACCGCCCGCAGAAAGTACTTGAGGTGATGACCATGCCCCGCACCCTGCAGGAGATTCTCGAGCACGCCGAACTCGAGCGCCGGTTTGTCGACCACGAGCCGGCCAACGTCCGCCCCGCCGAGCCGCTCATGCGATCCGCGACGCGGTCACCGAACGCGCCGCCACTGAGCGACGATCGCCGAGGCCGTCACCGCCGCTCGCGAAGCAGGCGTGTCCTGGTCCGCGATCGGCGGCATGCTCGGCACCTCCGGCGAGGCTAGGCTGCCGCAAGCGCTATGGACTCAGCACTAAGACCGCATGACACGGCCATCCGAATGAGACGCCGCCGATGGGGATCCTCGAGCGGCAACTGGTCGTTAAAGATTCAGACGAAACGCAGGGCCTGGTCGATTGCCCTCATCTCGCTGGGATCCACCATCCCTCGATGAGACGACAGCCGTTCATCGATACCACGCGCAATTGGTCGCAGCGGGCGTAAGACGTGTGATCTAAGCCGCAGCCTTCAGACTCCAACTCGACGTGGCTTCGCAGTCCGTAGCCGGTGGTCTGATCGGTGCGACGACTACCAGTCCGCCAGGACCAGTTGAGGATTTCGACGAGCACCACGACGGCAGGTCGGTGAAAGCGGGCTCGTGACCGACCGGCTGACCGAGGTCGACCTCGTAGACCTCCCCGCGCCAGATCAAGCCAGCGCGTCCCACCCGTGGCGCTCGGCCAGGTACTGCTCCCACCGAGCGGGCTCGTGGAGCAACCGCTGGGAGAGTGCCCATTGAGGCCGCGGAGAAACTCCTGCCGTTCCAGGGCGTCGATGGCTTCATGCACGACGTCGATGACGGCGGCCTGACGAGTCTTGGCCAAGTGCCCGCTTCTCCCCAATCCGGCCGACGGACACGCACGGTTGCTGTGCTTGTGGCCATGAGCCAATTGAGACCAAAATGTCGACTCATCGCACGCAAGCGGGTCCGCTATGCGGGTAGCAGAAGCCGGCCAAGGCGTGCCTCAGACACGAGGTCACTTAAAGGTGGACGATTGCATGCGCATTGCATGCATAGCATCAAAACACATACCATGCGTACATGGCCCTGGTTTAGCCCCGCGACTTATCAGAGAATGACCGTCCTAACTCCCTCAAAGCACTTGCCGCGGAACGCCTCCTGACGCTGAGCGCATACCTACGCAACGAGCTCGACCGACTCGCTCTCGACCCACCAACGCCGAACAATCGCCTGGCCCCAACGTGAGCGAGTGGAGGGCCGTCGGTCGTCGATACGGTGGCCGAGATTCCGAGGACGCGCGAAGCGTCATGATCGTGATCGAGGCATCGGCCATGGTCGACGCTCTCGTGGATGAGCCGGCGAACCCGGAGCCGCTGGCCCTCATCGCCGACAGCGAGTTACACGCCCCATCGCTGCTCGACTACGAGGTCGCGAGCGCTCTGCGGGGCCATGCCCTCGCTGGCAGGCTAGCCCAACAGCGGTTGACAGATGCCATGGACGACTTCATTTCGCTGCGCATCGATCGATATCCGCTCACCACAATCGACGAGCGGTGTTCTCGACATCAGGGACAACTTCACGGTCTACGACGCCGCGTACGTCGTGCTAGCTCAAACACTCGCAAGGCGCCCGCTGGTCACTGCGGACGCCAAGTTCGGCGAGGCACGCAAGGTCGGTGTCGACGGGGCTCCTTCGCCATCATCAGTGATCGATGCCGTCGGGGACAGTCGGATCCCAACTGTTGTGAGGCGACCATCGCTTGCGCCTTGTGGCGGGCCCTTCTTTGTGCACATTTGGCAGGACGTACATGATAATGTGTCATGGAGCGCCGTCTCCAGCTGCTGCTCGACTAGGAGCGCTTCGCCAAGGTCGAGGCCGAGGCGCGCGCCAGCGGGCGCAGCGTGGCGGCGATCGCCTCCCGGATGATCGCCGCCACGCTGCGCCCGCTGCGCGCGCCTCGGCCTCGACCTTGGCGAAGCGCTCCTGGTCGAGCAGCAGCTGGAGACGGCGCTCCATGACGGACATGAGCATACATTATCATGTGTAGGTCTTGCCAAATGTGCACAAAGAAGGGCCCGCCACAAGGCAATGGCGAGCCGATGGTCGCCTCACAACAGTTGGGATTCCGACTGTCCCGACGGGATCGATCACTGATGATGCCGAAGGACCCGTACGTCGACACCGACCTTGCGTGCCTCGCCGAACTTGGCGTCCGCAGTGACCAGCGGCGCTTCGAGTGTTTGAGCTAGCACGACGTACGCGGCGTCGTAGACCTGGGAGCTGTCCCCGATGTCGAGAACACCGCTCATCATCCTGGTGAGCGGATATCGATCGATGCGCAGCGAAATGAAGTCGTCCATGGCATCTGTCAACCGCTGTTGGGCTAGCCTGCCAGCGAGGGCATGGCCCCGCAGAGCGCTCGCGACCTCGTAGTCGAGCAGCGATGGGGCGTGTAACTCGCTGTCGGCGATGAGGGCCAGCAGCTCCGGGTTCGCCGGCTCATCCACGAGAGCGTCGACCATGGCCGATGCCTCGATCACGATCATGACGCTTCGCGCGTCCTGCGGATCTCGGCCACCGTATCGACGACCGACGGCCCTCCACTCCGCTCACGTCGGGCCAGGCGTTCGACGATCTCGGCGTTGGTCGGTCGAGAAGCGAGTCGGTCGAGCTCGTTGCGTAGGTATGCGCTCAGCGTCAGGCTGCGTTCCGCGGCAAGTGCTTTGAGGGAGTTCAGCGTCGTCTCTGAGACGTCGCGGACTTGAACCAGGGCCATGTACGCATGGTATGTGTTTTGATGCTATGCATGCAATGCGCATGCAATCGTCCACCTTTAAGTGACCTCGTGTCTGAGGCACGCCTTGGCCGGCTTCTGCTACCCGCATAGCGGACCCGCTTGCGTGCGATGAGTCGACATTTCGTCTACAATTGGCTCATGGCAGCAGACACAGCAACCGTCCGTGTCCGTCGGCCGGATTCGGAGCGTCTGCGATCACTGGCCAAGACTCGTCAGGCCGCCGTCATCGACGTCGTGCATGAAGCCATCGACGCCCTGGAACGGCAGGAGTTTCTCCGCGGCCTCAATGGGGACGACCAGCGGTTGCTCCACGACCCCGCTCGGTGGGAGCAGTACCTGGCCGAGCGCCACGGGGTGGGACGCGCTGGCTTGATCTGGCGCGGAGAGGTCTACGAGGTCGACCTCGGTCAGCCGGTCGGTCACGAGCCGGCCTTTCACCGACCTGCCGTCGTGGTGTCCGTCGAAATCCTCAACAACGGTCCTGGCGGACTGGTAGTCGTCGCACCGATCACGACCACCGGCTACGGACTGCGAAGCCACGTCGAGTTGGAGTCTGAAGGCTGCGGCTTAGATCACACGTCTTACGCCCGCTGCGACCAATTGCGCGTGGTATCGATCGAACGGCTGTCGTCTCATCGAGGGATGGTCGATCCCAGCGAGATGAGGGCAATCGACCAGGCCCTGCGTTTCGTTCTGGATTTTTAACGACCAGCTGCCCGCTCGAAGGACCCCCATCGGCGGCGTCTCATTCGGATGGCCGTGTCATGCGGTCTTAGTGCTGAGTCCATAGCGCTTGCGGGCAGCCTAGCCTCGCCGGAGGTGCCGAGCATGCCGCCGATCGCGGACCAGGACACGCCTGCTTCGCGAGCGGCGGTGACGGCCTCGGCGATGCGTCGCTCAGTGGCGGCGCGTTCGGTGACCGCGTCGCGGATCGCATGCAGCGGCTCGGCGGGGCGGACGTTGGCCGGCTCGTGGTCGGCAAACCGGCGCTCAAGCTCGTCGGCGTGCTCGAGGATCTCCTGCAGGGTGCGGGGCATGGTCATCACCTCAAGTACTTTCTGCGGGCGGTCATCGCGTCCACGATGACCGGAACCGTGGTCGGTGTCGATGAACCCGAGTTCGATCAAGCGGTCGGAGCGGGCAGGGCCAAATGAACATCACTGAATCCGTCGTCAAGGTCCTCGTAGCGGATCGGGTGGTTGAACGCGTGGAGGAGTCGTTGTCGGCGACGCCGCGTTTGCGGACGCTGGCCCGGCCGGGGTCCCAGAGCGACAGCTGACGGCGGAAGGAACCAGATTCGTTCCGCTGCTAAGGGAACCTCGAACAGGACTGCTCGGTTGGCCCTAGTGCCGTGTGGAAGAACAATTTCCTGTACGGAAGGGAGGTCCGCATGCGAACCATGAGCTACTCGCAGTCGCGAGCGAAGTACGCTGAGACACTCGACGCCGTGGTCAACGACCGGGAAGAGGTGGTCATCACGCGCGCCGGCCACGACCCGGTCCATTGTCTCCCTAGACGATTATCAGTCGCTCAAGGAGACCCGCCTACTTGCTTCGCAGCCCGGAAAATGCCCGGCGCCTTCTTCGCGTCATCGAGCGACTTGAGCGCGGCCAAGGAAGCGTGCACGACCTCGTCGAATGAGGCTTGTCTGGGACGAGAACGCTTGGGGCGACTACGTCTGGTGGCAGGCCCAGGACCGCAGAAGTGCTCAAGCGGATCGAACACTCTCATCCAGGACATCGAACGCAACGGCAATGAAGGAGTCGGCAAGCCCGAGCCACTCGAAGGACGGGTTCCAGGGCTACCTGGTCCCGCAGGATCACCGAGGAGCATCGGCTCGTCTACAAGGCGGTCGAGAAGGAGTATCCGGATCGCCGCCTGTCGGTATCACTACGAGAAGTAGTGGTCAGGATGGGCAGCCATGTATTAATGATAAGACCTCTTATCAGGGCATCCGCTGGCGATCGGGAGTGTGTGATCGCAAGGTGAGGTGAACCGGCATACGCCCGGCAACCTCCACCGCAGCATCGCGAGCACACAGGAGGCCCGTCATGGCCAGTTCCCACTACGACCGCAGCACCCCCGCCGTCGTCATCGACGCGCTGGCGATCACCCACCCTGCCGTCTGCACCGAGGCACTGCGATGGTCGACCGGAGCCCGAGGCCCCGCCGTGAGCGCCGACGACTTGGAGGAGACCGACCTCGTGGGTTCGCGACCAGGCGATGATCGTCGGCGCGCAGGCCATCTCGGTGGCCGGCAGCACCCAGGACACGGTGAACCTCGAGCAGCTCATCCAGGACGTCGGCACGCGCACGACCCAGAGCGCGACGGCGGCCACCCAGGCCACGAGCCAGGCCGCGGCGGACGCTGCCAAGGCGGTCAGGGGCGCCTCCGACGAGCTGCGCAAGGCTCTCGCGAGGCGGCCGAGGCCAGCCGGCGCAGCTTCGGCGACTCGGTGTCCGTCGCCTCCGAGCAGCTCAAAAGGGCGCTGACCGAGCTGCTCGGTGGAGACGACCCGCAGCTGCTGCAGCGCGTCACGCCGGTGCTCGACAAGGCCGCGACGCGGATGGCGCGGCTGTCGGCCGAGCAGACCGACACGATGCTCGCGAAGCTCACCCGCCAGTTCGACCCGGCCGACCCGACGTCCCCGTTCGCCAAGCAGGTCAAGGTCCTGGAAGAGCCAGCAGACGGCGCTGGCCGGTGCTCGAACGTAACCACCTGTCGCTGGCCGGCAAGGTCGACGAGCTGACCACCGTTGTCCAGGTAGCGACCGCGGCCAAGTCCGCCGCGAGCGCCATCGCCTCAGTCACCCCGCTTAAAGGCGCGTCGTATGCCGATGAGGTTCACCGCATCATGCACGAGCTCGCCGTGGAGATGGGCGACGAGTACATCGACACTGGCAGCCTCGCCGGTGCGATCGCGCGCTGCAAGAAGGGTGACGGCGTGCTTACCCTCACCGGTGGACATACTCGGGTGGTCCTCGAGATGAGCGACTCGCCGCGCAGCGGCTGGCATGGGTATCTGGACGAGGCCGAGCGCAACCGCGATGCGGCGGCGTCGCTTGGGTGGTCCGCTCCCCGAGCACAACGCTGGACACACGGTGCGGGTGCTCGGGCCGCGGCGGATCGTCATGGTCTTCGACCCGGCCACGGACGACGTCGACCTGTTGCGCACGGTCGTGCTGCTGCTTCGCATCGGCGCGTTGGCGGCCACCACCCGGCAGGACCTGGACGGCATACGGACCGTGCGCGAACGGGTCGCTGAAGCGGTGACTGCTCTGCGGGGCATCGACGAGATCGCCAAGCAGGCGAGCGCCATTCACAAGGGCGCCGACAGGGTCTCAACCCAAGCCGACCGCTGCGGACGCAGCTGACCCGGTTGCTCGGCCAGGCGATGAACGCCCTCGACGGGGTCGCCCCGCCGGACTTGGGTCCTGTGCGGCGAGCTCGGCCGCCAGCGGCGACGCGGCGTGACTCGGCATCGACCCTCCCCCGACTACGCCGATGCCCTGCTCCTTCGCGGGCGGTCCTTGCCCGGTCGCGAGGCCGGTGGAGCCGTGGAGTCGTAGGTGTGCCCGGTGGGCGTCGTCGTGCGGACTCTCGTGGGATCGTCCGGGTCGGGGACGGCAGCGGCGTGCCAGCCGGGGGCTTCTTTGGCTTGGTTGCATCGTTCGCATAGCCCCTGCGCGTTGGCTAGGTCCGTTGGCCCCCCTCGAGCGTGTGCCTGCACATGGTCGATATGTCGGATCGGGGCTCCGCACCACGGGGTGCGACACCACTCGTCCCGGGCCACCACCACCTGGCGGACCGCAGCGGGGAACCTGCGCCGTCTCTTCTCGGTGTCGCACACCCGCCCGGTCAGCGGGTCGGTGATCAGCCGGCGCACCCACGCCGGCGCGTCTTCGTCGGCGGCCTCGCGGACCAGATCCCGGGCGGCGCCGGCGGGCACCGGGCCGAAGTGGCGGACCGTGGCCGGAGTCTCGTCGTCGCCAAACAGGGCGGCGTCGGTCATCACCAGGTTGATCTCCACCGGGACCGCCGCAGCGGCGGCTTGCCCGGTCAGCCGTTGCACCAGCGTGTCGGCCATGATCTGGCCCAGGCTGCGCTCGTCCCCTTGCGCGCGCAGCGACTCGGCGTGTTTGCGCAGCGCCGCGTATGCCGCGACTCCTTGGCCCAGCGGCAGGAACGCCGACAGGTGGGTCATCATGTCCAACGCTGGGCGGATCGTCACCCGCCGGTCCTCGACCGCGCGCCGGCCCTGGGTCGTGAACGCCTGCGGGTCACGCTCGTAGGCGGCCTTGCGGGCCTCCGCCCGCACCGCCTTGTCCGACTTGCCCTCCAGGCGTCCAGCCAGCTCGGCGTCCACAGCGAGCCGGTCCTCGGTCGTGAGCACCGCGGTCGCCTGGCACACGAGCGTCGCCCGCCATTCACTGATCCGACCGTCACTGAGCGCAGCCATCGTATGCGGCATCTCGTTCACCAACGCCTTCGCCAGCCCCAGATGCCGACTGCCGTGGCTGGGCGACTCCCGCCGAGCCAACGCCACCTGCTCGGCGACCCCGGCGCCCAGCTTCGCCGCCGGCATACCCGCCGCCTTCTGCGCCGCACGCTGCGAACCGTCGAACGCCACCGCCACCCGAGCCTGCGCCGCTGCGGCGGCGGCCTTCACCGACTCCAACACCCCCAGCTGCGCCACCCGCTCCGCGTCATCCACATCGGTCGTCAAGACCGCCAGCCGCGAGACCCACGACGCCACCTCGTCGGTGGTCACCCTCTCGCCGGCCTCGCTCATGTGTTCGATTGTACGTCATGGCTGTCTCGAACACAAGTATTACTCGTTCAGGAATACCACTAGGAAGCAAGTTATCTGGTGCTGGCCGTACAGGCTTGGGAGGCCTCGATACCCGGCGAGGCAATCACACGATGGGGCATTGACAGGAAACCATTTGGTTTCCTACGCTTGCTTTCGTGGAGATGGTGTTTCGGGCCCTCGCTGATCCCACGCGGCGGGCGCTGCTCGATGCACTGTTCGAGCAGGACGGCCAGACATTGGTCGCCCTCACCGCCGGTCACGACATGACGAGGATCGCCGCGGCCAGCACGTGCGGCTGCTCGAGGACGCCGGCCTGGTCGTCAGCCGGCGACGAGGCCGGGAGAAGCTGCATTACCTGAACCCGATCCCGATCCGCCTCATCCATGACCGGTGGGTGAGCAAGTACACCGAGCCGTGGGCCGCCGGTCTGGCCGGGCTCAAACGCGAACTGCAGGGCCCGATGGAGAAGGTGTTCGATATCTCATCCGCACGACGCCGGAGCGACTCTGGAGGCGATCACCGACCCGGCGATCCGCACGAAGTACCACTTCGGCGCCGGCGCTCGAGTCCGACTGGACGCCAGGCTCCCACTACGAGCTGACCCACCCCGGGCCGACTCCCCCTCGCCGAGGGCGAGAATCTCGTCGTCGAACCACCCCGCCGACTCGTGCAGACCATGCGCACGTTGTGGAGCGAGCAGGCCGAGCGCGAGGGCACCTCGCGTGTGACGTGGGAGATCGAACCCGTCGGGGACTCCTGCCGGCTCGCGGTGACGCACGACCAGCTCAGCGACACAGCCCCACCCGAGCTCTACGGCGGCTGGCCGATGATCCTCTCCGGCCTCAAGACGTGGCTGGAAACTGGCCGGCGCCTCACGACCCCGGGTTCCCTCATGTACGACGAGCGCTGAAGGAGATCAACCATGGCACCGACCACCATCACGGACGTGCGCACGATCCGGATCACCGTCACCAACCAAGACCACGCGATTGCCTTCTACGTCGACACCCTCGGCTTCGAGAGCGGCTCGACGCCCCGATCAGCCCCACTGCGCGATGGATCGAGGTCGCCCCTGCCGGCGCGAGCACCTCGCTCGCCCTCCTTGCCGCTGACCCCAGCTCGACTCCCGGCAGCGACACCGGCATTCGTTTCACGGTCCCCGACGCCGAAGCTGAACGCGCCACCATGCGGGCGCGCGCAGTCACCGTGGGCGAGCTGCTTCAGTGGGGCGGCGTCCCGCCCATGTTCACCTTCGACGACCCGGACGGCAATCGGTTCTATGTCGTCGAGGAGTCGAGCTGAGGCTCGACCTGGCCCATGGATGACCAACGTGGCACGTACGTTGGGGTCGAGACCTTATGCCCATGTTTCGATGACGGCCACATGGCCGACGGCCTTGGCGTACTTCCGGTCGTCGGTGAGCAGCGGCATGCCGAGCGTCTCGGCCAGCGCTACGTAGAACGCGTCGTAGGCGGAGAAGTTGTCGCGCAGAGCCAGGACCCGTCTCTGGTGCGGGTGCATCGGGTAGCGCACCAAGGGCAGGCTCGCGAAGTCTTCGATCATCTGCTCACCCCGGGCAACCGTGATCTTGATCGCCGCTCTCGACGTGAACAGCAGCCCGCGGGCAGCGGAGGTCACCTCGGCGTCGATCAGTGCGGGGGCATGGAGGTGCCGATGCCGTCCGAACCGCTCGCGTAGCCGGTCATCGTCTCGACGGTTTTGTAGCAGCCGCAACACGATGGAGGCGTCGACGACGGCCATCTACAAGCGGTCCTCGTCGATGAACGACCGGATGTCCGCACTGGTGGCCTCGACACTGGCTCGGTCGGCGATCCGTGCGAGTGCCTCGTCCATCGTCGGGCGCGACGCGTCGTCGTGAATCAGCTCCCGGAGATAGCTCGACAGCGACATGTTCCGAGACCCAGCCCGCGCCCGCAAGACCGCGACGTCGGCGGCGGGGACGTCGCGCACCTGGAGGATTCTCGGTGGTCATACGGACCAGACTAGCCGAGTTCATGAATTTTGCATGCAGTTCGTGGGCGAGGGTTCGCCAAGCGAAGCCGCACCGGGATGGTTCCGCGGCAATGGCTCCGGTATGCCGGGCAGGCCGACCTTCGAGGATGGTCAGCCGTCGACGGCGAGCGCGAAGGGCAGCACCCCGTCGGCGCCGGCCCGGCGCAGCGCGCGCCCGGCCACGGTCAGGGTCCACCGGGAGCCGACCAGGTCGTCGACGAGCAGCACCGGGCCGTCGACGCCGGCCAGGCGCCGCGGCCAGCTCGGGCCCCACGACGAGCCGCTCCCACACCCCGGCCAGCCGGAACGCGCTGTTGCCCCCGGGCTCGCCGGCGGGCCCGCCGTGGGCGAGGTCGAGCGACCCGAGCAGCGGCAGCCGGCCGATCTCGGCCAGGCCGCGCGGCCACCGAGCCGACCAGCGTCGGCCGCGCGTCGGGACGGCATCGCCACGACGCGCGACCGGCCGCTGCGCCCAGCCCCACTCGCGCCAGCACCTGGACGCAGGCCCGCAGCAGGTCGGCCGGCGCGCCGGTCCGTCGCTCCGGCGACGCAGCACCTCGCGCAGCCGCTGCCCCCAGCCCAGGTCGGTCAGCCGGGCCAGGCGCGGCCCTGCCAGCAGCGCCTCGTCGGCCGAGATCTTGCCCTTGACCGGCACCCCCAGCCGGTCCATGCCGCTGGGCCACTGCACCCGCGGGTCGAGGTCGACCCCGGCCCGGCCAGCCGCGCGCGCCGCGGCCCCGACGGCCGCGGTCGGGCACCTCCGCGGGTACCACGGCCCGGCGCAGCCGTCGCAGCGGCCGCAGGGCGCGGCCGTGTCGTCGTCGAGGCACTCCTGGAGGAACGCCATCCGGCACGCGTCGGTCCGCTCGTAGTCGACCATGAGCTGCTGCTCGGCCGACGGGCCTGCGGCCACCCGGGCGTAGCGCTCGGCGTCGTAGGTCCACGGCACGCCCGTGGCCACCCAGCCGCCGCGACACGCGTTGCACCGCGCCGTCGACGTCGAGCACCTTGAGCAGCAGCTCGAGCCGGGTGCGGCGCACGTCGACGGCCGTCTCGAGCGCCGCCGTCGACAGCGGCCGGCCGGACTCGGCCAGGGCCGGCAGCACGGCCTGCGGCCTGCTCCTCGCGCGGCATCGACACCGAGGCGAAGTAGGGCCAGATGTCCCGGTCCTCGGGCCCGGGCAGCAGCAGCACGTCGGCCCGTTCGGTGGCGCGGCCGGCGCGGCCCACCTGCTGGTAGTAGGCCACCGGCGACGACGGGCGCGCCCAGGTGCACGACGAAGCCGAGGTCGGGCTTGTCGAAGCCCATGCCCAGGGCCGACGTGGCGACCAGGGCCTTGACCTCGTTGTCGCGCAGCGCCGCCTCGAGCCGCTCGCGGTCCGCCGGGTCGGTGCGGCCGGTGTATGCCGCGACCGTCATGCCCGGCCTCGCCCAGCGCCGTCGCGACGTCCTCGGCGGCGGACACGGTGAGGGTGTAGATGATGCCGCTGCCGGGCAGGTCGTCGAGGTGGGCCGACCAGCCAGCCGAGCCGCTGCTCGCGGCGACATCGAGCGCAGCACCCCGAGGCGCAGCGACGTCGCGGGCCAGCCCACCGCGCATGGTGCAGCACCGTGGTGCTTCGGCACCGCCGACCTCGAGCTGCTCGACGACGTCGGCGACCACCCGGGCGTTGGCGGTCGCCGTGGTGGCGAGCACCGGGATGCCGTCGGGCAGGCGCTGCGAGCAGGTCGCGGATGCGCCGGTAGTCCGGCCGGAAGTCGTGGCCCCAGTCGCTGACGCAGTGCGCCTCGTCGACGACGAGCAGGCCGCAGCGGCGGACGAGGTCGGGCAGCTGCTCGTCCCGGAAGGCCGGGTTGTTGAGCCGCTCGGGGCTGACCAGCAGCACGTCGACGTCGTCGGCCGCGAGCGCCTCGCGCACGCGTCCCAGTCCTGCGCGTTGGCCGAGTTCATCGTCACGGCCCGGATGCCGGCCCGCTCGGCCGCCGCGATCTGGTCGCGCATCAGCGCCAGCAGCGGGCGAGATGATGACGGTGGGCCCGGCCCCGCCGCGCGCCGCAGCGCGGTTGCGACGAAGTAGACCGCCGACTTGCCCCAGCCGGTGCGCTGCACGACGAGCACCCGCGGCGCGGTCGACCACCAGCGCCTCCACCGCCTCGAGCTGGCCGTCGTGGAACTGCGCGTCGTCGCCACGGACGAGCCGACGAAGCGACACCAGGGCGGCCTCCGCGAGCCCGATGTCCTCGGGGCCACGGACGGCATCCGACGCGTCCACGACCATTACCGTAGATGGCCCGTCCGACACCTACCGAGCTGCTGCCGGCGTCGCGACGCCGACCGGCGTGGCCAGCACCACCAGGTTCTCCTCGTAGTGGCGGGCAGCAGGGTCGTACCGACCCGTGCACGTGATCAGCACCAGCCGACCGGGGACACTTGGTGAGAAGAAGTCGCTCGTTGTCGCCAGTCCTGACTTGGGGATCCGCATGATCGAGTCGACCGAGTAGCTCTGGCTGGCCGTGCCGTCGCCGAGGGTGACCCGATCGCCGGTTCGGACGTCCAGCAGCCGGGCGAAGAAGCCGAGGCCATAGACGCGGGAGTCGATGTGCCCGGCCAGGACGACGCTGCCGAACGCGTCGCCGGCAAGCGCGCCGCTCATCCACCACCCCACCCTGCCGGGGTCCGCCGGCAGGGCTAGCTCACCATCGGGTTGAGTGTCACTGGGGTCGACCGGGACAGACCACTCCCCGCGACTGGTGAAGAGGTCAAGGACGGTGGGAGCGAAGGCGATCCGCTGTCCAGGCGCCGCTGCTCCCAGCCGCGCTTGGGGGGCTGGCCCGGCGTTGGCCGGCAGGGGGCTCGGATCGGTCGCGCCAGCCGGCAGAGGCAGCGGGAGGAAAGGCACGGTCGGCGTGCTCGACCCGCGACTCTGGGACGGGGAGGAGGTGGCCTGGGAAAGCCCCACTGTCCGGCATCCGGCGACGACCAGGCAGACGGTCACCGCCAGCAGGGTGACCGTAGTGGGGCGTCGTGCGTCAGCGGCCACGCCGATTGCGCCGGACCGCGATTGCGGCGATCACAAGCCCGATGCAACCCCCGAGGATCAGTCCGGCAACGCTGGAGCCAGTCGCCGAGTCGTCACCGGACTGTTTCGCAATCAGCGCTTGCGCCTGCCCGCCGTCACCGGCGTTGACCATTGCGGGCGGTGTGCCGGAGCCGCGCGTCGTTAGCGGGAGAACCTGAACGACAGCGTCCATGGATCCCGTGGCGGCGACGCCGATGGCGAACACGCGGGTGAGCGAGGTGGCCTGGACTGGCAGGGTGACCGGACCGAACACCACCGGTCCGGTGGCGGCGGCGGGGACAATGTCGACGCCGTAGCTGCCCGCCGGAACGGTGAGCGTGAGCGACTCGCCATTGGCCACGTTGGCGAACAGGACCTTGCCGTTGACCCGGATGTCCGCCGGGCCCACGGCGGCGGTGTGAGCGACCGCCACGCGTCCGCTGCCGGCAGCGACGGGCGACAGGTCGTTCGGGAACACCGTAAACACCGAAGGTTTGGACGGATCCACCTGTCGGTGCAGAACCGCGTCGATGTTGCCGCCTGGGGTGACCGTGACATTCGCGGTCACGGGCTCCCCGCCGCCGGTCGCGGTGAGGGTGTGCTCACCGGGCGTGAGCGACAAGGGTCCGACGATCGTCTTGGCCGGCGCACCGGCCGCAATGCTGCGTCCGTCCAGGGAGAGCGCGACGGTCGCGGCATCGACCCCCTGGATCACGTAGACCGTGCCATTGGCGGTCTCCGCCGCGATGGCAGGGGTGGCGAGCCCAACGACCGCCATCGCCGCCAACGCGAGAGCCAAAGCCATGCGGGATGCACGTGCAGCGACCATGCCTGCCTCCAAGTCGGACGCGCCCCCCTCGCCTGCCCGGGGGAACGGCGCGGACGTCAGTATCGCGCGTGGTGTCCTAAGAGCCGAGCGAATCAAGGAAATCGGCTTCGGGGGCCCGGATGCCCGTCTAGCGTGGGCATAGATTACCCAGGCGGCCCCGGCAGGACGGTGAGCTGTGCGCGACGAGCACAACATGCACGGCACGGCCAAAGGGCACGGCAGGCACAGGGTGCACGGCAAGCACGAGTCGAGACGCACCTCGCCTCGGCCGGCGCACCTCCTCGGGGTCGTTGCCGCCCTCACGCTGGTCGGCGGGACGTTGTTGGCCGTCCAGGTCTTCCCCGACAATCGCCCACCATCCGCGACCGCCGCGACGGCGACCGCAACCACGCCAGAAGGTCAGCCGACGAGCAGAGCGGCCGCCACGCCAGGGCGTATTGCCACCGGCCCTGGCGCCGACCAGCCGGGGATCCGGTTCTTGGCGACCCCGGGCACCGACGGCGAGGTCGAGGTCGTTGAGCAGATCCTCCTGCCGACTCCGTCGACCCAGCTCAGGTTCGGGCCAGCGGCCACCGCCGGGATCTCAGGTCTGCAGGATCTCCAGCCGGTCCTGCATCAGATCCAGGCTACGGCCGACGGTCAGGTCGTCGCCGTGCCCTCCGCCGACGCCATCGACCGGCCGGTCGACGTCACCCTGGCGCAGCCGGCGACCGCGATCGCCCTGCGCTACCGGCTCGGCGGGGCAGTGCACCGCAGCCAGCCTGCGCCGCCGGGCCGCGCGCTCATCGCGCTCGCGTCAGCCATGACGCAGCCGGCCGGGCCGCCGGTCGTGGTCGAGGTGTCCGGCGCGCGCGTGCACAACATGCAGTGCCCACTGCTTCCGGTCAACCAACAGCTCTGCGGCCGCGAGGATGGCCAGAGCTGGGCCACGCCTCCCGTCCCGTCCGGCCAGGCCGTGGTTCTCGTTCAGGTGGACCTACCCACCCCCGGGGCGGCGACCGAGGGGTAGGTCCGACGACCCGCCGAGATGGACCACAGAACCCTGGCCCTGAGAGTGGACGAGTCGGTCGATACGCCGGGTCCTGTCCCGAAGGGCCGTTGCCGGCCTTCCGGTGGCGGTCATCCATCTCGGCCGGCCATTGCTGACCGGCTCTAGCGCTCTACCCGCAGACATCGGGCGGGCCGCCCTCGAGCGCCTGCTGTTCGAGCTTGCTCCGGGTGGGGTTTACCGAGCCGACCTGGTCACCCAGGCCGCTGGTGGTCTCTTACACCACCGTTTCACCCTTACCGCCCGAGCCGGCGAACCGGCATACGGGCGGCGGTTTGTTTTCTGTGGCACTGTCCCGCGGATCACCCCGGGTGGCTGTTAGCCACCACCCTGCCCTACGGAGCCCGGACGTTCCTCGGCACCCGGCTGACGCCGGATGACGCGACCGCCTGACCGACTCGTCCGTCTCCAGTCTACGGGCTCGGCCCGCCGCAGCTAAGTTCCCTTATCTCGGTTGACCAGGCGACCGAATGACGAGAAATTGTCCCTTTAGAGGTATCTGTCGAGTCAATGCCCTCTCCGTCAAGCAAGCAGACCTCATCGAACTTGGAGGTCCAGGTGCCCGGGCTTCGTCGACCGCCGCCGCCTCAGGTGCGCCCGTCGCTGTCCCGGGTGCGACTGTTGGACCAGTTGGGCCGCGTGGAGCAGTCCCGTCTCGCGCTCGTCGTCGCCCCGGTGGGCTACGGCAAGACCACCCTGGTCGGGCAATGGCTTGCCAACCTGGACGGCCCCGCGCTGCACTACCGCGCTGACCGGCTCCCGTCGCGGTCGGCGCTGCGCTCGGACCTGACCGGTCGGGCGAGCCCGGCGTGCCGTCGTGATCGACACCGGACGGCATACCGGCGATGTGGACCGCTCCGCGCTTGAGCGGGTGATCATGCAGGCCGTGTCGGACGTGCCGGTGGTCGTGTGCGCCCGGCGCCTTCCGCCGCTCAACTTCGCCCGGGGCGAGCTGCCGATCCCCGTCGTGGTGACCGCCACGGACCTGGCCTTCCGCCCGTGGGAGGTGGAAACGCTGTTCGCCGACGTCCTGGCCGACCCACTGCCAGGAGATGAGGTCCTCGACCTGACCGAGCGAACCGAAGGATGGGCCGCCGCGTTGCACCTGTGGCACGTGGCTCGGCGGTTCTCGCCGGGACTGGCCGACCAAGGCGCGCCAGGACCGTTCCCGGCGACCAGACGCGTGCCCGAGTGTCTTCGCACCTACCTGGTCGAGGAGGTGCTCGACCAGGCCAGCGCCGAGGTCATGGCCTTCCTTCGCGACACGAGTGTCGTTCGACACCGTGACCGTCGACCTGGCCAACCAGCTGCTCGGCGATGTCGGACTCGCATCGCTACCTCGCGGAGGCGACGGCCACGGTCGACCTCGTGACCTGCCTGCCAGACGGGTCCGGCCACCGCTACCACCGAGTCCTTCGGGATCATCTGCGCCTCGTGCTGGCCCAAGAGCGTGGTCCGGCGGGCGCGCTCGCCCAGTATGGGCGCGCCGCAAGCCTGCTCGCCGACAAGCAGCACTGGGACGCCGCACTCGTCGGCTACTGTCGGGCCGGTCGCTGGGACGACGCCAGTGACGTCGTCGGACGGCACGGTGGGCGGCTTACCCTCTCGGGTGCCGGACGCCGCCGCAGCCTTGCCCGAGACGGTCCTGCAGGCGCCACCCCTGGCTGGCGGTGGAGCGGGCCCGCGGCCTGCTCGCCGAGGGCAGGACGGACCAGGCCGGCTCGATGGCCGTGCTGGCGCGAGACGCCCTCGTCGAGCCCGCCGATCGGGCCCTGTGCCAGCAGCTGGTGGACCAGGTCCGAGCACTTCGCGGCGCGCCGGCACCGGCAGACGGACCCCTGGCCGATCCTGTCGGCCACCGACGGTGTCGCCGGTCGGACGTTGTCCGACGCGCAGCGAGCGACGTGGCAGCAGGCCCGACGTGCCTTGACCCACCTGGCGGCGGGTCGGTTGCGCGACGCGAGGAAGGTCCTGCGCCGATGCCTCGTCTGAGACGCCCGACGAGCACGGGGTGCTGGAGGCCCGGTTCGCGCTGATCGTCTTCCAGGCTCTGGTCGACCCCGAGTTCCCGGTTACTGCGCTGGAGGCCGCCTACGACCGGTTGCCCGACCGGACGTCACTTTGGGTCCGCCGGGTGGGGTTTGCCGTAGTGCAGGCTAAGAGTGGTGACGCCCGCCGCATCGGTGCCGCGCGACGGCACGCGACGCAACGGCGTCGCCTTGGCGACGAGTGGGGTGCCGCGCTGATCGACCTGGCCGCTGCGGTCGTGCTGGCGCGCAGCGGCGCGCCGGACGCGCCGCTGCTGGAGGATCTGGCCGGCGCAGTTCCGCACGGTTGCGGGGGTCCGCGCTGGAGGCATGGGCCCTCGCCGCCCTGGCCCTGGTCCGGGCCAGCGGCCCGGAAAACCCGGAGAGCGACCAGCATCTCGCCCGACCGAGCGGTGGACTTCGCCCGGGCGGCCCAAGCGCCGGGTGCGCTCGCGCTTGGCCTACGCGGCCATGGCCCGCACTGCCCCGGATGGCTCCCCGGTGGTCGAGGACCTGATGGCGTTGGCGGAGACGGAGTCGCGCTCGTGTGGGTTGGGAACCCAGCCGTGGGCCTGGCTGCCGGACCAGCCAACAACGGCTGCGTGCGAACGGGCCGGCCAGCCCGCAGGCGCGCCGGCCGGCTCGGCCCGATCTGCGCCCTTCTGGGCGGGCCTCGAAGTCAGGTGCCTGGGCGACTTCGCCATCTCGGTTGAATCCTCACCTGTGGATCTATCCGGCCTGCGACCGATGGCCCAGACCGTCCTGCGCCTGCTCGCGCTGAACGCAGGCGTCCCGATGCACCGCGAGGTGCTCGTCGAAACCCTTTGGGGTGACCTGCGGGAGTCGGCCGGGCGACACAACCTGCATGTCGCGGTATCAAGCCTCCGAGGCCGGTTCGAGCAGCTGCTTCCCGGCCAGTCGCGGGCGTTGTTGGCCCGCCTGGACCAGGCCTACGTGTTCGCGCCCGGATCGCACATCGTCACCGACCTGCAACGCCTTGAGGCGTTGCTCGGCAAGGCTTCCCGGTGCCGCCAAGCCGGGGACCGCCTAGCGCAGATCGACGCGCTTCGCGCGGCGGTCGACTCGTATGCCGGCGACCTGCTTCCCGCGGACGGTCCCGCTGAGTGGGTCGTCGGCATTCGGGAGCGAACCCGCCTGGCCGTTGCCGAGGCGGCCAGCCGCCTGGCCGTCCTGGAGCTAGAGCGAGGGCGCCCGGGGGGCGCTGTCGACGCGGCCGCCCAAAGCGTGCGGCTTGACCCGTGGCGCGACTCGTCGTGGCGCCTGCTCATCGACGCCAATCGCCGGGCCGGCGACCAGGTGAAGGCACGCAAGGCCGCCCAGGAGTACCGCGCCATGCTGAAGTCCCTCGGTGTGGCGATGACGCCCGAGCCGGCACTGACGAGCGCGCCTCGGGCGCCGGCGAACCACCGGGCTGAGCGGCTGGCCCGCCCCGGGTAATCACGAGCGCCTGAAGTAGGCAACCTCGCCGAGGGCAACTCTCGTCTTCGGAGTGGCACCGAACGCGGACACTATCGTGAGCCGCACGTTCGTCACATCCGCGATACCCAGCTGCACGTCCTGACGGCCGGGGCGGTCGGCCAGCGTGATCTGGCGGGTTTCCAGCCCGCCGTCCGATGTGGTCGCGGTGACGAGCACGGACTCGAGGCGCCCGGTGGTCAGGTAGGGCTTGGGGTCCTCCGATGAGCCGTTGTAGAACTGCAACGCGACTAGGCGGAATGGCTGGGCGAACGCCGCCTCGACGAACTCGCCGCGCCCATCCCCCACCGCTGTCGGCGACCAGAAGGTGTTCGTCGCGCCGTCCCGGGCCAGCGCCGCCGGGTGGTCTGGCTCGCTGCTGGACGCCGACAGTGCCGCAGGGTTGACCACCTCGACACCCGAGAGCCGGTCGTGGACCGCCTCCACCGGGCCGCTTGCCCACGGCCAGGCGAGCCGCACGGCGAGGAATCCAATCGCGACCACAGCGGCCAGGATGGCCAAGCGCCGCGGCAGGGTCGAGCGTCGCCGTACCTTGGGCCGCTCACCGGCCTTGCGTGGGCGACGCTCGCGAGCGAACAGCCGTCGGTACCACGGAGGCCGCGGGACGACGACGGCGTCGACGAGAATCCGCGCCACACCGGCGGCAGAACCGCCGGGTCGCGGCATTGCCGGCTCCGCACTGCCCGCACACGCTCTCCCCCGGCAGCGGCGTGCGGTCCAGCTCAACCGGCATCTTGCGCGGGGCCGCGACGACCTCAGGCGCTGGCTGCACAGCATCAGGTGCGTCCGGCTCAGCGGCCGCCTCGGTGCCCGCGGGAGCACCCTTCCCCGGGTCAGGCGCCTGGCTGGGCGGCGGGTCGGACGAGCCGTTCCACTCCAGGTACGCACCGCAGTGACCGCAGAACCGCTCGTCCGCATCGTTCGCGGACCCACAGTCCGCGCAGGTCACCGTGCCCGTCTCCGCGCCTCCCGCAATGCTCACGACCCCACCACCTCGACCTTCCATTGGACATGGGCTGGCACCGTCTCGACGAGCACCGCTCGCACCGCCTCGAAATCCACCTCGTCCGCCTGCTGCGCGTGCACGACGACCGTGACCTCGGCAGCTGCGGTCCCCGGCAGGTCGCTTCCAGGGGCCGTTGACCAGGTGCTGGCTCCCGAATCGGTCACCTCGACCGGTGCGCCAACCACCGCCGCGACCGACCGGCGCACCCCCTCGGCGGTCCCGCGCCGCCGGTGCAGCGCCACCGCTTCCCGGACGCTTCGGCGCTGCTCGGGCAGGGCCATGCGGGGATCCAGCCCGGCCTGCACCCACCCGCCGACATACGCGAGCAGGTCCTCGGGCGCGGTGTCCGGGTCGACGTGCGCCGCCAGGTTGTCGACGGTCGTGTAGATGGGAGCGAAGGTCGTGTCGATGACCGAGACGAGCCGGGCAGCGAAGTCACCGTCCTGGTACATGCCCGGCAGCTGGTGCAGCATCGGCACCGGGCTGGCCAGGTTCTCGAGCATCCCCCGCATGGGTCAGCCCTCCGTGAGGACGCGCGCCTGGTGCCCGAACGAGAAGACCAACGCGTTCTCGGCCAAGGGGATTCGGTCTTGGTGCTCGCCGCGGACCCCGGTCGTCGGGTCGGCGGCGAACAGCCGGACATCCTCGACGAGCTCGGTCCCAGCAACCCGTTGCAGCACGGCATACACCTCGCCGACGTGCACGGGCCGTCCGAATGGCCACCCGTCCCCATCGGGACCACCGTCGATCGGGTTGAAGTAGCGGTACAGCGCCGCCACGGCTGCCTCGCGCAGGGTTTCGGCGACGACCCGCGGGCGGGCCACCAACCGAGCCACCACCGTGACCCCCTGGTAGAAGGGTGGCTCGACGAGCAGTCGCGTGCCGACCAGTCGCCGCGCGTCGAGGTGCTCGGTGACCGCGGCCATGGTCGGCTCGGAGGGAATGAGGTCCTCGAAGCGCAGCCGCCCGTTGTCCTCGGAGGGGGCCGTCGGGACCACGAGCAGGCGCACCCCCAAGGCCCCGTCACGCACGCAGCGCAGCCGCGCCACCGAAGGCACCGCCTCCCGCGCCAGCGCCTCGAAGTCGGCGGCGGTCACCGCACGGTCCCGCGAGCGTAGCTCCAACGGCGCCCTTAGGCGGACCTCGGCCATGGACTCGCCGGCCACCCCGCCGGCCGCGGGCCGCCGGTTGTCGACCCGCTCGATGAGCGGCACGGAGCTGCGCAGCACCCGGATCGCCCGCGCCGCGATGTTCCCCTTCGGCCCCCCGCCGACCCGGTAGGCGGGCACGCGCAGCGGGGATGCCTTCGGCGGCACCGCGCCGAAGCTGCGCAGCGACCCGTCCGGCTCCCGGACGGCCGGGCCGAGCTCGAGCAGACCCGCCGTACGGTCGACCGCGAAGACCTGGTCGGCGGGCCCGGCTTGGGCGAACGTGGCGACCTCCGACCACTGCTGCCAGCCCGGTCCGCCGCCCACCTCCAAGACCATCGTGGCGTCGCCGACAACGGGTGCCTTGGCCAGCGGGAAGCGCTGACCGGGAACCCCTTCGGACAGCCCGACCACCTCGGCGGCGACCGTCTCGGCGTGCACGCAGGGGGCGGTGGCACCCACGGTGAATGCCTCCACCGAGCGCACCAACGGCGAGGCGACGTATGCCGGGTAGCCAGGCACCGGTTCGGTCACCACAGTGCGCAGCCAGCCGGCTCGCACCCCGGCGATGACCGACGGGACGTGAGTGGCAGGAAGGTGCACGATGACGTCACCGGGCCGGTTGAGCCCGCCGGTACCGTCCGGCTCGGTGTCACAGACCGTCCATCCGGTCCCGGTCCAGGCTTCCCACCGCAGCGGCGGGTAGTCGGGGTTGACCCCGACACCTTGGACCGCGCAGTCCCACCGCACGGCGACGGCGCAGCGGGGGGCGCTGTCGTTGAGCCCGACCAGCAACGCGTCACCGATGTTGGGGTGCTCGGCGAACGCCAGGAACGACGAGTGCTCGCGCAGCTCGGTGGCTCGCGAGACCATCTCTTGGCCGACCTGCGCCGTGGCGACCCCGACCAGCGACCGTGGCGGTATGGCGAGCTCACGCACGCTTTCAAACTCCACCGCGTCGTCGAGGTCAGTGCGCACCGTGCCGACGCGAGTGGCCGCAGGGACGGTCACCGTGTCGTCTTGCGGTGCGGTCAGCCAGAAGGTGACGTCGGCGGTGGCCGCGACGGGGGCGTGGGGGCGCACGCCGATGAGGTCGAGGAAGGTGAGGTAGAGCTTGTCGGGGACCCGGTTGAGCCGGTAGAGCAGGGTGTCCACGAGGTAGGCCATCGTCTCGATGAGGGTGACCCCGGGGTCCGAGACGTTGTGGTCGGTCCACTCCGGGCAGCGTTGTTGGACAAGGCGTTTCGCGTCATCCACAAGGTCCTGGAACCGGCGGTCGTCCAGGTTGGGCACGATGACGGCCATCAGGAGGCACTCCGTTCGGTCGGGGGGATGACGTAGAACGGGAAGACCAGGTTGCGGGGGTCGTTGGTGCCACGCACCTCGTAGGTGATGCCGATGTAGAGCGCGCCCTGGTCGACCTCGTCGAAGCGCACGTCGACCCCGAGCAGCTCGATCCGCGGTTCCCACTGCTCCAGAGCCACCCGCACGGCATACGCGATGCCTCCTGCGGTGCTGGCGTCCGCCGGGGCGAAGACGTACTCGTGCACAGCGCACCCGAACTCGGGGCGCATCGGTCGCTCGCCAGGAGCGGTGGCGAGGATGAGCCGGATGCTCTCGGCGATCTCGGCATCGCCGGACACGAGGGCGATCCCTCCGGTGGCCGACGCGCGCAGGGGGTAGCCCCAGCCGGACCCGACGAAGTCGTGGGCCATGTCAGCCACCTACCAGCACGGTAGGGGCACCCGGGGGAAGAATGGGCGCGCCGCAGCCGGACATGTCGCCGACCCGTAGCGCGGGCCGCCCGCCCACGAGAACGGTGAACGACCCCAGGGGGAAGGGCGTCGGCGGGTGGACGGCCGGCGGCGGGAACGAGCACGTGTGCAGGTCGCCGACGACTGCCGCGGGCATGCCGCCGATCAGCACGGTGGCAACCCCGGGGCCGGTGACGACACCGGGGTGTCCGGTGAGGTCACCCACGCGGGCAGCGAACGGCACGACGGTCTCCCTTCCTCAGTTGATCTTGACCATGCTTCCCTTGACGGTCGTGATGCCGCTGGCCGACAGCTCGGAGCTGGCCTGCCCGGCGACCTTCACCGTCGCGCCGGACATCTCCGCCGCGCCCTTGGCCGAGACCTTGACGCTCGCGCCGCTGAGGACCAGGTCGCCCTTGGCGTCGATGGAGACCTTCTGGCCGGAAACCGACACATCGCCGCCGCTGGTGGTCACGGACACGTCCTTCTTGGCCTTGACCGTCAGTGGTCCCTCGCTGGTGATCTCGATCGACGCGTCGCCCTTCTGCACCAAGGCGATCCGCTGCTTACCGTCGTTGGTCGCGATCTCCAGCCGCTCCTCGGTCGCCGACTCCACCATGGCCACAGTCATGCCGGTGCGGGAGGTGAAGGCCCGGCGCTTGACGCTTCCGTTGCCGGTGTCGATGTGCTCGTCCCAGCCAGGCTTTGGTTTGTCCTTGCCGTTGTAGAGCCCGCCGAGGATGTACGGGTCGCCGAAGTCCCCGAGGCCGAACGCGACGAGCACCTCGTCTCCGACCTCGGGAAGCACGGCAGTGCCGCGTCCCGGTCCGGCGCCGACCTGCACCGTGCGCGCCCACCCGCTGACGTAGTTGTCCGACATCACCGGGAAGGTCACCCGGACGCGGCCGAGCTTGTCCGGGTCCTTGATGTCGTTGACTGTGGCGGTCACGACCCCGCCGACGGTGCTCGCGCGGCCGGCCGAACCAGCGCCGGTGGCCAGCCCGTAGACCGACCGGTCCGAGTGGTTGCTCACGGTGAACGCGGTGCGGTAGCCGGTCTCGGCCCCGAAGTCATGCCGGGTCGAGGTCAGCGTGTACTTGCCGTCGAACGGCTTGCCCGCCTTGACCAGGGTTACCGCCGTACCGGCGCGCAGCTTCGGGTTGCCGCGGGCGACCCCCTCCAGCTCCACGCACGAGCCCGCCAGCCGCCCCGCGATGGCCTTGGCCATGGCCTGGCACGCCGCGTTGTCGGGCATCAACGGCCTGGACTCGACCCACGGCGGCGACTTGAACAACGCCGCCAGCGCTTTGGGTTCGACCTGGTCCACGTGGGCGCTCGACGTGCCGGGGTCGGCCGAGGCGATGACGGCCTTCTTGGTCGCGACATCCCACGAGCGGACCTGCACCTGCGGGACCTGGTCGGCGGCGGTGACACTCGCCCGCAGCGAGATGAGGTTGACCCCCTTCTCGAGGATCAGCGGGTTCTCGCGCGAGCGTCCGTCGGCGGGCGCGCCCTCGGCTGGGGTGGGCTTGCGGAAGTCCAAGGCCCCGTCGACCACGGCGACGACCGCCCCGACCTGAGCGCCGAGACGAGACAGGAACGCCCAGTCGTTGACACCGTCCTGCGAGACGTGCTTATGGACGCTGCCCAGGTTGTCGATCTGGCCGGCGGAGAGCCCGACCCGAGTGGCGGTTTGCCGCGCGATGTCACCTGGCTTGGCGTCGACGTAGGCCTCCACCCGACGGCCGCGGAATAGCCGGTGGGACATGTCGTAGCCGCGGACTACCGTGCGGGTGCCCACGGCGGACAGGTCGGTCTCCAGGCCGGTGACCTCGCCCTTGAGCAGGACGGCCGGAGCGCTGGTTCCGCTGAGCTGGACCAGTAGGCGCACCGTGGAGCCGATCTTGATGTGGGCCTTCTCCAGGACGCTGGCCCCTTCGTCGAGGAAGCGCAGCACGAACATGTCCGGGACGCTGAGGCTGTCGTCGATTGTCGCGGTGGACATCTTGGCGGCGATCTCTGGCGCAAGGGCCGCCCCGTCGATCTCGACCAGAAGCCGGCTGCTGGTCTCGTCACCGGGCATGCGCCACCTCCCTCGGCTGGCTAGTGCGAGCGAGTTGCTCGGGATCGAGGGCCGGCTGGTATGCCGCCGGAGCCAGGGCCTCTTCCGGCGAGGGCAGCAACAAGGTGGTGCCTGACCGTATGCGAATCGGGTCGTCGATGCCGTTGGCGTGCGCGACCGCTCGCCACATCGAGGCGTCGCCGTACTCGGCATACGCGATGCCTGCGAGGGTGTCACCGTCGATGACGGTGTGCACGCGGCGCGGTCGCAGCCCACCCGAGGTGGGGTTCTGCTTGGGGAGTTCTCCGGCCAGCTCCTCGAGGGTGACGGTGCACACCGCGCGCACCGGCAGCCCCTCTTCCGTGAAGACCGTGTACTTGGCGGTAACGCTGCTGATGTAGGCCAGGAAGCCGGTCAGCCCGCCCCACTGGAAAAGCACCCAGGGCGGGTTGGCCTTGTCTTTGCTGTGCGAGTCCGTCGTGGGGACGCATGCGCTGAACAGCTGCTCGACGCGGTCGACGACGCGGGTGCCGTGGTTGTCGGTCGCGTCGAAGAACATCTCGAGTGACAGCTTGGAGGGCGCAGTTCCCTGGTATTGCGGGGGCGCGCTCTTCTTGTTGCCGGAGGCGGCATGCCGTTTCCACTGGGCCGACTTGGACAGGCTCAACTCCTTGGGGTTGAACTGGAACGGGATGCTGTCGATCTGCGGCCCGGGCTTGGTCAGGGAACCGTCGCGAGACGGTTCGTGCAGCAGCAGGCAGGCGTGTACCAGCTTCTGACCACCGCCTTTCGATTCGGCTTTCGCTTGGCTGGACTTTGATGTGGCTGCGGAGAAGACAACCGGACTCGGCGACATAGGATCACGTCTTCGGCGGCGCGGGGGTGGCGGTGAACCCGTGGTGTGCGATCTCGATCGTCTCCACGAGGACCTTGGGCGAGTCCGCCGAGAACGACGGGCCGGACCAGCGCACCGGCACTACGCCACGCAGCGACCAGGAGGCCACCGCCTTGCCGTCGGCACGCATCGCCTCGATCGTCCCCGTCGTTTTGAGGTCGTAGCCCGCAGCAATGCTCGAGAACCACAGGGCGACCTTCTGCGTGTCGGGACCGAGCGGGCGCGACAGCTTGATGTTCGAGTACTTCAGCCGGGTGGGCAGCTGCCACACATGGGTGTTGTTGCCGCCCTCCTCGCGGGTCTCGAGGACGACTTCGCAGCCCAGCCCGTCGCAGCCGCTGAACGCCCCGAGATCGTGTTGGTCGAGGGTGACGAGGAAGGCCACGGATAGGGCCGTGTGCACGTCCTGAAGGGGGTCCATGCTCACCTCTCCTTACCAGGCGTCCGTTCGCAGCCCCCGACGCTCCCGCTCGACGAGCAGGTCGGCGCGCAGGCGCACGAGGAGTGGGTCGAAGAGCCGGTGGGCCAGCTCCTCCACGTTGGTCGGCGAGGTTGGCGCAGCTCCGGCAGGGGAACCCGGCGCGGCCCCGGCGGGCGTGGCCGCTGTAGCGGACCCGGCGGGCGTGACCGAGCCGTCAGTCGGACCCTCGTTGGCCGGAGCAGGTATGCCGGGCGCGTCGCCCGGTGGGACCGTCGCCGATCCGGCTTCGGCGCGCTGCATGGACCAGACGCCCTCGGGCGCAGGCTCGACCTCGGGCGCCGCCGGTTGGGAACCGCCCACCGTGTGGTGCGCCGAACCGACCACGGGCATCTCGACGGGTCGGGCTACCGGCGCCGAGGACTGCGACACCTGAACGAGATGCGAGAATCCCGGACGTTGAAGCACAGGTGAGGCGCCCGCCATCTGAACGACGGATGCGATACCCGCCCGTTGAACGACGAGCGGGGTTCCAACCCGCTCAACGACATTGGCGGCGGCCCGCTGAATCTGGACCACAGGATGGTCACGCCCCAGCGGGCCAGTGCCGGGTTCCAGCCGCACGGGTACAGCGGGGTGCTGATGCTGGCCCTGGCCGCCTGTGGGTGTCCGCTGCACCCGGGCTGGGTGTGTCGGCACGGGTCCGGCGGACAGTGGTCGGGCCGGGTCCGGCGGTTGCGCGACGACGGGGAGTGCTGCGGACTCGTCGTGGTAGCCGCCGCTGCCCAGCGATGCCAGCGGGTCCTGCGCGGCCAACGCGTCCTGTGCGGCCAGCGAGTCCTGTGCGGCCAGCGAGTCCGGCGCGGCCAGCGAGTCCGGCGCGGCCGACGACGCCTGTGCCCCTCGCTCGTCGGTCTCGCTTTCCGGCTGAGTAGGCGCCGATTCTGCCACGTCGGACCGATCCCGGATGGCTTGGACCGTGGGCAGCGGCGACGCGGGCCCCCTGCTCGCAGAGGTCGGCGTCACGAGTGGGATGTCCACGATGGTCTGCCCGCCCGGTATCGGGCGGGCTGGCAGGTCACCCGGATCCGACGCGCCCAGGAGACTAGGGCGGTCGGCGTGACGCTGCACGGCCGTCACCGGCAGGCTGGCGACCGGAGCACCAAGGCCAGCCCGCATGGGCACCGTCGCCTGCTCCGGCAGGCCAGTCCCGGTCGGCTGGATTTCCAGCGGCGCGGCAGGCTGAGCCATGGCATCGACCGCGGACCGCTGAACCGCAACCGCGTGCGGCGCAGCGACGGGGTCCAGGCGCGAAGGCGAGGTCCGGGACCCGTCCACCGTTCGAACCACGAGGTCCAAGCGACCGTGGGACGCCACATCATCGGATGCCGGAACCGCGTCCTCGACTGCCTCAGTGCCACGCAACGAAGACTCGGGAGCGACGCTCTCGGGAACGGCCGTCTCGGTTGCGGGTGATTCGGCAGAGCCGGCTCCCGGAGCTGGGACGTCCCCGAGACCGACCGCCGATGCCATTGCCGTCCTGGAAACGACTGGCCCGGGCGGCGAACCTGTCTGGGTCACAAAGGTTGGTTGGACCCGGTGCAACGGTGCGGTCGCGTAGAGGGGCAAGGCAACGACCGGCAGGCTCGGATGGACGTCGGCGGACTGCCTCTGGACCGGGACCGAGGGCCTCACCGGTACGTCGTCGTCCACGTTCCGCTGGATGGACTGCTGCGCCGGGACCGACGCCGCCGTAGGCTCGGCGCTCGGCGACCCGTCGTGCAGAGCGTGCGCACCAGCGTCCTCGGACGGCACATCTGCTGGCAGGCTTGCCTCGGGCGGCTCCAGCCCACTCGCCGATGGCTCAACGGCACTCGCCTCGGTCGGGGCCGCCTGCTGCGCGAGAGCTTCCGGCTCCGCTTGCGGTGGCGCATCGTATGGCTCGGTGCTCGCCGTCACGGGTGCGGCCTCGGGCGGCAACGGCTCCGGCGAAAGCTGGCGCACCGGCATACCGGCCGGGCTAGCCGTCAGCAGGACCGGTCGAGGCGGCTCACGGCGCACATGCCATCAGGCGACTCCGCGGCGGCGCGGACGCGGCGGCATACTCGGTCGAGTACCGTTGCACCGGAGTGCTCTTCAGCGTGGGCCGCGCCTGGCTGCGCACCGGCATCGGCATGGAGGCGGCGCGGGCCGGTTCACCACCGCTGGCGCTGGAGCCACCGTCCTGGAGGACGCTCTGCAGAGTCATGGTCGGGTCGACCTGGCGCGAGATCGAGCCGGTGAGAGCCGGGGTGCGCCACGAGGCCAAGGTTGGGGCAAAGGCGCCAGGCGCGCTGGTCAGCGGCATCGGACCGGCCAGGCGCTGGACCGGCGGCAGCGAAGACCAGGCGCTGATCGGGCGCTCCAGTGCAGGTGGGGTGGGCTCACCGCCGGCTGACCGCGGGTTGGAGACACCCCCAGCAGCTGCCGCGACGTCGCGTGACGACCATGGCCAGCGCATCGGTCATCGCCCCTCTGAGATTCGCTCGTTGAGCCGGGCGATCTCACTGACGTAGCGGCGGCGCTGACCGTGCTCCATGTCGAGGATGTCGTCCAGCGGCCAGTGGAAGTGGTAGGCCACGTACGCCACCTCCTCGTAGATCCGGTCGGCGGCGTACGTCACGGTTCCCCCAGGCGCCCACCCGAGAGGTCGACCGCGAACCGGTGCTGGCACTGCGGGCAGGTCACGGCCGCGCGGGTGTGCCCTTCGGTGTTGATCCGGTGGTAGAAGTCCTGCAGGAACGCGACGTCCGAGGCGAACATGTTCTCGATGACGGTCGCGGTGACCGAGGCCAGCTCGCCGAGGGCGACGACCACCCTCGCGAGCAGCACGACGGTCGTGAAGGCGGGGTTCTCCATGACCCGTGCGTCGTAGAGCGGCAGTAGCTCGTCGCGGGCGGTCGCCAGCCGCATGACCCCACTGCGGTGCACCGTACCGTCGCCGTCGACGTAGCCGCGGGGAAGCTCGAACGCGAACTCGGTTCGCAACACTTGCCGCTCGGGCACGTATGGCGCTGGTCGGTCGAGGTCGGTGGGGTCGCCTAGTGTCGCGAGCGACCCCCCACCTCTCGCGCGCTGCATCAGCTCACCGTCGACTCGTCGAAGCAGAGGGTGAACTTCTCGGTGGCCGTGTCGGTCGCGCCGGCCTTGAGGGTGCTCACCTCGACCTTCTGGACCCAGACGTTCTTGAACTCCAAGGTCTTGATGGTCGAGCCCTGGTAGTCGGTGATCTCCACGGCAGCCGTCTTGCGGGCACCGCCGACATCACCCTCGACGACCTTCTTGAGCCAGTCGGTGATCGACTTGCTGTCGGTGAGGCCCCTGGTCACCGTGATCGACCCCGCCTTGGGTCGACCGATGAGGTTTCGGATGACGTACTTGCCGTCCTTGGTCTGCTGCTTCATCTCCACCTTGTCGACCTCGCTGGTGAGGCCGGACACCTCGATGACCTTCGGCACCTCGATGCCGTCGAGGATGAACCGAAATCCGTGCGCAGCAGCGGAGTCGAGTGCGTCGGCTAGCGCCATGGTTGGGCTCCTTCGGGTTGGTTACTCGTTGACCAGGGAGACGCCGCCGGAGAACTGCGACAGCTGGAAGATGACGAACTCGGCGGGCTTGACGGGAGCCACACCGACCTGGCAGACGACCTGACCCGCGTCGATTCCTTCGGCCGGGTTGGTCTCGTCGTCGCACTTGACGAAGAACGCCTCGTCCGGGGTGGTGCCGAACAGGGCGCCCTTGCGCCACTCGTTGATGAGGAAGGCGCTGATGGTGCGCCGGATCCGCGCCCAGAGCTGGTGGTCGTTGGGCTCGAAGACGACCCACTGGGTGCCCACGAGGATGGACTCCTCGAGGTAGTTGAACAGGCGCCGGACGTTGAGGTAACGCCAGGCTGGGTCGCTGGAGAGTGTCCGGGCGCCCCAGACGCGCACTCCTCGGCCTGGGAACGCCCGGATGCAGTTGACCCCGACGGGGTTGAGCAGGTCATGCTCGGCCTTGGTGATCTGGGTGGCCAGGCTGACCGCGCCGCGCACGACCTCGTTGGCCGGCGCCTTGTACACCCCGCGGGTGTCGTCGTTCCGGGCCCACACCCCGGCCATGTGACCGCTCGGCGGGACGAATGCGGTTGTGCCAGAAGGAGGGTCGAAGACCTTGATGTATGGCCAGTACATCGTCGCGTACTTCGAGTCGTATGCCGCGTCGGTCACCCGCCACTTGAGGATCTGCTGCGGGTTGAGGCCCGGGGGCGGGTCGAGGATCGCGACCCGGTTGCCCATCAGCTCGCAGTGGGTGATGATGCCCAGCTGCACCGCCTTGAAGGTCTCCTCGTTGATGGCCCCGTGCTCGAGAGCGGCAACGAGGTCGGGGACGGCCACCATGGTGACCTGGTCGACCGCCTCGAGGCCGCTGAACCCGGTGCGCTGGGCGACGTCACCGACGTAGTCGTCGGCACCCAGGGCGTCGGGTGCCGGGCCAACCGGCTCCGGCTCGGGGGCGACCAGCTCGACCGCGCCGCGGGCCACCTTGACCAGTGGCGCGTCGGGGGCGGTCGGCTCGATGCGGATGATCTTGGAGGCGGCGGTCCTGGTGACGACGTAGGCGTCGCCTTCCCTGGTGCTGACGTTGTCGTAGTTCTCGACGACCTTGCCGTCGATGAGGACGTTGAGGGTGAACATGTCCTCGCCCATGCCCTCGCCGTGCGGGTCGTGCGCCTCGACCGAGACCGGCTTGGTGCGAGCGGGGTTCGTCGAGGTGACGGTGAACCCGCCGAGCGTCGCTTGCGGCGGCCCGGTGACCGCCTTGGCCTCGGTGCGGCCGCCAACCCCCGTCGCCGCGGACCCGGCGCTCACGCCTTGCGGCCCGTGGCCGTTGGTCGGCGCACCGCCGATGCGGACGATGAAGCAGTTGTTCCCGCCGTTCTGCATGTACCCGTACACCGCGTGGGCCAGGTACGTGCCTTCGACGAACCCGCCGAACGCGTCGGTGAACTGGGTCCAGTTCGACACGAGCGTGGGCTCGTGTAGCGGACCCTTCTCGGCGAGTCCTACGAACGCCGCGACCGCGGTGCCCACCCCTTCGATCGGCCGGCTGCCGGCCTCGACCTCCTCGACGTAGACACCGGGCGAGAGATAGTTCGGCATACCGCCTCCTCGGGAGTACCAGCACGATGAGGCTCAGCCTCCACCGTGATTCGGTATGCCGGGTACGTCCGTCCGGCCGTCAGGTCGGGTATGCCGCGGTGCCCAATGGGGCACCGTCAGGGCAGTCATCGCAGGTCGGTGCACATGCAAGGTGCAGTTAATCAGCAGTAGAATGCTGGCATGGTGTCGATCACGATCCGCGACGTGCCCGACGAGGCGCGGAACCATCTCGCTGCCCGGGCGGCCGGTTCGGGCCGCTCTCTCCAGGAGTATCTGCGGGCCGAGCTCATTGCGCTCGCGAACAAACCTGATCGGCGGGAGTGGGCGGCGCGGGTGGCCGAGCGCAAGCGCCGCACCGGCGGTCACGTCCCTACGGATAGGATCCTGGACGCCAAGGCTGCCGATCGGCGGTGACCGCGGTCCCGGACAGCTCCGCGGTCGTCGCCGCGCTGGTCGACGCCGCCGAGGTGGGGGGCTGGGCGCTGGCCTCGCTTTCGGAAGCCTCGCTCGTCGCGCCGGCCCTGCTTCCTGCCGAGGTCACCAACGTCCTGCGCCGGCTCGAACTCGCTGGGTTCATCACACCTGACACCGCCACTCTGGCGCGCGCGGACCTGCACGACCTCGATGTCGAGCTCTTGGAGTTCGACCCTGTCGCGGACCGGGTGTGGGAGCTGAGGTCGGCCGTCACTGCCTACGACGCGTGGTACGTCGCCGTCGCCGAGTCCTGATGCCCGCCTGATCACCTCGATAGAAGCGCCTCCGTGCGATTTCCGCGCGCGTTTGCACGTGCAACTGCTCGATGGATAGATCTAACCAAGCTGACGATCTCTTCGGAGGGGAGGGAATCCAGGGTGGCGCCCTAACCCTTTGAGGCGGACGGCCGAACCGACGTCTCCGGTCCCGCGCAGCGGGCATGCCACGCTGCCCGATGGCGCAATGGGCGCTCGGTCGGAGAGTTCGTTGTTCCCAACGTTACCCTCTGTCCAGCTTGCTGCGGTGCCCGAAGCCAATGGGCCGGACGCCGTTCGCACCTGCCTATCGCTCGATTGTGTCGTCTTGTACGCGTGGCGTCCCACGTCCCCGAGGACTGACCTCGCACTGTGAGCAATGGTCATGCTCATAAGCTCGTGACCTGATCCCAACTCGGGAACTGCTCGGACACCGCGTGAAACTCCGCTGGCTTCTTTCTTGTCGCGGCGTACGGCCGGACGTCGCAACTTCTGAAGGGCGTGCCCCCCGGCTGGGGACGACCGACAAGCGCGGCCCCCGACATCGCGACTCGCCGGGTTCCATCTCGATATTTCCGTCTTGGTCACGGACCACCTTGCCTTGCGATCCTGCCGATCTCCTGCCGAATTCGTCGCGACCGTTCGGAGCCTTCGCGGACTCCACTGTGATCAGCGCGGCGACCTCCACGCCTTTGACCGCTTTCGCTGCCCAAGGCGTCAAGCTCGGCGATGGTTTTCGCTGGGCTCGCAGTCGCGATGATCGGGCGGGAATCGTCACTGGCCCGGGGGCCGAAGCGCGTTCCCCGGGGAGCAAGTTCCCCTTGACTAGCCCGACGCCTCGCTCGCTTCGGGACCTCTTCCGTGGCCAACCTCGCCAGCTCCGCGACCCGGGCGCATCGCCCACCGCTCCGGCGTCTTCTCCTTGATCCCGAGCTTCTTCTTGGCCTTGCCGAGCAGCTCCTTGCCCTTGGCCTTGATCTTGCCGCCGACCCGCTTCGCCACGCCGATGAGCCGCTTGCCGATGCCAACGGCCTTGCCGATCACCCAGTCGACGACCTGCATGACCGGCTTCTGGACCATTTCGAGGATCTTCTTGATCTTGTCCGAGATGCCGCCGAGCCCGAGCAGCGAGGCCAGGAAGCCGATAAGGATCGGCACCAGCTTGCCGAGGGTGTCCTCGATCTTCGCGGCGACGGCGCCCACGCCGCCGGCCGCGATGGACTCCACCGAGTCGAGGACCGCGTCGACGAACTCCTTGATCTGCGCGGCCTTTTCCACGAAGAACATGACGACGTCGTAGATCATCTTGCAGGCCTTGATGAACGCCCCGGCCGGGTTGAGCATCGAGATCAGCCAGGTGATGCCGGCCTTGATGATCTGGGTGGCCACCATCTCCTTGATCTGCGACATCACCATCTCCTTGATGTCGCCGACCTTCTCCAGCACCCACTTCCAAAGGCCTCCCACGCCTTCGGTCATGAGGATCTTGATGATCTCGAAAGCGCCGACGAGCTTGTCCCAGACCAGCTGCAGTCCAGGCACCTTAGCGAAGATCCGCGCCTTGATCCGCTCCCAGGTCAGCCCCAGGATCGACAGGACGAGCTGGATGACCCCCTTGAGGTCCCACTTCTCGGGCAGCTCGATGCCGCCTTCGGCGAGCGCCCCGAAGAGCCACTTCTGCAGGCCCTTCTTCAGGTGGTCGAGGATGTTCTTGCCGAAGTTGACGATGCCGGTCTTGACGGCGTTGACGAAGTTGCCGAGGAAGCCGATCGGGTCCTTGATGATCTTGCCGATGGCGGCCGCCGCGCGCGCCAGGACGTTGAGCAGCATGTCCTTGAGCTTCAGGATGGTCTCGATGACCCCCTTGATCGCCCCAACGGCCTTGCCGACCAGCCCCTTGTTCTCCTCCTGCAGCGCCTCGATCCGGTCGTCGAGCCCCTTGCGCGCGTCGACGTACTTGCTCGCGAGCGTGTCGACGACCGCCTCCTGCTTGGCCGCGACGTCGGACTCGAGCTTGCCGAACTGCTCGCCGACCTGCTGCGCAGCCTGGGCGCCCACCTGCTTCAGCTCGGGCGACAGCGTCTTGACGTATGCCGCGATGTCGGCCTTGCCCTTGGCGATTCGCGTCTTGGCGGCGCCTAGATCGGCGCCGACGATGTCGGCGACGGTGGAGATGACCCGGTCCATCTCCTTGAGGTAGAGCTCGCGGCCGGCCACGTAGAACTCGTTGACAGCCGACGGCATGTCGAAGAGCTTGTCCTTGGCCCAGCGGAGCCCGCCGAGCCAACCGCCGTACCGGTCCTTCTTGTATGCCGACATCTTGGCTTCGACGAACGCCTCGAACTGCGAGCGCGCGCCCTTCTCACCCAGCTCGAAGGCCTTCTCCACCTTGGGGTCGATGCCGTCGATGATCTTCTTCACGTCAGCCTCGGCGGCGCTGAAGATCGACTGGACGTTCGTCGACACCTCGGCGCGCTTGGCCTCGTCCTTGGATTTCGTGGCTGCCTTGTTGCCGGTCACCTGCGCCAGTGCGGCCACCTTCGAGCCGTGTATGCCGGCCACCGCGGCTTGGGTGCTGTCCCCCGCCTGGGCGCGGGTCTGGGCGAGGGTGGCCGCCTCCTGCTCGCGGAACTGGGCGGGCGCCGTGGCGGCGTGCTCCGCGGCCTCCTGCTTGGCCGCCAGGGCTCCGGCGAACTGCGGCTCGTTGGAGTGGGCCAGTTGCTGCTCGCTCACGTCGGCGTCGGCGAGCTCCTGGCCCGCCTGGCGGTGGCCGGCCTCGAGGTTGAGCTGCTCCGGCGGCGCCGGCTTCGGGGTTGCGCCTGCAGCCGGAATGGCCACCGTCTGCCCGGGCTCCTCCGGCTGCAGCGGGGCGACCGGTTTGGGAACCGCCTTGGCCGCATCAGGCGGCGCCTGCGTTGCGGTCTCGATGGCCTCCGCGGACTGCTGCTTGTTGCCGCCGACCAGGCCCTTGACCTGGTCCTTGACCTGGCCGGCCTGGCCGGACTCCTTGGCCTTGTCGGCCTCCTCCAGGGTCTTGGGCGACTTGGCCTCGATGGCGGCCTTGACCGCCTCGATGAACGCCTTCTTGTCGAACGACCCGGCGGGCTGGGCGTCCATCGTGTCGACCTTGGCGGCCTTGGCCTGGCTGTCGACGTCGTTGGCCGGCGCCAGGGCGGCGTCCTGCGCCTCCTTGGCCTTGCTGGCCGCCGCGGGGTGGGCGGCCTTGCCTTTGGCGTAGCCGCCGACCGCCCCGGTCACCGCGGTGAACGCAGGGTCGTCGGTGGGCTTCAGCCGGCTTGGTGGGGCGGGTGGTTCGAGCAGGTTGACCGGGCCGGCGATGCCACCAGCGCCGTTCGTCGCAGTGGGCCCTAGGGGCCCGTGGGCGCCGGTGCCGGTCGACCCGGCACCGCCGGCCTTCGGCTTGGCAGCCGGTCGCGCGGCCTTGGCCATCGGCGAGACGGCGGCAGTGGGTTTGGGCGGAGGGACCGGCTTCTTCGGCGGCACCGAGGACGGGCCGAAGCCGGTCTTGGTCACCGCGAGCGCGGACGCGGGAGGCTTGTGCTCCGCGCCATCGATGTCGACGGGGACGCCGACGTCCTTGGCGACCCGCAAGCCCTTCTCGAGGGTGTCCAGCTGCGGCTCGCTCGCGCGGGCCTCGCGCAGGGCCGCGTCGATCTCGGCGACCTTGGCGCCACCCTCCGGCTTGGTCTTGGCGGCCAGCAACGCAGTAACGGCCGCGTTGCCGGCGCTGCGTTGCAGGGCAACCAACGCCAGTCCCCGAGGCAAGCGAGCCGGTTGCGACGATGCCGCCACGGTGGGGCCCCTCGTCACCTCGTGGTCAGGCCCACGCTGGGTCGGCGCGGGGTCGTCGACCCGCGCTCGGTGACGTGCCTCCAGCAGGCTGGGGATCGGTCCTGACTTCATGGGTCCTCAGCTCGAGTGACAGGTAGAGCTCAGGCTCAGCCGGTCTCTTCCTCCTCCTCGCCTTCGCGCTGCACGGCGCGCCCCGGGCTCGAAGGCGCCCTGGACCTGCTCCTCCTCTTCGGCCTCCGCGCGCTGCACCGCCGCAGCAGACGCGGCCGCCGAGGACGCACCCGGCATACTCGCGGTCTGCGCCGTCGGCATCGCGACGACGCGCTCCGCGTTGGCCGAGGCCTCGCGCTCGAAGCGGTCCGACGGGTCGCTCACCTGGTAGCCGCGCCCGGTGGGCGTGCCGTCGACCGGGCCGGAGCGCTGCTGCACGACGTGGGTCAGCTCGTGCGCGAGCATGGTGCGTCCGGAGGTGGAGTCCGGGTCGTACGTGCCGCGCTGGAAGACGATGTTCGACCCAGTGGTGTAGGCATGCGCCCCAACCGATTTCGCCGAGGAGTGCGCCGCCTCGCCGGTGTGCACCCGCACGTCGGAGAAGTCGGTGCCGAAGCGCGCCTCCATGTCTGCCCGGGTGGGCGCGTCCGAGCGGGCTGCCGCCTCCGCTCGTGCCCGACGTCACCGGGTCCGGCTCGTCGGCGAGGTCGCGGACGCCCGCGTTGCCCACCGTGCGTTGCAGGCGCAGCAGGCCCGACGGGCCGAGCACGTCGGGCCGTCCGGCGACCGCCGCTTGCACGAGCAGCGGGTGCGGGCGCTCGTCCTCAGTCCGGTGCTTCGGCGCCGCGACGTCGTGTTCGTACGCCTCATGGTCGTGTCGATGCATGGTTGGCCTCCCAGCAGAAGGGTCACTGACCACGATCCGGCCAGCCAGCCCGGCATACGCACCGGGCAGGAACGCGGACTTTCGGGCTGTTCTGGTTGCCCCAAAGGGCAACCACCGCAGTCGGCTAGGTCAGCAGCGAGTGGTAGCGCCCGAACTCCTGCTCGACGCAGAGCCGGCCGAGCTTGCGGTACTCGCGCTGGACGGCCATGACGACCTGCGCCATGGTCACCGGGCCGCCCGCGTTCGCCGCGAGGTATGCCGCGGTGACGGCGGCCGAGCGAATCGCACCGCCGGAGAGCTCGAACGCGCGGGCGCAGAACTCCAGGTCGAGCGACTCGGACTGCGGCAAGGTCCGCAGGCACAGCCGCCACAGGGTGAGCCGCTGCGCGGCGTCCGGCATCGGGAAGTCGACGATGACGTCGAGGCGCCGGGTGAACGCCTCGTCGATGTTCGCGCGCAGGTTCGTCGCGAGGATGGCCAGCCCGTCGAAGCTCTCCATCCGCTGCAGCAGGTAGGCGCTCTCGACATTGGCGTAGCGGTCGTGGGCGTCCTTGACGTCCGAGCGCTTGCCGAAGACCGCGTCCGCCTCGTCGAAGAGCAGCACCCCGTTGACGCTCGCGGCCGCCGCGAAGATCCGGTCGAGGTTCTTCTCGGTCTCCCCCACGTACTTGTCGATGACGGTCGCCAGGTCCACGACGTACAGGTCCAGGCCCAGCTCACCGGCCACCACCTCGGCGGACATGGTCTTGCCCGTGCCCGAGTCACCGGCGAACAGCGCCGCCACGCCGAACCCACGCGACCCGCCCGGGCGCATCGACCACTCGCCCAGCACCTGCTCGCGGTAGCGGGCCCGGGCGGCGACCTCCTGCAGCGCGGTCATCGTCGGCACCGGCAGGGCCAGGTCGGACCAGCCGACCGCCGGCTCGACCCGCCGGGCCAGCCGCTGCAGGGCGCTGCCGTTCTCGGCGCGGGCACCTGCGCGCACGTGCTCGACGGTGAGCCGGCCCTCGGGTCCCAGCCGAGACTGCAGCCGGGCAGCGGCCGCCGCGCGGACCACCTGGGTCGGGCGTTGCAGGAACTGCGCGGTGGCCAGGCCCGGGTCGAAGTCGGTCGCGACGTCACCAAGCGCGGCTCGCCACAGCTCGCCGCGTTCGGCGAGGGTGCTCTTGGGCACGTCGACGAGCAGCGGGACCTCCGGCGACCAGTCCGGGTCCCAGCCGCACGCGCCGGTCAGCAGCAGCGGCATCGGGTCGGCCAGCAGGGCGGCCAGCACGTCCGCGCGCGTTCCGCTCTCCTGCAGGGGCCCAGCGATGACGCCGGCTCCGAGCAGGCGGGCTTCGCGGGCTACCAGGGCGGCCAGCTCGACCGCGTTGGTATGCCGGGTGAGCGCCTCCAGGTCGACGCGCACCGCACCCAGGCCCCGCCGGCGCAAGGCGTCGAGGGCCACGAGGGGCCCTGAGCCGGTGGGCGGTTCGCGAAGGTAGGCCAGCTGCACGCCGTCGAGCGCGAAGGCCAGCGCCGACCCCTCGCCCCACGGGACTCCGATGCCGCCCGGCATACCGTCGTCGCACGGCATACGGGGCTCGCTCAGCAGGATGCCCGCGAGGGCGGGGTCGGGGGCGTCGAGCCCGAGCAGGTGCTGGACGACGCGGTCGGGAACCCGTAGGCCACGGCCGGGGAAGGGGCGATCCGCGTCGTCGAGGACGAGCAGGCCGGCGCGCACCAGTGGGCCGCTGGTCAGCCGGGCCCGGCCGAGCGGGTCGGCCAGCGAGACCCCGCACAGCGCCAGCGCCACGGCCACGGAGGGACGACGCCTCGTGACGTCGTCGTTGAGGTAGCCGAACAGCTGCTCGAAGCGCGGGTCCACCTCGCAGACCAGCGCCACGGCGAGCAGCTCCAGGTCCAAGGGGGTCAGCCGGCAGGTCGCGGCGAGCGCGTCCAGCCGGCCCGGCATCGACGCACCGGCACCGGTCTGGGCAGCGACGATGCGGCTCGCCTTCCCACGACTGCACGACCTGGGCGAGGACGTCGGGGGCTCGGTCAGCGCCTGGTCGACGGTCTCGTCGGTGAGGTAGAGCCCGCGAAACGGGTCGTCCGGCTGGGGGTCCGCGGCGCGGCGCTCGTCGACGAGCCGCCGGACGCGCTCACGAACATCGACGAGATGGCGCAGGATGTCCGGCCCTGGCTGGTACCGCGAATCAGGCCGCTTCACGAGCCAGCCTCGGCTGCGGCGACCGGCTCGGACCGAGGCACATGGCGCCTTCGTTGCACGTCGGCCCCGTTGCCGCCGACGTCCGACATGCTCACGGCCGGACCCTCGGTGACGGGCGGTCCGGCGGGGTAGACGACCCCGATGTCGACCGGAACGGTGACGACGACGTCGAGCGAGGGCTTGAGCTCGCCGCCGAGGGCGGACCACACGTCGGCGAAGGCGCGGTCCTCGGGAGGGGGCATCGCGACGGTGACCGGTAGGGGCAGCCCGGTCTCGGTCAGTGGAGCGTTGACCAGCTCGCGTGGGATCTCGTCGCGGGCGACGAAGCAGCGCAACAGCGCTGACAGCAGCCGGTGCTCGTCTTCGGGTCGCTGGGTCCAGGCGGTGACCAGATAGGACAGCTTGTAGTACCTCGGCACCGGGCTGCGCCCGACGAGGGTGCCGCCGTCGTCCCGGATGCTGACCCAGCCGCGCTCGCGCCGGCGCAGGTCCTCGCGGATGTCATAGAGGTAGCAGTCGACGGTGGGGGCGTTGCGCCGGGCCGCCCAGTCCTTGGTCGGGGCGTCGAGCACGACCTCGACCTCGGAGCCCTTCAGCGCGTCGGAGCGGATCAGGGTCCGCAGGGCTTCGTCGACCTCGGGGATCACGTCAGCTCCTCACCAGGAAGTGGGGGGGCGCTAGTCGCTGCGGTACGACGAGCATGCTGCCTTGCGCCGGAGCCATCACCCCGAGGGTCGTTGCGGTCGCCGTGAGGTTGCGGGAGCCGATCTCGTCGCGCCGGAACACGAAGACCTGCACCGGATCGATGGACCCGTTTTCGGTTGCCCGTGAGGCTGCCAGCGGCTCGGTGATGCCCCTGTCCCACAACAGGTTCACCTCGACACCCGGTGGGAAGTCCGTGCCCGTCGCGACGGTGACGGTACCTGGGGCCAGCACATCCGGCGAGAGGCTCAGTTTGGGCGCCTTGACGGTCAGCTGCGTGCTGGTCGAGTTGTTGCCAGGTGCCGAGTCAGGCAGGGTGCCGGACACGGTTGCTGTGCTGGTACTCGAGCCGGCTTGGCTGAAGGTGAGATCGGCGACCAGCACGGCGTGGGCACCCGGTGCCAGGTCCGGCAGGGGACAGGCCACGCCTTGGGTCAGACACGCGGGCTGGGCCGGGTTGGTCGGGAAGGTGACGAGGCCGGCCGGAAGGGCCGTCGTGACCGCGACTCCGGTGGCCGTCGCCGCAGCAGTGTTGGTGACAGTGACCGTCGCCTGCCCGGCACCGCCGACATAACCAGACCCGGCGACGAACCCGGTGCCACCGAAGCTCAGCGTCACCGACAGATCAGGTTGCTGGGTGGCCCCATCGGCCACACCCACGGTCACCTGGGCAGCGTTGTTCTCGGGCCGTGCGTCTGGCGTCGGCGACTGCACCGTCGTGCCGACAACGTTGTTGCGCGCCACCGAGCCGACAACGGGCAACGAACGCTGGACCGCTGCCCCGGAAGCCAGCTCACCCAAAGTACAAGTGAGGACCGGACCGGCGAGGGCGCAGCCGGCGGGTGCGGCCCCGGGGGTTAGGCCATCCGCGTCAAGTTCGAGGACGACGTCGGCCGCCGGGTTGGGGCCGGAGTTGGTGACGGCCGCGGTGAGCGTCGCTGCGCCCCCGGTCGTGAGCTGCGACGCGGTGGCGGTGAGCGTGACAGCGAGGTCGCCGTAGGGCTGCCAGGCCGGTTCAGTTTCCGGGCCGCGGTCCTGCGCGAGAACCCGAAGGCCGGTGCCGTCCGCTCGCAGGGCGTAGATGCCGGCCTGGTCGGGCACCCCGGCTGGCTGACCGGTGACGGCGAGCTCGCTGCCGTCCGGTGACCACGCCGGCTCCGTCGCAGCTGACAGGACGGGGCGGTTGGGAGTCGCTGTGCCATCGGCGTTGAAACCGGTCACCGCGTCGACCGCCGAGACCGTTTCGGGAAGATCGGCCTGGCCATTGCCGTCGGCGTCGTTCAGATGAGCCACCCGCACGGCGCCATGATCCTCGTAGGCAATCCGGAGCCCATCGGGGGACCATGCGGGTTTGCGACCGGCGACCGACTCGTGACCACACGCGTCGCCGCAGACCACCCGTCCCAGCAGCCGCTCGCTCGAACCCGTCTGTGCGTCCATGACCTGCAATGTCGGGTAGGTCGTCTGCCGCCCAACTGCCTCCCGCCGGGCAAACACCAGGCGAGTCGAGTCGGGAGACCAGGACGGGTCCTCGTCGTAGATGGTGTCATACAACTCGGGCCCGACTAGGGTGACCTCGCCTGAGGCGACATCGGCGACTTGAATGCGTCGCCGGCTCAACCCGAACTCGCCCAGCCCGTGTTGTTCTACAAAGGCAACCCTGGTGCCGTCCGGCGACCACGCCGGCTGGGTGTCGACCTCACCGGCAGCTCGTCCGGGCACCAGGGGCGTAGGGGCCGTTCCATCCGCGCCGGCCAGGACGATCTCATACCCACCATTCTGGGCTGCCCGTGAGTAAGCGATCCGGGTCCCGTCGGGCGAGTACGTCGGCGAGCGCTCGTCCGTCAGCTCCTGCGCGTCTGGGCTGGCCACAATACGACGGGCGGATCCATCTGCCGCGACGACGTCGGAAACGTCCGCTGTCTGGGTGCGGGTGGTATACGACGCGAACATGTCTTCGGCGGACTCGTAGTGGCTGCCGTGGGTCTCAGCATGGTCCTCCTGATGCGAAACGGTGCCGCCCCCGTCCGCGCTGAACCCACCCGCGATGGGTGCGGTGAGGTAGGCATACTGCACGTCTCCTGCTGGATCGGACTCGGTCGTGGTGTAGTTGAGGCGCTGATTGAAGGGAGGGGAGGAGTCCCCATAGTCCGCCTCCGAGCTCTGGGGGGGCGGGAGCCCGGGCCACAACGAGGCCACCGTGCGCACGCGGAATGTTCCTGACCCGTCGTCGAGCTCGATCACTGCGAGAGAACCGGCCGTTAGGAACTGCGTCGTGGTGAAGACAACCCCTCGCCGAGACCGCGGCTTTTCGATCGGCACCGTCACCGCCTCCGGTTGGGTCTCGGCCGCCGGCTGGTCGCCTGGCATCCTGCCGTCGGTCAGCTGGTCCGCGTCCAGGTCCGGCTCCGATCGGCCCGGACCCTCGACCGGAATCGTCCAGATGTCGCCCAAAGGGTCCGAGCGGGTGCTCGAGAACACCAGGCGCTTGTCGTCCACCCAGCTGGGCCACAGGTCCGCGCCGGGGCCCCGGGTCAGCATCACGCGCGGCATCGACTCGCACGGCAGCGGCTGCTGGTCCTGCCCGAGTCCGAAGGGCCAGGCCACCCAGAGATGCACCTCCCCGCTCTCATTCGACGAGTAGGCCACCATGCGACCGTTGCGGGACAGCTCGGGATGAGTCTCGACAGCCGCGTTGCACGTAATGCGCCCAAGCGAGCCGTTGGCTTCCAGGTAGACCTCCCCGTTCGGTTCGTCTTGGGTGGCCACTAGGACCGTCCCGAGCCCCTTCTCCGCCCCGGTCGACTCGCCGGTGTGGTCGCCCAGAGCAAGCGGGTCCGGGAGCGTCGAGTCCGAACTGGCGAACTCGACTCGGTCGCTGTCGTCGGTGAAGGCGACTCGGGGGGCTGCGACGGCCGGCGCGGGCAGGGCTGCCGGTATGCCGTGCGCGGGCTCGACGGCATACCGAGTAGGCGTGCGGCTGGCGACGGCGTCGCTGCCAGCGGCCGCACCCGGCACCAGGAGCAGCGCGAGGCTGAGGGCGCCGGCAGCCGAACGGCGTCCGCGGACGGCCACCCGCATGGTTTGCTCCCTCCACCGCTTGAGGACCACGATCAGCCGGGAACTCCGCTTCCGGAGCGGCCTGCGGGCCACCCTTTGGGGTAGCGCGCTCGGCCGAAAGGGCAGCCGCACCCGGCGAGCGAGTGGGTCAGATCAGCCCGGCCCGCAGCGCATAGGCGACCGCGTGGGAGCGGTTGCGCAGATGCAACCGCGTGGTGATGTCGTGCAGGACGTTCTTGACGGTGCGCTCGGAGTACGCGAGGGACTGCGCGATCTCGCCGGTGTTCAGGCCGTCGGCGACCAGCTTCAGCACCGCCAGCTCGCGGGTCGCCAGACCGGTGAAGGTCAGGCCGCGGGGGGCGAGAACCTGACGCTGCAGGTTGCCGACCTGCTCGAGCAGCCGGCCGAGCAGGTCCGGCGGCACGCTGCCCTCCCCGGATGCGGCGCGGATGATGACGTCGACGAGCCGCTCCGGAGTGGCGTCGTTGCGACGGACCAGGCCGGTCACGCCGACTTCTACAGCCGAGGCGAGGTCGCCGTCCTCCAGAGCGCTGGCCAGCAGAACGGTCCGGCATCCGCCGCGCCGCTGGACCGAGCGCAACAGGTGCACGGCGTCCTCGTCCATGCCGTCGACGACGACCACGGCGACGCGGGCGCGGTCCACCTCGTCCGTGCGCAGCACCTGAACTTCCGGACGGTGACGCAGCTGGCTGCCGACTCCTGCTGCCGAGATGGGGTCGCGCGCGTGCACGACCACGGGGACGCGTTCCATGAGCTATCTCCTGAGGTCGGTAGGAACAGTCACGGCATCACTATGGGCGGGCATCCTCTTCGTGCACTCAACACCGGCTCAACGGGCAGCGGGTGCTGCCCGGCCGGCGGCTCTGGCGTCTCCTGACCGCGAGGCCGCAGCATGGGAAACCTGTGGGATGAGCACTGTGGCGCATCTGGATCTCGAGTCGGTCGCGGTTGCGGCTGGTGAGCGCGTGGAGCTCCCGCTTCGCGTGGTCAATGAGGGCGACGTCGTCGAGGACTATCAGATCGAGGTTCTCGGGGTTCCCGCGGAGTGGTGCAGCGTCGAGCCGCAGCAGTTCACCCTGTACCCCGGCACTGCCCAGACCGCGACGGTCGACGTCCATCCGCCTCGAGCCTCGTGGGTAGCCGCCGGTGAGGCGAGGCTTGGTGTGCGGGTGATGCCCACCGAGCACCCTGGCGACTCCGTCGTGCACGAGGCGGTCATCGAAGTCCTGCCCTATCTGGACACCACCGCCGAGCTGGTCCCTCGGACCTCCCACGGGCGACGTGGGGCCAAGCACCAGGTGGCGATCGACAACCGGGGCAACACTTCGGTCACGGTGGCGCTGGCTGGAGACCCGGGCTCCGACGCCGTGACAGTGACCCCGAACCCTGACCTGCTGACGATCGGCCCTGGTGAGGCGGCCTTCTGCGACCTCCGCGTCCGGCCCACGGCACTGATGTGGACCGGCCCGGCTCGCACCCTGCCGTTCGCGTTCACGGTCAGTCCACCGGACTCCGTCCCCCTGTCACTGGACGGCACCCACGTGCAGGATCCGGTGCTGCCGAAGTGGTTCTTCAAAGCGCTGGTCGGGGCGTTGGCACTGGTGCTGCTGCTCGCCGCCCTGCTGGGCGCTCCTGCTGCGTCCAACGATCGAGTCGGCCGCGAAGGCAGCAGTCGAGGAGCCGATGAAAGCCGCGGCCGCGGAAGCCGCTTCGGCGAAGGAAGCCGCTGCGCAGGCCCAGCAGGGCAAGACCGGTGCCGAGGCCGCGGCAGCCGCGGCGCAGACGCTGGTCGGCCAGCCGCCGCCACCCAAGACCGTGACCGCCCCGTTCTCGGGCCGCCTCGAGGTAACGGCGAACGCCGGCGAGAACAAGACCGACCAGTTCAAGCTCGACACCGGCCAGAGTCTGAGCCTGACCGACCTCGTCTTGGAGAACACCCAGGGCGACAGCGGACTACTCACCATCAAGCTCGGCGACAAGACCACCTTGTTGACCCAGGCTCTGGAGAGCTTCCGCACGACGGACTACCACTACGTCACGCCGATCGTCGTCGGAGACTCGGCGGTGCTTTCCCTAACTGTCACCTGCAACAAGCCGGGCGCTCCGCCGAACACCACGCCGCCAAGTACCTGCCACAACGCCGTGACCTTCGGCGGTCAGCGGACCACCCCGGCGCCGTAGCCCGACTCCGGCGTGCCGGCGCGGCACCGTCCGATCCCTACAGTCTCGGTATGCCGGTCCATCGCAAGTCCAGTACACGCGTCCCCCGCGGCTACTTCGCCTGGGAGGCGGCCGGGCTGCGCTGGCTGGGCGCCGCCGGTGGGGCGCTGGTCGTCAAGGTCATCGACGTGGGCGAGCACCATCTCGACCTGGTTCGCCTGCACAGCGTCGCGCCGACCGAGCAGGCCGCGACCCGGTTCGGCGAGGACCTGGCGCGCACCCACCTCGCTGGCGCGCCGGCATACGGGCGCCCGCCGGAGGGCTGGACCGGCGATGGCTGGTTCGGCCCGCTCTCGGAGCCGCTGCCGCTCTCGCTGCACCCGCACGACTCGTGGGGCCCGTTCTGGGCGCACGAGCGGCTCGCCCCCATCACCCGGGTATGCCGGGACGGCGGCACCTTCTCGGCCTCGGACGCCGCCCTCATGGACCGGGTCGCCGCCCGCTGCGCCGACGGCGAGTTCGACACGGGCGAGCGGCCGGCCCGGATTCACGGCGACCTGTGGTCCGGGAATGTCCTGTGGACGGCAGCAGGGGCCACCCTTATCGACCCGTCCGCTCACGGCGGGCACCGCGAGTACGACCTGGCCATGCTCGAGCTGTTCGGCGCACCGCACCTGGGCGCGATCCGCACGGCATACCAGGCGGTCGCACCCCTCGCGACGGGCTGGCAGGGGCGGGTGCGGCTGCACCAGCTGCACGCTCTCGCGGTGCATGCCGTGCTGTTCGGCGGTGGCTACGCCAGCCAGACTGTGGCGGCCGGCCGCCGTTATGCGTGACTGAGCCTCAGCTGTCTGGACCTCAGAGGTACTGGCCGGTGTTCTCGACGTTGTGGATCGAGCGGCCCGGCTCGGTGCCGTCCTTGGTGTTGATGAGGGTGCGGATGTAGACGATCCGCTCGCCCTTCTTGCCGGAGATCCGGGCCCAGTCGTCGGGGTTGGTGGTGTTGGGCAGGTCCTCGTTCTCCTTGAACTCCTCGACGCACGAGCCGAGGATGTGCTCCACTCGAAGCCCCTTGTGACCGGTCGCGAGGAAGTCCTTGATCGCGGTCTTCTTGGCCCGGTCGACGACGTTCTGGATCATCGCGCCCGAGTTGAAGTCCTTGTAGTAGAGGATTTCCTTGTCACCGCCGGCATACGTGACCTCGAGGAAGCGGTTCTCGTCGGTCTCGGAGTACATCCGCGACACCGCCGCCTGGATCATCGCCTCGACAGTCGCCTCACGGTCGCCGCCGTTCTCGCGCACGTCGTCCTCGTTAAGCGGCAGCTGGGTCGTGAGGTACTTGCTGAAGATGTCACGTGCGGCCTCGGCGTCGGGGCGCTCGATCTTGATCTTCGCGTCCAGCCGGCCCGGGCGCAGGATCGCCGGGTCGATCATGTCCTCGCGGTTGGAGGCACCGATCACGATGACGTTCTCCAGCCGCTCCACACCGTCGATCTCGGAGAGCAACTGGGGCACGATCGTCGTCTCGACGTCGCTGGACACGCCCGAGCCACGGGTGCGGAAGAGCGAGTCCATCTCGTCGAAGAACACCACGACAGGAGTGCCGTCGGAGGCCTTCTCCCGAGCCCGCTGGAAGATCAGCCGGATGTGCCGTTCGGTCTCGCCGACGTACTTGTTCAGCAGCTCGGGGCCCTTGATGTTGAGGAAGTAGCTCTTCTCGACCTTGATCCCGGTACGTTCGGCGACCTTGCGCGCGAGGGAGGCGGCCACCGCCTTGGCGATGAGGGTCTTGCCGCACCCCGGCGGCCCGTAGAGCAGCACGCCCTTCGGTGCCTTGAGGTGGTGCTCCTTGTACAGCTCCGGGTGCAGGTAGGGCAGTTCGACCGCGTCCCGGATCGCCTCGATCTGGCCGGCCAGCCCACCGATGTCCTCGTAGTCGATGTCCGGGACCTCTTCCAGGACCAGGTCCTGGACCTCGGCCAACGGGACTCGCTCAAAGACGAAACCGGACCTCGGGTCAAGAGTGAGCGAGTCCCCGACCCGAACGAGCTCGCGAACCAGCTGTTCGGCGCGCCGGCAGACCCGCTCCTCGTCGGCGTGGGCGACCACAAGGATCCGGTCGTCTTCGAGGATCTCCTTGACCATCACGACCTCGCCGACCTTCTCAAAACCGCAGACGGCGACGACGTTGAGAGCCTCGTTGAGCATGACCTCGCGGCCGGCGCCAAGCTCACCCCGGTCGATGGCGGGGCTGACCGCGACCCGCATCTTGCGCCCCGAGGTGAGGATGTCGACGGTGTCGTCGTCGTGCGTCTCGACGATGAGCCCGTAGGCGTTCGGCGGCTGCGCCAGCCGGTCGACCTCGGACTTGAGGTTGACGATCTGCTGGCGGGCGTCCTTCAGGGTCCGCACCAGGCGCTCGTTCTGGCTGCTCAGGGTGGACATCGACGCCTGCAGGGACGCGACCCGATGCTCGAGCTCGCGCACCCGCACCGGGTCGAACCGGCCGTGGCGGCGCAGCTCGGCGACCTCCTCGCCAAGGCGTTCGGCATCGCCGGCGACCTGAGCGGCTTCGGCCATCTCGTCCGCCTCGACGTGGTCCTCACCGGGCGCATTGGAGCCTCGCATACCCGGCCTGGTCATGTCGTCTGCCATGTGAGACCTCCCATCCACACGAGCGTCCTGACTTGACCATAACTCGCGTTTGCCGGGAGGAGGCGAAGGTTTTGGTCTCCGATACCCCGCGCGTCCCTAAAGTTTTCCTTTCTGAAACACGAGGGGCTCGGCTGGCCCTCACGAGTCGCCGAACGGCTCTGCTTCTGCCGGGATCTCGGGTATGACGGTCGCCGCCTCTCCCTCAACGGCCCCCTTGGCGGGGCGGCGGGTCCGTTTGGGTGGGCTCACCCCGGGGGCAAGCCTGCGGGACGTCACGAGGAACCCGGTATGCCCGTGCATGCGGTGCTGGGGTCGCACGGCCAGCCCCTCGACGTGCCAGCCCCGCACCAGGGACTCCCACGCGCTCGGCTCCGTGAACCCGCCATGCTCACGCAGGCCCTCGACGAAGCGCGAGAGCTGGGTGGTCGTCGCGACATAGCAGATGAGCACGCCGCCGGGTGCGAGCGCGTCCCCGACGGCGGCAAGGCACTCCCACGGTGCCAACATGTCCAACACGACCCGGTCGACGCTGGCGGCGTCGAGCGTCTCACCGAGCCGTTCGGCGAGGTCTCCCACGACCACGCTCCACGCCGGGTGCTCTCGACCGAAGAAGGCCCGGGCATTGCCTATCGCGATCTCGGCGAAGTCGGCGCGCCGCTCGAACGACACGAGCCGGCCCTCGTCGCCCACCGCGCGCAACAGCGACATGCTCAGGGCACCCGACCCGACCCCAGCTTCGACAACGCACGCGCCGGGAAAGATGTCGGCCATCGTGATGATCTGCGCCGCATCCTTCGGGTAGATGACAGCCGCGCCGCGCGGCATGGACATGACGTAGTCGGCGAGCAGCGGACGCAGAGCCAGGTACTCCACGCCGGCGGAGTTGCTCACGACGCTGCCGTCCGGGCGACCGATGACCTCGTTGTGGGCAAGCCGACCCGCGTGCGTGTGGAAGTCCCGGCCGGCTTCCAGCGTGATCGTGTGCAGCCGCCCCTTCGAATCGGTGAGCTGGACCCGGTCGCCAGCTTCGAAGCGACCGCGCCCAGGCACCGGCGTCCACCGCCCCGCCGGTTGCGCCGTCGCGGCCTCCTCCTCGGCCATGGCCGGTCAGTCTAGGGCCGGTCCCGCGCCTGGGTCTGACCAGCCTGTGGTTGCCTGCTGCGGCTCATCCGTCGCGCCGTCACCTCGTAACGGCTCTGCACTCCCGCCCCGCCTCGGAAGAACCGCCGGTGCAGGGAGCCGTCCACCTCCACGTGATCGCCTGGCGCCAGACGCCCGGCGACCCGGCGTGTGGCGGCCGACCAACAGGCGACATCGATGACGTCGACCGTCGCGCGCGACCCGCCCGGTGTGGCCGGACCGGTGCTGGGTAGTCGAGGTACGACGAGCCGCAGCGGCAGCACGGTGTCGCCGCTGGGCAGCACCCGCTCGTCCAGCACCGCCGACACGCGCCCAGCCAGATGGACCACATTGGCCTCAACGGCACCCATCGCCGCCTCCTTTCAGGTCAAGAAGCTAAAGGTCGGGCCCGGCGCCAGCGCAGTCGACCCCCAGGCCCGACGACGTCTAGCCTGCCCCCTCCACGCCCCCGAGACGACCCACACCAGCTTGCCTGTGGACGATGTGACGATCGGCCAGGCAGTTGTGGACGACGCTGGGCGCTGTTGCCCATCAACGACTTCGGTCATGCCAGACGCGCGTCATAGCGCGCGTTTGGCATGACGCAACCCCCGGCGCGACAACCCGACCGTCAAGAACCCAGCAACGCGTCGTTGAGGTCGCTCACGGTAACGGTGCCGACCGGACGGCCGGCCTGGTCGACAACGAGCACCGCGCTACCGATGGCTGCGCCCGGCCCGAAGGCCGAGAAGGCCCGCACGACCGAGAACGTGTCGTCGCCCGGCTCGGCCCGCACTATCCACCCGGTAGGCGGCCGCAGCAGGAAGGACATGGCGGGCACGTGTTCCAACCGCTCCATCGGCACCGACGCAAGCGCACTCGTGTCGACGAACCCGAGCGGCTCACCCCGTGGCCCGACGAGCACCGCATGGTCTGCCGCCGGAGCGTCATGCAGGGCCAGCACGACACTCTGGCCGGACCCGTGCCCCGGCACAATAGCCACCGGTTTGAGCACCTGGCCCACCCGAACCGACTGGATCGAGTGGCGGGCGGCACCCGCCCGGATGGCCTGGGTCGCCCCGGCCCAGAGGAACGCACCGATGAGCCCGACCCACACCATGGTGACCAAGGACGGCGACCGGCCACGCAGAAGGGGCTCCCCGACGAACCACAGGGCCACCAGCACCGTCAGGATCCGCCCCAGCCATCCGGCGAACACCATCCCCGTCGCCCGGTTGCCGGTGACCTTCCACACGATGGCGTCGACGACGAAGCCACCGTCCAGCGGCAGACCAGGCAGCAGGTTGAACCCGGCCACGAACAGGTTGGTCACGAACAACGCCCACAACAACAGACTGGGCACGACCGAGGTAACCGCCTGCCCCAGCCCCCAGCCGAGCACAGCCAGGGCCAGGTTGGCCATCGGCCCGGCGATCGCTACCAGCGCTGCTGACCCCGGCCGCAGGTCGCCGCTGTCGAACACGGTGTGGCCGCCCCACAGGTCGGCGACGATCCGGTCGACCCGGGCTCCGACCCGGCGCGCGACGACCGCGTGCCCAGCCTCGTGGGCGAGCACCGACGCAAGCAGCAGGATGGCGTAGACGCCGGCCACGGCATACCCGAGGCTTCGTGAGCCGAGCTCGACGGTCGGCCCGAAGGTGATGATGACGACCAGCGCGATGATCGGCCAGGCCCGACCGAGATACACCGGTATGCCGTGCACGCGCCCCAGCAGCCACCCGTGTGACCGATCCGGAGCGCTCTCCATGCCGGGCACCCTACGTCACCGTCCCGAGTTA
>CAVRXF010000005.1:0-21045 GCA_963724925.1 uncultured Actinomycetota bacterium | reverse complement strand
TCTAAAAGTCTAAGCGAAAATAGGTCGCCTTGACCAAGCCGTTTGGGGGATTGAGTGACTGGGGGATAGGGTCCATGCCTGCTAAGACCAAGCGCCATCGGCCAAGCCCCAAGAAGGCCCTCCATGTCACGACCTATGACCGGCTGGAGGAGTATCTCCGGGCCTTCGCCGCGGGGCACTTCCATCTCCTGGTCCTGGTCGGGGCCGGGGGACTGGCCAAGAGCCGCTCGGTGCGGGCCGTGCTCGACGGCCAGGCGTGCTGGATCGAGGGCAACGCCACCCCCTTCGGCATGTACGTCAAGCTCTACCGCCACCGCGACCAGTTCGTCGTCATCGACGATGTGGACGCCCTCTACGCCGACCGGAGCGGCGTCCGGCTCTTGAAGTGCCTCTGCCAGACCGAGGAGGAGAAGGCCGTGGCCTGGCACTCCGACGCCCGGAGTCTCGAGCGGCAGGGCATCCCGCGGGAGTTCGTCACCAAGAGCCGGGTCGTCATCATCGCCAACGACTGGCAGACCCTCGACCAGAACGTGGCGGCCCTCCAGGACCGAGGCCATGTGCTCCTGTTCCAGCCGGGGGCGGCCGAGGTCCATCGCAAGGCCGGGACCTGGTTCGACGACCCGGAGATCTACGAGTGGTTCGCCGCCAACCTGCACCGGGTCCGCGAGCCGTCGCTCCGGCATTACGTGCGGGCCAAGGAGCTCAAGGCCGCCAGCATGGACTGGACCGAGGTCCTGGCGGCTGAGGCCGAGAACCCGCGGGCCCGGCTGGCGGCCGAGCTGCTGGCCAGCACCGCCTACGGCAGCACCGCGGCGCGGGTCCAGGCGTTCGTCGAGCAGGGAGGCGGCTGCCGGGCGACCTTCTTCAACTACCGGCGGAAGATCATCGGCGGGAACCCGGGCCAGTGAGAAACCCAGGCCATGACCTGCCTGGACCGATTAGAGGCCGATCGTTCCCTCGGCGTCGCATCGGCATCAAGCGTTGGCCGCAACCTCGGCATCTCGCCTCGGTAGGAACTCCAGCGAGGCGACCCTGGGGTAAGGGTAGATTTTCAAGCCGGATGCAAAAACCGTCATAGGGTTGTGGCGGCGGGGCGACGGGGCCTTCGTGCCGGCGGATCGTGTCACACGACCGGCGTTTTGCCCTTTACGGGACGTAGCCAGCGTGACAGGATACGTGACCAATTTTAGGGGTGTCCGTTTGGTTCGGTTCGGTCACCTAACCGCACGGTTGTGTGACAGGGAATGCGGCCATCGCGACGAGGACGCATCAGATCCGGGATGCTGGTCGGGTATATGCGGGTGAGCAAGGCGGACGGCAGCCAGGCCACCGATCTGCAACGCGATGCCCTGCTCGCCGCCGGCGTCGACGCCCAGCACCTCTACGAGGACGCCACCTCCGGCAAGCGGGACGACCGGCCGGCCTGGCGGCCTGCCTGAAGGCGTTGCGGGAGGGCGATACGCTGGTCGTCTGGAAGCTCGACCGCCTGGGCCGGGACCTGCGGCACCTGGTCAACACCGTGCATGACCTGACGTCCCGCGGCGATCGGCTTCAAGGTGCTGACCGGGCACGGGCGCGAGCATCGACACCACCTCGGCCAGCGGGAAGCTGGTCTTCGGCATCTTTGCCGCCCTGGCCGAATTCGAGCGGGAGCTGATCATCGAGCGGACCAAGGCGGGCCTGGCCGCCGCCCGTGCCCGGGGCGGCCGGGCGGACGGCCCTACAAGATGACCGCCGCCGAAGCTCCGGCTGGCGATGGCGGCGATGGGCCAGCCGGAGACCCGGATCGGCGGCTCTGTGCCGAGCTGGGCGATCACCCGCCAGACCCTCTACCGCCATGTCGATCCCAAGGGGGGGCTGGTCCCGACGGCCAGAAGCTTCTGGCTTCCCAGCGGATGACACTTTCCTATGCCGCGTCAACGCATTCTTACCCCGGCGGAACAGCAGGCCTTCGACGCCTCCCGGTTCTGAACGCCGCACAGCGGACCCAGTACTTTGCCGTCTCACCGGCCTTGAGCGAACTGATCGCCTCCCTGCCACACCGACGAATCAGGTCGGCTTTCTCCTGCAACTGGGATACTTCCGGGCCGCGCACCGGTTCTTCAGCCGCCCCTACCATCCCCACGACGGGCTTCGTTGCCCACCGGCTGGAGTTCCGCCCGACGCCGTCGATTCTTGCGTCCTACGACGAAGCCACGGCCCGCCGGCATCGGCGGCTGATCCTGGAGCACCTCGGCTACCGCCCCTTTGATGAACACGCTCAAGCGGCGTGTGACCGCGCACCTCCGCCCCCTGATCCGTTCCCAGGTCCGGCCCAAGGTCATCTTCCAGGAGGCGGTCGACTTTCTTCCCAGCTCACAAGATCGAGATCCCCAGCAGCGGCACGCTGACGCAGTTGATCCTCGAGGCGGTGCGACAGCACAAGCAGGACCTGGTCGAGCACATCCGCACGGCGTTGCCGCCCGAGAGCCGGGCGGCCCTGGACGCGCTCTTCGAGAAGGAGCCCGCGGCTCCCGAGGACCTCCAGGTCCAACGCGCGCGGCTGACCCTCCTCAAGCACTTCTCCCACTCGACCAAGCCCTCGAAGATCAAGGCCAACGTCGCGGACCTCCACACGATCGGCGAGCTGTACCGGCCCCTGCATAGGATCGTCCGCACGCTCGACCTGACGCCGGACGGCCTGCGCTACTACGCCCACTCGGTGATCAAGTCCGAGGTCTTCCAGGTCGTCACGCCGGGCGGACCCGGACCGCCACCTCCACCTCCTCTGCTTCATCGCCCACCAGTATTTCCACCTCCACGATCTGCTGATGGACACCCTCCTGATGGCGGCGCAGAGCACGCGGAGCGCCTGCAAGCAGGAGGACCACGACCAGTACTACGACAGTCGCGCCGACCGGCGAGAGGCGGCCCGATCGCTGGTGGAGCACGTGGAACGCACGGCGTGCGACCCCTTGCATCGCATCGAAGCGATCGCCTTCCAGAAGCGGCTCCCCGACGCCGAGAAGGTGCGTCGCATCCAGGACGTCCTTCGCCAGCGCGGCGAGCAACGCCAGGCCCTCGAGGAGCAGATCGCCCGGTTCAAGGAAGACCTGCAGCGGACGAGCGAGGAGCGGGCCTACTACGAGGTCCTGGAGCGGAAGTCGATCAAGCTGCAGAACCGGGCGGCGGACATCGTCCAGCAGGTCCGGTTCCAGGGCCACGACGACCACCTCCTGGACGCCGTGCGGCACTATCAGGCCAAGGCGGGGGATCGCGTCGCCCACACCGCCCCCATGGCCTTCCTCGGCGACGAGGAGCGGCGGCTCCTGACCGGGCGAGACGGGAAGTTCCGGGTCTCGTTGTACAAGGCCCTGCTGTTCCTCGAGGTCGCGGACGCCGTCAAGTCCGGCGCGCTGCACGTGGAGGAGTCCTACCGCTACCGCTCGCTGGACGACTACCTGATCCCCCCGGATGAGTGGCAACGGCATCGGGACGAGTACCTGGAGCAAGCCGATCTCGCCGAGGCCGCCGACTGCCGAGGGCTCCTCCAGAAACTGGCCACCGCCCTGGATCACCAGTACGCGACCACCAACCAGCACATCCTGTGCGGGAGCGAATGAGCACATCACGTTCACCAACGACGGCGGCTTCCATCTGCGGACCCCCAAGGCGGACGAGGCCGACGCGGAACCCCTCGGCAGCTTCTTCCCCGAGGACCGGTATATCCCCCTGCTCGAAGTGCTCGCGACGGTCAACCGGCACAGCCAGTTCCTCGACGCCTTCCAGCACTGGCAGGTGAGATACGCCAAGCCGCGGCCGCCCGAACGGGTGTTCCTCGCCGGGATCATCGGCTACGGCTGCCAGGTCGGGACCGGGAAGTGGCCAGGATCTCCCAGCCAGATCAGCGGCTCGGAGCTGGAGCGGACCATCAACTGGTACTTCTCCCCCGACAACGTCGCGGAGGCCAACGACAAGGATCCTCGCCCTGATGGATCGACTGCGGCTGCCCCAGCTCTACCGGCGGCACGCGGACCAGCTGCACACCTCCAGCGACGGTCAGAAGGTGGAAGTCGGCGTCGATTCGCTCCATGCCCAACCACTCGTTCAAGTACTTCGGCCAGGGGAAAGGGGCCAGCGCCTACACGTTCCTCGACGAGCGGCACTTCCTCTACCACTCGACCGTGATCAGCTCCCCCGAGCGGGAGGCCCCCTATGTCATCGACGGGCTGATGCACAACGACGTCGTCAAGAGCGACATCCACTCGACGGATACCGGCGGCTACACCGAGATGCTCTTCGGCGTGATGCGGCTGCTCGGCTTCTCGTACGCCCCCCGGATCAAGGGCTTCGCGCAGCAGCAACGCTACGGCTTCCGGCGCCGCAAGGAGTACGAGCGAGCAGGGCTATCGCATCCTCCCGGACGGCTACATCAACACGGCCCTGATCGAAGACCAATGGGACGAGATCCTGCGCTTCGTGGCCACCATCAAGCGGAAAGTGACCTCCGCCTCGCAGCTGTTCAAGCGGCTCAACTCCTACTCCCGGCAGCATCCGCTCTACGCGGCGCTGAAGGAGTTCGGCAAGATCGAGAAGTCGCTGTTCCTGCTCAAGTGGATCGACCTGCTGGATCTCCGCCAGGCGGTCGAGAAGCAGCTGAACAAGGGCGAGAACGCGAACCGGTTCGCCGACGCGATCTGCTTCGGCCGCAGCCAGGAGTTCCTCCACGCGGAGAAGATGGAGCAGGAGATGGCCGACGGGCTGCAACCGGCTGATCCGCAACGCCATCATCTGCTGGAACTATCTGTACCTCTCCCAGCTGCTGGCGGAGGAGCCGGATGCGGAGACGGCGACAGGCCCTCCTGGCGGCGCTGAAGAACGGCTCCATCGTCCTCTGGCACCATCTGAACCTGCACGGGGAGTACGACTTCTCGGAGGAGAGGCTGCAGGATTCCGTGGGCCTGGATCTGCCCAAGATTCTGGCGGTCGACGTGCCGTAGTCCGGGAAGTGGCAATACCCGTTCAGCGAATTCCCTGACCTACGGTTCGACAATTCCTATGCGGTTTATGTACCTTTGTTGGGTTCGACCCCCAATCTGGCCGGCATCAGATCCGCCCGGATCGCTTCGGCGTCCTCGTCGGCCACGAGGGCCCAGACGGCCGTCGTCGACCGCGCAACCCGGCCCCCACGGAGTGCCGGAGCAGCTCCCTCGGGATGACCTCCTCGGGGAGGAACCATCGCAATCCCCTTTGATCCACCGTCCCCGCATAAGCTCTCATGGGGAGTCGTGTACCACGAAGTCGGGCCCGGAGCCAAGCTTCGGGCCAGGCCCTGGCCACCGCGGACCGGGAGGGCCTCCTTGGCCTCGGGCCAACCTCGGTCTCTTCGGCCCGAGACGCCAGCCCGGTCGGAGGTGGTCGGTTGCTCCCGAGTCATCCCCCTGGGAGTCGGGAGTCCCGGCCCCGTCTTCCGGACGATGGGGCGCTCCTTTTGGGATCCCTCTGCCGAGCATGGGCGTGGCGTGCTATAACCTTCCAGCATGGCGAAGAAAACCAAGAAGACGGCAGGCCGGACTCCAGTGAGAGCCAAGGAGGACCTCCCGGACTCGAGGGAGCTCCTCGCGGACCTGCGGGAGCTGATCGAGGCCCGCTCCCGGGTCGCCCAGGCCGTGTACTCCGCCCTGGTCCTCCTCTACTGGCAGGTCGGCCACCGGATTCACCGTGGTCGAACCCTCCTGATGCTCGCCCTGGTCTCGATCGCCGGCGGACTCTCCTGGTTCCTGGTCAACCCGATTGGGCGTGATCCCGGTCCACACCGGGTCGCCGAGATCACCGCATCCGAGCCGATGATGAACAACTGGCCCGTCGCACGACTCAACGCGATTTCGATCGCGGCCCGGACCCTCGTGGATCCCGGACGGCGACGGCGAGCAAGATCGGACGCTGATCGAAACCTGGCTAGTTTTCCGCCTGCGTCGCGAGCGGTTCCGGTCGCGAGCCAGCGGCAAGGCCACGACTTCTTCGTCGCCCACCTGGCCGACGGGGTCCATATCATCGCCCTGACCCCCGAAATCAGGTCGTGCTGGTCCGACATTCCGCGCCGGGACGCGTCGCGACATCCTGGAGACGCCGGGCGGACTCCTCGAGCCGGGTGAGGACCCCTGGCGACGCCGGGGCGCACAGGGTATCCTTGAGGAGACGGGCTATGCGGGCGATCCCCCCAGCGGCTCGGCACCCACTGGCCCAACCCGGCGACTCCTCACCATGGGGATCTCCACGATCATTATCCGCAACGCCCAGCGGATCGCCGAGCCCCGCCCCGACCAGAGCGAGGAGCTGGCCGTCGAGGTGCTGGCCCCGGTCCACGAAATCCCCGCGATGATCCAGGACGGCCGGATCGACCACGCAGTCTGTGTCGCGGGCCTGCTCTGGTGGCTGGCCCTCTCTAGGCTCTGTCTGAGTAATGGTTTTTCGGGTAGTATAAAGGTGGGAGGGTTCCGAAAGGAGGCCCACCATGCGACGCCGCTATGAACTCAATCCCCGTCTCTGGGGATGGATCGAATCGCTTCTGCCCCATCCCACCCATCACGGTGGCCGGGGGCACCCCTGGAACGATCATTACACGCTGATCAATGGCATCCTCTGGGTCCTGCACTCCGGCGCCCCTTGGCGGGATGTCCCCGAACGCTACGGACCCTGGCAAACCGTTTACGATCGCTTCAACCGCTGGCGGAAGGATGGCACCTGGTCCCACATCGTGACCCGGCTGCTCGACCACCTCGAGCGTCACGGCCGCTTGGGCCGGGACCTCTGGTGCATTGATGCCTCGGTCATCCGGGCCACCCGGGCCGCCGCCGGGGCGAAACGGAATTCGGACCGGCCGCGGGAGTTGGCCGGGCCCAAGGCGGCGCAACTCAAGGAGCCGCCTGACCATGCGCTGGGTTACTCGCAGGGCGGCTTCAGCACCAAGATCCACCTGATGTGCGAGAGTCACGGCACCCTCCTGGGGGTCTATGTCACGCCCGGTCAGCGCCACGAATCGACGGCCTTCGAGATCATGGTCGAGCGGGTGATGCTGCCGCACCACCGCGGTCAACGGTACTGGCCGGAGCGGATGTCCGGAGATAGGGGCTACAGTTATCCGCACATCTGGCGTTGGTTGAAGCGGCATGGCGTCGGGAACGTGATCCCGACGCGGAAGAACCAGCCCCGCGACTTGGCTTTCGAGAAGGCCCAGTATCGCCGGCGGAACATCGTGGAACGGGTCGTGGGTTGGTTCAAGGAATGCCGCCGGTTGGGAACGCGGTACGAGAAGCTCGCGGTGAACTACGTCGCGTTCTGGATGGTCGCCATGATCGAGAAGGATCTCCAGTTGTTGGGTTTCTCAGACAGAGCCTAGTCATTAGTCATGGAGTCATTGGTCATGAGTGGCTCTGCCCGAAAGGTAAGGGCGGGGAGAGCCCAGTCCTCAAACCCAGCCGAAGCCCAGCGGGAGAGACCGGGCACTCCAAACTTATGATCAATTATTGATGACTAATGACCAATGAAACGGTCAAGCGATTCCCTCCCTCTTGCCAGTCCCACCACCAAAGATCAAAGTCGCCTGATTCCGGCTATGCCGCCCTATGAATGGGTCCTGCGCGGTGACTTTCTTCACGATGTATAGATATAGCTTCCCCTGCACGGGTGGGGACGCTCGAGTCGAACCCCGGTGACGAATGGACCCCGGCGATGACAACGAAGCTGACGGATCACGTCTGGTCGCTCGCGGAATGGCTCGAGCGTCCCGTGGTCGAACTTGCGTATGTCACAAGGCGAGATGGTCAAATGCGGTTCATCCGGTTAAAGCGTGCACCAGTTCGCACTGACGTAAGTTGATGTGCGATAATGATCTGAAGATCATCCTACTAGCGCATACTTCGTCTCGTGGATCGCAAGGATCTTGAGCTTGAAGAACTCCTGGTCCCGGAACCCATACGCCTGCCGCTTCATCGTCTTGATCTTGTTGTTCGTCCCCTCCATCGGCCCGCTCGTGATCATCACGTCGTAGTACGCCAGCAGTCCCGCCCGGTGTTCCCTCAGCGTCTTGGCCATCTGGTGGAGGATCTTGATCCCGGACGACTCCGCCCGGCGAATCCAGCCGTCCAGAAAGGTGGTCGCGAATTGCTTCCCGGGTTGCTCCCAGAACCGCCGAAGCTCTTCCTTCATGTAGTAGGCCGTCGCCAGCGGCTTGTTCAGCGACAGCGCTTCCTCCAACCGCTGCTTCTCGTCTTTCTTCGGGTCGAGGTTCTCGAAGTTCTTCAGCAACAGCCATCGCGTCCCCTTGAGTACCTCCTTGTGCAGATCGTCGATCGCCTCGTTGTACAGTGCGCGGCGGAGGTTGGAGAGCTTGTCGTTGAAGAGCTTGATGACATGGAAGTGGTCGAACACGATCTTCGCCTTGGGCAGGTGAGTCGAGACCGCCGCCCGGTACGCCGCCGACATGTCCATGGCCACGGCTTCGATCTGGGCATGGCTGGGCCGCAACCGCTTCCAGAACGGATTCAGCGCGTCGGCCCCCCTGCCGTCGCCCACGAACACCACGGCGCCACTCTCCAAGTCCATGACCACCGTCAGGTAGCGGTGTCCCTTGGCGACCGCGATCTCGTCGATGGCGATGGCCCGCAGGTGTTTGAGCTTGGGCTTGGCGAAGCGGCGCGACAGGTCGCGTTTCTGGATGTCTTTGATCACGTCCCAGCCGACACCCAGGTGCGCGGCCACGTCGCGGATCGTCATCCGTTTGGACAGTTCCAGCGCATACCGCTCGAATGACTTGGTGTAACTCCGTCTCGCGTCGGCGAACGGGACCTCGACCTGACGCACCAGCCCACAGGCCTGACATTCCACACGTGGGATGGAAAAGTCGATGAACGTCGCTCGGCTGCCGATGGGCAAGGATCGGAAGCGTCGCTCGACGTGGCCCCGAGAGATGACCTGGCGCGAACCACAGGCGGAACAACGGCAGGTTTATGGCCGAGGAGGGCTGGTCCGGCCCGAGATCCGTGCACACCTGCAGGACATGCTCGGGCGCTCCCTTGACATACAGATGCGTGCCGGTGAGTGCTGACTCGCGCTTGCGGGTCGCATCGAACGCCATCCGAACGAGAACCTGGGGCCCGGTGTCGCGTTCGCCGAGGCGACGGGCGAGCGCGTCGATGGCCGCTTCCATGGGGTCTCCGGCGGCCAGCCATTGGTCCTCGTGCCGGATGATCGTGCCCTGACCGGCGGCCCGTGCGGCGCCGGCCAGCAGCCGCGCGGCCTGCCGTGCCTCCGGCGAGCCGTCGACCCGGGCCTGCGGCTCGTAGCCCAGCCCGTCCACATCGACGCTGCCGACGGGGGTCCAGACGGCTACGGCGCTCATCCGGTTCTGGGTCAGCGTGCCGGTCTTGTCGGTGCAGATGAAGGTTGCCGAGCCGAGGGTCTCCACGGCTTCCAGGTTGCGAACCAGGGCGTTGCGCCCGGCCATCCGCTGGGCGCTCAGGGCCAGTGAGAGGGTGACCGTGGGTAGCAGGCCCTCGGGGACCAACGCCACCGTGACCCCGATCGCGAAGAGGAATGCGTCGGTCCATCTGGTGCCGACCAGCCAGGAGACGGCGAAGAAGGCCAGTCCCACGCCGACCGACAGCATCGATATCCACCGGACGATGCGGTCCAGCTCGAGGGTCAACGGGCTCCGGGGCGGCCTTGCCTGGCTAGCCAGCACCGCGATCTCAGCCAGCCGGGTCGCCGAGCCGGTCGCCGTGACCAGGCCCTCAGCCTCACCGGTGACGAGGAAGGTGCCTCCCGCGGCCGGCTCTCCCTCGGCCTTGGTCACCGGGACGCTCTCGCCGGTGAGCATGGACTCGTCGACACGGCAGCCGGCCGCGACGATCAGCGTCAGGTCGGCCGGGACGCGGTCGCCCGCCGCGAGGACCACCACGTCGCCGGGCACAATGTCGGTCGCGGCCACCGAGTCGATCCGTCCGTCCCGCCGGACGGTTACCCGGCTGGGCATCAGGGCCCCGAGACGGGCCGCGGCTCGCTCGGCCCGGGCCGCCTGCAGCCAGGCAAACAGGCCGTTGACCAGGACCACCACGACGATCGCGATCGCAAGCTGCGGCAGGCCGGCGAAGCCAGCCAGAACCGCGGCTCCCCACAGCATCAAGGCGAACCGGTGGGTCATCTCGGTCGCCAGGGCGGTCCACCACGGCGGTGGCTTGACCCGAGGAAGCTCATTGGCCCCGTGAGCATCCAGGCGGATACGGGCCTCCGCCGAGGTCAGACCGGAAGTGGACGGCCCACTGCGTGTTGGGCGGGTCCCGGGTCGCACCCCGTCACGGTATCGCCGAACCTTCGATCACTTCGCCGCCGCCGGGTAGGTGCCAGCTTGGTGGCCATCCCTTCCCCGTTAATTTTGATCAGTCGCGGGCCGCACCCAAGAGGCTGTCCGGGGACACTGCGCTGACGTGGCTGAGCGCCGTACAACTGCACGCTGGCTGTCGGGGGATGCGCGGGGAACGCCCGGGTGCGTGAAGATGTCAACCATGACCGACGCCACGACCGATGTTGCCCTGCGTGACGGCGGCACGGTCCTGCTGCGCCCGATGGCGACGGCCGACGCCGGCGGGGTCGGTGGGCTGATCGAGACTCTCCCACCGTCGGACCGGCCCGCCGACCCGGTGGCGTCTGGCGACCCGCGCACGTCGTACACGCTCGTTGCGGCGCGTGGTGAGCAGGTCCTCGGGTATGCCGGTTACGTCGCCTGTGCACCGACGGCCGCGCGCATGTCGATCGCCGTCGCACCGGGGTTCCAGGGGCTTGGCCTGGGCACGCTCCTGCTCGGCGAGCTGTCGGCTCGCGGTGACGCGGCCGGGATCGCCCGGTTCACTTCGGAGACCTCCATCGACAACGTCCGGTTGCTGGATCTGCTGCGCCACAGCGGCTTTCCCGTGACTTTCCGCAGCCGACCGGGCGGGGTCCTGATCGATCACGAGACGCGCCTGCCCGAGCCGGGCCGTGAGCGGGCGGAGCGCCGCGAGGACCGGGCGGCCGCGGCCGCGGTCGCGCACGTGCTGCGACCGGCGTCGGTCGCCGTGATCGGTGCCTCCCGCGACCCGCAGACACCGGGTGGGGCGCTGCTGCGCAACCTCCTCTCGGGTGGCTTCACCGGGCCGGTGTATCCGGTCAACTCGGCGGGCGTGCTGGTCGGGGGGCTGGCGGCATACCGAAGCATCGCCGAGGTTCCCGGCGAGGTCGAGCTGGCGATCCTGGCCGTCCCCGCTGCGGTCGTCCCCACGGTCGCCCGGGAGTGCGCGGCCCGCCGGGTCAAGGCTCTCGTTGTCATCTCGGCGGGGTTCGCCGAGGTCGGGATCGAGGGTGCGGCCTTGCAGGCGGAGCTGCTGGCGGTATGCCGGCAATCGGGGATGCGCCTGGTCGGCCCGAACTGTCTGGGTGTGATCAACAACGACCCCCGGGTGCGGCTGACGGCGACCTTCGCCGGCGTCGGGGCGCAGCCCGGCCGGGTCGGGCTGGTGTCGCAGTCCGGGGGGCTCGGGCTGGCCGCGATGAGTCTGGCCGACGAACTTGCGATCGGGGTGTCGACGTTCGTGTCGATCGGCAACCGGGCCGACGTGTCGGTCAACGACGTTCTCCAGTATCTGGAGGCCGACAGCGGCACCGACGTCGTCCTGCTTTACCTCGAGTCCTTCGGCAACCCGCGGAAGTTCGCCCGGATCGCCCGTGCGGTGTCGGCGACGACGCCGATCGTCGCGGTCAAGGGCGGGCGATCGGTCGCCGGCGCGGCGGCCACCGCCTCCCACACCGGGGCCCTGGTCGCCGCCTCGGACGCGACCATCGACGCCTTGTTCCGCCAGGCCGGAATCATCCGCACCGACACCCTCGAGGAGCTGCTCGACGTCGCCACCCTGCTGTCCCATTTCCCCCAGCCGGCCGGGCCTCGAGTGGCCGTCATCGCCAACGCCGGCGGCCTCGGGATCCTGGCCGCCGACGCCTGCGACGACGCCGGTCTCGTCGCCCCCGAGCTGTCCCCCGCGCTGCGCGCCCGCCTGGCCGAGCTGCGGCCGCAGGCATCGACCCGCAACCCCATCGACACCCTGCCCGGTGCCGACGCGGAGGTTCTCGAGCGCTTCGTGCGCCTGGTCGCGGACAGCGGCGAGGTCGATGCGATCGTCGGGGTTTGGGTGCTGCCCGGCGAGGATCCGAACGACCCGGCGACCCGGCTGGTCGAGCTGGCGTGGGAGGCCCCCGGCGGGCTGCCGGTCGTGCCGGTGCTCGTCGGCGAATCCTCCGCCGGACGCGGAATTGCCGTCTTCGGGGCCCCCGAACGGGCCATCCACGCCCTCGGCCGAGCCTGGTGGCAGCGCAACTGGCGACAGACCGACCAGGGCCGCGCCCCGACCCTGGAGGGCATCGACGCTGCCGCCGCGACCGCGATCATCGAGCCGGCCGCAGCAGCAGCCGGCGGCTGGCTGCCCATGCCGGCCGTGGACGCGCTGCTGCGCTGCTACGGCATACCCACTCTCGAGCTGCATGCCGTGGCCACCCCCGAGGCGGCCGCGGCCGCCGCCGACGCACTCGGCGGGCCGGTGGCACTCAAGGCGCTCGGCCCGAGCTTGCTGCACAAGTCCGACGCCGGCGCGGTCCGGCTCGGCCTGCCCGGCGGCGCCGCGGTCCGCGCCGCCGCCGAGCAGATGCTGGCCCACCTGACCGCGCTCGGGCACCCGGTCGAGAGCCTGCTTGTGCAGCGGATGGGCCCCCAGGGCGTCGAGCTCATCGCCGGCATGGTCCACGACCCGACCTTCGGGCCCGTGCTGGCCTGCGGCGCCGGCGGCACGCTCACCGAACTGCTCCACGACGTCGCCATCAGGCTGACGCCACTGACCGACCTTGATGCTTCACGGATGCTGCGCGAGCTGCGGACCTTCCCGCTGCTCGACGGCTACCGCGGGGCGACCCCGTGCGACGTCACGGCGGTCGAGCAAGTGCTGCTGCGGCTCAGCCGACTCGCCGACGACCATCATCAGATCGCCGAGATCGACGTCAATCCCCTGACGGTCACCCCAGATGGTGCCGTGGTCGTCGACGCCCGCGTTCGGGTCGCGGCGACAGGATGAGCCCGGCGTCAAAACCGCGCAGCGAGACACAAATCCGAGGCGAACCCCACAATGTTGCTGCTCCGCAAATCAAAGAAGGGACCGAGGCTGGCGCTTCGAATCCGTCGAGGACGACGACGACTAAGCCAACGGAGTCTCCGCCTCCCAAGCGGAGGCGCCGTCACACTCGGGCCAAGCGGGGCTGACACGGCCATGAAGTGAAATGCCCACGCCGGCTCCCCCGTGGAACCGTCGCTGGGACCCTCCCCGGCTTCTCTTGTCCCGACTCCCGAGCGCCTGAAGGCGCCGCCTGGCGCTACTCCGTCCCTCAGGGTTTGTCGCTTCCGGTGAGCCGCTCCTGGAGACGGTGCGGTTCGGCTCGCTGCGGCGCCCGTTCGTTGGTGAGCAGAGCATAGATTCGGTCTCGTTCAGCGCGGGTGTCGGTCAGTTGCGCCGTCAGGTCGTTCAGGCGTGCCTGGTTGGCTTGGGCCTCGGCCCGCAGCGCCCCCAGGTTTGTTGGGCGAGGGTGCCTCCTGCCGGGCTTTCTCGGTCCGGCCGGGCCGCGTTCGCTGCGGCCTGCACGGCCACGCTTTCGGCCTTGGCCGCCTGGTCGTGCCCGCCCGGTCGCCTCCGCGGCTGCGTCCGCCGCGGGGACTGTTTGTCCGCTCCGTGCACGTCGCGGACATTAACGATGACTTTTCGATGACTTCGCTCACGATTGAAGGCACCGGAAGGGCTCTGACCTGGGGTTTTGTGCGCCGCCAGGGATTCGAACCCCGAACCCAGTGAGTTACACGCTCGACCCGAACCTGACAACCAATCCTCTGTACGTAGGCAGCAACCGGCTCGGATGACCCCGACTGTGTGTGCGTCTGCGTTGCGGCCGGCCCTTGCTCGGCGTGACAGGAGCGGACTAGCCGAGCGATAGCGTCCGCCGCGTCTTCAGCCGCCGTAGGGGCCGGCGGGACGCCCGACCGGGCGCGTCTTTCGCGGCTACTAGACAATTTCCTGTAGGACCGGTGTCGGGCCAGACTCAGGTCCAGGTGTCCGGCGGGATGCTCTCCTCGCGGCTGCCCACCAGCGTGATCGGTGTGGCTCTTTATCGGTTTGCGTTCCGTCGGGCACCGTGCCGTGCGCGTGGCTCCAGAGGGGACTGCCCTGCTCGTAGTAGCAATGCCCGCCCGGCGTCATCAACAGGCGAGTGCGGAAAGGCGGAGCGAGCTTATGGCGAGCGTGTTCATCGGGGTTGATCCCCACAAGTTGTCGGCGACGATCGAGGTCCTCGACGAGCGGGAGACGGTGTTGGCGACCGGCCGGTTCGGTACCGATCGGGGGGGTACGCCGCGATGCGCCGGCAGGTCGCGGCGTGGCCGGCGCGGGTGTGGGCGGTGGAGGGCAGCAACGGCGCCGGGCGGCCGCTGGCGCAGCGGCTGCTGGCCGACGGCGAGCACGTGCTCGACGTGCCCGCGAAGCTGTCAGCGAGGGCCCGGTTGTTCGACACCGGGCACAACCGTAAGACCGACGCCCACGACGCGCACGCGGTCGCGGTCGTTGCGGTGCGGACCAGGGGTTTGCGGGTGTTGTCCTACGACGAGCACCACGAGGCGCTGCGGATGCTCGTCGACCGGCGCCAGGAGCTGACCCGCAGGCGGATCAGACGGTCAACCGGTTGCAGCGGCTGCTGTCCGAGTTGACCCCAGGTAAGGCCAAGAAGGACCTGACGGCCTTGCAGGCCAAGGGAATTCTCGCCGGTGTGCGGCCGCGGGACCTGGCCGGAAAGACCAGGCGCCGGCTCGCGGTCGAGCAGCTGACCGAGCTGGTCGCGGTGGACAAGAAGATCAAGGCACTGACCAAGGAACTCAAGGTGATGGTCATCGCCACCGGGTCGACGCTGATGGACCTGCCCGGCGTCGGGCCCGTCGTGGCAGCCCGGGTTCTGGCCGACGTCGCGGATGTGGCCCGGTTCGCCGACCGCAACCGGTTCGCGTCCTGGACCGGAACCGCACCGATCGAAGCATCCTCCGGCGAGATCGTCCGCCACCGGCTCTCCCGGGCCGGCAACCGGCGGATGAACCACATGATCCACATCGCCGCGGCCACCCAGATCCGCCTCGACACCCCAGGACGGACCTACTACCGGCGCAAGCTCACCGAGGGCAAGACCCGGATGGAGGCCATGCGCTGCCTGAAGAGACGCATCTGCGACGCCATCTACCGCCAGCTGCTCGCCGACGCCATCGTCGCCGCGGCTGCGGGCGCCAAGACGGGCCCGGGAGGGCACCGCGGGGCGTCTTCAGAATCCAGCGCGGCCGGCTCACACCCGCACACCGGCACTTCGGATCAGCCACTTCCCGGACCCGCACCCACGACGCTACCGGCCGCCACGACCCGCGCGAACCCCCGCCCGGGATCGGCTCCCCAGCCAACGCGCCGACGCGCCGGAGCCGTCAAGGTGGAGCGCCCCACCGGACGAACGACCTTGACGGCGACAAGCGTCGGCGCACACTCAAAGGAGCCGAACCCGGCCCCTTGACAACAGAGGGGAGCCGAAGTGACGCACATCGTCGCAACAGCCCTTCTGCACGACAAGGGCCGCACTTCGACCGAAAGCCCTGCTCGCCAGACACGGCCCACCCGGCGGTGGACCGCGTCATGCTCCTCTCTTCGGTCGCGCCAGCCCTCCCCAGCCGGTGGGGCTGCGAGCGTGACCTAACAGTCGTTGACCGGCCCTACCGGGGATGTTCCAATGAATTGTTGGACCCAGGCCCACCCAGGCCCCGCCTCTGACCGATGCATCCCCCAACTGGAAGGGGCGTGCGAGACCAATGACTCGGTATGTCAAATACCCGGCTTTCACCCGGCGGATTGTCAACCCGATCGTGGCCAAACTCAACCCAGGCGGTGTCGCCACCCTCACGGTTCCGGGGCGACGCTCTGGCCGTCCTCAGCACGTTCCGGTCATCCCGGTCGCGGTGGACGACACGCAGTACCTGGTGTCTCCGTACGGCGATTCGCAGTGGGTCCGCAACCTGCGCGCCAGCGGTGTCGCCGAACTGAGCCGCCGGGGCCGGGAAACGTTTGTTGCGCGCGCGGTCGAGGTGCCGGTCGCGGACCGGGCACCGATCATCACTGCATACCGCAAGGCAGCAAGCCGCGCCGTCGACGCCTTCTTCACACGCATGCCGGACCCTGGCGATCACCCCGTCTTCCAGCTCACCTCGGCTGACGAACTCCCTTCGGGGAGAGCGGAATGAGGGCTCTCGTTGCCTTTGCAGGGCATCGTGTGGCGACAACGGGTGTAGCCGAGGGATTCGCCCGCCAGCACCCGGGGAACCTTTCCGCGACCGATTCCAGTAACGCATCACGCGCTTCTTCACCGAACACCTGGCGGAGGCTCCCGGGCCACGCCTGGTGGGAGTCTCAGGGTTGCGGCTTTGATGGTCCATAGCGGCTTGAGGTAACGCAGGGAGCCGGTGGAAAGGAGCTGGTTGTGAGGGCCGTACACCCTGAGCTGAATGCCGGCGATGCGAGGGCCGACGCTGAGCTGCTCGTGGAGCGGTTCCTGCCCAGGTATGACGTTGCCGTCGTCCACGCCGATGTCTTCCGTGCCCCGCCCGCACAGTGCTACGCGAGGGTCATGGAGCTGGACCTCTTTCAGGCCCCGTTCGTTCGGGCCGCGCTCGGCCTCAGGGCACTGCCCCAACGTGTGTTGGGCACCTTGCGGGCACCCGGGAACAGAACCAGCATCGAAGCATCACCACCCTCGTTCCGGCTCAAGGACATGGTTGGTCTCGGCTGGATCCTGCTCGCCGAGACCCCAGGTGTCGAGATGGTCCTGGGTCAGGTGAGCCGCCCTTGGAAAGCGGACGCGTCCTCCACCGACGCACCGACCACACCGGAGCAGTTCACGACCTTCGATCACCCGGGTTTCGCCAAAATCGTCACGAGTCTGAGGGTGGATCACTACGGGAACAACTCATCCATCCTGACGGTAGAGACACGTGTCGCCACCACCGACGCCATCAGCCGTCGCCGGTTCAGGCGCTACTGGCTGCTCATTGGCCCTGCCAGCTCCCTCATCCGCCGGATGGCGTTGCGCCTGCTTGCAGCTGAGCTTCGCCGCTCCGCTCCGGGCGCGGCGCACGATGACGGAGCGGGATCGTGAAGCCCCCGCACCCGCTGTTGCGGGTGGCGGGAGCCGTCGCGATCACGGTCGGCGAGGCCAACGCGCGGGGGTCAACCCGTTCATCGCAGATGAGGCGGCCGCACCGTGACCGGGCAGCGGCCGCCGGGGAGCAGGTGCGCAGGTTACGACGGGTCATGGCGCGACCGGTGCCTCAACTCCAGGCGGGTGACCGCTCGCCGAACGCGGCGAGCATGGTGCGGTCATGAGCGCGCAGCGCCGGCACCTGCTTCCGGAAGGGTTCTTCCGGCCGGTGGAGTACGCCGCCCGCACCACTTACCGTCGACCGCCGGGCTTCTACCGGCGCCTGCAAGCGCTCGCACCGGTGTTCAGCGCACTGGGCCTGACCCCCCACTATGTGGTCCGGCTCGAGGTTCCCGGTCGGCGGACGGGCCTGATCCGGAGCAGCTTCATGGTCCTGGTCGCCTTCGGTGGGCAGCGGTACCTCGTCGCGCTGGCCGGCGAGTCCGAGTGGGTACGCAACGTGCGCGCGGCCCATGGGCATGTGGTGCTGCGGCACGACGGGCAGCGGTATGCCGCGCACCTGACCGAGGTGCCGGTCGCGGAACGCGCCGAGGTCATCCGCGCCTACGTCCACCGGCCGAGCCCACGGGGCCGGCCCATGGTCCGCACCGGGGAGGCCCGGCACTACTTCGGGATCGAGCCTGATGCGACACCGTCCGAGATCGCGGCAGTGGCTGCGAACTACCCGGTCTTCCGGGTCGACAGGGCTGGATCGTCAGGGTCGCTCCACAGTCGCAGCGAACGGCGAAGCCATGGTGGTGTTGAAAGTACGTCGCGCCATCCCACCTGATCGGGCCAAAAGGATGGCTTCTCTGAGTCAGTCGACCGCCAGGCTCATCAACGATGGGGCTTGGCGCCCTGATGCGTTCCTACGCTGCGGTGCACGGCGCTCCTTGGCCTCCGACGTTCTCGTGGGACTACTCGTGGCGCAGTCCCACTCTGGCCGCCCGAGCACGGCGGCGCGGGGCCTGGCGTTCGTCGCCCCCGGGGGACACGTGAAGAGACCGACGACGAGAGGAACCGCCATGAAGATCCTGGTCGCCTACGCCACCGGCACGGAGTTCCACCGCCGGTATTGCCGACGCCTTGCCCGACCCATGACCGAATCAGCACCGGCACGGCACACGGCCCGTGCCAGGTCGGAAGGACGATCACGAGGCACCCATGGGTTTGACGCGATCTTCTGGGTGGCGCGGCATACATGTTCCACTGGCTCAAACTGGCGGTGAAGTTCGCCCGCAAGCATCGGGCGGCGCTCGTGAGCCGCCCAGTCTGGCTGTTCAGCAGCGGCCCGCTCGGCACGGACCTTGTCGACAAGGACGGCAACGACGTCCTGCAGGCGACTCGGCCCAAGGGGTTCGACGAGCTCACCGAACTGCTGCGTCCCCGCGGTGAGCACATCTTCTCGGCGCATACGACCCGGACGCCAAACCGATCGGCCTGGGCGAACGCATGGTCCGGCACATGCCGGCGAGCCAGGACACCATGCCCGCCGGTGACTTCCGGGACTGGGCCACGATCAACCGGGGCGCGTGAATCGCCGAGGCCCTCGACGCCGACGACCGCCAGCCGGAGAAGGTGAACGCGTATGCCGGTCGCGTGCGACAGGCGGGCCCCGACCGCCGTGGAACAGCCAGACTGCGCGCGCGTCGCGAGCGCGTCAGCGACCTGGAGGTCCGCCCGTGATGGAAGGCGCGAGAGCTACGGCGGCCGGCGGACACACCGCCCGCACGGCGGCAGGGTCGGGCGTTGTGTGTAGAACAACCGGCGGCGAATGGTCGGCGGGTCACATTCTTGTTCGTGGGGCTGACAATGTGGAAATGACTGAACTCAGCGGCTGGGCGCGTAACGCCCACACAGCGGGCGAGGTGACCCACAGCACGTACCGCAAGGGTGTCGGCCCGGGCGTCGTCATCGTCCACGAGATCCCGGGGATCACTCCGGAGGTCATGAGGTTCGCCGACGAGGTCGTCGACCGCGGCTACACGGTGGTCCTGCCGCACCTGTTCGGCCCCCCCGGCGCCCCCGCGACCACCAGCCAGATCGTCAAGGCGATCGCCCGGGTCTGCGTGAGCAACGAGTTCACCAAGCTCAAGGCCGGCGTCACCTCCCCCGTCGCCGACTGGCTCAGGTCCTTGGCGCGCCGCCTGCACGGTGAGCTGGGTGGCCCCGGGGTTGGAGCGCTCGGCATGTGCCTCACCGGCGGGTTCGCCCTGGCGATGATGGTGGACGACTCGATCGCCGCGCCGGTCGTGGCCCAGCCATCCCTGACCGCCGCGATCGGCAAGACCCGGGCCGGCGACCTCGGGCTCAGCCCGGCGGACCGCGCAGCCGTCCGCCGACGGTGGCAGAAGGCTGCCCGGTGCTCGGGGTCCGCTACCGCAATGACCCCGCCACCGGCACCCAGTTCGACACGCTCACCAACGAGCTCGGCGATGGCTTCATCAAGGTCGAGCCCGAAGGCAAGGGACACGCAACCCTGACCGCGGACCGCCAACAGGTAGCCGTCGACCGAGTGCTCGACTTCTTCGACGAGCGGCTCAAAGCCGGCTGAACCTGCCGGACAGCCCAACCGCCAGCGGCCTCAGGCACCCCGGGCCTGTGCGCAAATCGCAGCAGTGATGGCTCCCGCCGCCGACGGTAAGGTCGACTGGCGGCGATAGGACGCAGTCGCAGATCCGGTACCGCCACGTGTTGTGCGGCTGCTGGCGTGGGGGCGCCGGAGGTATCAGGCTGGTGAGCATGGACGGCGATGATCTGCTGACCTCGTCCGATCCTGCGGTCTCCTACCGTGCCCACCGTCGCCTGGCCGGCGCCACGGAGGACGACCCGGACCAGCAGCGCCGTCGACGGCTGGTCGCGGGCTCGGAGAACGTGCGGCGGATGCTGACCGGGCGTCGGTCGGACGGGACCATCGGCTACGGCGACATGCGTCGCGAGCGGGAGCTTGCGGCTGCCGGCCGGAGCGCCGGTGCCTACCGCAAGTGGCAAGGCCCCCACTGGACCCTGGCGGGTCTGGCGGAGCTCGGCTACCCGCCGGGTGACCCGTCGCTGCGTCCGGTGGTCGACCAGGTCCTCGACTGGCTGCTCGCACCGAGGCACCTCAAGCCGCCCTCCACGCAGGTGTTCCCAGGTCAGGAGAACCGGGTGCGGCGGTGCGCGTCAATGGAGGGCCTGGCGCTGTGGTATCTGCACGAGCTCGGCCTGGCTGACGATCGGGCCGACGTGCTGGCTGATAGGCTGGTCGGCTGGCAGTGGCCGGACGGCGGCTGGAACTGCGACAAGAACCCCACGGCGCACACGTCGTCGGTGCAGGAGACCCTGCTGCCGCTGCGCGGTCTCGCGCGTCACGCCCAGGCCGGGCGTGGAGCACCGGCGGTCAGCGGGGCGGTCAATCGCGCCGTCGAGTTCCTGCTGCAGCGCCGGCTGTTGTGGCGGTGCCACGACGGGGCACCGATCCGCCCCACATGGGGGCGTGACCCATTGCTGATCCAGTGGCCGATTCGGTTCTACGACGTGCTGTCCGTGCTGGTAGTGATGACCGAGCTCGAACGGGTCCGGGATCCGCGCTGTGCCGACGCCCTGCGCCACCTGGCGGGAACAGCTGCCCGGCGGCGGCTTTCCCGTCGAGGCGCGCACCGCGCGGACGGTCGGCGTCGTCGCCAGTGACGGGACCTTTGCGGACTGGGGACCCTCCGGCCGCAGCCGGGCGAACCCGTATGTCACCAT
>CAVRXF010000004.1:0-45222 GCA_963724925.1 uncultured Actinomycetota bacterium | reverse complement strand
CCACCTCAACGACAACGACCACGACCACCACCACGACCACCACGACGCCGCCGGTCAGACCCCCGAAGGTCTACGCGCCGCGTCGGGTCATCAACGGTCTGCCCTTCGTCGTCCGGTTCAACACTGGCGGCGCCCGAGGCGGCACGCTGTCGGTCGCGATCTCCAACGGCACGATCTGGGTGGCTGGCTGCAAAGGCCAGCCGCCGGCCCCTACGGTGTCCTGCGAGGTCTCCGGCCAGAACGGGGGCGCCATGCTCCGATGGCCAACACCGCGGGCACGGTGAAGATCACGCTGACGAACACGGCGGGTGACCAGACCACCGTGACCGTGTGGGTGCGGCGTTTCTGAGGAAACGACCTAAGGCTCGAGAGTCGCCGCCCGGGCCGAAGAATTGTGGATTGACCTGCCTTAACCGGGCCCAAACGGCAAGTCCGACAACTGGGTCGGCGGCCTGGGGATCCTGCAATCTCGATCGAAGGCGTCGGTCGCTGCGTTACGATCCTCGCTGCACAGGGCGCCTGGGGGACGCTAGCAACGCGCAAGCTCTCACATAGGGGAACCGCCATGTCGGCACCCGCCGGTGTCTGGAATCGCGACTGGTCAGAGGCGCGGGACGAGACGTTGCTTGAGCAGGTACGAGCCGGGCAGGCCGAGGCGTACGCAGAGCTGTGGCGTCGACACCTGCCGTCGGCATACACCGTGGCGAGCCGCTACCGCGGCCGAGCCTCGGTCGAGGACATCGTGGGGGGAGGCAAGCCTTCGCATCTATGACCGGATCCGAGCCGGTCAGGGTCCGACAAGCACTTTCCGCTGATACTTCCTGACGACGGTCAAGCGCGTCGCAATCGACCTGGGCAGGAGCGATCTTCGGCTAGTGCCAACCGAGCCCGAGGACCTCGAGGCCGCCGGCCTAGCCGTTCAGCCGCACAACCCCGCCCTCCGGGTGGACCAAGACCTCGTCCGGGTCGCGTTCGGGCGCCTCTCGGAGTTCGATCAGCAGGTGCTCTGGCGGACCGCTGTGGAGGGAGTCTCCCCGGCCGTCATCGGGACCACGATGGGTATGTCTGCAAATCGGGTGAGCGTGGCTGCCTTTCGGGCTCGGGATGCGCTGCGCGCCGAGTACCTCGATGCCCACGCGGACCGAGCCGTCGAGCGGGCCAAGACCGACGAGTGCCGTTGGGTGCTCGCGCGGATGGGACGTTATGTTCGGGGCAAGCTGCGCTCCCGCCAGCGCGCCCGAGTCGAAGAACACCTCCAAGGATGCCGGCACGCTGTTGTCCTGGTGATGGAGCTGACGGAAATCAACCGGGGACTGCCCGCCCTGGTGGTGCCCCTCACCTTCTTGGGTGGCACCAGCACATTGGCCATTTGGGCCACTGCTGGGTTGGCCATGGGATACGCCGGTGCCTCTGGTGCACAGGTGCCACTTACGGACCCGACAATCGCCACAGTGGCCAGCACCCAAACCGCGACAACGGCCATCGTGGCGAAGGCTGCGGCGGTCGTCGCAGCGGGAGCTATCAGTGCAGGTCTGGTGCCTGCAACCAGCCTCGGGTTTGACGCTTCGTCAGGCGGCACGCAGCTGCAAGCGGCCGGGCTCGTGCCTCGTGCCGAACCAAGAACGGCTGCGGGCGGCCTTGGGCTGAGCGGCCCAGGATCCTCGTCGTTTGCCGAACCGGGCAAACCCGCGGCCGAGCCGGTAGTGGGCGGTGCCAACGTCGGGCCAGGGTCCCCGTTGGCCAGCGTCAGTCAGTCGGCTGACGTCGCCACCGCCCTGACCAACCCGCCGGCCGTCGCGGCTGCGCCAGCCAGCCTGGCTGACGGTGACGCCACCATTGCCCCTGACGCACTCTCGACCGCCGTCGTCCCGGAACCCACTACAACGGATCCCGGGTCCCGGAGCCGGTCACCCCACCGCCGGTCACCCCAGAGCCCGTGACGCCGCCGCCGGTCACCCCGCCGCCCGTGACGCCGCCGCCGGTGACCCCAGCGCCCGTGACGCCGCCGCCGGTCACGCCGCCGCCGGTTACGCCGCCGCCGGTCACCCCGCCGCCGGTCACCCCACCGCCGGTGACGCCGCCGCCGGTGACGCCGCCGCAGCCGGTCACCCCGGAACCGGTTACCCCTGCACCTACCACCCCCGCGCCCACCACAACCCCGTCTGCTCCGGTCGAGAATCCCACGACCACCACGCCGACGCAGACAGAGACACGTACCTCGTCAAGGTCCTCGACAACCTCGGTGTGAACTCAAAATAACGCTTGCTGGTGGAGTCAAGCCGGCTGAGGAACACGGGTTCGGATCAACGCCGCACGCCGACGGGCGTCCGCTACCCGCCAGCGCCTAGCAGGCGAGGTTTGCCCTCCAGCCCGCGCAGGCCGTTCCACGACAGGTTGACCAGGTGCGCGGCGACCTCGGCCTTCTTGAACCGCCGCTGGTCCACCCACCACTGCCCGGTGAGCGCAATCATCCCGACGAGCATGTGCGCGTAGATCGGTGCGGTCTTGGGGTCGAGCCGGCGGCTCTTGAACTCGTCGGCGAGGAGGCGCTCGACCTGGCCGGCGAAGTCGCTGAGCAGGCTCGCGAACGACCCGGTCGACTGACCGGGGGGCGAGTCCCGAACCAGGATGCGGAAACCGTCCGTCGAGCTCTCGACGAAGTCGAGCAGCGCCATGGCCGCCTGCTCGACGAGGTTTCGCGGTGACCCGCCGCTGGACAGGGCGGACGTGATCGCCTCGCTCAGGGCGCGGATCTCCCGGTCGACGACGACGGCATACAGGCCCTCCTTGCCTCCGAAATGCTCGTAGACGACGGGCTTGGACACACCTGCCTTGGCCGCGATCTCCTCGACGGTGCTCGCCTCAAAGCCCTTGGCGGCGAACACCCGACGCCCGACGTCGAGCAGCTGCTCGCGCCGCTGGGGTCCGGTCATCCGCGCGCGTGGCGTCCCGGCATCGCTCGTCGCCCGCGTGTCCATCCCGCCATTGTGCCCGGCCCCGAGGACTAACCTGGGTCGGTCCGGCCGGGCCGGGCGTTCCCCGGTTGGTCTGCTGGCAGGGCCCGCCTGACTTTGAATCAGGACTAGCGACGCAGGTTCGATTCCTGCCCGGGGAGCATGATCGCCGGCCCCACCCAACATCTACCCAACATCGAGTGGTCAGACGATGCTGTATTCGGGCCCGATAGCAGCATTATCTGACCCTCGATGTGGGGTGTAGGGAGTGCCAGGACGTACGGCGCGCGCTTACCGGGACCTAGGGTGGGTTGACCGGCAGCAGACCTCACCGCACCGGAAGGGGACCCGACTCGTGACCCAGCAGCTAGCCATCACGTCGCTTCGGGAGCGGTACACCGCCGAGAGTGGCCGGGTGCATCTCACCGGCATCCAGGCGCTGGCCCGGCTGACGATGGACCTGCGCCGGGCCGACCAGCGGGCCGGGCGCCGCACTGCCGCATTCGTGTCCGGCTACGAGGGTTCCCCGCTCGGCGGTTTCGACCTGGAGATGCAGCACAACCAGGCACTGCTCCACGAGCTGGACATCCTGCTTCAGCCCGGGCTCAACGAGGAGCTCGCCGCGACCGCGGTCCAGGGCACCCAGCTGGCCTGCCTCCAGCCGGACAAGCGCGTCGACGGGGTCATGGGCCTGTGGTACGGCAAGTCCCCTGGCGTGGACCGCTCGGCAGACGCGTTGCGGCACAACAACCTCATGGGCACCCACCCGGAGGGCGGGGTGCTGCTGCTCGCCGGCGACGACCCGACGGCCAAGTCCTCCACCGCGCCGGGGGCCTCCGAGAACATCCTCGCCGACGTCGGTATGCCGGTGCTCTTCCCCTGCCGACCCCCAGGACGTGCTGGACCTGGGCATGCACGGCGATGGCGATGTCGCGCGCCTGCGGGCTGTGGGTTGCCCTCAAGATCGTCACCAACGTCGCAGACGGCTCCGGGAGCGTCGACGTCGACCCGGCGAGGCTCTCGACCGTCGAGCCGGACCTCACCGTCGAGGAGCGGCCCTACCGGCATACCCCCACCGCGCACGTGCTGCAGCCCAGCGTCGGCGAGCTCGAGCGCAGCCGCGACGGGGCGCGGCGCACGCTCGCGCTGCGGTATGCCGTCGCCAACGGCCTCAACCGGATCACCCGCCGGGGCCCCCACGACCGGATCGGCATCCTCGCCGCAGGCGCCACCTACCTCACCGTGCGCCAGGCGCTGCGCACCATCGGGCTGGACGAGGCCGCGCTGGAGCGGCTGGGCGTCCGGCTGCTGCACCTGCGGATGATCTGGCCGCTGGAGCCAGGGATCGTCCGCGAGTTCGCCGACGGCCTGCGAGCAGCTCGTCGTCGTCGAGGAGAAACGCCCCCTCGTCGAGCTCGCCGTCAAGGATGTGCTCTACGGGACGCCGGGCGCCCCGGCGGTGTACGGCAAGCGCGGACCGGACGGACCGCTCTTCGCCAGAGCGGCGAGCTGGACGCCGACCGGGTGCGCCGTCGCCCTGGCCCGGCGCATCGTCGACGCGACGGGAGACGATGCCGTATGCCGGTGGCTCGAGGCCACCTCGGCCCGCCCGACGCTGCCGAGCCCGCTGCCCATGCTGACCCGGCTGCCGTTCTTCTGCTCCGGCTGCCCGCACAACACCTCGACGTTCACCCCCGACGGCGTCCGAGTCGGCGCGGGCATCGGCTGTCACGCGATGGTCGCGTTGATGAACCCGAACCGGGTCGGGGACGTCGTCGGTCTCACCCAGATGGGCGGGGAGGGCGCCCAGTGGATTGGCATGGAGCCGTTCCTGCGAGACAAGCACTTCCTGCAGAACCTCGGCGATGGCACGTTCCACCACTCCGGCAGTCTGGCGATCCGCGCGGCGGTGGCGGCCGGGGTCAACATCACCTACCGGCTGCTGTACAACTCGGTGGTCGCGATGACCGGAGGCCAGCAGGCGGTCGGGGCGATGCCGATCGACGCGCTCGCCCGCGAGCTGGCCGCCGAAGGAGTCAAGCGGGTCATCATCACGACCGAGAACCCCACGGCATACGAGCATGTCTCGCTACCCGACAACGCGACGGTATGGCACCGCGAGCGGATGGAGGCAGGCCCGCGAGGCCCTCGCCGCAGTGCCGGGGGTCACCGTGCTCATCCACGACCAGGAGTGCGCCGCCGAGCTGCGCCGCAAGCGTAAGCGGCGGCTCGTCGAGACGCCGGTCGAGCGGGTCGTCATCAACGAGCGGATGTGCGAAGGCTGCGGCGACTGCGGGCGCAAGTCCAACTGCCTGTCGGTGCAGCCGGTCGACACCGAGTTCGGCCGCAAGACGCGCATCGACCAGTCCTCATGCAACCTCGACTACTCCTGCCTCGCCGGGGACTGTCCCTCGTTCGTCACGGTGGTGCCCGGCCGGTCAGCCGGTGACGGCGCGGCCCCCCGGCGTTGACGCCGACACGCTGCCGGAGCCACTCGCGCTCGCGGTGTCGTCGCACACCACCCGGATCACCGGGGTCGGTGGGACCGGCGTCGTCACCGTGGCTCAGGTCCTCGCCATGGCGGCGACCATGGCCGGTAAGCACGTGCGGGCCCTCGACCAGACCGGCCTGGCGCAGAAGGGCGGAGCGGTCGTCTCGGACCTCAAGATCACCGACGAGCCGATCGAGCAGTCCAACAAGGCGATGACCGGCGAGTGCGACCTCTACCTCGGGCTGCGACCTGCTCGTCGCCGCCGACGCTCGCTACCTGCGTAGCGCCGACCCGGCCCGCACCTTCTCGGTCGTGTCGACGAGCAAGGTGCCGACCGGCCAGATGATCACGACGTGGACGCCGCGTTCCCCGATGTCGACCAGGTCCTCGAGCTGATCGCGAGCCGCAGCCGCCAGCGTGGCCAGCCTCGACGCCCGGGCCGTCTCGAGCACCCTCTTCGGCGACGACCAGTTCGCCAACCTGTTGCTCACCGGGGTCGCCTACCAGTCCGGCGCGCTGCCCGTGCCGGCGGACGCGATCGAGGAGGCCATCCGGCTCAACGGGGTCCGGCCCGATACCAACGTCAGCGCCTTCCGGGCCGGGCGCCAGTACGTCGCCGACCCGGCCGCCTTCTCCGCCAGCCTGCGGCGCACCGTCCCGTCGGCGTTGCGGCCGCCCACACCCTCGCGGGCCGCCCTCTCGGTGATCGCCTCCGTCGGCGCACCGGAGGGGTCCGAGCTCGCGCGGCTGGTCGAGATCCGGGTGCCTGACCTGGTCGACTACCAGGACCTGCGCTACGCCAAGCGGTATGCCGGCCAGGTTGCTCGGGTGCGCCGCGCCGAGGCCGAGGCTGTCCCGGCTCGAGCACGCTGAGCGAGACGGTGGCGCGCTACCTCTACAAGCTGATGGCCTACAAGGACGAGTACGAGGTGGCCCGGCTGGCCCTGGACCCGACTGCCACGGAGGCGATCCGGGCCCAGTTCGGGACGGCGTCGAAGGTCGACCTACCGGCTGCACCCACCGGTCCTGCGCGCCCTCGGCGTGGAGCACAAGGTCCAGCTCGGTCCGTGGTTCACCCCTGCGTTGCGCACGCTGGCCGCGATGCGCCGGGTCCGGGGCACCGCGCTAGACCCGTTCGGCGCCACCCGGATCCGTCGGATGGAACGCGAGCTGGTCACCGAGTACGAGGGCATGGTCGACGCGGTGCTTCGCGACCTCGGGCCCGACACCCTCGAGCGAGCCGTCGCAGATCGCCGCGCTACCGGACCTGGTCCGAGGGTACGAGCAGATCAAGGTCGAGTCGGTCCAGCGGTACCGGGCGGAGTACGCCAGGCTCCGGGACGCTGCCGCCGCCCCGATAGACTCCCGCGCGTGACCGATCCCCGCCCGGCCGCCGTCATCGTCCTCGCCGCGGGCGAGGGGATGCGCATGCGCTCGGCCAAGTCGAAGATGCTGCACACCATCGGCGGGCGGTCCCTGCTCGGCCACGCGATCGCCGCGGCGCGAGGCGTGGACCCGGCATACCTCGCGGTCGTCGTCCGGCACGAGCGCGACGGCGTCGCCGAGCACGTCGCCGACGTCGACCCCGACGCGGTCATCGCCGACCAGGACGAGATCAAGGGCACCGGCCGGGCGGTCGAGTGCGGCCTGGCGGCCCTCCCCGCCGACCTGCAGGGCACCGTGCTCGTGACGTACGGCGACGTGCCCCTGCTCACCGCGGAGACGCTGCGCGTCCTGCTCGAGGCGCACGCGGCGGCCGGCAGCGCCGTCACCGTCATCACCGCCGTGGTGGCCGACCCGACCGGCTACGGCCGCGATCGTGCGCGACGCCGACGGCGCCGTCGAGGCGATCGTCGAGCAGAAGGACGCGACCGACGACCAGCGGGCCATCGCCGAGATCAACTCGGGCATCTACGCCTTCGACGCCGACCTGCTGCGCGAGGCGCTGACGCCAGGTCGGCAACGACAACGCGCAGGGCGAGAAGTACCTCACCGACGTGCTCGCCATCGCCCGCGCGCACGGGCTGCCGGGTCACGGCGTACCTCGTCGACGACGTCTGGCAGACCGAGGGCGTCAACGACCGGGTCCAGCTCGCCCGGCTCGGCGCCGAGCTGAACCGCCGCATCGTCGAGCGGTGGATGCGCGAGGGGGTCACCGTGATGGACCCGGCCACGACGTGGATCGACGCCGACGGTCTCGATCGGCCAGCGACACCGTCGTGCACCCCGACACCCAGCTGCTCGGCGCGACGACGATCGGCGCCGACGCCGTCATCGGCCCGGACACCACCCTCACCGACTGGAGGTCGGCGACGGGGCGACGGTCGTGCCGCACCCAGGGCTCGCTCGTCGGTCATCGGCCCGGGCGCCACGGTCGGCCCGTTCTCCTACCTGCGGCCGGGCACCGAGCTCGGCGGCCGACGGCAAGATCGGCGACCTTCGTCGAGACCAAGAACGCCACGATCGGCGACGGCGCCAAGGTGCCGCACCTGTCCTACGTCGGCGACGCGACATCGGCGAGGGCAGCCAACATCGGCGCCGGCACGATCTTCGCCAACTACGACGGCGTCGCCAAGCACCGCACGATCGTCGGCACGCACTGCCGGACCGGCACCGACAACATGTTCGTCGCCCCGGTGACGATCGGCGACGGCGCCTACTCGGGTGCCGGCACGGTCGTCCGCCGGACGTCCCGCCCGGCGCGCTGGCGATCACCGTCGCGCCGCAGCGCAACCTCGACGGGCTGGGTGGCCGCGAACCGGCCCGGGCACCACGGCGGCGACGGCCGCGGAGGCGGCCAGCGGGTACGCCGGCAAGCCAGACCCGTCGGCGCAGGCCAGACCGGGCGACCGGCATACCGAAGCGGCCGACGGCGCAGACCGGCCGATGACGCTCGATCAGCAAGAAGCCCAAGAAGCACCTCATGGTCTTCTCCGGCCGGGCCCACCCCGAGCTCGCCGAGGAGGTCGCGCAGCAGCTCGGCACCGAGCTGGTGCCGACCGAGGCCTACGACTTCGCCAACTGCGAGATCTACGTGCGCTACGAGGAGTCGGTGCGCGGCTGCGACGCCTTCGTGATCCAGAGCCACACCGCGCCGATCAACGAGTGGATCATGGAGCACCTGATCATGGTCGACGCGCTCAAGCGGGCCTCGGCCAAGCGGATCACCGTGGTCCTGCCGTTCTACGGCTACGCCCGCCAGGACAAGAAGCACCGCGGCCGCGAGCCGATCTCGGCCCGGCTGATGGCCGACCTGTTCAAGACCGCCGGCGCCGACCGGCTGATCGCGGTCGACCTGCACGCCGACCAGATCCAGGGCTTCTTCGACGGCCCGGTCGACCACCTGATGGCGCTGCCGATCCTCGCCGACTACGTCGGCGACGAAGTACGGCGCCGGGACAGCTCGCCGTCGTCTCGCCCGACGCCGGCCGGATCAAGGTGGCCGAGCAGTGGTCGCAGCCGGCTCGGCGGCGCGCCGCTGGCCTTCATCCACAAGACCCGCGACATCGACCGGCCCAACGAGACGCGTCGCCAACCGGGTGGTCGGCGACGTCCAGCGGCCGGATCTGCGTGCTGGTCGACGACATGATCGACACCGGCGGCACCATCATCAAGGCCGCCGAGGCCCTGATGGACGACGGCGCCGCGGCGGTGGTCATCGCCGCGACCCACGCGATCCTGTCCGGGCCGGCGGTCGACCGGCTCAAGAACTGCGCGGCGCACCGAGGTCATCGTCACCAACACGCTGCCGATCCCGCCGGAGCGCCAGTTCGACAAGCTCACCGTGCTGTCGATCGCCCCGCTGATCAGCCGGGCGATCCGCGAGGTCTTCGAGGACGGCTCGGTGACCAGCCTGTTCGACGGGCACGCCTGATCGGATGCTTCGCCAACCCCAAGGGCCGACCCGGGAGATCGGGGTGGAAAGGGCGGACAAATCGACTGCTCTTGGCACGATTTCGCGCTCCTAGCCCCGTAGATGAGGCCAAGAGCTGCATCGAAGTGCTAAGAGCAGGGGAATGTCCAAGAGCCCATCCACTGAGGTGGGCGAGTGGGCCTCAGGACACCAGCGGCAGCAACGTCTGGCCGGCCAGGGCGACAACGTCGGGCTCGTGACCGTTGATGATCATGTTGACGACCAAGCCATCGATGCCCTGGTCGAGCACGTCCTGCTGCAAGCTTTCGGCCACCTGCTCGGGCGTGCCGAGGAAAACCCGGCTGAGTCGCTCCGGCGGTACCAGTCCAGGACCGACCGGGCCGCCTCCTCGGACTCGGTCAGCATGACCGAGGCAAGGTAGCTCGTGGCCAACGACGCGGGGTCGCGGCCGGCCTCCTCGCACCGCTGCCGAATGGCGGCGACCTTGCGGGGGATGTCCTGCGCGGTCGCAGATGACGTTCATGTGGTCGGCGAACAGCGCTGCCAGCCGGAACGTCTTTCGCTCCCCTCCGCCTCCCAGCATGATCGGGATGCTCGGGCGCAGGCGCGGGTTGTTGAGCGCGTTCTCGACGCGGTACCAGTTGCCTTCGAAGGTCGGGCGTCTCGCCGCGCAGCATCGGCGCGATGATCGCCAAGTGACTCCTCGAGCCGTTCGAAGCGTTGGCTGAAGGTCCCGAACTCGAACCCGAGCTCGCGGTGCTCCTTCTCGAACCACCCGGCCCCGAGGCCCAGGATGGCCCGGCCCCCAGAGACCACGTCGAGCGTCGTCACGGTCTTGGCCAGCATGCGCCGGGTTGCGGTAGGTGTTGCCGGTGACCAGGGCGGACAGCCGGACCGTCGACGTCGCGCCGGCCAACGCGGCCAAGGTCGTGTAGGACTCCAGCATGGCGTTCTCCGCAGGACCGATTCCGGGCAGCTGGTAGAAGTGGTCCATCACCAGGACCGTGTCGAACCCGGATGCCTCCGCCTCTCGCGCCTGCGCGACCACGGTGTCGAACAGCCGCTCCACCGGTCGTGTCCGGATAGGTGTAGTTCGGGATTCGGTAGCCCAGGCGGATGCTCACCCGGTGAGCCTAGCTCCGGGCCCCGCCGCGACGACGCTCACGGTATGCCGCGACCGCGGCGCGGTTGCCGCACCCTCCTTCGCAGTAGCGGCGCGAGCGGTTCTTGGACAGGTCGACGACGACGTCGTCGCAGTCCGGCGCGGCGCAGAACCCCAGCCGGTCCAGCACACCCACCCGGATCAGGTCGACGAACGCCATCGCCGCTTCGACGCCCATCCGGGTGGCCAGCGGAGCCGACGGCTGGGAGGCGTGCAGGTGCCAACCCCAGCCGTCGTGGTCGACAAGCTGGGGCACCGCGTGCGCCTTCGCCAGGGTGGCGTTGATGGCGGCGACCAGGCCGGCCTCGTCGAGGCTCCACCACGCGCGCAGCCGGGGGCGCAGGCCGCGGACCGCGTCAGCTCGGCCCGGTCGTGGGTCCGGCTGCCGGTCCACCGCCATGCGCTCACGAACGCGTCGAGGTCGGCGACGGTGGCCAGCCGGTCGACGTCGGTGTCGCCGGGCACCGACCCGGCCATGGTGTTCACCAGGGCGCGGCCGTCCGCGCAGCGCGTGCTCGTGTCATTGGCTAAAACGAGGTTGACTCCTGACATATCCACTCACTAGGCTGTCATCGGCATACCAGCTCTTCACTCATGATAGGCGGTGACCGCGGTGTCAGGACGATGCGAGTGTCCAGGACGATGCGAGCCGCGTTCCCTCGCGCGTCCCGGCCGGGCAGCGCTGGACGTCGGCCTGCTGTGCGCCGTCGCCTCCGCCGCCACCTTCGCCAGCTCCGGCCCGTTCGCCAAGGCATTGATCGCGACGGGCTGGAGCCCCGGGCGCCGTGGTGCTCGCGCGCATCGGCATTCGCCGGCCTGGTCCTGCTCGGGCCGGCCTGGTATGCCGTGCGCGCGGACCTTCGTGCGCTGCTCGCGCAGGCTCCCGCTGGTGGGGGCGTTCGGCGCGCTCGCCGTGGCGGGCGCGCAGGTCGGCTACTTCAACGCGGTGGCGCGCATGCCCATCGGCGTCGCGCTGCTGCTGGAGTACCTCGGGATCGTCCTGGTCGTCGCGTGGGTCTGGCTACGCAGCGGCCGCCGGCCCGGGGCGACCGACGCTCCTGGGCATCGCGCTGGCCCTCGGCGGCCTTGTCCTGGTGCTCGACGTGGCCGGCGGGATGAGCATCGACGCGGTGGGCGTCGGCTGGGGGCTGTTCGCAGCGGCGGGCCTGGCCGCGTACTTCGTCCTCACCGCGGGCTCGGCCGGCCGGCTGCCTGCCGTCGCCCTGGCCTCGTTCGGCATGATCGGCGGGGCCGCCATCCTGCTCGGCCTCGGGTCTCGTCGGCGCGGTTCCGCTGTCGGTGGCCGGCTCCGACGTCGCCATCCGGGGGGTCGAGCTGCCCTGGTGGGGCGCGGTCGCCGAGCTGGCGCTCGTCGCGGCGGCCGCGGCATACCTGCTCGGCACGATCGGCGCCCGCCGCCTCGGCTCGACCGTGGCCTCGTTCGTCGGGCTCACCGAGGTGCTCTTCGCGGTCCTGCTCGCCTGGCTGCTGCTCGGCGAGCTGCCTGGCGCCACCCAGCTCGTCGGCGGTGCGCTCATTCTCGGCGGGGTAGCCGCAGTGCGCCTCGGCGCGGCTGGCGCAGCGCTAGGTGGCGCGGGGCAGGTTGCCCCACATCGGATTTCGTTCGCCGTCGCCGATCTGCCCTAAGATCGTCGGGTTGCCTCGGCGAGGGACGCGCCACGACGGCGCTCCGTGATCGACGCGGTGGATGCCCCTCCGCCAGCGTGCCGCGCCCCGCGTCGAGGCCCCCTAGACCTTCGCAGGAGTCCTCATGTCCGAGATCAAGCTCACTGCCGAGCGCCGCACGGCCTTCGGCAAGGGTGCGGCGCGCCGGATCCGCCGCGACCACAAGATCCCTGCCGTGCTCTATGGCCACGGCACCGCGCCCGTGCACATCACCTTGCCGGGCCACGACACGATGATGGCGCTCAAGACCGCCAACGCGCTGCTGTCCATCGAGCTCGACGGCGAGAGCCAGCTGGCGCTCGCCAAGGACGTGCAGCGCGACCCGATCAAACCGATCATCGAGCATGTCGACCTGGTCCTCGTCCGCCGCGGTGAGAAGGTCACCGTCGACGTCCCGGTGCACACCGAGGGCGAGGCCGGCCCCGACACCATCGTCACGCCTCGACTCGCAGACCCTGCAGCTGCTCGTCGAGGCCACCCGCGATCCCGGAGTCGATCACGGTGTCCGTCGAGGGCCTGCCCGCGGGCACCCAGATCCACGCCGGCGGACGTCGCGCTGCCCGAGGGCGCCGAGCTCGTCTCCGACCCCGAGACCCTGGTCGTCAACGTGACGGCGATGATCTCCGAAGAGGCCCTCGAGGCCGAGCTGGGCGAGGCCGCTCCGGCTGCGGAAGCCGAAGCGGCCGACGGCGACGCCGTCGGAGGCGCCTGCTGGCGCCGAGGCACCCGCCGAGGCCTCCGCCGAGTAGCCCGGGCCCCGCCATGTCGGCGTGGCTCGTCGTCGGGCTCGGCAACCCCGGGCCTGGGTATGCCGGAACCCGCCACAACCTCGGCGCCGTCGTGGTGTGCGAGCTGGCTCGCCGGTATGCCGGTGGGTCAGGTGCCCGGCCCGCGTCCGAGCCGCCCGTCACCACGACGAGCACCCAGTACCTGCGAGCTCACAAGACGCGCGCCCACGTTGCCCAGGTTCGCCTCGGCACCGCAGCCCGGCGGCGCGCCGGGGCCGCCCGCGGTGCTCGCCGTGCCGACGGCATACATGAACGAGTCCGGCGGGCCGGTGAAGGCGCTGCTGCGCTTCTACGGGCTGTCCCCGGAGCGTCTCGTCGTCGTCCATGACGAGATGGACATCGCCGCCGGCACCATCCGACTCAAGCGGGGCGGCGGCGAGGGCGGGCATAACGGCCTGCGCTCGGTCAGCGCCGCCCTGGGCACGCGGGACTACCTGAGCGTACGGGTCGGGATCGGCCGCCCGCCGGGACGGATGGACCCGACCGACTACCTGCTGCACGACTTCGGCAAGGCCGAGCGCGAGCAGCTGCCGTTCGTGGTGGGCGACGCCGCGGAGGCGACTGTGGCGTTGGTCACGGTTGGACTGGTCGCCGCGCAGCAGTTGTATCACATAGTGAGATCTGAAAAGGGTGACAAAGCCACATAAGTGGCAGATGAGGTACTTGGTTTCCGGTAATTCACCGCCTGTACCGCCCGCCTTTACTATCGTCTTACACAGCGAGGGTGGGCCCAGGTATCTGGGCAGACCGTCGGGGGTCTTTAGGACGGCGAGGGCGATGTCGCCATTTATGGGGCATCGCGCGTCCTTCCTGCGCCCAGAATTGGGGTCATCGGGGACGGGGGAATGTGGGGTGCTGTCCCAGGGAAGTACGGGGGGAAAGCGGTTCATGGCGGAGAATGTCAGATTCCATGTGGGGTCCGGCGGGCGGGCCCGCGGTCGGCGACCCATCTCGGTAACCGTCGCCAACTTGCAGCAGCTGGGCATCACCCAGCCCTACCCGGAGGGGGTGTCTCGCCCGAGGGCTGCCACCGCCTGGGCCCAACGCTACCTCACCACCGCGATCGCCATGGACGTTGCGATCACTATCGTCGGGTTCTGCGTCGCCTACTACCTGCGCTTCGGGCCTAACGCGTCGAGCGACCTGCCGCTGCTCCTCGCGGCACCAGTGCTTGGTTCGGCTTCCTGGTCCTCAGCGGCACCTACAACCGCTACCGCCTCGGCAACGGCACCGAGGAGTACCGAGCCATCGGGCGTGCGGCGCTGCTGGCGTTCGCTCTGATGACGGTCTTCGACTATGTCACCGATGCCTCGATGGCGCGTGGGTTCCTCTTTCCCGACCATGCTGATCTGGCTGCTGGGCACCTTGGGTGGGCACTGGCTGCTGCGCCGGCGACTCAACGCCCGCCGGGCGAGGGGACTGCATGCTCAACACGCTGGTCGTCGGACGCGAGGACGCGGTCACCAGCATGATCCGCGAGTTCCGCCAGGCGCCACAGTCGGGCTACCGGATCGTCGGCGCCTGCGTCTCGGGCATGGACACCACCTGGTCTCGCCGGCCTGAGGTCGAGGGGGTGCCGGTGCTCGGCGACCCCGAAGAGGCCCTGTGCTGCCGTCGACCGCACCGGCGCCGACGTCGTCGCCGTCTCCAGCCACCCCGACCTCACCGGGCAGCCGCTACGTCGTCTCGGCTGGGCGTTGGCCGAGCGGCAGGTCGAGCTCGTCGTCGCCCCGGGCATCGTCGAGGTCGCCGGGCCACGCCTGAGCCTGCGTCCGGCAGCGGGCTTGTCCATGCTGCACGTCGAGCGCCCCGCCGACGGGCTGGCCCGGCTGACCGTGAAGAAGGTCATGGACCTCGTCCTGGCAGCCATCATCACGCTGCTGGTCCTGCCGATCGGCCTGGCCATCGCCGCCGCCATCAAGCTGACCAGCCGCGGCCCGGTGTTCTTCCGCCAGGAGCGCGTCGGCGAGCACGGCCGGATCTTCCAGGTCATCAAGTTCCGCTCGATGGTGGTCGACGCCGAGCGAGCGCCTGGAGGCGATGAGCCGCGACGGGACAGACCAACGCGGTGCTGTTCAAGGAGCGCAACGACCCGCGGATCACCCCCGTCGGCCGCTTCATCCGCAAGTACTCGCTGGACGAGCTGCCTCAGCTGCTCAACGTGCTGGCTGGCCAGATGTCGCTGGTCGGGCCGCGGCCCAACCTCACGCGCGAGGTCGCCCATGTACGAGTCCGACGCCATCCAGCGGCTGCGGGTCCTGCCGGGCATGACCGGCCTGTGGCAGATCAGTGGCCGCAGCAACCTCAGCTGGGAGGAGTCCCTGCGGCTGGACCTCTGGTACGTCGACAACTGGTCGCCCATGCTGGACCTGCAGATCCTGATCGGGACCGCCCGTGCGGTGCTGAGGGGGTCCGGGGCGTACTGAGCCGCGGCGCGCCTGCGGCAACAGGAGAAGACAACAGATGACTCGGGGCCTCTGATGCAGCCCTCGCCAGGACCGATATGCGACAGTTCTCGACCATGTACTCCGACCACACGCTTGCTCGTCGGCTCGCCGACGAGGCGGGCGCAGCGGCTGCTGGCGATCCGCCACCATCCAGCGCTGTGGGACGACCCCACGGCGCTCAAGTCCGCGGGCGACCTGCAGTCCCACGACCTGCTCATGCGCCGGCTGGCCGAGCTCGCGCCCGGCGATGCCGTGCTCAGCGAGGAGGGTGCCGACGACCGACGCCGGCTCGCGCGCCGGCGGGTCTGGATCGTCGACCCTCTCGACGGCACCCGCGAGTTCAGCGAGGTCCCGCCGCGCGGACTGGGCCGTGCACGTTGCCCTCTGGGTAGACGGCGAGCTGACCGCCGGCGCGGTCGCCCTGCCGGCCGCAGGCGTCACCTTCGGCACCGACGAGCCGCCGGCCGGTCCCGACCGGCGCCGGTGGACCGCATCCGGCTCGCGGTCAGCCGCACCCGGCCGCCCGCCTTCGTCGAGCAGCTCGCCGAGGCCCTCGACGCCAAGCTGGTGCCGATGGGCTCGGCCGGGGTCAAGGCCATGTCCGTGCTCGCGCGACGAGGCCGACGCCTACGTCCACGCGGGTGGCCAGTTCGAGTGGGACTCGGCTGCCCCGGTCGCCGTCGCCCGCGCCGCCGGGCTGCATACCAGCCGGATCGACGGCTCGCCGCTGCGCTACAACCAGCCCGACCCGACCCTGCCCGACCTCGTGGTATGCCGGCCTGAGCTCGCCGAGCGCATCCTGGCAGCCATCGCGACCGTGCGGTCGTGACCCTCGTCCACGTTCGACCCAGGGAACACTCGCGTGAACTACTCCACCTACCAGCTGAGCCAGCTCGACACCCTCGAGGCCGAGGCGATCTTCATCTTCCGTGAGGTCGTGGCCGAGTTCGAGAAGCCGGTCCTGCTCTTCTCCGGCGGCAAGGACTCGATCTGCATGCTGCGAGTGGCCCAGAAAGCGTTCTGGCCCAGCCGGATCCCGTTCCCGGTCATGCATGTCGACACCGGGCCACAACTTCCCGGAGGTGCTCGACTTCCGCGACCGGCGGGTGCGGCGAGCTGGGGGTGCAGCTCGTCGTCGCCAGCGTGCAGGAGGGCATCGACTCCGGCCTGGTGCGCGAGCCTCCGGACGGCACCCGCAACCGGATCCAGACGCCGGTCCTGCTCGACGCGCTCGAGAAGGGCGGCTACACCGCGATCTTCGGCGGCGCGCGGCGCGACGAGGACAAGGCCCGGGCCAAGGAGCGCATCTACTCCTTCCGTGACGACTTCGGCCAGTGGGACCCGAAGAACCAGCGGCCCGAGCTGTGGGGCCTCTACAACGGGCGGATCCACCCCGGCGAGAGCATCCGGGTCTTCCCGCTGTCGAACTGGACCGAGCTGGACATCTGGCACTACATCGAGCGCGAGCAGATCGAGCTGCCGTCGATCTACTTCGCCCACGACCGCGACTGCGTCCTGCGCGACGGCATGCTCTACGCGGTGAACGAGTTCATCAGCGCCCAAGGACGGCGAGTCGGTCGATGACCCACCGGGTGCGCTACCGCACGGTCGGCGACGCCAGCCTCACCGCCGCCGTCGAGTCGGACGCCGACACCGTCGCCAAGGTCATCGAGGAGGTCGGCCGCCACCCGGATCACCGAGCGCGGTGCCACCCGCGGCGACGACAAGTTCAGCGAGGCCGCCATGGAAGACCGCAAGCGTGAGGGGTACTTCTAACCGTGGACATTCTCAGGTTCGCCACCGCCGGCTCGGTGGACGACGGCAAGAGCACGCTGATCGGGCGGCTGCTCTACGACACCAAGACGGTCTTCGAGGACCAGATCGAGGCGGTCGAGCGGGTCAGCCGCGACCGCGGCGAGGACTACACCAACCTCGCGCTGCTCACCGACGGCCTGCGGGCCGAGCGTGAGCAGGGCATCACCATCGACGTCGCCTACCGCTACTTCGCCACGCCCGACGCGCAAGTTCATCATCGCCGACACTCCGGGGCACATCCAGTACACCCGCAACATGGTGACCGGCGCCTCCACCGCCGACCTGGCCCTCGTCCTGATCGACGCGCGCAAGGGCATCGTCGAGCAGAGCCGCCGGCACGCCTTCCTGGCCACCCTGCTGCAGGTGCCGCACGTGGTGCTGTGTCGTCAACAAGATGGACCTGGTCGACTACGCCAAGGAGGTCTACGACTCGATCCACGAGGAGTTCACCGCGTTCGCCGCGAAGCTGCGCGTCCCCGACCTGACGATCATCCCGGTCTCGGCGCTCAAGGGCGACAACGTCGTCAGCCGCTCGGACAACATGCCCTGGTACGACGGGCCCTCGCTGCTGCACCACCTCGAGAACGTCCACGTCGCCAGTGACCGCAACCTGGTCGACGTGCGCTTCCCGGTCCAGTACGTCATCCGGCCGAAGTCCGACGACTGGCACGACTACCGCGGGTATGCCGGCCAGGTCGCCGGAGGGGTGCTCAAGAAGGGCGACGAGGTGATGGTCCTGCCCTCCGGCTTCACCTCGACCATCGCGGCCGTCGAGACCGCCGACGGCCAGGTCGACGAGGCCTACCCGCCGATGTCGGTGACCGTCCGGCTGGAGGACGAGATCGACATCAGCCGCGGCGACCTGATCTGCCGGCCGCACAACCAGCCGACAGTCGCCCAGGACATCGACGCCATGGTGTGCTGGATGGACGAGAGCGCGACCTTGCAGGTCGGGCCGCAAGTACGCGATCAAGCACACCACCCGCACGGCGCGCTGCGTCATCCGCGAGGTGCAGTACCGCCTCGACGTCAACACGCTGCACCGCGACGAGGCGACCCGCACCCTGGGCCTCAACGAGATCGGCCGGGTCCGCCTGCGCTCGACCGTTCCGCTGATGGCCGACGAGTACTCCCGCAACCGCACCACCGGCGGGTTCATCCTCGTCGACGAGGGCACCAACCGCACCGTCGCGGCAGGAATGATCACCGAAGCGTCCTGAGCGGGCCGACGCCGCTGGGCGAGCGACCGGCATACCTCAAAGGAGGCTTTGCGCCGTCCACACGGCGCAAAGCCTCCTTTCGGTGCGGGCTTCGTCAGGCATGCGAGGGGGCGCCGACATGGCCGCGACGAATTGCCTGGATCACCAGGGTTGCCACGACGGGGACGAGGGCGGCAATGACGGCGATGAGCAGGTAGGGCGTCACCGACGTCTGTTGGAGGTCGGCTGCCGCCGTGGCCGGAGGCAGCACTGCCGGCTCGGGGGGAACTCGGGCGAAGGCAGTGGAGGCGGTCACGACGAGCCAGCTCGCGGCGACGAGGACGGTGAGGGCGATGGTGCGGGGTGCTGTCCGCAGGGACATCTCGTGCTCCTTGGTGGGGGCCCCGCCTGGGCCGGCGTGGTGGGTGGTGCTGATGACTCACAGCACACGCCGGCCGCCTCGGAGATCTCTCGGTGCGCCCTTGGAGCGCCTCCTTGGAGGACGCTTGGGCACGAAGGCCGCGGATCGGAGTGACTCCAAGGGGTAGCGTTGGGCGACACCCTGCTGAGGGACGTTGCCCATGGGAGCTCCAACACTGCCGCGCCTCGACGACCTGCGCATCGGCATCCTTGGCCCCCTCGAGGTTCGTCGCGCCGACTCGGTCCTTGCGCTGGGTGGCCGCCAGCAGCGAGCGGTCCTGGCGTTGCTCGTCCTCGAACGGGGTCGAACCGTAACCGTCGACCGGATGGCCGACGCCCTCTGGGGGGATCGTCCCGCGTCGGGTTACGTGGCGACGATCCAGACCTACGTCCACCACCTGCGCGCGGTGCTGGAACCGGACCGGACTAAGGGTGCGCCCGCAGAGACGCTGGTCTCGGCCCCAGGTGGTGGGTGCCCGGACCTGCCGAAAGCCAAGGCCCTCGTCCAGCAGTCCGGGACGACGCAGGTCCCGATCACCATCCATCGCCTGGTCGGCGGTGGGTATGAGCCCTTCCCCGCCTACATCGCCGATGTTCTTCGTGGTCTGGGTTATCCGGTCAACATCGAGGACTTCCCGGTCGGGACGGCGAACGGCGACCCCACTTCACCGGTGTACCGGGGTTTCCAGATCTTCACCCACTTTGGATGGATCCCGGACTACCCGGGGCCGTCGTCGTTCTTCGACTTCGCGGGATCCTGCCGGGTGCCGAACTTCAACCAGTTCTGCGACCCGCAGATCGAGGCCGTCGCAAAAGGAGGCGTTCGACCTCGGCGCGAGCGACCCCAACGCGGCCCTCGCGAAGTGGACGGAGGTGGACCGGCGCCTCACCGACGCCGCGGCATTCGTGACCATCGGCAACCACAAGAGTCTGGACATCGTGTCGGAACGAGTGGGGAACTACCAGAAACGACACGGCGTCGGGCCGGCCATCTCGCAGTTGTGGGTGCAGTAGCACAACGGAGGTGAAACCGAGCGTTCTACCGCACGGTTACCCCTCCGTCGGCGGCGGCGAGCCCCGGCGGTGGCTATGACGCCGGCGGGAGCACGATGCTCAGCCCCACGTCGCGCGCTCCTGCGACATCGGTGCTCGCGGTGCGTGTCCCCGTTGTTCCGGTGAGGAAGGCCCCGTTGGAGTCGCCAGCGAGCGCGCTGATCCCCGGGGACGCAGAGGCGATGTCGACCGTCCGCCCGGTGACTTGCGCGCCCGGCGTGAGGGCCGTGATGTCGGTGCCCTTGACCGCCCAGTAGGTGAACAGCCAGCTGCGTGAGCGCCACCGTCACCGAGGGTGCGACGTGGCTAGAAGCCGCGCCGACAACCTTGGACGCGACCGTGCTCACCTCGCCGGCTCCGCGGTAGGCCAGCAGCGTCACGTCAGACTTGGTAAACACGTCGTAGGTGAGCGCAACCGGGTCGCCAGCGTGGTCGGCGGCGGTCGCAGCCCGCTGCCAGACCGTCGTCAGCATCCGGCGGAGGCGACCTGGTGCAGCTGGACCCACCCGGCCGGAGCCGTCGCGCTGGTCGCCGTGTTGGTCGTCGCGATGAGCAGCAGCCGGTCGCCCGCGGCCAGTCCGGCGGGCAGCCCGACGGTAGGCGCCTTGGCGGCGGTGTTCACCGAGGCGGCGCCGACGAAGGAGACCTCGGCGACTGGGGAGCGGTCACGTTGACCGAGATCGTCTTGCTGGCGTTGCCGCCCCGGTCGTCGGTGACCGTCAGGGTGACGCTGTAGGTGCCGGGCGCGGCATACTCGTGCGGCGGGTTGGGCGCCGTGCCGACGGGCGTGCCGTCACCGAAGTTCCAGCTGTATGCCGTGATGGTGCCGTCCGGGTCGGCCGAGCCAGCGGACGACAGCGTGCACGTGAGGTCTGCACAGGTGCCCGAGGCCGCCGCAACAGGCAGGACGTTGGCCGCCTGGGCGAGGTAGAGCAGGGGGGCTCGCCAGTCGACGCCGGTAAACCCTGGGCCGGTGATCTGGGTGGGCGAGCCGGTGAACTGGCCGCCGGCGAAACCAACCTTCCACAGCGTGCCGTTGCTCGCGGCGACGTAGTACAGCACGCCACCGGTGAGGAACGCGCCCGAGACTGCCGGCAGCGGCGAGGTGACTGTCGTCTTCACAGGGTGGGTCACCCCTGAGTCCGGCGAGAAGGACCGGCGGTAGACCGTCGAGCCGGCGGTCGTGTAGTAGAGGGCGCCGGAGTCGTACCACATGGCGCTGATGGACGGGATCTCCGAGTAGAAGTCCGGCTTCTTGCCGCGGTACGTCTGGCCGGAACCCGTGTCGACGTCCGACCAGGTCGGGTCGTTGTACGGGTCGATCGCAACCTCCGGGCCAGCAGCACCCGAAGAGACGGTGCGGAAGGCGAAGGTGCCGTCCGCGGTCGTAGAACAGCCGATCCCCGATGGTCGTCGATCCGCGCACGGTGGAGACCGCCAGCCCGGGGTCGCCGAGAGCGGCGGGTGACCCCGCGCTGGTGCCGTCGAAGGAGGTGCTGGAGTACGTCGTGCTGGCGCCACTCACGCTGCCCCGGTAGATCGCACCGGGCAGTGCCGCTGGCGCCTCGTTGGCCAGCGGTTCGCCTCCGGCGAGCGGGAACATGGCGATCTCGGCCCCGCCGGTACATGAAGTCGCCGACCCACTCGGTGTCGCTGCCGACCCACAGCCCCTCGGAGGTGGCGTACACGGCATACGCTCCGTCGCCCCGCGGGTTACGCCCGGGGTTCCACGAGACCGGTATGCCGTTGCGCGCGTCGACCCCCTGCAGGCCCGGTCGCGGCACCGCGCCGGCTCCGGCGAAGTCGTTGCCGAGCGGGTTGTTGGACCATCGGGCGTGGCCGCCGGTGTAGACGACCGAACCGGCGATCGCGACGGTGAACAGCGTGTCGCCGCCGGTGTAGTTCACCCAGGTCGGCTTGACGTCTGGTCCCCGTCACTGTCGCTGTCGAAGCGAGCAACGCTGTCGCACAGGCCGTCATGACCGCCACCGGTCGCCGCCACGGCGAAGAAGGAGCCGTCCGCGGACACGTCGACGTCGCGAATGTAGGAGTCGAACGCCCAGGAGTAGCACCGGCTGGCGTAGCCGTTGGTGCGCCAGTCGGCCTTGACCACCGCGCTGGACCCGGTCACGTCGAGCATGGCGTTGATCTGGTCGCGGTCGAGGCCGTCGACCTTCTTGAAGTTGCCGATGGCGACGATCTTGCGGTTGTCCGGCGTGACGACCAGGTCGGTGACGCCGACGGCCGCCTTGGCGCCGAACCCGTTTCAGTTGGGTCGACGCTACCGAGTTGGTGACCAGGGTGGTCACTGCGCCCGTGGCGATGTTGAGGGAGGCCAGCCCGCCGCGCTCCTGTCCGCCCACCTTGGTGAACGTGCCGCCGATGACCAGTGGCTGCCCAACCCTCGACGATGTTGACGATGCCGTTGATGAACGGCACCTTGAACGTCGTCACCTGGGCACCGGTCGTGGTGTCGAGCAAGGCGAGGCTCTTGGACTTCTGACCGTTGACGGTGGCGAACGAGCCGGCGACGAAAACCGTTCCTGCAGTAGGCCCTGCGAGCAGGGCGGCGACGTCGCCGTCCAGGACCGGCTCGAAGGTCGTGGACAGCCCATAGGACGGTCCGGTCATGGCCAGCAGCGCACGCCTGGGCGAGCCGGCGACCGAGGTGAAGGTGCCGCCGGCGACCATCGTGGAGCCGACCTGCTGGAACGCCATGACCTTGCCGTCATCAACGAAGGGCGTGCCGGCCTTGGGCACTTGCCCGGTCGGCGTCGGCAGCGAGATGCCCTCTGCGACGGCCGGATTCGAGGCGAGCACCAAGCCGCCCCCGGCAAGGACCATCGCCACAAGCACAACAACGAGATGACGCAGCTGGTACAGCCGCATGAACTAGCCCCCCTCGGGCATGGCAAAGCCAGACCCGCAACCTGGCGGCAGACGCAAACCTGCCGAAAGTGGTTTTCCCGCATCGACGACGTCTCCCGAACGTCGTCAATGTCGATGTTATCGGGCCAACATCGACTCTGCGGTCGATTGCCGCTTTCCGCTTGGCTGGGCGTAGAGAATGTTGATGACTATCGTCATCGTGACCAGGATCAGCCCGCCCACGACGAACCCGCCTAGGACATCGGTGAACCAGTGCTTGAGCAGGTAGGTGCGGCTGTAGGCCTCGATGACGGCGAGCGCAAGCAGGCCAGTGCCGGCCAGGCCCCACGTGCGCGCGGACGCCTCGGTCACCACGAGCACGAGGACAAGCACCAGCCCGTAGGCCACGAGGAGGCGGGCGACCCCGCCGGACGGCCAGGTGCCCAGCGTCGTTGGTGGGTGCCCGCGGTCGACCGCCTGGGCCAGGATCACTTGGCCGTACTTCTCCATGAGGTATGCCGTGGGCAGCACGACCAGCGGAACCCAGCGCCGTCGCCCGCCGGCGATGGCCAGGCCAACGGTGAGGGCGATGGCGCCCACGATAACCACCGTCTGTGTCTGGCGACGGTTGCCCATCTGGGTGAGCAGCAGCCAACCCTGCTGCCAGGCCCCCCCTTGTTGCCGCGCGGCATACCAGTCGAAGACCGGTACGTCGAGCGGGCCCTCCAGCCGTTGCGCGACCTCGCCGGTGATCCAGCCGGTGGCGATAGCGAGGCCGAAACCCGCGGCGAGGACGACGACGGCTACCATCAGCCGGCTCGCCGTCGATGTCGGTGGCGTGAACAGGCCGGGCACCCGGCCGACCCACCCAGGCGGGCGGGCGACCGCCGAAAGCCGTTTGGACCAGAGCCAGCCGCCTCACGACTAGGACGACCAGCAAAGGTAGGCAAATCGTCAACAGTACCCCGAGCATTGCGCTAAAATCCCCTCTGTCGCCTCCCGCCGGTAAATAGGAGTGCGGCTTGCAGTTTCTGCGGACACGGCACCGGCGGGCCAAGGCCGTTCTACGATGCCACAGGTGTCTGGGGAGATAGACACGCTTTGGCAGAAACTGTCCAGGAGGGGGAGGACGGGAGTGCTCGTCGCTGAACGCCGTCCGGCGTTGGACGCCGCCGTCGCGGCGCGCTCTGCGAATCCCAGTCTGCGGGACGGCTCGCGAGCCAGTCTCGCCGGACTGGCAGGTCCCGAAGCCAAAAGGCATCTATCGCACTGCGCCCCCGCTCCGGCTGGGCTGGTGGCGCTCGGCCTTCAGGCCCGGGTGGCCGCTGGCAGCGATCTTCGGACCGTTCCCGGTGTGGTGGGTGGCCGGCCTTACCGAGTGGGCCCCGCTGCTGCTGACGATTCCGATGGCGGCCTACCTGGTCCAGCTGCCCCGCATCGAGGTGCCCAAGGGCTTTGGCTGGTGGGCGCTCTATCTGCTCTGGTCGCTTGCCGGGGTCGCCGTCCTCAACGTCCCCGCGGTCGGCGCGGTCGCTGAACTCCAGCTCGGCACGCGGATCATCACCTACGCCTACCGGCTGGCCTGGTACGTCGCGGTCACCATCGCCTGCCTCTACGTCCTCAACACCCGTGACAAGGTGTCGACTCGGTGGATCGTGCGGGTCGTCTCGGTCCTGTTCGTCACGGTCGTGTCTGGGCGGCATTCTCGGCATCCTGGTGCTGGCCTTCCGATTTCTCCTCGTTGATGGAGCGGTCCTCGCCCGCGGTATCTCCGAGATCCCGTTCGTCAACCACATGATCCATCCGAGCGCGGCACAGCTGCAGGACGTCCTGGGCTACGAGTCGCCACGGCCCAGCGCCCCGTTCTCCGACACGAACACGTGGGGCGTCCACCTGGCCGTGCTCGCGCCGTTCTTCTGGTGCTGGGCTGGCTCGGCAAGGGCGCTCGGTGGCGGCGGCTGCTGCTGCCCGTCGTCGGCGTCCTCGCCCTCGTCGCGGTCATCTACTCGATCAACCGTGGGTTGTGGGCAGCCCTGGCGGTCGCGGTGGTGTTCCTCGCGGTGCGGGCGGCGTTCCTTGGCCGCCCCGCTGCTCGTGTCGGCCGTCGTCGCCGTCGTCCTGGCGGCAGGCGTAGTGGCATTGACCCCGTTGGGCAACGTCGTGCAGGACCGGTTGGCCGCCGAGGGCAGCGTGACAGGCCGCACGGCGCCTGGGCACCCTGACCGTCCGAGCGTCTGCCTTTCATGTCACCGCTGGTCGGCCTCGGCAGCACTCGCGACGTCCAGGGCAACTTCAACACCATCGCCGGCGGCGCCACCGAGATGCCCCCGATGCACCCGCCGGCCCTCGGCACCCAAGGGCAGTATCTTGGCCGGTTGTCTTCTCGCAGGGCCTCGTCGGCCTCGTGCTCGACCTCGGCTTCTTCCTCAGCGTGTTCCTTCGGCATATCCGACGGCGGCGAGACCCCACTGCCATGATGGGTCTGACCGTCCTGGTCCTGTCGGGCGTGACGATGTTCGTCTACAACTCGCTCGGCACCGCGCTCATGGTCGTCATGATCGCCGTCGGCCTGCTGGCCCGCGGCGAGCGGGACGGGACGCTCCCGAGCGCCAGCGGGCCCCAGCTGAAAGCGTTGGGCGCCAATGCTATTGGCGCCAAGGGAGTCAGGGTCACGGGGTGTCACAGGCTCAGCGCCCTACGCACCCGGTATGCCGTGCCCGCCCCAACGCTGGGCAGCTACGCGCGCCTGGTGCGGTCAAACGTCGCCATGATCCTGGCGCTATCGCTGGCGGGAGCCGCGGTGGGGGTGGCCTGGCAGTTCTTCAACGGCGTCCCGGTGCGGGCAACCGTGAGCACCTCGTCCCGGAAGACCGGGTTCAGTCAAGCGTCGACGCTGGCGGTCCGCTCAACCTGGACAGTGAGGCCCAGCCGCTGGGCGTGCCCGCGGTCCAACAGGCCGTGGACGCAGCGACGACTCCGCTCGGGTCACGCGAGGAGCGCAGCCTGCAGATTCTCGCGACTCCCAACAGCCGCGTGCTGCACATCGCGCACACGGCAGATCACGCTGACGACGCGGTCGCGGGTGCCAAGGCAGCCGGAGACCGGTCTTCATCGCCGAGCGGCAACGCCAGTACGCCCAGACCCGCTCGGCTCAGGTCGAGGCCTGACCACCCAGGCCGCCGGCTGCAGGCCGACATCGTCACCCAGACGACCGCGCTGCGCGCCGTCGTCGGCCTGGACGGGCTCAAGGTCCCCGCGGAGCAGACGCTGACCATCAAGTCGACTCTGGAGACGACGTCGACGGAGCTGAACCGGGTTCGGGGCGACATTGCGGCCGGCTGACCGCCGCCAGCCTGCCCCAGGCGAAGGTGCTCGCCGTCTCCGCCGGCAAAGGCTCGTACGACCGCATGGGTGGTGTCCGGGCTTTTCTTCCTCCTCCTCTCCTGGGCGGCCTGTTCACCGGACTGCTGTATCGGACTGCTCATCGCTGCCTACCGTGACCGGGGCGGCGGTCGGGGTCGGACCGGCCCGTTACACCTGGCTCGCGCCGGGCATCCCCCTGCTCGCTGCCGCGCCAGCCGAGGGCCGACGTTCGCGCACGACCGTGGGCGCTCCCACCGACCTGGTCGGGGGCGTGCTGCGGACCTTCAGGATCGGCCGAGCCGTGCCCGTTTCCCTGGACCAGCCGCTGCAAAACGCCGCGGCCTCGGCGAGCGCCTCTGGGACACCAGCGGGGTCGCCCAAACGCGTTGTGCTCCTGGTGGACAGCAGCACGGCATACCGGGAGCTGAATGCGGGGCCGCCGAGAAGCTGCTCTCCGAGGAGGCGAGGTCTGTGGAGCGATCCATCTCGGCCGGGCCTGACCGATTCGACCCACGTCCCGACATCCAAACGACTACACTTTCGAACCGTTACTCAAGGGGGATTCTCGATGACTGACCCGTCGCGGGATGAGCTGCGTTCACACCTCGTGACCGACGCCATCCGCCGTCACCTTTGGCTGGTGATTCTGCCCGCGCTCATCCTGGCGCTCCTCGGGTTCCTGCTTGGTGAGGCTCGTCAGGACAGCTACCAGTCCACCGTCAGGGTGCTGCTTCGGCCGCTGCCGGGAGAACTCCGTTCGCCCCTGACTCTGGCGAACACCTCCCAGCAGCAGACTGTCGTGCTCACCACCGAGTCGCTCGTGGCGGGTCCGGCACCCGTGATCGACAAGGCCAACGCGAGCCTGAACCCGCCCATTGCGGTGGGCGACAACACGCTGTCGAGCTCGGTGCCGACCACAGCCAGGTCGTGCAGCTGCTGTTCCGCGCCACCTCGCCGGAAGCCGCTCAGAACGGCGCGGGCGTCGTCGCGAAGGCCTTCCTGGACTACCGCGCGGAGGTCGCGGCGGCCACCCAGAAGGCCCGTATTGCACGCGTTGACCGCCCAGCAGGCGGAGATCCAGCCCAGGCTAGACGCGGCCTCCAAGGCTGCCTCCGCCGCGGTTCCGGCGCCTGAAGCGGCCCAACAGGGTCCAGCTCTACGCAACGCAGCCGTCCGACGTCCAGAAGAGCATCCAGGACGCCAAGGCCGTCCCGCTCGCCTCCGGTGACGTCATCCAGGCTGCGTCCGTGCCCGAGGAGCCGGTCGGTCTGGGGTCGCTGCTCATCGCGGCGATCGGCGGGCTCGTCGGCCTGGGGATCGGGTTCCTGCTGGCCCTGTGGCGCGAGCGCGCGGCATACCGGCTCGCTCCTGGCGTCCAGGTCGTGGCCGGCGTCCCGGCTGTCGCGTCCCGGCCGTCGGAGAAGGCGCCCGGCGACCTGCGTGGTGACCTCGTGCCCCAGCTGCGCGATGCCGTGCTCTCCGCCGTGACGCTGCCGGCCGTGGTGTCGCTGAGCAGCGTCGGCACGCAGGCCCAAGGCGCCGCCGTCGCCACCGCCATCGCCGAGTGCATCAACGCCTCTGGCGCTGGAGTCGTCCTCGTCGAGGGGGTCGCTTCGGGGCCAAGTCGCCCCGGGCTGGCCGACCTACTGCGCGAGGACACCACCGACATCGAGGGCTTGCTCGTTGAGGGCCCCGGGGGAGTGCGGGTGCTCCCGGCCGGCACGGACGCCGCCGCAGCCCAAGACCTGATGTCCGGACCCCGCATGGCATACGTCGTCAGCCAGCTGCGTGACGCGTTCGACGTCGTCGTCCTCGACGCCCGGAGGCGTCGTTGCCCTCGGCCTGGGCGCTGATCGCGAGCCGCCGACGCCATGGTCCTCGTTGCCACCGAGAACCAGGACACCAGACGCCGTCAAGCGGGTCGTCGAGCGGGCCAACCTGCTCAACGTCCGGTGCTCGGGGTTGCCCTGGTTCCGCAGGGGCTGAGCGACCGACGCGACCTGCCTGCCGCAGCGCGGGCCGAGACGCTCGGGTCAGGGTTCGGGTCTCGACCGCGACAGCAGCGGCGCGCCGGCCCAGGCCGGCGAGCTGGACTCTGTCGCAGCGGTCTCCTCGGGGACGAACTCTGTGGGAGCCGAACGCGGTCCTGACGCGTGAGCTCGGTGGACAGCGCGGCCCGACCCTCGGTATTCGAGCGTAGACGCGACCTCGATGACATGGTCGCCCGCTCTGGCCTGCTCCGAGCCCTGGCCTGCAGACCGAAGCTGGGAGCCCCACCGAGTACGTCCTGCTGCCCAACGGACGCCGTCCAACGCTCATGTTGCCACGGCGTCCGGCTCGGGTGGCAGCCGAGCTCATCCGCAACTACAAGACGTCAGCCGACCAAAAGTCTCAGCTCAAGTTCACGCTCTCGGGGTGGCGGCTCGAGCAGGAGCCACCGCGCTGCCGCCCAAGCGAGTCACCGTCTGGTCCGGCTGGAGGGCAGCGAGGGCGACATCGTCGCCTACCTCTCGGGGGCCTTGGGGCAAAAGGTGCTCGTCGGCCTGCACACCAGCCCGCCCAGGGCCAACCGCAAGCCGATCCTGCACCTGCTGACCCCGTCCGGAGACTCCATCGGCTTCGCGAAGGTGGGCGTCGACCAGCTGACCAGAGAGCTGGTCAGCCATGAGGCGGCTACCCTGCGGATGCTTTCGACGCCCTCGTTTCGCAGTTTCGAGGTTCCTGAGCTGTTGCACCACGGGACGTGGAACGGCTTGGAGGTCCTCGTCCAGTCACCGCTGTTGCGCGGAGACCGGACCGCAGGCCTTACCCGGGTGCACGAGGCAATCGCGAGCTGATGGCGATCCGGCCGCGGGAGCGGGAGTCCTTTGACGGCCGCGGGTACGTGCGGGTCTGCGCGACGAAAATCGACGATGCTGCCACCGACGTCCTGCGTGAAGCCTCAGGTCCGCGCTCGACGAGGTGGCCCGATCCGCTGCCGAAGACTCCTGCGGCCTGCTCGTCGGTGCCTGGCACGGGGACTGGACACCGTGGAACATGACGGCATACTCGACCGCTCGCGGTGTGGGACTGGGAGCGGTTCACCCAGGGAGTGCCGGTGGGTTTCGACCCCATCCACTTCGAGATGCAGGCCGCGATCCAGCGGCGGGCGCATCCTCCGCGCGTGGCCGCCGCGAGACAGTCGCGGCTGCTCCGACGCTGCTGCGCGGCTTCGGACTGGACGAGCAGCAGGCCCAGCGGGTGGCGCTGCTCTACCTGCTCGAGATCGGTTCCGCGCCACGTCGCCGATGATCAGGCCCGCGCCGGGGCCCTGCTGGGCAACGTCCAGGAGTGGCTCATGCCGGTGCTGGCCACGGCAGTGAGCGAGCTGGCGCCCAGACGGGCGGGATGAGCGCATTGGACAGCAGGGGGGCTACCCAGCAGCGCGTCGCTGGAGGCGGCAGCAGAGCCGACCTCAACCGGTTGGGCCGAGGCAGTGCGGCCAACCTCGTCGGCGCCGGGGTCGCTGCGCTCACCACGTTCGCCCTGACCGTTGTGGTTACCCGTGGTGTCAGCAAGCAGGACGCGGGGCTGTTCTTCGCCGCGAGCTCGTTGTTCATCCTGGCCTCGACACTGGGTCAGCTCGGCACCCCGACGGGCCTGGTCTACTTCCTCGCGCAACCGAGTCTGGGGCACCCCGGAGCGCATTCCGCATACGTGCGGACCGCAGTTCGCCCCGTCATCGTCGGCGCGTGCTCACCTGCGTTGCGGTCCTCGTCTTCGCCGACCCGTTCGCTCGCATCCTCAGCCCCGGCTACGCCGCCGAGACGGCCGGGATCCTGCGGGCGCTCGGAATCTTCATCCCGGCCGCCGCGCTCGGCACCTTCTACCTGTCGGCCACCCGCGGTATGGGCACCATGCGCCCCGAGCGTGCAGCTCGACCAGATGATGCGTCCCGCCTTGCAGCCGCTCCTCGTGGTGGCGGCGGTGCCGCTGCTGGGCTCGGGCGCCATTCCCTGGGCCGGGCGCTGCCGTACCTGCCGTTCGCCATCCTGGCCGTACTGGCCTGGCACCGGCTGGCCCCCCCGGGCCACGGTGTCGAGGCACCGCCGGGGTCGAGCAGGGTGCGCGGGAGTTCTGGCGCTTCACCGGGCCCCGGGCCCGGCCTCGGTGGGCCAGGTCGTCATGCAACGGCTCGACATCATCCTCGTCGCCGCGATCAGCGGACCGGTCTGGGCGGCGATCTACACGGCCGCCACCCGCTTCCTCGTGGTCGGCCAGATGGTCAACCGGGCGCTGTCGACCGCGGTGCAGCCGAGGCTTGGCGAGCAGTTGGCACGCAACGACTTCGCGGGCACCAACACCTGTACCGCACGTCGACGGCGTGGCTGATGCTGCTGGTCTGGCCGGCTGTCCTCACCTGCGTCATGTATGCCGAACGGTCCTGGAGGTTCTTCGGCAAGGGCTACACTGAAGGCCGTCCGGTGCTCGTGTCTGCTGTCTCTGGCCTGGCTGTTCGCCTCTGGGTGCGGCATGGTCGACATGGTGCTCAACATGGCCGGGCGCACCTCGTGGAACCTCATCAACGTCCTGCTTGCCGTGGGCGTCAACCTCGGGCTGGACCTCCGGCTGATCCCGACCCAGGGCATCCTGGGCGCGGCGATCGGCTGGGCCGCAGCCATCGTCGTGACCAACAGCCTCGCGGTCACCCAGATCGCGGTGGCCATGCGCCTGCACCCCAGGGACGCGGCCGCTCATCGCCGCGGCCGCGTCCACGGTGTCGTTCGTCGGGCTCACGCTCGCCCTGCGCCGCTCGTCGGGATGTCGCTGCCTGCCCAGGCGGGGGTCTGGGCCGGTTCGGTGCTGCTCTACGGCGCGCTGTCGTGCTGTTCCGCCGGCAGCTGGAGCTCAAGGCGCTGCTCGCGCTTCGGTCTCGCCGGGTCAGAGCCGAGGCAGCGTGACGCCGAGTAGGCGTTCGAGCCGCTCGTTGTACGGGGCATAGTGTTCGGCGAGCCGGCGCCGCTGCTCCTCGGGCACAGCAGAGGCAGCGCTCGCGTTGACCCGGTTGATGTGGGCCGGCCGGAATTCGGATAGCTCGAGGAACTCGACGAGGCGCGCGTTCTCGCTCATCGGGTCGGCGAAGAACCGTTCGCTGACGATGACGTGGACCCGCTCGCGGGGCAGCACGGCATACACCCGCTCGAGCTGGTCGACGTACTCACCGCGGGCCCGGTGCGAGAGGTGCTGATGCGCGTGGCTGCGGTATGCCGGGTCCGCGGCCAGGCGCCCCACCTCACCGTCAGGCGCTCCTCCTCGAGTTGCAAGGCGCGCTCGAAGGACTCCGCTCGAAGCCTCGTGCCGACTCGTGCTTCCAGGCGGAGTAGGCCCGCTCGACCGGGTCGCGCAGCATGGCGAGCACCTTGACCTCCGGCAGGTCGTGCGCGAGCCGCTGGACCGCGAACGGGTGGAACAGGTAGTACCCGCTGCCTCGAAGGTCAGCGGCGCTCCGGCGGCGGTGAGTCGTTCGGCGAGCATCCGCACCGGGAAGTGTCGAGGTACCAGCGCCATCGACCGGCTGGTAGTTGAGTGTCGAAGTAGCGCGCCCCCTTGTTGACCGGAGGACGCACCACCTGTCGGGTGGGCCAGTCAAGGAACGGAACAACGAGGTCGTGCCCGAGCGGGAGGCCCCGACCATGACCAGGCCCGGGGGCAGCCGCCACGTCGACGTGGCCGCGCCGAGGTTGATGCGTCCCGTGCCAGCGGCTCCAGGCCGCGCGGTACGAGGCCGCGCAGGCCGCTCAAGCCCAGCCCCAGCGTTGCCTCAGGGGCACTCCGAAGGTGCGCTCGACGGCCTCGATCTCGGTGCCGAGCTCGTCACGAACCCAGGCCGCATCGGCAGGGTCGATGACCGGACGGTCGTCGCCGAGCGGCTGGTAGAGGACCTTCTGGACGAGCGCGGATCGCTTGACCGTCCCGATCAGCCGGGCGCCGTCACGGTCCGCACCCAGTCCGCACCGCGGCGGGCCAGCCGCGCCATGGGCACGAACCGCGCCGCGCTCGCCGGGAGCTTGGCCTCGAGGTCCTCGGGAGCCGAGCAGCTGCTGGTCGATGCCCAACCACGAGGTCACCCCGTCGAGATAGCGCTGCGCGGTCGGCCTGCAGGTCGTCGAAAAGCGAGACGAGCGCTCTCCCGTGAGAAGTGCTCGAGGTAGCGGCCCAGTTGGCTGCCGTAGCGGCCTCGTCGATGAGCTTGGGCATCTGCTGAGCCGTCTCGCGGAACGTCGGCGCGGCCAGGCCGTGCTTGGCCTCGTAGAGGTACGCCGAGAAGGCCCGGTCGATGGGGTCACGCAGGCTCACCAAGAGCTTGACGTCCGCGCCGAGGCAGACCGATCCGAGCGGCGGCCTCGGGTGCCGCCAGGTAGTCCGGGCACATCTCCCCGATCACAGGCGAGCCGTTAGCATCGGCGAACTGGCCCTCGTACCGTCCTCCCCGGTCGTAGTACCGACTGAAGAAGTACAGGTCCTTGGCCTCGGTGATAGACCTGAGGGCGCCCGGAAGCACCTCGAGCAGCCACGTCGAGCCGGCCTTGCCGGGGCCCAGGTGCAGGAAGTTGGGCTTGCTCATCGCTGCACTCACGCCATCCCTCGTCCGAAGAAGCGGGCCGCCTTCTGCATTCGCCGCGGGTCGTTACCGATGACGATCTGGGCGGCTGCGACGTACGGTCGGGCTCAGCGGCCACTGGAGGGCGGCACGGGTCGCCGCGCCTGCTGCTGTGGCACGTTCGCCGAGAGCCGCGTACTGGAACGCCAGCTGGCCGAGGATCCGCGCATATCCGCGCCGCGACCCTTTGATCTCGGGGTGCTTGGCGAGGAATGCCTCCAACGCGACGACGGTCCGCGATGCCCGCCCGATGTAGTAGGAGCCGCCGTCCTTCTTTATCTCGGCCAGCGGCTCACGCACCAGCCCGATGGGCCCGACCCGAGCCAAGCGCAGGACGATGTCCCAGTCTTCGCCGTACCCGTTCGGCAAGTCTTCGTCGTAGCGGCCGGCCTTGGCAAACGCGTCGGTGCGGATCAGCAAGGTCGAGGAGTGCAGCTCCTTGACCCGGTTCGTAGCAACGATTCTGCGGGGCGTGCGAAGGCGCCCGCGCCATTCGTCGACCCGGCTCGGCGAGATCCGCAGCCTGAGGCCGGAGCCGACCGCCTGCAGCTGCGGCTCGGCGAGCATTCGCCGGACCTGGGCGCTCGTCTTGCCCGGCAGCCATGTGTCGTCGTCGTCGCACCCCGCGCAAACGTTCCGGTGGCGACGTCGAGGCCGGTGTTGCGGGCGCCGGCGAGGCCGGGCTTGTGGGTGTTGACCATGACCCCACGCTGCGTCCGGGGCGGGCGAGCGCCTCAAGCGTCGGTCGGCACCCTCACGGTCGTGCACCAAGCACTCGATCTGGCCGGGGTATCCTGCCGACGACCGAGCGCACCGCCTCGCGGACCAGCTCGTGCCCGCCCGTACGTGGGCACGATCGCGGTGACAGTGGGAACGGTTTGGGTGCCGCGTCGTGAGCACCGCTGTTGGCGGAGGCCAGGTCTGCTCTAGTGTCGGCCGGCGGCGCACCCAGCCGGACTCGCACGACCTGAGGGAAGGCGACGGCCGTGGTGAGAACGCGGTCGCGCCGGCTCATCTGTTGGCGCCAGCGGTCGTCCGGGCGCAGCGCGATGTCGCCGTGCCGGAACCGCGACGGGTTTCCGGACAGCCCGTGGCCCGGGCCAAGGTGCACCGTGGTGCCGTCGATGTGCGACAGGTCCGGGTCCGGCATACCGAGGTCGGCCATGGCTGTGGCGACGGTGCCGCCCGGGTCGGCGACGAAGTCGTCGTAACGCATCTGGGTCACCGGCATCCGGGTAGGCGCAGCGCGTCGACCTCGGTTTGGGTGGCCAGCCATCGCGCCGCCGCGCTCGCCGGCGGGTTGGAGTACATGAGCTCGGCGGAGCCGGTGGTGTGCGGCCGGTGGTGTGCGGTCGCTCGACTCGGCCGCCGAGGGAGTGCGCGACGCCACGCACGTCGCGGACCAAGTGGATGACTCGGACGTCGACCCCGCCGCGGTGCAGGGCCAGGGCGAGCGACGGCCACTTGCTCGCGTCCACGATGGTGCGGCATCCGGCGACGTTGCGGGCAACGGCGTAGTACAGCGCGGCGTACCGGCTGGTGTAGTCGTCGAGCCGGCCCGCGAAGGCGCCACGGCGAGCGCCCGCGAGCAGCCTGGGCAAGTAGCGCTGCCGGGCCACCTGCGTCTGCAACTGGTGCATCTGGGCCAGCGCATCGGCGTCCCATCCACCAAGCCGGTCGCCGACGGCGTTCCAGAACGGGCACTGGGAGAACGGCTCGCCGCAGCCGCAGCGTTCGTCTGCGGGCGCCACCCGACGAGGCAGGTCAAGGGCCTCGCCGATGGCGACGTAACCGGGTGTCGCACCGAGTGCGTTCGAGCAGGGTAGTTCCGATCTGCCGGAACCCGCGATGAAGACGACCGTCGGAGCCGTCCCCCGCGAGTCCCGAGCGGACGACTCCGCCTCAGGCATCAAGAGCTCCTTATGAGTGACCTAGCGAGTATACGGGGACTGCTCGCTGACTAGGCCGAAATCGGGCAACCTGCGCTCCGGAGCCAATCCCACCAGAATTACGACGCACGAAGCTTCATTCCCCCTTACCATTCTGTACATGACTGGATACCAGTCGACCGGGGAAGAGATCCAAATCGGGCATCTGACCGTTCGACGCAGTGACACTGGACGACGTTGTCGAGCGGGTCACGGAGGGGCTGGAAAACCGGCCAAGGCGGCTCATCGTCACCCCCAACGTCGACATCTACTTCGCACGCGGGACGACTCCGAGAGCCGAGCCTGCTTGCAGGACTGCGACCTGGTTGTCGCTGACGGCATGCCGTTGGTGTGGGCCGCCAAGCTCGCCGGGATAACCGTTCCAGCGCGCTCACCGGGGCCGGGCTCGTGGAGTTGCTTGCCGTGGCGGCCCGCGAGGGCCGTTCACTCTTCGTGATCGGCGGGGGTCCCCTGACACTGCCGACGGGCGGCCGCCGCTCTTGTGGAGCGTCTATACCGGCCTCATCGTCGCCGGCACTCTCACCCCTGGGTTCGGCTTCGAGGACGACCCTGAGGTCCTGGCCGGTCTCGACAAGGTGGTCGCCAGCGGCGCCGACCTGGTCTACGTCGGGCTTGGGGTTCCCGAAGCAGGAAGGACTAGGACTTGGTACTTCGCGAACGGATGCCCGCGGCCTGGTTCCTCGGCTGCGGCGCCGGGGTGCAGATGGCAGCGGGGATGGTGAATCGCGCGCCGGACTGGGTGCAGCGGTCGGCGCGGAATGGGTCGCCCGCTGGTCCAGGAACCCAAGCGCCTCGCTCGTCGTTACCTGCGCGACGACCTGCCGGTGGCGCTCACACTGCTTGGCCAAAGCGCCGGGGTTCGGGATGCGCAAGTGGCGGGCCGATTGGCCAAATGAGCGTGAGTTTCGCTTTGTCCTGGGCAAGGCTTCGCGGCGCATTGAGCGGGGGGAACTGTATGGGGGCATGTGGCTGGCTCGAGCGGCCGTCAGGTCGCGAGCCGCAGTGCTGCGTGCCGCGTTGCCGTGGTGGCCCTGGGGCTGCTGGCTGCGTGCACCTCAGGCCCGACCGGCCAGAGCGGTCAGTCGGCGACGCCTAGCGCTGCTGCGTCCGCGCCGGCCCGAACCCTCGGCGCCCGCCTCAGGTGGCTCGGACTGCCGGGTATCAGACCGGGGGTGCCTTCGTGCGGAGTGCTGTGGGGCCTGGCGACCAAACCGCCTACGGCGGCCGGCACCAAGGCGGTCGAAGACCTACTCGGGCGCCGGTTCGACTTCGTCTACCGCTACCACGACGTCAACGACGTCATCCCGGACGCCGCCGAGAAGGCGCAGGTGGCGGGCGGGCAGCTGCTGCATATCTCCGTGGCTACTCGCGACTTCTCCGACGCGGGGTCGGCACTGACGTGGAAGGACATCGCGGAGGGCACCTACGACACGCAGTTGTCTGCCCAGGCCCGCGGCATCGCCTCGCTGGGAGTCCCCGTCTTCGTCACGTTCGAGCAGGAAGCCAACCAGAAGGCCAAGCAGGCTCGGTACGGCAGCCCGGAGGACTTCGTTGCGGCCTGGCGCCACGTTCACGACCTGTATGCCGCTGCCGGCGCGACGAACGCGGTGTGGGTATGGGTCATGACCGGGTCCGCTGACAACCTTGCGTCGGCCGGCGAGATGTGGCCGGGGAACGACCAGGTGGACTGGATCAGCTGGAACGTCTACAACCAGTCCGGCTGCGCCACCGGCAGCGTGGACACCGCGAAGTCGGTGTCGTTCGAGGAGAAGATGCGGGTCTTCTACGACTGGGTGACCTCGCAGGGCCCCGGTCTAGGGATCGACGCTGCCAAGCCGATGATGATCAGCGAGACCGGGTCCGCCAAGTTCCCGGGCGACCTAGGCAAGACGGCGGACTGGTACGCCGCGATCCCGTCCGTGCTGACCCAGTCCCGCTCAAAGCGGTTGGTATCTGGAACAGCGTGGACGGCTCCTGCGACTACCGGATCGACTCCGAGCCGGTCTACGGACGCGGTGCGCAGCGCAGGCCGGCAGCGGCCCGCCAGTGCCCAGCCGACGCCGCCCGCAGTCGCCGGCGTTCCCGAGGGCTGACCCCTGGATTGCGGCAATCGCCAGAACTAGACCGCTTGGGTATGCGAGAATCGCGGACGGATCACACGTGGTTGCCTCTCGGACACCAGCGGGGACTCGTCCGAGTAGACCAAGGGGGGAAAGCGCTGTGGATGCTCGTCGTATGCCGTTGCGTGCCATGGCCGCCGTCACCCTTAGCCTGTCGCTGGTGTGGCTGAGCGGGCCCGCTGTCGCCGATGAGGTGACTCCGTCCCCAAGCGCCACGGTGAGCCAGGGGCCTTCTCCGGCGCCGAGCCCGAGCCCGCACCGGCTCCACGCCGCTCCACCCCCTGCTCCGGCTCCGGCCCCCTCTAGCGCCGGTGCCGCCCCCGCCCCCTTCTCCTGAGCCGCCGCCCGTTCCGCTCCCCGGAACCGCCCCCTTCGCCGACGCCGGAGCAGCCGCCCACTCCTACACCAGAGCCGCCTTCCTCGCCCTCGCCGGAACAGCCGCCGACCTCAACACCAGATCCGTCTCAGCAGCCGGCGCGCACCACGGGTGGCCCGCTGCTTCAGGGTCAGCCCGTCACCCAGCCAGGCTCCGCCGCCGGCCAGGTCGGCGCCGCAGCAGCAGTGGCCGAAAACAAGCCAGAACCCCCGTCGGTGGACGCCCTCGTCACTCCCGACGCACCGGCCGCCCCTGCCCCGGTCATCAAGCCGCTGGCAGTGAGCATGTCGGCGACGCTTGCCGACACTGACGGCAACGGCTCCATCGACGCCGGGGACCGGGTTGAGGCGACCTACTGGTTACGAACCCGTCGTTCGTGCCAGCCACCGATATCGCGGTGAGCTCGGGGACTCCAGCGCCAGCTTCAGGCTGCTCGGGGTCATCGCTCGCACCAGGCGTGTCCATGTCCTGCACGGGCCAGCGTCGGATCACCCAGCCGATGTGGATGCCGGGTCGGTATCGTTCCCGGCGGCCGTCGTGGCGGCCATGGTGGCCGACGAGCGGCTGTCCACCCCGGTGGCAGGTGCCTCGCTGGGGATCTCTCCCCGGGCGCAGCTTTCGGCGACGCAGCATTTCTCCCTTACCGGGACCGCAACGACGACGGCCTGGTGGGCCGCGGCGATGGTTTCGTCTTCCGGGTCGATGTGGCCAACACGGCAGGTGACGATTTCGAACCTGTCCATCGAGGATGCGCTTCTGGCCCGGTGGGGCCAGGGGATGTCGTGCCGGGTGAACCGGCTCTCACCAGGAGCCCGCACGACGTGCAGCTCCGCGTCTTCAACATCACCCAGGGCATGGTCGACGCGGGCTCGCTGACCAACGTCGCCGTCGCGGTGGGTTCAGCGCCAACGGTCAGCAGGTCAGCGACCGGACGGTGAGTACGACCCCGCTCACCCGCACGGTCGAGGCGCCCAGCACCGGCTCCGGGTCGGGTACCGCAGGGCCCAAGCCAGTCAAGCCGGTCCGGCGGCTGCACCTAGAGCCAGTACCTAGCCAAGTTCGACGACGTCAACGGCAACGGCGCGTTGACTGAGGGCGAGACTCTTGCGTTCGGGTTCCGGGCCACCAACGAGGGCACCGTCACGTTGAGCGCGCTCTCCGTCATCGACCCGCGCCTTGACGAGATGGGCGCGAAGGTCACCTGCGGGCGGGCCAGCTTGGCGCCGGGTGAGTCGACCAGCTGCGTCTCCGCCGCGGTGAGCGTCACGGGGATGATGGGCCGGGTCGGGCACGGGTTCGGCACGAACTACGCCCACGCCGTTGCCGTCGACGCGTCGGAGATCTCCGTACGCAGCAACGCAACCGAGGTCACGCAGGGCTACTTCGCGAACGAGCTGGAGCAAGGTTCGCTCGCCAGTACCGGCGCGAACGCCGAAGGCATGCTCTTCGGCGGCGGGTTGGCCGTGGTCCTCGGGGGGCTCGCCGTCGGCGCGACCCGCCGACGCAAGGAGCACGGTGAGCCCAAAGCTAAGTGAGGTGGGTCAGCTCGGGCGCGACCCATCGCGGCTGGTCTTCGTGGCCGGTCTGCATCGCAGCGGCACCACCCCTTTGACGCGAGCCCTGGCGCGGCATCCCGAGATCAGCGGGCTGTCGGGCACGGGTGTCAAGGAGGACGAGGGCCAGCACCTGCAGTCGGTCTACCTTCCGGCCAAGGCGTACGGGGGCCCGGGTCGGTTCGCGTGGGACGAGCGCTCCCATCTGACCGAGAGCTCCCCGCTCGTGACGGCGGGCAACGCTGCCGCGCTGTGGGACGCCTGGGGGCCGTACTGGGACCTGGACCGCAGGCTGTTGGTCGAGAAGTCGCCACCCAACCTGGTGATGGGTCGCTTCCTGCAGGCCCTGTTCCCTGGGTCGGCCCTGGTCGTCGTCATGCGCCATCCGGTCATCGTCGCCTTGTCGACGGTGAAGTGGCGCCGGCTGCTCTCCCGCAACTTCCGCTACCACACCACGCCGGAACAGATGGTGGGGCACTGGCTCAAGGCCCACGAGAGGTTCCTCGACGACCTGCCAGCGCTCCAACGCGTCGTCGTGCTGCGGTACGAGCACCTCGTCGCCGAGCCAACCCGTGCTCTCGCCGAGGTCGGCGACCTGCTGGGGCTGCAGACTCCGGTGCCTGCCGACGGACTGCGCGCGTCGCACAGCAGCAAGTATGAGGACCGGTGGGAGGCGATGAGCCACTCCCTTCTCGACCGGCATCGCCGACGGCGGATCGAACAGCGGTACGGCGAAGCGGTGGCTCGGTTTGGCTACGACATCGCCTCGCTGCAGACCGTCGGGGGTGGGGTCCTCGGCTGATAATCGCAATCTCACCTATACCGGTAACATTGGCGAAGAGGGCCGGGGGATGACCCCACAAGACCGGATGGGGGGGTCACCCATGAGCGTCCAAAGCATGGCGGTGCAAGACCGTGTTTCCCGTGGCGGAACCCGGCGTCGGCTCACCAACGAGGCCAAGCACATGCTCACCACGGGCCGGGCGCTGCTTCGCGGCGTCAACCCGGCGACCCGCGGGGCCCTGCCTGACATTGTCATCATCGGCGCCCAGCGGGCCGGCACGACGTCGCTGTTTGCCTACCTGGCCAGCCACCCCGATGTGCGTCCGGCGATCTCCAAGGAGCTGCACTACCTCAGCTTCAACGCCGGTCGCGGCGAGGCTTGGTATCGCGGGCATTTCCCGGTGCTCAAGCCGGGGGAGCGCAGCATCGAGGCCAGCCCTTTCTACATGGTCGACCCGAACGTCCCGGCGCGTGCCGCCCAGATGCTGCCCGACGCGCACTTCGTTGCGTTGCTGCGCAACCCGGTTGAACGCGCGCTCTCGCACTACCTGCACAACCTCGAGCACGGGCTCGAGAAGCTGCCCTTCGTCGAGGCGTTGGCGGCCGAGCCCGAGCGAATGCGTCGTGCCGCGGCTATGGGGGTCAGCAACCGGCGTGGACGCGCCCTGCTGCGTAGCTGCAGCTACGTGCACCGCGGTGAGTATGCCGACCGGCTCGCCGCCTGGATGCAGCTCATCGGGGCCGAGCGGCTGCACGTCATCCGTAGCGAGGACCTCTTCCAGGTGCCTGAGCAGACCTACACCGAGTTGCTCGATTCGCTCGGTTTGAGCCAGGCCCTACCCGAGCGGTTCGACCGGCGTAACCACTGGCGTGATGACCCTCAGTCCCAGCTGACACCCGCGGTGCGCCGTGGTCTCGAGAAGCATTTCGCGCCGTTCAACGAACATCTGGAGACGATGCTGGGCTGGACCCGAAGCTGGGAGCCGACGACCGGCTGACCAGCCGGCATACTGAAGGCCCCGGCGGAACCGGGGCCCTCAGGATGGCTAGCGCGCGAGCGAGACCGTTGTTCAGTTGCGGTTGCTCAGGTCGACTTGCTGGATCGAGGCGCTCAGCTGCCGGTAGCCCGACAGGCTGGACGAGTTCGTCGTAATCGCCGTATCCCCATCCGGGTGGTTGGTCGTGTTGAAGTAGACCAGGGCCTTGAGCTTGGGGTAGTCCCCGAGCTGGGTGCGGACCTGGTCGTAGAACCAGGCCATCCGCGTCGGGTCGGACTTGTTGTCCCAGACGCCCCATTCGGCCAGCATGAGCGGCTTGGACGGGTGCTGGGTGGATGCCCAGGTGTACCAACCCTTCCAGCTGTTGAGGGTGCGGTTCATCATGTCGTGGAAGTCGCCGCTGTTGTAGCCACTCGACTTGCCACTGTTGTACGAGTCGACAGCCAGCCAGTCGATCACGTCGTCGCCCGGGTACATCGACGGCCACCAGGACTGGACGGCGTAGCGCGGGTAGCCCTGGTGGATTCTGGGTGTACACCGCGTTGGTGACACCCTTGGACTTGAGCCGGTTGATGATGTAGCGCACCATGTCGCGGTAGTCGGACGCCTGCATGCCCGACCCCGGGTTCTGCTTGACGAAGTGCTCGGCTTCGGCCCAGATGGCCAGGAAGAACTTCTGCGGGTAGCTCTTGAAGTTCTCCGCGGCCGCGTCGATGCGAGCATCGATCTTGCCGTTGGAGACGGCGGCCCAGTTCGTGTCCAGAGCCGGTCGCCAGTTGAGCAGCAACAGGCGAGGCTTCGACGGGTCGAGGGAGATCTCGCGCTCGACCGAGGTGGGGAACTTGTCACCGTTTTGGTGGTAGCCGTGGTAGAGGTCGAGGGGCCGTTGTTGGGCACTCTCGAACTCCGTGGTCGTGACGGTGCGGTCCCGGTCCGAGAATGCGAGCGGAGCCGCACCCCACAGGTGGCCGCACGTCGGGACCAGCTTCGGGCCGAGCGTGCAGCCGGAGGCCTTCGCGGCGTCGTCGGGCCCGGACGGGGCGAGGGGCGCAGCGGCGCTAGCGGTGCCGAGGCCGGCGCCGACGAAGACGAAGGGAACGACCACGGCGGACCAGGCGAACCCCCTCAAGCGGGTCCTGCGGGTTCGCTGCATAGGCGACGTTGTCAGCATGCTTGCTCCTCGCGTTGGGAATGTCGCCCGCGGTGAGAACGTGCGTTGCGTCCAGTCCGGGGCGGTTGTCGGTCGCTGCCCGTACGGCAGCTTCCGTCAAATCCGGCCCCAAAGTGCCACAGCCGGTCGTGAGGCCACAACCGGCCTTGGCTTCGTTTGAGAGCAGTCCGATGTAAGCGCGATCACACTGCGTCAAGTGGCACCCCCTGGATCGCCCGCTCCTTTGGCGGATGTCGATGAATGGGTTGTGAGGACGTTTGTGCTCAGGAGGACCGGACTAACCTGCATAAATCGGACGCCACGCGCTCGTCTCGTGCCGCAAGCCAAGCGGCCGCACCATGGCGAGCAGGGGGTAATTTGTCCGTTGGTCGTGATTCTCACCACGTTCTCACGTTTTGAGAAGCCATATGCCGACGTTACGGCGTCGTCGAACAGACAAATCGCCGGGCGCGGTGTGGCGGCGAAGGATTGGGGAGGCAATCGAACAGCCCGCGTGGTTCTATTTGCCTCTATCGGCGGGACTTTCCCAAACACACTATTTATTACTTTTACCCGTGTATTGGCCGTCCGGTTTGTTGATCTTCATCTTGTTCGTCCTTAGTGCTTCGCTCGAGGAAGACTTGCACGTTCCGTAACCATTCCGTTACAGTCGGCGAGCCGCGGGCAGGGGTGGACCGGCTCGTTTTGCACATTGCCCCCGATCAGAAGGTTTGACGTGCCCATGTCGTTTCCTATCCGAGCAGTTATCGCAGGCGTCGCCGCCGCACTGACGCTCACCGTGAACGCCGCCACATCACAGGCGGAAGACGAGAGCAAAGCCGGCGGGTTGCTCGTCGGTGTGCGGAGTCCGGAGTACTCAGAGGCCAAATCGAAATTGAGCCCGATCGAAGTGACCCGACAGTACTATGACAAACTACCGAGTAAATATCGAGTTAAATACCCCAACACGCGGGTGATCATCTCCTTCCTGAATTCCAGCCCCGCGAACACGGCTCAGTTCGTCCGGAGCATCCCGGCCGGCGCCCCCGTGGAGCTGGTTTATCACCATGAGCCCGAGGGGACCCACAACGACTATCCCGGGCCTGCCGCTCAAGCTGGTGCCAAGTTTGTCAATGAGTTCAACGCACAGGCGCAGGTGATCCACGCAAACTCCAACGTTCCGGTCGCCTTCATCGGCGGCGGGTTCCAGTACCGGAATGGTAACCGGGGCATCGGCGGCAATTTCATTCCGCCGACCGCCGACTACTACTACATGGACTCCTACCAGCAGAACGCTGACCTCCGGCCGGCAGCCCAGGATCAGTCGGTCACGAACTTCCGCGCGGAGCTGTCGAAGAAGGGCAAGCACTTTAGCGGCTTCAGCGAGTACGCCAGGGGCACTGCCTCAGCGAACCCCGCGGCCCGAGTCAACGTGCTCAATGCCGACAACGCCTGGCTGCGGTCCATCGGTGCCAGAGTGTGGGTCTACTGGTGGGCGTACTCCCGACAGACGGGGGACAACTGGAAATTCACGGACTCCGCCTCAATGAGCGCATGGAAGAAGATCGCCACTCAGTAGAACTGCCGGGCGCCAGGCGTCCAGGTGAATCGACCAGACCACTGGCTCTTTCCAGAGCCAGTGGTCTGGTCTATGCCCTGGGGATTGAGGACGGCGCGACCTCTTCGAGCCGCTCCTGCGGGTACCGGCGAACCATGGCGGGGAAGCCGTGGCGGCGGCGCACCACCATCCACAGCAACGGGCGCGACGACAGCGACGCCAGCAGGATGATGCCGGTCTGCTCGTTGGGCACCTCGAGCAGCTTGAGCGCGGAGGCCAGCAGGACGAAGGCCAAGGCCCGGCGGATGAGACCGCCAGGGGCCCGCGAGCGACATCTGCGCACCGATCCAGACGCCGGGGATGCTGCCGATGAGCAGCGACGCGGTGAGCGAGAGCTGGAAGTCGCCGAAGAGCAGGTGCGCGAGCGCGGCCGAGGCGACGAGCGGCACCGCCTGCACCAGGTCGGTGCCGACGAGCTGGCTGGCCTTGAGTATCGGGTAGAGCACCATGAGCGCGATGATGATGAGCGAGCCGGACCCGACCGAGGTCATGCCCGACGACGAGGCCGCCGACGAGCGCCGATGCAGGATGGTCCGCCGACCTTGACGACGCACCTCGGGCGTTGCCCTGCGGCGTCGGGCGGCAGGTGGCCGTCCCGGCGCTGCGCGCGCTGCGACGAGGCGCATGTAGGCGCGCACGATGAGCCCGGCGGCGGCGATGCAGCAGGGCGACGCCGAGCGCGTTCCGGACGATCGCCTCGACCTGCTCGCCGTGGCCGATCGCCTTGATGACGAACACGCCGGAGAAGGCGGCAGGGACCGACCCCACGCAGAGCCACCTGACCAGCTGCCAGTTGACCGTGCCGCGGCGCAGGTGCACGACCGAGCCGACCGGCTTCATCACCGCGGCGGCGACCAGGTCGCTGGAGACGGCGGTCAGCGGCGGGACGCCGAAGAACAGCACGAGCATCGGCGTCATCAACGCCCCGCCGCCCATCCCGGTCAGGCCGACGACGATGCCGATGCCGAAGCACGCCGCGCGAGCAGCGGGTCGATGTCCATGAGGTTCCCCTCCCTTCGATGGGCGTGCGGGGCGTCGGGTTGGTCTCGAGCCAGCCGTGCGTCACAGGTGGTTGTAGACGGCGCCGACCGCCTCGTCGACGGTGAGCGTCGAGGTGTCGACGGACAGGTCCGCGTCGTCGGGCTCCTCGTACGGGTCGGAGACGCCGGTGAACTCGGGCACCAGCCCGGCCCGGGCCTTGGCGTAGAGGCCCTTGAGGTCGCGCCGCTCGCACTCGGCCAGCGGGGTGTTGACGTGGACCAGGACGAAGTCGCCCGACCGCCTCGGCCATCTCGCGCACCTCGTCGCGGTCGCGGCATACGGGGCGATGGGCGCGCAGATCGCGACCCCCCCGTGCCGCGCGATCTCGGCGGCGACGTACCCGATGCGGCGGATGTTGAGGATCGCGCGACTCGCGGTCGAAGCCCAGCCCGGCCGACAGCAGCTGGCGCACGATGTCGCCGTCGAGCAGGCTGACCGTGCGGGTCGTCTCGGTGCGCAGATCCGCTGGGCGAGGGCGCGGGCCACGGTCGACTTGCCCGAGCCGGACAGCCCGGTGAACATGAGCACCAGGCCGCGGCGGGGGCGGGGCGGCCGCCACCGGCGCAGCGCGGACGCGTCCGGCGTCGGTCAGCTCGTCCAGGGGTATGCCGTCCGCCCTCGCCTCGTCGAGCCGGCGGCGCAGCGCGCTCCAGGCCGCTCGCGCCGCTGGTCGTCGACGACGGGGTCGGCGTGCAGCAGCACGCGACTCGCTGGCGCCGAGGAACGGCGGCGAGCAGGGTGGTCAGGGCCCGGTCGCTGGCCGGCGAGCGCCACCGCAGGGGTGCGGTGCGCACCTCGGCGTGAGGCAGCGCCTTCCGGAATGCAAGGATCGTCGGTGTTTCGACGTGACGGCTGGGGCACCCCCGGGCACGGC
>CAVRXF010000003.1:0-8833 GCA_963724925.1 uncultured Actinomycetota bacterium | reverse complement strand
AGGACGCGGCTCCCCGTCGCCCTCTGCGGAAGAGTCCAAAGGGCTCCCACGCTTGGTGAGGTCAGGCCCTCCGCGAGGGTGGGAGCCGACCCCGGGGGCGGCGGGCCGCGGGCCGGTGTGACCTTGCAGCCAGCCGGCGGTGATCAGGTTCTCCCCGCGGGATGCTGGACGCGGGCCGGGCGGTGGGTCCGGCCCCGTCGGAGTTGGTGATGGACATCGTGGAGGTTCGCCCGCCGGGTACTCGGAGTTCGAGGCCGACCAAACCGGCCGAGATTGGGTGGTGGGTCCCCGCCTTCGGGGGAGCGGCCGCGTTCTGGTTGGCCAACCTCGTTGTCTCGATGACCCCGCTCGCCGCCGGATACCGGTCCGCGTTGTCGATCCCCTACCTGCCGATGCTCGTGGAGGCGGCCATCGGCGGGCTGGTCGTCGCGGGCGCGGTGGCCTTCCTGCTGGTGCGGTACCCGCAGCGGGTCCCCGGCGCCGGCCCGCTGCGCAAGGGCCTGCTGCTCGGCCTGGGTGCCCTCGTGCTGCTCACCGTGCTCGTGGAGGTGCCCTCGAAGCTGCGTTCGGAGGTGGCCGACCCCGGTCACTGGCTGCTGGTGGCGACGGTGTTCAACGCGATCCGCATCCTGGCCCTTGGCGTCACCATCGGGCTGCTCACCCGCGCGCGACGGCCCCGAGGAGACCGTCACGGTCCGGTGAGGAGGCGGGAGGCAAAGGCATGACCGTTACGACGGGGCTGCGGACCCGCGGCATGCTCGCCCGGTGGGCCGGCGGCCTTTACCTCGGGTACATCCTGGCCAGCGTGCTCGCGAGCCGGCTCGGCCACATCGGGCTGAGCGACGCGCCGACCCTGCGCGCGGCGATCTTCGGGGACGAGGCGATGTTCCGGTTGGGGCTCGTCGCGGCGCTCGCCTCGGCCCTGCTGTTCGTCCTCACTGCCTGGGCGCTCTACGCCCTGCTGCGCCCGGTCAACGAGCCGCTGGCGTTGCTGCTGCTCGTCCTGAACGCCGTCGGGGTGGCCGTGCAGTGCGCCAGCTACCTCCCCCTGCTGGCCGTCCTCGCACAGGGGGACAGCGCCCTGGACGTGCGGGCGTCTCACCGGCCCGCAGCTCGACGGGCTGGCCCTGCTGTCAGTCACCACATACCGGACCGGGTTCGTCACGGCCCAGCTGTTCTTCTCCGCGTGGCTGTTCCCCCTCGGCTGGCTGACGCTGCGCTGCGGCTTCCTGCCCCGCGTCCTTGGATGGCTGCTCCTGATCGACGGTGTCGCGGTCATCGTCTGGTTCCTCCAGGTGTTCCTGGCCCCCGGCTACCCCGCGATCAGCTACCCGTCATGGGCGATCGGCTTCATCGCGGAACTAGGCCTCGCCCTGTGGCTCCTCGTCAAAGGCGTGCCACCCCAGGCGCCAGACCACCACGGCCGGCGGGGCAAACCGAGTGACCGCCACCTGAACACGTAGGCAGACGAAACGATCCCAGCACCAATGCGATGGAGGCGAGACTGATGAAGTCATACCGAGGAAACGCGATCGCCGTAGGAGTTCTGTTCATCGCCTGCTCGGTGACCAGCATCCTCAGCGCGATCCCGTTGGGTTCGACTCTCGAGGATCCCAACTACCTCAGCGAACTGGCGGGACTTAACACCAGCGTCGTCATGACGGCCCTCATCGAGCTCATCTGGGCTGCGACCGGTGCCGGCATCGCCATTGCGCTTTATCCCGTCCTTCGAGGGTACGGCCGGGCTCTGGCCCTCGGGTCAGTAGCTGCAAGGGTGGTCGAGGGGGTCTTCGTCCTGATCGGGACCCTGGCCCTGCTGGCCCTGCTGACTGTCAGCCAGCTGTCGCTGGCAGCAGGTCCCGCCGCCGAGTCTTCGTTCCAGCCCGTCGGGGACGCGCTGCTCGCCGTGCGGGACTGGGCGCACGGGTTCATCGGGCTGCTCGCCCTCTGCATCGGGGCGCTCCTGTACTACTTCGTGCTCTACACCTCCAGACTCGTCCCCCGATGGCTGTCGGGTTGGGGCCTTGTCGGAGCGGCCTTGATGGTGGTTTCCACGGTGATGGCTGGGATCGCGCAGGACTTCGGCTTCACCACCGTGAACACCGTGCTCAACATCCCGATCGGTCTGCAAGAGATGGTCCTGGCCGTCTGGCTGATCGTGAAAGGATTCGATCAGTCCGCCTTGCGGGCCATGCCGTCCTCGCCTCCTCCGCCCTCTCGACAGTCCTTTGGGCCGATGGAGTCCGATGAACCGCATCCGGCGTTGCGGCCCAGCTAAACGCATCCAGCTTCCCCTCGTCCGGCGCCGGTGGTGCGGCGCCGAACCTGACGGAATTGCTCACGGCGCATCAGGGTTTGGATCGGTCCCCGGTTGGGAACCGCGGCTGTACAGGGTCGACGTGCAACCCGATCGCCCAGACCGGTCGTCTCGCGGCGCAATGCCGCGCCGTACCGTGGTGTGTGATCGGAGCCAGACAGGTGAGCGCCGTAGCGCGTGATGGAAGGTCTGTCGTGGCGGTGTTTTGGTTGGCTGCGCCGGAGGGTCAGGTCAGGACTGCGCGAGGGCGCGCACTGCGCGTTCGATGGCGGGGCGCATGTCAAGCTCGGGGTCGACGGTGAGCCGGTGCAGGAGCAGTCCGTCGCCGAGCGCCATGAGGGCCCTGGTCGCGGGCGCGGGGTCGGCGATACCGACGGCGATCACGATCTGCTCGGTCCACCGCTCGAACTCGCGGCGTTGCCGGCGCAGCGGCTCGCCAAGGTCAGGGTCGTCGGCGAGTTCGAGGAAGAGGGCGTAGCGTGCGCGGGTGCGCGCGGCGAACGGCCCGGTCTGCAGTTCGGCCATGGCGCACAGGCCCTCGATCAGCTCGTCGACTCCCGTGATCGTAGGCATCGCGGCTGGGTCGAGGTCGGCGCGCTCGTGCTCGGCGATCCAGTCGACAATTCCGCCGAGTAGCGCTCGGCGGGTGCGGAACCAGTTCGAGGTCGACCCGGGCGGCAGGCCTGCTCGTTCATCGACCCGCGCATGGGTCAACGCGCGCACGCCCTGCGCGCCGAGCAGCTCCACGGCCGCCTCGAGTGCGCGCTCCCGGGTAGCCGCCGGCATGGACACCCCCTTCCGAGAGGTCTACTATGGACATAGTACTCCTCGCGTGAAAGGGGTCGCCATGCCCACGCCCGAGCCCCGCATCACCCGTCCCGTCGACGCCTCGGCCTGGTCGCCGCCGCTGCCAGAGGCCTGCGGCTTCGAGCATCTCGTCATCGAGACGCCCGGCCTGCATACTCACCTCGCCGCCATCGGCGAGGGCGAACCGGTCGTGCTGTTGCACGGATTTCCCGCAGCACTGGTGGCAGTGGCACGCCATAGCTCCGGTCATCGCCGCAGCCGGCTACCGCGTCATCTGCCCCGACCTGCGCGGGGCCGGCTGGACCGTGGCCGACGATCCGCGTGTCGAACGCGAGACCCGGCTCCACGATGTGCTCGCCCTCTTCGACGTCCTGCACATCGAACGCGCCCACCTCCTCTCCCACGACATGGGCGCGATCACCGCGATGCAACTGACCTACGAGCACCCCGAGCGGATTCGAACGGCAGTGGAACTGTCCGTGCCGCCGGGCTTCATGACGTTCAGCCCGAAGGTCGCCTCGGGTTTTCGGCACCTGCCCCGGTTCATCTGGCACCGCCCGGGCGCCTCGCTGCGCGGAGTCTTCTCCGAGGCCTACCTCGCCCACCCGATATCGGAGGCAACCGCCCAAGCCCACCTCGCCCCGATGCGCCGACCCGACATCGACGCCGCAGTCCGTCCGCTGACCCGCGGCATGATCCTGCCCGAAGCCATGCGCTTGAGTCGCGGCGTCTACCGCCGCCGTCGACTCACGGTGCCGACCCTGTTCGTATTCGGCCGCCGCGACCGCCCCTGGACCCAGGAGAACATGGGGCGCATCTGCCGCAGTCCGCAGCGGTACGCCGAGCGCGTCGAGTTCGCCTACGTCGAGGACGCAGCGCATTTCATCACCGACGACGCCCCCGCCGCTGTCGCCGACCTCGCGATCGACTGGTTCGAACGAGCAGCCTGACGTAGGGCTCGCAACTCAGTCTCCGCTCACCGCACCGAGCATTTCAGGCGCTTCTTTCTGGGCGCAGCGACGCTGTCCCACAGTGCGCGTTTCGCGGCGAAAGGGCTATGTCAGGCGGAGCGTTCGCGGTCGAGTCGTTCGAGGATCGAGGAGCGGGACGAGGGTTGAGGCGGGGAGATGCTTGGCGGCGGCGACGCGCTGTACCTCGGCTTCTTCCTCCGCGCTCAGCCGAACCGAGTCACCTTCTGGCGGTTGAGTTGCTGGCCGGTGGTTCCGGCGGGGTAGGGCTTGTCCTTGGTTTCCTCGGACTCCTCGCGGAGCTTCTCGGCCAGTCCCGGGTCAATCGTCTTGGCCATCATCGTCTCCTTGCAGTAGAGCTTCAGATCACCGCCGGTGGCCGGCCAGGCGTTGATGCCGTGCAGGTCACCGTCGAGGTCGCGGTAGGCTATCACCACGATCACCCGCTCCGCGGATGGGGAGTGGCCGATGAACCGGGAGGCACCCATGCGGGACTTCGGGTCGGGTTCGAGCGCGAGGAGATCGTCATCTTCCATGACCTCCTGTGTCCAGTCGGGTTCGATCCCGTCGGCGTCGGGGTAGCGGTCGCCGCGTGAGCGGATGTGGGCGATGGCCTCGGGGGCCCACTGGATCTCCCTCGGCCACACAAGGAGTGTACGTCGACGTCACACGATGTAGTACACGCTTCGCTCCGGGGTCAGGCTCAGACGCCGGCGACGTAGGCGGTGAGGAAGTGGACGCCGTGGCGGTCGAGGTTGCCGCGGGCGCGGTCGTAGTGCTCGGTGGTGCGGGGGTCGGCGTGGCGGGCGAGGATCTGCGCGTCGCGGAGCGGCACGCCGGCGTCCAGGGCGTTGGTGATCGCCGCGTGGCGCAGCGAGTGCGGGCTGATGTGCCGTGGGATGCCGGCGGCCTTGGCGATCCGGGCGACCATCCGGTAGGCGTCGCGCCGGTCGATCGGGTTGCCGGACAGGGCCGCAGGACCAGCGGCCCTGGTGCGTTCGCCGCGGCAGGCCTCGAGGACGCGGAGCACGGGGACGGTCAGCGGCATGGTGGCGGGCTTGTTGCCCTTGCCGACCAGGTGCAGGACGCGATGCCCGCGCAGCGTCTCGGCGTAGTCCTCGATCCGCACCGCGGCGGCCTCGGAGGCCCGCAGCGCGTTGATGCCGAGCAGGTAGGCCAGGGCGCCGTGGTGGACGGTGATGGTCTGGGCGACCTGGAGGAACCGGATCAGCTCGAGCCGGTCCAGGCCCTGGGTGCGGGACTCGTCGCGGTGCACCTTCGGCAGCCGGGCGTAGACGGCCGGGTCGGCCGGGATCAGCCCGTCGATGTGGGCGAACCGGAAGAACCCGCGGACGCCGTGCATCATCGTGTTCACCGAGGAGGCCATCAGCCCGCCCTCGCCCGAGGCTGCGGATGTACAGCTCGACGTGGGCGCGCTGGACCCCGACCAGCGGGTCCAGCCCGTTGCCTTCGCACCACTCGAACCACCGGCGCAGCTGGTAGGCGTACAGGCTGTGGGTGCGCCCGGAGTAGCGGGCCAGGAACGAGACCGCCGCCAGCTGGGCGGTCGCATCGTGGCCGGCTGGAACGGCAACAGGGTCGTCGGAGTGGACATGGATCACCTCACGCGACGACCACAGAGGCCCACCACCACGCCCGCCGCCACCCGCGGCCAGGCACTCGAACGATCCCGACGCTAAACCCCAACCCGTCCATGGCCAGCCCCGGCAGGCGGCGAATAGACGCATGTTGAAGTTCGCGGTCGTGCCGATGTGCCGGGCCGGGGAGAGGGGCTTGGCGGACGGGCCTGAGGTGATCGAGATCAGACCAGGGATGCGCACTGACCGATCGCGTGGCGGCCGACGACGTTGACGCTGCCGGGGACGAAACCTCCGGACACTCCCGGGGTCAGTCCGAAGCACGTGAGGTTCGCCCGATCGTGTTCCGAACGATGTAGACGCCGGGGGCGTCTGGGTGCGTCGTCTGTCACTTTGATCTTGATCAGCGTCGCGTTCCGGCCGATCGAGTTGAAGAGCACGCCGAGCCAGTCGGTGGTCTGCCCGCTCACCGTGAGGTTGCCGCCGATCGTGTTGTTCTTGATCGACCAAGGAATCGGGCCGCCTCCGCCGACCAGCGTGACGTTCCCCTTGACCGTGATTCCGTTCAGCAGAACGGTGGCCGCGTTGATGGCCGTGACGTTGCCGTTGACGCTGATGGTGGAGTGCCCATCCGGCTCGACGGTGCACGGATGTGCCGAGTTTCCCGTGTACGAGGGCGGCTGACAGCCCAAGCCGACGAGCGAGCCCGAAGCCCCGGTGACGTTGCGTCCGACGGTGATCGTCGATGGCGCGCTTTGCGCGTCCAGTTGGGCACCGGCAGCGACGTTCACGTTACCGACGACGTTGATCACGGCATCGGCCGGCTACGGCGCAGGTTCCGGTGACCGTGATGCTGGCGTAGTTCCCCGATGCGATCTCACCACCGGAGCACGTGTACGCCTTCGGCGCCCGCGTGCCGGACCTCGGCCATTGCCGGTCCACCGACGAGGGCAAGCGCCCCCGTAACGGCGAGCCCCCCAGAACCTTGAGCCGCCTCGCCTGCCCCATGAGCGCCTACCCTTCTCTTGCGGCCCGCCGGTGGGGCGCAATCGTAAAGGTCTACTCCCGAAGGCCCCGCATCGTCAACGGACGTAAGCCACCTCGACACCGCACCCCCTGAATCCATGTCGCCCGATCCGATCCACCAGCCGCACAAGAACGCCGTCGCGTGCCGACTCGCGGCGCTGTGACGCAACCCACGATCGCGACTCGAACAACCGCATCGAGGCTACTTGGCTCTCCTTGGCGCCTGATAGGCCAGCCTGGCTGCCAGAGTGCAGACCGATGGCCAAGGCGGTGATCACTAGCTCGGCGACGCCAGACGTGGCAAGCCACCAGCGGATGAAGAGGGCTGTGACGGGGGTCCACGCCTGGCCGCCACGCCCCGACTGGTGGCTGTCGCGTGTCGTGACGTAGTCATTCTCGATGTGGCCACCTGCTGAACCCGAACGGGCATCGCACCTTCGGCTGTCCGGCCGACGAGGCTCAGCTCAGCGTGTTGGTCCGGTGGGTGGCGGCTGGTCGACGTGGTCGGGAAGGTCGTTCGGGCGTCGAGCCAAGGAGGGCCACGAGCTCCCCGAACGAGTGCTGCGTCAGCGCCTGCAGCACAGTCTCGTGCAAGCCACGATCATGGCCGACGAGCTCGGATATGCCGTGGTAGTCCAGCAGCGCCCGCGCATCGTTGGGGACGCGTGCGACCACGAACTCGCCGCCCGCCTCGTGGACGATTTGGATCACCTTTCGGATGGCCTCCGCAGACGTCCAGTCCATCGCGTGGATCTCGGCCCCGTCCAGGACGAACAACCGGACCGGTTCACGTTCAGGTGCCATGAGGATCCGCACGTCCTCCACCAGGCGCGGTGCGTTGGCGTAGTAGAGGTTCGCCGAGAAGCGGTACACGATCAGCCCTGGCCAGGTCTGCCCACCCGGCGCAACGCCGGTCTCGGCGCGGTTTCCCTGCTCGTCCACGGTCAGCACGATGTTGTGCGGTCGTGACGTCTGCGCCAGATGCGTGACGATCGAGGCGACGATCGCCCAGAGGATCCCGCCGCCCACCCCGACCAGGGCCACGAACACCGCGGTCGACAAGGCCACCCAGAACTCCCCGCGCCTGGGCAGGTGCCAGAGCATGCGCAGGGTGGAGATCTTCATCAGGTGCAAGTGCGATGACAAAGACGACCGACGCCAGGGTCGCCTCGGGCAGGTTGGCGAAGACGCCGGTCAGCCACAGCAGCACGGGGACGGTGACCCCTGCGAGAACGAGCATCGCAAGCTGGGTCTGGGTCCCCGACTTGTCCGAGACCGCCGTCTTGGTCGGCGAGCCATCCACGACGAAGGAGGACCCCAGGCCGTTCACGATGTTCGCCACGCCCAGGCCGGTGAGATCTCGGTTCGGGTCGTGCGTGTCGTCATGCTGGATGGCGAACGCGCTCGCGGTGGAAACGCTCTGTGCGACACAGACCAGCAGAATGACCAATGCCGTTGGGACCAGCGCCAGCACGTCCACGAGAGGGGCGGTGGGCACCTGGATGCTCGGCAACCCGGCGGGCAGCGCACCCACCATCGCCACCCCTCGCCGCGCCTGCCACTGCAAGGTCGCGGCCAGGGTGATGCTGCCCACGACGGCGACCAGCGGCCCCGGGATCCGCGGGGAAACCTTGGCCAGGCCCAGGATGGTGGCGACGACGACGGCCGACAGGACGGTGTCGGCCAGGCTCGCCTCGGGGATGTGTCCCAGGGTGCTGAGGAACTTCTGCCAGGTCGTGTCGCCGTCTGCGCCTGCACGCCGAGCATCCCGTCGAGCTGCCCAACAGCGATCTGAACACCGACGCCGGTGAGGAACCCGGCAAGGACTGAACGCGACATGAAGTCCGACAAGAAGCCCAGCCGCAACCAGCCCGCGCCGACCAACAGGACCCCGCTCATGATCGCAAGCAGACAGGACAGCGCGAAGAACCGCTGTGGGTCGCCCACGGCCAGTAGCCCGACGGCACCGGCGCTGATGGCAGCCGTTGCCGAGTCGGCCCCGATGACCAGCCTGCGGGTGGAGGCGAACAGCGCGCAGGCTAAGCCTCGATCCGTGGGAGCGGCTGGCCTGCTGGGTCTGGTTGAGTTCGGGCGGGGGGTCGGCGGGGAGGGCGGGC
>CAVRXF010000002.1:0-41719 GCA_963724925.1 uncultured Actinomycetota bacterium | reverse complement strand
CTCGGAGTATGGACCCGGAAGTCGAAGTCGACGAGGTCACCGACTTCGCCCGGGTGGAGGACGGCTTCGAGCGGCTGTGGACCCCGCACCGGATGGTCTACATCAAAGGCGACAAACCGGCCGAGGACGCCGGCGACGGGTGTCCGTTCTGCTCGGCCCCCGGCCGCACCGACGAGGACGGGCTCATCGTGGCGCGCGGCGAGCTGTGCTACGTCGTGATGAACCTGTTCCCCTACAACCCCGGCCACCTGCTCGTCTGTCCCTACCGGCACGTGCCGCTCTACCTCGACCTCACGGACGAGGAGACCGCCGAGTTCACCGAGCTGACCCGCACCGCGCTGCGGGTGATCGAAGCGACGTCCCGCCCGATGGGCTACAACATCGGCATGAACCAGGGCCAGGTGGCCGGTGCCGGCGTCGCAGCCCACCTGCATCAGCACGTCGTGCCGCGCTGGGGCGGCGACTCCAACTTCCTGCCGATCATCGGCCAGACCAAGGCCCTGCCGCTGCTGCTGGAGGACGTCCGGGCCCGCCTCACCGAAGCCTGGCCACGCACCTGACCGACACGGGTATGCCGGGTGGCGGGCGCCCGCGGCTTGGCTGGCTACGCTGGGACTCACCATGCTGAACCGACTGCTTCGCGTGGCCTGGACCAAGGCCATGACCCCCTTCGCCAAGCTGTTCCTCGCCTTGGGCATCAGCCCCGACGTCGTCACTGTTGTCGGCACGATCGGGGTCTGCGTCGGCGCCCTCGCCTTCTACCCCCGGGGGGAGTTCCTCACCGGAACCCTTGTCATCACGGCGTTCATCTTCGCCGACAACATCGACGGGGTGATGGCGCGCATGTCGGGCCGAGAAGGCCCGTGGGGCGCGTTCCTGGACTCGACACTCGACCGGGTCGGCGACGCCGCGATCTTCGGTGGGCTGGTCCTCTACTACGCAGGCCCGGGGGCTCATCTGGGCCTCGCCTGCCTGGCTCTGGCCTGCCTCATCCTCGGCATGGTCGTCAGCTACGCCAAGGCCCGGGCTGAGGGGCTGGGCATGACGTGCAACGTCGGGATCGCCGAGCGTGCCGACCGGCTGCTCGCGGTCCTGCTTGCGACCGGCCTGGTCGGCTTCGGCATCACGATGTGGCTGCTCGGGGTGGTGCTGGCTCTGCTCGCGCTCGCCAGCGCGGTGACCGTCGTCCAGCGGATGGCCACGGTGCACCGGCAGGCGCTCGCCCAGGACCCGGCGGCGACCCCGTGATGCGGGGGCCTCTGGGCGCCGTCGCCGCGCTGGTGAAGCCTGCCGCCGACCGTGTCGAGGTCGCGGGCTTCCAGATCGGGTGGTATGCCGTTCGGCACCTGCCCGAGCGCACGGCATACCTCGCCTTTGAGACCCTCGCCGACGTGCTGGTACGCCGCGGCGGCAAAGGCGTGGCGCGGCTGCGCAGCAACTACGCGCGCGTGCGCCCCGAGCTAGGCGAGCGTGAGCTCGATGCCCTGGTCAGGGACGGCATGCGCTCGTACATGCGCTACTTTTGCGAGGCATTCCGGCTCAACGACCTGACGTCCGAGCAGCTGGGCGACATCGTCCGCACGAGCGGGGACGGACCGATACGCGAGCTGCTCGCCGAGGGCAGGTCGGTCGTCGTGTTCGTCGCGCACATGGGCAACTGGGACCTCGCCGGCGCCTGGTCCACCCAGCACCTGGCACCCGTGACCACTGTTGTCGAGCGGCTCGAGCCCGAGGACGTGTTCAAGGAGTTCCTGGACTTCCGCGAGGCGCTCGGCATGACCATCCTGCCGCTGACCGGCGGCCCCGACCCGTTCACGGGCCTCAAGGCGGCGGTGGACCGCGGCGACTTCATTGCGCTCGTCGCCGACCGCGACCTCACCAAGAACGGCGTCGAGGTCGACTTCTGCGGGCAGCGGGCCCGGATGGCCAAGGGGCCGGCGTTGCTGTCCCTTCTCACCGGTGCCCCCCTGTTCGCGGCCGCGATCTACTACACCCCGGCCAAGCGCGGTCACGGTGTCGGCGGCCGGCATGTCATGGTCGAGTTCTCGCCGCAGATCGCACGGCCTGAGGGCGTGCCCACCGGCGTGGCCGCCGAGAGCATGGTGGCCGACTGTGCCGCGCATCTGGAGGCTGCGATCCGCGAGCACACGGCCGACTGGCACATGTTGCAGCGGGTGTTCGCCGAGGACCTCGACCCGGTTCGGACGGCTCGGGTGGGGCGCACGTGAAGGTGGGCATCGTCTGCCCCTACTCCTTCGACATGCCCGGTGGAGTGCAATACCACGTGCGCGACCTCGCCGAGGCGCTCCTGGCGCGCGGGTATGCCGTGAGCGTCCTAGCGCCCGCAGACGACAGCACCCACGTCCCCGAGTACGTGGTGCCGGCCGGGCGGGCTGTCCCGGTGCGCTACAACGGGTCGGTTGCTCGGCTCAGCTTCGGTCCGATCACCAACGCCAAGGTCAACGGATGGCTAGACCGCGGCAGCTTCGACCTGCTGCACCTGCACGAGCCGATCACGCCGAGCCTGGCCATGCTGGCCTTGTGGGCGGCCGACTGCCCCATCGTGGCGACCTTCCACACCTCCAACCTGCGCTCGCGGGTGATGCAGGCCAGCTACCCGGTGCTGCGGCCGAGCCTGGAGAAGATTCTCGGGAGGATCGCCGTCTCCGAAGACGCCCGGCGCACCGTGACGACGCACTTCGGCGGCGACGCGGTCGTCATCCCCAACGGGGTCTACGTCGACCGGTTCGCCGCAGCGGCCCCTCGCCCGGACTGGCGCGGAACCGCCGACCGTCCGACCGTCGCCTTCCTGGGCCGCATGGGCGAACCCCGCAAGGGTATGCCGGTGCTCTCGGCCGCCCTGCCAGCGATCCTTGCCGAGGTGCCCGGCCTGCGCGTCCTGGTCGCCGGGCCTGGCGACCCTGACGAGGTGCGCTCGCACATGAGCCGGGAGGCGGCCCGCGCCTGTGCGTTCCTCGGCGCGGTCAACGAGACCGACAAGGCGCGCCTGCTGCGGTCGGTCGACGTGTATCTGGCTCCCAACACCGGCGGCGAGAGCTTCGGGATCATCCTCATCGAGGCGATGAGCGCGGGCGCCGCCGTGCTGGCGGCCGACATCCCGGCGTTCGTGCGCGTGCTCGACGGTGGGGCCGCCGGGGCCACGTTCCGTAACGGCGATCCGGGCGATCTCACCGAGGCGCTGGTGCGGCTGCTGCGCGACCCGCAGCAGCGCGCCCGGACCGCGGCTGCGGGACACAAGCGGGCCGACCGCTTCGACTGGTCGGTCGTCGCCGACGAGGTCATCGCGGTCTACGACACGGTCTTGGAAGGGGCCGAGGCGGCCCGCGCGGCATACGCGAGCTCGCGGTGGGGCCGGCTGCTACGCGGTGGGGGACGCAGCCCGTGACGTGGGTCGAGTGGGTCAGTATCGCCGTGGTCGTCGTGCTCGCCGTCGCCTGGTCCCTCTCCTATCGCGCGGCCCGGCTGGACCGGCTACACGCTCGTGTCGAGGGCACCCTGGCCGCCCTGGATGCACAGCTCGTCCGCCGCGCCGAGGCGACGCTCGAGCTGGCCAACTCCGGCACGCTCGACGCCGCCAGCGCGCTGATGCTCGCCGGTGCGGCGTCCGAGTCGCTGGAGGCCGCGGCATTGGAGGATGCCGACAGCGCCCGGCTGACCTTTCCGCGGGATCGCGAGGCCGCCGAGTCGGACCTTACCGAGGCCCTGGACCTCGCGCTGACCCCTGAGTCGGTCGCCGAGGTGCGCTCCTGCGGGCAGAACGCCTACGAGGCCCTGGAACGGGTCCGCGCTGCCGGCCAGCGGGTCCAGCTGTCGCGGCGGTTCCACAACGACGCCGTGATCGCGGTCCGCCGGGTGCGCCAGCTCTACCTCGTGACGCTGTTCCGGCTCGCCGGCCACGCGCCGATGCCCAAGACCGTCGAGTTCGCGGACGAGCTGCCGGCCGCCCTGCGCTGAGCTGCCCGCCCCCGGTCGAGGTGATATCGCAATGGATTCCGTACCGTAGTCACATCGACTCAGCCAAGGAACCCGGGCGCCTGGGGCGGTCAGCGGTGAAACGTAGGGGCAGCACCCCCCTCGGTGGAGGTATAACCGAGCAGTGGAGGTGTTAACGAGCGCTTAGGCGCTCGCCCTTACCTCCACCGAACGAGCGCCGGGAGCAGCCCGGCTGGCGACCCCAGACGACCGGCATACGACCAAAGGCAGGACAGCACGATGAGCGAGCCAACGGCGACCACTGGAACGACCCGGGTCAAGCGCGGCATGGCCGAGATGCTCAAGGGCGGCGTCATCATGGACGTGGTCACCTCCGAGCAGGCCACGATCGCCGAAGCCGCGGGTGCGGTGGCGGTGATGGCGCTCGAGCGGGTGCCGGCCGACATCCGCTCGCAGGGCGGGGTCGCCCGGATGAGCGACCCCGACATGATCGAGGGGATCATCTCGGCCGTGTCGATCCCGGTCATGGCCAAGGCCCGCATCGGCCACTTCGTCGAGGCGCAGGTGCTGCAGAGCCTGGGCGTCGACTACATCGACGAGTCCGAGGTGCTCACCCCTGCCGACTACGCCAACCACATCGACAAGTGGGCCTTTCGGGTGCCCTTCGTGTGCGGGGCGACCAGCCTGGGCGAGGCGCTGCGCCGGATCAGCGAGGGCGCGGCGATGATCCGCTCCAAGGGTGAGGCCGGCACGGGCGACGTCTCCAATGCAACGACCCACATGCGCTCGATCCGGGCCGAGATTCCGCCGGCTGCAGAGCATGGCTCCCGACGAGCGCTACGTCGCCGCCAAGGAGCTGCAGGCCCCGTACGACTTGGTCGAGGAGGTCGCGGCGCTGGGCAAGCTGCCGGTCGTGCTCTTCACTGCCGGAGGCATCGCCACCCCGGCCGACGCGGCCATGATGATGCAGCTCGGTGCCGAAGGCGTCTTCGTCGGTTCGGGAATCTTCAAGTCCGGCAACCCGGCCCAGCGCGCCGAGGCCATCGTCAAGGCGACGACGTTCTACGACGACCCGGACGTCATCGCCAAGGTCTCTCGTGGTCTCGGCGAGGCGATGGTCGGCATGACCGTCGACGAGATCCCCGCGCCGCACCGGCTCGCCGAACGCGGGTGGTGACTGGCGCGGCCAAGCCCACCATCGGCATCCTCGCCGTCCAGGGCGACGTCCGCGAGCACGCCCGCGCTCTGCAGGCCGTTGGCGCGCGGCAGACCCTGGTGCGGCGGGCCAGCGAGCTGGACGGAATCCAGGGCCTGGTCATCCCGGGCGGGGAGTCGACCGTCATCGACAAGCTGCTGCGCACCTTCGGACTGTTCGAGCCACTGCAGGCTTGCCTGCGGGCCGGCCTGCCAGCGTTCGGCTCGTGCGCCGGGATGATCCTGCTCGCCGACCGGATCGTCGACGGCGCTCACGGCCAGCGAACGCTCGGCGGCCTGGACATCACGGTGCGGCGCAACGCCTTTGGGCGCCAGGTCGACTCGTTCGAGGCCGACATCGAGTATGCCGGGTGGCCTGCTTTGCTGCACGCCGTGTTCATCCGCGCGCCGTGGGTCGAGCAGGTCGGGGCGGGCGTCGAGGTCCTCGGCCGGATCGAGGGCGGGCGGGCCGACCGCCGGGTCGTCGCGGTCCGGCAAGGCCCCCTGCTGGCGACGGCATTCCACCCCGAGGTCGCCGGTGACACGCGCGTCCACGAGCAGTTCGTGCAGGTGGTCCGCGCGCGGGCTTGACGCGGGCTTTACGCGGGCTTGACGCGGACTCGACGGTTGGCATCCGCAGCCCCGCTCCGTTGCATCCGCCGCCCCGATCCGTTGCCGTTGGAGGTGAAGAGGTGCGCAAGAGCGCACGTTGACACCTCCGCTCTCGGTTTTACCTCCGGTGAAGGGGGTGGCGCACCGATAGCGAACGGCATACCGACCCCAAGCCGCTCCTAACCGGCCTCCGACCGGCCGCTGGTTCGGGGCTTCTAGCGAATTCCGCCTCGCCGGCAAGGGCGGGCAAATCACCCTCTCTTGGCACGTCAGCCCCGCTCTTATCTGTAGTCCAGTCCCCGAGGAACTCGTCGCTGCAGGTCTTGCCTCGAAGCTCTTCATGTCTTTGTCGGTGATCCTGATGCCTTTGGGGTAGGAGTCGGTGTCGAGTGCGGCCTGGACCCTTAGACCGGTCTTGGTGGTGACGGCGCCGATCGTGTCGATGATGACCTGGTGGGAGATCAACGGTCGTGCGCGCCAGTTCATCGAGATGTGGCTGAAGAGGCGGTGCTCGATCCGGTTCCACTTGGAGGTGCCGGGAGGAAGGTGCACCACCGTGATCGCCAGCCCGCTCTGGGCGGCCAGGGCGGCCAGTTCGGTCTTCCAGAGCCGCAGCCTGCTGCCGTTGGACATCCACCCGAATCGGCGGTGATCAGCAGCCGGGTCGCACCCGGGTAGGCAGCGTGTCCGACGGTGTGCCACCAGCGTCGGATCGACTCGACCGCGAACGCGCCGGTGTCTGCGTCGGTACCGACGTTGACCCAGCCGGTGTTCGCGGTGACGTCGTAGATGCCGTACGGGGTCGCCTTGCCCAACTCCTGGTCGGCGAAGTCGTGCACGTTCACCCGTTCGGGGGCTCCCGCGGGCATCCACTCGGCGCCATTGTTGGCGAAGTTGCCGACCAGTTCCTTCTTCTTCGCATCGACGGAGATGACCGGGTCACCGGTGCTCTGGAACGCCCCGACCTGCGTGGTGATGTACCGGAACTGAGCGTCCCGGTCCGGATGCTGGCGGCCCTCGACGGTCTTGGCGTTGCCCTGCAAGCTGTACCCGGCTGCCTTCAACAACCGGCCCACCGTCACCGAACTCACCTGATGGCCGGCCTTGGTCAGTTCATCGGCCAGATGCGACGTCGACTTCGTCGCCGCCGCATACGGGGCCAAGGGCAGGGAGAACGGCCAAGAGCGCAGCCGACGACGTGCGAGGGCGAGCCGGAGCCGGCCGCTCGGTGACGTAGGCAAACACGACCCCGTGGCTGCGGGCGAACCGGCTCCGGGTCAACAGACACCTGATCCGGTAGGCACGCCTGGCGCCTCGAGGGACCGGCCACAGGCCCTCGTCCTCGGTCACCACGGTGGCTACGGCCGCGGCCACGAAGTCGGCCAGGTCGCGCCGGACGGCGTGGCGCATCAGGTACCTGCCGCTCATGTCCTTCGGGTCCCGGTGGGCGGCGCACTGCCCGGGGAGCCACAGCTGCTCGGGCCACGTCTCGGTGACGGTCCTGGTCGGCTCTCCTCGTGCTGGCCCCTAGCCCGCTGCCAGGAATCGCGTCTGACCCACCACTTCGTCAGCCGCACAACCACGGCTTTGGGGCCGACTTGGGGTCGGTCGCGACGCGGGCCACGCGGGTAGGATCGGGGCTGTTCGTGCCGGACCGGCCCGGGACCCAAAGGCGGTGAGGACGCGTCATGAGCGGCCACAGCAAGTGGGCGACCACCAAGCACAAGAAGGCCGCAGTCGACGCTAGACGGGGCAAGCTGTTCGCCAAGCTCATCAAGAACATCGAGGTCGCCGCCCGCACCGGCGGTGGCGATCCTGCGGGCAACCCCACGCTCTACGACGCCATCCAGAAGGCCAAGAAGTCCTCCGTGCCCAACGACAACATCGACCGGGCAGTCAAGCGCGGTTCCGGCGCCGAGGCCGGTGCCGCGGACTGGCAGACGATCACCTACGAGGGCTACGCGCCCAACGGCGTCGCGGTGCTCATCGAGTGCCTCACCGACAACCGCAACCGGGCCGCCGCCGAGGTGCGCACCGCGCTCACCCGCAACGGCGGCTCCCTGGCAAACCCCGGCTCGGTCTCCTACCTGTTCACCCGCAAGGGCGTCGTCACCCTGCCCAAGGGCGCGCTCACCGAGGACGAGCTGCTCGAGGTCGTCCTCGACGCGGGTGCCGAGGAGGTCACCGACCTTGGCGACTCGTATGAAGTGATCTCCGAGGCGTCCGACTTCGTCGGGGTCCGCAGGGCCCTGCAGGACGCGGGGATCGACTACGACTCGGCCGAGCCGGCGTTCATCCCCAGCGTGGAGGTCCCGCTGGACCTCGACGGCGCCCGCAAGGTCATCCGCGTGGTGGACGCTCTCGAGGACTCCGACGACGTCCAGAACGTCTGGGCCAACGGCGAGATCAGCGACGAGATCCTCGCCGCCCTCGACTCGGAGTAACGACGGCCCCGGCGCGTCGCGCCTGGGCGAGCGCGGAGGCCGGGGTAACGTTGGGGCCCGAACACGTGTTCGGGCTCGTCCAAGGAGGTATGCCGTGCCGCGGGTTCTCGGTGTCGACCCCGGCCTGACCAGGTGCGGCGTCGGCGTCGTCGAGGGCGACCCCGGGAGGATCTCTGCGCCTCGTCGACGTCCAGGTGCTCCGCACGCCGTCCCACCAGGCAACCGCCGAACGGCTGCAGGCCCTGTACGCCGAGCTGCAGCGGTGGGTTACCGTGCACCGGCCCGATTCCGTTGCGGTGGAGCGGGTCTTCGCCGACGTCAACGTCATGTCGGTCATGGGCACCGCCCAGGCGGGCGCCGTGGCCATGCTGGTGGCTGCCCAGCACGGCATACCGGTTCATCTGCACACCCCTACCGAGGTGAAAGCTGCGGTCACCGGCAACGGGCGCGCCGACAAGGCGCAGGTCACGTCGATGGTCACCCGCCTGCTCAAGCTCACCGAGCGACCGCGCCCTCCCGACGCCGCGGACGCCCTCGCCTTGGCCATCTGCCAGGTGTGGCGCGGGGGAGCAGCCACCCGGCTGCACGAGGCGGCCGACCGGCATACCGCGGCGCGGCACGTGGGCCGATGATCGCCACGGTGCGCGGCGCGGTCACCCAGGCCGGCCTGGACCATGTCGTCATCGAGGTCGGCGGGTTCGGCCTTCTCGTGCACACGACCCCGGGCACCGCCGCCGCGCTCAAGGCGGGCGCGACGTGCGAGCTCGCGACCTCGCTCGTGGTCCGCGAGGACTCTCTTACGCTGTACGGCTTCGACAACGATGACGCCAAGACGCTCTTCGAGATGGTGCAGAAGGTGTCCGGGGTGGGCCCGCGGCTGGCCTTGGCGATGCTAGCGGTGCACAGTCCAACCGCGCTTCGGGCCGCCGTCTCCAGCGGCGACACCCGGACCCTGACCCGGGTCCCCGGGATCGGGACCAAGGGGGCCGAGCGGCTGGTTCTGGAGCTGCGCGACAAGATCGAGCGGCCGCCTGCCGGCGCGGTAGCCGCCGCCAGTCCGACTGGCCCGGCCTGGCAGAGCCAGGTCCGTGAGGCCCTGGTCGGACTGGGGTGGAGCGCCAAGCAGGCCGACGATGCCCTCGAGGCCGTGGTTGCGCAGGCTGGACCTGACACGACGGTGTCGACGTTGCTGCGTGCGGCCCTGCAGAAGCTCGCGAAGAGCTGACCCGATGGTTGATGAGCAGATGGCCGACGAGCAGTGGCCGGACGGCTCCTACGAGGCCACCACCCGGATCGTCGACCCGCGGGGGCAGGACCACGAAGGCCAGGTCGAGGCGGCCCTGCGGCCCCGCCGGCTGGCCGAGTTCCCGGGCCAGACGAGAGTCCGCGACCAGCTCGGGCTCATCCTCGAGGCGGCCCGGCGCCGCGGCAGCCCCCCCGACCACCTCCTGCTGTCCGGCCCGCCCGGGCTGGGCAAGACGACGCTGGCCATGATCGTCGCCGCCGAGCTGGAGCAACCCATCCGGGTGACCAGCGGCCCGGCCATCCAGCACGCCGGCGACCTGGCGTCCATCCTGTCCTCGCTCGCCGAAGGGGAAGTCCTCTTCCTTGACGAGATCCACCGCATGTCCCGGGCCGCCGAGGAGATGCTGTACCTGGCCATGGAGGACTTCCGAGTCGATGTCGTCGTCGGCAAGGGTCCGGGCGCGACGGCGATCCCCCTGGAGCTGGCGCCGTTCACGGTCGTCGCCGCGACCACCCGGTCCGGCCTGCTGCCGGCGCCGCTGCGCGACCGGTTCGGCTTCACCGGCCACCTCGACTTCTACAGCGTCGAAGAGCTGGTCACGATCCTGAGACGCTCCGCGCGGCTACTCGACGTCCCGGCCGAGAACGACGGCATCACCCAGATCGCCGGCCGCTCCCGCGGCACCCCCAGGATCGCCAACCGGCTGCTGCGGCGGGTGCGCGACTGGGCCCAGATCCATGGGCGCCAGGTCGTCGACCTCGAGGCCGCAGATCGGGCCCTGGCCCTGTTCGACGTCGACGCGCGGGGCCTGGACCGGCTCGACCGGGCGGTGCTGGAGGCCCTGTGCCGGCGGTTCGGCGGCGGCCCGGTTGGCGTCGCCAACCTCGCTGTCGTCGTCGGCGAAGAGGCCGAAACCGTAGAGACGGTTGCCGAGCCGTTTCTCGTGCGTGAGGGTCTGGTCGTGCGGACGCCTCGCGGCCGCTCCGCCACCGCGCTCGGCTGGGCGCACCTTGGGCTGACCCCTCCGGTGGCCAGCACGGCATACCAGGGCAGCTTGTTGCCGACCGATGAGGAGGGACGATTCGGCACCTGACGGGAACCAACCGTTCGCCCCGGCCGTAGAGATAGGGGAGAATGGGGGGCCGGTCCGGACCGGATTGGACTGGACTGGACTGGACTGGACTGAGGCAGCTGGCCACGACGCCGCCGCGCCATCCGCAGCACATCACGCAAACAGAGGAAATCAACCATGGGAAGCGAGTCTGGGTCGCTACTGATCCTGCTGCTGCCGCTGTTGTTCATCGGCTACATCTTCATGACGCAACGCCGACGGGTGCGTCAGGCGAGCACGCTGCAAAGCGGGCTGAAGCTCGGTGACGAGGTCCGCACCACATCAGGCATGTACGGCCGGGTCGCCGCTCTCACCGACACCGACATCAGCCTGGAGATCGCGCCCAACATCATCGTGCGCTTCGACCGGCGCGCTGTCGACGCGGTCGTCCCGAACTCGACGGCAGGCCCCGCCGACGCGGCTGCCACCGACGAGAAGTAGGCAGGTAGGTGGCTCTCAACCCGCGCACCCGCGGCCCACGACGCGCTCTGCTCTCGCTGTTGGCCATCCTGATCGTCCTCTACGGCGCCGTCTTCGCGGTCCACCAGTGGGGGTCCGGGCAGGTGACGCCGAAGCTCGGCCTCGACCTCGAAGGCGGCACCCAGATGGTGCTGCAGCCGGTGCTCGCCGACCCCAACGCGGACGTCAGCGCCGGTCAGCTGGACAAGGCCCGCGACATCATCGCCCAACGGGTGGACTCCAACGGCGTGGCCGAGGCCGAGGTCACCACCCAGGGCGGGCGCAACATCGTCGTTTCCATCCCGGGTCAGCCCGACCCGAAGACGCTCGACGCGATCCGCAAGCCCTCACAGCTGCGTTTCCGACCCGTGCTCGTGGCCGCTCCCGGCACGCCCACGCCCACCGACACCCAGACTGGCACCGCGACCTCGAGCGGAGCTGCGGCGACGCCGACCCCGCGACGCCGCCCCGGCGCCGACGACACCGGCACCCACAACACCGGGTCCGGTCTTCACCATGGAACCGGCACCGAGCACCTCGGGGAACGCTGCCATCCCGCCTGCGCTCACCCAGGACGACACCCCCGCACCGGCCGCGGCCACCTCGGCGCCCACCCCGTCGCCGACCGGGTCAGCGACCGCGACGCCCCCGAACGCCAGTGACATGTCATGGGTCACCCAGCCGCTCATCGACGAGTTCAGCGCCTTGGACTGCAGCCAGCCCGGAGCCGTCACCAAGGTCGTCGACGACCCGGCCAAACCCCTGGTCACCTGCTCGCAGGACCGGTCCGAGAAGTACATCTTGGGCCCGGTCGAGCTCGACGGCACCGACATCGCCGACGCCACGTCGGGCTACCAGGCCGGGCCGAACGGGCAGCCCACGAGCATCGTCGAGGTCCGGCTGAACTTCACCGGCGACGGCACCAAGAAGTTCTCCGACGTGACCACCCGGCTCATGGGGCTCAAGTCCGACCAGACCCGCAACCGCTTTGCCATCGTGCTCGACAAGCAAGTCATCACGGCCCCGGCCACCAACGCGGTCATCACCAACGGGCAGGCCAGCATCACCGGCTCGTTCACCATCGAGTCGGCACGCGACCTGGCTCAGCAGCTCAAGTTCGGCGCCTTGCCGATGTCCTTCGAGCTGCAGACCCAGGACGACATCAGCCCCACCCTGGGGTCGGAGCAGCTGGCCCTCGGCCTGCTTGCTGGGCTCATCGGCATGCTGCTCGTGACCGGCTACTCCCTGCTGCAGTACCGGCTGCTCGGCCTGCTGACCGTCACGTCCCTTGTCGTGGCGGCCCTGCTCACGTATGCCGTGCTGACCCTGCTCGGCTACGCCTACAACTTCCGCCTCACCATGGCGGGCGTGACCGGGGTCATCGTCGCCATCGGCGTCACCGCGGACTCCTTCATCGTCTACTTCGAACGAATACGTGACGAGGTCCGCGAGGGCCGACCACTCGTGACCGCCGTCGACGCCGGCTGGAGCCGCGCCAAGCGCACCATCCTGGCTGGGGACACGGTCAATGTGCTTGCCGCGGTTGTCCTCTACGCCCTCGCCACCAGCAATGTGCGCGGGTTCGCATTCACCCTTGGGGTCACCACGCTCATCGACGTCGTCGTGGTGTTCCTCTTCACCCACCCGATCATGGCCCTGCTCGCCTACACGACGTTCTTTGGCGAAGGGCATCGCTGGTCGGGCCTGGACCCCAAGCGCCTGGGCGCGAAGGTCAGGTACGTCGGACGCGGGCGGGTGGCCGCACCCGCGCAGCCGACCCCGGCAGGAGCCCCGTCATGATCGACTTCGCGCAGGTCGGCAACGACCTCTACACCGGCAGACGCTCGATCGACTTCGTCGGCAGACAGAAGCAGTGGTACGCGCTGTCAGGGGTGCTCATCGCCCTGGCCCTGGTCGGGATCTTCGTGCGGGGGCTCAACTTCGGCATCGAGTTCCGGGGTGGCTCGGAGTTTCGCCTGTCGGGGGTGAGCAACGCCCAGGACTACGAGGACAAGGCCAAGGCGGCGATCGCGCAGGCCGGCATACCGGGAACGGTGACGTCCACGGTGATCGGCGACAGCACGGTCCGCGTCCAGACCGAGGCCGCGGGCGACAAGAACGAGGCCGCCAAGACCGCGCTTGGCTCGGCATTCGGCGTCGGCGCCAACTCGGTGTCCGCCTCTCTCATCGGCCCGTCGTGGGGGCAGTCGGTGAGCCAGAAGGCGCTGCAGGCGCTCATCGTCTTCCTCATCCTGGTCGCCATGGTCATGGCGATCTACTTCCGCACCTGGAAGATGGCCATCGCCGGGCTGGTCGCACTGCTGCACGACCTGGTCATCACGGTGGGGATCTACGCGCTCTTCGGGTTCGAGATCACCCCGTCCTCGATGATCGGCTTCCTCACCATCTTGGGGTACTCCCTCTACGACACGGTCGTCGTCTTCGACAAGGTCCGGGAGAACACTGCAGAGGCGGTCGGCAGCCGACGATTTTCCTACGCGCAGGCGGCCAACCACGCGGTCAACCAGACCCTGGTCCGGTCCATCAACACCACGGTCGTCGCCCTGCTGCCGATCTTGGCCATCCTCATCGTCGGGTTCACCAAACTTGGCCCCGGGACGCTGCTGGACCTCAGCCTGGCACTGTTCGTCGGCATCGCGGTGGGTGCCTACTCGTCGATCTTCATCGCGACCCCCGTCCTGGTCGACTTGCGCAACCGCGAGCCTGCCATCCAGGAGCTCGCGCGCCATGTCGAGCGGGCCCAAGCCCAGGTCGCCGCCGCGGCGACCAGCGCCGATGACGCAGCCGCCGAGGAACTGGGCGGCGACACTGCGCTGGCTGTGCAGGACGTCGTTCCCACCGACGCGGCAGGCCGTCCGGTGCACAAGTGGGCGGCGACCGGCCCCCGAGGCCAGCCCAAGCGCCAGCCGAGGAGCCGGCGCTGACCGCGGAGCAGGACGCGCCGGACGAGGACATCGGCGCACTAGTCCTCAGCCGGGTCCGCGACATACCGGATTTCCCCCAGCCCGGCGTTGCCTTCAAGGACCTTTCGCCGCTGCTCGCCGACGGCGCGGCCTTGCGGGCGCTGGCCGACCACGTCGCGCGTCGGTATGCCGGTCGGGTCGACGTCGTGGCGGGAATCGAAGCCCGCGGCTTCATCCTCGCCGCAGCTACGGCATACGCCTTGGGGGTGGGCTTCGTCCCGGTTCGCAAGGCAGGCAAGCTGCCTGCGGCGACCCACCGGGCCGAGTACGCCCTCGAGTACGGCAATGCCGTGCTCGAGGTCCACGTCGACGCCTTCGTGCCGGCGCACCGGGTGCTGGTCATGGACGACGTGCTGGCCACCGGCGGAACCGCGGCGGCCGCGTGCCAGCTGGTGGAGCTGGCCGGCGGCACCGTGGTCGCGGTCGAGGTCGTTCTGGAGCTGGGGGAGCTGGGCGGGCGCAGTGCGCTGCCCGGCCGAGAGGTGCGCCCGCTAGTCACGGTGTAGCCGAGACACGACCTACACTCGGGATATGAGTGAGGAGGTGCGGTCCGGGCCGATCCCGATCGCGCCTGCCCAGTCCCGCATGCGGGCCCGGCTGGCCCGCTTCGGCACGCCCCGGCCCCCAGCGAACGTTGCGCTGGAGCCGCTGCTGCAGACTCTGCGCCAGACGCACGCCAAGGCCGACGTGGCGATCATCCAGCGTGCCTACGAGGTCGCCGAACGGGCCCACGAGGGCCAGACCAGGATCAGCGGCGATCCCTACATCACCCACCCCCTGGCGGTGACGGCGATCCTCGCCGAGCTGGGCATGACTTCGACAACACTGGCCGCCGCCCTGCTGCACGACACCGTCGAAGACACCGACTACAGCTTGGCGGAGCTGCGCGAGGACTTTGGCGAAGAGATCGCCATGCTTGTCGACGGGGTCACCAAGCTCGACAAGGTGACGTGGGGCGAGGCGGCGCAGGCCGAGACGGTCCGCAAGATGGTAGTCGCCATGGCCCGCGACATCCGGGTGCTGGTGATCAAGCTGGCCGACCGGCTGCACAACGCCCGCACGTGGAAGTACGTGTCGCGAGAGTCCGCGGACCGCAAGGCCCGCGAGACCCTGGAGATCTACGCTCCGCTCGCCCACCGCCTTGGCATGAACACGATCAAGTGGGAGCTGGAGGACCTTTCCTTCGCGACCCTCTACCCCAAGGTCTACGACGAGATCGTCGAGCTGGTGGCCGCGCGTGCTCCGGCTCGGGACGAGTACCTGGCTCAGGTGCGCGGCCAGGTGGCCGAGGACCTGCTGCTCGCCGGGATCAAGGCGACCGTCACCGGTCGGCCCAAGCACTACTACTCCGTCTACCAGAAGATGATCGTGCGGGGTCGCGACTTCGAGGACATCTACGACCTGGTCGCCGTGCGGGTCCTGGTCGAGACGGTGCGCGACTGCTACGCCGCACTCGGTTCGCTGCATGCGAGGTGGAACCCGGTCCCGGGTCGGTTCAAGGACTACATCGCGATGCCGAAGTTCAACATGTACCAGTCCTTGCACACGACCGTGATCGGCCCAGAGGGCAAGGCCGTCGAGATCCAGATTCGCACCCACACCATGCACCGCCGGGCCGAGTACGGCGTCGCGGCGCACTGGAAGTACAAGGACCAGCGCGGCCCGCGTGCCGGCGAGGCCGCCGCGGTCAACGACATGGCGTGGCTGCGCCGGCTGCTGGACTGGCAGCGCGAGACGGCCGACCCGGGCGAGTTCCTCGACTCGCTGCGGTTCGAGATCGGCGGCAACGAGGTCTACGTCTTCACCCCAAAGGGGTCGGTCGTCGCACTGCCCGCGGGGTCGACCCCGGTCGACTTCGCGTATGCCGTGCACACCGAGGTGGGCCACCACTGCATTGGGGGCCGGGTCAACGGTCGGCTAGCGCCACTGGACTCGGTGCTGGAGAACGGCGACACCGTCGAGGTCCTCACCTCCAAGGCTGGCGGGGCCGGGCCTTCGCGCGACTGGCTGACGTTTGTCAAGAGCCCCCGAGCCCGAAACAAGATCCGGCACTGGTTCTCCCGGGAGCGGCGCGAGGAGGCGATCGAGCGAGGTAAGGAGGCGATCGCCAAGTACCTGCGCAAGAAGGGCTTGCCGCTGCAGCGGTTGATGACCCACGACAGCCTGACCGCGCTCGCGGGCGACCTTCGCTACCAGGACATCGACGCCCTCTACGCCGCTGTGGGCGACGGACACGTCTCGGCCCAGCACGTCGTCGAGCGGCTCGTGCACTCGCTGGGCGGCGAGGATGCCACCACCGAGGACCTCGCCGAGGCCACGGTACCCACCCGGGTACGGCCGCGCCGCAGCACGACGAGCGACCCGGGCGTCGTCGTCGTCGGCGCCGAGGACGTCTGGGTCAAGATCGCCAAGTGCTGTACCCCCGTGCCGGGCGACGAGATCCTCGGGTTCATCACCCGGGGCAAGGGTGTCTCGGTGCACCGGCGGCACTGCACCAACGCCGAGGCATTGATGAGCGAGAAGGACCGCATCATCGAGGTGGCGTGGGACCCGACCGCGGGCAGCATGTTCCTCGTGCAACTGCAGGTCGAGGCCCTCGACCGGGCGCGCCTGCTCTCGGACATCACCCGAGTGCTGTCCGACCACCACGTCAATATCCACATGGCCTCGGTGCACACAACCCGCGACCGGATCGCCTCCTCCCGGTTCACCTTCGAGATGGGCGATCCGTCCCACCTCGACCATGTGATTCGCGCAGTGCGAAAGGTTGAGGGCGTCTACGACGTCTACCGCATCACCGGCGACCGGGTCGAGGCGTAGTCCAGGCGGCGGAGTCCTCGGCAACGCGGCGGATCCTGGCAACGCGGCGGATCCAGCCCCGTGGCGGCAGCAACGACTGCCGCCACGATGGCAGATTTGCCGCCACACGGGGCGGCGCGGCATACCTGCTGATCCTGTTCACCCCGGGTGCCCCGCGCGAGGGCTACTTCGAAGGGCTCGCTGACCTCATTCAGTCGACGGAATCGCCGTCCCCTGACGTCGTGGCGCAGTTCTTCCGGCGCCGCGACACGTTCTGGGTGGACCGCAGCTGAGCCGGGTCAGGGTCGCGGGCGGAACTCCAGCAGGCCGGCGCGGGCCTGCGCCAACCACTCCCGGCGCGCGTCGAGCGCGGCCTCGGCCTCAGCGACCTTCGCGGTGTTTCCGGATCCCTGCGCCCGGGTCAGGGCCGCCTCCAAGTCCGCGACCGCGCGTTCGAGCTGTTCGACCAGGCTCTGCGCGCGGGCCGCCGCCTCGGGGTTGGACGAGGACCACCGTCGCTCCTCCGCGTCCCGCACGGCCTGCTCGACGCGGCGCAGCGCCCGCTCGGTGCGCTCTAGGTCGGCACGGGGGACCTTGCCGGCGCGGTCCCACTTGTCCTGGATCACCCGCAGCGTCGCCTTGGCCTGGTCGAGGTCCTTCACTGGCATTAGCGCCTCGGCCTCGCCGAGCAGCTCCTGCTTGACAACCAGATTCTTGCGCAGGGTCGCCTCCTCGGCCGCGACCACCTCATCCTTCGCGGAGAAGAACGTGTCCTGGGCCGCCTTGAACCGCTCCCAGAGCTGGTCGTCGTCCCCGCGGCTGGCCCGGCCGGCCCGCCGCCATTCGTCCATGAGCCGTTTGAAGGCTCCCGCGGTGGGCGCCCAGTCTCGGCTCGTGGCGAGCCGTTCGGCTTCGGACACCAACCGCTCCTTGGTCGCCTTCGCCTCGGCATGGGCGGTGTCGAGCTGCGCGAAATGGGTCCGGCGAGCCTTGTCGAAGGTGTTGCGGGCGACACTGAACCGATGCCACAGCTGCGCCTGCTGGTCCTTGTCCAGCCGTGGGCCGGAGCGCTGGTGGGCCTTCCACTCATCAAGCAGCTCGCGCAGCCGAGCGCCGCTGCTCTTCCACTGCACGGACGACTCCGGCTGCGCGGCGATCCGCTCGGCCTCGGCGACGATCTCCTCGCGGCGGCTTGTGGCCTCGGCCTTGGCTGCGGCGCGCTGCTGGGCCTCGACCGCTCGCCGAGCGACGACGGCCTCGTCGATCCCCGTAAGCCGGTCCTGCAGCGCCGCCAGGTCGCCGACGACCCGGGCCTCGCCCACCTGCTCGCGCAGTCGCGCGAGGGCTTCGGCTGCCTCCTTGGCGGCGATGTCGGTCTGGGTCACCCGCTGCTGCAGTAGCTCGAGTGACGCGGCCAGCTCGTCGTACTTGCGGGCGAAGTAGGCCAGCGCCTCTCTGGACGAAGCACCCGGATAGGAGCCCACCTCCCGCTCGCCGTCGCCGGTGCGGACATAGACCAAACCGGCCTCGTCGACCCGGCCGAAGGCCGCGGCCGCCGGGATGGCGGCGCTGCGCGCGAAGAGGGCCGGCGAGGGGACGGGGGCGCTGGGCGTGGTGCTTTGGGTGGCCTCCGGCTCCGGTTCCGCGGGCGTTGCGGGCTCGGGGGCCTTCTCCAGGGTCGGCTCAGTGGACGGCTCGGGCTCGGGTTCGGGGGCCGGCTCAGCGTCAGGCGAAGCCACCTCGATCGGCCCCGGCGCGGCCGCATCGGCCTCGGTGGGTTCTGGCGCGGCCACCTCGGCCTCGGATGGTTCCGGCGCCAGCGGCTCGGTCATGGTCAGGCCTTCTCTTTCGACGACACCGACAGGATGCTCAGCTGGCCTAGCGGGGTCATCTGGTCGGACGGGCTGACCCCTGCCGCGGCGATCTTGTCGACGATCTCCAAGCCGCTGGTGACCTTGCCGAAGATCGTGTACCCGCCCTCCTCGGTCGGCAGCTGGGTGTCCTTGTAGGTGATGAAGAACTGATCCTTGTTGCTGGTGGGGTCGCTGGAGCGGGCCATCGCCAAGGTGCCGCGCGGGTACTTGCCGTCGGCGGGAGCGTTCTCGATGCCGAAGTGGTAGCCGGGACCAGCTCCGGAGCCGGTTCCCGTGGGGTCCCCGCACTGCAGCACCCAAATGCCGTCCTGATCGCCGGTCAGGCGGTGGCAGGGGCTGGGGGCCCAGTAGTTCTCCTTGGCGAGCAGGTTGAACGACGCGACCGTCGCGGGCGCTTTGGTGCCGTCCATCTCGACGGTGATGTCACCGCAGTTGGTCTTGATCGTGGCGATGAAGGTCCTGCCGCGGGCGGACTCGGGATCCGGTGCGCTGGCCATTCGCTTGGGCTCGGTCTGGGGTGGCGGGACCGGCGTGCAGCCCGCGAGAGCCGCCGGCGACGGCTCGGGTGTGGACGGGGTGGCCGACGCGGTTGACGTGTCGGTGGCCGAGGGCGTCTCGGTGGCTGAGGAGGTGGCCTGGGCGCTCGAGTCGGTCTTCGGCGCGGTGAGGACGTTCGCCAACACGACAAACCCGACGACGACGACGAGCACGCCGATTACGGCGAGTACTGGCTTGCTGTCCTTGACCGAGAACACGAACCCTCCTTCGGGCGCCCGCCAGCGCCCTGCGCCATTACCGACCGCCCAGTCTAGGCAAGCACTTCGTCGGCAGGGACCGGTGGCGGCAGCGACTCCGTGACGGCAAAAGGGGCAACCGGTGCCTGGATAGGCTCAGCACGTGCTGACCCTTGGCTTCCCCGCCGCCGCCTTCGAGACGAACTGCTTCATCCTGGCACCCCAGGCGGGGGAGGAGTGCCTCATCGTCGACCCCGGCATCGGCGTGGTCGACCAGCTGCGGGAGGTTTTGGGGGAGTTCCGCCTTCGCCCTGGAGCGGTCCTGCTCACCCACGGTCACCTGGACCACGTCTTCTCGGTGACCCCGGTATGCGCGAGCGGCGGCGTCGCGGCATACATCCACACCGACGACCGCGACGCGGCTCAAGGACCCCTTCGGTGGCCTCGAACCGATGATGATGCACATGTTCGAGCGCGAGTTCGGGCCGAAGTCCTCATGGACGGAGCCCGACGACGTGCTCGAGCTCGGCGCCGACACGACCTCACGATCGCCGGTATGACGATGGGCACAATCCACGCGCCCGGGCACACGGCCGGGTCGGTGATGTTCGCCTTCGATGACACTCCGGACGGGATCAACGCCGAGGTGGCTACGACGCTCGTCGCCGGTGACGTGCTATTCGCGGGGTCGATCGGACGGTGCGACCTGCCCGGCGGCGACGAGGCCGCCATGATGCGTTCGCTGCGCGACGTCATCCTGCCGATGCCCGACGACCGGCTGGTGCTGCCCGGCCACGGGCCGTTGACGACGATCGGCATCGAGCGCGGTAGCAACCCCTTCCTGCGCAACCTGCGCTGACAGCGCATTGCCGCCCAGCCTGCTCATCGAGTGGTCAGTAGTGGCCGTCATCCGTCGGGTTTGACGACACCTACGGACCTCTCGGCGGTGACCGGCGCATAGCCTGCGGCCGATGTTGTCCGGCCCGCTCTGAAATGATCGGCCGGTGAGCACCGGCAAGGTCACGCCCATCAGCGGCTTCCCCGAACTCCTGCCTGCCGAGCGGATCGTGGAGCAGCACTTCCTCGACGTCATTCGCGAGACCTTCGAGCTGCACGGATTCGCCTCGATCGAGACGCGGGCTGTCGAGCCGGTCGAGCGGCTGGTGGGCACCGGGGGCGACACCGACAAGGAGATCTATGCCGTCACCCGGCTCACCCGCGACGCGGCCGACGGGAGCGAACCGGAGCTGGGACTGCACTTCGACCTGACCGTCCCGTTCGCGCGGTACACCCTGGAGAACGCTGGACGGCTGGCCTTCCCGTTCCGCCGCTACCAGATCCAGCGCGTCTGGCGCGGCGAGCGTCCCCAGGAGGGCCGCTACCGCGAGTTCACCCAATGCGACATCGACGTCGTCGACGTCGGCACGCTCGCTCCGCATTTCGAGGCCGAGATGCCCCTCGTCGTCGCGGACGCGTTCGCGAAGCTGCCCATCGGACCGTTCGCCATCCAGGTCAACAATCGCAAGATCCCGCAGGGCTTCTACACCGGGATCGGGCTCACCGACATTCCGGCCAGCTTGCGGGTCATCGACAAGCTGGACAAGGTCGGCCCGGACACCGTCCGCGCCATGCTCATGGACTGCGGCGCCACGGCCGAGCAGGCCGACCGGTGCCTGGCGCTGGCCGCGATCCGCACGAGCGACCTCGGCTTCGTCGACCAGGTACGGGCACTCGGCGTGCGCAACCCAACTCTCGACGAGGGCCTGGCCGCCCTCGAGGCGGTCATCGCGACCGGCCAGGCCAGCGCCCCCGGCATACTCGTAGCAGACCTGCGGATCGCCCGCGGGCTGGACTACTACACCGGCACGGTCTACGAGACCCAGCTGGTCGGGTACGAGTCGTGGGGGTCGTTCTGCTCCGGTGGGCGCTACGACGCGCTCGCCAGCGACGGGCGCACGACCTACCCCGGGGTCGGCATCTCCATCGGGCTCTCGCGCATCCTCGGGTTGCTGCTCGGCAAGGGCCTGGTCACTGCGAGCCGCAGCACGCCCGCATGCCTGCTCGTGGCGGTCAACTCCGAGGACGACCGGCCCCGGTCGCAGGCAGTCGCGACCGCGGTGCGGGCGCGCGGCATACCGTGTGAGGTCGCTCCCTCAGCGAGCAAGTTCGGCAAGCAGATCCGGTATGCCGAGCGGCGGGGTATGCCGTTCGTGTGGTTTCCGGGCGCCGGCGACGATGGCGCAGACCAGGTCAAGGACATCCGCTCCGGCGAACAGGTTCCAGCCGACTCTGCCTGGTGGAACCCACCGGGCGAGGACCTTCGCCCAAGGGTCCGCCGAGTCGACCCGCTCGGGTAGCTCACGCCACCTCGCCCGGAAGCCGAAGGCCGCTGCTGCGCAGCTCCAACACGGCCAGCTCCCGGACCACGTTGGACTCCTGACGACGCCAGGCACCGGCGGGGTCCGGGCTGACTCTCGCCAACCGGTGCATCGGCTGGCGCGACATGGCCCGCAGCGCGAACAGGTCGAGGTCGGCCTCGGCATCGACGAAGCGTTGGGCTGCGGTGGCGCGGCGCACGAACCGGATGCGCATCACGGCCCAGACGGCCACCACGACCAGGATTGGCACGAGAGCGACCGTCAGGCCCAGGACCACCGACACCCGGTCGATGGCAACGCCGAGGTCGGTGCCGACCTTGGCCACCGACGGTGCCCGCCCCAGCCGCATGATCGAACGCCCCCTTCAGCTCGTCACCGACCAGCGGCACGCCCTGCACCGAGTCCGCGGCCGAGGTCATGCTCTGGTTCAGCGAGTCGCCGTCCTCGCGAAGCCGGTCGAGCCGGTGCGCGCAAGGGCGAGTGTGGCGTCGTGCACCCGACGGCCGGCATACGCCCAGATCGACACCCACACCACGACCAGGATGTCGGTCACCACCTGAGTGGTGCGGCGCCCGGTGTAGTCGGAGTAGAGCTTCATCGGCGGCCTCCGGTCACGCTCGGTCAGTCCGGCCCGAGACTACGGTCGGCGCCGCGCACGCGCTGTGGCGACTCTGGGTTGGCGGCCCGTCGATGCCCCTAGAATCGGCGTCGGCCTCTCCACGGGCCATCGGCAGCCGGCGCAAACCCCGGTGCCCACCTGGGCGACGCAAGGAAGGGCAGGACGCATGAAGGTCGGCATTCCCCGCGAGGTCAAGGACAACGAGTTCCGGGTGGCCATCACCCCCGTCGGGGTGCACGAGCTGGTCAAGCACGGCCACCAGGTGCTGATCGAGAAGAGCGCCGGCATCGGGTCCTCGATCACCGATGAGGACTACGTCGAAGAAGGGGCGACGATGCTCGACTCCGCCGACGAGGTCTGGGGTGAGGCCGAGATGGTCCTCAAGGTCAAGGAGCCGGTGGCGCAGGAGTACCACCGGCTGCGGAAGGACCTCGTCCTGTTCACCTACCTGCATCTGGCCGCCGACCGCGCGCAGACCGAGGCACTTCTGGCGGCGGGGACGACGGCGATCGCCTACGAGACGGTCCAGCTGTCCACGGGCATGCTGCCGCTGCTCTACCCGATGTCCGAGGTGGCCGGCTGCCTGGCCCCACAGGTCGGCGCCCACGCGCTGATGAAGGCCCAGGGCGGGCGCGGGGTGCTCATGGGCGGCGTCGGTGGCGTCTCAAGCGCCAAGGTCGTCGTGTTCGGCGGCGGCGTGGCCGGCCAGAACGCCGCGAACATCGCCCTGGGCATGGGCGCGGACGTGACCATCCTCGACACCGACCTGGACAAGCTGCGGATGATCTTCTGGCGGTGGCAGAACCGGATCAAGCAGCTGCACTCCTCGACCCTTGCCGTGCGGCGCCAGGTCCTGGATGCCGACATGGTCATCGGCTCGGTCCTCATCCCTGGCGCGAAGGCCCCCAAGCTGGTGACCAACGAGATGGTCGCCAAGATGAAGCCGGGGTCGGTGCTCGTCGACATCGCGGTCGACCAGGGCGGCTGCTTCGAGGACACCCACGCGACGACGCACTCCGACCCGATCTTCCAGGTGCACGACTCGACGTTCTACTGCGTGGCGAACATGCCCGGCGCCGTGCCGAACACGTCGACGTACGCCCTCACCAACGCCACGCTCACGTATGCCGTCCGCCTCGCCGACCGCGGGTGGCGCCCGGCCTTGCGCTCGGACCCCGCCCTTGCGCTGGGACTGAACACCCACCACGGCGCCCTGACCTACCCGGGCGTTGCCGACGCGTTCGGCTTGGACTGCACCCCGACCGACGCGGTCCTCGCCTGAGCCGGCGCTCGAGCACCCCGTCGGACCCACCGCGCCAGACCCGGCTGGCCCGCGAGGCGCGCGGCTGGCTGGACCACCTTGCGGTCGAGCGCGGCGCGTCGGCCAACACCCTGGCTGCCTACCGTCGCGACCTGGACCGCTACCTCGCCTTCCTGCACGCTAGGGGAGTCACCGAGCCCGAGCAGGTGCACGAGGGCCTGGTCACCGACTTCCTCGCCACGCTGCGCGAGGGCAGCGCCAGCCATCCCCCAATGGCCGCGTCGTCCTCGGCCCGCACCCTGGTTGCCGTCCGTGGGTTGCACCGCTTCCTCGCGCTCGAGGGGGTGGTCGACGCCGACCCCGCTGCAGCAGTCCGCCCGCCCAAGCCGGCGCTGCGCCTGCCCAAGGCGATCTCGGTCGAGGACGTCGAGCGGCTGCTGCAGGCCGCGCTGCTGGGCGACACACCCCTGGCACTGCGTGACCGAGCCCTGTTCGAGCTGCTCTATGGAGCCGGGGCGCGCATCTCGGAGGCCGTCGGCCTTGACGTCGACGACATCGACCTGGACGCCAGGTCGGTGCGCCTGTTCGGCAAGGGCGTCCAAGGAGCGCGTCGTACCGGTGGGCCGGTACGCGCGGGAGGCGGTCACGGCATACCTCGTGCGCGCCCGCCCGGTGCTGGCGGCGCACGGAAGCGGCACGCCCGCGCTGCTGCTCGGCCAGCGCGGCGGGCGACTGTCCCGCCAGAGCGCCTGGGTGGCGCTGCGCGGCCGCCGCCGAACGGGCCGGCTTAGCCGGGCACGTCTCGCCGCACACGCTGCGCCACTCGTTCGCCACCCACCTGCTCGACGGTGGGGCCGACGTGCGCGTGGTGCAGGAGCTGCTCGGGCATGCCTCCGTCACGACGACCCAGATCTACACGCTGGTCACCGTCCAGCGGCTACGCGAGGTGTATGCCGGGGCTCACCCGCGGGCCCGCTGATAGGGTCGCAGAGATCAGCGCCGAGGCTGACCGACCGCTCGAGCGTACGGAAGTGACACATCTGTGAGCGCAGACGTGAACCTGACCACCGACGACGCGGCACTGCCAGGCATCCACGCGGCCGGGGTGATCGGCCCGACCGGCCGTCCGCTGCCAGACTTCCCCACGCCACGCCGACTCAGCGAGCACGGCCCGGCTCGGGTCATCGCGATGTGCAACCAGAAGGGCGGCGTCGGCAAGACCACGACGACCATCAACCTCGGCGCGGCGATGGCCGAGCTCGGCCGCAAGGTCCTCCTCGTCGACTTCGACCCTCAGGGGGCGCTGTCAGTGGGCCTGGGGGTCCGCACCCACGATCTCGACGTGACGATCTATAACCTGCTCGTCGACCGCGCCACCACGTCCGCGAGGTCATCCAGCCCACCCGCACCGAAGGCCTGGACCTCATTCCGGCCAACATCGACCTGTCCGCTGCGGAGGTGCAGCTGGTAGGCGAGGTGGCCCGTGAGCAGATCCTTGCCCGGGTGCTGCGCCCGGTGCTCGACGACTACGACGTCGTGCTCATCGACTGCCAGCCCTCGCTGGGCCTGCTCACCGTCAACGCGCTCACCGCCGCGCACGGCGTGATCATCCCGCTGGAGTGCGAGTTCTTCGCCATGCGCGGGGTGGCCCTGCTGGTCGAGACCATCGAGAAGATCACCGACCGGCTCAACCCGCGGCTGCAGATCGACGGCATCCTCGCCACCATGTACGACGGGCGCACCCTGCACAGCCGCGAGGTTGTCAAGTCGGTCGTCGACCACTTCGGCGAGCGCGTGTTCCACACCGTCATCACGCGCACGGTGAAGTTCCCCGACGCGACGCTCGCCGCCGAGCCGATCACCTCCTACGCACCCGCACACGTAGCGGCAACGGCATACCGGCAGCTGGCCCGCGAGCTCATCGCCCGTGGCGACGCCAGCCTGACGCGGCCGAGGCCGGGCTGCACGGCTGCCCGGCGGGGTGCTGACCCGCCGTGGCGCAGCCACCCCGTTCGAGGTGCACCTCGACATCTTCTCCGGTCCGTTCGACCTGCTGCTCGGGCTGATCGCAAGCACAAGCTCGACATCACCGAGATCGCGCTGGCCAAGGTCACCGACGAGTTCATCGCGCACATCAAGGCCGCCCAGGCAGCCGACGGCGGCCTCGACCTGGCCAGGCCTCCGAGTTCCTGCTCGTCGCCGCGACCCTGCTCGACCTCAAGGCTGCCCGGCTGCTGCCGCAGAGCGGGCCGCAGGACGAGGAGGACCTCGCCCTCATCGAGGCTCGCGACCTGCTCTTCGCCCGGCTGCTGCAGTACCGCGCCTTCAAGGACATCGCGCGCACCTTCGCCGAGCGGATGGCGACCGCGGGCCGCATGGTGGCGCGCCCGGGCGGCCTGGAGCCGCAGTTCGCGCGCTGCTGCCCGAGCTGGTCATGGGGGTCACCCCCGAGCAGCTGGCCATGATCGCGGCCCGGGCGATGGTCCCGAAGACGCCGCCGACCGTCGGCCTGGAGCACCTGCACGCCCCCGCGGTGAGCGTGCGCGAGCAGGCCGGCATCCTCGGTCGAGCGGCTGCGCCGCGAGCGGGCCTGCTCGTTCCGGTCCCTGGTCGCGGACGCCGACACCACCCTCGTCATCGTCGCCCGGTTCCTCGCGCTGCTCGAGCTGTTCCAGGAGTCGGCGATCGCCTTCGAGCAGGCCGAGGCCGCTGGGCGAGCTCACCGTCCGGTGGACCGGCCCCGACGAGGGCGACATCGAGGTGAGCGACGAGTTCGACGAGCAGAGGGCGCAGAGCAGCCGAGCCGCACCGTCCGACCCAGGAGAGCGCCGATGAGTGACCAGCCGCGAGCCGGCCGAGCCGACTGAGCTGGACGAGCCGGCCGTTCGACGTCGACGACTTCCCTGGGGGCACCCGGTCGCGCTCGAGGCGGTGCTCATGGTCGTCGACGAGCCGGTGTCGGAGCTGGCTCCTCGCGTCGGCGCTCGAGCTGCCGGTCGACCACGTCGACGCGCCCTGGACGAGCTCGAGCGCGAGTATGCCGGCAGCACAACGCGGCTTCACCCTGCGGCCGGTGGGCGGTGGGTGGCGGATGTACAGCCGCCACGAGTACGCCCCGGTCGTGGAGAAGTTCCTGCTCGACGGGCAGCAGGCCCGGCTCACCCAGGCCTCGCTTGAGACGCTCGCCGTCATCGCCTACCGCCAGCCGGTGTCGCGGGCTCGAGTCGGGGCGGTGCGCGGGGTCAACGTCGACGGCGTCATCCGCACCCTGCTCATCGCGCGGCCTGATCGAGGAGATCGGCCAGGAGGAGGGCGACGCCATCCTCTACGGCACGACCTCCTACTTCCTGCAGCGGCTGGGCCTCGGCTCCTCGACGACCTGCCGCCCTTGCACCCTACCTGCCCGAGGTCGACGTGCTCGACGAGATCGCCGAGAGCGGGCGCGGGATGACGCCGCACGCGAAGCAGCCCGCGACGGCGGCCAGGCGCCGACCCGCGGCGCCGAGCCCAGCCGCGCCGCAGCGCGGCAGCGCCGGCCGGCCAAGCCCAGCCGCCCGTGCGCCGACCCGCCGCCGCGTCGACGTGCACGACCCCGACGGCGTCCGGCTGCAGAAGCTGCTCGCCGGCGCCGGCGTCGGCTCGCGGCGGGTCTGCGAGGACCTCATCACGGCCGGCCGGGTCACCGTCGACGGCCAGGTCGTCACCGAGCTCGGGCGTGCGGATCGACCCGACCCGCCAGCTCGTCCACGTCGACGGCGTGCGCGTCCAGCTCGACGAGTCGCGCGTCTACCTCGCCTTCAACAAGCCGCTCGGCGTCGTCTCGACGATGAGCGACGAGCTAGGCCGCCCGTCGCCTCGGCGACTTCGTGGGCAACCGGAACGAGCGGCTGTTCCACGTCGGCCGGCTCGACGCCGACACCGAGGGCCTGCTGCTGCTCACCAACGACGGCGACCTGGCCCACCGGCTGCAGCACCCGGCATACGGCGTGCTCAAGACCTACGTCGCCCAGATCCCGGGCCCGGTGCCCCGCGACCTCGGCCGCCGGCTGCGCGCGGGCATCGAGCTCGACGACGGGCCGGTGCCGGTCGACTCGTTCAAGGTCGTCGACTCGGCGCCGGGCAAGGCGCTGGTCGAGGTCGTGCTGCACGAGGGCCGCAAGCACATCGTGCGGCGGATGCTCGCCGCTGTCGGGCACCCGGTCAAGCGCTCGTGCGCACCCAGGTCGGCCCGATCCAGCTCGGCGAACCAAGCCGGGCAAGACCCGCCACCTCACCCGGGAGGAGGTCGGGCCGCTGTACGCCGCGGCCGGGCTGTAACGGCCGGCTCGAGCGCGCGCACCGCCGCGCTCGATACCCTGGCGGTCGTGAGCAGGGACGTCCTCATCCTCGGCACCGGGCTCATCGGCACGAGCCTGGGGATTGCCCTGTGCCGCATCGGCTACGAGTCCAGCTCGAGCGACCCTCGCCGACCGCCGAGCGGCTGGCCCGCGACCTGGGCGCGGGCGCGCTGCGCCGACGGTGCGCCGGACGCCCCGACCTCGTCGTCGTCGCGGCCCCGCCGGACGTCGCCGCGGCGGTCGTCGCCGGGGCGCTGGAGCGCCACCCGGACGCCGCCGTCACCGACGTCGCCTCGGTCAAGGCGGTCATCCTCGACGCGCTGCCGCGCCGGGGCGCCGACCTCACCCGCTACGTCGGCTCGCACCCGATGGCCGGCCGGGAGCGCTCCGGCGCAGGCGCGGCCGCGGGGACCTGTTCGACGGGCGGGCCTGGGTGATCGTGCCAACCGCCGTCGTCGACCCAGACCGCGATCGACCGGGTCAGCGAGATCGGGTATGCCGCGGGGTCGGCCGTCTCGGTCATGGACGCCCACGCCCACGACGCCGCCGTCGCGGCCGTCTCCCACCTGCCCCAGGTCGCCGCCAGTCTCGTTGCCGGACGGCTGCGCACGGCTCGACGAGGGGGCCGCTGGCGCTGGCCGGACAGGGTCTGCGCGACGTCACCCGGATCGCGGCCAGCGACCCCCGGCTGTGGACCCAGATCCTCGCCGGCAACGCCCCAGCGCGTGCGCGAGGTGCTGCGTCCGGGTGCACGCCGACCTCAGCGAGCTGCTCGCGGCGCTGGACGGGCCTGCACTGCGGGGAGGGCGGTGGGCAGCCTCGAGGTCGTCAACCGGACCATCGTCCACGGCAACGCCGGACGCGCGCGCATCCCGGGCAAGCACGGTGCCGCGCCCACGGCATACGAGACCGTGACCGTGCTGGTCCCGGACACCCCGGGCGCGCTGGGCCGGCTGTTCACCGACATCGGCGACGCCGGGATCAACCTCGAGGACCTCCACCTGGACCACGGCATCGGCCAGCCGTTCGGGCTCGCCGAGATCCTCGTCGTCCCGGCGGCCGTCGAGCGGCTGCACGAGGTGCCTCGAGGGCGGCGGCTGGCGGGTGCACGACTGATGACGCTGGCTGGGCACAGCCGGAGCTCCTCGTCGTCGCGATCGACGGACCTTCCGGCTCGGGCAAGTCCAGCGTCTCGCAGGCCGTCGCCGCAGGCGCTCGGCGCGGCTACCTCGACACCGGCGCGATGTACCGCGCGCTCACCTGGTGGTGCCTGCACCAGCGGTGTCGACCTCACCGACGAGGCGGCCGTGGCCGCGGCTGCTGGCCGAGCCTGCCGCTGGAGCTCGGCACCGACCCGGCCGACGCCCTGGGTGCGGGTCGGCGGGACCGACGTCACGAGGGCGATCCGCGAGGACCGCGTGACCGCGTCGGTGTCGGCGGTCGCGACCAACCTCGAGGTGCGGGCGCTGCTGCGCGAGCGCCAGCGCGACCTCATCGCCGCAGTCGGGCGAGCAGACCGGCGGAGTCGTGGCCGAGGGGCGCGACATCACCACCGTGGTGGCGCCGGACGCCGACGTGCGCATCCTGCTCACGGCAAGCGAGGAGGCGCGGCTGGCCCGGCGCGCAGCCGAGAACCACGGGGCGGCCGACGCCGACGCCGTGGCCGCGACCCGCGACCAGATCGTGCGAGCGCGACCGCGACGACTCGACGGTGGCCGAGTTCCATGAGGCGGCCGAGGGCGTCGTCCTGTTGGACACCTCCGACCTGGACTTCGACGAGACGGTCGCGGCCGTGCTCGAGCCTGGTGCAGCGCGCGCCGAACTGACGGTGCACGCCGTGACAAGACGGGCTCGTACCGCACGGTCCACCCCGACGACTCTAGGCAACGCTGCGAGCGAGCCGCTGCGGGCCGGGGCCTGAGGACTTCGAGCTCAGCGACGAGGACCGCGCCCTGCTCGGACGCCAGCGAGCGCGGGCTCGTCGCCGAAGCCGAGGCGGAGGGCCGCTGCCCGTCGTCGCCGTCGTCGGGCCGCCCGAACGTCGGCAAGTCCACGCTGGTCAACCGGATCCTCGGCCGCCGCGAGGCCGTCGTCGAGGACGTCCCGGGGGTCACCCGCGACCGCGTCGCTACGACGCGGAGTGGGCCGGCCGGCGGTTCACGCTCGTCGACACCGGCGGCTGGCAGGTCGGCGCGACCGGCATCCACCTGCGGGTGGCCGAGCAGGCCGAGGTCGCCGTCGACCTCGCCGATGTCGTCGCTCTTCGTCGTCGACGCGATGGTCGGCGCCACCGACGCCGACGAGGCGGTCGTCAAGCTGCTGCGCCGCGTCGGGCAAGCCGGTCGTGCTCGTCGCGAACAAGGTCGACGACCAGCGCTTCGAGGCCGACGCCGCGGCGCTGTGGAACCTCGGCCTCGGCCAGCCGTGGCCGGTGTCCGCGCTGCACGGGCGGGGGAGCGGCGACGTGCTCGACGCGGTGCTGGAGGTGCTGCCCGAGGTCTCGGCCGTCGGCGGGGCCAGAGCGCGGCGGGCCGCGCCGGGTCGCGCTGCTCGGCCGGCCCGAACGTCGGCAAGTCCTCGCTGCTCAACAAGCTGGCCGGTCACGACCGGGTCGTCGTCGACCCCGTCGCCGGCACCACCCGCGACCCCGTCGACGAGCTCGTCGAGCTCGGCGGCAAGACGTGGCGGTTCGTCGACACGGCCGGCATCCGGCGGCGCGTGCACCAGACCCGAGGGGCCGACTTCTACGCCTCGCTGCGCACCCAGACGGCGCTGGAGAAGGCCGAGGTGGCGGTCGTCCTCATCGACGCCAGTGAGCCCGATCGCCGAGCAGGACATCCGCGTCATCCAGCAGGTCATCGACGCCGGCCGCGCCCTGGTCCTCGCCTACAACAAGTGGGACACCCTCGACGAGGACCGCCGCTACTACCTCGAGCGCGAGATCGAGCAGGACCTCGCGCAGGTCGCCGTGGGCGCCGCGGGTGAACATCTCGGCGCGCACCGGGCGGCACCTGGACCGGCTCGTGCCGGCGCTCGAGACCTGCGCTCGACTCGTGGGACACCCGCGTCCCGACCGGCCGGCTCAACGCCTTCCTCGGCGAGGTCGTCGCGGCCCACCCGCACCCGGTGCGGGGCGGCAAGCAGCCGCGCATCCTGTTCGCGACGCAGGCCGCCACCCGCCCGCCGCGGTTCGTGCTCTTCGCGACGGGGTTCCTCGAGGCGGGGTACCGCCGGTTCGTCGAGCGGCGGCTGCGCGAGGAGTTCGGCTTCGAGGGCACGCCCGATCGAGGTCTCCGTGCGGGTGCGGGAGAAGCGCCGCGGGAGGTGAGCACCCGGCATACGGGATGGCGGGCGAGGGTATGCCGTGCGGTAAGGTTTCGTTCGCTTCGCACCGGGGCCACGGGCTGTGGCGCAGTTTGGTAGCGCACTTGACTGGGGGTCAAGGGGTCGCAGGTTCAAATCCTGTCAGCCCGACGGACGTTTCTGCAGGTCACAGCCTTGCTCTGGGTGGTCGTGGGCTCATGTGCGGCCCGGATTGGTCCGTAGTTGGTCCGTAGTTTGCGCCATGGCGCACTTGACCACTTGTCAGGGGGTTCTGGTCAGGCAGCCGGTTCTGACCCCGACCAGCCCAAGCGCGGCGGCCGCGGGTCGACTCGGGTGATCAGGAGGATCCGGCGGGGTTCGTTGGACCAACCGACCAAATGGGCCTCCGATCACAGCGCTACATGTCACGACCACCGCGCTCTGATGCGGTATTAGCCCATGCGCGCGCGCTACTGAGCCTCCAGCAACTTCCGCGTCTCAACGTCGTCCTCGCCGACGTGGGTTAGGACGTACCTGTCGCCCTTTAGGTGAATGAGATCCTTGCCGTCGAGCGCCGCGAGCGTACGCCTCAAGTTCGACTGCATCGGAGCGCGCGCCCACGCGCGAAGTTCCTCGTAGGTCGCGCCGTCGACGCCGCGCCAGTAGAGCAGCACCAGTAAGGTGTCTCGGAGAAATAACTCAGTCCGCTTCGGGGGTGGCGGGCTTGGGCGGGTTGAGGGTGTAGTTCCACTCCCCGTGGTAGTCGTGGCAGCGTAGGACGCCGGTGTCGGTGAGGGTCTTCATGTGCTGGTTGGGGATCTTGATGCCGGTGGGGTAGGCGGTGGTGTCGAGGTCGGCGTGGACGGTCAGTCCGGTGGCGGTGGTGGTCGCGGCGATGGTCTGGAGGACGACTTCGTGGCTGGTCAGCGGCCTGCCGCGCCAGTTCATGGAGATGAACGAGAACAGCCGGTGCTCGACCTTGTTCCACTTGCTGGTGCCCGGTGGCAGGTGGGTGACGGTGATGGTCAGCCCGGTGCGGGCGGCCAGGGCGGCCAACTCGGTCTTCCACTGCCGGGTCCGGTAGCCGTTGGAGCCGCCGCCGTCGGCGGTGATCAGCAGCCGGGTGGCGTCGGGGTAGCCGGCCCGGCCGACCTGGTCCCACCAGTGGCCGATGGTGGCCACGGCGAACGCGGCGGTGTCGTGGTCGGTGCCCACGCCGACCCAGCCGGTGTTCGCGGTCACGTCGTAGACCCCGTACGGGGTGACCTTGCCGGCCTCGGGGTCGATGAAGTCATACACGTTGACTTGCTCGGGCTGCCCGGCAGGCATCCATTCCCGACCGGCGTTCTTGTACGGCCCGATCAGCTCCTTTTTCTTCGCGTCCACGCTGATCACCGGCTGGCCGTCGCCCTGGTGGTCGCGGACGGCGTCGTTGATGTACCGGAACTGGCCGTCCCGGTCGGGATGTTGACGTCCTTCGGCGGTCTTGACGTTGGCCTGCAGACTGTAGCCCGCCTGCTTCAACAGCCGCCAGACGACCTTGTCCGTAAGCCGGAACCCTTTGTTCTGCAACGCTGTCGTCAGCTCACGCAGCGACTTCGTCGTCCACCGCAGCGGCGAGGTGGGATCCCCGCGGGTGGCCGGATCCACCAGATCGTCCAGCGCCAGCTCCAGACCCGGCTGATGCTCCTCGGCCCGCTTGCGCCCGCCCCCAGGCCTGCGTGAACGCCCCGGCAGGACAATCTCGGAACCGTCCAACTCGCCACGGCCACGGCGCACGGTATCGGCCGCCACACCCAGCGCCGCCGCCACCCGCTCTGCGCCGCCGGAACCCAACTCCCGAGCCTCCGACCCCAGCCACAACCGACGCTGCCGCTCGTTCAGATGCGGGCGCAGCACCTCCCACCGCCGGGCCAGCGACTCCTGCACCGCATCCACCGCCACGTCCATAGCACAGACGCTACCCACCCCGGGCCCAAACCAGACGTTATTTCTCTGAGAACCCTAAGTGATCCGACGCCTTCAGCTGCTTGAGCACGCGCGGGAAGCCGTCGAACTCCTGGATGAGCGGCACGTCCTTCGAGACTAGTTCGACGATGATTGCATGCGCCTCCTCGGCTTCCAGGTTGTGGTATAGCCGGACCAGTTCGGCGAGCACCCACTCCATGTTCCGCACAACAATCGTCGCATCCTGCTGATTTGGGTCGATGCCGTCGGCCAGGTGCGCCACGTCGCGCTTGTTCCGCATGTCATAGATAAGGCGCAGCGTCCTCGGAATGTGAAACCGCACGCTGTCCGGCGCGTTGGTCACCTGCTCCAGCTTGGCCATGAGGCTCGGCACCCTGGGCAGGTCCTTGCCGAGCGCCGTGTACGTCTGGGTCGTGGCCCACTCCAGATCCGGAACACCGCCTCCGAGAAACGGGCGCCTTCGATTTCGGAGGGCCGGAGGTCGCCGCGGTAGAACCGACGCTTTGCCTCAGCGAATGCCTCGATCAGTTCCGCTACCAATTCGGTCGGAATGCCAGCCGCGACGAAGCCCCGCCGGACCAACTCATCCAACGTCTTCACGACTCGCCGAGCACCCGGTCGATGAGTGCCGGGAACGCGGTAAGCCCGCCGTGGCGCGCCTCCAGACGCTTGTTGCGGCCCTCGCCCTTGACTGCGAAGCCCTCGATGCTGGGGAGGTGCCGACTAGCGAAGTTCGCGCCGTCGTAGCAGTGCTTGCGCTGGCACTCGTCACGTATAACGTCGAAGTCGGTGTCGGTGTGACCCATGCCGACTTTGCGAACGACGGTGATGATCTGGGCCGCCGCGCGTGTCTTGTCGGCCGCGTTGGCGCCGAGCGCGCTGTGATTGAGTAAATCTTGACCCATCCGTTGTCCAGGTGGAATACACGCTCCAACTTCGCAACCGGCACGCCGGTGTGCTCGGAGACGGCCGCGATCACCGCGTCCTCGTCCACGGTCGCGGCTCCGCCGGTGTCGATGTTCTTGATTTGCCTGCCGCCACTAGCTCCACCGCCGCTGCCGCCTTCTGGCTTCAGCTTCGTCTGATGGACCGGCACCGTGTGCGGAACGGTTCCCAGGAGCGAGCGGAGCGCCTCCTTGAAGGCAAGGGCCTGCATGTGCTCAGGCACCCCGGATCCCTCGACAGCCGTCCAAGCTGTCCTGATCGACTCACGGAGTTCCACCTGTTCCCCATTCACTAGTCGCCTGAACCATCATACGCGACGGAACGGAAAGCGGCGGCGAACACGTACGTGTCGCGTATGACCAGTACCTCAGGGACCAGCGCAGCCAAACCTTGTGGAGCGTCCGAACACCCCTGTCTCCGTTCGGTCAAAGGAGTCGCGCCGTCGTCCTAGGGCCGAGAACAACGCGCTCCATACGCGGCGGTGGGTCTAGCAATTAGGTGGAACGCGGAAGCGCACCAGCCGGGACAGGGTTCGTTCGTTGGACAACCCAGCGCCGGGGAAGGACCTCGACGGTGCATTCTCCCGAGGGCCCTTCAGAATCACCGGCACCCAATGCAGCAGCCGGCGGGCGAAGTCCACGCAGCCGCCGTGGTCACCGCTTGCCTCCAACCAACGGCGATGAGTTCCCTTCAGCGGCAAGTGCCGCGATTCCGGCATACGGCCATATGAGTGCGTCCCGCTTGTCGTGGAGCGCCTGGGGAGCCTGCGTTGACGCGCGCCCTTACGGCCAGTGTGGGCCGATGTATGGGTCGGGATTGTCTCTGGCCCAGCGGTGAAGGACCGCGGCGAGGCCAGATGCCTGTCCACCTGCGGCGGCCAGGTTCTTCTTCAGGACGAAGACGAGTACCACGTCGCGCTCGGCGGCAAAGTCGGTCACGTTCTCGGTGACCATCGCGCGGTGCTCTGCTCGGGCGGTGTGTGCCACCTGGGCATCGTCGACCGCGCGAAGCCCGATCTCGGTCACATGGACGGCATCGTGGCCGCGTTGACGGAGCAACTCTGCGGTAGCAGGCGGGAACATCTCATCGATCAAGAAGCCCGTCACGCAAGCAGCTCTGCGCGCCGCTGGCTGGCCTGTCGGATGCGCTCGGCGGCTTCGCGGTTGCGGTTGATCCTCGCCCGGACCCCGTCAGGATGATCGGCCGCGTAGTCGACAGCGATGCGGATCAGCCTGGGGTGTAGGTCGGACTCGGCGCCCAACGCTGTGATGCGCTGCTCTTCGGAGCCTTCGAGTTCCTGCAGCCGGGAAATGATCTCCCACACATCCGGTCCCGCCGCGAGCGCGGCACGCCGGTCATGGGCAGGGCCGCGGAAGATGATGCCGGGATAGTCGAGTTGGTCGACGCCTTCCGTGATGAGCCGATCAAGTAACGCCGTCGCGCTCATGTCCTCATCAGCCGCACGAGTCGCCAACCGGTGGCGGGAGGCATCGGTAATGCGGAAGGACGTGCTCTTCGCCATGTGGGCCTCCTCCAGCCTGTAGATACCGCGAGTGTAGCGCATGTGTAGTGCATTGCATTGAATCTCCGCCGACACGCCAACAGGCGCATCCTCGAATCTCGGCATATGGAGGCGTTCCGGTACCAGCCGACGGGCAGTGCCCTTCGGTTCGGCGTGTCGGACAGAGGCCGCGGCAGTGGAGGGATAGCGCGGCCCTAGCTCGCAACATGAGCATTCAGTTCACCGGCCGGAACCGGACCGGGAGAGTGGCAAACACCAGGGTGTCGTCCACCGCGGCCGCCGGATCGGAGGGCTGCTGGCCTGACACCTGCTCGACGTCGTCAAACAGCCCGTCGATGAGCAACGCAGGGGCGTGCCACAGGCACCAGGTCAACACGGCGCCTGCCGAACCGACGCGCCACGCTCGCCGAGGCCGAAGCAATGGAGGCACGGCGCGCCCGCAGCTATTGGGCCCATGTAGTGACAGTCGACCACTAACCGATCAGGCTCTCGACTCGGTTCAGGTCGTCCCCGTGGGTGTCGTGCTCAACTTCGATGTCGTAATCGGCTTGCAGGTTGATCCAGAATCGTTCGCTCGTGCCGAAAGCGCGGGACAAGCGCAGGCCGGTCTCGGTGGTGATCCGCCGCCTGCCCCGGACGATCTCCCCGATGCGGGTCTGGCTCAGGCCGGTTGCCTGGGCCAGCCGGTACTGGCTGATCCCCAGCGGCTCGAGGAACTCGGTACGCAGGATCTCACCCGGAGTGATCGGATTGTGTGTCTTGGTCATCTCGTTGCCTCTTTCCTAGTGATAGTCGGCGATCTCGACGTCGGTTGGCCCCGCCGCGGTCCACGTGAGGCAGATCCGGAACTGGTCGTTGACCCGGATCGAGTGCTGACCGGCTCGGTTCCCGGTCGGCTTCTCCAGGCGGTTGCCTGGCGGGACGCGCAGATCATTGAGTGTGCCGGCCGCGTTGAGGAGGCGAAGTTTCTTCTGCGCAGCCCGCTGGATGTCGGCGCCCAACCGGGCCGTGCGTTGGCGACGCCAGACCTTCTCCGTGCTCGCATCAGTGAAGGACTGGATGGCCACATCCGAATACTATCGCTGATCGATACTATCGCCGAGCAGAGGCTTGCGGCTATGTGGGCCGAAGGACGCTCGGTCTCGTGCATGACAAGCGTCTCCGGCCGTTCATCACCAGAAGACGGGCAGCATCCTTTGTTTCGGCGATCGGAGCGAGGTTGGGGCTACGGAGGCGCCCCGGCTACCGGCCTCGGTCGGTGTCCGGTGCACCAGCGGCCTGAACGGCGTGTCGAAACGAGCGCCGCGAGCGCTGGGGCCCGAGTCATCGCTCGCGTTGCCTGGTCGTAAGGGGTCGGGCCCGGCCCGATCGGCGGGGCGGTAACGCGGGGAGAGGGGTTCGAAGAACTGCCGACTACGGACCAACTACGGACCAGGCTTGGGCTCAACGAGCGTGAAACGGTGCTCAACGATGGATATCGGCAGGCACGGATGAGTGCCTCCCGCACGCTCGATTAGCCTGTTGACCCTATCTGGGGGTCAAGGGGTCGCAGGTTCAAATCCTGTCAGCCCGACCACACCGACACCTGCAAAGCCGCAGGTCAGCCCAGCTTCTCATGAGTTCCGAAGGGGGTCACGGCAGCCGAGGTGCCTTTGGGTTGGTCCTCGTTTAGTCCCTCCCACCAGGTCGAGAACAGCGTGCCAGCGTCCGTCACCGCCGTCATATCCGGGTGGAGATAGCGGCTGGTCACCGCAGGGTCTTGGTGCCCGGCGACGCGCTGCAGGACGTAGAGCTGCATGCCACTATCTGCCATCCATGTCAGTGCGGTGTGACGCAGACCGTGGCGGACCAGACCGGGCTGGCCCAACTCTGTGACGACCTGGTCCCATCCTGTCGCGTCCCGCAACGTCGCGGTGGTGATGGTGCCGCCACGTGGACCGACGAGGAGCGGAGCGTCCTTCTCCCGGGCAAAGGTCAGCCGCTCAAGTGTCGGGCGAAGCGGGTCGATGATCGGCACTACGCGTCGGCGTCGGCCCTTGGTCGCCTTCACCACCAGACCGCCTCGACCCGGATAGGTCTGGCGTTCAACGCGGAGTACGCCGGCCGCGAGGTCAACGTCCACCGACCACGAGACCCGACACTTCGCTGATGCGCAGCGCCGTGGTGGCGAGCAGCATGACCATGTCTCCCCAGCACTGGGCGCCACCGCGATCCACAACGACCGCCACGAGACGATGTAGCGTCGCGACATCGGGCAGCGCCAGGTCACGCGGGTTTGCCGGCTCCTTTGACTCCGCTGGCCCTCGCCCGGCTACTCGTCGACGCGCGCGGTCCTTCGCCGGGTTGCGCCTCAACAGCCCATCCCGCACGGCCTCGTCCAGGACCAAGACCAGCGCGGCCACCGTGTTCTTGACCGTGGATCGACCGTAATCGGCTTCCCAACGGTCGATCGCCCGGTCGATCAGACCAGCCGTCAACATGGACACCGGCAGATGCCCGAGGGATGGCAGCACGCGCAGGCGCAGCCCGGCAGAGTAGGGCTCGATCGTGGATGTCGAGTCGATCCCCCGAGACCATCGGCCTCCGATCAACGCGGTGTACCCATGGAGCGTCTGGCCGAAATCGATCCCCGTGCGAGCGACGTCGCGCAGCTGGTCGATCCAGGCTTGCGCCGACTCGACGGAGCTGTGCATCTTCGTGGCCTCGATCCGGCGATGAGTGGTGGGGTCCGTCCACCTCACCCGAGCAAGGAACCGCACTCCCGCGCGAGACTGGCGGGCGCGGATGTCGCCGTGCACGTCGACCCCGAGTGGAGGCCGCACGCCAGGGTTCATGACGCGACGCTCTCACGTACCCGTTGATCAATCCACTCGGCCAACAGCGGCCGGGGATAGCGATATACGCCCCCGATCTTGATATGGCGGGGACCAACCCCATCCAGGCGCCAACGCCTAACCGTCGATGGGTTCACCCGAAGCAGCCGCGCTACTTCGTTTGTTGTCAGAAGCTCGAACGTCTCCATCAGTCGCCTCCTATCAGGCCGCCGGGTCGGTTGCCGAACGGTTGTCCACAGGGCCACCGCGGGGCGGCCCGTGGGTGGCGAGGTTGGCCTTGGCGGTCTCGTACTGCTCGCGTCGCTGCCTGGCCTGGCGGATGCAGCCGATCATGACCGACACGTAGTCCCGGTCGGCGACAGGCACGTCTTTCCACACGTAGCGGGACCGCCCGTCGGGCAGCGTGTGGTGGGTCGAGAGTCGAGCCGCGTCGTCGGCGGGGATCCCAGCTGCTTCCAACACTTCGGCGACGACGGCGCGCCGGTCGGCGCGGTGCTCGCCGAGCGTCTTGCCGGTCCAGGCGCGGGAGGCCAGGACGCGACGGCCGCCCAGGCCGAGGTTGTCCCGCTCATGCGCGGGGGAGGGGCAGCGACCGGGTGTCAGACCTGGGCCGGGGTTGGCCGGTTGGACTCCGTAGCGCAGCCAGTTCGCGCACGCGGGTGAGCAGGGCAGCCAGCGGACTTGCTCGTGCAGCCGGCTGATATGCCGGTCAACGTCGGATATCCCAGCGGTTGCGGCGTCGTCGGAGTCCTCGCCGTCGGTGTAGGTGTTGGCGATGCTCTTGGTGAGGTACTTGCACAGGTAGCGCACCGCTCGGGCCGAGTCTGCCGAGCCACCGAGGATGCCTTTGATGTCCAGTTGGGTGCCGAAGGACACCACGTGGACCGGTTCGTCGAGCTCGTCGACGGCTTGCTCCCAGGTTGGCAGCACTTCACCGGTGTCTGGGTCGACATACTGCCCAGAAGCGCTGTGCCACAAAGGCACTCTTTCCCGGTGTAGACGACTTGGTCGATGGGGGGCCACCAGGCCGCGAAATAGGTGGCCCGCACGACCGCCTTGAGGGTGGCCCGCGGGATCGCCCCGCGCACTGCGGCGTGCAGGTGCGGGGCCAGTCGGCGTTGTGCCTCGACCGCAGAGAAGTACTGCGCCTTGTAGGCGGCGCAGCGGCGCAGGTTCTGCCAGAACCGGTCCAACAGTCGCGGGAACAGCAACGCATCCAACGCGGCCCGGCGGTAGTCGTACGAGTCCGGTTTCACCGGCACCCCGTCGCGGACCCGCCCGTACGAGGGCAGGGTCAAGGTTAGGAACATCGACGGACGGAACGTCTTGCCGGAGACCGCGTCTACGTAGGTACGTCCGATCGTGCCGGGCGCCATCGGCACCGCGGGCAGATCGGGGAAGCCCTCGACGCGGCGAGTGGAACGGGTCCGACGCTCACGCCCCAACTCGCTCTCAGCTGAGCCAGCATCGGGAGCCGGGTCGACCTCGGACCTCTCCTCGGGAGCAACATCGGTGTCGTATCCGAGCGGCTCTGGCTCGTCGGACAGGTGCCAGCCTTCGCGGCACTGCTGCATGCGAAGCCACCGCGCCCGCTGAGCGCAGGAGGGACACCGAGATTCGCGGGTCGACCCGCACGGCAGAGCGACAGTGACGCTCTCGCCGGTCTCCTGGTCGGTGACCTGACGCAGCAGGGGGCGCACACAGACCCCATCGCGCTCCGCGACAACCTGGACCATGGACGGCGTGATCCCGGCCGCAACAGCAGCCCTGTCCGGTGCCGCACCGGATCGGCCGCCAAGATCTGACAAGGCCCGTCATCGCACTCACACCCCGAGAGGACGGGTCACGTAGCTACTTCGCCCCGAAAAGGTAGGGGGCCGTTTGCGCGCTGACCTGGGCAAACGTCGGCGCGTCTGCCCGGCGGTGGGGTCGAATGACGAGACCCTGGTCCAGGACCCTTATGTCACAAGGGAAGTGAGGCCTGATGCTGGTTACCACCAATGGGCAGCAGACGTTGTGGGAGACGATCCTGCCGCCGGGCTACGAGAATCTTCCGGTGGAGCTGGCGGCCGTCGGCGCGGTGCTTGAGGACCCAGTGTTCTTCGAGCCGTACCGGGCGCACTTCTCTGCGGTGATGGGCCGCCCGTCGATACCGATCGAGACCTACCTGCGGATGATGTTCCTCAAGCACCGCTATGGGCTGGGTTACGAGAGCCTGTGCCGGGAGGTGGCCGACTCGATCTGCTGGTCGCGGTTTTGCCGGATCCGCTGGGGACACGGTGCCGCACCGTCGACGCTGGGCAGCTGACCGCCCGCTGCGGCGCGAGCGTGATCGAGCAGCTGAACGCGGCGCTGTTGGCCAAGGCGGTCGCGGCCAAGGTGGTCAAGACCGACAAGGTCCGCGCCGACACCACCGTGGTCCCAGCGAACGTGGCCTACCCGACTGACTCCGGGCTGCTGGTCCGCGCGATCGTGGCGATCATGACGCTGGTGGCGCGGGTTCACGCCGGCGGCGCGGCGTCCCGGACCAGGGTGCGGGACCGGCGCCGGGCGGCTGGGCGGCGGGCGCGGTCGATCTCGGCGCACCTGAAGCTGCGCAACGAGCAGGCCAAAGCCAGCGTGCTGGCGATCACCGGCGAGCTGGCCGACCTTGCCGAGGCCAGCGTCACCGAGGCCACCCGGGTGCTGGCCAATGCCCGCGCCATGTTGCCCGCCGCGGTGCGGGCGCCCCGGGGCGGCTGGCCTGGGCGATCGATGACCTGGAGGTGATGTTGGGCCGGGCCACTCAAGTGGTGGCCCAGACCCGCACCCGGCTTTCCGGGGCGATCCCGGCCTCGGCGACCCGGCTGGTGTCCCTGCACGACGTGGACGCCCGCCCGATCGCCAAGGGCCGGCTCGGCAAACCGGTCGAGTTCGGCTACAAGGCCCAGGTGGTGGACAACAGTGATGGCATCGTCCTGGACCACGGCGTGCACCGGGGCAACCCGGCCGATGCCCCGCTGCTAGCCCCGGCCATCCGGCGGATCAAAACCCTGGCCGGTCAGCACCGCGCGCGGTCACCGCCGATCGGGGCTACGGCGAGGCCAAGGTGGACCAGGAACTGACCGACCTCGGCGTGAGCACCGTGGTGATTCCCCGCAA
>CAVRXF010000001.1:0-85159 GCA_963724925.1 uncultured Actinomycetota bacterium | reverse complement strand
CGCTGGCCGGGTCCACCGTCGCGGCGTCGAACGGCAGGTCCCCTTCCACGGTCAACGTGCCTCCGACGTGCTCACCGCCACCGACCGCCCCGGAGGCCGTCCAGATGTCGTCGCCGACGAAGGTCAGCGCCCGCGGCGAGCTGCCGACGGCCAGGCTGGTCACGGCGTTCGACCGCGTGTCGATCCGCGACAGGGTGCCCGCGTGTGCATTGGCGACCCATACGTCGTCATCCTTGGCGAGGATGGACGACGGTCCCTCGTCGACGTAGATCCGGGCGACCTGGGATGTGGCCGCATCGATCCGGGACACCGTGTGGCCCAGCTGGTTGGCGACCCAGACGTCGGTGTCCGTCACCGCGAGCGCCGCTGGACCGGCGTCCACGACGATGTCGGCACTGCGCCGCTCACCGGTGTGCGTGTCCAACGCGCTGACGGTGCCGCTGCGGGCATTGGCCACCCAGAGCGTCGGTCCTGCCAGGGCCAACGCGGCCGGGCCGTTGCCGACGGGGATCGCGCGGTCGGCCTTTCCGGTCCTGGGGTCGATCCGCTGAACGGTGTTGTCGCCGCTGTTGGCGACCCAGACACCGGAGTCGCTCGCGACGACCGCTGCGGGCTGGTTGCCCACCTCGATCCGGTCGACAACCTTGTTGGACTCGGCGTTGATCCGCGTCACCATCCGAGCACCGAAGACGGCGACCCACACGTTGCCTCCTCGGGCCGAAATCGCCTGGGGGTCGTTTCCGACGTCGGGAATGGTCTGGACGACACGTCGGGTCTCCGGGTCGACCCGCGCGACGGCGGCGTTGGTGTGGTCAAGGACCCAGACCGAGCCGGCGTCCTCGGCGAGTCCGATCGGCACGGCCCCGAGGGCCACGGCGTCCCCGACGAGCCCGCTCGGTCCGACCGCTGCGGCACTGTTGGCCGGAACCGGGCGCACCGCATCGCGGTCTCGAGCCCGGTTGATGCCGAAGGAAACGAGCGTTGACGCGATCACGACGACCGTGGCGAGGGCTAGAGCAGCCCTCCTGCGACGCGCGGGCCGCTGTGAGGGGGCTGTCACCAGCAGTGTGTCCGTCGCCGGCGCCGACACGCCGACGCTGGATGCCGCCGCTGGCGTTTCAGCGTTCGTCGAGCCGCGGTCGACCCGATGTGTCCACGACCGCAAGGCCGGGGGCTCTTCCGCGGGCGAGCGGGCCAGCTCCTCGTCCTGCTTGAGTATGCGTTCGTGCAGCGACCGCAGCTCCTCGCCGGGGCTGACGCCGACCTCGTCGGCCAGCCGCTGGCGGGCCTCCCGGTACACCGCTAGGGCATCGGCCTGGCGACCCGAGCGGTAGAGCGCGACCATCCGCAACGCCGCGAGCCGCTCACGAAGGGGGTGCGCCGTCTCGAGCGAGGCGAGCTGCGGGACCAAGGCCGCGTGATGCCCCAAGGCGAGCTCCGCGCCTGCCCAGTCCTCGATCGCCGCCAATCTCACTTCGCCGAGGCGTTGTACGGCGGGCAGCACTGGAGCGAGCTCACCCAGGTCTGAGAGCACGTCTCCGCGCCACAGTCCGAGGGCCGCACCCAGCGTCTCCGCCGCGGCAGAGGCATCACCTGCTTCCAGGGCCGCCCGACCGCGTGCGACACCCGCCTCGAATCGCACCGCATCCACGGCCTCGGGCGGTAGGTCCAGCCGGTAGCCGCCCCCCGGTGTCGACACGAGGATGCGTGGCGGATCCCCCTTCGCACGCTGCGGCTCGAGCACCTCCCGCAGACGGAACACGTATGTCTGGATCGTGGTGCCGTAGCTGGACGGGAGGTTGTCGCCCCAGAGCGCGTCGGCCATCCGGTCCAAGGACACGACGTGGCCAGCCTCGAGGACGAGGAGGGCGAGGACCGACCGTTGCTGTCGGCCACCCAACACGCAGAGCGAACCTCCACGATGCACCTCGAGCGGACCGAGGATACGGACACGTACATCGTCTTGAGGCTGTGCGTTTGTGGGTGTCGCCATGGCAGCCGTCCCTCACGATCGGCCCCAAGATACCGGGCGCCGAACGTCACGGTGTCGTTTTGTCGCCTTGGCGAAAAGCTAAGTCCTGTTGTTCCTGAGAACGATCCCCACGAAGCGCCCCAGTCGGCAGCGCCGACGAGCAGAGTCCTCTCGCCGAGCGGTATGCCGACCCGAATTCATTGTCACGCGGATGCTCGCTCGCCACTTGGCCTTCGGCGTACACGTCGTTCTCGGCGTCTTTCCTGTGCCGACAACGGGGTCAGTGCGTTTCGCCACGAACGCTCCCTGCGCAGTACCGAGCGCCCAGCGCGCGTCAGTCAGTGGCCACACGCACATCGAGCCCGACCAGGACGATACCGGTCACGGCGCCGAGCAGCCCCGGGATCGTCGTTCCGTGGGGAGCTTCGGCCCGATCAGTCACCACCGCACACCGGCGGTAATCTCGATGGTGAGTCCGCATATCTGTAGTGGGCAAGTCCCCCTCCGGGCCCGGTTCAGGGCCTCTGACCTGCGGTTTTGTAAACTGGTTCGAGCCGAACCCGAGTTGAACGGGTACCTCACGGCAAGCCGCGGTCACCGGGCCGGCGGGCGTTCCTTCAGGCGGGCTGCGAACCATCCCTGACATAGCGTGACGTCGCGGCAGCATGATGGCGATGTCGTCGAACCGTTCAGGAGGGTGAGGTCCCGGTGTCACGGCCCTCAGCCTCAGACGGGGACGTCGGGCGAGCCGGCCTGGCGCCGCTGTTGGCGCTCTGCGGCGGCTACTTCATGGTCATTCTCGACGTCACCATCGTCAACGTCGCGGCGCCGGCGATCGGACGCGACCTGTCGGCCTCCCTCACGGACGTGCAGTGGATCGTCGACGGGTACACGATCGCCTTCGCGGGGCTGCTGCTGCTGGGTGGGGCGCTCGGAGACCGGTGGGGGCACCGGAGAGTCTTCTGCGTTGGCGTCGGCGTCTTCACGGCGGCCTCGCTGGGTTGCGCGCTCGCCCCCGACGAGAACCTCCTCACCGTGCTGCGCATCGTGGAGGGAGTCGGCGCCGCTTCGCTGGTGCCGGGCTCGTTGGCGCTGCTCCAGCAGGTCTACGCGAGTTCGGAGGCCCGCGCGTGGGCCTTCGGACTGTGGGGCGCGATCGCCGGCGTCGCGGCGACGGCTGGCCCGCTGCTGGGTGGCGTGCTGACGAGCACCCTGGGGTGGCGCTGGGTCTTCCTCATCAACATCCCCGTCGGCATCGCCTGCATCGTCATGACCCTGTCCACCGTGGGCAGCTCCGCACCTAACCGCGACCGGTCCATCGACTGGCTGGGGCAAGTGGCGGTGGCCGTCACGGTGGCCGCGCTCATCACGGCGCTCAACGAGGTCGGCCGGCAGGGGCTCACCGGCCCTTTGGTAGTGGGTGGCGTTCTGATGGCCGTGGCGGCTGCCGTGGTGTTCGCCGCACGGGAGCGCTTCGCGGCCGCTCCGCCGATCCCCCGGGCCATGCTCGCCTCGCCGCCGATCAGCGGAGGGAGCGGCATCGGCCTGCTCTTCAACTTCGGGTTCTACGGCATGATCTTCGCCGCCAGTGTGTACTTCCAGCAACGCGAGAACCTCAGCCCGACGTTGACCGGCCTGGCCCTGTTGCCGGCCATGGCGGTGACGATGGTCGCCTCCGCGCTGTCGGCCCGGTTGTCGCGCCGGTACGGGCACCGCCGACTGATGCTCGTCGGCCTGACGACCGCGGCCGCCGGGTTAGCGGTCTGGGCCCTCGCCGGAGCGACGCCGAGCTACCTCCTCCTCGTGTTCGCCATGGTGGCGTGCGGCTTCGGCACGTCCTTCACGCTCACCGGAGCCACGGCAACGGTGATGGAGGCGTCCCCGGGGGGGTATGCCGGTACCGCCTCGGCCGCCCTCAACACGGCTCGCCAGACCGGGTCGGCGGCCGGCGTCGCGCTGAGCGGTTCGCTCATCGCGACACTCGGCCTTGCCAGCGGAGTCAGCACGTTCATGTGGGTCGGGGCCGCAGGGTACCTTTTCGGCGTGCTCGTGACCACCCTCTGCGTGCCTCACCTGCGCGCGCCAGTTGCCCCCGGCAAATGAGGCCGTGGTCCGTCATGGTCCCGGCTTCGAGAGCCATGAGTAGGTGTCGAGTCAGCTCCACGAGTAGGTGCACCGCGACCGCTGTCAGCCCGGTCACGCGTCACTGCTAGTCACCGCCACGACCATCAGCACCCGGCGGTTCGAGGTTCCCCAGTATCTCTGGGCAGTTCTCGTTCGTCTCGCCGAAGAACAACGAGTTCGGATACCCGCCGGGACACGGGACCGCGTCCGCACACTCATGGGTGGCGATGATCCATTTGCCGGTGGGCCACCACGCCTTGCACCTGCTGGGCAGGCGCTTTGGTCATGACGAGCTTGCCCTCACCAAGAGGGCGACATCGTCCAACCCGGCAGCAGGTGAAGTTTGCTGGGGTGCCTTAAGACCTTTCCCGTGCGGCGGGATTGGCTGGGGATCAGCGGGCGAGCATGGCGGCGGCGACCTCGTCGGCTGCGGCGTCCGGCAGGGCGGTGCCCATGTCGTGGAGGACGAGCAGCCGCGCGGCGTGGATCGCGGCGGCGAGCGCCTCGCCGTTCCCGACGGGGAAGAAGGGATCCTGGCGACCGTGCACGACGAGCGTCGGCAGCGTGACCTCGCCGAGGCGCTCGCGCCACCGTGGCGTGCAATCGAGGCGGCTGAACACCGTTCCGAGCTGATTCGCCTGGTGCACCGAGGGTTCGCCCGATGGCGTTCGGTCCCAGATCCGCGCCGCGACCACGCGTGCCTGCTCCGGGTCATTGCCCAGCAGCGCGGCGCCGTCGGCGACGAACGCGGCAACGGCGGCTCGGTCGGTCCAGTCCGGCATCGGGCGCGAGAACACCGCGTCCATGATCGCCGCATCGTGATCCGGCAAGTCGTCGTCAACCGGGCCGGGCGCGACCGGACGAGTGCTCACCAACGTCAGGGCCGAGAACGTGTGCGGACGGTCGAGGGCTGCGACCTGGGCGACCATCCCGCCGACCCCGACCCCGCCGAGGTGAGCCGGCGCGCCACTAAGCGCGTCGACAAGCGCCGCCGCGTCGGCTGCGAGATCGCGCAGATCGTATGCTGGCGCTTCCGGGTCGAGGGTGGTCGACGCTCCGGAGTCGCGCAGGTCGTAACGGACCACCCGCCGGCCGCCCGCCGCGAGCCGCTCACACAGCGAGTCGGGCCACGACAACATCGTGGTCCCGCCGACCAGCAGCACGAGCGGATCGTCATCCTGGCCGAAGGTCTCGACCCCGAGTTCGACCCCGTTCGCCTGCACGGTCGTCCGAGGTGTCTGCGCAGCCGTTGCGCTGTTACTCATCAGTAGTTCTCCCATCTAGCGTGCCAGCGGGTCGTCGCGTCGGCGCGCGTCCCCGTATTTTGAAGGCGGCGCCGAGGAGGATCAAGGCCAGGCCGCCGAGTACGGCGGGCTGCACCGGGAGTCCGGTGTCGGGCATGGAGCTGGCGGGCTGCGCGGGTGGGGCGGCGAAGGTGTTGGTCACGGTGATCTGCGCTGTCTGGCCGGCGACCAGCTCGACCGCCGTCGATTGCGATCCGTTGTCGACTGTGGTGCTCTGGGCGCCACCGGTGTCGGTCTCCAGGGCCCAACAGTGTGACCCGACCGGTAGCCCGTCGATGGTCACCGTCTCGCCTGCCTTGATGGTGTGTGCTTCGTTGGTGATGATCGGGGTCGGCGCGCTCGCGCCCTGGTCGAGCACGCAGCTGACCTCCACGGTGAAGGTGGTGTCGCCGGCGCTTGTCGCGCCGGACCCGGTGACCTTCTTGGTCACCGCAACCGCGGTGGAGTCGAAGACGTTGGTGGCCGTGAGGGTCAGTTCCTGGATCTGCTGCGGATCCTCTTGAGCGGCGACCACGACGGCGTCGTCGAACGAGGCATGGTCGATGCTGCTCGAGGTCGCGCCGCCGGTGGCGGTCTCCTGCCCGAAGCAGTGGGTGCCGACTGGGAGCAGAACCGGCTGACCGTCGGGGCCGAGTATCGGGTCGATGGTCTCGCCCGCCGAGATTTGCACCGGCGCCGAGTACACCGTCGCACGGACCGGGTTGCCCGACGCGTCGGTGGTGTCGATCTGGCAGGTCACTGCAACCGTGAACGTGGCGTCCGTGACCCAGGTCTGGTCCGCGAGGTCGCCCTCGACGGTCTTGGTCAGCCCGATCGTGCCGGCCGAGAACGGGTTGTCGTGCCCGTTGGCCGCGGTGAGGCCCACGGTCACGTCCTCGTTGGGGACGATCGTCACCTCCACGGGCGGTGGGGTGGCGTCGGCGCCGCCGTTGTCCGTTTCGGTGACGACGCAGGTCGTCTCGTTGCCGGGTGGCCCGGCGGGGATGCCCTCGACCGGCGGTGATGTGAAGCTGGTTTGCGTGCCGTCTCCCTTGGGGATGGTGACATCGGACTCGAAGGCCGCCGGTTGCCCGTTGAAGGTGCACGAGACGTGGAAGGTGAACGGTCCTTGAGCCAGCTGCGGGGCTCCGGCCCCGGTGACCTCCTTGAGCACTACCAGCCCGCCGGTCTGGAAGTCGTTCGTGATGGTGATGTCCTTCGGGGTGCCGTCCTGGGTCGTCACGTCGCCGGACTGGTCACCGTCCGTGCTCGCCGGGACATAGGTGACCGACGTGGCACCGGCTGAGTCGGTCTCCACCGCGTGACACTGCGAGCCTGGCGGCACCTGGGCCAGGTAGCGCGGGTGTGCCGCGGTAAGCACGACGCTGAGCGGGTTGAACCCGTCGACGGGCTGGCCGTTGAAGGTGCAGTACACGTCAATCGGGGTAGGTGTCCGGTCCGAACGAAGCCCCGGCGCCGGTGACCTGCTTGGTGAGCACGATGATCGCGGTGGGGAAGTTGTTGATGATGGTGGCGGTGGCGATCTGCACTTCGTCGCCGAACGACGGCTCGATCGTGACCGTCACCGGGTCGGGCAGCACACCACCGTTGGCGTCGGTCTCGGTGACGGTGCACGTGGCCCCGGCTGGGATTCCGGTGATCTGCAGCGGCGGGTTGTCGTCGGCGGCGATCTGGTAGGTCTGGTCCAGGACCGTCTGAGTCGTGCCGCCCTGTGGGCTGATCGTGCACACAACGTGGATGGGGAACTCGACCGGCCCCAGCGGCAGGTTGTCGGGGTTCTGGCCGATCTGCTTGGTGATCTGCAGGGCGCCGTATGCCGTCGCCACGCCGACCTTGACCGGCTCGGTCACCGGCAGCACGTTCGGCTGCCCGTCACGGTCGGTGACCTCGGCGTGCGCGTAAGAGTTCCACGCGATGGTCGGGTCCGACACCCGTGGCACGTCCAGCGGCGTGAGCATGTCGAAGGTGATGTTGACGATGCCACCAGGTGCGATGAACGGGTCGAAGTGGATGTCCATCTTCGCCCCGACCGCGCCCGCGCTGTACGGGTCGTCCCACGCGTCCGCCGGGCACTGCGGTGCGGTCCCGCCGACGCCGCCCATGTCCAGGTCGGCGGTGCAGATCGGCTCGGCGTTGGTGTACGTGGTGGTCATGGTGCCCGGTCCGTCGAGCACCGGCTGGCTGTTCAGGGTCGGCCGGTTGGCCCACTCGGTCTCGCGGGCCTGGTCCACGAACACCCCCCGGTCCCCTTCCACCGGGAACCGGTCGACGATCCGCATGTCACGCCCCGGCTCGGTGCCGGCGTTCTGCAGCCGAAGCAGATACGTGAACGTGTCGCCTGGGTCCACGAGCGCGACGCAGGGGTATGCCGTGAACACCCGGCCGCCCTGCTCGGTCGAGGGGCAGGTCCGCGCGCCGAGCGCGACATGCGTGTTGCTGCTGGTGTCCAACCAGCCGAGGCTGTCCCGTCCGGCGACCCACTTGCGCGCGGTGAACGACGCTCCGCTGCGCGTCGTGATCATCGCGGTGTCGGTGCACCACGTCCCCTCGCCGAAGACGTTGTCCGGGTCGCCCTGGCCGTCACAGACCAGGGTGTCATCCGAGCCGGTCGCGCCCATGGTGTTGGTGAGCACCTGACCCGCGGTCACCCCAGGCTCGAGGCCGACCTGGATCTGGATCGTGAACGTGGCGCCGGGCGCGAACAGCCAGGGGCCGCCGTTGGCTTGCGTGCTGAAGTCCCAGGCCAGCTGGCTCACGTGCTCACCGGCGTTGGTGGTGGTGAACGCCGGGAACGGCACGGGCGGGGTGCCGTCCGGGACCTGCGTGTTGATGATCTTGAACGGCTGGCCGTTGTCCCCCACGAACGAGGGGTCGAACGCGATGCCGGGTGGGAGCACGTCCTCGACCTTGAGATCGTGGACGTTGTTGGTGCCGGTGTTGGTGACCTTGAGGTTGAATAGGGTGGTCTGCCCCGGGGCGATCTCGCTGTCCGGGGTCTTGTCCACCGCGATCTGCGGGGTGCCCTCGACAAGGTCGAGGGTCGCGTTGTCCGGGTCGATCGCTCGTCCGTCTGGGTCGAGCTTGGTCGTGAAGGACCCGTCGACGGTGTCCTGCATGTGGTCCGGGACCGTCGCCGACGGGTCGCTGCGCAGGAACTGGCGAGGGCTGACCCGGAAGAGGACGTGTCCCGCGCAACTGGTCGGCGTGGTGCAGGGAAGGATGACGTAGCCCTCGTTGAGCAGGCTCGTCGAGGTGAACGTCGCGCGGATGCCCGTGATGTCGGCGGCCGATACCCCGCCTGGGAGGGCGGCGGCCGTCGCCGGCTCACCACTCACCCAGGTGCCGCCGACGAACGCGTCGATCTGCACCCGGTCCGCGCCGGGCGGGAACGTCACCCCGGTGAAGTCGACGAAGTCGACGGCATCGAAGAAGTCGCTGTCCTGGTCGGTGACCTGCAGCTGCTTGGCCGACATATTGCCCGTGTTGACGATCGTCAGGTCCACCGTGGAGTACTGCGGCGGAAGCCCGGGAACGAACCGGGGCAGCTGCGACGGGGTGATGGACTTGTTCAGCGAGGCACTCGCGTTGGCCGGACCCGTGGTGATGTCCGCCGGAGCAGGACGACCCTCCAGCGTTGAAGAAGAAGGGGATGCCCGTCGAGATGCAGTTGCTGAAGGTGATGTCGTCCGGTGTGCCGGGGCGCCGCTGTGTCGTGATGTCGATGCTCACCGTGGTCAGCGGCGGAGCCAGCCCCAGCACCCGCACCCGCACTCCGGTGGCGCGTTCGAGCAACGCGGTGTCGTTGGCGTCGTAGGCCACCCAGGCGCTGGCGGCCGGGTCGTAGACCTCGATCTGGATGGGTATCGAGCTGGGGGTGATGGAAGCGGTGACGCTGGTGATGAAGAGGTAGGTGAACGGGTTGTCGGCAGCGACCGGCCGCCCCAGCGCGTCGACGGTCGGGTCGGAGATGACGGGGTTGAAGATGCCGACGTTGCCGTTGTTCGTCCATTCGATGTGGAACGGGATGGGCTGGTCCGGCGGGACGTCGGTTTGATCGGCGGTCTTGGTGCCCCCTCCGCCGAAGCTCGGGACCTCGATCGGTAGGTTGTTGCACGCGGCCCCGCTTGCGGTGCCGCTGCCGTCGGTGCGGCCGGCGTCGCCGGAGTAGGCGGCGCAGTTGTCGATGCCCGGGCTCGCGCCGTTGGGCAGGTCGTCCTGGGTGACATTGCCGTTGAGTGGGCCGTGCAGGTCGAGCCCGGCCGTTGCGTCGGGCTGGATCGTTGGGTTCCCGTTGGCGTCGACGCCGGTGTATGTCACCGTCACTGATGCGACGCCGGACGCGCACAGTGCGGCGACGTCGACCTGTGTGTCGGAGGTGTAGGTCTGTGCCGGTGGCGTGGAGCCGTTCTTACAGGTGACCTCGAGAACGGCTTGGGTCGCTCCGGTGGGGAACCGCAGCCGGACCTGCTCGATGTCCATCTTGTCCAGCTCGGCGGGATTTTGCGGGTCCGGCTCGGTGATGACGATCTCGCGGACCGGGAAGGGCGACTGGTTCTGCACGTTGACGCTCGCGGTGACAGGTGAGTTGGTCCCGAAGTCCGCGAACTCTCCAGGATCCTGTTGCCAGTTGCCGTTGCGGTCGGGGTAGAAGCTCTTGGTGGCGTTGAGCACCAGGACATCGGGGAGGATGTCGGATGTCGCGCAGTCCTCGGTCCCGGTCACGGTGCCCAGGACCGGGTCGGTCGCCGACGGCGTCGCGCAGTTGTTGACGGTCAGCCGGTCGGTGGGCCGCAGCGGCTGGCCCGTCGAGCGCATCCGTGTCGCGCAGCTGCATCCCCACTTCGACGGTGCCGCCGGTGGCGTCGTACGGCAGCGGGTCGCCGTTGCTGTTGGTGAAGACGATTTCGTAGCCGACCACCTGCGTGGTGTCGGTGCCGGCTGGCAGGGTGAACGTGGCCGGTGCCGGGGCGCTCACCGTCGCCTCGGCAGTGCTGCCGTCTGCGAGAGTCACAGTGAGGGTCGCGGTGTCCGCACCCGCCGGGAACGCGGTGACCGTGGCCCCGGCGAAGTTGAAGTTCTCGAACGTCTCAGGCGTGTCGTCCGACACGACCAGCTCATTGACCGCGGCCGAGTTGGACGACTGGTTCTTGACGTTGAGGGTGATGGTGCTGGCCTCGGCACTGCCGGCGACGGCCGAGCCGTCGGCCCAGTCCTTGGTCACGGTCGGGTTGACGACCCGAGGCACGTTGATCGTGACGTCGACGGAGGCCTCGTCGGGCGGCGCGTTGCTGGCGTCGTTGGTCGCGGTGTTCGTGACCACGGTGCCTGACGGGACCGTGGTGTCCGGCGGCACGGTCACCGGGATGCTGATCTGCGGCGCGACGGTACCCGCCGGCCACCCCGTCGTGCCGTCCGGGTTGGTCAGGGCCCGCCCATAGACGATGGTCACCGTCCGGGTCGCCGGGTCGTAGGTGATGGTGTAGTCCGGTGGGCTCGACTGCGCTCCAAGGGCCGCCTCGTCGACCACCAGCGGCTCAGGAACGACGTCGGTCACGGTCATGCCGACGCAGCCGGCGGTGATGCCCGAGCAGCTCGGCGTCAGCTGGTAGCTGAACGAGTCGCCTGGCTCCACGGTGTCCTGGGTGACCGTCTTTTGGACCGCCACCACAGAGGGCGGCAGGTTCGGGTCGTCCGGGTATGTCAAGGGGTGTCGCCGCTCGCGGAGCGGGGGAGGTCTTGGCGCGGGTGGTCGGGCTCGTTGTGGCGCCGGTTGCGGGGTGGGGCTCCCCGCTGGCGCAGGTTGTGGGGCCGTGCTGGGAGTCTCGGGCGGGGTTGGGGCTGGCATGTCGCTCGAGGCCTGGCTGGGTGTCGTGGCGGCCTCAGGGGTCGGTGTCGGGGGCGGGGTCGCGGCCGCAGACGGCTGCGCGGTCGCCGCAGAGCTCGTCGGGGTGGGGACCGCGTCGTCCGCGAACGCCGCCGGAGGCAGCGTCAAGGCGAGCATTGCCGCCACCACCATGCCGACAGCCCACGGTCGAGTTTGACGACCCGCGCCACGCGTCATCTCGCATCCCCGTCTGTGCGCCCGGACCTGGTCGAATCTGCCGATTTGCTCGTAACCGAGTCCAAGGAAACAGGCTCGAGCGGGCCAGCGCAACGCAAGGCGCACATGCAAGCAGCCGCCGGGTTTACGAAGTGTTCGAAAGCATCTGAGTAGTCTGCGCTCCGAGGGCCAGCGAGAGGAGCAGCGCCGTGGACATCACGGACGTGATACTGCACCAGCACCACGAGCAGCGGCGGATGTTGGCCGTTCTGGACGAATGGCCAGCCGGGATGTCGAAGGCGTGGCTGCGGTGTGGAAGCGACTAGAGGTGCTCCTTGAGACCCACGCGGAGGGGGAAGGCGCTACTTCTATCCCGCGCTGCTGCGGCGGGGGCAGGGCCATGCTGACGCCGACAGCGTCGAAGAGGAGGTCTTGGATGCCGTCAAGGACCACAATGAGATCCGAGACGCCATCCGCCATACCCACCTGCATCGGGTGGGTAGCGAGGGGTGGTGGCAGGCGGTGACCGCATGCCGAATCGCCCATGACGACCACATGGCCGAAGAGGAACGGCAGGACCTAGCCGACTTCCGCCTGAACTCTGACTTGGCTCTCCGGCACGACATCGCCGTCAGATTTCTGCGCTTCGAGTCGCTGCGAGCTGCTGAAGGGGTGTCCCCGGTCGACAAAGGTCCCGAAGACTATGTGAGACAGCACGACACGTAGCCGCACGCACCCAAGAGCTCGCGAGGGAAGCGCGACTTCGAATGTGTTAGAAGCCGACCGCGGCGGCCGGGGCGACCTCTGTGCGCATGGCTTGCCACAGCTCAGCGACCGCACCCTTCCGGCGCTCTGCCACGAGCCCGGCCTGCTGCAGCGCCACGAGGTTGCCGCCACCCAGGTATGCCGCTCCCAGCGCCTCCACGGGCAGGTGCACCTCGGACTGTTTCGTCGTCCTGCGCACAGTCGCTTCACCGGTGTCGTCGGCCCGGATCCGCCACCTACCGTGGTTCCACGGAAGGGTGGTGTCTGCGACCTCGACCACAACATCGCAGGACCGGCTCCACGCCCGGTCTTGCAGCGCCTCGGAAAGGTCGACCAGCCGTACCCACAGGCCGTCGTAGGTGGCCACGTCTGATGTCGACCTTGGGCCGCCAACCCAGAGGAGCAGCGGGTCGTCGATGCCGACGGTGCCGACCTTGACGGTCCCGATTAGGTCGAAGTCGACCACCCGGCGCAGCAGCGCCAGCTGCACATCCGGGTCCCCCACCAGGGTCCACACCGAGAGCTCCCCTGCGGGCCGGGCATGCTCCCACTTGTGCGTGCGACGGAACATGGTGAACCCCACGTCCACCCCATCTCGGCGGGCGAACAGGACCCGCCAGGACTCCTTGTCCCGTAGGTGCTCGCCGATCTGGTGGCAGATCCGTGCGTAGTACCCGGGGTTGCCGACCACCGAGCCAAGGCCGCCGCAGGCCAGATGGCACTCCCGCATTCGCTTGGCTACGTCGGGATCGGTGACGGTGGCCAGGTGAGTGGTGACCTCGGCGGCCGCCTCCTCCAGATGCGGCGCGTTGAGCGTGGTACCTCTGCCGAGTCTCACCTGCAGCTCCAGCGACGCGAGGCCGTAGCCGAAGCGACCGTAGATGGCCGGCTCGCTCGCATGCAGCGCCGAGATGTGGACGCCGTCCTGCTCGTGCACCTGCTCGAAGTGGTGCCTCAGCATCGCGGTGAGCACTCCGGTGCGCCGGTGGTCGGGATGCACGCCAACCCAGGTCAGCCCCGCGCACGGCACCGGCTGGCCACCCCTGTCCTGTCCAGGAATCCACAAGGTCAGCGGAAACACCCCGTAGATACCCGGGTACGTCCCCGGATCGCAACCTTCCCTATCCGCCGCGAAGCGCTGCCCCTCGGGAAGCCCGGTCAGCTGCTCCTCAATGGGCGCCGCGGGAACCTCCTGGAACCAGACGATGTGATCGGTGGCCAGATAGCGCGCCGGGTCAGTCGCACGGCCGACCCGGATCGGGGTTTCCGTCATGGCCCCAGCCAACTGCCTCTGGCCGATTGCCTCAACCAGTTAAGCCGGCCACCAGGAGGTCATCCGAGCCAGCCGATGCCTGTCCGTGTTCCTCGCGGCCCGGAGCAGAGCTGTCGGCCGCTCTGCTCCGCGCGGTCGCGAGTTCTCGTCGAGAGATGGGATGCGTCGCAGCATCATTGCCAGGGCGGATGATCCGAGAAGCAGGCTGCCCGCCAGCACGGTGACACCTGTCCAGCCCGCGTGTGTCCAAAGAGCGCTGCCGAGGTTACCAAAGGTCGAGGATCCGACGTAGTACGCGAACAAGTAGAAGGCCGCGGACTGGCTGGTGGACCGGCCGGCGGCGTGCGCCCGCGCCACGACCCAGCCACTCGCCAGGCCGTGGACGATGAAGAAGCCGACCGTGAGTCCGGCGACGCCGAGCACGATTCCAGGCAGCCAACCCACAGTCGTGACCAGCACGCCGGTCAGCGCGATCGCGCACCCGGCGGGCAGGATCGCGCGGCGTCCGAGCCGGTCGGCCAGCCTCCCGGAGAGTGACGAGCTCACGGTGCCGAGCGGGTAGACGAGGTAGAGCAGGCTCACGATTCCGAGGCCGAGACCGAAGGGGGCGCCGGTGAGCCGGAACCCGAGCGCGTTGAACACCGCGACGAGCGCCCCCACCGAGCAGGCGCCGAGTGCGTAGAGCAACAACAATCCTCGGTCCGACACTGCGCCGCGGGCCATCATTGCGATCGCCGAGGCACCAACCTGACTGCGTCGGAAGTTCTGCGACGGCGGAAGCATGAGTGTGACCACCAGGGCGCAGGCTAAGGCAAAGAGCGCGGCCGCGCCCATAGCCCACCGCCAACCGAGTCCCTCCGCGACACGCGCGGTCAGCAGCCGACCTGCCATGCCCCCTAGTGCAGTGCCCCGATGTACACGCCGGCCGCGCGCCCTTGGGCCGACGCGTGCAGCTCTTCGCGGAGATAGGCGGTCGCCACCGCGGGCAACCCTGCCAGAACGACGCCCTCGACAAAGCGCAGGACCAGCAGGACGTTCCAGTTCGGAGCGACCGCGCAGGCCAGCGCGACGGCACTCGCCAACCAGGCGGATGCCTTGATGAGGCTGACCCGGCCGAGAAGTTCAGAGGCCGGTCCGGCCACCAGAAGCGCGACGGCGAGCCCCGCGGTGGCCAGCGACATCGTCAACGTTGCTTGAGAGGGCGTGACGGCGAATGCGCCGACGAACTCGGGCAGGAGCGCCTGGGTGTCGTAGAGCAGGACGAAAGTGGCCATTCCCGCCACAAACACGGCCAGCATTACCTGCCGATGGCCCACAGACCCGGGCAGATGCCCAAGATCGGCCTTGCTTCTGCGCTTGACCTCAGCGCTGAAAGCGTCAGCAACAGTGCTCATGTACAGCAGGCTCTACCTTCTACCGGCATACGTCCAATGCACGAAAGTCGCTTATGTCATACGCTCTACGTATGATGCTTCCGTGCTGCTCCGTGATCTCGAATGGCTTGTCGCGCTTGCCGACCACCAGCACGTGACGGAGACGGCCGCGATCCTAGGTGTCAGCCAGCCGACCTTGTCCCGCGCGTTGGCCAGAATCGAGGACGAATTCGGCGCTCGCCTGTTCGAGCGGGTTCCGTCGGGCCTGGTGACCTCGCCGAACGGTGAACTCGCTGTGACAGCTGCGAGGGAGATTCTCACCCGCTACCAGCAACTCGCAGTCGAGCTCGCTGGGCGGCTCGATCCCGACCGTGGCGTGGTTCGACTCGCGTTTCTCGACTCTATGGCGACCTCGTTGGTTCCCCGGCTGCTGCGCGGGTTTCATAAGCACGCGCCGGGAATCAGGGTGCTGCTGAGCCAGGAACCGGGCCACGACATCCTGCGCGACCTGACCAGTGGCGTGGCCGACCTTGCGATCACGTCCTCGCAGCCGGCGGGTGCCTTCGGCTGGCTGCCGCTGCAAGATGAGCGACTGGTGATCATCGTTCCACCGACCCACCGGCTGAAGGACCGCAGACGCGTCGACCTTAGGGCGCTTGCTGACGAGGAATTTGTGACGACTCCTGTCGGGTTTGGCTTTCGAACGCTGGTGACGAGCCTGTTTGCCGAATCAGGGGTTGCTCTCAAGGTCTCCTTCGAGAGCGCCGACCTAGCCACCATCGAGGGTCTGGTCGCTGCCGGCCTGGGAGTGGCCGTGGTCCCGGAACAGTTCGCCGGACTGTCGGGGACGATCGGACTGAGGATCACAAGCCCACGGGCCCGCCGCATCATCGGCCTGACGTGGCGCACCGATCGCTCCCTCGACCCGGCCGCCGGGCGGCTGCATGCTTTCGTCGAGGCGACTGCTTCAGCGGCGGCAAACTGATCTGCCATAGCACTTGTGCTACCATCGGCTTATGGGCACAGTGGGACTGCGCGAGCTGCGTCAGCAAGCTTCTGATCTGGTGCGGCGCGTTGAGGCCGGTGAGGAGTTCACGATCACTGTTGCCGGCAGACCAAGCGCGCGGCTGGTCGCCGCCGGGCGGCGAACCTGGCAGCCGTGGGGCGAGATCGCCGACCTATTCGCCGGGCCTGCCGATCCCGCCTGGGAGAGCGACCGTGATCGCATCAACCAGCAGCTGCGCGATCCGTGGGCGACACGGTGAAGGCGGTACTTGACACCAGCGTGGTCATCGCCTCCGACGTCGCCCCGATTGCCGGGGAGCTGGCGATCAGCGCGGTGACGCTAGCCGAGCTGCACTTCGGCGTCTTGGTCACTGATCATCAGCCGACCCGCGCTGAGCGGCTTCGCCGCCTGTCGATACTGCAGCACCGATTCGATGCGCTGCCGGTCGACGACGCGGTGGCCGTCAGCTACGGCAAGCTGGCCGCCGCGGTCGCAGCGGCAGGCCGCCAGCCCCGCGCTCGCACCATGGACCTGCTCATCGCCGCCACCGCGCACGCCCACAATGCGCGGCTGTACACCCGCAACAGTGTAGATCTCGTGGGCATCGGCGACCTGGTCGAGGTCGTTCCCGCATAACGCGCTCCGGCTGATTGGTTGTCCGCTGACTCGGCGTGCGGGTCACAACTGCTCGAGTAGCCATCCCGGTCGCTCGCAGGAGGCGCCGGCTGCCTCGACGCGGCGGCGCAGCATCCGGTCCGCGGTAACCACGACGACGCCGGCACCGTCCGCGCTAGCCACCTGATTCATGACCTCGTCGACAATGGCGTCATCCCCGGACCCTTCCGCGTGGACGGTGCGTATGCGACCCTCCTGGCCAGCCGGCGGACCCCGTAGCGCGTCACCTTCGAGAACCAGGACCACCTGACCCTGGGGCAGTTCGCTTGCGGACAGCTGCTGATGCAGCCGCCGAGCGGCCCCAGCCCGGTCCCGCCACCATCCGTCGGGTCGAGTGCCCACGACGTTTGCCCCGTCGACGATCAGGACCTGCATCGGGCAAGCGTACGTGCAGCTCGCACACGCGCGTCGCTGTTTGCCGCTGACGGCTTCGACACCCGGCACGCACACGTGCGCATGGTCGGCCAAACCGTTATGGTGCGATATCTCCCAACGACGGTGGATAAGTGAGAGGACTCCCGCCATGTCCACTCCGACGTCGGCCCCACCGGACACTCAGCGCTCGCTGCTGGCTCCAATCACGGGGGTGCTGGTCCCGATCGAGCAGGTTCCCGATCCGGTGTTCGCGCAGAAGATGGTCGGCGAGGGCATCTCGATCGACCCCTTGAGCAACACCGTCGTGGCCCCTTGTGACGGCGAGGTTATCCACGTCCATCCGGCTGGACACGCCTTGACGATCCGGTCTGCGGACGGCCTGGAAGTGCTCATTCACATCGGGCTGGACACCGTCCACATGAAGGGCGAGGGTTTCACGGTCAAGGTCAAGGTGGGTGACCAGGTCCACGCCGGTGACGAGCTCGTCACCTTCGACCTGGATGCCGTGGCGACCAATGCGAAGAGCCTGCTGACCCAGATGGTGATCGCCAACTCCGACCTGCTGTCCGGCTTTGCGCCCGGTTCCGGCCTGGTCACCGCCGGCCGCAGTGTGGTGGCAGTAGCAAACCTCGCCATTGTCACCAGCGCACCGGGGGAGGCAAAGCAGGGCCGGACCGTGACGTCGGACGCGGTGCTCGTGCCCAACCCGGTTGGCCTGCATGCCCGCCCGGCTGCTGTGCTGTCCAATCTCGCGGCCCAGTACGAGAGCGACGTCTCGCTCAAGCGCGGCGAGGACCGCGCGAACGCCAAGAGCGTCATGGCCATCATGGCCATGGAGGTGGGATTCGGCGACAAGGTGCAGGTCATCGCTCATGGGCCCGATGCCGAGCTGGCGGCTGCCGAGCTTTCCAGGCAGATCGCCGCGGGCCTCGGCGAGGAGGGCGTCACCCCCATCGCCGAAGGGGGCACTGAGTTGGAGGCGGCCCCGCCGCTAGCGCCGGTAGCCCCCGCCCCACGCCGTCGGTCGGATGACCCCAACGTGCTGCTGGGGGTCGCCGCGTCGCCGGGGCTCGGCGTCGGCACCGTGTTGCAGATCCGGCACGAGGACTTCGAGGTTGCCGAGGACTCCAACGACCGGCACCGCGAGCGACGTCGGCTCAACGACGCGATCGACCGCTCCATGGTCCAGCTCGAGGCCCTCGAGGACCGGCTGACCAACCAGGCCGACGCCGACAAGGCCGCGATCTTCGCTGCCCATCGTGAGATCCTGCGCGACCCTGAGTTGCTTGACCTGGCCATGAGTGGGATCGACAAAGGCAAGACCGCGGCATACGCCTGGCGCAAGGCCTACCAGCGGTATGCCGACGGCTTGGCGAACCTCAAGAGCGAGGTGCTCGCGGGGCGCGCCGTCGACGTCCGCGACGTGGGTCAGCGGGTGCTGCAGGAGATCACCGGACAGCGGCGTGAGAAGGCCGAGATCCCGGCGGGCTCCGTGCTCGTGGCAGAGGACCTCACCCCCTCGGACACTGTCTCACTCGACCCGACCAAGGTGGTCGGTTTCTGCACGACGGCCGGAGGAGCCTCCTCGCACGTGGCGATCCTGGCGCGGGCGCTGGACATCCCGGCCGTGGCCGGCATCGACCCACGGGCGCTCGAGATCGCCGAAGGCAGCCGGGTCATCCTCGACGGCGCCAGCGGCACGCTTCGGATGAACGTCACCGAGGAGCAGGTCGAGCGGATTCGTCGGCGCCAGGCGAAGAATCTGGAGCGCAAGGCCCTCGAGCTGGCCCAGGCCGACGAGCGGGCCGACACGGTAGACGGCCACCACATGGAGGTGGTCGCCAACATCGGCGGCCTGGACGACGCTCGTGCGGCCATGACGAAAGGGGCCGAGGGCGTCGGTCTGCTGCGCTCTGAGTTCGTGTTCCTGGAGCGCCGCAGCGCCCCGACTGAGGACGAACAGACGCAGGTCTACACCGACATCGCGAAGGCGCTTCGGCCCGGTCAGCCGCTTGTCATCCGCACCCTGGATGTCGGCGGCGACAAGCCATTGCCCTACCTTCCGATTGCTCCGGAGGAGAACCCCTTCCTCGGGATGCGCGGCGTACGTGTCGGCCTGGACCGTCCGGAGATCCTGCGCGCCCAGGTGCGGGCGATCCTGCGGTCGGTCGATGCGGGCGCGATGATCAACGTGATGTTCCCGATGATCGCCACCATCGAGGACTTCCGCCTCGCCAAGGCGATCTTCGAGGAGGAGCGGGCCGCGTTGGGCGTCGCACCGGTTCCGGTGGGGATCATGGTCGAAGTGCCTTCGGTTGCGGTGATGGCCGCGCAGTTCGCTGCCGAGGTCGACTTCTTCTCGGTGGGAACCAACGATCTGACCCAGTACACCCTCGCGATGGACCGCGGTCATCCCCGGCTTGCCCCACAGGTGGACGGGCTCAACCCTGCCGTCCTCGGGCTGATCGGGCAGGCCGTCACGGCCGCGCACGCGGCCGGAAAATGGGTCGGCGTCTGCGGTGGCATCGCGTCCGACCCGCAAGGCGTCCCACTCCTCGTCGGCCTCGGTGTCGACGAGCTCAGTGTCAGCGTCCCGGCCATCCCGGCAGTGAAGGCGCAGATCCGCGCTCTGTCGCTCACGGACTGCCAGGAACTCGCCGCCCGTGCCCTCACCCAGGACTCCGCCGCCTCGGTCCGCGCACTCGTGCCGACCGACGACGATGACGACTAAGCCCATATCTGTGACCGTCCGAGGAAGGACGCCGTGATGACCGCCTCGACCGTAGCCACCCCACCTCCGGACACCACAACCGCGGCCCCGGGCCCGGGCAGGTTGAAGCAGGTCTGGAGCGACTTCTTCGGCTTCCTGCAGAAGCTCGGCAAGTCGCTGATGCTCCCGGTGGCCGTGCTGCCGGTCGCCGGGATCCTGCTCGGCGTCGGCGGCGCCTTCCTCGGCAACTACAACCAGCAGGCGATCTCGCTGGGCTACTGCACCGTCGACGGTGTCGCGGTCGCCGGAAACGTGGCGGCCTGCCAGGCACCAGCGCCTGCTGTCGTCGTCGGTGACCCGCTGGCGGCGGGGGTTGTCGCCAAGCCTCTCTACGTCTTCCTGCAGATCCTGCAGAACTCCGGGGACCCGATCTTCGCCGCCCTCGGGCTGATCTTCGCCATCGGCGTCGCCCTCGGCCTGGCCAAGAACGACGGAGTGTCGGCCCTGGCAGCGACTGTTGGCTACCTGGTGATGAACGGGACGATGGGAACCATCGCCAGGGCGCGTGGCATCCCCACGGCAAAGGTCTTGGGCCTGGACACCCTCGACACCGGAGTCTTCGGCGGCATCCTGGTCGGCATCATCGCCGGCTATCTGTTCAACCGCTTCTACCGGATCCCACTGCCGCCCTATCTCGGCTTCTTCGCCGGCAAGCGGTTCGTACCTATCGTGACGGCCTTCGCGTGCATCGGCCTCGGCATTGTGCTGGCCTTCGTCTGGCCACCCATCGGTTCCTTCATCCAGAACACGGCCAACCAGGTCATCAGCGCGAACGCCCCCATCGCGGTCTTCATCTACGGCTTGGTGGAGCGAGCGCTGCTGCCCTTCGGCCTGCACCACATCTGGAACGCGCCGTTCTTCTACCAGGTCAACATCGGTGGCTGGCCGGACTGCAACGGCATCCTGACCTGCTTCTTCCGCGGGCATCCCGAGTCCGGCATCTTCGGCGGCGGGTTCCTGGTCAAGATGTTCGGCCTGTGCGGCGCGGCGGCGGCGATCTGGCGCTCCGCGAAGCCGGAGAACCGGGCCCGCATCGGCTCGATCATGCTCGCAGCCGCGCTCACCAGCTTCCTGACCGGCATCACCGAGCCGCTGGAGTTCTCCTTCCTCTTCGTCGCCCCGCTGCTGTATGTCGTGCACGCCCTCATGTACGGGTCCGCGTTCACGGTGATGTACCTGCTGGGTGGCCGGCTCGGGTACACGTTCTCCCAGGGCGGCATCGACTATGTGTTGTTCTTCGCGAACGGCATCAAGCCGTGGCTCGTGCTCATCGTCGGGCCGATCTACTTCGTCATCTACTTCGTGGTCTTCTACGGGCTCATCAAGCTGCTCAAGATGAAGACGCCAGGTCGGGAGGACACTGAGGTCGACGTGCAGGATGCCCGCGAGGACTCGGCGAACCGGTTCGCCCAGCAGCTCGTCCTGGCATTCGGCGGCCGCAGCAACATCACGGACCTGGACGCGTGCATCACCCGCCTACGGGTCGGCGTCGCCGACATCGGCAAGGCCGACCAGAAGAAGCTCAAGGCGCTCGGCGCGGCCGGAGTGCTGATCGTCGGCAACAACATGCAGGCGATCTTCGGAACCCGTTCGGAGAACCTCAAGACCGACATCGAGGAGTACCTCAAGATCGCCGGCGACGAGGCGGAGCTCAGTCCCGACGCGATCTCCGAAGTGGTGTACGAGGCACCCGGTGTCGAGCCGAAGCTGCGAGACCCGCTGGCCGCGGAGAAGGCCAGGGACTTCATCGCCGGGCTTGGAGGCCATCACAACGTCGCCAAGGTCGAGGCGGCTGCCGAGACCCGGCTGCGGGTCGTCGTCAAGGATTCCAGCGCCGTCGACGAGAGCGCTCTCAAGGCGGCCGGGATCGCGGGTCTGGTCCCGGTGGGCGATACGACCTGGCACCTCATCGCCGGGCCGAACGCCGACCAGTATGCCGGTGAGATGCGCGGACAGCTCGCGGCCACCCCAGAACCCGTCTGATCGGGTAGGACCCGATCGGGCGTCGGAGAGCACGGAGTCCGCCGTGTCGACCAGCTTTCCAGACGGTTTCCTCTGGGGCGGAGCGACTGCCGCGAACCAGATCGAAGGGGCGTACGACGTCGGCGGCAAGGGTCTGTCCATCCAGGACGTGCTGCCCAGGGGAATCCTAGCCCCGCCGACGGACCACCCGACTCCCGACAACCTCAAGCTCACCGGAATCGACTTCTACCACCGGTATGCCGAGGACATCGCGCTCTTCGCGCAGCTGGGTTTCACGGTCTTCCGCTTCTCCATCGCGTGGAGCCGGATCTTCCCAAACGGGGACGAGCAGACCCCTAACGAGGAAGGGCTGGCCTTCTACGACCGGGTCCTCGACGAGCTGCAGAAGCACGGCATCGAACCCCTCGTCACCATCAGCCACTACGAGACTCCGCTGCACCTGGCCCGGGCCTACAACGGGTGGACCAACCGCCGACTGATCGGCTGCTACGAGCGCTACTGCCGAACCCTGTTCGAGCGCTACGGAGGGCGCGTCAGGTACTGGCTGACGTTCAACGAGATCAACTCGGTGCTGCACGAGCCGTTCATGTCCGGCGCCATCGGCACACCCAAGGAGGCGCTGACTCAGCAGCAGCTCTACCGGGCGGTCCACCACGAGCTGGTGGCGTCCGCCCGGGCAACCAGGCTGGCCCATGAGATGATGCCGCAGGCCCAGGTGGGGTGCATGATCCTGGCCATCCCGACCTACCCGCTCACCCCTGACCCGTCGGACGTCGTCGCCGCCATGCGCGCCGCTCACGCCAACTACGCCTTCGGGGACATCCACTGTCGGGGGGAGTATCCCGGGTACCTGCTGCGCTACTTCCGGGAGAACGCCATCGCGCTGGAGATCACCGACCAGGACCGCGAAGACCTACGGCATACCGTCGACTTTGTGTCGTTCAGCTACTACATGAGCGTCTGCGAGACCGCGGACCCCGGCAAACGGGTCGCCAGGGCGGGCAACATCATGGGTGGCGTCGCCAACCCCACCCTGCAGGACTCGGAGTGGGGTTGGCAGATCGACCCGCAAGGACTGCGGATCGTGCTCAACGACTACTGGGAGCGGTGGCAGAAGCCGCTGTTCGTCGTGGAGAACGGGCTTGGAGCCGTGGACGAGCTCAGCGTGGTGGACGGTGCCACTACGGTCTTGGACGACTACCGGATCGCTTACCACAACGATCACCTGGTGCAGGTGCGCGAAGCCCTGGCCGACGGGGTGGATGTCATCGGGTACACGACGTGGGGATGCATCGACCTGGTCAGCGCCTCGACCGCGCAGATGAGCAAGCGGTACGGGCTCATCTACGTGGACCGCAATGACGACGGGTCGGGCACCCTCCGGCGTTACCCGAAGAAGTCCTTCGCCTGGTACCGCGAGGTGATCGCCAGCAACGGCGCCACCCTTCGGTGACGGGCGCCATAGGTGCTCAGACCTTGGCGACCGTCAACAGCACCACCGAGTCCTGGATCGCGTGCAGGTCGTGGCGGGCGGCTGGGATGAGGATGAGGTCCCCGTTGCGCCCCTCCCAGCTGTTGTTGCCGGCCCCGAGGCGGATTCGGCCCGAGATCACGTGCAGGGTGGCCTCTCCCGGGTTCTCGTGTTCGGCCAGCGTGGTGCCGGCGGTCATGGCGATGATCGTCTGGCGCAACGTGTGCTCGTGACCGCCGAAGACGGTCTCGGCGCTGCGCCCGGCGCTCGAGGCACGGGCGCGCTCCAGGTGTTCGCGGGCGAGGGCGTCGAGCGAGAGCTTCTGCATGGTCAATCCCTTCGGGTGGGCGAGCAGGTAGTCGCGCGACACGCGACGAACCGATCATGGAGGCGATCCGGTCAACCATGGGACACCGGACAGGTCCTCGACGGCCCGCGCGTAGGCCAGGGTGCGTGGGTAGTCGCTGTGGCCGAGCGGCTCGATCAGGTATGCCGTGCGGTCCACCTCCTCCGCGTACCAGTCGAAGAGCCCGTCGCCGGGGTCGAATGGGTCCGCCGGGAAGGAGCCGACGGGGAACCCGATGGGGTCGGTGAGGTGCCACAGGCTTCGCCACCGCCCCGCTGCCGAGGGGCTGCCCCCGAGCTGGGCCCGGACCGACCCTGACTGGACCACGAGAGGGGCAGCCCCCGGCGCGTTGTCCGCGGCCCGGGCGGTGTGCCACGGATCCGAGTGGGTGAGGTCGCTGGGCCGGCACGCGGGGACCCCTAGAACGTCGGGGCCCAGCAGTTCCGGGAACAGTCTGGAGAAGTAAGCCCGCAGCTGGGTTCCGTAGGTCAACAGGGACAATTTCGGGACGAACGAGTTCTGTTGCGGCGCCCCCAAGATGGTGGCGACGGCGAGCACCGTGCCGAGCGAGTGCGCCGACACCAGGACCGTCCGCGGAGTGCGCGTGAGCTCGTCGTCGGAGAGGCGGCCCTCCTGCGTCAACCACCAGCGGTAGCGCCCCAGCAGCTCGGGCACGACCCGCTCCGCGTAGCACGGTGGACCGAACGGATGCCCGGCACGGGGCAGAAAGCAGATGAGGTCCCACAGCAGACCCATGGGCCGCTGCGCCGTCGGTGCCCCAGCCCCGCTGGCCACGGCAATCAGCCCGGCACCGACCCCGATGAGCACCCACATGCCCCACCCCATGAGCGTGCCGAGCAGGTCCGCCGCGGCGGTGTCGCCGGACGGGACGACGGTGGAGGTCAGAGCGCCGGCGAGGGCGACCGTCGCGCCGTAGGTGGCCACGGCGAGGGCCTTCTCAGCTCGGTGCGCCTGGCGCGCCCGGGCCCGAGCCGTGACGACGGCGCGGTAGAGCGGGCCACTGGAGGGAATCGTGTCGCTCTGGTGGCCACCGCGCATACCCCGCGACCGAGCCGGGGCCGGAGGTGCGGCTGCTGCGTTCGGGACCGTCGGCCGAGGTGCGCCCTTTGCTGATGCCCTCCCGCCCCGCGCCCACTGCCCGGCGAAAACGCCGATGCCGACGATGACGCACCCCACGATGGCCACCAGGAGCAACGCCCCGAACCACACGTATGGCCCCGGTGCAGTCAGTAGCAACGGCTGCGGCTCGGGACAGGCGCTCTCGCACGTGGCACCCACGGCGGGCGCGGCGCGCTGTGGCAGGCCGGCCAGCGAACCGGAGGAGAGGTTGCCGTTGAGGACGTTGCCGACGGTGACCACCAGCCCGCTCGCGAGCACCATCGCCAACAGCGCGCCGAGCAGCAGCAGTACGCCGGGCGCGGCGCCCGCCCACATCTCATGCCTACGGGTGGGCCCCGTCATCCCGCCCCCGGCCCGGAACACGGGGACGAGCACGACGACGAGCGATCCAAGGGCCACGACCCAGGCGACCCACCGGTATGCCGGACCGGTGCTGGCCTGGCTGCCTTGGAGTGCCCCGGAGGCGATCAGGCCGCCGGCCAGGATCGCTCCGGCCACGGTCGGGTAGGCATTGCCCACGTAACGCCAGGACAAGGCGGACAGGCTGACCCCAACCTGCACAGCCAGCACGACCACAAGCGCGGCACCCGGGCCCACCATCGAGACCCTCGCGCCACTTGCGGAGGCGCCGGCCGATAACGGCGTTGAGACGTCCGAGAAGGCCAGGACGCCAGCCTGGATTGTGAAGAGCAGCCCGGACAGCACGGCCACCAGGCGCACCGCGTTCGGGTGGCGCAGCGCCACGCGGACCCAGTGCATGCCGGCCAACTCCTCGGATGTGGGTCCGGTGATGTCGGCCGCATCCTCGGTGCGCACGACGACAAGCGAGACGACAAGGGCCAGCACGACGACACAGGCCAGGATCAGCCACATGCTGCCGACGGTGGGGTCCGCGGTGGCCGTCTCGGTCCGGCACGCGTCAGAGAACACGGTGGCGAATGCGCCGCAGTCGGTGGGGCCGGCGAACCGCATGTGCCACGCGGTCGCGAGCGCTGTGTAGGTCGCGATGGCGCTCAGGTGCAGCGTGGCGGTGGCGCTGCTGATCACTGCGTGGTTCCAGAACCCAGGGGTCGACAACAGCGGCCATCGTGGGCGGGCGGTTGAGGCGTCGGGCGTGCGCTCCTGCGCCCCGCCCTGGCCGTAGGTCTGGTCCCTCGTGGCCCGTTCGTAGCGGGTGCGGGAACGGGAGGCGAGGTACCACAGGAACACGAACACCAGCAGCGGGGCGAAGCTGAACAGCGCCAGCCGTCGGCTTAGTGGCCAGGTGTAGAGGAAGTCCGACCAGCCCGGTAGCCCCGAGCAGCGGGCCGAGGTGGCGGAAAAGCATTGCACACCCAGGAAGTCCAGGCTCAGCACGGCCGCGGTGATCGCCGTGACCATGGTCATCAGCAGCGCAACCAAGCGCAGAGAGGCGGCCCGCCCGCGAGCGGTCCAGGTCAGCGACAGCCAGGCCGGCGACTCATCGTGGCCGTCGGGCGGCGGGGCCGTCTCGCCGAGTCGGCGGGTCCAGTAGGCGACGTTGATCAGCCCGAACGGAATGAGCAGCGACCAGCCCATTCGGCCGGCGATGGCCAGCGCCCGACCGACGAACGACGTGCCACCGATCGACGTGCGCGCCAGGCCTCCCCACGAGTAGGCCTCACGCTGTATGCCGGCCGGCACGTAGCCACGGTCGACCTCCCTCAGCCTGGCGAGCGTCTGCGGCGTGGGCGCCCAGAAGCTGCCGAGCTGGTCGCCGTCGACCTGGGTGATCGCGTCGTCGCGCAGGTCGAGCATGCTCCGTGGTGGCGTGTTGCTGACCCCATGGATGCGCAGCTCCAGGACGAGTGGCTCTAAGTCAACAGCTGGCTGTGGGGCGTCCGGTGGGGGACCTTCCGGCTGGCTAGCCGCCACGGCACCTCCAGAGGGACAAGCGTGGTTCCGGTGGTTGGGTGTACTCGTCACTGCCTGACCGTCATCATGGCGGACCGAACACTGGTTGAGGGGCAGGCGCCGCCGCTTGGCAGCACCCGGCATACGGGACAGTCCGCGACTTGAAGCTGAAAACCCGCCTTTCACTCCTGACCCACAAGATAAACGACGCCAGACCTGGCGGACATGTCCGGCTTGGAGCATGATGACCAATCGAAGGCACTCATCGAGGAGGCGTCGTCGTGAGCGGTGGGCACGGAACCCGGACTCCGACAGCACGGCCCAAGTGGCGCAGGCACCTGGCCCTGATGAGCGCGGTCGCCGTGGCGCTGCCGGTCCTGGCTTCCTGTGCGCAGCAGAGCAGCACACCCACGCTCAACTGGTACATCAACCCGGACAACGGCGGTCAAAAACGTTTGGCGGAGAAGTGTGCACCCGCGAATGGTCCCTACAAGGTCGTCATCCAGACCTTGCCCAACGACGCGTCCTCCCAGCGCGAGCAGCTGGTGCGGCGGCTGGCCGCGCAGGACAGCTCGATCGACGTGATGAGCCTCGACCCGCCCTTCGTTCCCGAGTTCGCGAACGCCGGTTTCCTGCGGGAGTACGCCAAGCAGGACGAGGCCGCGCTGACCCAGGGCGTGCTCGCCGGGCCGGTGAAGACCGCGTACTGGCAAGGCAAGTTGGTGGCCGCGCCGTTCTGGGCCAATACCCAGCTGCTGTGGTTCCGCAAGGCGGCCGCTGCCGCGGCCGGGGTCGACCCCACGGCGCCCACCTTCACGTGGGACCAGATGACCAAGGCGGCCGTCAGCCAGAACAAGGTGGTGGCCGTTCAGGCGAACCGCTACGAGGGTTACATGGTGTGGATCAACGCGCTGGTGACCTCGGCAGGGGGCGAGATCATCACCAATGTGGAGGCCGGCAAGAACGCAACCCCGACGATCGCTTCTCCCGCCGGTGACGCGGCCGCGCAGGTCGTCGGCGGCTTGGCCCGGTCCGCGGCAGCACCGCCGGCCATGTCCACCATGACCGAGGAGGAGGCCCGCTCGGTCTACCAAGGGGATCGCGGCATGTTCATGGTCAACTGGCCGTACGTGTACGGCGCCGCGAACGACGAGGTAAAGAAGGGGGCCCTGAAGCAGTCCGTGGTCGATGACATCGGCTGGGCCCGCTACCCCGCTGTCGTCGCGGGGCAGGCCAGCAAGCCGCCGCTGGGTGGGATCAACCTGGCCATCGGGGCGTTCACGAAGTACCCCGACCAGGCGTTGAACCTGGTCAAGTGCCTGACCTCGCTGCAAAGCGGCATCGACTACATGATCGACTCGGGCAACCCCGCAGCCAAGGGCGCGGCCTATGACGACCCCCAGGTGCGCAAGATCTTCCCGATGGCTCCGCTGATCCGCGACTCGATCAACGAGGCCGCGCCGCGACCGCTGACTCCCTACTACAACGACGTGTCCACGTCGGTTCAGATCACGTGGCACCCGTCCACCAACGTGCGCGCGCCGGACACACCCAAAGAGAGTCAGTCGTTCATGACTCAAGTTCTGCATGGCGAGCGGCTCCTGTGAGCTGACCTGAGACAACCTGCCCAGGAGGACTGATGAGCGTCAACGCGCAGGACACGACCGAGGCCAGGGGAGCGGCCCCCCCGCCTGGGGCCCCGCCGCCTGTTCCATCCCCGGCACCGGTGCCCATGTCAGATCGCACGCGCCACGAGCGACGCCTGGGCCTGTGGCTGGCGGCTCCCTCGTTCCTCGTCATGGCGCTGGTGACCGCCTACCCGCTCGTGTACGCGGTCGTGCTGTCGCTCTACAACTACAGGCTGACCGACCCCGCGGGCCGCTCATTCGTCGGCCTGTCCAACTACGCGACGGTGCTGACCGATCCGGTCTGGTGGACCGACTTCAGCACGACGTTCATCATCACCGTCGTCAGCGTCGTCGTCGAGCTCGTCCTGGGCTTCGGTTTCGCGTTCGTCATGTATCGGGTCCTGCGTGGGCGCGGACTCGTCCGCACGGGCATCCTCGTCCCTTACGGCATCATCACGGTGGTTTCGGCGTACATCTGGCGGTACGCCTTCCAGCTGGACTCGGGGTTCATCAACCAGTGGTTCCATCTCGGCGACTACAACTGGTTCGGCCAGCGCTGGTCCTCGCTGTTCGTGATCATCTTCTCGGAGATCTGGAAGACCACGCCGTTCATCTCGCTACTGCTACTGGCGGGCTTGGTGCAGGTCCCTTGGGACCTGCAAGAGGCTGCGTCCGTCGACGGGGCGAGCGCGTGGCAGCGCCTCATGCGGGTGACCCTGCCGAACATGAAAGCCGCCATCATGGTGGCGGTGCTCTTCCGGACCCTGGACGCGTGGCGGATCTTCGACAACCCGTTCATCATGACCGTCGGGGCCAACCAAACCGAGACGCTTTCGATCTTGGCCTACCGCCAGAACGTCACCTTGCTGAACCTAGGGGTTGGGTCGGCCATCTCGGTGCTGCTGTTCTTTACCGTGGTGATCATCGCGTTCCTGTTCGTCAAGGGCTTCAAGGCCGACCTGTCGCAGGTCAGGGGGGATTAGTGATGACCGGTCAGCGAACCAGCAACTGGTGGACCGTGTGGGGTGGGCTGATCCTGGTCTGGGCGGTGTTCCCGCTGCTGTGGATGCTGTCACTGTCGTTCAAGGACCCCACCACGTTCCGTAGCGCTCAACCGTCGTTCTTCCCGCAAGCCTGGGTGTGGACCAACTACCAGACCGTTTTCAGCGACACGTTGTTCACCAGCGCGTTTCGCAACTCCGTAGGCATCGCTTTGATAGCCACTGTGCTGGGGGTTGTCGTGGCCATGTTTGCCGCATACGCCATCGCCCGTCTGGACTTCCCCGGCAAGAAGTTCCTGTTGTCGATGGCCCTGGCAATTGCCATGTTCCCGCAGGCGGCATTGGTCGGCCCGCTGTTCAACATGTGGCGCAGCCTGGGCATTTACGACACGTGGCTCGGGCTGATCATCCCCTACCTCACCTTCGCGCTGCCGCTGTCCATCTGGACCATGTCGGCCTTCTTCCGCCAAATCCCCTGGGAGATGGAACAAGCCGCCCAGGTCGACGGCGCCACCGCATGGCAGGCCTTCCGCAAGGTCATCATCCCGCTGGCCGCACCAGGGGTGTTCACCACCGCCATCCTGACCTTTTTCTATTGCTGGAACGAGTTCCTCTTTGCCATCTCGCTCACCTCGACCGACCAGGCCCGGACGGTACCCGCCGCCTTGTCGTTCTTCACCGGCGCCTCGCAGTTCCAGTCGCCGGTGACTGCAATCATGGCGGCCTCGGTCGTCGTCACCATCCCCGTCGTGATTTTGGTGCTGCTGTTCCAGCGCCGCATCGTGGCCGGTTTGACAGCCGGTGCCGTAAAAGGCTGACCCACCCGGGCGCCTGCAAGAGAAGGAGTGGTCGGCTGTGGCAGCCATCAGCATGAAGAACATCGTCAAGCAGTACGGCGACGGTTTCCTGGCGGTCAACGACGTCAGCCTCGAGGTCGCGGACGGGGAGTTCGTCATCCTCGTCGGGACCGTCGGGGTGCGGCAAGTCGACCCTGCTGCGGATGATCGTCGGGCTGGAGGACATCACGTCCGGTGACATGTTGATCAACGGCGCCCGGGTCAACGAGAAGGCGCCCCGAGACCGAAACCTCGCGATGGTCTTCCAGAACTACGCGCTCTACCCCCACCTGAACGTGTTCGAGAACATCGCGTTCCCGCTACGCCTGAGGGGAACGCCAGACAATGAGATCAAGGAACGGGTGAACGACGCCGCCGGTGTTCTCGAGCTCACCGAGCACCTGGATCGCAAGCCGGCCAACCTCTCGGGTGGACAGCGTCAGCGCGTTGCCATGGGTCGCGCGATCATCCGCAACGCCGACGCCTTCCTCTTCGACGAGCCGCTGTCGAACCTGGACGCGAAGCTGCGCGGCCAGATGCGCACCGAGATCGCCCGGATGCAGCGCCGGCTGGGCACCACCACCGTGTACGTCACCCATGACCAAACCGAGGCCATGACGCTCGGAGACCGCATCGCGGTGCTGCGCAAAGGCTTACTGCAGCAGGTCGGCACACCACACGACCTGTACGACACGCCCGCAAACCTGTTCGTCGCCGGGTTTATCGGATCACCGCCGATGAACTTCATCCCCGGACAAGTGCATGACGACTCGATCAAGACCCCGTTCGGCGACATCGCGATGACAGCCGAGCGGCTGAAGGGCTCGGCTGGTCACGAGCTGGTCATTCTCGGCGTTCGCCCGCAGCATTTCGAGGACGCCTCCCTCGTGGACGCGTCGACCCTTGAACACGGGCAGACGTTCAGCGCCACCGTCGATGTCACAGAATGGCTCGGCGACGAGCTGTACGCGTACGTTCCGTACGAGGCGCCTCAGGACGTGACCAAACAGCTGAAAGAGCTGCAGCGTGAGCTGGACAGCGAGCAGATGCGCACTCAGTTGGTCATCTCGCTCAGCGCGGCCAGCAAGATCTCCGGAGGCACGACCACCGATCTGTGGTTCGACACCGACCAGGCGCATGTTTTCGACCCAGCCACCGGGGAGAACCTGACCCGATACCCGAGCATGCAGGCCGCGGGGTCGTAGCGGGGCGCCGAGGACCCCGCCCGGAGGGTGCTTAGCGCACACCGAGCGGGGTCTGACGCTCGGTGTGCTAGGCGCCTTCCTTGACCTCGTGGATCTCGTCGGCGACGAGGCCGTGGGCTTCGCGATGCACCGCGGCCGCAGCCTCCGAAGAGGGGCCGTCAACGAGGCAGTAGAATCTTTCCGCCTGTCTCGTCGACCCAGTACTGGCTGTAGTTGACGCCGTACTTGCCTTGGGTGAGCAGGTCGGCCTGGTGAGCTTCTTCCACGTCGCTCATTGAGACCGGGCCGTCGAGCGTGTGGACGTCCATGTACAGGGGCATGTTGTCTCCTGGTTTGTCTGTCTTGTCTGGGCTGTTGTCAGACTGTACTCGGAGTCGATCTGACACGCCTGACGATGGCAGGCCCCGCAGCCAAGGGCATCGGCACAGACGCCTAGGTTGGGCGGCCGGCATACCCAGGTTGGCGCCCGGCCGGATAGCTGCTACGTTTCGAGCGTTCGGCTAGCCAGGCTTGTCGCCCACCGGACCGCTTCGGCCCGGGTGGTGACGTTGAGCTTGCGCAGGACTGCCGAGACGTGGTGGTCCACGGTGCGCTTGGAGAGCACGAGCCGTGCTGCGATCCCCGCATTGGACAGTCCCTCGGCCAGCAGCTGTAGGACCTGGTCCTCGCGGTCTGTGAGTCCGGCGGGGTTCTGGGCGGTGGAGGCACGGGGCCCCCGCAGGCCGACATCGCGCAGGCGGGCGCCGGCCCGATCGAGCACCCCGTCGGCCCCCAGCTGACGCAGCCATTCGACCCCGCGCCGGATCAGGTCAGGATCGCTGCTGTCCATAGCCGCGAGCGCGGCTTCGTAGCGGGACCCCTCCACGAGCCAGGCATCCACGGCACGGGCATGAGCACCCTGCAGAGACTGGGAGTAGGGACTCCCACGACGGCTCTGAACTGGCAGTCGAAGGCCGTTCCGCATGGCCCAGACGGCGATCTCCTCTGCGTCCCAGGGGTCGCTGTCGTGCGCCACCTGCGCGAGCTGGGCGGGGATGAGCTCAGGTAGCTCCCGGCGCATGAGCCACCTGACCTCGGCCGCGGCGATGAACGCGACGGACAACCGTTGTGGCTCGCCGGTTACCACGGCGGCCGCCACGGCTTGGTCCGCGAGTCCGAGCGCACCCGGCTGACCCCTGCGCGCTCGCAGCCGGGCCATGACCGCCTTGGCGGTGATCGCGCTGACCGGCGCCGCGTCCGGGCGCCGGAGAACCTCGGAGGCAGCCTCCTCGGCCTGCTTCCAGTCGTCGACGTCGAGGGCAAGACGCGCACACCAGCCGTTCATGTACAGCGTCCACGAGTCCAGATCCCGCTCTCGGCAGTACGCCAACCCGCTCTCGGCAGCGGCGATGGCCGCAGCGATATCACGCTTGGTCACGGCCGTTGACAGCAGGTTGGTGTAGGCGCGGGCGGCGTGCTCGTCCAGACCATTGTCGAGAGCCAAGCGAAGGCTGCGTTCCAGCTCCGTCCGCCCGGCGCTGTCGGCTAGGAGGCACTTGGCCGTACCGACGTTGTTCAGGGCGTGAATGGTGACCTCGAGATCGCCGAGCTCCTCTGCGAGGGCCAGTGCCTTACGACCCCAGATGTCGGCTTCGGTGTAGTCGGCCCGCAGCATGGCCAGCTGCGCCACGTTGCTGTACGCCATCGCTCGCTCATGGCCAGGGGGAAGCTGTTCGAGCACCTCGACCGACTCCTGGCCCAACCGCAACGCCTGCTCGTTGCGTCCCTCGAACCAGGCGAGCCGCGAGAGCCAGCGCAGGCTGTCACCGACCCGGCGCTGATCCGCAGTCTCCCTTGCCAGCTGCAGGGCGACCTCCCGGCTGGCCACCGCGTCGCTGAGCCGTCCGGTGAGATAGCACTCGTACGAGCGTCGTTCCAACAAGTCCAGACGCTGCTCGATCGACAGCAGGGTGCCCCGCAGGAGAACGGCCGTGTAGAGATCCGCTGCTTCGCGGTGTGCCCCCATCCGCACGGCGGCGGCCGCGGCGGCAGCCGCGTAGTCGGCGATGGCTTGCGCATCACCCCATCCGAGGGCGTGGTGGGCCAGGCGGGCGGGGTCGGGCTCCGGTTCGGACGCGAGCAACCGCAGGATCAGCTCGTGCAGCTGCCGACGGCGGGCCGGCGGGAGCGCCGCTTCGACGGCGAGACGGGCGATCTCGTGTCGAAACCGCAGTAGATGGCGCTCAGGGACGAGCAGACCCGACGTGACGCACGTGTCCACGTCGGCGTCGGCCGCCTGAGCTGCAGCCTCGATCAAGCGTGGCTCGAACGCGACGGGGTTCACCGACGCGGCGTCCAGCGCCCGGCGGGCCGACCTGGGGAGCCTGGCCGCGCGTGCCAATACCGCGTCGCTGACCGTCTGTGGCAGCTCTGCCGGCGGCGTAGCGACCACCTCGGAGACGAAGAATGCGTTCCCGCCCGTCATGGCGTACACCTGTGCACCGTCGAGCCCGTGGCTTGCGGCTAGCTCGGTGACCCCCGCACGCGAGAGCGCGGGCACGCGCAGCCGGCTGACGCTTGGTGCGGCCGCCAGGTCGCCGAGTACCAAGCGTAGGGGGTGGTCCGGCCCGACTTCGTCGTCTCGATAGGTCACCACGAGAAGGGCTTTGACGTCGGAGAGGCGACGGCCGAGAAAGCGCAACATGTCGCACGTTGGCCCGTCCGCCCAATGCGCGTCGTCGATGACGAACACAACTGGCCCTACTGCGTCCTGAAGCTGCTGTCGGACCAGGAGGAACACCTCGTGCGCCGGCCGATGTCCGATGGCTTCGGCTAGTGCTGTGCCGGCAACCGCAACATCCTGCAGAGGCCCCAGCGGGCGCGCGGTGGTCAGCGGATCACAGGCGCCCCACCACACGTCGACCGACGAGGCGAGCGAGTCGCAGAAGGCGCGGATGGCTGAGGACTTGCCCGCGCCGGCCTCTCCGGCGACCCACACGAGCCGGCCCCGCCCAGCCGAAGCATCATCGAGGCGCTCGTGAAGCGACGACAGCAGCGGCTCCCGCTCGATGAGAGCCACTGCGCCTCCCGAATGGCAGCACGATCACGGGCCACGGTCGTTCGCGCTGCACGCTACAGCAGGCGCGGCGCACCTAGGCAACGATCGCTGCGCCCAACGTAGGCACTACTCCAGGGAACTTGGGCAGGTATGCCGATTCGGCCTGCCCGTGCGGCGGCCTAGCGTCTTACTCAGACCTTCCAACCAAGGAGAGCTCATGTACTCGCACCCCGCCTTGGTGGCCGCGATGACCCGCGAACACCACGCCGAACTGCACCGATCCGCCCAGCAGTACTCACTCCGTCATGCCGCTCGAACTGAAATTCTTCCGGCCCGAAGCACGCGGTCTCGAAGGCTTGTCGCCCGCGTCGCCGCGATGTTTGGCCAGTCCAAGGCCGTCCAGCCCTCGGCAAGCTGTCAGGAGTGCTGACGGCCCAGTCGGCGACGACCGCCACGAATCCCGGTGGCTTGATGGCGATACAGACTGTGGCGCCGATCGGGCGATAGGGCGCGTTCGCGGGGTCCGATAGCATCGGCTGTGCCCTGGTTCAGGCGTTCCGGCAGCTCCGACACCCCGCAGCCGCACCTGCCGCCTAACAGTTCCCCAGAAGGCCCCGCTCTCGGCCCCCTGAATGACTCCGAGCAGAGCTGGGTGGACAGCCACATAGCCATGCTTGCGCAGGCCGGTGTGGCTGTCGACGACCTCGCCGCGCGGGGGGTTCTACGACGAGCAGCTTCGACGGTGGCTCGGCACGCCTACTGCGGATCGTGCGGACCCCAACAATGTGATCAACCGAATCGGCCTGGGGCTCGGCGAGCACATCCGACGGCGGACAGACCTGGCCTGGGTGGTCGCTGCGGACCAGTACGGCACCGAGATCGCCCTGCACCGAGCCAGCGGAAACGTCCTGGTCTGCCCGACCAACATGCTCGCGAAGCGATGGGTCGCGGGGGAGATCGGCGCGGCTACGCGGCTCGCTGAAGCCACCATCGCGGCCGTCCACAACATCGGAGTAGGCGAGGGCGGCTAGGCCCGAGACGCGCTCAGGCCGCGTGGAACGCCTTTCGGGCGTCATGCGCACGGGCGAAGAAATGCTCGGGACCGATCCGTGCGGTCAGCCCGAAGCGATCCAGCTGGCCGCGGACATGCTCGGTGGCGTCGGCAACGGCGAACACGATGCCGCGCTGTCCCAGCTGCTCGGCCAGCTCGAGTAGCGTCTGGCCTCCGGTGTAGTCGATGTCGTCGATGGCCTCCGCCTGCAGGACGAACCAGCGTGGCGGGTTGAGTACGTTAACCAGGCCCATGACCTCTTCGGAGAGGCGCTGTGCGTTGGCGTAGAAGATGCCGACGCCGAATCGGTAGACCACCAGACCCGGCTCGGTCATCGTCCCGGGCACCGGGTTGGTCAGAGCCCAGTGTCCCTGCTCGTCCAAGCGCATGACCGCGTCGTGCGGTGAGTAGTGGCGCTGCACATGCACGATCAGCGAGAGCACGATCGCCAGGACGATTCCCGGCCCGACGCCGACGGTCACGACAACGACGGCGGTCAGCAGGGCGATCCAGAACTCGTCCCGTCGTAGTCGATAGATGGTGCGCATGTCCTTGACGGCGATGAGCTTGAGGCCGATCAAGAAGACGACCGACGAAAGCACGGCGTTCGGCAAGTACTGAAGGGGTTTGGTCAAGAAGAGCAGCACGATGATCACCACCGCCCCCGTCGTCAGCTGAGCGACCTGCGTGTGGCTCTTGGCCTCGTCGACCATTTCGGTCTTAGTGGGACTGCCGTTGACGACGAAGGTGCCGCTCAGACCAGCGGTGAGGTTGGCCAGACCCAGACCAACCAGATCGGTGTTCGCCTCGTAGCGTTCGTTGTACCGCACCGCGTAGGTCCGCGACGTCGCAGCGCTCTGCGCGAGGATCACGAGCACCATGGAACCGCTAACCGGGAGCAGGCTCAGGGCGCCGTCCCAGCCGACGCCGCTTGGCAGTCCGATACTCGGCAGGCCGCTGGGCACCGTCCCGAGGATCGAGATGCTGTGCGCCTGCAGGTCGAACGCCCAACTGGCGACGATGGACCCGGCGACCGCGACGAGCCCACCGGGGATGGCCCGGATCACCGCTCGAACACCACGAGCACGACCAGGACGCAGAGTGAGACGACCGTCGTCTGCCACGAGGCTTGGCCCACGTGGCCAACCGTCTTGACGAACTTGACCACATCGCCGCTGACGAACCCAAGGTCGGACGTCTGGCTCGGGATGCCGAGCATGCCGCCGAGCTGGCCGATCGCCACCTGCACGCCGACCCCGGTCAAGAACCCGATGAGCACCGTGCGGGAGAGGAAGTCGGCGAGGAAACCCAATCGCGCCAGCCGGGCCACCAACAACAACCCACCGGTGACCAGCGCGCTGGCGCCGGCCAGCGCGATCCACTGTGGCGACGCCGGTTGAAGTCCGGCCACGCCGAGCGCCGCGATCCCGGCATACATGAGGGCAGCCGTCGCGGAGTCCGCACCGATGACTAGGTGCCGCGACGAGCCGAAAAAGGCGAAGGCGAGGATCGGGATGAGCATCGTGTAGAGGCCAGTGATGACCGGCATCCCGGCGATCTTGGTGTAGCCCATGACCTCGGGGATCGCGAGCGCGGCCAACGTGATGCCAGCGACGATGTCCTGGCTCAGCCAACGCCGGTCATAGGGGCGAATCCCCTGCAGCACCGAGACCTGAACCATGGGAGTCCATCCCATCGCACCAGTGTCCCAATCGAATCAGCCAATAGGGTGGATGTGCCGGGTCAGTGCTCGGAGGTGCACTTCATCGGTGACGTCTCGGATCCCACATCCCAGCCTCGAAGAGCGTCGAGCTCGCGGCCTCCAAGCGCGCGACCGGGCAGCGATTACCAGCCACGAGGGATGGAAGCCGGCGAGTGACCGGCCCGACCCGGTCGGTCTGCTCGAGGCCCAGAACGTCACCCGGGAGCCCGACCTGGTGCCGGTCCGCCACGGGCGGATGATGGTCTCTCCGTTCACCTTCTACCGCGGTGCCGCCAAGATCATGGCTGCCGACCTCAAGGACACCCCCACAGCTGGGCTGACCGTGCAGTTGTGCGGGGATGCGCACCTGTCGAACTTCGGTGGGTTCGCCTCACCGGAGCGTCAGCTGCTGTTTGACCTCAACGACTTCGACGAGACCTTCCCCGGTCCGTTCGAGTACGACGTGAAGCGGATGGCGGCCTCCTTCACCATCGCCTCGCGCAACAACGGCTTCGCCAAAGCCGACACGCGTCAGGTGACCGCGGCGTCGGTCGCCGCGTACCGCCAGGCCATGGGCACCTTCGCGCAGATGCGCACCCTGGACATTTGGTACTCCCACCTCGGTGAGGAGGACATCTTGGCGGCGGCCCGCGGCGCCGCAAAAGGCAAGAAGGCAACCAAGGAGGTCAGACGGACCGAGAGGAGTATCGACAAGGCGCGAACGCACGACAGCCTGCAGGCCCTTTCGAAGCTGGCCGAGTACGTCGACGGGCAGTACCGCATCGTCAGCCAACCACCGATCGTGATTCCGCTGCGCGACGTCTTCGAGGCACACGGGGCCTCGGCCGAGGACATGGACGCGCTTGTCCACGGGCTGTACCGCGCCTACCGGGGCACCTTGCAGACTGATCGCCGCCACCTGCTCGAGCAGTTCCAGATCGTCGATGCCGCCCGGAAGGTCGTCGGAGTCGGCAGTGTCGGTACGCGGGCGTTCATCCTGTTGTTGCAGGGGCGTGACCAGGGCGACCCGTTGTTCCTTCAGGTCAAGGAGGCCACGGCATCGGTCCTTGAAGAGCACCTACCGAAGGGTCACAGCCAGCAGCCCGGCGAGCGGGTGGTCAACGGGCAGCGGATGATGCAGGCGGCCAGTGACATCTTCCTCGGCTGGATCAAAGGCGTTGAGGCCGACCGGTACTTCTACGTTCGACAGCTGCGCGACATGAAGGTGTCTGCGGTGGTGGAGGAGATGCTTCCGGTGGGCATGAGCGTCTACGCGGGCCTTTGCGGGTGGACCCTCGCCCGGGCCCATGCTCGGTCTGGAGACCCGGTCGCCATCGCCGAGTACCTTGGCGAGACCGACGGATTCGACAAGGCCATCACCGACTTCTCCGCCCGCTACGCCGACCAGAACGACGGAGACTTCGCCGACTTCACCCGAGCGGTCAGCTCCGGGCGCATCGAGGCAAGGCAGGGCGTCTAGCCTCCTACTGTGGCTTCTGCGGTTCTGACAGCACAAAGCCTTACCTTGCGGGGTTTGCGGTCTCAACGCAGCCCGGCGAGGAAGGCCTTTGTGGTGAAGAAGATAGCGCAGCAGCAGAGCCGGCGGAACGCGGCGCGACGTGGGCGTCGGGTCGCTGCCCGGCACCGGCTGGCCCGGGGGTGGAGTTCCCAGCCGGCGCCGATGCTGTCCACGGGTCCGGTGCATTACGAGGTCGGCGGCAACGTGGACGCGACCTGTTTCGGGGGGATCGCGGCGGTGCATCGGCTGGTGACCCGCCTCGGTTTGCCCGAGGCGATCGACGCCGACCTGGAGCTGTTGAAGGTGCACCTGCCGTATCACGAGTCCGATCACGTGCTCAACCTGGCCTACAACGTGGCCTGCGGCGGGACCCGGTTGGAGGACATCGAGCGGTTGCGCCACGACATCGCCTACATGAACGCCCTGGGCGCGGACCTGATCCCGGACCCGACCACCGCCGGGGACTTCTGCCGCCGCTTCAGCGCCGATGACGTGACCACCTTGATGGAGGCGATCAACTCGGTGCGCCCGAAGCTGTGGGATACCCGCGGCCGGGACCTGCTCGGCCCGGTGGCCTACCTGGATATCGACGGCACGATCGCGCCGACCACCGGTCGCGTAAGCAGGGCATGGACATGTCGTACAAGGGCATCTGGGGTACGCCCCGCTGATCGTGTCGCTGGCCAACACCCGAGAGGTCCTCTACCTGGTCAACCGGTCGGGCAACGCCCCCAGCCACCCGGCGGCCGAATGGATCGACAAGGCCATCGATCTGGTCAGCCCGCACGCACCCCGGGTGTGCCTGCGCGGGGACACCGACTTCTCCCTCACCGCGAACTTCGACGCCTGGCCCAGCGGTCGACTTCGTCTTCGGCATGGACAACTCCACCACTCTCCGCTCCCGGCCGAGGCCCTGGACGAGTCCAGCTGGGCCCGGCTGGAACGCCCGCCCCCTACCAGAACGCGACCGGCAGGTGCGGCCCGCCGGCGGACACCAAGGCGGCGATCGTGGCCGAGCGGATACCTGAACCTGCAGCTGGGCCACGAGGACGTCGCCGAGTTCGACTACCAGCCGGGCAAGTAACCTCCCCTCCGGGTCGTCGCACTCCGCAACTCGCCACGCCCGCGGCGAGCAGGTCCTGCTCGATAGATCCGCTACTTCTTCTACATCACCACCCGCACCGACCTGGCACCAGCCGTCGAACTGGCCAACAACGCTCACCAGAGAACGTCATCGAGCAACTCAAAACGGTCAACGCGCTGCGGTCCCGCTGTACACCTGGTCTCCAACTGGCCCACATGTCATCGCCGCGCTCTAACGCTCGCTCACGCTGGCGGCAGGAAGCGCACAAACCTGTTCTCGGTGGCCGCTTGCGCCGCGGTAAACACCACCGCGTCGACCTGGACCCCGTTCGGGTCGCGAAGCGCGAGCGTCCCACCGGTGTTGCTCAGCTGCGCTCCCGTGCCGTCCAGGATGACCGCGGTCGATCCCCCTGGGGCCAGCGTGACCGCACCGATTCGCGTGACCCGGTGGTTCTTGTCCAGCAGCGTCCAGTTCTCCAGCGAGACGGCAGTGTTGGCGAGGTTGCCGATCACCACGACCTCGCCGCCTGGGTCGGCTCCGGCCGGGTTGACGAGCGCACGCTCGAGGTAGGCGCTCGCTGGGCTGCGTCTCGCAATGAGCGCCGCGATGGTCGTGGAGCCAGAGGTGGGGTCCCCGGCACCGTCCGTTGGGACGGCCTGGGTCTGGAAGGCGAGGAACAGCCCCACCCAATGGTCGGGGAACCTCAGTAGCAAGCCACCGTCGTGGAACACGCCGTTGTCGGCGCCATGAGCGCCCGTGTTGCCTTGGTTGAGGTGGATGTCGTGTATGCCGTGCAGCCCGTCAATGTTGCCGAACTCGGCATCGATGGGCTTGTGCAGGTTGCGGTCGAACGCGACGCCTAGGGCGACGATCTCGCCCCCGGCGTCCTTGCACCGCTGTATGTGCAGCCCGAGCAGGTCCTGCAGGTCATCTGCTGACGCGCTGCCGCTCGCCGGTAGGGCGGTCCCGGCCGGCCAGGCGAAGAAGGGCGCGCGCACGTAGTCCAGCGCCGTGCTCGCCGTCGCTGGTGTGAACCCGGACGGCAACCCGTCGAGACCTGCGAGAACGGGGTGCGCGACGATCGGGTCGACGAGCCAGTAGACGACCTCGGAGCCGGTGTCGGACTGGACGTTGACGGCAACGCGCCACGGCTGCCCGCTGGCCTCCAGGACCCGGATCTGCAGATGCGGGGTGGCGGCACCGTCCTCGCGCACCCAGCGGTCCGGTAGGCCCCGCAGTGCGCCGTATCCACCTGCCATCTCAACCACTCCTTGCATCAGACACCGACATAAGCAAGAGGGTTCGACGGCCGGATCCGATACTCCCGTCCGGTCAGATCGCTGCTGGACGGCGCTGTCCGCGGCAGGTCACGCCCAAGGGCAGACCGGCCCAGATTCTGAGGGGTCTAGCCGATGTGCGGTCGACCCCAGAGCCAGAACCTGAGAGGGCCGGTGCGGCGCCCACCCGAACGTCGCACCACCGAGAACCCACCAGTGGAGCCCCCGATGTCCCGACCCGCCTCCCTGACCCTGATCGGTGCGCCCGCCGCGTCGGCCCCGATCGAGCCGACGACGGCATACCTGCTGCCCTCGATCGTCGAGGGTGTCATCGCGAGGAGAGAGGCGCCCCCGGATGGCAGCTGGAAGGCTCTGGCGAGTGGGTCACCGGTAGGCCACCCGGGCACCAGCCGCGGCGGCAAGGCTGGAAGCTGCGTGTTTCAGCCACGCCCCTGTCGGCGCCGATCGTGCTCGGCGCTGCCGCCGAGATCCTGGTGCGGCGGGGCACCGCCTTCGCCTTCGCCCCGACCATGCCCACGTCGCCGAGCGGGTGTCCAGTCGAGCCGACCACGCGACCGGTGGCACGTTCATCACCGTGTATCCGGAGGGCTCCACCGGGCAGCTGCGCGCGCTGGCCCAGGAGCTGGACGAGGTCACGTTCGGCCTGCCGGGCCCGGCCATCCCCTCCGACCGGCCACTGCGCACGGGTGGGCTGGTGCACTACCGCTTCGGTGCCTACGAAGGCCTGCCGATGCTCACCGACAACGGGACGTACGAAGCCATGCTCGTTGCGCCCGGCGGGACGCTGATCCCGGACCGGTGCCAGCCGTGGTTCGAGGTCCCTGACTGGGCACCCTGGGACCCATTCGAGGCGGTGGCCGAGTCGCCCGACGAGTCACAGCCGTCGCAGAACTCGCCGATCCTGGCGGGCCGCCACCGCGTGGTGCGGGCTGTGCGTCACTCATTCCGAGGTGGGGTGTTCCGCGCCGTCGACGAGCACACCGCACAGCGGGTCATCGTCAAGGGGGCCAGGGCGTATGCCGGTGCCGGCCTGGACGGGCGCGACGCGCGCGACGGGCTGCGCCACGAGGCGAAGATGCTCGACCTACTGGCGCCGACCGGCCTTGCTCCGCGATGCGTGCACCTGTTCCAGCAGCACAGCGACCTGTTCCTCGTCGAAGACGAGGTCGCGGGCGTGACTCTGCGAGACTGGACTGCCCAGCACGTCACGGCCAGGCCCGGCGAAACCGCGCCTGGGGCGCGGGTGCAGCGGATCGCCCGTCATCTCATCCGCGTCGTCCAGCGGCTGCATGACCTCGGCCTCGTCGTGCGTGACCTGAGCCCGGAGAACGTCCTGGTCGGACACGGCGACGTGCTGACCCTGCTCAATGTCGAGACCGTCGTACCGGCTGGCACCGTCGTGACCCCGGCGTACTCGCCCGGCTACGGGGCTCCGGAGCTGCTCAACGAATCGCAGCAGGTGGCGGCCGACCCGCGAGCGGACCTTTATGCACTGGGCGCGACCCTCTTCCACCTCGCAACCGGAGCCGACCCGGCGCTGCTGCCCGACACGCAGCCGGCCAGGGACACCTGGACCCGGTTCGGCGAGTGGCTGCAGGTACTCGGACGTGGCAATGTCACGATCCGGGGCCTCACGCCCGCCATCTTGGCTCTGGTCCACGAAGACCCGGCCCAGCGTGCCGGGCTCACGGTGGCGGCCGCGGCACTGGACCGCGCCGAGGCGGTCCCCCTGACGAGCGTCACGCGAGCGGCATACCCGGATGAGGGGCGCTTGCTGGGCGACGGGATCGACCACCTCGTCACCTCGGCCGCGCCCGGCTCGTCATGGTGGCCGAACGCGCCTGGGGACTCGACGGATCCGCTGAATGTCCAGCACGGCGCGTCCGGGGTGCTGGGTGTGCTCGCGCGAGCCTTGGTGCACCGGCCCGACGACGAGCGGCTGCGCCGCGTGGTGAGCGAGGCCGCCGACTGGGTGGCCGGGCAAGTGGACCGGGAGCCGCGGATGTTGCCCGGTTTGCACTTCGGGCGCTCCGGCACGGCCTGGGCGTTGCTGGATGCCGCTGTCGCGCTGAAGGATTGGGAGCTTAGGCGGATAAGAACCGAGCTGCTCCTGCGCATCCCAGCGCACGGTGCCCGGCTGGGCGTGGCGCATGGTGTCGCCGGTCTAGGTCTGGCTCTCGTGCATGGCTGGGAGGTCACTCGGGACCGTCGCCTCCTTGAGCGAGTCACCCAGGCGGCCGACTTCGTGGCCGCCGCCGCGGTCCGCGACGAGCGGGGGGTCCACTGGCCAGCCGACGCCCTGCCCGCCCAGGCCCGGGCCAGCGCCCGGCTTCGCCGACGGCCTTGCTGGGATCGGCACCTTCCTGCTCGAGGCATCCCGGGTGGTGGGGGACGCGCGGCTCGGCGAGCTCGCTGTGCTGGCAGCGTCGCCGTTGGCGGCGGCCGCTGTGCCGGATGGGGACGCGGCGCATTGGCCGACGACGAGCGGGTCTGGCCGGCCCCCCACGTCCTGGTGCGACGGCTCGTCGGGCATCGGGACGTTCCTGGTCCGCATGTGGGCGCAAACCGGGTCAGAGCGTTGGCTGGACTTGGCTGCGCGCGCCGCGGTCGGGGTGCGCGCAGCGCAGTGGCGCGTTGCCGCTGGGCATGCCACGGCCTGGCTGGTCACGCCGAGCTGCTGCTGGACCTGCACGACGCCACGGGGGACACCAGGTACCTGGTCTGGGCCGACGAGCTCGTCGAGGTCCTGCTTGCCCGGCATGCGGTGCGGGACGGACGCGTCCTGTTGGCCGGCGACGAGCCGTTCAGCGTGACTGCCGACTACGGCACAGGCCTGTCGGGCGCCGCCGCGATGCTGCTTCGGCGGCGATACGGAGGTAGCCGGCTTTGGCTGCCGGCGACGAACGCCGTCGCCACCTCACGAACCGAGCAGCGCCAGCACGCGTGAGGCGTCACGAAGATCGGCCCAGGTGAGCCGAACCACCCGGTAGCCCAGACGGCGCAACGCGTCCTCACGCCGCTTCTCGGCGACCAGTGCCTCACGCCCGTCCGCACCGGCATACTTCATGGCTGCGTCGAACTCGACAACGAGCCGCCTCTCGCGGAAAGGGAAGTCGACCCTGGCCACCAACCGACCGCGCTCGTCGTGGATGTCGACCTGCTGCTCGGGCTGACCCAGTCCCAGGCCCGCGAACACCAGCCGGCACCACGACTCACCCGCTGACTCGCTGTGCCGGTCGGCCAGTGCGACGACGTGCCGGGCGGCCGGCCCCAGTGGGCGCCGCTCGCGCGCCTGACGAGCTCGTCGCGGCATACCAGGCCCATCCGCAGCCCCGCTTCGGCCGCGATCATCGCGGCGCGCTGTCCGGATGTGCCGCATACCTGCAGCACCGCGAGCTCTGTGCGGACCACAGGGGTGTCGTGTGGTTCGGTCACGTCGGTGGGAGCGACCGGTGAGTGCACCCAGAGGCCGTCGACGAAGGCCCCGCGGCGCACCCGGCGGAGGATGCCGGCTCGCACCAGTCGCCCAATGTCGTTGGGGTGGTGGCCAGCGCCCGCGAGGTCGCTCGTGCAGGCAGCGCCCCCGCGCGACGCGAGCAACGCCCGCAGCACTTCGTCCACGCCACTGATGCTGACTGATGGACGCCATTTCGGGAACTTGGTACGGGCGCTGTGACAGAGGTGCTTGATGTGGCTGAAGTGCTCGACTGTTCGTCTGTTGGGGCGCGCGTGGGATAGTCGGCGCTATGGCCGATGCCCATGTCGAGTGCCCCACTCCGGATGGCGCGACACGACGGGTGCGGATTTCGAGCCCGGACCGGGTGCTCTGGCCGGACTGCGGCATCACCAAGCTCGAGCTGGCCGAGTACGTGCGCGACGTCAGCGCGGCGTTCCTCGCCAGGATCGCCGCTCGGCCGGTGACTCTACAGCGCTTCCCCGGCGGCATCGACGGCGAGGAGTTCTACTCCAAGAACCCGCCCAAAGGCCTGCCCGAGTGGGTCCGCACGGTGGTGATGACCTATCCGTCAGGGCGCCGGCACCCCCAGCTGGTCGCCGACGAGATCGCCACGGCGGTCTGGGCCGTGCAGATGAACACCGTCACCTTCCACCCGTGGCCGGTGCGGGTCGACAACGGGCCGCACGCGCTGGATTGCCCGGACGAGGTGCGCATCGACCTGGACCCCCAGCCGGGCCGAGGCTTCGCCGACGCTGTGGCGGCGGCATACGGGTTGCGAGAGGTGCTCGCCGACGCGGGACTGACCGGCTTCCCCAAGACGTCCGGCAACCGCGGCGTGCACGTCTACTGCCCGATTGCCCCGCTGCGCGAGTTCCTCGATGTGCGCCACGGGGTCATCGCCATTGCGCGCGAGCTCGAGCGCCGTATGCCGGAACTGGTCACCACGGCCTGGTGGAAGGAGCAACGCGGCGAGCGGATCTTTGTCGACTACAACCAGGCGTGCCGCGACCGAACCATTGCGGCGGCATACAGTCCGCGCCCGCTGCCCAACGCGCCGGTGTCGATGCCACTCTCCTGGGAGGAGCTGCAGGCAGCGGGGCCTGCGGACTTCACGGTGCGGACCGTGCCCGGCTTGGTCGTCACCCGCCCTGACCCATGGCAGGCATACGACGACTCGGTGGGCGATTTGGCCACCGCGATGTCGTGGTGGGAGCGCGACGTGGCAGACGGCCTGCCGGAGCTAGCCTTCCCACCCGACTACCCCAAGATGCCTGGCGAGCCGCCGCGGGTGCAGCCCTCCAAGAAGCGCTACGAGGATTCCGAGTATCAGCCCGGGGGAGCGGGCTACCTGCGCGAGCACCCCTAGTCAGGGAGCACCTCCAGTCAGGCCAATGCGCCGGGCGGGCCACCTGGGCCGGTGAGGGACTTCACGTGGCTGCGGACCGCGAGGCCGATCCCAACGAAGGCGATGCCCCAGATCAGCGCGACCAGGCCCAGCCAGAAGGCGATGGCCACTGCGGCAGTCTCGGGGTTGGCGACGAAGAGCACGCCCAGCACGAGCGAGAGCAGGCCACCGACCACGAGCAGCCAACGCGGCACAGCGATCGTGCTGACGAAAGCACCTACGAGCTCGATGACACCACGCACGATCAGCCAGATGCCGAGGATCCAGGTCAGCGCGGCAACGGCAACGCCGGGGTGGAAGATCGCGATGAACCCGGCAAGGATCGCGATGACGCCCATGACGAGAAGCCAGGTGCGGCCTTGCCCCTTCGACTCGGGACGGAAAGCCTGCCAGATCGAGCCGACCCCGTCGACGAGCGCCCAGATGCCCCACAACAGTGCCAGGGTCAGGGCCGTGCCCACGGGCCAGAACATCGCGATGAGACCGAACACGATGGCCAGCACGCCGCGGGTGACGAGCATCTTCCAGCCCAGCACCGCCCAGTCCCGATCCATCCGCACCCTCGCTCTCCTCGTCGACGTCCTTGCGGCCGAACGTCAGGGCCGCCGAAGGTGTTCCCCACGCTAGCCTCGGCGAACTAGTCCGGTCGGCTCGCCACGCCGCCGAAGTGCGTTCGTGAGGGCCGCAATCGAGCGGGCCGTCAGCCGTGAGCTGCGCTGGGCGCAGATAGAATCGGCAGCGGGCGTGATCCCGCCCGAGGGCACGACTGGGATGTCGACCCGGCGAGATGGGTCCGACGTCAGCGCCACAGCGATGCCCGTCGCGCCGGGTAACTGGTGTTGCGGCTTCTGGACTCCACGGTCCTGATCGACTTCCTGCGCGGGCGACCAGCGGTCCAGCGAGTCCTTGCTCTGCGCGGCGGTGGTGAGGTGCCAGCGACGACGGCGATCAACGTCGAGGAGATCGTCCGTGGGTTGCGCTCGGACGAGACCGAGGCTGCCCGTCGGCTGTTCGGCGGGCTACTGGTGCTGCCGGTCGACGCCCGTGCCGCGTGGCAGGCGGGCACCTGGCGAGGCACGTACGCCGCCCGGGGTGTGACGCTCCACCAAGCCGACTGTCTGGTCGCGGCAACCGCGCTAGTAAACGACGCGACGCTGGCGACCGGAAACCCCGAGGACTTCCCGATGAGCGGGCTGCGGGTCGAGCACTGGCCTGTCGGTGGCTAAAGACGCTGCGTCGGTGACAATGAGCGGCATGCGCCTGCCCGTGATGCCGCCCGTCTCGCCGATGCTCGCCAAGTCCGTGCCGACGATCCCGACCGGGGCCCTTTCGTTCGAGCCGAAATGGGACGGGTTCCGCTCGATCATCTTCCGCGACGGTGACGAGGTGGAGATCGGCTCGCGCAACGAACGACCCATGACGCGCTACTTCCCCGAGGTCGTCGAGGCGGTGCGCACCAACCTGCCCGAACGCTGCGTCGTGGACGGCGAGATCGTCGTGGTGGTCGGCGACCGGCTTGAGTTCGAGGTGCTGCAGCAGCGGATCCATCCGGCCGCGAGCCGGGTGAAGCTGCTGTCCCAGCAGACGCCGGCGAGCTTCGTCGCCTTCGACCTGCTCGCCGAGGGCGACGTCGACTACACCCAGCATCCGTTCGCAACGCGGCGCGGCGCCTTGGAGAATGCCTTGACCAGGGCGCGCCCACCCATCCACTTGACCCCGGTCACGCAGAACCACGCCGTGGCCGAGCAGTGGTTCTCCGAGTTCGAGGGCGCCGGGCTCGACGGCGTCGTGGCCAAACGGCTCGACGGCATCTACCAGCCCGACAAGCGGGTGATGTTCAAGATCAAGCACCAGCGCACGGCCGACTGCGTCGTGGCCGGGTACCGCGTGCACAAGAACGGCCCGAACAGCATCGGTTCACTTCTCCTGGGCCTCTATACGGAGGCTGGCGAGCTGGCCAGTGTGGGCGTCATCGGCGCCTTCCCTGCGGCCCGGCGCATGTCGCTCTTCACTGAGCTGCAGCCGTTGGTGACCACGTTCGACGAGCACCCGTGGGCCTGGGCCAAGCAGGTCGAGGGCACCCGCACCCCGCGTAACTCCGAGTTCAGCCGATGGAACACCGGCAAGGACCTCTCGTTCGTCCCGCTACGACCCGAGCTTGTTGTCGAGGTGCGCTACGAGCACATGGAAGGCGTGCGGTTCCGGCATACCGCCCAGTTCAACAGGTGGCGACCCGATCGCGACCCGCGGTCGTGCACGTACGAGCAGCTCGAGGAGCCGGTCACCTACGACCTCGCCGACATTCTCGCGATCCCGTAGTCGCTACGCCGTCGCTATCGGACGGTTCCGAACCCAGCGGCCGATAATCGTGCCGTCTTCTTCGACCAGTACTCGCGGCCGGAAGGTCCGCTTGAGCTCGGCGGTGACGGTGATCCGCCGATGCGAACCGCCCACGGCCACAGGGGCGTAGGTGAGGTCCAGCTCGTCGACGAGGTCGCCCGTGAGCAGCTCTCCGAGCAGGCGTGGGCCGCCTTCGGAGTGGACGTGGCGCCAGCCCCGGGCATGCAGCTGGCGCACCGCGTCTGGGAGGTCCACCTGCTGATCGCCTGCCACGACCACGCTGTCAGACCCAAGGGCGGCGCGAAGGCCGGACAGCTCGGGGGAGTCGGCACAGGTGATCGCCAGGACCGGAGCGGCCGGGTCACGGCGCAGCAGCTTCGGTGGCAGCGCGCCCGTCCGGGTCACGACGGCGAGGGGAAGCGATGCGGCACGTCCAGTCGTCGCTCGCAGCCCGGCATACCCGCCGCTGACCTGGATCGCGCCGTAGCCTTCCGCGCGCGCGGTGCCGGCGCCGATGACCAGCACGTCGCTGATTGCCCGGAGCGTCTCGAAGATGACATGGTCAGCCTCGGTGTTGATCGACCCCGTCACCCCGTCGGCACCCGTCGCGGCACCGTCGAGAGTGGACACCATATTGACCCGCAGCCAGGTGCCGGAGGCGGGCCGCACGGCATACAGCTCGGCGAGGTCGTCCAGGTCCAGCTCGCTGCCTGGCTCACGTCCGACCGTCACCGCAGGGTCTGCAAGCAGCAGGCGCATGTCCGCAGTATGCCGGTCGGCTCTCGTCCGTGCTGGTGCTCGGGCAGGATGGGGTCATGGCCAAGGATCGGAGTAAGGGCGACCTCGAGAAGGCGCCACACGACAAGGCGAGGCACGACAAACACGTCGAAAAGAAAGTCGCCAGGGCCAAGGCGAAGGCCAAGGCTGCGAAGGCCGCCAGGGGCACGGTGCGTCACCCGGAGCCACTCGCCCGGGTCCGTAAGGCACATGCGCCTTCACGAGTCGTGCTCACGTCGGTGGAGGTCGAGGTCGCGCGAGAGCTTCAGCCGAAGCGTCCGCTCGGGGACCTGCTGCGCGTCGGCGAGGGTTTTGAGCTCTCCAAGGTTGACACCAGGGCGACCCCAGGCTTCGAAGGCGACAAGCTGCTGGGCGCCAGGGCCTTGTCGATGTACGCGCCAGAGATAGGGGAGTGGCAGGAGCGGCTGTATGCCGAGTCCAAGGGGGGCGGGAGCCGCTCGCTGCTGCTGGTGGTCCAGGGCATGGACACATCCGGCAAGGGCGGGATCATGCGTCACGTCGTGAGCGTCGTAGACCCGGGAGGCATCCGGGCGACTGCGTTCAAGGCGCCCACTAGCGAGGAGCTGGAGCATGACTTCCTCTGGCGGATCCGCAACGCCCTGCCGGGGCCTGGCCAGATCGGGGTGTTCGACCGATCGCACTACGAGGACGTGCTCATCGTCAAGGTCAACGCGCTCGTGTCGGCGGAGGAGCTGGATGCGCGGTACGAGCAGATCAACGCGTTCGAAGGTGAGCTCGTCGCGGCTGGAACCCCGATCGTCAAGGTGATGCTGCACCTCTCGAGCGGCGAGCAGAAGGCCCGCCTCCTGGATCGGCTCAACCGTCCGGACAAGCGGTACAAGTACAACCCTGGTGACGTCGACGAGCGGATGAAGTGGGACGCCTACCAAGCGGCTTACCAGACCGCGCTGACCCGGTGCTCGACCGCGGACGCGCCCTGGCATGTCGTGCCTGCAGACCGCAAGTGGTACGCCCGGTATGCCGTGCAGCAGCTCATCCTGGAGAAGCTGCGCGAGATGGACCCGCAATGGCCGGTGATGGACTTCGACGTGGAGGCGGAGAAGACTCGCCTGGCGTCGAGCTGAGCAATCGGTGAGGCAAGTCGGCAGTTCTATACCCAAGTCGGCAGAAATATCCGCCGACTTGGGAGCACAACTGCCGCCATGCCACGCAGTGACGCCCGCACAGGCGGGCCGCGGCAACCGGCATACCGTGTTTGGCGGCGAGCGCCGCGGTCCGCTAGTGTTGAGTCGCATCAGCGGGGGTAGTTACACCGCTGGTGTTCGTGCGGACGTAGCTCAGTTGGTAGAGCGCAACCTTGCCAAGGTTGAGGTCGCGAGTTCGAGCCTCGTCGTCCGCTCGGAGGTGACCGCCTTCGCGGTGGAGTGGCCGAGAGGCGAGGCAGCGGCCTGCAAAGCCGCGTACACGGGTTCAAATCCCGTCTCCACCTCCGACTCCTAGTAAAGCGGGTCAACCCCCGGGCGATTGGCGCAGTGGTAGCGCGCTTCCTTGACACGGAAGAGGTCACTGGTTCGAACCCAGTATCGCCCACAAGTGGAAATGCCATCTGACCTGCATAAACGTCAACAGGGTTGGCCCGCGTGGGGCACACGTGGGGAATGAGTTCCAGCTTGGACCCAGCGAGTGAGAGCCTCACCGGCCTCGTGGGCACCTTGGGACCCTCCACGGTCCGCTGGCGTTCGATCTGCTGCGGCCTCCAGTGCCTCGGTTAGGCGCAAGGGTCCCGTTGATCCCATGGCCTGTGCCTGCGGGCTGGCGGCCGTGGTCGTGCAGAAGATATGCGGACCGCGCGGGTCGCCGTCACGCGCGGTCCGACAACTCCGATCGGAGGACGGGCCAAGGTGGACGATCGACGTTACCTGCCAAGCACATAATCGGCCCCAGCAGCGATCGGTCGCGGAGGCCGAGCGTTCAGGTCGCTGCACGGTCCGGCTACCGTGTCACCCATGGCTGAGGCCTGGCTATCCGATACCCGTTCGTCGTATGACACCGACGCCTCCGGATACGCCGAAAAGGTTCGTGGACTGCTCGGTGAGAGCCCCTACCTCCGCGCCAGCCTGGCGTTGTTCGCCGAGTTGGTGCACGGGTCCGGAGGCGGGCAAGTCGCCGACATTGGCTGCGGGCCGGGGTACGTGACCAGCCACCTCCACGACGCCGGACTGGACGCGTTCGGCATCGATCTCTCGCCCGAGATGATCGCGATCGCGCGGCGCGACTATCCACACCTACGCTTCAAGGTCGGGACGATGACCGACCTCGACCTGGCGGACGACTCGGTCGCCGGCATCGTCGCGTTCTGGTCCATCATCCACGTGCCCGACCACGCCATGCCCGGCGTGTTCGCGCAGTTCCATCGAGTGTTGCTACCACAAAGCCCGCTACTGGTCGGCTTCCACGTCGGTGACGAGACACGGCACACCTCCGAGGGCTACACGGGTCGTCCAATCAACGTTGACAGTCACCATCGTCGACCGAGCCAGGTCATGGGTTGGCTTCACGACACGGGGTTCACCATTGAGGCCGAGTTGGTCATCGGACCGAACGAGGATGTCCCGGGCGCCGTCGTCATTGCGCGCAGCGGCACCTGACCGCGCCTGGGGGCCAGCCGTTATGGGAAGGCGCCCGCAACACGCTTCTATAGTTGGCCAAGACCCTCGCATCGGCTCGGAGACCGCCGATGGCGCTCCCGTCGGCCGACGCTCAAAGTGCCACGACATGGGGCCGAGTGAATCCGGCGTTGGATGGGGCCACCGAGCGGCGCACCGGACTGATCAGTCTTTTGGCAACCCGCCGGGGAGCCAGTCAGATCACCGGTCACGACCGCCCGACGGCCACACTGAACCGGAACGCTTCGTCCGACGTCTTCCCCGGTACGGCGCAGGCGGACGGGTCGGCGTCGAGCGCGTTAAGCCCGAGAAACGGAGCCCCGATGTTCACCCGGAGTCGCCCCCGCACAGCCCTCGTCGCCGCGTCACTGCTCGCAGCCGCCTCGCTCGCGGCCACCGGCACTGCTCTTGCCAACCCCGGAGGCACCCCGGCCATCCCGCTCAACACGGAGCAGGAGACCACCGGCTCCGACACCGGCGCCAGCGGGTTCTTCACGTATACGATCTTCGGCACCCAGCTCTGCTACACGCTGACCGCCCGCGACCTGTCCGCCAACGCGGTGGCCGCCCACATCCACCAGGGCCCCCGCAACGTCGCCGGACCGATCGTCATCCCGCTCACGGTGCCGACAGCCACCTCGTTCACCCACAGCGCGTGTACCACCGCCAGCCCGACTCTCCTGGCGAGCATCCAGGCGGACCCAAGGGCCTACTACGTCAACGTCCACACCCCGACCTTCCCCGGTGGGGAGATACGTGGTCAGCTGAAGTGACCTGCTCTGGGGACGCTCCCGCCTGCCAGGTGAGGGGCGTCCCCCGCTCGATGGAACGTGTTGGCAGCTGCTGGGTCCCTCCGCCGCCTGCGGACCAACAAGCGAGTCGGCGTCATGGACAAGCTGGGCACTGCCCGAGGACCAGTCCCGTGACGGGTCTGCGTGGACCGAGCAGGGTACCGGCCATATGAGCGCGCCGGCGCCGACGAGGGTCCCGAACCAGAACGCGAAGCCAACATCGCCGCTCCGCGTCAGGCGGACGGTCTCCGCGATCCCCACCACGCTGAGCAACCCGCCCAGCGCGATGCCAGAACCGCCAACGACACCCGCGCATTTGTCGATGCCATGGGTCCGGTCGCGGTCCTTCGAGAGCTCATGAGTCGCCGTTCACCGGGTGGCATCGCACGAAGCCAGGCGACATGAGGCGCACGCCGCAGGGCTGGGTGAGCCTGGCGCATGCCCGCACTACTCGGGGAGGCTGTCGCAGGCTGGTTCACTGGATGCGTCACTTCGCCGGTCAGCTTGTCGTCGATTGGGCCGCTTGTTCCTTCAGGGCTCTGCGAAGGTCTAGCAGCGTCGGCACGTTCCGCGGACCGTCTGGGGTGGGGTAGACCCGGCAGGCCATCGAGCCACCTGTTGTCCCGCTCTCGAACAGGTCCACGCCGCTCATGACGAACGCCGGCGAGCCAGCGAACCGGCGGGCTCTCGCCATCTCCTCGGTGTCGATGATTCGGACAGCGAAGGGCGTGTCCGCCAGGCCGATGTCATCGAGGGCACGTCGGAGGAGTTCCGACGCTTCGTGTGCCCCTGGGCATTGCGGGATCACGAGCAATTCAACGTCCACACCTGCATCATGACTCGCATCCCCAACCCTGCGACAGGCGACGGCCGCGAGCATGCGGGCGGGGCCCGCACCCGCCCCCTTTCGCCGCGAATCGCCCACTGTGGGCCGCAGTCACAGCGCCCAGATAGACGCAAGTGCCCCGCCTTACCCGTCCGCAAATGTAGCCAATGAGCGGTTTAGGAGCCACCGGGTCGGACAAGGCCGGACTCGTATGCTGCGATGACCGCTTGGGCGCGGTCCCGGACGCGGAGCTTGGAGTGGATTCGGTTGACATGGGTTTTGACGGTCGCCTCGCTGAGGAACAGGTCAGCGGCGATCTGCTGATTGTTCAGACCGCACGCGATTCGTCGAAGCACGTCGATCTCGCGCTCGGTCAGGGCGGCCAGCATCACCCGAGACGCTTCTCCAGGGGCCGGGCGACGTACAAAGTCCGCGATCAGACGGCGTGTGATGCTCGGGGCCAGGAGGGAGTCGCCGGCGTGAACCTGCCGGATGGCGTCCAGTAGCCGGTCGGGGGGAGCAGTCTTGAGCAGGAAGCCGGATGCCCCGGCTTGGAGAGCCGCGTAGACGTACTCCTCCGCATCGAAGGTCGTCAGCACGAGGACCCGCGCTCGTGCGCCGGCGTTGTGGAGCCGGCGGGTCGCCCCGATCCCGTCGAGCTCAGGCATCCTGATGTCCATGAGGACCACGTCCGGGTCCGTCTCCAGGACAGGACGAGACCGCCGCGTTCCCATCTTCGGCCTCACCGACGACGGCGATTCCGGGCTCGCTCTCGAGGATAAGCCGGAAGCCGGCGCGGACGAGCGACTGGTCGTCGGCGACGACGACCCGAATGGAGCTGGCCGAACCCGGCTCAGGGGTCATCGCGCCGAACTGACAGGGATACGGGCTTCGACGCGGTAGCCGCCAGCTGGGGTTTTGGAAGCTGTCGTCTCGCCCCCGTAGACGTGGACCCGCTCACGAATTCCATTGAGGCCATGGCCTCCTCCGTGATCGGAAAGGCCACCGATGCGACGTGGGCCCGGGTCCTCCACCGCGGCCACGACCGTGCCGTGGTCGATCTTGACGGTCACGAATGCCCGCGTCGCGCAGGAGTGCTTGCGAACGTTGGTCAATGCCTCCTGCGCGAGGCGATACAGAGTGAGCTGCACGCCCGGTGGGAGTTCGCGTCCGGCTGCGTCGATGTCGAGGTCAACCCGGACTCCGGTCCGATCGACGTTCGCCGCAAGCGCTCCAAGGTCGGCCACGCCGGGCTGGGGGACAAGACCGATAGTGGGGTCTGCGTCCCGCAGCACTCCGAGGAGTCCGGCCAGTTCGGTCAGTGCCTGGCGTCCGACGGTCTGGATTGCCGCCATGGACTCACGCGCCCGCTCGGGACTGGTCTGTAGAACGCGTTCGGCTCCGGTGGCCTGGACGACCATGACGCTCACAGAGTGCGAGATGACGTCGTGCAGCTCGTGGGCGATGCGGCTGCGTTCCTGCGCGGCCGCGTCGCGTTCGGCCTGGGCACGCTCGGCCTCGAGCCGCACGGCCGCTCCTCGCAGGCGCGCGGCCTCCTCCGTGCGGTGCCGGACCGTCCAGCCGAACGCGAAGGCCAGGCCGCAGAAGACGGCACCGAACAGGAGGTTGCCGGGAGCGGCGCCGACTATCCAGGTCTGCACCGCAAGCGAGGCGAAGAGCGTCGCTGTCGCAGCGATGGACGTTCGGACGCTCCCGTAGGACACCGCTGCGTAGAGCGCCACCACCATGGACATGAGCGGGGTCATCGGGGCTTGAAGTGGTACACCGGCGGCGGTCTCGACGATGCCGAGGATCCCGAGCGCGACGCATACCGCCATCGGATGGACACGGCGCCAGAGGAGGACTGCGCCCATCAGCAGCTCCGCTGCGATGGCCAACCCGTGAGCGCGGATTCTCCGGGATCAGGGCAACCTCGGCTGCGGCGAAGACCATGAGCGCTACGGCGATCGCGATGTCCAGCCCATTCGGCCTCGTTCGCAACTCCACTCGCCCATCGTCCCGCCAGTTCCCGCGTCGCGCATCCACTTCAGGGTGGAGCCCGATCAACCCTAAAGCTCGACTTGTGCCGCGATGTTCAACCCCCGGTGCGGCCACTTGACACCGGTGGGCCGACTCAGCGAGGGCGCCCTTCGCCCGATCGTGGAAGGCCTCCACTAAGGGGCCACCAGGCACGGCTAGCGAAGGGTCAGGACATCATGAACAAGGCGCTTGCAGGACTCGGCATCACGGCACTGTCCATCGCCCTCACGGGCATGGCCGCTCCCGCGCAGGCCGCAGACGGAACCGAGACGGTGACCGTGTACTACAACTCGAACGTGGAAGGCCCGTCACTCGCCGTCGCCCACGGCCCGATCGCCGGAGCGGGCCGGATGACAGCAGAGCCGATCGTGCAGGACACCGCCATCGTGACGCTGGACTTCCACTCAGGGACGGTCAAAATGAAGGCCACCATCACCAGCGAGGTCCTGCTCGGTATCGACTTCACCACCTGCAAGGCGAGTGTCGACGTCGCCGGCCGCTGGACCATCATCTCCGGCACCGGCGCCTACTCCGGCGCCCATGGCTCGGGCGAGTTCGGGGCGCTGCGCCACATCTACGGCGACCGAGTCGCCGGTCAGTGCCAAGGGCCGGACTCCGGTCGTGAGCCGCGGCAGGTCCGGGAGACCCTGCACTTCTCCGGGGGCGTCACGATCCCCTGAGAGTCGAGATCAGACGGGACCTGCGCCAGCATCCCGTTCAGGCGGTACTGGGATTCCCCCAGGGACGTTTCCTCGCCTACATGCTCTCCGTCGGTTATTCGTCGGACAAGCCGTTTGGCCGTGATCGAGCGGCTGAACCGACGCTCCTTGACGAGGTCGTGCACCGCGGTCGGTGGTGATACCCCGAGGCGAAGAAGAGGCCATCCACGGTGCGGTCAAGGACCAGGAACCCGGCGCCGTAGCACCACCCGTGCAACAAGCCTTCGCTGGCACCTTCGGCAACTCCGACATCTTCGGAGGCGCCTACACCGACCCAACCCCATAACCCCGCTCAGGGCTATTCATCTGACTGGACCATCCCGCGTGGAACCGCCATACTCCAGCGCCCACGCCCGACAGTGTGCGCGTCCACCTGAGGATGAGGAGCCCGGCCAAGCCGCCCTCATCGGCCACCGGACCGCCTGCGTCAGTGGCGTATTCCGACGTACGCCAGTTGACGCCGTGAAGGTCATCGCCGCTTCGCCCGTACACGCGAGCGCCGGGGCAGTCCGGTCAGATGAATAGCCCTAACCCCGCTATACCCGTAGACCGAGAACGCGACGATGTCGAGCCGGTCGATGCCAAGCGCGTCGAGAAGCTCGGCGCCCCTCCACCGCCGCCCCGTCATCAGGCGGGGTGCCGTTCAACACCCCTGCTACGCGTCACCCGACAGGCTCGGCAAGAGGCGCACGACTTTCGGGCAGGTAAGTTGGCCGCGTCCACGCCTTTGGTTTCATGACGGCGCATCGTGCCCGACCCCGACGGCCTCCTCGCTCGTCGCCCTCCCAGGACGTGAGACTGTCCGCCTCCGGCATTGTGCGAGGGTTGTTGCGCAACGTGGGCGACGACTTGGACGACCCTGCGCCATACCGCCGTGAAGGACGTACTCATCTGCCGCGATCCGCCCGTTCAAGCGATGGCCGGCGTGGCGCGTCTTTCCGCCGCGTAGCGCGTGGCGGACTCCTGCCTGTCGGCGGCCAAACTGATTACCCCCGGGATCTGATGCCCCTGCGCACAACTCAAGGGTGAATCCTCCTACCCTCGGCCAGCATCTCCACGAACTGGGCCACCCGGCGGGCCCGGGTCTTCGGCTTCTGGGCGTCCGCCACCCGGTAGAGGATGGCATACCGGTTGCGGCTGTCCAGGGTGCCGAAGTAGGCCTGCGCGGCCGGGTTCGCGGCCAGGGCCGCGGCCAAGTCTTCGGGCACCGTGGCCGACTTTGCCCCCGCGTAGGCCGCGTCCCACCGGCCGTCCGCGCGCGCCGCGTCGATCTGCGCCTGGCCGGCCGGCTGCATCGCGCCATTGGCCACCAGCGCCTCGGCCTTGTCCCGGTTGATCTTCGACCACTTGCTGCGCGGCCCGCGCGGGGTGAACCGCTGCAGCCAGTACGCCTCGTCGAACTTGTCCTTCTGCCCGTCGATCCAGCCGTAGCACAGCGCCACCTCCAGCGCCTGCGCATAGTCCACGGTGGTGTGTCCCGCCCCCTTCCTGGCGATCTTCAGCCACAGGCCAGGCGCGGTGTGGTGGTTGTCGGCCAGCCACGTCTCGAACTTGGCCTTGGACGCGAACGCCAGGACCGGGAGCTGGGTCGGCACCGCCCCAGTGAAGCAGGTCGCCGCGCGACCCACCCGTCTGGGCGCATTGTCGCCGCAGTGCGTGTCTCCGGCGCCGGCCGTGCGCTCAGTTAGACGACCCTTGCGGAAGGCTCAGCGTGGTTGTTCCCGACAGCGGGTCGGCGGGAGGCGACGTCCGCCATGAAAGTGGGGTGTGTGCCCGTCGCGACGTTCATACGATCTTCGGGTGCCTCAAGCGCTGTTTGTTCCGCCCGAGTTCGAGCCACCGCGCTTTGGCCTGCTCGTTGCGCAGCTTCAGGTGCGCCGAGATCGACCGCGCCCGCCGCCCAGCCGCCCGGCGCCGGTCCCGCACCTTGGTCCGGGACGCCGCGCCGCCGGCGTGAACCCGCGCCACCAGCGTCATGATCGCCACGATCGCGCGGACCAGCAGCCCGGAGTCAGTCGGGTAGCCACGTTCGCTGGGACCACGGTGGTGTCCGCGCGGACCTTGTCGGTCTTGACCACCTTGGCCGCGACCGCCTTGGCCAACAGCGCCGCGTTCAGCTGCTCGATCACGCTCGCGCCGCAGCGGGCGGTCAGCTTGCCCAGCGTCGACGGGTGCGGCACCCGTGTCCCCAGCGGGATCCGGCGAAACCGCGACCAGCAGATCGAGTCGGCCACCTCCCGGCACAGGCTCTCGTAACCCAGCCCATAGCGGTGCTTGAGGAACATCATCCGCAGGTAGGTCTCGATCGGTATCGACGGGCGGCCCATCACCGCGGAGAAGTGCGCCCGGTACGGCTCGAAGAACACTGGGTCCTCAAGCGCCGCGTCGACGGCCGCCAGCTCCGCCGGAAGATTCTCGTAGCCCGGCGGCAGGATCGTCTCCCACAACGTCTGCTGTCCATTGGTGGTAACCAGCATCAGGCCTCACTTCCCTTGTGACATAAGGGTCCTGGACCAGGATCTCGTCATTCGACCCCACGCCGGGCAGACGCGCCGACGTTTGCCCAGGTCAGCGCGCAAATGGCCCCCTACTCTTTCGGGCTCTCCCGGGGTGAATGTGGGTCAGATCGGGTTGGGTGAGTGTCAGGCCCGTTGCTGATGAAGGGGTTCCGCGACACGAGGTGGGGTTGAGGGACGCGCACGGGGCGTGGCCTAGGTTCGGTGGGTCGACCAAGACTCATCCGGACCGGAAGGGGCTCACGCACCCGTGCGCGTCACTACTGCATTCAACCGCCTGTGGACCTTCCTGGCGTCATCGTGCGGCAGGTGTCCTTCGGTGCCGCCGTGGTCACCGTGGAGGTGGCGCTGCGTCGGGGTCGGCTGGCCTGCGCGTTGTCTTCGTTCACGACCGGCTCGCGGTATGACACCCGAGGGGTGGACTCGAGCTGGCGGCATCTGGACTTGGGCCGGTGGCGGTTGCAGGTGCGGGCGCGGCTGCGGGGGGTGACGTTGGGCGGTCGAAGGGGCCGATTGAGGTGTCACGGTAGCGGTTCAGCGCCGCAGGCGGGGTCGCCGCCGCCGCGCCGCTGCCTACACCCGGCCCCCTCCCGGTCAAGGGCACCCGATGATCCTTCGCAAACGCTTCGCGCGACGGATCATCGGGACCCATCCCTTGACCGGGAGCCTCCGGGCCGGGTGCGTGACGGCAGCACGGGCAGGCCAGGGCCTGCCCCGGGCGGCGCGCCGCGGCGGCGGCGACCCCCCAGGGGGCTGACACCGTCGGCCCGCACAGCCAGCCCGTCTCCTTCACCCGAGGACCAAGACCCCACCGCACCTGACTGCACCGCGCAGAACCTGCAAATCGACCACACAGAAACCAGGAGTCCCCCAACTGACCCACATCCATGCCGGGAGACCCCTTTTTCGGGGCGAAGTAGCTAAGGAGCCGTGCATGGTCGCATCCTTGCCTCGTGCCGTTTTCGATCCTGAGCATGAGGACTTCCGCAGTTCGGTACGGCGTTTTTGCGAACGCGAGGTTGCGCCGTGCTATGCCGACTGGGAGCAAGCCCAGATTGTGCCGAAGTCGGTGTGGCGCAAGGCCGGGCAACTGGGTATGTTGTGCGGCTGGCTGCCCACGCAGGAGGGTGGCCCGGGCGGCGGGTTGCTGTGCGACATCCTCGTGTGCGAGGAACTCGGTCGCATCGGTGCGACAGCGCCGGGCTTCCCGTTGCATTCGTTGATCGTGGCGCCGTACATCGTTCATCACGGCACGGCCGCCCTGAAGCGGGCGGTGGTGCCCGGCCTGGTCAGCGGCGAGCGGGTCGCCGCCATTGCCATGACCGAGCCGGGCACCGGGAGTGACCTGGCCGGCATCCGCACCCGCTGCGAGCGCGACGGGGACGGGTGGGTGCTGTCGGGCCAGAAGACCTTCATCACCAACGGACTCAACGCCGATGTCATTGTTGTAGCGGCCAAGACCGAGCCCGGGCGGGGTGCGCACGGACTGTCGTTGTTCGTGGTGACCGCCGACATGCCCGGTTTCACGCGCGGGCGCAACCTGGCCAAGGTCGGCCAGCACGCGCTGGACACGGCCGAGCTGTTCTTCGACCAGGTCCGGCTGCCCGCGGATCACCTGCTGGGTGAGCCCGGCAAGGGTTTTGGCTATCTGATGCAGGGGCTGCCGCAAGAGCGACTGCTGATCTCAGTGCAATGCCAGGCCCGCGCCGAAGCGGTGTTCGCCCAGACGGTCGCCTACGTCAAGGACCGCGCCGCGTTCGGTAAGCGGATCGCCGACTTCCAGAACACGCGCTTCAAGCTGGCCGCGCTGTGGGCCGACCTGCAGGCTGGGCGGGCGCTGTGTGACAGCCTGCTCGGCCAGCGCCTGAACGGGCGGCTCGATGCGGTGGGCGCCTCGACCGGCAAACTGTGGCATTCGGAGATGTTGGGCCGGATGACCGACGAGTGCCTGCAACTGCACGGCGGCTACGGCTACCTGCAGGAGTACCCGGTGGCGCGCGCCTGGCTCGACGCCCGCGTCGAGCGCATCTACGGCGGCACCTCGGAGATTATGAAAGAGATCATCGCCCGCGCCATCTGCGACGACGACGAGTAAGTCGGCCACGACACGTGGGCACGCCCAAGCTCCCCGGCCCGCTCAGCCGTGGATGAGGGGCGGGCCTGTGGACGTCGCACCCAACGCACTCTCTTGCCGCGGACATTGCGCGCAGACGTCGTGGCGCCTGTGGGGCCGGGCACGCCGGCGCCAGGATCCGGCTTGCCCTCCCTTTTGACTTTGACGCAGACGGACGGCGCCTCTCTGCCCGCTCCAGGATCAGGGGCGCTGTGCCCGCACGGCTGAGATGTCAGCGGCCGCTGCAAGGGGCGGTCGCCCGGAGACAGCGGGCGGCTGGCCCGCCTCGACCCGTTGCTTGAGCCCTCGCAGCATCCCGGTGGCCATGATGAAGTCCGCCGGCACGATGGTCGCCACGTAGAAGGCGGCGAACCACCAAGGGTCCATGTGGCCACGGACCCGAAGGTGTACCCGGGTTGACGACGTGGCGCCCTCGGTCAGCTTCAGCGTCCACGTCCACGTGATCCGAGCGTCGTACCGCTCTGCCCACCCGGGTGGGATGTGCGTCGTCGATCTCAGCACCAGCAGGCGCGGTCTCTCCGTGTGACTCACGACGTACTGCGCCGTGCCGGGTGGTCCGTCCGGGATGGTGTCGCCCACCTGAAGGTCGCGCAGCAGGGTGGGGTCGAGCCGGTCCAGGCTCGCCCAGTTGTCCGGGAACAGCAGCCGGTCCACCCAGCGCGGGGTGTACCAGCCGCCCAGGTGCCAGCCCAGCTGAGTCAGCCATGGCCAGACCCGCTCGGCGGGCGCATCGATCGTCAGGCCGTGATTGGTCACCATCTGCGGATCGACCACGAGATCGTCACCCGGCAGGATCGCATGGCGCTCCTGGTGGGTCGATCCGGCCCTGCGTCCAAGAACCTGCAAGGCGCCGTAAGCACCGGCGGTCAAACCGGCTGCCAGAACCGGCAAGCGAGACATGCCCATCGCCTCCTTCCCCCTCCAGGCTGCCGCCGTGCCCTACGCGCCGACAAGGCCCCCCGGCACTCGGTCCCGGCGTTGGACACATGGTCGCCAAGGAGGCCGTCAAACGTCGTGCGCGGCATCGCTTCGCTTCCCAGCAGCCGCAAGGTAACCCGGCGCAGCGCTGGACCCCATCCGCGTCCGGACACCGGCCCCAGCCCGGCGGCCCACCGGGCCGTCGCCCATAGGCCAAGCCCCGAGCGACGCACCGGCATGCGGAGTGCAGGACGTACCCTTCGCGTCGTCCGCTCCTACGATGCGGTCGTGTAGCACCCGGGTCCTTCCGCCGCGAGTCTTGCCAGATCCGTGCCGAGTATCGTCAACGCATGTTCCGGATGATCGTGATGTTCCCGACGTCGGCAGATCCCTTGGTGGTCGATGACGTCGTGAAGGCCACGGCTGCGGTGTTCAGACAGCTCTCTGGTTTCCACTCGATCACCACCAGCGTCGATGCGCTGCTGGGGCCGAGTGCCAGATCCGGTGAGGTCAGCCGGATCATGGAGGCCGACTTCGCCACGCTGGATGACGCGGTGGCGGCGCTGCATGACGACGCCTTCCAGGAGGTCAAGTCGACCACCGAGTCACTTGGGCCGACGCTGCTCCTCTACGAGCTCTCGAACGTGTGAGTCGTCGACCGCGGCAAGGGCGATGCGGCGTGAAGGCAAGGTCCATGTTTGCCCGCGAAGTGAGTCATTTCGGCTAGTAGCCGTCAGTCGACCACCTCTGAGGTGGTATCAGGAGATGGGCGACCTACTTAGCGCGTCCGTCTCCGTCATGTGCCCTACGGGCATTTCGGTCAGTACGGGCAGGCGCTGGCCATCGACTTCAACCTGTTCGAACATGACAGCCCGTGGTGCGGTGGGCGCGGCGATGCCCTCCGCCACGCTGATTGACATTGTCGACAGCATGCGAGCAGTGGCGCCTTCTGGGCGCACCGAGCTAACGACCGTGAAATTGAGAAGTCCCTCGTCTGGCGACTCGTTGTACAGGCTGAACCGTCCGACCAGTGCAGTGCGCTGCTCCGCGGTTTGACCAGGCCAGGCGGTCTTCGGTACCGAACCTGGCTCAAGAAGGATGTCCACTTCCAGACAATGATCCGGCGCCGGCGGCGGGATCAGCACGGTGCCGTCCTCCGGCCCGCTGAACCCCTCGGGAACGACAAGGCCGCGATGTGGGATGACCACCGTGGCCAGTCGGCGCATGCCGCCCTCCTCCATCGGTTCCGGCAGTTCCCACTCGGCGATGACCCTGCCACGCCCATCCGGGTCATCGATCTTGTAGTGGCACCGCCCGTCCTTATGGAACGAAATGTGCGCTCGGTTACCGCCTGCCTCCCGATTGAGCACGTACAGCTCTGGGCCACGCGTGAACCGCACATACCAAGTGCTCGAGACTTGCTGCCGGGCCACATCGTCTCCTGCGGCGAACTTCAACGTGGCGCGGGTCAAGCCAGTGACCGTTCGTTCCGGCATGTGCTCCATGTTGCCGGACCTGACACCTCAAGCCACCAGTCAGTGCGACATCACCGCGAGCGTCAGCGACGATCAGCACGCGCTTCACCTGCGTCTATCCCGCGTAGCGTCCGGGTGGGCGTAGTGTCGCGCCGGTCCTTGAACGCGGGTCGTTGCGGCGCGACGGACGCATGGTGCAAGCGTGTGCGGGGACCCCATCACCGGGCGTTGCCGCGACCCGGTGTATGGGTGCGTGCTCCTGGCGGTCGTCGCCTGAGGCTATTGTCCGGCCAGGTCCGCTACGACCGGTGCGAACGCGTGGGCCGCGTGGGCGCCGATGACGAAGTAGGAGAAGCCGATCTCCTCTCGGCGGCGCTGGCTCTCCTCGGGACCGCCGCCGGGTCCCTGGGGAGTGTGGCGAGTGAGTCTGCCGAGCGAAGCGCGGCGGGGTCGGTGTCGGGGGGCGCCATGAACGCGGCGACGGTGTCGCCGATCACTGGCACATGCACCGCGAGCTCGATGGTGGGGCTGGCGCGGAAGTCGCGGGCCAGCCGCGTCACCTCTGCCCGGGGCTCATCCGGACTCATGTCGATGGTGACCGTGTCGGCAACTTGGGCCGTCGAGATCTCGTAGTGCCGTGACGATTTGCCGCACCTGAGGCAACCGCTGGCCCGGAGGGACCACGGGCAGTCCACGGTTGAGGAGCTCGCTTTCGATGCCGGGCCTGCCGGTGCCGCTGCCCATTTCGTGCGGCAGGAGCGGACGACCCGACAGGGTACGTCCTCGGTGCGGCAGGAGCGGACGCCCTTGTGCGGCGACAGTCAGGACTCAACGAGCGGCGGTCGATCGCCGGTCTGCTGGCACAAGCGCCGTCAAGGGGCCACCTGGCGGGCACGTCGGTGTTGTCGAGTGTCGCTGAAGTGCTTGTTACGAGTTCGGGGCTTGCACACTTTACGGACAGCCCTCGGCTCAACGTGTCGAACCGGCAACTGCGTGACCGTTCACGGTGACCGCCGCTGCCACCCCGGCGTGCCGATCAGCAACCCGGAGGCAGGCTCAGGGTGGCCTCAGGGAGAGGTTCGGGTGATTCCCGGATGTGTGCCGATGGCGGTGATCGCCACGATGCTGGGCATGATCACAGTCGAATCACTCACCAAGACCTACCGACGCGGCCTGAGGGCCGTCGACGAGGTCTCCTTCACCGCCGCCGCTGGTCGGGTCACCGGCTTCCTGGGCCCCAACGGCGCAGGCAAGTCCACGACCATGCGCATCATCGTCGGCCTCACGCCCGCCACCTCGGGCACCGCCACGATCGACGGGCGCCGGTTCACCGACCTGCCCAACCCCGGCACGCAGGTGGGTGTGCTGCTGGACGCTTCGGCACAGCACGCCGGACGCACCGGTCGGGAGATCCTGACCCTCGCCCAGCGCACCATGGGCCTGCCCCGGACCCGGGTCCAGGAGATGCTCGACCTGGTCAGCCTCACCAGCGACCGAGGCCGACCGGCGAGTACGGGACTACTCCCTGGGGATGCGCCAGCGCCTGGGCATCGGTGCCGCCCTGCTCGGGGACCCGCACGTGCTCGTCCTCGACGAGCCAGCGAACGGACTGGACCCCGCCGGCATCCGCTGGATGCGGGACCTGCTGCGCGGCTACGCCGATCGAGGCGGCACGGTCCTGCTGTCCAGCCACCTGCTGCACGAGGTCGAGGTCATCGCCGATGACCTCGTGGTCATCGGCAACGGGCGGATCGTCGCGCAGGGAACCAAGGCCGACCTGCTCGCGGCGGCCGGCACCGTGGTGCGCGCCCTCGACGCCGCCGCCCTGACCCTGGCGATGCGCCGCGCTGGACTGACCATCACGGCCCACCCTGACGGCAGCGTGCACACCGACGCCACACCCGAGCAGGTCGGCGAGATCGCGCTGGCCGCGCACCTGGTGTTGACCGAGCTCCGCGCCGCCGACGGCGCCGGGCTCGAGGAAACCTTCCTGCAGCTCACCACCGACACCCAACGCGAAGGAGCAGCCGCATGACCACCACCGTCCTTGCCACCCGAACGCCGCAGTCCGCCACCACCGCGAAGCGCACCACCCGCGTCGCATCGGTCCGGATCCCGCTGAGGCGCATCATCGGGGTGGAGCTGCGCAAGATGTTCGACACCCGCTCGGGCTTTTGGCTGTTGGCCAGCATCGTCATCACCAGCGTGCTCGCCACGGCCGCCATCATCGTGTTCGCACCAGGCGACCAGTTGACCTACGACAACTTCGCGGCCGCCGTCGGGGCGCCGATGACGGTGATCCTGCCCATCATCGGCATCCTGGCGGTGAGCAGCGAGTGGAGCCAACGCGCCGGGCTGATGAGTTTCACCCTCGTGCCGCACCGCGCCCGGGTGCTGCGGGCCAAAGTCCTGGCCGCCATCACGGTGGGTGTCACGGCGATGTTCATCGCCCTGCTCGTGGGCGTGCTGGGCACCCTGCTCGGCAGCGCCATCACCGGCACGGACCCGGTCTGGAACGTCACCGCCGGCCACTTCGCGCTGATCGTTTTGGGCAGCGTGCTGGGGATGCTGTTCGGCTTCATGCTGGGCCTGCTGATCCGCTCCTCCGCGGGGGCGATCGTGGCGTACTTCGTGTCCACGCTCGTCCTGCCGCCACTGCTGGGCCTGCTGGCAGCGAACCAGGCGTGGTTCGCCGACCTGCAACCCTGGGTGGACTACAACCTCGCCCAACGGCCCCTGTTTAACGGCGACCTCACCACCCAGCAGTGGCAACACCTCGCCGCCGCCGGCGCCCTATGGTTCCTGCTACCCCTGGCCGTCGGACTGCTGACCATCCGCCGCGCCGAGATCAAGTAAGCAGCGGGCGACACCTACCCATCCACCCCGGGCAGCTGAACGGAGCCGGCCTCGCTCGCCCCTCCTGCTGCTGCCGCTCCCCATCCACATCCACCAGGACGAGGAAGGACCGGACGAAACGTGTCCGGTCCTTCCTCGTTCTGTGCAGCTGCGCGGATTCGAACCCCCGCACATTCCAAGCCATCCCTGGAGCAGGCCCCGGGGAGGTCGTCCTCATCGCGAACCACCCTCGCGGCGACGTCTCGTGTTTGGGGCGGGATCCTGTCCCTGGGTGCGGTCCAGCGCGGCATCGAAGGTGCCATCGTGGACGGGGTATGCCGCGATGTCGCCGAGGCCGATGAGTTCGGCTTCGCGGTGTTCTCCCGTGGGTTCACCCCATACACGGCTCGTGCGGCCCCCCACCGGCTGCGGTCGTGGGCGGCTGCTCAACCACCAGCAACCCGGGCAGAGGTCCGACCAGCGGCACAAACGACCGCGCGGAAGGCGGCGGTGCTGAAGGGCGCGGAGCGCGACGACGCGTTCACCCAGATCCTCTCCGAGAACCCTGGGTTCGGCCATGACGAGAAGAAGTCTGGGCGCGCCATGCCTGTCGCGCTGCTCACCCCAGGATGACCGGCCAGAACGCGGCATTAGGTGCTCACGGCGGCGGGGGGCTGGCTGATTCGTCGCGGGGTAGCCCGCTCGACGGTGGTCTCCAAGGGGTACGGATCGCGCCCTGACGGCTCGCCGGCACCGCTACCGAGAACCCGCGTACTGTTCTGGATAGGGGCCGTCACGGCCCCTACCGAGGAGCCCACATGTCTGACAAGTCCCCTCGCCAACACATGGCGAAGAAGCAGGGTAAGACCATCAAGGAAAAGCGGGCCGACAAGAAGGCCAAGGCCGGCGGGTCGGCCTCGAGTCAGCCCGTGAGGGTGATCAAGAACTAGGGACGCGACCCGGTCGCGCGTAGTCGCGGTTTCCGCAGGGGAGTGCGGCAGAGACGAAGATGCGGGCGATTGGGCTCGCATCAGGATCGACCGGGCTGGCGCCTGGGCTTTCCGTGCGCAGTGGTCGCCATCTGGGGAGGAGTTTCGATGGTTGACGCCGAAGACGTCCGCCGTGTCGCCCTGGCCCTTCCTCATGTGGTGGAAATCGACAGCGATGGCTTCGACTTCCGGGTGGGCGACAAGGGGTTTGTCTGGTCCTACCCCGAGCGCAGACCTGGCAAGTCACGGCTCATCCGCACCGACATCGCGGTTCTGTTCGTTGGTGACGAGGCCGAGAAGCAGGCTCTGTTGCTCGGCGAGCCCGAAATCTTCTTCACCGCCCGCGGCTACGACGGCTGGCCGTTGGTGATGGTACGGCTGGGGCAGGTAGACCTCGAGCGCCTGGCCGAGCTCGTGACTGACGCCTGGCGGATGCGAGCCCCCGACGAGCTCGTCGGCGATGTTGACGAGGCCGAGCAAGCCCGACCATTCAGGTAAACCGGTTTGCTGCCACGGCCTCGCCGCTGACTCAGACGAGGTCACCGCTGACCTACGGCACCGCGGCCGCACGCCGATCTGGGCGGCACGGGGGCGGAAAACCCGCGCGATCCGCGGCAGAGGAGGGTGTCTGTAGCCGCCCTCCACGCGGCAGAGTCGCACCGTGGCGGTCAGTGCCCGGAGATGCTGTGCAGTGGTTCCTGGGAGCGGTCCTTGATGGTCAGGATGGTGGCCAGGCTGATGGCCGAGGTGACGCCCAGGTAGAACGCCACCGAGACGACGGTGCCGGTCTGATGGCTGAGGAACTCGGCGATCGTCGGCGAGAAGGCGCCACCGAGGATGGCACCGATGGCGTAGGCAAGCGACGCTCCGGACAGGCGGATCTGTGCTGGGAACATCTCGGCGTACAGCGCCGATTGCGGGCCGTAGGTGAGCCCCTGCGGGATGGCCACCCCGACAAGTGCGATGCCGACCAATGTGAGGGTGCCCTGATTGACCAGCAGGAACATCGGGTACACCCACAGGATGGCCAGGGTGTAGCCGATGGCGTAGACCCTGATCCGCCCGATCCGATCCGACCAGACGGCGCCGAACCAGGTCGTGACAGTCCACACCGCCGCCGCGGCGATGACCCACACCAGCACCGAGGTCTGGGACAGCTTGAGGGTGCGGGTGGCGTAGCCTGGGAGGGTCTGCCGCGATACGGCTCAAGATCGTATCCGGCTTGAGGCCCGCCCGCGATGGGCCAAGACCCCAATCCGGGGCCACCCACCCACCGGCGCGGCCGGCCGCACACGGCCGCTGCCGCCGATCGCGCTGCCGACCGCGCAGAACGCACGACTTGACCTTCCGCTCATCGGCATAACAAGCATGGGCGGGCGTGTCGCGCAAGGGTGCGTCTACTTACCGCCGAGAAGCACGCGGACCGTGCGGGCGTCCGGTCGGCCACATGCGCGCGGACTCGTGGTCGTGCGCGCGGGAACGAAGGCACTATGGCTTGTGGCAGATGATCAGGGGTCAGTCAGCTCGACGGTTACCGTCGCAGTGTCACCGACGTCGAGGTCCTCGGCGTTGCGGATCGCGCGCTTGATCGGCAGCACGTAGGTGCCACGCACGCTGTCTGGGAAGATCGAGGTCGTCCAGGTGCTGGCGCCGAGGGTCACCCGCACGCGGGAGGAACCAAAGCCGCGACGCGACCCGGCAGTCATGTCACGGATGTCCTCGGATACCTCAGCCGGCAGGCTGAGGAAGGTCCAACTGTCGACGCGCCGGGCATCCCAGATCCACAGCTCGGCCTCGAAGACGACGACCACCGGCTCAGCCTCGCACCCGGGACTGACGCGACCTTGCTTGACCGTGGCCACGGGGGTTGTCGTCCGCAGACGTGCGACGAATTCACTGACATGCCCAACTGCGGAGATTCCCGCTTCCGGGCGTCCGCCCCGGCCGCTTGTCCGCGGGTCGCGAGTCGATCGGCGCGGGAAGGGTCAGCGCCGCTTTCGGTGGGCCGCGAGGAACTCATCCACCGCGGCGTGTGCGTTCGCCCGCGCATCGAGGTAGCGGTCGTCATCGGCGAACGGACCGTACCCATCCAGCGCCGTGCTCGCGAGCACGTCTTCGTAGTCGGTGTGGTGGTGGCGGATGTGGGCCCGGGCCGCGAGCTCGGCCTTCTCGGCACGGGTCAGCGTGCTGGTGCGCCCGACCCGGCCGCTGCCGACCTCACTGGCGCGGGTGGCGGCCGCGTCGGCGATCTGGTCGGCAAACGGGGCATGCTCGTCGGCAAAGTCGAGGTAGGTGACGATGGCCGCGCGCAGTTCGCTGCGATACCGGTCCTCGCGCCGCTCGCGTTGCCGCGCGCCGGCCCGTCGGCTGACGGCACGTGCCTGCACGGTCTGCTCGGCCGCCGCACCGGCCGCGATGATCGCCTCCGTGGGTGCCCACAAGCCGATGCGCCGCCGATGGCCACGGCCACGGCCGCGCGGTTTCCAGGCCAACCAGTACCGGCCGGCAGCCGACACCTGCCGGGTGACGAAAGCGTCGCCGGAGGGCAGGAACTCCCAGCCGTCGGGGATCTCGATTACGCCGTGCTCCGGGTTCCACGGTCCGGACCGGGTGTCGTACACGTCCAGATGCAGCAGCGTCAGATCCATCTCGGCCACCGGGTCAGTATGTGGCCGACGGCCCGATCGCGGACCCGGGTGGTACAGCACAGCGCGGACTCATCCTGAAGGGCGGCCAGGGGCGCGAAGGCCGGAGTCCCGATACTTCGCGTGTTCGGGGGCGTTCGTCAGCCAGGATCGGAAAGCCCGTACCAGTCCAGGGTGGTGGCCCACATCCTGGAACATGACGCGACCCACCGGACCTCGATGCAGCAGCAACAACAGCGGCCGCTGCAGAGGGCGGGCGCTGGTGGTGTCCCACTCGACGTGCAGACCCCTGCCGCGCCCTTCTCCCGGGCCGCTCCGGATCGAGCCCGCGCCGGATTCCGCCGTTACTGCTGTCCTCGACCGTCCAACCGACCACCGCGGGATCGGACAGTCGTAGCGACCCACACGCTTCTGCCGAAGCGCGCGGACCCGCGTCTTACCGCCGCCTGCGGACGCGGCTGGGGAAGGGGTCAAGGGTCTATGCGGTTCGGGTACCTGGCCGCGGTGGCGGCGGGCGGGGTCTGGGCCGGTTGCCGGGTCGCCGCGTGAGGTGACCTCATGTGCGCTGCGTCCACCCTCCTTCCGTTCCAGCCCGCAACGATGTCGACCGCGCAAGCTGGCGGCGGTGTCCTACCTGGCCCCCTACGCCGGGCGAACCACACCGCTGGGGCCCTCTCGACCACCGTGGTCAAGGCTCACGGTCACCGGCCGCACCGGCCTCACCGGCCTCCCACTACCTGTCCCCGCGCATTTCTCGCTCGGAGCCACCGGCCTCGCAGGGGCCGTTCCCTTTCGAGAGGCCCGATGGCCCGCGTCCGCCGGGAAGCTCGAAGCGGGTCTGTGCCTGGACCGGCGTGCGGACTAGGCTCGCGGCCACCGGGGGTGGCCCCGAGATCGAGCGCCGCGCCACACGCGCCGCCTGGACGATGCCCGAGCAAGGAGCACCATGTCCACGCTGTGGCCCCTGGTCGCGGCCGAGCGCGGCGCCCTCGCCGACGACCTGCTCGGGCTCAGCGATGAACAGTGGAACACCCCGTCGCTGTGTCCGGGCTGGTCGGTGCGTGACATCGTCGCCCACCTCACGGCAGCCGCGTCCACTGGACCGGGTGCTTTCATCGCGCAGTTCGCGGCGGCGGGGTTCAACTTCGACAAGTACGCCAACGCCGGGCTGGCCCGGCGGCTTGGCGACTCGCCGGCGCAGACCCTGGCGGCGTTCCGAGCAATCCAGAACTCCACGACCTCGCCCGCCGGGTCCCAAGGCGACCTGGGTCGGTGAGGTTATCGTGCACGGCGAGGATGCCCGGCGCCCGCTCGGCATCCATCACGCCTACAACCCTGAGGCGTTGCGGCTCGTCGCGGACTTCTATAAGGGGTCCAACACCCTCATCGGCGCCAAGAACCGGATTGCCGGGGTGACGCTGAAAGCCACCGACCAGGACTGGACCCATGGCAGCGGGCCACTCGTGGAGGGCCCCATGCTCTCGATCGTCGTGGCGATGACCGGCCGGGGCAGCCACGTCGGGGATCTCACCGGCCCAGGCATCGACACGCTGCGCAGCCGCACCTCCTGAATGGGCCCGCCCGACCAGCCCCGCCAAGCAGTGGCGGGCAGCGCGGTGACCGCCCGGCGGTTAAACCTTCGCGACGCGTGAGGCGCGCGAGCACCCCGACGCCCGGCACGAAGGCCCCTCGAGCTCGCTGACCCACTCACATCTGGGCGACCCGCCGCGCCGACATCACTCCAAGCAACGCGGGCCCGCCATGACCGGTCTCCCACAACCTGCCGCGAACGGGTCGTTGAAGCGATGGCCGGCGGAGCATCTTTCCCGCCCAGTCGCGCGGCTCCTACCTGTTGCGACCGATGGCAGGCTCAGCGGCAGTCCGCGCTGGGAACATGTCAGGGCGCGCGCGGCCTGATGCTTCGGCGTGAAGATCCGTGTCTAGCCGTCCCCACGGGACGGCCAAGGCGCGACGGTCTGGCAGCCGAACTCTTCGGGTGCAACGTCCCGCACCGTCTCGGCGAACTGCCATCGATGACCTGCCAGGTCCTCCACGGTGCAGTCTCGCTCGCCATACTCGCGCTCGGTAGGGGGTTCAACCACGTGGGCCCCGTACCTGCTGGCACGCTCGAACTGGGCGTCGACGTCCTCGACCCTGACGCGGATGAGATGCGTCACCGGCCGTTCGTGTTCCCGATTCTCCCCACGGAACTCCGCGACGATGACTGCCCCGTCGGCACCGATGCTCATCTGCGCACGGTGGCTCTCGCCTATCCGCGTGCGTTCGGCGAAGCCGAATGCCGCGCTCAACCACGCCACTGCTCCCCGCACATCCGGGTAGGAGAGGACCGGCACGACGGAGGCTGGCGGGGTCGCCCTGTTGACCTTCACGCATCCGACCTTGCCAGACCTGGCAAGGTCATCCCAACGGAGCCCGTCGAATCGGTGGCGAAGGCTCTCCTGCCTCTGCCCGGCCGAGCCGGTCGCGCCGTCAAGCGGTTGGCACTCGCCGGGCGCCGTGCCAAGGAGACCTATCCGACCCAGAGCAATCCCCGCCCGGGTGCTTCGGCACGCGCGTGGCGCGTCATACCGGCTCCCCTCTGTTGTCAAGGGGCCGGGTTCGGCTCCTTTGAGTGTGCGCCGACGCTTGTCGCCGTCAAGGTCGTTCGTCCGGTGGGGCGCTCCACCTTGACGGCTCCGGCGCGTCGGCGCGTTGGCTGGGGAGCCGATCCCGGGCGGGGGTTCGCGCGGGTCGTGGCGGCCGGTAGCGTCGTGGGTGCGGGTCCGGGAAGTGGCTGATCCGAAGTGCCGGTGTGCGGGTGTGAGCCGGCCGCGCTGGATTCTGAAGACGCCCCGCGGTGCCCTCCCGGGCCCGTCTTGGCGCCCGCAGCCGCGGCGACGATGGCGTCGGCGAGCAGCTGGCGGTAGATGGCGTCGGAGATGCGTCTCTTCAGGCAGCGCATGGCCTCCATCCGGGTCTTGCCCTCGGTGAGCTTGCGCCGGTAGTAGGTCCGTCCTGGGGTGTCGAGGCGGATCTGGGTGGCCGCGGCGATGTGGATCATGTGGTTCATCCGCCGGTTGCCGGCCCGGGAGAGCCGGTGGCGGACGATCTCGCCGGAGGATGCTTCGATCGGTGCGGTTCCGGTCCAGGACGCGAACCGGTTGCGGTCGGCGAACCGGGCCACATCCGCGACGTCGGCCAGAACCCGGGCTGCCACGACGGGCCCGACGCCGGGCAGGTCCATCAGCGTGGATCCGGTGGCGATGACCATCACCTTGAGTTCCTTGGTCAGTGCCTTGATCTTCTTGTCCACCGCGACCAGCTCGGTCAGCTGCTCGACCGCGAGCCGGCGCCTGGTCTTTCCGGCCAGGTCCCGCGGCCGCACACCGGCGAGAATTCCCTTGGCCTGCAAGGCCGTCAGGTCCTTCTTGGCCTTACCTGGGGTCAACTCGGACAGCAGCCGCTGCAACCGGTTGACCGTCTGGATCCGCCTGCGGGTCAGCTCCTGGCGCCGGTCGACGAGCATCCGCAGCGCCTCGTGGTGCTCGTCGTAGGACAGCACCCGCAAACCCCTGGTCCGCACCGCAACGACCGCGACCGCGTGCGCGTCGTGGGCGTCGGTCTTACGGTTGTGCCCGGTGTCGAACAACCGGGCCCTCGCTGACAGCTTCGCGGGCACGTCGAGCACGTGCTCGCCGTCGGCCAGCAGCCGCTGCGCCAGCGGCCGCCCGGCGCCGTTGCTGCCCTCCACCGCCCACACCCGCGCCGGCCACGCCGCGACCTGCCGGCGCATCGCGGCGTACCCGCCCCGATCGGTACCGAACCGGCCGGTCGCCAACACCGTCTCCCGCTCGTCGAGGACCTCGATCGTCGCCGACAACTTGTGGGGATCAACCCCGATGAACACGCTCGCCATGAGCTCGCTCCGCCTTTCCGCACTCGCCTGTTGATGACGCCGGGCGGGCATTGCTACTACGAGCAGGGCAGTCCCCTCTGGAGCCACGCGCACGGCACGGTGCCCGACGGAACGCAAACCGATAAAGAGCCACACCGATCACGCTGGTGGGCAGCCGCGAGGAGAGCATCCCGCCGGACACCTGGACCGAGTCTGGCCCGACACCGGTCCTACAGGAAATTGTCTAGTAGCCGCGAAAGACGCGGACCGTTGCGGGTCCGGTCGGCCACATACGCCCGACTCTGGCTCTAGCCGCGCTGAGGACGGCTACGTTCGTCCGATCATGCCGCGGACGGTCTGGTGCAGCCCAGCTCAGTGAGTCGGTCTCGCCGGCGTGTCTCACTGCAGCGAATCAGCTCTCGAGCTTCTTGACGACTCGTTGGACGGTTAGCCAGCTGCGCGTGGTGATGTCCTTGCCGTAGCACTTCTCCAGCCAGGACATGAAGTCCGGGGTCATGCCGGGGTCGCTGTTGTCAACGATGGCGAGGACGGCGCGGGCGGCCTTGTCGTAGCGGACAATCCGGGTGCGCGGATCCGGGTGTTCCGGGACGACGTCTGGGGCTGTTGCGGCGTCCTTGAGGAACGTCGCGGTCAGGTAGGTGCCCCGCTCGTGCGTCAATCCGGGAAAGGGCTCGCTGTCCAGGAGCGCACGCAGTTCGCGAGTGTGCGCGGATGATGGTTCGGCTCGAGATGCCCAGGTCACCGGCGAGCGCGTCCTCGATCCGTCGCTCGAGTGCGGGTACGTCCGCGTCGGCGCTGCCGAACAGGATGTTGCCACTGGCCAGCACCGAGCCCACCGTTCGCGAACCCGAGCCCCTCGAAAACTCCGCGCAGCTTGTCATTCGTCATATTCGTGCCGCTGGGTGCAATGCCGCGCAGCAGCGCAGCGTAGTGGTGCATGGGCCCGACCGTACCGGCACACATGGATCGTGCCAGATCCACACATCCGACTCTGCCGCGGACATGGCATAGCGTTCCCGCTCATGCCGCACGGCGGACGCTACCCTTCGGGTCGTCCGATTCGTGCCCCACTGCCCGCGCGGAACGCGCGGCCATCCCGCGTCATTCCGGCTCTAGTAGCCCAGAAGGACGCGCCGGAGACCAGCCGGTCCGCCATCGGGGCGGGTGCCCGTCCCTTCGTCGCAGGCGCGTGGCAGGCTCATCGTCTGGCGGAACGACCCGACGTCCCTTGGCTGCCCCCGTTCGCCATGGAAAGGCTGCTTGACCCTCCTGACCGCGGTCGAGGTCGCGGGGTGGTCGTTGATCCAACGCCCGAACTCAACCCTTGTCGTGGAGGAGACGAGCAGCGCCGAGGCTCCTGCCGCGGGAGCTGGCCTGGTTGAGCAACTGAAGCGGCTCGCTGACCTGCCCGCGGGGATCCTCACGAATGAGGGGTTCCGCCAGGCCGGGGCCCAGATCTTCCATTCCTGACCGGCGGCGACTGCGTGACCGTCGTACCGAGGTGTCCTGGCCGGCGTTGCCGGGGATCTGTGCTACGCCGGTGAGACGGCGCGGCCGCCCAGCAGGTGGCTCCGCACAACGCCCGAGGAGGAGAATCTGCGGATGGGGAGCACTTGGGCCCGCCGCGTTTCCGGCCTGGGGCTGGGCAGCGGGATCTTGCCGTACCGGCGCGGCTGGCTGAGCAGAGATCTCGTGGCGGGTGCCACGCTGGCCGCGGTGGCGATTCCGGAGGGTCTGGGCTACGCGAAGATCGCCGGCATGCCCGCGGAGACGGGGCTGTATACATGCCTGCTGCCCGTCTTAGCGTTCGCGTTGTTCGCCTCCACCCGCAGGCTGGTCATCGGGGCCGACTCGGCAACGGCTGCCATCAGCGCCGGTGCCGTCGGGCTACTGGCCGTGGGCGACCCACAGCGGTTCTTCGCGCTGTCCTGCCTGCTGGCGATCATGAGCGGGGTCCTGTTGGTCGGCGCGGGCTGGTTGCGGCTGGGCTTCTTGTCGGACTTCATGTCGCGTTCAGTCCTGGCCGGGTTCCTCACCGGCGTCGGTGTTCAGATCGCTGTTGGGCAGCTCGACGGGATGCTCGGCGTCGACGCAGACGGCGACACGACCTGGCAGAAGTTCCTCAGCACCCTGGGGCACATCCCCGGTGCGAGCCTGGCCGACACCGTCCTGTCGGCCGTCGTCGTGGGCACCATCCTGGGCCTGGCCAAGGTTTCCCCGCGGATCCCGGGGCCGCTGGTCGCCGTGGTGGGCAGCATCACCCTGGCTGCGACCTTGCATTGGCAGGCGCGGCGAGGGGTGGAGATGGTGGGTGCGCTGCCCGCCGGGTTGCCGAGCATCCGGGTGCCCACCGCCCCTCTCGTGGACGTGCTGGCACTGGTCCCAACGGCAATGGTCATTCTGCTGGTCTGTGTGGCACAGAGTGTTTCCACCGCGAGTGCTTTCGCCATCCAGCATGACGACACGCACGACCCGAACCGGGATCTCACCGGCCTGGGCGTGGCGAACATCGTGAACGGCCTGGGGTCCTCCTTCGTCGTGGATGGCTCGCCGACCAAGACGGCGGTCTCGGACAAGTCGGGGACCCAGACCCAGATTGCGATGGTCGTTCTCGCAGGGATCACCGTCCCCGTGCTGCTGTGGCTGACCGGCGTCTTCGCCAACCTGCCCGAGGCGACCCTGGCGTCGGTGGTCTTTGTCATCGCACTGCACCTGATGAAGGTCTCCACCCTGCGCATGCTCTGGCACCTGCCCAGGCGCGGGGAGTTTTGGGTGGCCTTGTCGACCGCGGTGTTCGTGGCCCTGGTGGGGGTGGGCGGCGGGATTCTCTGGGCGATCGTCGCCTCGATCGTCACGCATCTGGCGCAGACGTCACGGCCGCACAACATCGTGCTGACCGTGGACGAGCAGGGAAACCGCGGCGAGACCGGCGTTGCGCCGGGTGGGCAGACCTGGCCAGGGCTGATCGTGTACCGCTTCTCGGCGAACCTCTACTACGCCAACGCACCGCGCCTGGTGGAGGACGTGCGGATCCTCATGGCAACCTGAACGTGAACCGGTCCGGTTGTTCGTCCTGGACGGGGCCGAGATCCACGCGATGGACTGGACATCTGCGGAGGCCATCCGAAAGGTGATCCAAATCGTCCACGAGGCGGGCGGCGAGTTCGTGGTCGCACGCGTCCCCAACGATGCGCGGGCGCTGCTGGACTACCACGGCATATCCGAGCTCGTCGGCCATGATCGTGGCTTGCACGAGACTGTGCTGCAGGCGCTGAGGCAGCACTCGTTCGGGGAGCTCGTTGCCCTCCTTGGCTCGACCCCGAACGACCTTCCCGACCGCGTCGACCAGCCGCCATCCACCGGACCAACACACTGAGCTGAGCCTGCCGGCCGGACAGCCAAGGTGCGATGCCTTTCGGGTTCAGCAGGTGGCCACATCGAGAATGACTACGTCACGACACGCGACAGCCACCAGTCGGGGCGTGGCGGCCAGGCGTGGACCCCCGTCACAGCCCTCTTCATCCGCTGGTGGCTTGCCACGTCTGGCGTCGCCGAGCTAGTGATCACCTCCTTGGCCATCGGTCTGCACTCTGGCAGCCAGGCTGGCCTATCAGGCGCCAAGGAGAGCCAAGTAGCCTCGATGCGGTTGTTCGAGTCGCGATCGTGGGTTGCGTCATAGCGCCGCAAGACGGGCGTCCCGTGTCTATCAAGTGGGCCACCAGGCCCACGAGGCGGGTCCATGGGCCACGGTCGGGGGTCAGCGCCGGAAGGTCACGTGGATGGTGCCGCTCTCGGCCGTCTCGCTGGTGACGGTGAAGTCGCTCTCGAGCACCCTCAGGTCGTCCCAGAGCCGCGCGCCCCGCCCCAGCACGATCGGCGTGATGCCGACGTGGAGGTGGTCCACGAGCCCGGCGCGCAAGAAGTCACGCACGACCCCCGTGCCGCCGCCGATGCGCACGTCGTGACCGCCCGCCGCCGCCCGGGCCCGCGCCAGGGCCTCGGCCGCAGTCACCGAGAGGAACTCGAACGAGGTGCCGTTGGCCATGCTCACCGCCGGACGAGGGGCGTGGGTCAGCACGAACACGGGCACCCGGAACGGGGGTTCCTCGCCCCACCAGCCCGTCCAGCTCGGGTCGTCGGCGAAGGCGTGCAGGCCGAACATCCCGGCCCCCATGATCTCGGCGCCGACCCCCTCGAAGTAGGCCGCGGCATACGCGTCGTCCAGGCCCGTCGTCCCCTCACCGCTGGTGTCGCCCAGCACCCGCTCGCGGAAGGTGCGGGTCGCGGCGTAGGCCGCCGTCAGACGCTCCCAGTCGGCGCCCATCGGCTTCTCGGGTCTCGGATCCGTCGGCGTGGCGACGCCGTCGAGGGAGATGTTGAGGTCAACGCGGACCGCCATGGGAGCTCCTCCCCGGATTGTCGTTGCACTATGCAAGCACTACGGTGAGGTGTCGTCAACCCCGTCGGAGGAACCCCGTGCAGCCCCGCTCCGGATGTGCCATCAACGCCGCGGTCGAGGCCCTCGCAGACCACTGGTCGGTGCTCGTGCTGCGCGACATCATCTTCGGGGACCGCCGCTACTTCCGTGAGCTGCTCACCGGTCCCCCGAGGGGATCGCCTCCAACATCCTCGCCGACCGGTTGAAGCGACTCGTCGCCGCAGGGATCCTCGTCCGCGACGATGCAGCACGAGGACAACGGGTCCGGTACAGCCTCACCGAGGCCGGCATCCAGACCCTGCCGATCATCTACGCCCTGGGCAACTGGGGCCTCGACTGGCGCACCGGCACACCCCAGCTGCGGGCCCGGCAGGAGCTGATGCGTCAACAGGGCCCCGCGTTCGTCGAGGAGCTCATGGACGAACTGCGGACGCGTCACCTCGACCAGCCCCGCCCCCACGACGACCAGCCCCTTCCCAGCGAGCGACTACAGGCGGCCTACTCCGCCGCAGCACTCGACGGGGGACCGTCGGGTGAACAACACGACCTACGGCACTGACCCCGCGTCATACCGGCTCCCCTCTGTTGTCAAGGGGCCGGGTTCGGCTCCTTTGAGTGTGCGCCGACGCTTGTCGCCGTCAAGGTCGTTCGTCCGGTGGGGCGCTCCACCTTGACGGCTCCGGCGCGTCGGCGCGTTGGCTGGGGAGCCGATCCCGGGCGGGGGTTCGCGCGGGTCGTGGCGGCCGGTAGCGTCGTGGGTGCGGGTCCGGGAAGTGGCTGATCCGAAGTGCCGGTGTGCGGGTGTGAGCCGGCCGCGCTGGATTCTGAAGACGCCCCGCGGTGCCCTCCCGGGCCCGTCTTGGCGCCCGCAGCCGCGGCGACGATGGCGTCGGCGAGCAGCTGGCGGTAGATGGCGTCGGAGATGCGTCTCTTCAGGCAGCGCATGGCCTCCATCCGGGTCTTGCCCTCGGTGAGCTTGCGCCGGTAGTAGGTCCGTCCTGGGGTGTCGAGGCGGATTCTGGGTGGCCGCGGCGATGTGGATCATGTGGTTCATCCGCCGGTTGCCGGCCCGGGAGAGCCGGTGGCGGACGATCTCGCCGGAGGATGCTTCGATCGGTGCGGTTCCGGTCCAGGACGCGAACCGGTTGCGGTCGGCGAACCGGGCCACATCCGCGACGTCGGCCAGAACCCGAGCTGCCACGACGGGCCCGACGCCGGGCAGGTCCATCAGCGTGGACCCGGTGGCGATGACCATCACCTTGAGCTCCTTGGTCAGTGCCTTGATCTTCTTGTCCACCGCGACCAGCTCGGTCAGCTGCTCGACCGCGAGCCGGCGCCTGGTCTTTCCGGCCAGGTCCCGCGGCCGCACACCGGCGAGAATTCCCTTGGCCTGCAAGGCCGTCAGGTCCTTCTTGGCCTTACCTGGGGTCAACTCGGACAGCAGCCGCTGCAACCGGTTGACCGTCTGGATCCGCCTGCGGGTCAGCTCCTGGCGCCGGTCGACGAGCATCCGCAGCGCCTCGTGGTGCTCGTCGTAGGACAACACCCGCAAACCCCTGGTCCGCACCGCAACGACCGCGACCGCGTGCGCGTCGTGGGCGTCGGTCTTACGGTTGTGCCCGGTGTCGAACAACCGGGCCCTCGCTGACAGCTTCGCGGGCACGTCGAGCACGTGCTCGCCGTCGGCCAGCAGCCGCTGCGCCAGCGGCCGCCCGGCGCCGTTGCTGCCCTCCACCGCCCACACCCGCGCCGGCCACGCCGCGACCTGCCGGCGCATCGCGGCGTACCCACCCCGATCGGTACCGAACCGGCCGGTCGCCAACACCGTCTCCCGCTCGTCGAGGACCTCGATCGTCGCCGACAACTTGTGGGGATCAACCCCGATGAACACGCTCGCCATAAGCTCGCTCCGCCTTTCCGCACTCGCCTGTTGATGACGCCGGGCGGGCATTGCTACTACGAGCAGGGCAGTCCCCTCTGGAGCCACGCGCACGGCACGGTGCCCGACGGAACGCAAACCGATAAAGAGCCACACCGATCACGCTGGTGGGCAGCCGCGAGGAGAGCATCCCGCCGGACACCTGGACCTGAGTCTGGCCCGACACCGGTCCTACAGGAAATTGTCTAGTAGCCGCGTATAGGTGCATGCTCCCTCGGCGCGGCACACGCGGGCAGGCTTGGTTGCGCCTCGGCAGAACGGATACTCGGGGCGGTAGTGCTGCCGTTCGGCGACCGCGATTTTGCTTTGTCCCGCACCCGCTGGAATACCCAAAGCCTGACTTCTGGTTCTGTACAGAGATACCCCAGGGGGGTATGCTTCAGCGGAGGTGTGTTGATGAAGGAAGCGATGCGCACTATGGACGCGCGGACCCACCGCCACGGTCACGACCATCGTGAGCAACAGTCGGGCAGCCATCAAGACGGCTTGGGACGTTTGGCTGCCTAGATCGTCCACCTTGCACTGCCTCACCGGCTGCGCGATCGGCGTAGATCCTCGGCCTGGTCATGGGCACCGCCATCGGCCTGAGCACCGGCCTGACCATTGCCCTCGCGATCGGGCTGGCGTTCCTCTTCGGCTACACCCTCTCAACGCTGCTTTCCCTGCTCAAGGCCGGGCTCGGCTTCACCGCCGCACTGAGCATCGTGCTGGCCGCCGACACCCTGTCGATTGCCGTGATGGAGGTAGTCGACAACGCCGTCATGGCCGTGATCCCCGGCGCCATGAACGCCGGCCTGGACAGCCCCATCTTCTGGCTGAGCATGATCGTCGCGTTGGCGGTCGCCTACGCTTCGGCCTATCCCGTCAACCGCTACCTGCTCGCGCGTGGCAAGGGGCACGCGTTAACCCATGGGTACCACCACGGCAAAGCCACCGCGACGGGTTGGCGGGCTCGCATCCCCACGTTCACCACGGGCGCTCTGGCCGCCGCCATCGCCGCCTTCATGATCGGCGGCCTCACCGTCGCCGCGTTCGGTGGACTGGCCAACTGATCCTGCCGCGCCATCCCGAACACGCCGGCCGCGCGACCCGTTCCGAGGCCTCGTCGCCCAGAGCCGGGCGATCTGCGGGTTGCGTCTTTCCGCCGCGAGACGGGCGGGGCCTCGTGCGTTTCTTACCGGACCTGACGATAAGCGGAGTCCACAAGGGGTCGATGCGGGTCGGCACTTCCCGGCCGGGCCGCCGCGCTCAAGTGTCTACCTGGTCACCCGCGGGCTGGACCCCAAGGGGCTCGGACAGGCACGATGGGAGCCCGCGCTCAATGCGTTCGCCGTCATTTTCGCCGACCGGATGCCGGCTGCGGAGAACCTCTGAAGACGAACCGCAGAAACACCGTTCGTCTGACATCCGTGGGGTCGCTGCCGGTGTCCCTGACGTTGAGGACTGCACGCCTGCAAGTCTCGTGGTTGTGTTTTCGTGGCGGTCCTGACCAGGTGTGACCGGCAGTCAGCAGAGGGAGCCGCAGTACCGATGAACGAGAACACGCAGCAGACACGGCAACACGTGTGGCTGGTGACCGGCGCCGGGCGAGGCCTGGGCGTCGACATCGCCCGGGCCGCCCTGGCGGCTGGGCATGCGGTGGTCGCAACCGCCCGCCGTGCCGAGAGGATCACCCAGGTGCTGGGCCGGCACGAGAACCTGTTGGCGGTGCCTCTGGATGTGACCGACCCGGCGGCGGCGACGGCCGCGGTCGAGGCGGCCGTGGGCCGGTTCGGGCGCCTGGACGTCCTGGTCAACAATGCGGGCAGCTTCCAGGCCGGGTTCTTCGAGGAGATGGCACCCGAGGCGTTCCGCTCCCAGATCGAGACCACGCTCTTCGGGCCGGTCAACGTCACCCGTGCCGCCCTACCGCAGATGCGGGCCCAACGCTCCGGGCTTGTGGTGACGATCTCCTCCACCGCGGGCATCGCATCCACCGGCGACTTCCTAACCGCCTACGCCGCCTCCAAGTTCGGCGTCGAAGGGTTCATGGAGGGCCTGCTCTCCGAGATCGCACCCTTCGGCATCCGCGCCATGCTCGTCGAACCAGGGTTCTTCCGCACCGAGCTGCTCAGCCCCCAGTCCACAAACTACGCGCAGCCCTCGATCCCCGACTACGCGAACCGCACGAGTTCCACCATCAAGGCCTGGCAGGGCATGGACGGCAAGCAAGGCGGCGACCCCGCCAAACTCGCCCAAGCGCTCGTCCAGCTCGCCGCCATGGACGAACCGCCGTTCCGGTTCGCCGCCGGCGCCGACGCCGTCGAGCTCTTCGAGTCCAAGGCCCACACGCTGCTCGCACAGGCAGAGGCTCACCGCGACCTGTCCGGCAGCCTCGGCCACAACGAGAACTGACCGCGATAGGCAGCGGCGAAGCAGCCGCTCGCTCCAGCCGCAATCGGCTCGTCCGGCGAGGTGTGCAGACGTGCGTCTGTTCGCCGACTGGCCTCAGATCAGCGGGGGGCGAGGTCGCCATAGAACCAGGAGGCCGTGACGCCGCCGTCCATGAGGATGTCGCTGCCCGTGATGAAGGCGCCGTCGGGGCCCATCAGCAAGGCAGCGACGGTGGCGACCTCGTCGGGGGTGCCGGCTCGGCCGGCGGGTGAGCCCGACAGCATCGCCCGGTAGCCCTCGCCGCGTGGGCCGGTGAGCTCGTCGCGGGCCAGGGGGGTGATGATGATGCCCGGGCTGATGGCGTTGACCCGCGCTCCGCGCCTGCCCCACACCACGGCCTGGGCCATGACGCGCAGCACGTTGCCGCGTTTGGCGAACTGGTAGGCGTTCAGCGGGTCGGTCACCCGGTCCGGGGTGAGCATGGGTAGTGACAGGAGGTCCTCCACTGGGGTGGTCGCCAGCGCGGCGTCCTCGTCGGCGGTCAGGGCCCCCAGCCGGTGGCCCGACTGCGAGGCGATGACGACTGCGGAGCCGCCTGGGGCGACGACCCGGCCGAACTCCTCGAGCACCAGGGCGGTGCCGTAGAGGTCGACGCGCAGGATCAGCTCCGGCGGTGCCTGGGACGGCGAGACTCCGGCGGCATGGATGACACCGGTCACCTGACCCAGGCCGGTGGCGTGCTCGACCAGCGCGAGCACCGACTCCCGCGACGAGACGTCGACGGTGGTGGTGCTGGTCTCGAAGCCGGCGTCCTGGAGCACCTCGGCGGCGGCGTCCGCGTTCTCGAGGCGGAGGTCGGCGAGCAGGACGCGCTTGCCGGCACTGACTCGTCGGGCGATGGCCACACCGATCGAGCCGGCTCCGATGACGACGGTGACGTCGGTCATGACGTTCCCTCCCTCTGTCGTTGGCCGTGGTCTATCGGTCGATCATCTGCTGCATGGCCTCGGGGTAGCGCTCGCCCACGGCGCGGATGCTCGCTGCGGCGTCGTCGATGCGGCGTAGGTCGTCGACGGTGAGGACGACGTCGACCGCGCCGATGTTCTCCTCGAGGCGGGTGGGTCTTCGTGGTGCCGGGGATCGGCACGATCCAGGGCTTCTGGGCCAGCAGCCAGGCCAGGGCGACCTGCGCGCGTTTGCTGCCTTGTCGCTGGCGATGGTGCCGAGAAGGTCGACCAGGGCCCGGTTGGCTTCGCGGGCCTCGGTGGTGAACCTGGGCAGGGTGGCGCGGCAGTCGCAACTGGCCCCCGCCGGGCGCCGATCAGCCGTGTCCAGCAGGGTTGGTGTTCGGTGACCCCTGCCGTTGAGACATGGGTGACCCTTCGCGGACCGGATCCCCGGGACCGGCGACCAGGTAGACGATCATCGCAACGAAACCGAAGCTGAACAGGCCGGTCACAAGCAGGATGATGAACCAGGTCTTGTCCGGCAGCCCAGCGGTGTTGGCAACCGCGGCCACCCACGCCACGAACTGGGCTATCGCCGCCCCCACCATGACGAGTGTGGCCAGCAGGGCCAACCCGATCATGACCCATCCGAACGGCGTCGTGCGGAACCCGACGACGTCGGGTCCGTTCATCACGAAGGTGCTGTTGGCGTAGGCCAGCAACCCGGCCACCAGCAGCAGCACCAGGCCGCCGGCCATTGCGACCACGCTCTGGATGAACAGTCGAGTGATTGTCGCCTTCGACAACGGACACCTCCGGTGCGACCGTCAAGAGAACCGACGAATGTATGCCGAAGCGTCGGATCGGCGTCCGAGGCAGCAGCGCTTTCTGCGTTCCGCACGATACGCCGCCCCGAGGCAAGCGATTCGCCTCGCCATCCCTCATGCGCGACCTCAGGCGTGGTCGGCGTCTCGCAGGTGCCGAACACCACGATGGCTCCGCAATACGGTCAGAGCTCGAAGCGGCTGCACGAGCGACTTCGGCCGGAACGCCTCAGGCAGATCGGCGGCGCCAGCGAGTGCATGTCTTCCAGCCCGTGCTGCCCGGATGGTCCATCCCGAGACCCGCCCGAGGTCGTCCCTACGTTCCGGTGTGCTCGGTGATCTCCGAGGGAGCGTGGGCGATCGAGGACCAGCCTGAGACCGGACCACTTGTCCTTGCTCGCGACCGACTGCGCGTCCTTTGGACGCGGCATGATGAGCCGCGGATCGCGCCGCGCCCGCCTCCTCGGTTCGGCCGGCGATCGTGGCTACCCTCCGCCGCACTCCCGGCCGACCTCGCGACGAGTTACCGCGGATCTCGGAATCCGCTCTTCTGCGCCTGCGCTGGGCTCGTTCGCGAGCCCCGCCGCGAGGCCCGAGCTCCGAGGTCTGTACTCCCGAGGTCTGAGGCGCCCATCCGTCCCGGGACGCATCAGGGACGGTCCTACTGTCGAGGCCATCATGGACTGGGGCGAAATCGTGGCGGCGTTTCGCATTGCTCTCGGAAGCGAGACGGATCGAGGCCTTCACGAGCTGACGCCTGTCGGGACGGGACCACCGAGGGCGACCACGCGAAGCACTGCATGATCGCTCACTACCTCGCCGACTTGCAGGACGGTCTCGCGAAGGAGGTCGCCTCGGACGAGTCCGCCGTCACGGCGCGCCCCTTCGTTGAGGATGTGGACTCGCTCCGTCGGCTCCCTTCGGCGCCCGACATGGGACCGAGTCTTCATCGATCTCGGTGACGGCTACCTGCGACGAGGCCGCATCGAGGAAGACGCGGCGCAGCTTTCCGCCGGGCTGGCTGCCCAAGACGCCCTGCCGCGCGACGGCTATGGAGGACTGATCCACGGTGGACTGATCCTTCTTGGCGATCGCCTGCGACCCGCGCACTTTAAAGACCACATGGCCGTCCGTTCACGACGGGTCGTCCGCTCCTAATGCCGCGCTGAGGACGTGACGAGTATCGTTCGCTGACAGCCACTGCCGCCGTCCGAGCTGGTCGCGCGGCGAGCCGTCAGCTCATTGGCGGTGGAACGGGCCGCCATGCAATCGCAGGGGCGGGGTAGCGAAGTCGTTTCTCGTCGTCTTCGATCTTGCGTCGTGCCGACGATCGGTGTCTCGAAGCGTCGTACGCTGA